>CAVUYB010000007.1:0-513974 GCA_963745595.1 uncultured Actinomycetota bacterium | reverse complement strand
CTTCTTGCGGGGAACTGCCATGGAGCCATTGTACCCAACATAGGCGTTGGGTACACATCACCGTCGCTTCGGCAATGGCGCCGACGTGGCTGTGCGTTGCCACCGTGGCGGGCGGTTCAGGGAGCGACGGTCCAGCCGCCGTCGACGACGAGCAGTACGCCGTTGACGTAGCTGGCCAAGGGGGAGAGGAGGAAGAGGATCGTCCAGGCGATCTCGTCGGCCTCGGCCATCCGACCGAGCGGGTTGCGGGCGAGGGCCCGGACGAGCGGTTCGCTGTCGGCGAAGCCGGCGGACCGGGGGGTGGCGACCATGCCGGGGGCGACCGCGTTGGCCCGGATCCGGTCGGCGCGGTGGACGGCGAGATGCCGGGTGTAGCCGGTGACGGCGGCCTTGGTGGCCGCGTACCAGTCGGGCTCGGCACCGATCACGTTGCCGGCGACGGAGGCGACGTTGACGAGCGACGCGCCGGCCGGCAGCTCGGTGTCGAGCCACGTCCGGGTGACGAGCTCCATGCTGCCGGCGCCGTTCACGAGCCCGTCGGCGAAGGGGCTGGCCGCCGCGCTGGCGGGGCCGGCGTTGTTGACGAGGTACCGCGCCGAGCGCTCGAGACGGTCGAAGCCGGTGGCCACCGCGGCGGGGTCGGTGACGTCGACCTGCGCCCAGGTCGCCTGTCCACCGGCGTCGGCGATCTCGGCGGCGGTGCGCTCGGCGGAGCCGGGGTCGAGGTCCCACGACGCGACGTCGAGGCCGGCCGCCGCGCCGAGGAGCGCGGTCGCCCGGCCGATGCCACTGCCGGCGCCGGTGACGACGGCGAGCGCGCCGGGCGCGAAGCCGAAGCTGACGGGGGCTGTGCTCTCGGGCGCGCCGGGTACGGGGCCTTCCGGGGCGCCGGGCGTGGGGCCGGCGGTCGGTTCGGTCATGCCGGTCCTACGATCGCCGATCACGACGCGATCTGTTGGTGCCGCGTCCCGTCGGGGTCGATCACGGTGTCGAGGACGTCGAGCTCTTCGGCGGTCGGCCCGCGGCTCTCGGTCAGGTCGTCGGCGACGGCGAGCTCGAAGCCGGTGGCCGCGGCGATGTCGTCGACGGTGACGCCGGGGTGGACGGAGACGATGCGCAGGCGGTGGTCGGGGCCGCCGAAGTCGAAGACGCCGAGGTTGCTGACGACGCGGCGCAGATCGAGGTAGCGGCCGGCGGCCGGCGAGTCGGCGGCTCGGTCGTAGCCGACGCCGGAGACCATGTCGACGCGGTCGACGAAGACGCGCGACGAGTGCTTCGGCACCCAGTAGCTGACGGGATGGTTGACGGTGTTGCCGGGGGCGCCGCGCACGCCGAGCAGCTGCACCTTGGGCTTGGCGAAGTCGCCGATGCAGGAGATGTTGGCGTTGCCGTACCGGTCGATCTGGCTCGGGCCCATCATGATGTGCCGCCGGCCGCGCCAGACGAGGTCGAAGACGGCGCGGTAGGGGAGCCAGCCCTCGGCCGGCCCGGTGGGCGCGGTGCCGACGGCCCAGGTGCCGCGGACGAGGGTGGCCTCGCCGTCGATCAGCAGGAGGTCCGGCTCGAAGACGGCGCGGGCCAGCCGGGCGGCCATGGCCGGGATCGGGCCGATCGGCGAGGCGAGCAGCTCGCCGTCACCGCGCCAGGCGTCCGCGCAGGCGACGACGCAGACGTCGGCTCGGGAGACGTCGGCCATCAGCGGACCACCACCATCAGCCAACCACCGTCATCAGCGGACCACCCAGCGAACCGCGATCAACGGACCGGACGGCCATCAACGGACCATCGTCGGCAGCGGGTCGTCGGGATCGAGGCCGGCCCGGAAGTCGTCGACCGCGGCGTGGTAGGCGGCCTCGTCGCCGGCGAGGAAGCGGTCGGTGAACGCGGCCCACTGCTCGGGGTCGGCGGCCGCGTCGGCGTAGGCGCGCTGGAAGGCTTCGTCGCGCCCGTAGTCGGGCTCGCAGGAGGTGAAGTGGGCGCCGCGGGGCGCTTCGACGACGCCGTGCACCATCCAGCGGTGGATGCGCATGGCCTGCAGCGGCACGCCGTCGGAGAGCTCGTCGGTGGGGACGATCTTCTCGCAGGAGAGGTAGGCGCGGTCGGCGGCCGCGCAGAAGACGTCATCGAAGTAGACGTCGGGGCCGAGGTACGTCGCCGCGCCGAACCGGTCGGCGCGGTTCAGATGGACGAGCGCGGCGTCGAGCCGGAGGGCGGGCATGGCGAGCAGCTCTTCACGGTCGTCGTACGGCGAGCGGACGGTCCGCAGTCCGGGGTTGACGGTGAGGACGTCGGAGCCGAGGCCGGCGCGGGTCGGCAGGAACGGGAGGCGGAGCGACGCCGCGTAGAGGCCCCACTGGAACATGCCCTCGTCGTACTCGACCGCGTCGACGGTGCCAGCCTGCCGGGCGGCCCGGAAATGGGGCTCGAGCGGGATGGAATCGAGGGAGACGAAGCCATATACTAGGCGTTTTACCTTGCCGGCAGCGAGCAGCAGACCAGCGTCCGGGCCTCCATACGTGACGACGGTGAGATCGTGCAGATCGGAGTGGAGCATGGCCCGGACCAACGACATGGGCTTCCGGCGTGATCCCCAACCGCCGATACCGATGGTCATCCCGGAGCGGAGCTCGCCGATCACGTCGGCTTCGGTCATCGTCTTGTCGGGCATGGTGCGTGGTCGCTCGGCGTCGGCGAGCAGGTGCAGTATTGTAGCAAATGCTTGCTCGGGGATACCGAGATGACGGCGGCGTCCGGTCTCGAACAGGCAGCCGGTGCTGGTCGTCGAGGTGGGCTCGGCGGGAGGGAGAAGGCCGTGAGCGACGTGGTTGGTTCGCCGGACCGCCGGGAGGTCATCCGTGACGCGGCCGCCGAGCTGTTCGCCGCGAAGGGGGTGGCGGCGACGACGGTCCGGGAGATCGCCGACGCGGTCGGCATCCTCTCGGGCAGCCTGTACCACCACTTCAAGTCGAAGCAGCACATCGTCGAGGAGATCCTCACGGACTACTTCGAGGATCTGCAGAAGAGCTACATGGCGGCGTTGAGCGAGAAGGGGTCGCCGGCGGAGCAGCTGCGGAGCCTCATCCGGACGTCGCTCGAGGCGGTCAACCGGCATCCGCACGCCGCGGAGATCTACCAGGGCGACTACGGCTACCTGCAGACGCTCCCGCACTTCGAGTACGTGAAAACGATCGCCGGCGAGGTGCAGAAGGCGTGGTTGGACGTGATCAGTGCCGGCGTCGCGACCGGCGACTTCCGGTCGGACGTCGACCCTCGCGTCTTCTATCGGCTGCTGCGCGACTCGGTCTGGCTCTCCGTCCGTTGGTACCGGGTTCGCCCGGGCTACTCGGTCACACGGTTCGCGGACGACGCGGCGAACATCTTCCTGCAGGGCTTCGCGGCCCGGCCAGCCTCGCGTCGCGGCTGATCTCCCGGGGCGTTCACCGCTCGCGCCGACGCGCCACGCCGGCCGTCCGGTAGCGAGCCGCGGTCGTTCGATCTCGCGGTCGCGCCGGATCGTCGGCGCGGGAGACACACGGTCGGCGCCTGCCGGCTTCCTACCGCCACCCGGACCAGCGACCGGACCAGCGACCGGACCCAGTGACCCAGGCCGCCGGTCCGGCGGCGGTCGATCCGCAGAAAACCAACCAAGCGCTTGATATAATTGAGGGCAGGGCGGGGAGCCGGTTCAAGGAAGGGTGGGGGAGGAGGCGTGCGATGGGTTCGCTGAGCGGTCGGGTGGTGATCGTCACCGGCGCCGGCCGTGGGCTGGGCCGCGAGTACGCGTTGCTCGCGGCGGCCGAAGGAGCGCAGGTCGTCGTCGACGACGTCGGCTGTGGGCCGGACGGCTCGGGGGCGGACCCGTCGCTGGCCGCGTCGGTGGCGGAGGAGATCGGCGAGGCGGGCGGCTCGGCGTTGGCCCGGACGGACGACGTCCGGACGCTGGCCGGTGCGCAGGCGCTGCTCGACGCGGCGGTCGACGCGTTCGGCGTGGTGCACGGCTTGGTGAACAACGCGGGGATCCTCCGCGACCGGATGTTCGTCAACATGAGCGAAGAAGAGTGGGACGACGTCGTCGAGGGCCAGTTGAAGTCGACGTTCTGCGCGGCGCGGACGCTGGCGGGGTACTGGCGTGACCGGGCGAAGGCGAGGGAGCCGGTGGCCGCGTCGATGGTGAACGTCTCGTCGACGTCGGGGCTGTTGGGCCAGGCGGGGCAGAGCAACTACGGGGCCGCGAAGGCCGGCATCGCGTCGCTGTCGATCATCCTCGCGGGGGAGCTCGGTCGTTACGGCGTGCGGGTCAACGCGATCACGCCGGTCGCCCGGACGCGGATGACCGAGGACGTCCCGGCGCTGAAGGAGATGGTCGCCGCGCCGAGCGACGCGGGCACGTTCGACGTCTACCACCCGGCGCACGTGGCGCCGCTCGTCGCGTGGCTGCTCGCGGAGGACTGCGCGGCGACGGGGCAGACGTTCTACGCCCGCGGTGGGGAGATCCGGCACTTCGTCGGCTGGCACTACGGCGCGACGATCCGCGAGGACGGGGACTGGACGGTTGACGGGCTGGCCGCGTCACTGCCGGGGCTGCTGGCTACCGACTGATCTCGCCCTAACCGCATCCAACGCCTGACGGCGTATGCGGCCGACGGCAGAACGGGGTTCGGGGGACGGCAGGGCTGACTATCGGAATGATGCGCGTAACGTTTGACGTTATTAACGCTGTACGTTATTATTGGGGTGGTGTTGACGGAAGGGTCGTTCCGAGATGCGGCGACCCGGAGCGTTTGGGAGCGCCGTCGGAGCCGCAAGTTCGGTCCCGACGTACAGCGGATGGCGTGGCGGAGGCTGGCCTATCTCAATGCGGCGGAGAGAGTCGGAGATCTGGCGGTGCCACCGGGGAATCAACTGGAGAAGTTGAAGGGCTCGCGGTCCGGGCAGTACAGCATCCGGGTCAACGACCAGTACCGGATCTGCTTCCGTTGGAGCGTCACCGGGCCGGCAGACGTCGAGCTCGTCGACTACCACTGAGGAGGACGCATGGCACGAACCGAAGCACCGTTCATGGCACCCGTGCACCCGGGCGAGATGCTGCAGGAGGACTTCTTGGAGCCGCTCGGCATCAGCCAGTACCGGCTGGCCCAGGCGATCGGCGTGCCCGCTCGCCGCATCAACGAGATCGTCCACGGGACCCGGCGGATCAGCGCCGATACGGCGCTCCGCCTGTCCCGCTACTTCCAGATGAGCGACGGGTTCTGGATGAACCTCCAGGCGCACTACGACCTGGAGGTTGAGAAGGACCGCCTGGGCACCACCCTGGAGGGCATCGAGCCCCTGACAAAGGCCAGTTGACCGCTCCGAGCTACCCCTCCCCGTCGGCCGGGGCGTTGCGCCCGGGGTCGCTCCGCTCCCCCCCTCGCCGTCGGCCGCGTCGCTCCCGCCGGTGTCGCCACTCCCGGCAGTGTGGCCGAAGTAGGCGTCCCTGATCACGGAGAGGTCGTCGATGGCGCGGGCCGGGCCGTCCATGACGACCTTGCCGACGTCGAGGACGGTCACGTGGTCGGCGACGCGCATGGCGGCCTCGACGGCCTGCTCGACGAGGAGGATGCCGAGGTTGGTCTGCTTCAGGACGGCGACGGTGTCCATGACCTCGGCGACGATCGCGGGGGCGAGGCCGGCGGAAGGCTCGTCGAGCATCAACAGCGACGGGCGCGGCATGAGGGCCTGGCCGATGGCGAGCATCTGCTGCTGACCGCCCGAAAGGGCGCCGGCCAGGGTCGACGACCGCTGGCCGAGGACGGGGAAGAGCTCGTAGATGCGGTCGAGCTCGGCCCGGAGCTTCTTGCCGCGGGCCTTCAGGGTGTAGCCGCCGAGGAGCAGGTTCTCCTCGATCGTCCGGCGGCGGAAGATCCGCTTGTTCTCCTGGACCATCCCGATGCCGGCCCGGATGCGCCGGTGGACGGGCAGGTGGCTGATGTCCTGCCCCTTGAACGTGATCGAGCCGCCCTGGACCTTGTTCAGGCCGGCGACGGCGCGCAGCACGGTGGTCTTGCCGGCGCCGTTGCGGCCGAGCAGGGCGGTCAGCTCGCCGGGGGCGACGGTGACGCTGACGTCCCAGATGACGCGGAGGTCGCCGTAGCCGGTCGCGAGATGGCTCACGGTCAAGAGGGGCGCCGTGCCGTCGCTCATGGTTCCACCTCGCCGGTGGCGGCCGGTGGTGCGGCGGCCTCGTCGAGCAGCTCGGCGGCCACGGGGGCCTCGACGCCGAGGTACTCCTCGAGCACCCTCGGGTGGGACTCGATCTCGGCCGGGGGGCCCGAGGCGATGACCTGGCCCTCGGCGAGCACGTAGATCTCGTCGGCCAGCGACAGGACGAGCCGGAAGTTGTGCTCGACCAGGATGACGGTGCCACCGGCGTCGCGGATCTTGCGGATGAGGACGGCCAGCTGCTCCACTTCGTTCTCGTCGAGTCCGGAGGCGGCCTCGTCGAGCAGCAGGACCCCGGGGTTGCGGACCAGCGACCGCGCCACCTCGAGCAGCCGCCGGGTGCCGAGCGGCAGGGCCGCCGCTTCCTGGTTGGCCAGGTGGGCGATGCCCACCTGGGCCATGACCGCCGCCGCGGCCTCGTCGTCGCGGCGCTTCACCCGGTAGGCGACCGGCAGGCGGAGGACCGCCGAGAGCATCGACGACCGGTCGGTCGTGTACCGGCCGGACCGGACCGCTTCGGCGACCGAGACGCCCTCGGGGATGTTGGCCGTCTGGAACGTCCGGGCCACCCCCGCCCGGGCCACCCGGTGCGGTGGCTCCTTCCTCGGCCGGGGGTCGCCCCCGATGACGATGGACCCCTCGTCCAGCCGGTAGTAGCCGCAGACGACGTTCAACAGGGTGGTCTTGCCCGACCCGTTGGGTCCGATGATGGCCGTCACCTTCCCCTGGAGCGCGGTCAGGGTCACGCCATCCAGGGCCCGGAGGCCGCCGAACGACTTCCCGAGACCGTCCACCGACAGCGACTGGCCGGGGATGGCCGGCAGGTCGACGGCCCCGTCGGCGGGCGGCGCCGCCGGACCGACGACCCGGTGATCGAGCAGGCGGACCCCCCGGCGGCAGAGGCCGGCGATGCCGCCGCCGAGGAGCACCCCGCCGACGATGAGGAAGACGCCGAAGATGATGAGGGCGTATGTGTTGAACGCTGTGAACTGCTCCGGGATCACCTGGAGGATCACCGCCCCGACGACCGCCCCGTAGACCGACATCGACCCACCGAGGATGGAGGCCGCCAGGATGGTGATCGCCAGGGTGAACCCGAACGACTTCGGTGTGAGGAAATGGTCGAGGTTGGCGAAGAAGCAGCCGGCCAACCCGGCCGGCAGGGCGCCGACGGCGTAGGCGGTCAGCTTCATCCGGTACACCGAGATGCCCAGTGACGATGCCAGCACCGGTGACTGGCGGAGCACCCGGAACGCCGTGCCGTGCCTCGACGTCACGAGGTTGCGCATGACCGCCAGCCAGGCCACCGACACGACGATGACCACGGCGTAGAACCCGTCCTGGCCGAGTGTGGCGCCGAACAGGGTGGGCGGCGCGATCCCCGTAAGGCCCAGCGACCCCCCGGTCTGCCCGGAGAAGATCTGCAAGATGTCCGGGATGAGCAGCACCAGGAAGAACGACGTCATCGCCAGCGACCACGACCCCAACCGGAGCCCGGGGATGCCGGTCAGCAGACCGACGACCACGGCGACGGCCCCCGACACGACCAGCTGGAGCAGGATGTCGGTGGCGCCGTGGGCGCCCATGTAGCCGGAGATGTAGGCGCCGGCCGCGTACATGGCCACCTGCCCGAGGGCCAGCTCGCCGGCGAACCCGAGCGACAGGTTGAGCCCGCTGACCAGCAGGGCGAGCAGGGCGACCAGGATGACCTGGCGTTGGAAGTCGGGCCCCGACGCCCAGTTGGGGCAGGACCAGCACGACGACGGCGCACAGCAGCGGCGCCGCCCAGGGGTACCGCCGCCAGGTGGTGAGCATGGTGGCCACGTCAGACCACCCGTTCCCGCACGGTGCCGAACAGGCCACCGGGACGGAAGAGCAGGATGAGGAGCAGCACCGCGAACACCATCAAGTTGGAGTACTGCGTCCCGAGGTAACGGTTGGTGAACGCCTCGATGAGGCCGATGACGAACCCGCCGATCAGCCCGCCCGGCAGGGACCCGAAGCCGCCCATGGCCAGGGCGACGAAGCCCAGCAGGGCCAGCGACGTCCCGAGCGACGCGACGGCGTCGGTCTGCGGGCCGATGAACGGTCCCAACGCGCCGGCCACCGCCCCGGAGACGCAGAAGGCGCCGAGGGCGAGCGCCCGGACGTTGATGCCCCGCAGGCTGGCGGCCTCCCGGTCCTCGGAGACGGCGAGCAGCGCGGTGCCGAGCAGCGTCTTGCGGCTGAACACCCAGAGGGCCGCGGTCAGGACCACCGCCACCCCGATCAGCCACAGCTGGACCGGGAAGACCCGACCGCCGAGCACGTCCTTGACGGTCGACGAGCCGAAGAACGGTACCTGGAGGGCGTTGCCGCCCCAGATCACCGCGGTCACCCCGTTCAGCAGGGTGGCGGCGCCGACGGTGGTGACCAGCTGGGCCTCGACCCCCCGGGTCGGCCGGATGGCGATCCGCTCCTCCAGTCCGGCGACGGCGGCGACGATCGCCGCGGCGAGCACGAAGACGATCCCGACGTTCAGCTTCAACACGTCGAGGCCCCAGTAGGCGATGAACGTGCCCAACATGATGAGCTGGGCGTTGGCGAAGTTGAACGTGCCCGACGAGACGAAGACGATGTTGTAGCCCACCGCCACCAAGGCGTAGATGGCGCCCACCGTCAACCCGGACCAGATCAGGGTCACCGCGCTGCACCCCCTTGTTGCCACCTCACCGCTCGGCGGGCGTGGCCCACCGGCGCCGGTCCCCGACGTCCGGCCCCGCCGAACCGCCGTCCGACGGCCACTGTAGTGGCGATCAAGCGCTTGCTGCACCCCATGGACAGCGACATTCCCCCGTAAGGGCGGTCCGCTCAGGGCCCACATTCCTCTCGTGCACTCCTGGCGTACGTCGTGCTATTGGACATGGATCAGTAACTCGATCGCAAAGAATTTGCCGTAATCGGTGGACGCCGACTTTCTGTTTCCGTAGGATGTCACTGACCAAGCGCTTGCTCAGCAAGCTCGAATGGATGCAAGGGGGAATGCGCATGCATCGACGACGGAACCGGTGGGCCTGCGCCGCAGCCGCAGTTGCAGTGACGGGGGCGACCCTGGGGAGCGGGGTCGCCGTCGGCGTGTCGACGGCCGGAGCGAGCAGTACGCCGTTCCGGGTCCTGCTGATCGCCGCCAGCAGCACAACGTATTTGAAGACAAACGTCCAGACCGAGACGTTGCTGGCCAAGGCGGCGGTGACAGTGGTCAACAAGTCGGGTGGGGTCAACGGCCACAAGGTCGTACTGCAGACGGCCAACACAAACAGTGCCGCGACGACAGCCGTCACCAAGCTCGAGTCGGCGGAGAACGGGTCGACAAAGCCGAACATGGTGATCTTCGGCAATGCATCACCGGAGTCCTCCGCGCTGCTGCCGATCGCCAAGCAGGACAAGGTACTGACCTTCAACCAGGCGCCGACGACAACGTCCGGCAAGGCGTCGGCCTTCCCGTACAACTTCGACCTCTCGCCGAGCACGACAAACTACGTGCGGGCGTTCGTGTCGTACACGAAGGCGAAGGGCGTCCAAGAAGGTCGCCATCTTCGCCGGGAACGACGCCTACGGGACGGCGATCGGCAAGTCGATGAACAAGGAAGCCAAGGCTGACGGGCTCACGGTGACCGACTCGGTCAACTACAAGGTGACAGCGCTGACATTCACGTCGACACTGTCGGCCCTGCAGTCGTCGAAGCCGCAACTGGTGTGGGCCGACGCCTACGGCGCGCCGGCCGGCTACATGATGCAGGACCTGCAGAAGATCGGCTGGACCGTGCCGGTCCTCGGTGACGACTCCTTCAGCGTGTCGACGCCGATCACCACGCCGCCCCCGACCGGGAACCTCGGCACCTCCGCGTTGAAGAACCTCAAGTTCCAGACGGTGACGGCCGGCGTGTACAAGCCGCCGAGCCAGACGCCGAAGAACACCCAGACGATGCTCGACGCCATGAAGCGGAACGGGTCGCCCAAGGCGTCGCTCCTCTTCGGCTACGAGTACGACGCGGTGCTCATGGGCGTCTACGCGGCCCGGAAGGCCGGGACGCTGACAACAGCGGCCAAGATGGCCAAGCAGGTCGTGGCCCAGCAGAAGGCCCACTCGGTGCCGACGGGGTTGTTCCCGTCGTACGGGTACACGACAGCGTCGCACTTCGCCACAGTGCCGCTCTCGTCGTTCAGCTTCGTGAAGCCGTCGAAGCTGATCACAGGGCAGTTCGGCGCTCCGGGGTCGACAGCCGGGTAGCCGGGGCGGTCACCCGCCCGTCGATGGGCGGGACGTCGTCGGGCGAGAGCCGCGGTCCGTCGGGGCCGCGGCTCTCGCCGTTTCCCGACCCTCCGCCGACGGCGGTTCCGGCTAGGAGGGAACCCCTCGAGCACTCCGGGGTACCCGGACTCCTTGCGCCCGTCCGGCGGCCCCGCTAACGTACAACCTAATGGTTGTAGATCAGCTCACGGACGACGAGGTCGACCGCATCTTCCAGGCCCTGGCCGATACGACCCGGCGCGACATCCTGGGCCGGACCATCCGGCAGGAGCAGTCGGTGTCGGCTCTGGCGGCCCGCTACGAGATGAGCTTTGCCGCGGTGCAGAAGCACGTGGCCGTGCTCGAGCGGGCGATCGCTGGTGACCAAGCAGCGGCGGGGCCGGGAGCAGATCGTCCACGCCAACACCTCGACCCTGCGCCGGGCCGCCGCCCTTCTCGACGCCTACGACCAGCTGTGGCGGCAGCGGGCCGCACGGATCGCCGACATCCTCGCCGACGAGAAAGGAACCAGCCCATGACCGTCATCACCACCACCAAGGACCCCGACGCCCTGACGCTCACCGTGGTCGCCGAGTTCGACGCCGCTCCCGGCCCGGGTCTGGGAGGTGTGGGAGGACCCCCGCAAGCTCGAGCGCTGGTGGGGGCCGCCGACGTTTCCGGCCACCTTCACTCGTCACGACTTCATCGTCGGCGGGGAGTCTCGCTATTACATGACCGGGCCGGCCGGGGAGACGCCTCGGGGCTGGTGGCGGATGGAGGCACTCGACAAGCCGCACCGGCTGGAGTTCGCCAACGGTCTGGCCGGTGACGACGGCGAGCCGGCGCCCGGCGTCGAGCCGATGCCGGGCTCCGTCACCTTCGAGGCCGTGGACGGTGGGACCCGGATGACGGCGGTGGTCCAGTTCGTCGACGTGGACCAGATGGAGACGATGCTCGGCATGGGGATGCAGGAAGGCATGAGCCTGGCGATGGGCCAGATCGACGCCCTCTTGTCGCCGGCTCCGGTCTGACCGGGGCGCACTTCGCCACGGTGCCACTCTCGCCGCCTTCCGCAGATGGAAACCGTGTCCAGCATGGGATGAAGTAGGGCGTGGGCAGCGGCTGCGGGCTCAGTAGAGGATTGCTATCTAAGGAGGTCAAACTCCTGGTCAGCTCTTTGTTATCTCCGGAGGTAGCCTCATTGTTCCGTGAGCGTCCGCTACGTCTACGTCGACGAAACCAAGCGTGCGGGATACGTCGTCGCTGCTGTAACCGTGGCTGACCCGACGACCACCCGGAAGGCTCTACGGGGTTTGATCGTTCCTGGCCGCCGCAGGGTGCATATGCACAACGAGACGACCCGACAGCGCCGGGTGATCGTCGCCGCGCTCACGTCCATGAACATCTCGGCCATCGTCTACGACGCCGGACGGAACTACCGGACCGACGGAGAAGCTCGAGCAGCGTGTCTGGCCACCCTGGTCCAAGACTTGGCGATCAAGGACGAGGATATCGAGTTGGTCATTGACCAGGACGACTCGCTGGTACGCAGCGACCGCCACGAGTTGTATCGGCTCGTCCGACAAGTCGGGGTAGCCGGCCGTTTCGCTTATCGACACCAGCGGTCCTACGAGGAGCACTTGTTGGCGCTTCCGGACGTAGTGGCTTGGTGCTGGGCCCGCTCAACGGAGTGGCGCCGACGGATCATGCCGATAGTCACCGAAGTCCGGAGAGTCTCCCCCTGAGAAGCGTGAAGCCCGAGCGCCGCCGCCATCCGGGCGGGGTCTCGGGCTCACTTCCCGTGGCTAGTGCCTTGGGTACCAAAGAGTATATCGGCCACGCCGACTCTACGGTGTCATCGGTCGGTCACCGAATGTCCGGTCTTCCTTGTGGGCCTTCGACCCTGGTCGCCCCCGCCGAGTCCTGGTCCCAGAACCGCTGCCAGCTCTCCCAGCGGCCGGGCAGGGTGCCGGTCCCGGTGTCGTGGGCCGGCCAGTCGGCCGGCGCCAGCCCCACCGGGTTGCGGCCGTGCTCGACGCCGTAGAAGAGCTCGTGGCGACGTCGGGCGGCGAAGTACCAGCGCCCGTCCTGGCGGACGTAGCGGTCGGTGTAATGGATGGCCTGGCTGATCCACGTCTGCTCGTCGGGCTGGACCTCGGCGTGGCAGTAGACGCCGCCGGTGGCGTGGTCGTCGTCGACGAAGTCGATGACGTGGGTGCCGACGTGGAGGATCGTGATGCGGACGCGGCGGAGCGCCGGGACCATCTCGTCGTACAGCGCCTGGCGACCCCGGTGGTGCCGACCGACCTCGACGTCTTCGGCGTAGAGGGCCATCAGCGCGTCGATGTCCCGGCGGTCGAGGGCGTAGGCGTAGCGCCAGGCGAGCTGGCGGATGGCGCCGTACGACTCGAGCCGGTCGATGCGGGCGGCCAGCGCCCGGTCGCCGTCAGCCATCGTCCTCGGCCCAGAAGCGCTGCCACGACTCCCACCGCTCCGGCAGCGTCGGGCGGGTCATGAACGGGTTGTCGGGGAAGTGGAACCGGTTCGTCGATCTCGAGCGGGCTCTCGGTGACGTCGGCCGCGTAGAACGCATGGGGCCGCCGGCTCCGGAAGTACCAGTGGCCGTCCTGGCGTTCGTAGCGGTCCTCGTAGACGACCGGCATGATCACCCAGAGGTCGCCGGCCTCGTGCTCCGGCCGGCAGTAGAGCGCGCCGGTGGCATGGTCGTCGTCGACGAAGTCGATGATGTGGTTGCCGATGAGATGGAACGTCGTCGAGTAGCCCTGCCGCAGCACCGGCCCGTTGAACCATTCGGCCAGCGCGGCCCGACCCCGCCCACCACCGTGGGTTTCGACGTCGGCCACGAACAACGCGGCCAACGCCTCGACGTTGCGGCTGTCGAGGGCCAGGGCGTAGCGGGCGACGAGCTGGCGGATCTCCTCGACCGACTCGAGCTGCCTGACCCGGGCCTCCAGGTCGGTATCTCCGTCGACGGTCATCGTGTCCTCCTCACTGGTTCGGTGTTCGTCAGTTCGGGGTTCGTCGGCCGGTTCACCGGCCGCCGTTCGACGGCTCGGGGACGACGAGGGCGTCGAGGGCGACCGCGCCCTGGCCGTCGTCGCGCACGAGCAACGGGTTGATGTCGACCTCCCGCACGGTGCCGGCCAGCTCCATGCCGAGCGATTGGACGGCCATGACCGCGTCGACGAGCGCGTCGACGTCGGCCGGGGGCCGACCGCGGGCGCCGGTCAGCAGCGGCCGGCCGCGTAGCTCGGCGAGCATCCGCCGGGCCTCGTCGCGGTCGAAGGGCGGCACCCGGAAGGCGACGTCGCCGAGGACCTCGACGAAGACGCCACCGAGGCCGACCATCACGGTCGGGCCGAAGACCGCGTCCTGGCTCAGCCCGACCACCGTCTCGACGCCGCCGCGGACCATCTCGGCGACGACGATCCCGTCGATCGGCGCCGTGCCGGCCGCGGTGGTCACCGCCACCGCCCGGGCGACGAGGTCGTCGTAGGCCGCGGCCACGTCGTCGGCGGTCGCCACGCCGAGGCGGACGAGCCCGGCGTCGGACTTGTGGGCGATGCCGCCGCCACTGGCCTTGAGGACGACGGGGTACCCGAGGTCGTCCGCCGCGGCCACGGCCTCGGCGGCGGAACGGCACAGCCGGGCCGCCGCGCTCGGCACGCCGTAGGCGTCGAGGACGGCCGCGCTGTCCATCTCCGACAGGGCCGCTCCGCCGGCCGCCTCCGACCGGGCCGCGCCGCCGGCCGCCTCCGACCCGCCGGCCGGCCGGCGGTGCGGCTCTCGGCGATCACCTTGGTGGCGACGGCCTTCGCCGGCGACGGCTCGGTCGCCGAGGTCGGCGAACGGGGAGCGGCGGCGGGCGAGGAAGCCGTGGTAGTCGAAGTAGCCGCGGAGGGCGGTGGCGCAGTTGGCGAACGTCCGGAAGACGACGACGCGCCGGGAGCCGAGGAGGATCGACCGGTACGCGGCCTCGTCGCCGACCGGCGAGCCCCAGATCACGCAGATCGGCTTGTCGGTGGTCTCGGCGACGTCGACGAGATCCTGGGCGAGCCGGTCGCTCATCGGCGGGAACGCGCCGGTGATCGGGGCGACGAGCACGTCGACGTCGGGATCGGCGACGAGGGCGTCGAGGATCTTGCGCCCCCGCCAGTCGCCGACGGGGTGCCCGCCGTTGTCGACCGGGTTCGAGACCCGCAGGTACCGCGGGATCCACTCCCAGAGCTGTTCCTGGGTCTCGGCGCTGAGCCGGGGGAGCCGGAGGCCGCGGCTGGCACCGACGTCGGCCATGTGGGCGCCGGTGCCGCCGGAGATCGAATAGATGACGACGCCGTCGCCGGTCGGCGGCTTGGCCCGGGCGAGCAGCTGGGCGGTGTCGGACAGCTCGTCGAGGCCCTCGACGCGGACGATGCCGGCCTGGCGGAGGGCCGCGTCGGCGACCGCGTCGGCCCCCGCGAGCTTGCCGGTGTGGGAGCCGGCCATCGACCGGCCCTCGTCGGTGCGGCCGACCTTGACCATGACGACCGGGACGCGGCGCTCGGCCGCGTGGTCGGCGGCCAGCAGCAGGCGGCGGCCGTCCTCGAAGCCCTCGACGTAGGCGGCGATGGCGCCGACGTCGTCCTGGTCGGCGAAGTAGCGGATGAAGTCGGCGACCTCGAGGTCGCCCTCGTTCCCGGTCGGCGCCCAGTAGGCCAGCCGGACGCCGAGCGCCTGGGCCTGGAAGATCGGGCGGCCCTGGTGCCCGCTCTGGGAGATGAGGGCGATGGCCGGGCCGTCGAGGTCGGTGCGGAAGGTCTCGAACGCGTTGAGGTTGGTGTTCGGCCCGAGCAGCCGCATGCCGCTGGCCCGGACGAGGTCGGCCAGCGACGCCTGGGCCGCCCGGCCGTCCTCACCGAGCTCGGCGAAGCCGGCGGCGAAGACGACCGCGAAGCCGAAGCCCTTGCCGGCGGCCTGGCCGATGGCCTCGATCGGGTCGGCGATGACGAACGCGACGACGTCGACGCCGTCGGGCAGGTCGGCGACGGACGGGACGCACGGGACGTCGAAGACGGTCTGCCGGGTCGGGTGGACGGGGTAGAAGGTGGCGCCCATCCGGACGGCCCACTGGTGCAGCTGGCGGGTCATGCCGGTGTTGGGCCGGCCGTCCTGGTCGGACGCGCCGACGACGGCGACGGTCGCCGGGTGGAAGAACCGGTCGAGGTCGGCGTCGTCCAGCTCGACCGGTCGGCCGCTGACGTCACGCCGGGGTGCGGACTGACCGGGCACGAGCCGAACGTAGCACCAAGCAAGCGCTTGCCAGCCGGCGAAACGGCCCGCGGTAGGCTCGTGACGGCTCACGCATCATCAGACTGGAGACCCATGGCGGAGATGCCCAAGATCGTCAGCGTCGACGACCACGTCGTGGAGCCGGCGCACGTCTGGGAGCGGTGGATGCCGTCGAAGTTCGCCGACCGGGCGCCGCGGGTCGAGCGGCGGGGGATCGGCCCGATGAAGCACATCGGCGGCGGCGTCTACGACATCACGTGGGACCCCGAGGGTCCCGCAGGCGGACTGCTGGGTCTTCGAGGATCTCGTCTACGTGCACAAGCGCCACGTCGCGGCGGTCGGCTACGACCGGGACGAGATGACGATGACGCCGATGACGTACGACGAGATGCGGCCGGGCTGCTACGACGTGGCGGCCCGGGCGGCGGACATGGCGATGAACCACGTCGAGGCGTCGCTGTGCTTCCCGACGTTCCCGCGGTTCTGCGGCCAGACGTTCACGGAGGCGACGACCGACCGCGAGCTCGGGCTGGCGTGCATCGTGGCGTACAACGACTGGATGGTCGACGAGTGGTGCGGCGAGAGCGGCGGCGTCAACATCCCGCTGTGCCTGATCCCGCTCTGGGACGCCGAGCTGGCGGCCGCCGAGGTCCGACGCAACGCCGAGCGCGGCGTGCACGCCGTCTGCTTCAGCGAGATCCCGCCGCACCTCGGCCTGCCGAGCATCCACTCGGGGTACTGGGACCCGTTCTTCACGGCCTGTGCGGAGACGGGGACGGTCGTCTGCATGCACATCGGGTCGTCGTCGAAGATGCCGGCGACGTCGGGTGACGCGCCGGTGGCGGTGTCGGCGACGCTGTCGTTCGGCAACGCGATGGCGTCGCTGGCCGACTTCTTGTTCTCCGGCGTCCTCGTCCGCTTCCCCGACCTCCGCCTGGCCTACTCGGAGGGCCAGATCGGCTGGCTGCCGTACATCCTCGAGCGGGCCGACGACGTGTGGAGCGAGCACCGGGCGTGGGGCGGCGTGCGCGACATCGTGCCGGAGCCGCCGTCGAGCTACTACTACCGCCAGGTCTACGGCTGCTTCTTCCGCGACCAGCACGGGCTGGACTCGCTCGACCGGGTCGGCGTGGACAACATCACGTTCGAGACGGACTACCCGCACACCGACTCGACGTGGCCGAACACGAAGGAGGTGGCCGAGAAGATGATGGCCGGCCTCCCGGACGACGCGATCCGCAAGATCGTGCGCGGCAACGCCATCCGCATGCTCCAGCTCGACCTGCAGCCATGAGCCCGGGCGGGATCGGGGTCTTCCTCGACCTGCGCAACCCGGCCCCCTGGCGGCGGCCGTGGGCCGACCACTACCGCCAGCAGCTCGACCTGATCGTCGAGGCCGAACGGCTGGGGGCCGGGAGCGTGTGGGTGACCGAGCACCACCGGTTCGACGACGGCTACCTGCCGCAGCCGCTGGTCATGGCCGCGGCGATCGCGGCGCGGACGACGACGATCCGCATCGGCACGGCGATCGTGCAGGCGCCGCTGCGCCACCCGGTCCACATCGCCGAGGAGGCCGCGGTCGTCGACCTCGTCTCGGGCGGCCGGTTGGAGGTCGGGCTCGGCGCGGGGTACGTGGAGGACGAGTACCGGTTGTTCGGCGCCGACCTCGACGGGCGGTTCGGCACGACCGACGCGACGTTCGCCGAGGTCCGGCGGTTGCTCGACGAGGACGGTGTGACGCCGCCGCCGCTCCAGCGCCCGTTCCCGCTCTGGCTCGGCTACCAGGGCCCGCGCAACGCCCGCCGGGCCGGCCGGCTCGGCGCCGGCCTGCTCAGCCTGAACCGCGAGGCGTACGAGAACTACGTCGGCGGCCTGGTCGAGGGCGGCCACGACCCGGCGTCGGCCCGGGTCGGCGGGGTGGTCGACCTGATCGTCGCCGACGACCCCGACGAGGCGTGGCCGCGCATCGTCCCGCACTACCTCCACCAGCTCAACAGCTACCGCCAGGCCGGCGGCGGTCGACCGCTCACCGCCGACGAGCTCGGTGACCGCCATGCCCACGGCGGCGCTCGGGTGGCCGTCCGGTTGGCCGTCCTCTCGGTGGACGAGGCCGTCGACCAGCTCGACCGGCGGACGGCCGGGCTCCCGGTCGTCCACGTCTACACCTGGGCGACCGTGGCCGGGATGCCCGAGGACCTGAGCCTCCGGCACCTCCAGCTGCTGTTGGGGCCGGTGCGCGCCGCCCTTGGACGATGACGGCCCGAACGTAGTACGCTCGGCGGGCGTCTGGGCCGACGGCTCAGGCGATAACGACCGGGTTGACCGGGCTGCCCGAGCCGCCGGTGATGAGCAGCGGGGCGGCGACGAAGAGGCCCTCGACGCAGCCGTCGGCGGCCAGCGGCGAGAGGACGAGGTGCTCGAAGAGCACGACGCCGAGCTCGTGCAGCAGGACGACGTGGACGGGCAGGTACCCGCCCTTGTCGAACGGGATGACCTCGACGGCCGCGTTGTCGGCGCCGACCGCGGCGAGATCGTGGTCCCGGACGAACTCGGCCGCGCTGAGGTCGAGGCCGGGCTGGGCGAACGGTGCCGGCTCGCCGCGCCCGAGCGAGGCGAAGAGGTCGAGCCAGCCGGTGCGGACGAGCAGGACGTCCCCGGCGGCGAGGGTCACGCCGGCGGCCGCCCGGCAAGCCTCCAGGAGGTCGGCGCCCACGGGCTGCCCGGGCTCCAACCAGTCGACGCCGAGATGGCGGGCGACGTCGAGCAGGACGGCCCGGCCGACGACCGCGCCGATCTTCTCGACGCCGCAGCGCGACGAGCCGCGGTTGGCTTCGACGACGTCGGCGGAGAACCCGTTGTAGAGCGTGCCCTCCGACGCGCAGTGGCTGAGCGCGTCCATGTGGGTGCCGTTGTGGGTGGGGATCGTCACGACGTCCTCGTTGAAGCCGAGCGTGCCGTCGGAGCCGAGCTTGCGGAACGTCGCCGCGTCGGTGTCCCGGAAGAGCGCGTACCGTTCGGGGGCCGGCCGGAAGTCGACGATCGGGACGCCCTTGCGCTGGACGCGGAGCCCGAGCGGGTAGGTCTTACCGGTCCGGCAGGCGGCCACGCCGGCGAGCACCTCCGCCGACCCGATCAGGTTGAGCGCCCCCCGCTCGTCATCGGCGCCCCACCGCCCCCAGTTACCCCGCTGCGCCGGGCCGCTCTCTTCGTCGTCGTCTCGGTCACCCCGGCTTCGGTCATCGTCGGCACGTCCCCTTCTCCCCCCGAGCGCCACCCCCGGCCGTTCGGACCGGGGTCGTGGGCCGTCGCCATACTACGAACCGGGTCGTCCTCGGTGAGCCCACACAGGCCTGACGCCGCCGGTCTGGCACCAAAAAATCTCGCCAGCCCCCTTGATTTAAAAGGAAAACCATGATTACCATTAGCCCGACGTCGAGCATCTCGACGTCGGCAGGTACGGCCATACGAGGGGCCGACGTGGACGAACGTCGGCACAGGGGGGTGGGGGTTGATGCGCGTTATTGGACTGCGCTGGCTGAAGGTCCGGGGTTTTTCGAGTGGGGGGACTGCGCCACCCGCTGACCGTCCCGCTCCGAGCTCGACGCCCGAGTCGACCGGCGGCCGCGGCCGTCGGTCGTTCGCCCGTAAGGGTGCGATCGGGGTACTGGCGACGGCGCTGGTCACCGGCTCGTTCGTCGGCCTGTCGGCCACCGTCGCCTCGGCCGCCACAACGTCGTTCACCATGGCCATGACCGCCGGCCAGTTCGGCGTCCACAACAACCCGCCGGCCACCCTGCCCCCGCCGGGCTCACTGGCCGGGTCCGAGGACCCGACAAACGGGGCGATCAGCGGGGCGACGATCAGTCTGAGCCCGTATCACACCACCAACACAGGCAGCACAGAGACAATCTTCATCGGTCAGGTCACGGCCGGCACGGCCACCGGGCTGCTCAGCTACACAGGGACGCTGCGGATCACCGACACACTGTCGGCCCTCGTGACAATCCACTCTCCGGTCGTCGCTCACTGTCTCTCCGAGCCGATCCACGTCAACTTGACAGGCCACTACGACTCGACCACCCACACGGCCACCATCTCCCAGGCCAACTTCACCATTCCCCTCTTCACAACATGCGGGCTGGCCAGAACAGCGCTGAACAGCCGCTTCGCCGGGTCCACCGGCAACGTGATGAGCCTGACCCTGCAGGGCACACTGGTGCTGCCGCCGCCGCCGGCCACTCCGACCACCACGACCCTCATTCCCACCCCGCCGAGCCCGGTGCTCCAGGGAACGTCGGTGACCCTCACCGCCACAGTGGCCTCGGGCGGCCAGACGGCCAAGACCGCCACCGGGACGATGAAGTTCATGGCGGGCGGCACTCAGATCGGGGCCACCCAGAGCGTGGTCACAGGCACGGCCAGTCTCACCACGACCACCCTGCCGACGGTGACCGGCCAGACGCTCACCGCCGTCTACTCGGGGGACGCCAAGTTCGCGGCCAGCACCTCGGCGCCGCTGCCCTACGTGGTTCAGCCCAAGCCCACCGTCGCCCTCAGCACAACGTCGTTGACGGTCACCCGGGGGTCGTCGACGCCGACCACCTTCTCGGTGGTGCTGACAAACCCGACCACCGGGCAGAACTGGACACACCTATGGCTGCACCTTCTGATCAACGGGATCTCCGGACTGCACACAAGCCAAGTCACATTGTCCTACGAGAACTCGGCCCAGACCTGGTGCCCGATCACATTGACAGGGATAAAGCTGATCACAGGGACGTTCAAGGGCACAAGCGGGGCCTGCAACAGCGCCTCGTCGTTCGCCCTTCCCGCCAACGGCCAGTCTCTGGTCATTCCCTTCCGGATCTCCTTCACCGGAACGGCCAACCTGGGGACGCTGACACTGATCGCCTCTCTCCAGACGGTCAGCGGGTCGACGATCGTCCCCCCGTTCACAGCGGCGACAAAGACAACAGTGCCGATCCACGGGCCCTACGTAAAAGGATCCCTGACGGTCATCCCGGCCACAAGGATCACAGTGACGGTGGGAGCCACTCCGCCATCCTCGGCCGTCCCCAAGGGCTACGTCGTCCCGGTGCACCCGACCGTCACCCAGCCGCCGTTGACAACAACAAACACAATCTATTACCCGTCCCCCACCGGGACAGTGACATTCCTGGTCGACGGCCACACCGTCTTGACGGCCAAGGCGGGCAGCCTGGCCTTCACACAGGCGACGATCGCCACGGCGACACTGAGCCTCGGGACCCACACCCTCGAGCTCAAGTACGGCGGGAGCAATATCTACAACGCCGCCCAGATCACATCGACCTTCTCGGTCACCACGGCGGCACCGGGGACGCCTTTTGTTTGCACCAGTGCCACCGACCCGACGATCACCGCCTCGGTGGTGGCCTCGGGCACGCTGCCGGCCACCTCCAATACCGGGCAGGCCACGATCAGCGGCCTCCAGGTCACCTTGCACAGCGATCCCCACACCGGGCCCAGCACATTCGGCCTCCTTGACACAGCCACGATCGGGCTCTCGCCCGGCGGCAGCGTTACGGCGCCGGCCAAGACCCCGACCACCTCGGGCGGGACCACCTCGGTGAGTTGGACAGGGCTGAGTGGCACGGTGGCCACAGTCACCGGGACCCCTGGCACGGTGGTCCCCGTCAGCCTCTCGTCGTTGTCGTTCATCCAGGGCGGCCTTCACTTCAGCTGTGCCCCGAACCCGACGCCGGCCTCCTTGGGCTCGGTCATCGTCTCCGGGGTGGCCTTGGCCGGCAGTCCGGCCAGCCCGGTGACGGCCGGGACGACAGTGACCCTGACGGCCACGGTGGGCCCGGCGTCCAACGGCGGCCAGGTCAACTTCTTCGAGGTCCACGGGACAACGACGACAAACATCGGCACCGTGCCGGTCACCAACGGCACGGCCAGTCTGGTGGTCACCCCGACGGCCGGTGCCCACACCTATCGGGCCACCTGGGCGGGCATCGTCCCGGTCGCGGTGTCGAACACACTGGCCTACACAGTGACCACCGCCCCGGTGGTCACCACCCAGCCGGCCAACCAGACAGTGACGGCCGGCCAAGCCGCCAGCTTCACCGCCGCTGCCACGGGCACGCCGGTCCCGACGGTCCAGTGGCAGCTCTCGACCAACGGCTCGACCTGGTCGACCATCACCGGGGCCACCGGCACCACCTATGCCATTGCCTCGACCACGGCGGCCGACAACGGCCACCAGTTCCGGGCGGTCTTCACCAACGGTGCCGGCACCGCCACCACCAACGCCGCGAGCCTGGTCGTGACCTCGCCACCGGCGGTCGTCACCCAGCCGGCCAACCAGTCGGTGGCGACCGGGAGCTCGGCCACGTTCAGTGCCAAGGCCACCGGCAGTGTGCTGGCCGTCCAGTGGCAGGTCTCGACCGACGGGGGATCGTCGTGGTCGAACGCTCCGGGGACGCCGAAGAACAGCTTCGCCTCGGCCACAACACTGACCAGCGCCTACACCACGCCGGCCACGGCGACATCGAACAACGCCAACCAGTACCGGGCCCACTTCAGCAACGGTGCCGGCACGGCCACATCGAATGCCGCCACGCTCTCCGTCACCACCACCACCCCGCCACCGGCCCCGCCGGCACCGCCGGCCCCCCCGACGCCGCCGGTCAACACCAGCGGTGGCTACCACCTGGTCGCTTCGAACGGCTCGGTCTACAGCTTCGGCGACGCCCCCTTCTACGGCTCGATGGGCGGCCAGACGCTCAACAAGCCGATCGTGGGCACGGCCACCACGCCCGGTGACGGGGGCTACTGGCTGGTGGCCAGTGACGGCGGCATCTTCAGCTTCGGCAACGCCACCTTCTACGGCTCCATGGGCGGCAAGCCCCTCAACCAGCCGATCGTCGGCATCGCTGGCACCCCCGACGGCCACGGCTACTGGGAGGTGGCCAGTGACGGTGGCATCTTCGCCTTCGGCGACGCCACCTTCTACGGCTCCATGGGCGGCAAAACGCTCAACAAGCCGATCGTCGGCATCGCCACCACCCCCGACGGCCAGGGCTACTGGGAGGTGGCCAGTGACGGTGGCATCTTCGCCTTCGGCGACGCCACCTTCAGCGGCTCGACCGGTTCGTTGAACCTCAACAAGCCGATCGTCGGCATGGCCTCCACCTCGACTGGTGGTGGCTACTGGCTGGTGGCCAGTGACGGCGGGGTCTTCAGCTTCGGCAACGCCGGCTTCCACGGCACCGTCGCCGGCACGACTGCGGCGTCGATCGTCAGCCTGGTGCCCACCGCCGACGGCGGCGGCTACTGGGAGACGGCCAGCAACGGCCAGGTGTTCCAGTTCGGCGACGCCACCTCAGCCGGCACAGCGCTTGACCCAGACAGCGACCATCGTCGCCATGTCGGACTAGCGACAGCAGGTACGTACGTCACGCCAGCTCTCGGGGCCACGGTCGGTTCGCCGGTCGTGGCCCCGGCTGGTTGGGCCCGGTGCCGGCCGAACGGCTGGAAGGTGGGTCGGACGAACGGCTGAGCGCCGGATCAGCGGGGTCGCCGGGCCGGTTCCTGGGTCGGCATGGCCTGGACCGACGGCAACGGGTACGGCGGCTGGTCGGTCCGGGTCTCGGTGAGGTCGCCGTCCTGGCAGCCGAGCGCGGTGACCCGGGCCACCGAGTCCCGGGACGTCGACGGCAGGGCGGGGGTGGTGGTGTCCGGCCGGCCGAGGTGGAGGGTGGCGGTCAGGTCGCCGACCGTCCGGCGACGCCAGGCCGAGATGTTGGGGGCCCGGACGCCGAACCGCGCCTCGAGGAACCGGAGCTGCGAGGTGTGGTCGAACGTCGTCGAGCAGACGTGGCCGCCCCGGCTGAACGGGGAGAGGACGAGCATCGGGACGCGGAAGCCGAGCCCGACCGGTCCGGCCACTGTCTGGGCGGTGTCGGGCAGGGGGCTCATCGTCAGGTACTCACCCGGCGTCCCCGGCGGGGGCACCGGCGGGGGGACATGGTCGAAGAAGCCGTCGTTCTCGTCGTACATGAGGAAGAGGACGGTCTTGGCCCACACCTTCGGGTGGCCGACGAGCGTCTCGAGCACCTGGTTGGTCAGCCACTCGCCGAGCGCCGGGGGCGACGGGGGGTGCTCGTCGTAGCCGAGGGGCGGGATGATCCAGCTGACCGAGGGCAGCGTGCCCCGGGCGACGTCGGCGGCGAAGTCGGTGGGGTAGAGCGGGAGGAACGCCTTCTGGTAGAGGCTGGACGCCGGGTCGGCGTACTGGGAGAAGTAGGGGAGGATGGCGTCGGTCTCGCCGAGCACCTCGTCGTTGGTGATCCGGTAGAGGTCGCCGGGGGGCGTGTAGACCTTCCAGCTGACGCCGGCGTCCTCCAGCACCTCGGGCATCGTCGGCCAGTCGACGCTGAACTTGGCCGACGGTTCGATGTTCGTGAGCAGGACCGGGCCGCCGTGGATGCCGTCCGGGTCGATCGTCCCCGACAGGGCCATCAGCCGGTTGGGGTGCGTCGGGCCCATGACCGAGCAGTGGTAGCCGTCGCAGATCGTGAACGCGTCGGCCAGCGCGTAGTAGTAGGGGAGGTCGGCCCGGGTGTAGTAGCCCATCGTCAGGACGCCGTTCTCGGGGCCTTCGTACTGCGCGGACGTATGGACCGGGACGAAGCCGTCCATCGTCCCGCCGTTGCGGCACTGGTGCTGCGGCAGCCAGCTGTGGTTGAGGTCGTGCGTGCACTCGGCCAGGTCGGTGGCGGTGTCGAGGTGGAAGGGGAGGAGCCGCCCGGTCGGCGTGCGGGTGGTGTTGGCCGGGAACGGCTGGGAGAAGGCGCCGAGCCGGCGGCGCGGGTGGTCGTCGAACCCGCGGACGCCGGGGTACGTGCCGAAGTAGTGGTCGAACGACCGGTTCTCCTGCATGAGGAAGATGACGTGGTCGACCGCACCCAGGTCGGACCCGGCCGGCCGGACGGCCGCGGCCCGCCGGACGGTCGCGGCCGAAGCCGGCGAGTTGGCGGCCCACCCGGCGGTCAGGGCACCGGCCCCGGCGGCGAGCGCGGCGCCGAGGAACCGGCGGCGGTCGAAGGCGCCGCTCCCCCCGTCGGCGCCCGTGTCCATGCTCGCCGTCCCTTAGAAGAGCGTCGCCGGGGCGGGCGGCGACGACGTTGGCGGCGCGGTGGGTGGCGAGGTGGACGACGAGGCGGCGGCGGGCGGGAGGGGGGCGATCAGGCCGGGGTCGTCGTGGCGGACGTTGCCCACCCGCTGGTCGACCGGGTGGTGGACGAGCGTGCCGGTCGGCGGCGGTCGGAGGAGGGCCCGCAGCTCCTCCCGGTCGGCGCCGGCCGGGTCCAGCCACCGTTCGAGGATGTCGGGGGCCAGGACGACGGGCATCCGGTCGTGGACGCCGTCCATGTCCTGCCCGGCGGTCGTCGTCACGATGGTGCAGGACCGCACGGTCGGCCGGTCGGCCGCCCCGGGCCGGGGGTCCCGCCAGTCGGCCCACAGCCCGGCGAAGGCCATTGGCCGGCCGTCGGCCCGACAGAAGTAGTGCGGCTGCCGCCCCTTCCCGGGGCCCTTCCGCCACTCGAAGAACCCGTCGGCCAGCACGGCCATCCGCCGGTGGTCGAAGGCGTCCCGGAACGACGGCCGGGTGGCCACCGTCTCGGCCCGGGCGTTGAAGAGGCGGCTCCCCTCGGCGGGGTCCTTGGACTGCGGCGGGACGAGGCCCCACCGGAACCGGTCGACGACCGGCCGTCCGTGGTCGGGCCGTCCGTGGTCGCTCGGTGGTCGGGCCGTCCGTCGTCGGGCTGTTCGTGGTCGGAAAGGGCGAACCGGAGCCCGAGCACCTGGGTGGTGGGGGCGATGTTCCAGTGCGGGTCGTCGTCGGGCGGGACGCCGGCGGCCAGCTCGGCGTCGAAGAGCCGGGCCAGCTGGTCCGGCGGGGTGTACAGGGCGAACCGTCCACACATGACCGAGGCCAGGTTACGTGGGTGCCGGCCGGCCGCGGGGGCCGGACCTAGCGGACGAGGCCCCGGCCGGTGATCGTCGGCAGGTCGAGGGCGGTCACCAACCCGGGCGCCGCGGCCACGACGGCCGGGACGCCGTTGACGAGCCGCATGGCGGTGGCCTTGAGGCCGGCGGTGTTGTGGTCGCCGTCGGTGCCGAGCAGCTGGAGGTCGAGGGTGTAGTTCGGCTCGCCGGTGACGACGACGCGGTAGCAGCCCTGCCCGGCCGGCTGGGGCCAGTCGGGGGCGAGGTCGTCGCGGAGGCGGGTGACGTGCTCGAGGACGACGACCGGCCGGTCGTGCCAGATGCCACGGACCTCGAAGTGCAAGCCGGCGACCGTCCCGGCGGGGACCGGCCCGGCGTCGACCGCGAAGTCGTCGGTGGCGGGCACCCGCTCGTACCACTCGTCGATCCGGTCGAGCTCGATGCCGAGGCCGGCGGCGAGCTGCCGGACGACGCTGCCCCAGGCCATCGTCAGGACGCCGGGCTGGAGCAGCATGGGCACGTGGTCCATGGGCCGGGCGAAGCCCATGATGTCGAAGAGCACGGTGCCCTGGTTGTAGGTGGCGTAGTTCAGCACCTCGAGGCACCGGACCTCTTCGATGCGCTCGCTGACGCCGGTCAGGACGAGGGGGAGCGCGTCGTTGGCGAACCCGGGATCGACGCCGTTCACCCAGAGGGAGGCCCCGCCGGCGGCGCCGGCCTCCCGGAGGGGTGCCGCCATCGGATCGCCCGGGGCCGGGTACTGCAGGAACACCGGGCCGGACGAGACGACGTTGATGCCGGCCCGGAGGAACCGCTCGAGGTCGGCCAGGGCCTCCATCAGCCGGTCGTCGGCCATGGCCGAGTGGACGATGCAGTCGGGTCGCAGGGCGAGCAGGGCGTCGACGTCGCTGGTGGCCGTCACGCCGAGCTCCCGCCCGAGGCCGGCCAGGTCGCCGGCGTCCCGCCCGGCCTTGGCCGGGTTGGCGACGAAGAGGCCGACGAGCTCGAGGTCGGGGTGGGCGTCGATCCCGGCCAGGACGTGCCGGCCGACGTTGCCGGTGCTCCAGGCGACGACTCGCAACGGCACTGCCGGCAGTCGCGGGCTCACAGGTCCGGCAGTCCGAAGTCGAGGTTCGGGATGTCGAGACCGCCGTCGGCCTCGATGACCTTGCCGGTGATGAACGACGAGGCCGGCGAGGCGAGGAAGAGGACGGTGGCGGCGATCTCTTCCGGCTCGCCGATCCGGCGCAGCGGGGTGGCCTGCTCCATCGTCGTCCGGAGCTCGTCGCTCTGCATGACGACGTCGAGCGCGGAGGTCGCGGTCGAGCCGACGCCGATGGCGTTGACGCGGATGCGCGGGGCGAGGTCCTTGGCGGCCAGCCGGGTGTAATGGGCGAGGGCGGCCTTGACCGTCCCGTAGGCGAGGTAACCGCGGCCGGCCGCCCGGCCCATGACCGACGAGATGTTGACGATCGACCCGCCGCCGCTGGCCAGCAGGTGCGGGGTGGCCGCCCGGACGAGGGCGTGGGCGGTGGTCGACGTTGAAGTGGAACGCCTCTTCGAAGAACCGGGGCGACGTGTCGAGCAGTGGTCGCGGCATCGTGCCGCCGACGTTGTTGACGAGCACGTCGACCCGGCCGAACGCCTCGACCGCGGTGTCGGCGAGGCCGGCGACCGCGTCGAGATCGGACAGGTCGGCCGCGACGACGACGGCCCGGCGACCGGCCGCCTCGACCTGCGACGCCACGGCGCGGAGCTGTTCGTCGGTCCGGGCGGCCAGGACGACGTCGGCCCCGGCCTCGGCGAGGGCCACCGCGCTGGCCGCCCCGATGCCGCGGCCGGCGCCGGTCACGATGGCGACCCGGTCGGTCAGGTGGAACCGGTCGAGGATCATGGTCCGGACTGTAGTGGAACGTGTTCTACCAACGACGGGCGCGACGTGCGCTGGCCCATTTGCGCCGGAGCGGCGGTGGGCCGCCATCCTCTGCCCATCGCCGAGCCGCGCCACCTACCGCACCGCCGTCGGCTCCCGGACGGTCGACCTGCCGCTCGTCCGGATGTCCGAGGACGTGACGATCGCCCTGCTCATCTGCGTCGACCACGGCGTCGCCTTCTCCGAGCGAGCCGGGCGTGAGCTGGCCGAGCTCCTGGCCCCGGCCAGCCCGGAGGTCGTCGTCTCGGTGGCGACGATGGGCATTCCGCTGGCCATCGAGGTGACGCGGGCGCTGGGGCTGGACGACTACGTCATCTTGCACAAGACGCCGAAGATCCATCTGGGCAACACCTACGTCGAGCCGGTGCAGTCGATCACGACCGGCTCGCCGCAGACGCTCCGGCTGGACCCGGCCCGGGTCGACGCGATCCGCGGCCGGCGGGTGGCGGTCGTCGACGACGTCATCTCGACCGGCGCGTCGCTGGACGCCGCGCTGCGCCTGCTCCGCCGGGTCGACGCCGACCCGGTCGTCATCGGCGCGTTCTTGACCGAGGGCGGCGAGTGGCGGACGCGCCTCGGCGCGGACGCCGACCGCGTCCGGACGCTCGGGTCGATCCCGCTGTTCCGGGACGGGCCCGACGGGACGCTCGTCGAGGACTGGGGTGACCCCAGCCCGGCACCGACTGGCGGGGAACCGACCGGTTAGACCCCATGCCGTTCAGGCCGGCGCGGCGATGAGCTGGTCCTGGCGGTCCGCCTGGGCCCGGACGCTCCGCCACCCGAGCACGAAATAGAGCAGCCCGGCGACGCCCATGCCGAGGTAGATGCTGAAGTCGGCCCCGTAGCCGTAGGCGTCCCGGGTGGCGTAGGTGACGGGGTTCAGCCACTGCGGCAGGTCGAACGTGGCCGACAGCGCGGAGATGGCGGCGTACATGCCGACGACCTGGGCGACGATCGCCGCCCAGGCGATCCCGCCGTGGCGGTAGTAGAGGCTGCCGCGGTCCGTCCGCTGGAGCTCGAGCGGCGCGTAGCGGTAGCGGCGCATCGCCCAGTCGACGAGGAAGATGGCCGCCCACGGGGCGATCCAGACGATGACGACGTCGACGAAGTCCTTCAGGTACGTGCTGAACGACGAGTCGAACGTCGCCCACATGGTGACGACGAGGGCGATGATGCAGTCGATGACGACGGCGACGTACCGCTTGACGTGGACGCCCATCGCCTGGAGCGTCACGCCGGACGAGTACATGTCGAGGCTGTTGACGGCGAACAGCTGGACGATGCAGAAGACGAGGAAGACGACGACGAACCACGACGGGATGGCGCTCTGGTGGGCGAAGGGCAGGAAGGCGTTGCTGGCCTTGCCGACGTCGGTCAGGAACGTGCCGACGGCCGCGCCGAGCGTCATGATCAGGATCTCGGGCAGCGCGGTGCCGACGAACACCCAGCCGACGATGGCCTTCTTCGACGCGTCCGGCCGGCAGTAGCGGGTGTAGTCGTTGCCGTTCTCGACCCAGCCGAGGCCGGCCAGGGTGATCGTGAAGGCCAACCCCTCCATGTACGTCTGCCAGTCGGCCGCGTGGGCGACGCCGTGGGTGGTGGCGTGGGGGATGGCGAAGCCGAGCAGGACGGCGAAGAGGATGACGAACGGGATGACGAGGGCCCGCAGCGTCTTGACGATCGTGGCGTGGCCGAGGAAGGGCAGCACGCCCTGGACGAGGACGGCGCCGACCACGAAGATCACCTTCGTCGGGTCGCCCGGCGAGAAACCGGCCTTGAGGGCGAGGACGAGCGACGGCGCCGACGATCAGGATGAGCCCTTCGACCTCGAAGCCGATCTGGGTGATCCAGTTGAAGAAGGCGATCCCCCGCGAGCCGTTCGGCCCGTAGCTGGCCCGGTTGATGGCGAACACGGTCGTCCCGGTCTGGGGGCCCTGCAGGCTGCACAGCCCGAGCAGGAAGTACGAGAGGTTGCCGATGACGATGATGCTCAGCGCCTGGGCGAACGTGAACCCGAAGGTCATCAGGATGGCGCCGTAGATGAAGTACTCGATCTGGACGCTCGCGCCGGCCCACATGCCGCCGATGTGCCGCGGGGTCGCCCACCGTTCGGCGACCGGGATGAAGTCGATGCCGCGCTGCTCGACGTGGAACGCCTGGTCCGCCGTCGGCAGCGTGCCGGGCTCGTCGGGGCTGTCAACCGTGATGGTCATGTCCGACAGACAATGCGTGCTCGACCGCGTGACGTCAAGCCGAATTTCGCGAACGGCCGGTGTCCTCGGCCGGGTACCGGTCGAACTCGACCGGGTCGACTACCCGGTGAGCTCGTGCCCGTGCACCGCGGCCCGGCACGGCTGGTGGCCACAGACGTTCGGCACGCCGCCGGTCAGCTGGAACTGGTTCAACTGGAACTGGGCGGCCGGCACCTGGCGGGGGACCGTCTGGTGGGGGTCGGCCCCGGCGGTCGGCGGCTCGTCGGTCGTCGTCGGCGCGGGCACGCCGGGGTCCCAGACGTAGAGCGCGGCCGAGCCGCGGTACGGGTTGCGTTTGATCGCCGGCAGCCCGTAGAAGAGGTTGCCGGCGAAGCGGCCGGGGGCGAGGGTCGGCGTGTGGACGGACGCGCCGATCGTCCGGGCCTCGGTGACGGTCGTGAAGTTCGAGACCTGGTGGTCGCCGAAACCCATCTGCAGCAGCACCTGGTGGGACGGCGTGCCCGGCAGGCCGCCGGTCATCTGCTCGGCGTAGCCGTCGGTCTCCCCGCGGTCCCACAGCATCTGCAGCAGGTCGAAGACGACCTGTTCGTTGGCGGCCCCGGGGTAGGCCGGGTCGAAGATGTCGTTGAAGGCGACGAAGTCCGAGCTCCGGTCGAGCAGGACGTCGTAGTCCATCGACGGGACGCCGAGGACGGCCCGGCGGAAGACGGTGGAGATGGCCGTCAGCGCGCCGCCGGCCAGACTGCCCTCGCTGTTGCCGTAGTACGTCAGCGGGGCCGACGTCTTGATGAACCCGGTGCCGCCCTGCCGGAAGGCCGCGCTCGAGTCGAACCCCCGTGGGCTGCTCATGAGCCGGCCGAGGTAGAGCGCGTTGATCAGTGACTGCGTCAGGTGGTCGGGCAGCGTCGTGAAGTTCGACAGGTCGGCCAGCAGGGCGGCGTCGGGGATCTCCTCGTTGCCTGTCAGGCCCTCCCAGTTGGTCGAGCAGAGCACCATGTCGTAGTGGTCGGCCATCACCGAGACGTTCTCGTTGCCGATCTTTGTCGCCACGTTGAACAAGCCGACGCCGTAGAGGACGGGGCGACCGGGCGTGACAGCCGCCGCCCCGCTCGGTGCCGTGGTATTGGTCGACGTCGTACTGGTCGACGTCGTACTGGTCGAGGCCGGGCCGGTCGGTGTCGTGTCGGCCACCGTCGAGCGGGGGACCAGGCAACTGAAGACGGCGGTCTGCAGGTTGCCGGGGAGCTGTTGGGGCAGCCCTGTCGGGCCGAGGTTCAGCGTCGATCCGTACGGGCCGCCGGGCTCGTCGAGGAAGCTGGGCACCTCGAAGGTGCCGGTGACCTGGCGGGCGTCGCTACCGTTCTCCGCTTTCGTGAAGTTCGTGACCTTCGTCACCGTGAACGACGGCGCCCGTTGACCGAGCTGGCCCATGGCGACGTCGCGCATGTGGATGGCGTAGCCGGTCAGGTTCTGCGTACTGATCACCGTGAAGTCCCACGCGGTCGTGAGCGAGCCGGTCGGGACACCGCGCCCGTGCAGGTAGGCGACGAGCGCCCGCTCGTGACGGAGGAACGCGCCGGTCACGCCGACCGGCGCGGCCCGGCGGCCGAGCACGGCGGCGAACGCCGGGTCGGGTCGGACGGTGGCGCCGTTCGCCGTCCGCACCCCGGTCAGGGCCACCGCGATCCGGTGGCCCTCCGGCAGGTTGGCGGCGGGGTGGAGCATGAGCAGCTGCGTGCCCGGGTCGGTATCGCGGGCGTCGAGCTCCCCCCAGTACGGCAGCCGCTTCCCGGTCGTCTCGTCGAGCAGCACGACGCCGGCCGTCGGGCGGAGGGAGGCCCCGATCGCCCCGACGCCGGGGATGCCCGACCGGGCCAGGTTGACGCCGGCCAGGTGGACGAGGATCGACGTGCCCGGGCTGAACCCGTCGTTCCGGCTGTAGGCGGCCGGGGAGATGTGCATCCCGAGCCGGTTGGTCGGCATCGCCGACTCCGGGAAGACGACGTGGCGGCCGGACGGCATCGAGTGGTCGACGACCGTGTAGTAGTCGCTCGGGAACGGGACCAGGCACGTCGAACCGCCGAGCGGGTTGCAGGCCGCGGCCCCGGGCACCGACGCGCCCCAGTTGGTGCTCGGCGGGGCCGGGACGCGGGCGGCGCCGGCGGAGGCCGGCATCACCACGACGGCCGTCGTCAGGAGGCCGAGGGCGAGCGACACGGCACCGAACGATCGGCCCCGCCAGCCGGCTGGGCCCCGGTCACCGGCCGGCCGATCCCGTCCTCGCCTGGCTCCTCGGTTGCGTTCGATGACGCTCTCCCTCCGGCCGGCCTACCGACCGCCGACACCAGCGATCACTCAAGTTACCGTGCGGTAGATAGATGTTCGGCGCGGCCCTGGAAAGTTGCATCCTTGCTACCAGCAGTCAGCCGTGGGACCATTCCCGCTGCGTAGTGGACCACGCGGCGGCCCGTCCGGGGTGCCGGTGGTGCAGGACCCAGGAAGGCGCCAGCGTGGACGAAGGCACAGTCGGCGGACGGCGGACGGCGCGGTACTCGCGGGGGCGGCGTCGCCAGCGGGCAATCGTCGCCGTGGCGGGTTCGCTGGGTGGCGTCGGTGTCCTGGCCCTGGCGGCCGCGCTGGCGGGGGCCGCACCGAGCGGCGCGTCGACCGCTCACCAGCGATCGAGCGCGGCGCCGGCGTCGACGGCCGGGTACATCGTGGTGGGTTCTGACGGCGGGGTGTTCACCTTCGGCGGCGCGACCTTCGAAGGCTCGATGGGCGGCCAGCCGCTCAACGCGCCGGTGGTCGGCATCGCCGCTACCCCGGACGGCCAGGGCTACTGGGAGGTGGCGTCCGATGGCGGCCTCTTCGCCTTCGGTGACGCCAAGTTCTACGGCTCGATGGGCGGCCAGCACCTCAACCAGCCGGTCGTCGGCATCGCCTCGACCCCCGACGGTGGCGGCTACTGGGAGGTCGCGTCCGATGGTGGCCTCTTCGCCTTCGGTGACGCCAAGTTCTACGGCTCGATGGGCGGCCAGCACCTCAACCAGCCGGTGGTCGGCATCGCCTCGACCCCCGACGGTGGCGGCTACTGGGAGGTCGCGTCCGACGGCGGGCTCTTCGCCTTCGGTGACGCCAAGTTCTACGGCTCGATGGGCGGCCAGCACCTCAACCAGCCGGTCGTCGGCATCGCCTCGACTCCCGACGGTGGCGGCTACTGGGAGGTCGCGTCCGACGGTGGCCTCTTCGCCTTCGGTGACGCCAAGTTCTACGGCTCGATGGGCGGCCAGCCGCTGAACCAGCCGATCGCCGGCATCGCCACCCCTCCGGGAGGCGGGGGCTACTGGGAGGTGGCCAAGGACGGTGGGATCTTCGCCTTCGGCGCCGCCCCGTCGGCGGGCTCGTTGCCGGCCCAGGGCGTCAGTGTCAGTGACGTCGTCGGTCTCACCGCCTCGGCGGCGCCGGCCCCCACGCTGACCGCGGTGAGCCCGTCCAGCGGTCCGGCGGCCGGCGGGAACATCGTGACCCTGACCGGTACCGGCTTCCTCACCCCGGCCACGGTGACCTTCGGGAGCACCGCGGCCACCGCGGTGACCGTGACCGGGCCGACGACGATCACCGCCACCGCGCCGGCCGGTACCGGCCAGGTCAGTGTCTCGGTCGCCACTCCCGACGGATCGACCACCCGGTCGGCCGCGTACACCTATGTCCCGGCGCCGACCGTCACCGGGGTCAGCCCGGCCAGTGGGCCCGTCGGTGGTGGCACCTCGGTGACGATCACCGGCACCCACCTGGGCACCACCAGTTCGGTGAACTTCGGCGGAACGGCGGCCACCGGCCTCACGGTCAACAGCACAACGTCGGTCACCGTCACCACCCCGGCCCACGTGGCCAATGCGGTCGACGTGGTGGCCAACACCGCCTACGGCAGCGCCACGGATGCCAACGCCTTCGCCTATGTGGGGGCGCCGGTGGTGACCGGCATTCCCCAGGACACCGGGTCGACGACCGGGGGAACCTTGGTGACCATCACCGGGACCGACCTCGGCGGCACGACCTCGGTGGACTTCGGCGTGACCGCCGCCACCATTACCGCGAACACGGCTACCTCGGTCACCGTCACCACGCCGGCCCATGCCGCCGGTCTGGTGCCAGTGACGGTCACGACCTCCTACGGTGCCACCACCGACGCCAACGGCTTCACCTACGGCACACCACCGACGGTCACCTCGCTCTCGACCACGACCGGCTCGACGGCCGGCGGCACCTCGGTGACGATCACCGGCACCCACCTGGGTGCCACCACCTCGGTGAACTTCGGCGGGACGGCCGCCACCGGCCTGAACGTGACGTCCACAACATCGGCCACCGTCACCACGCCGGCCCACGTGGCCAATACGGTCGACGTGGTGGTCAACACCCTCTTCGGCAGCGCCACCGACACCAACGCCTTCACCTATACCGCGGCGCCCACCGTCAGCGGGGTCTCGCCGAACGCCGGCCTGCCTGCCGGCGGCACCTCGGTCACCATCACCGGCACCGGGTTCACCGGGGCCACCGCCGTTGACTTCGGGGGCACGCCGGCCACCTCCTTCACCGTCAACAGCGACGCCTCGATCACCGCCGTCTCCCCACCCGGCTCGGTCGGGACGGTGGACATCACCGTCACCACCCCGGACGGCACCTCGGTCGCTTCCGCCGCCGACCAGTTCACCTACGAGACACCCCCGGCCATCACCTCGCTGTCGCCGAACGCCGGCCTGCCGGCCGGCGGCACCTCGGTCACCATCACCGGCACCGGGTTCACCGGGGCCGTCGACGTTGACTTCGGGGGCTCGCCGGCCACCTCCTTCACCGTCAACAGCGATACCTCGATCACCGCCGTCTCCCCGTCCGGCTTGGCGGGGACGGTGAACGTCACCATCGTCACCCCGCTCGGGGCCTCGGCCACCTCACCGGCTGATCAGTTCACCTACGACACCGTTCCGACGGTCAGCTCGGTGTTCCCGAACGCCGGACCGATCGCCGGCGGCACCTCGGTGACAATCACCGGCACCGGGTTCACCGCGACCAGCGCCGTTGACTTCGGGGCCACGCCGGCCACCTCCTTCAGCGTCACCAGCCTCACCACGATCACCGCCGTCTCCCCGGCCGGCTCGGCGGGGACGGTGAACGTCACCATCACCAACCCGATCGCGACCTCGGCCACCGGCACCGGCGACCAGTTCCGCTACGACGCCGTTCCCACGGTCACCTCGGTGTCGCCGAACGCCGGCCGGACGGGCGGGGCCAACGTGGTCACAATCACCGGCACCGGGTTCACCGGGGCCACCGCCGTGAACTTCGGGGGCACGCCGGCTACCGCCTTCAGAGTCAACAGCGACACCTCGATCACCGCCGGCTCCCCGGCCGGCTCGGTCGGGACGGTGGACATCACCGTCACCACCCCGGGCGGCACCTCGGCCGCCTCCACCGCCGACCAGTTCAGCTACGTGCTGCCGGCCACAGTCACCTCGGTGTCGCCGAACGCCGGCCCGATCGCCGGCGGCACCTCGGTGACAATCACCGGCACCGGGTTCACCACGACCACCGCCGTCCACTTCGGGGCTACCGCCGCCACCTTCACCGTCAACAGCGACACCTCGATCACCGCCGTCTCCCCGGCCGGCTCGGTCGGGACGGTGGACATCACCGTCACCAACGTGGGCGGCACATCGACCACTTCCGCCGCCGACCGGTTCACCTACGACGCCGTTCCCACGGTCACCTCGGTGTCGCCGAACGCCGGCCCGATCGCCGGCGGCGCCACAGTGACGATCACCGGCACCGGATTCACCGGGGCCACCGCCGTCCACTTCGGGGGCACGCCGGCCACCTCCTTCGTCGTCCATAGCAACACCTCGATCACCGCCGTCTCCCCGGCCGGCCCGGTCGGGACAGTGGTGGACATCACCGTCACCAATCCGGGCGGCACCTCGGTCACCTCGAGCGTCGACCAGTTCACCTATGTGGCGGCGCCGACCGTCACCTCCTTGTCGGTGACCAGCGGGGCGGCCGCCGGCGGCGCCACAGTGACGATCACCGGCACCGGGTTCACCGGAACCACCGCCGTCCACTTCGGCGGTACGGCCGCCGCCGCCTTCATCGTCAACAGCTCCACCACAATCAGCGCCGTCTCCCCGGCGGTCTCGGCGGGGACGGTGGACGTCACCGTCACCACCCCGGGCGGCACCTCGGCCACCTCCAGCGCCGACCAGTTCACCTACATAGCGGCGCCCGTGGTCAGCTCGGTGTCGCCGAACGCTGGGCCCACACTCGGCGGCACCACAGTGACGATCACCGGCACCGGGTTCACAGGGGCCACCTTCGTCGACTTCGGGCACGCCGCCGCCATCTTCACCGTCGACAGCCCCACCACGATCACCGCCGTCTCCCGGGGCGGGCCGGCGGGCACGGTGGACATCAGCGTCACCACCCCGGGCGGAGAATCGGCCACTTCCCCCGCCGACCAGTTCACCTACGTGACCGCACCGGCGGTCACCTCGGTCTCGCCCACCGCCGGACCGCTGGCCGGGGGTACTTCGGTCACCGTCACCGGCACTGGGTTCGGCTCGGCCTCGGCCGTCCACTTCGGTGCAAACGCCGCCTTCTTCACCGTCAACGGCACAACATCGATCACCGCCGCCTCGCCGGTCGGGACGGCCGGGACGGTGAACGTCACCGTCACCAACCCCGGCGGCACGTCGGCCACCTCCAGCGCCGACCAGTTCACCTACGACGCCGCCCCGACGGTCACATTCATCGTCCCCGACCAAGGTTCGACCGCGGGTGGGCACACGGTCACCGTCTTCGGCGCCCATCTCGGTAGAGCGACTGCGGTGAATTTCGGATTGGCTGCGGGGACGACATTCACCACATCGACAACAGCACTCACCGTCATCACGCCACCGGGTACGGGTACCGTCAACGTGACCGTCACCACCCCCGGGGGTACCGAGCGCGACGTCCTCCACAACCCGGTACACCTACGATCCGGTGCCGACGGTGGGCACCATCACACCGCCGGCCGGCCCGACGGCCGGGAACAACAGCGTGCTCATCACCGGTACCGGCTTCACGGCCACAACGAACGTCCAGTTCGGTGCGACACGCTTCGGCACCGGCTACTTCTTCCACAGCTCGACGTCGCTCACGGTGACAGTGCCATCGGGCTCGGCCGGACCGGTCGACGTGATCCTTACTACCCCCGGTGGCTCCGTGACCGACATCAACGGCTACACCTACGGCACACCGCCGACCGTCACTTCCCTGTCGAAGTCCACCGGCTCCACCGTCGGCGGGACAACGGTCACCATCACCGGCACGCACCTCGGGACAACCACCTCGGTGGTCTTCGGCAGCACGGCCGGCACCGTCACCGCCAAGACGGCCACATCGGTCACCGTGACGACGCCGACCCACGCCGTCGGCACGGTCAACGTGGTCGTCACCACGCCCTTCGGTAGTGCCACCGACTCCAACGCCTTCACCTACGGCCCGCCGCCGACCATCACCACACTCTCGCCCGCCGCCGGCCCGACCGCTGGTGGGAACACCATCCAGATCACGGGGACCAACTTCGTGGTGGGTCAGACCACGGTGGGCACAGGCGGCTCCTTCGGGACGATCGCGACGATGACCACCACCACGATCACAGTCGTCGTGCCGGCGTACACATCGGGTGAGGCGAACCCGGTGCCGGTTACCGTCACCACCCCGTACGGCAGCGTGACCAGGACCGGGGCCTACACCTATGTGGCCGCCCCGACGATCACCTCGCTCAGCCCGACAACAGGCGTGGGTTCCGGCGGCACCGAGGTCACGATCCATGGCACGAACTTCACAACCCACGGGGTCGGGGTGACACGGGTCACATTCGGGCCCGGCCGTCCGGCGCCCTCGATCGACGTCGTGAGCTCGACAGAAATTGTGGTCGTGTCCCCGGCCGATCCGACATCGCTCCCGACAGTGGGGACAACGATCAACGTCACCGTCACCACGCCCGGCGGGACCTCGAACCCGGTGCTGTTCACCTACCAGACATAGCCGACAACCGGCCCGTCGGATTCCCCGCCGGTATCGGTGGGGGCGTCCGGGCCACCGGGCGGTGTCGGGTTACCCCGGAGCAAGCGTTCCGGGGTTGGGCACCACGGCGCCGTCGCAGTCGACGGCCGCGGCCAGCGCGCCGCAGATCTGATGCATCCGTTCGCCGCTGAGCCGGCCGAGCCGATCGACGAGGACGGCCACCGGCACGTTTTCGACCGAGTCGAGGTTGACGCCCGAGCGGCGGGGGATCGGGTCGTCGCCGGGCTCGAGCACGACCTCGCTGGCCAGGCCGCGGATCGTCGTCGTGCATGGGGCGACGAGGGCGCGGCGGAGCCGCGGGATGGCGGCGTCCCGGGACAGGACGACGACCGGCCGGCGGCCCACGTCGGCGAGCTCGCACCACCAGACGTCGCCGCGGGAAGGCAGCGATGTCACGACGCGGCGGCGGCTTTTTGGAACGACGCCAGGTCTCCCCACTCGTCGGGTTCGTCGAGCGGGTGGACGTCGTAGGCCGAGTAGCTGGCGTCGATCTCGGCCGCCCGGTGCCGGGCCAGCAACGTCTCGAGGGCCTCGTCGAGGAGCGCGGCGTCGGTCGCTGTCGATCGGGCCTGGCGGGCTCTCGCCAGGAGGTGCTCGTCGACCGTCGTGCTCACTCGTACCCGGGCCATACCACCATTATGCCACCATTGGGGTATGAGCGTCACCGTGATCGGCGCCGGTCGGCGGAGAGTAAAGAGGCGCACGGTCAGGAAAGATCGGGCACGTCGCCGAGCATGTGCTGGCTCAGGTCGCCGACCAGGTCGACGAGCATGTGGCGGTGGGCGAACCGCCACGAGCCGTCGGTGCGGGCGAAGGCGTCGCGGTACCGGCCGGCGATGATCGGCTGGAGACTGAACACGCCAGGAACGGCTTGGAGCACGGTGAAGTAGGTCCGGGCGGTGGCCGACCGGCGGTCGTCGTCGACCTCGACGACGACGTTGGTCATCACGTGCTTGGTGCGCGGCGTGCCGTCGTCGTAGCGGCGGGTGCTCGCCTCGTACATGGCCAGGATCTTCTCCCGCCCCGGCCGGCCCTCGGCGAACCCCTCGAAGGTGAGCTCGGCCTCGGCGAACAGGTCGGCGACGCCCTCGAAGTCCCCGACGTCGATCCGTTCGGCGTAGGCGTAGACGAGATCGGTGATGGCTTCCCGGTCGGTGGTCACCGGCCGAGTGTACGGGCGGCCCGGTCTCGCCCGCCCGGGCCGGCCCCGGCCGGGTCAGCTGCCGAGGAACCGGCCGACCGCGGTGGCCAGCCGGCTCGGCCGGCCGCGTCGGGCCTCGGTCCGATCGGCCGCCTCGACCGCTCGCCGGCCGGCGTTGACGCCGAGCCAGCGCAGCGGCTCCGGTTCCCACGAGGGCGAGCGGTGGCCGACCCACGGGAGGCGGACCAGGTCGCTGTCGTGGCCGAGGATCAGGTCGGCCAGCGTCCGACCGGCCAGGTTGGCCGTCGACACGCCGTCGCCGACGTAGCCACCGGCCCAGGCGAGCCCGGTCGACCGGTCGAGGCCGACCGACGCGAACCAGTCGCGGGGGACGCCGAGCGGACCACCCCACGTGTGGGTGATCGACACGTCGGCCAACGCCGGGAACAGCTCGACGAGTGCCCGCCGGAGGGCCCGGTGGACCTTCGGGTCCTGGTCGAAGGCCAGCCGGACCGCCGAGCCGAAGTGGTACGGCGCCCCGCGGCCGCCGAAGGCGATCCGCCCGTCCGCGGTCCGCTGCCCGTAGACGATCAGGTGCCGGTGGTCGGAGAACGTCGCCCGGTCCGTCAACCCCGCGCCGTCCCAGAACGCGTCGTCGAGCGGCTCGGTGGCGATCATGAGCGAGTACACCGGCACGAGCGCCCGCTCGTACCCCGGCAGCTGGGGCGTCCACCCCTCGACCGCTCGGACGACGACGTCGGCCGTCACCGTGCCGCCGGGCGTCGCGGACCGTGGGCCGCCGCGCCGACCCGCCGGCCGTCGCCGGCGGTCCTCCCTCTTCGATGGCCGTCACCGGGGTCCGTTCGTAGATCGTCCCGCCGCGCCGTTCGACCGCGTCGGCCAGCCCGCGGGCGAGCCGCGCCGGCTGCAGCGCCGCGCCGTGCGGCGTGTACGTGGCGCCGAGCACGCGGGTCGCACCGAGCCGGCGCCGGGCTTCGGCGGCGTCGAGCCAGCGCAGGTCCTCTTCCCCCGCGCCGTGCGCCCGGGCCTCGGCGATCGCGGCCTGGGCCCGTGTCACCTGGGCCCGGCTGCGGGCGACGACGACCGTGCCGCCCTTGGCGAAGTGGCAGTCGATGCCCTCGTCGGCCGTCACCCGCCCGACCTCGTCGACGGTCGCCTGCATCGCCTCGCGCATCGCCCGGGCCGCGGCCTCGCCGTGGTCGCGGGCGATGCGGGCGTCGGACGCCGGGAAGAGGGCCGAGCACCACCCGCCGTTGCGGCCGGACGCGCCGAAGCCGGCCACCTCTCGTTCGAGCACCGCCACCCGGAGCGACGGGTCGGCGACGAGCAGCGAGTGGGCCGTCCACAGCCCGGTGAAGCCCGCGCCGACGATCGCCACGTCGACGTCGAGGTCACGATCGAGCGCCGGCCGGTCGGCGAGCGGGTCGCCGATCTCGTCCCACCACAGCGAGAGCCGCCGGTACGGCCCGACGGACGTCACCGGCCTGTCGTCAACGGCCTGGCGTCATCGAGGGCTGGTCGCCTAGATGCGACGCCAGGCCTCGGCGAGCACGTCCCGGAGGATCTCGGCGATCAGGTCGATCTCCGTCTCGCCGCAGATGAGCGGCGGCGAGAGCTGCACGACCGGGTCGCCGCGGTCGTCGGCCCGGCAGATGAGGCCGGCGTCGAACAGCGCGCCGGAGAGGAAGCCCCGCAGGAGCGACTCGCTCTCGTCGTCGTCGAACGTCGCCTTCGTCGTTTTGTCCTTGACCAGCTCGATGCCGTAGAAGAACCCGTCGCCCCGGACCTCGCCGACGATCGGCAGGTCGTACAGCCCCTCGAGTGCGGCGCGGAACCGGTCCTGGGTCGTCCGGACGTGGTCGAGGATGCCGTCGCGCTCGAAGACGTCGAGGTTGGCCATCGCCACCGCGCAGCTCACCGGGTGGCCGGCGAACGTGAAGCCGTGGGCGAAGCTCGCGTCGCCGTGGAGGAACGGCTCGACCAGGCGGTCGCTGGCGATCATCGCGCCGAGCGGCGCGTAGCCGCTCGTCAACCCCTTGGCCACCGTGATGATGTCCGGTTGGTAGCCGTACCTGGCCGACCCGAAGTACTCGCCGAGCCGGCCGAACGCGCAGATGACCTCGTCGGAGACGAGCAGGACGCCGTGGCGGTCGCAGATCTCGCGGACCCGGGCGAAGTACCCCGGCGGCGGCGGGAAGCAGCCGCCGGCGTTCTGCACCGGCTCGAGGTAGACCGCGGCGACCGTGTCCGCGCCCTCGCGCTCGATCGCCCGCTCGATCTCGTCCGCTGCCCACCGCCCGAACGCGACGAGGTCGTCGCCGTGCTCGTCGGCCCGGTAGAAGTTCGTGTTCGGCACCTTGATCGAGCCGGGCACGAGCGGCTCGAACGGCGTCTTCAGCTCCGGGATGCCCGTGAGCGAGAGGGCGCCGAACGTCGTCCCGTGGTACGCGATGTTGCGGCTGACGACCTTCGTCCGCGACGGTTGGCCGGTCAACCGGAAGTACTGCCGGGCCAGCTTCCAGGCCGACTCGACGGCTTCGGACCCGCCCGTCGTGAAGAAGACCCGGTTGAGGTCGCCCGGCGTCAGGCTGGCTATCCGCTCGGCCAGACTCGATCGCCCGAGGGTGCGCGTACGTCCAGAGCGGGAAGTACGCCAGCTCGGACGCCTGCTTCGACGCGGCTTCCGCCAGCTCCGATTTATATCCGTTATCCTGCCACACACGTCCGCCCTTGCAAGTCAGTCGATGCCCTCGTCGGCCGTCACCCGCCCGACCTCGTCGACGGTCGCCTGCATCGCCTCGCGATCGCCCGGGCCGCGGCCTCGCCGTGGTCGCGGGCGATGCGGGCGTCGGACGCCGGGAAGAGGGCCGAGCACCACCCGCCGTTGCGGCCGGACGCGCCGAAGCCCGCCACCTCCCGCTCGAGCACCGCCACCCGGAGCGACGAGTCGGCGACGAGCAGCGAGTGGGCCGTCCACAGCCCGGTGAAGCCCGCGCCGACGATCGCCACGTCGACATCGAGGTCACGATCGAGCGCCGGCCGATCGGCCAGCGGATCGCCGACCTCGTCCCACCACAGCGAGAGCCGTCGGTACGGACCGACCGACGTCACCGGCTTGTCGTCAACTGGCTGGCGTCATCGAGGGCCGGCCGCCTAGATGCGACGCCAGGCCTCGGCGAGCACGTCCCGGAGGATCTCGGCGATCAGGTCGATCTCCGTCTGACCGCAGATGAGCGGCGGCGAGAGCTGCACGACCGGGTCGCCGCGGTCGTCGGCCCGGCAGATGAGGCCGGCGTCGAACAGCGCGCCGGAGAGGAAGCCCCGCAGGAGCGACTCGCTCTCGTCGTCGCCGAACGTCGCCTTCGTCGTTTTGTCCTTGACGAGCTCGATGCCGTAGAAGAACCCGTCGCCGCGGACCTCGCCGACGATCGGCAGGTCGTACAGGCCCTCCAGTGCGGCGCGGAACCGGTCCTGGGTCGCCCGGACGTGGTCGAGGATGCCGTCGCGCTCGAAGACGTCGAGGTTGGCCATCGCCACCGCGCAGCTCACCGGGTGGCCGGCGAACGTGAAGCCGTGGGCGAAGCTCGCGTCGCCGTGGAGGAACGGCTCGACGAGGCGGTCGCTGGCGATCATCGCGCCGAGCGGCGCGTAGCCGCTCGTCAGCCCCTTGGCCACCGTGATGATGTCCGGCTGGTAGCCGTACCTGGTCGAGCCGAAGTACTCGCCGAGCCGGCCGAACGCGCAGATGACCTCGTCGGAGACGAGCAGGACGCCGTGGCGGTCGCAGATCTCGCGGACCCGGGCGAAGTACCCCGGCGGCGGCGGGAAGCAGCCGCCGGCGTTCTGCACCGGCTCGAGGTAGACCGCGGCGACCGTGTCCGCGCCCTCGCGCTCGATCGCCCGCTCGATCTCGTCCGCCGCCCACCGACCGAACGCGACGAGGTCGTCACCGTGCTCGTCGGCCCGGTAGAAGTTCGTGTTCGGTACCTTGATCGAGCCGGGCACGAGCGGCTCGAACGGCGTCTTCAGCTCCGGGATGCCGGTGAGCGAGAGGGCGCCGAACGTCGTCCCGTGGTACGCGATGTTGCGGCTGACGACCTTCGTCCGCGACGGTTGGCCGGTCAACCGGAAGTACTGCCGGGCCAGCTTCCAGGCCGACTCGACGGCTTCGGACCCGCCCGTCGTGAAGAAGACCCGGTTGAGGTCGCCCGGCGTCAGGCTGGCTATCCGCTCGGCCAGGTCGATCGCCCGGGGGTGCGCGTACGTCCAGAGCGGGAAGTACGCCAGCTCGGACGCCTGCTTCGACGCGGCCTCCGCCAGCTCCGTCCGACCGTGGCCGATCTGGCTCGTGAAGAGCCCGGCCAGGCCGTCGAGGTAGCGCTTGCCGTTCTGGTCCCAGACGTACGGACCTTCCCCGCGTACCATCACCGGCACCTCGTGGTGCGGCCCGTACGCGCCGAGGCGCGTGAAGTGCATCCAGAGGTTCCGCTGGGCGCGCTCGCTCAGCGAGTTGTCGTCGACGGTGCCCGAGATGGGTGCGATGTCGGTCATCGAGTACCCCACGTGTAGGTCTGTTTGGCCAGCTTCAGATAGAGGAACGTCTCGGTCGACCGGATGCCCGGGATCGACCGGATCGAGTCGTTCAAGAGGTGCAGCAGGCGGTCGTCGTCCTCGCAGACCACCTCGGCCAGGAGGTCGAACGACCCGGCGCACATGACGACGTAGTCGACCTCCTCGAGCGCGCTCACCTTCGCCGCCACTTGACGGACGTCACCCTCCACCCGGATGCCGACCATCGCCTGGCGGTGGAAGCCGAGCTGCAGCGGGTCCGTCACCGCGACGATCTGGATGATGCCGTTCTCGCGCAGCCGTTGGACGCGGCGGCGCACCGCGGCTTCCGACAGCCCGACCTCGTTGGCGATCGCCCCGTACGCCCGACGCCCGTCGCGTTGGAGGGCTTCGATGATCGCCCGGTTGGCATCGTCGAGCAGTCCTGACGGCAGGCCCGATCCGGCATCGACGCCGCCCAGACCGTCGTCCGTGTCGCCGGGGCCGTCACCCGCGTCGCCCAGACTGTCGTCCGTGTCGCCGGGGCCGTCGCCCGTGTGGGTGTCCCGGTCGGTGTCGGCATTGCGGTTGGTGTTGGCAGGCATGATCTCGTCGGGCCCCCCGGGCCGTGACCGTCGGAACGACGTCCGTCGTGGGCGACGGTCTCTTTAGTCGAATTCTGTCATATGAGGTAGCGGAGTCAAGGGTTTTCGGCGTCGATGACCGAGACTTCTACGTTATCGCTTGTCGGGCGAACGATTCTCTGTGATTCTGGATGGAGGCGTCGGTACCGGCGTCCGGACGCTCCGCCGGCAATGAGGGCAGGGTCGCAATGAGCACGGGGACGGAGATCGGGCGGCCGGCAGCTGGACGACCGGCGCTGCGGAATTTCGTCGGTGGCCGCTACGTCGCCGCCGACGACGGTCCGACCGCGCCGGTCGTCGACCCGAGCACCGGCGAGCCGTACGCCGACGCCCCGGTGTCCGGTCCGGGCGACGTCGACCGGGCCGTCCGCAGCGCGGCCGACGCGTTCGCCGAATGGAAGCGGACGACGCCGTCGGAGCGGAGCCTCGCCCTGTTCCGGATCGCCGACGCCATCGAGGCCCGCGCCGACGAGCTCGTGCGGACCGAGGGCACGAACACCGGGAAGCCGTTCGCCCTGACGATGTCGGAGGAGATCCCGCCGATGGTCGACCAGATCCGCTTCTTCGCCGGCGCGGCCCGGCTGCTCGAAGGCCGGTCGGCCGGTGAGTACCTCGCCGGGCACACCTCGTACGTCCGCCGCGAGCCGATCGGCGTCTGCGGCGCGGTGACGCCGTGGAACTACCCGATGATGATGGCCGTCTGGAAGTGGGCCCCCGCGCTGGCCGCCGGCAACACGATGGTGCTGAAGCCGTCGGACACGACGCCGGCCAGCACGTTGCTGCTGGCCGAGATCGTCGCCGAGCACGTCCCGGCCGGCGTCTTGAACGTCGTCTGCGGGGACCGCGACACCGGGCGCGCCCTGGTCGAGCACCCGGTGCCGGCGATGGTCTCGATCACCGGCAGTGTCCGGGCCGGCACCGAGGTGGCGACGGCCGCCGCGGCCGACCTGAAGCGGGTCCACCTCGAGCTCGGCGGCAAGGCGCCGGTGATCGTCTTCGACGACGCCGACGTCGCCTCGACCGCCGAGGGGATCGCCGGCGCGGCGTACTTCAACGCCGGACAGGACTGCACCGCCGCCACCCGTGTCCTCGCCGGGCCACGCGTCCATCACGACCTGCTCGAGGCCCTGGTCGAGCAGGCCCGGTCGCAGGTGGTCGGTGGCACCGACGTCGTCGACGCCGACTTCGGCCCGCTCAACAACGCCGACCAGCTCGACCGAGTGCAGGGGTTCCTGCGCCGCGTCCCGGACCACGCCCGCGTACTGACCGGCGGCGACGCCGTCGGCGATCGCGGCTACTGCTTCGCCCCCACGGTCGTCGCCGGGCTGCGCCAGGACGACGAGATGGTCCAGCAGGAGATCTTCGGGCCGGTCGTCACGGTGCAGGCGTTCGACGACGAGGCCCAGGCCCTCGAGTGGGCCAACGGCGTGCAGTACGGGCTGGCGTCGAGCGTGTGGACGAAGGACCACGGCCGCGCCATGCGGATGGCCCGCGACCTCGACTTCGGCTGTGTCTGGATCAACACCCACATCCCGCTCGTCGCCGAGATGCCGCACGGCGGCTTCAAGCACTCCGGCTACGGCAAGGACCTCTCCGTCTACGGTTTCGAGGACTACACCCGCGTCAAGCACGTCATGAGCTATATCGGGGACTGAGAGACGGCGGTGAGCGTGAGCACGCCCCGGTGAGAAGGAGGCGGCGCGGCCAATGATCGTCGGCGTTCCGAAGGAAGTGAAGGACGACGAGTACCGGGTGGCGATCACGCCGGCCGGCGTCCGCGAGCTCGTCTCGCACGGGCACGTCGTCCACGTCGAGAAGGGCGCGGGGGAGGGGTCGTCGATCGGCGACGACGAGTTCGTCGCCACCGGCGCGGTCGATCGTCGGTGATGCCGACGAGATCTGGGCCGCCGCCGACCTCGTCCTCGGGGTCAAGGAGCCCGTCCCGCCGGAGTACCCCCGCCTCGGCCTCCGCCGCGACCAGGTGCTCTTCACGTACCTGCACCTCGCGGCGTCGCGCCCGTGCACCGAGGCCCTGCTGGCCGCCGGCAACACCGCGATCGCCTACGAGACGGTCCGCCTGGCCGACGGCTCCCTGCCGCTGCTGACGCCGATGAGCGAGGTGGCCGGTCGGATGGCGCCGTTCATGGGCGCCCATCATCTGATGCGGCCGGCCGGTGGGCGGGGCAGCCTGATCTGCGGCGTCCCCGGCGTCCAGGCGTCGAAGGTCGTCATCCTCGGTGCCGGCGTCGTCGGCATGGCCGCGGCCACGCTCGCCGTCGGCATGCACGCCAACGTGTACATCCTCGACCGGAACCTCGAGCGGCTCCGCCAGGTCGACCACCACTTCCGCGGCGCGTTGGAGACCGTCGCGTCGAGCACGCACGCCATCGAAGAGGTCTGCGAGGACGCCGACCTGGTCATCGGCGCGGTGCTCGTCGTCGGCGCCCGGGCGCCGAAGCTCGTCTCCGACGACCTCGTCGCCCGCATGCCCACCGGGTCGGTGCTCGTCGACATCGCGGTCGACCAGGGCGGGTGCTTCGAGTCGACCCGGCCGACGACCCACTCGAACCCCACCTTCGAGGTCCACGGGTCGATCTTCTACTGCGTCGCCAACATGCCCGGTGCCGTCCCGCACAGCTCCACCCACGCGCTCGTCAACGCCACGCTGCCGTACACGCTGGAGATCGCCGACCACGGCTGGAGGGAGGCCGCCCGGGCCGATCCGGCGCTCGGTCTCGGCGTCAACGTCGTCGACGGATCCGTCGTCTGCGAGCCCGTCGCCGAGGCCCACGGGCTGCCGTACGTGCCGCTGGCGTCCGTCCTCTGACGCCCGACCGATCGAGTCAGCCGGCGCGATGCTCGGCTCGTTCTCCGTGAGCGGTCAGCCCGCGCCATGCCTGCCGAACGGTCGAGCAGGCGGGCACCGGCGAGGACGTCGAGCGACCAGTCGATCCGGTCGCGATCGAATGGTCGCCGGCTGGGGGCTGTCGGACGTAGGCGGCTGCTCGAGCCACTCGTCGACTGTACAACTGCGCCCGCCCGCGTCGACGACGCCGCCCGGCTCCTCGGCCGGAGGCGTCGCGATGGCCACGTACGCTGACCCGATGACCGCCCGCCCGCTCACGCTCATGGCCGTCCACGCCCATCCCGACGACGAGGCGACCGGCACCGGCGGCGTCCTCGCCCGCTACGCCGACGAAGGGGTCCGCACGGTCCTCGTCACGTGCACCAACGGCGAGCTCGGCGACGGCCCCGGCGGGATCAAGCCCGGCGAGCCGGACCACGACGACGGACGAGATCGTCGCTCTCCGGCGCCAGGAGCTGGAGGCGAGCTGCCGGGTGCTGGGCGTCACCGACCTCGAGCTGCTCGGCTACCACGACTCCGGGATGATGGGCTGGCCGCAGAACGACGCTCCCGGCGCCTTCTGGCACACCCCGGTCGACGTCGCCGCGGCCAAGCTGGCCGAGCTGATGGAGCACTACCGGCCGGACGTCGTCGTCACGTACGACGAGAACGGCTTCTACGGCCACCCCGACCACATCCAGGCCAACCGGATCACGCTGGCGGCCGCCCGGTCGACGGGGATCCCGGCCAAGCTCTACTACACCGCGCTTCCCCGCTCGTCGCTCGCCGGCTTCGGCGACGTGCTCCGCGAGCACGGGATCGAGCTGCCCGAACCGGTGGCGGAGAACCCGGAGTTCGGGACGCCGGACGAGCTGATCACGACGACGGTCGACTGCGCGGCCTGGTCCGACCGCAAGTACGACAGCCTGGCCGCCCACGCCAGCCAGTCCGAGAACATCTTCTTCCTCCAGCTCGGCCAGGACGTGTTCCGCACGGTGATGGGACGGGAGAGCTTCGTCCGGGTCGACGACCGGACCGGCGCGGCGGTGCCGGAGGACGATCTCTTCGCCGGACTGCGCTGAAGCGGCTGTACCGGCGCTGGGTTCAGCCGGGAGCTGGCTGCGCCGCGGAGAGCCTAAGGCCTTGGGCCAGCCGGCGGTCCGGGCCGCTTCTTCTTGGCGCTTGGCGCTCAGGACCGGGTCGGCGGCGGCCACCTTGGCCAGCAGCGTGCGGAGTCGCCGCTGCTCGGCCGGGCTGAGGCTCCGGAAGGACGGTGGCGCCTCGCCCATCAGCGTCCTCGCCCGGGTGAGCACCTGCCGGCCCTTGTCGGTCAGGACGACCGTCTTGATCCGCCGGTCCGTCGGGTGCGGCCGGCGTTCGGCGATCCCCTGCGCTTCGAGGCCGTCGACCAGCGTCGTGCAGTACGACGCGTCGAAGTTGAAGTAGTCGGCTAGGTCGCGCATGGCCGCCGGCTGCGGCCGGTCGAGCGTCAGCATCGCCTTGAACAGGTTCACCGGCAGGCCGACGTCCCGGCACACCTCGTGCAGTCGGGTGTGGGCTTCGCCCTCGAGGACGAGCGAGTAGACCAACCGCCACGCCTCGTCCGCGTCGAGCTCGTCACGGTCACCGTCGACGTCGGCGGTCGGGGCCGCTCCAACGGGTGGCACGGGCCGAGAACGTAGGCTCATCAGTGGATCCTGTCAACTATGGCGTCTGCCATATAGTCAAGCGTAGTCGATAGTTGACAACTATCAAGCTTTTCGTTACGCTGGCCGCCGATGAGCGACGTTTCCGGCTCCCCATCCGCTGTGCCGAGTGGCCCTGGGCCGACCGGTTCTGGGCCGACCGGCTCTCCGAGGACGTCCGGCGACGGCGTGGTCGACGAGAGCCCGCTGAAGGACCCGGTCCTGCGCCGTCTCTCGCTGGTCGTGATCCTCGGCGCGATGATGTCGATCCTCGACACGACGATCGTCAACGTCGCCATCGAGACGCTGAGCCGCGACTTCCACACGTCGTTGGCGACGATCCAGTGGGTCACGACCGGGTACTTGCTCGCGCTGGCCATCGTCATCCCGCTGTCGGGCTGGATGGTCGAGCGGTTCGGGGCGAAGCGGATGTGGATGATCTCGCTGGGCCTGTTCACGTTGGGCTCGGCGATGTGCGGGTTGTCGTGGTCGGCGGAGAGCCTGATCTTCTTCCGCATCCTCCAGGGCCTCGGCGGCGGCATGATCATGCCGGTCGGCCAGACGATCCTGGCCCGGGCGGCCGGCCCGCAGCGGATCGGCCGGGTCATGTCGATCCTCGGCGTGCCGACGCTGATCGCGCCGGTGCTCGGCCGGTGCTCGCGGCCTGATCGTCGACAACGTCACGTGGCGCTGGATCTTCTTCGTGAACGTGCCGATCGGCATCTCGGGCTTTCGGCACTCGGTTTCGGTGACCTCGACGTGGCCGCGGTACGGGGACCAGACAGGCGCGTGACCCGTTTGATCGCGGACTGGGCATATCTGGCCGAGGACGAAGGCCGGCCTCGCTACGCAGGCGTTCGTTATGAATCACGACTTCGTTCGGGGTGGGAGTGCTGGGCGTCGCTGCTCGGCTGGGCTGAGGCTCCGGAAGGACGGTGGTGCTCGCCCATCAGCGACCTCGCCCGGGCGAGCACCTGCCGGCCCTGGTCGGTCAGGACGACCGTCTTGATCCGCCGGTCCGTCGGGTGCGGTCGGCGTTCGGCGATCCCCTGCGCTTCGAGGCCGTCGACCAGCGTCGTGCAGTACGACGCGTCGAAGTTGAAGTAGTCGGCCAGGTCGCGCATGGCCGCCGGCTGCGGCCGGTCGAGCGTCAGCATCGCCTTGAACAGGTTCACCGGCAGGCCGACGTCCCGGCACACCTCGTGCAGCCGGGTGTGGGCTTCGCCCTCGAGGACGAGCGAGTAGACCAACCGCCACGCCTCGTCCGCGTCGAGCTCGTCACGGTCACCGTCGACGTCGGCGGTCGGGGCCGCTCCAGCGGGTGGCACGGGCCGAGAACGTAGGCTCATCAGTGGATCCTGTCAACTATGGCGTCTGCCATATAGTCAAGCGTAGTCGATAGTTGACAACTATCAAGCTTTTCGTTACGCTGGCCGCCGATGAGCGACGTTTCCGGCTCCCCATCCCGCCGTGCCCGGACCGGCGGTCTGGGCCGACCGCTTCCGGGACGTCCGGCGACGGCGTGGTCGACGAGAGCCCGCTGAAGGACCCGGTCCTGCGCCGTCTCTCGCTGGTCGTGATCCTCGGGGCGATGATGTCGATCCTCGACACGACGATCGTCAACGTCGCCATCGAGACGCTGAGCCGCGACTTCCACACGTCGTTGGCGACGATCCAGTGGGTCACGACCGGGTACCTGCTCGCGCTGGCCATCGTCATCCCGCTGTCGGGCTGGATGGTCGAGCGGTTCGGGGCGAAGCGGATGTGGATGATCTCGCTGGGCCTGTTCACGTTGGGCTCGGCGATGTGCGGGCTGTCGTGGTCGGCGGAGAGCCTGATCTTCTTCCGCATCCTCCAGGGCCTCGGCGGCGGCATGATCATGCCGGTCGGCCAGACGATCCTGGCCCGGGCGGCCGGACCGCAGCGGATCGGCCGGGTCATGTCGATCCTCGGCGTGCCGACGCTGATCGCGCCGGTGCTCGGGCCGGTGCTCGGCGGCCTGATCGTCGACAACGTCACGTGGCGCTGGATCTTCTTCGTGAACGTGCCGATCGGCATCGTCGGGCTGCTGCTGTCGTCTCGCTTCCTCGTCCAGGAGCGGCACGCTGACCCCGGCCGGCTCGACTTCCTCGGCGTCGCCCTCCTCTCGCCTGGCCTCGCGCTCCTCGTCTACGGGTTGTCGGAGGCCGGCGGGGGCAGCGGGTTCGGGAGCACGACGGTCATCGCCTGCCTCACCTCCGGCGCGGTCCTCGTGACCGCGTTCGTCCTCCACGCGCTGCACATCGACCGCCCGCTGCTGGACATGCGACTGTTCCGGGACCGCAGCTTCTCGATGGCCAACCTCGTCACGTTCATCTTCGGGGCCGGTCTCTACGGCGCCATGTTCCTGCTGCCGCTCTACTACCAGATCGTCCGGGGCGAGAGCGCGCTGGTGGCCGGCCTGCTGATGGCCCCGCAGGGCATCGGGGCGATGCTGTGCATGCCGCTCGGTGGCCGACTGACCGACAAGTACGGGGCCGGCCGGATCGTCCCGGTCGGGATGGCCGTCTTCATCCTCGGCACGATCGCCTTCACCCAGCTCAGCCCGACCAGCGGCTACGGCTGGCTGGCCTTCTCGCTCTTCGTCCGTGGCCTCGGGATGGGCTGGGTGATGATGCCGGCCATCGCCGCCGCGTACATCAACCTGACCCCGGCGCTCGTGCCCCGGGCGTCGACGACGATCAACATCGTCCTGCGGGTCGGCGGCTCGTTCGGCACCGCCCTGGTCGCGGTCGTCCTGCAGCGGCAGATCGCCGGACGGTTGCCGCAGCTGGGCAGCATCCTGACCGGGGCGCCGACCGCGGTGACGAGCAAGTTGCCGCTGCCGGTGGCGACGAAGCTCGCCGACTCGTTCGGGTACTCGTTCTGGGTCGTGCTCCTCGTCTCCGTCGTCGGCCTCGTCGCCGCGCTGATCTTGCCGAAGGGCCGACCGACCCCGCTGACCGCGCCGGACGGCGGTGAGGGCGTCCCGGTCGCCGTCCCGATCGGGGACTGAACGCGAAGCCCGGCCGGACTGGAGCGCCGGCGACGGCGCCGACCGGCGACGAGCTCACCCCAGCCCGGACCGGGCGGGGACCGTAGGATGCGACCCGGATGGAGGCACCCGAGACGACCGGAGCGCCCGCCGACGGGGCCGATCCTCTGACGATCGATCCCCGGGCCGGTCGGTCCGCCAACGACGCCATTGTCTCCGGCTCGACCAGCGGCTACGGTCGGCCTCGACCATCGAGCCGGCTGGGCCGGCGACGACATCGACCATCTCGCGGTCGGGGGGTTCCTGGCGGCGAGTAGGCCCCGGGGAGACGGCCGGCCGCCGATCCCCGGGGCCACCGTCGCCGCATCGGCGGCGGAGCGGGGCGGTCGCGTGAACGTCGTGGTCGCGTCGGTCGACTGGGCGACGGTCTCGTCGCTCGCCACCGCGGCCGGGACGCTCGTCCTCGCCGATCGCCACCTTCTCGTCCGTCCGCTCGGCCAACCGGTCGGCCCGGGTGGCCGAGCTCACCCTGCTCTCCGGGCTCCGTCCGGTGCTCGTCCCGTCTCGTCCGGAGCACCCGTCGGAGCGGATCACCTTCGCCGACCAGTACGCGGTGGAGATCGCCGGCGGCCAGGCGTCGGCCGAGGTGGTCGACGGCGTCGATCTACCTCACGATGGGCCTCCACAACGTCGGCAACGGCATCGGCGTCCTCCACGGCTGGACGATCGACCCGACCGGGAAGCCGGGCGACAACGACCACGCCGACCCCGAGGCTTTCCGGCGCCTGTCCCGGGACCTCTACATCCCGGCCGGCTACTTCGGGTTCTGGCAGGGGGCGATCCGAGAGCCCGACGACCCCGACCGGGACGTCGTCCGGGCGGCCATCGAGGCCCGGGAGCCGCTCATGATCGACCTCCTCTACGGCGACCAGGAGGGTGGGCAGCGGATGATCAGCCGTTTCCGGCTCCTCTCGACCGGCGACGGGGGGCCGACCGACTGGCAGCCGACGGTCGCCCGCCACTGGAACATCGACCGGCCCGACCCTCGCTGACGGGGCTGGCCCGACCCCCCGCTGACGGGGCCGGAAGGCCCCCCCCGACGGGGCTGGAAGGCCCTCCGACGAGGGCCGCGCCCGAGGTTCCCAGAAGGCCCGGAACCGGGGCGAAAGAGAGCAGAAAACGTCAGAATGTTCTTTCTTTACCGAAGTTTTCGCGAAACCTCAGGCTAAGCCCATGGCGCTCCGACCCGCCGCCCAGGTTGACCTGGCACGCTCGGTACGTGGGAAAACGTCCCGACACCGTCTGGTTGGTCCGGCACGGCGAGAGCACGTGGAACGCGCTCGGTCTCGTCCTCGGTCTCGTCCAGGGCTACGCGGCCGAGCCGGCGCTGACCGCGCTGGGGCGGGCCCAGGCTGAGCAGCTGGCCGAGCAGTTGGCCGCCACGCTGACCGGGGTGCCGGTCGCCGCGCTCTATTCGAGCGACCTCGACCGGGCCGTCCAGACGGCGGGCCCGCTCGCCACCCGGCTCGGCCGGGACGTCGTCCGTGACCAGCGGCTCCGGGAGCGCAGCTTCGGCGAGGTCGAAGGGACCCCGTCGCGGGTCCTGCCGGCCGCGGTCGTCGGGATCGAGGGCGAGCAGGTGAGCGACGCCGACGCCACCGCCCCGGGCGGCGAGTCCGTCCGCGACCTCTACCGGCGGGTCGCCGGCTTCGGCGACGACGTGCTCGCGCCCATGGTCGCCGAGGGGACGAACGGCGACGTCGTCGTCGTGGCCCACGGCGGCGTCGTGCGCGTGCTCGCGGCCTGGCTCGACGGGATCGACCCGGACGGCATGCCGTGGGGGCCGGTCGGCAACGGGCTCGTCGTGCAACGGCCGCTCGCCGCGGCGAGGCGGCCGTCGATGTCGGGGTCCTGAGGGGGACCGCTCGGGCCCGAACGGGTACGAGGACGAGAAGAGGAAAGGAGCTTCCGTGAACCAGACCGCACTGCAGCTTCCACAACGAGAGACCAAGCCACGGCGGGTCGGCATCACGATGGTCGTCGACGGCGGCCTGCCGCTCCGCGCCCTCGAGGACGTCGTCGCCAGCGCCGGGGAGTACCTCGACTTCGTCAAGTTCGGCTGGGGCACCGCCATCGTCTCCGGCGAGATCGGCGCCAAGGCGGCGCTCCTGCGCGACGCCGGCATCGACTACTACCTCGGTGGCACGCTCTTCGAGAAGCACGTCCTGCAGGACCGGTTCGACGACTTCCGGGCCCTCTGCCACGAGCTCGCCTGCCGGCACGTCGAGGTCTCGAACGGGACGATCGACATCTCGAACCTCGAGAAGGCCGGCTACGTCCGCAAGCTCGCCGACGAGTTCGTCGTCATCTCCGAGGTCGGCTTCAAGGACTCGGAGCGGTCGGAGAAGCTGATGCCGAAGCGGTGGATCGAGTACGTCCACGACGACCTCGACGCCGGCGCCGCCCTCGTCACCCTGGAGTCCCGCGAAAGCGGCCACTCGGGGATCTGCCGGCCCGACGGACAGCTCCGCATCGGGCTGATCGAGGAGCTGCTCGGCGGCGACCTGCCCAACGACCGCCTGATGTTCGAGGCGCCGACGACGACGCTGCAGTCGTACTTCGTCACGCGTGTCGGCTGCGACGTCAACCTCGGCAACGTGTCCCCGAGCGGGGTCATCGGGCTCGAGACCCTGCGGCTCGGCCTCCGGGCGGACACGCTCATGGCGTTCGAGGAGCCGCAGCGTTGAGGGAGCCGGGCGACGCCTTCCACCTCGCCATCCCGGTCTTCGACCTGGCCGAGGCCCAGCACTTCTACGTCGACCTCCTCGGCTGCAAGCTGGCCCGGACGTACGGCGACCGCATCACGGTCGACTTCTTCGGCGACCAGCTCGTCTGCCATCTGAGTGAGCCGGACGAGCGAGCCCCGGACGAGGGCGGCGGCGACCGTCCGCTGTCGCTGTACCCGCGGCACTTCGGCGTGACCTTCCGCCATGCCGAGGACTTCGACGCCCTCTACGCCCTCGTCGAGCTGCGCAAGGTCCCCGTCTTCTCCGACCTGGCGACCCGGTTCGAGGGCCTGGCCGAGGTGCACCGGACGTTCGTCCTCCAGGACCCGTCCGACAACCTCCTCGAGTTCAAGCACTACCGCGACCCGAGGATGATGTACTGACCGTGCCGTTCGCCCCCGAGCCGTTCGCCCCTGGGCCGTTCGTCCCCGATCTCGACCCGTCGACCGCGGGCCGGTCGACGCCGCTCGGGACCCACCTGGCCGAGCTCATCTGGTTCCGCTCGCTGACCGGCGCCGCCCACCCGTACGTCGAGCACGCCCGCACCGGGCGGTCCGTGACGTTCGGCGACCTCCGCCGGGCGACGACGCGGTGGGCCGGGCTGCTCGACGACCTCGGTATCGGCTCCGGCGAGACCGTCGGCATCGCCGTCGCCGACGCGGTCGACTTCTCGATGGTCTTCCTCGGCGTCGTCGCGGCCGGTCGCGTCGCCGCGCCGCTCGATCCGGCGGCGCCCGACGCCGAGCTGGCGTCCGTCTGCGGCCGCGTGCGCCCGGCCGTCGTGCTGAGCGACCGGACCGGCCCAGCCGGCGTGGCGACCGACTGGATCGTGCTGCGCAGTGGCTCCTTCGACCTGCCCGACGTCGAGCTGCCGGACGGTGCGCCCGGGTCGGCGCCGACCCTCGGGACGCCGTCGACCTTGGGGATGTCGGCTACGCCCCGGCCGGCCGACGGCGGGCTCGTCCTGTCGACGTCGGGGACGACCGGGACGCCCAAGCTGATCCGGCTGACCGACCGCCAGCTGCTCCACACCGCCCGGGCCATCGCCCGCCACCACCGGCTCTCGGCCACCGACCGCGGCTTCAACTCCCTCCCGCTCTTCCACATCAACGCCGAGGTCGTCGGCCTGCTCGCCTCGCTCGTCGCCGGCGCGACCGTCGTCCTCGACGACCGGTTCCACCGGACGGCCTTCTGGGCCGACATGGCCCGCCACCGCGTCACGTGGATCAACGCCGTGCCGGCGATCATCGCCCGGCTCGTCCCGCTGGCGGCCGGCGAGGTCGTCCCCGCGGGTATCCGGTTCGTGCGGTCCGCCTCCGCGCCGCTCCCCGAGCCGACGCGGCGCCGGTTCGAGGACGCCACCGGCCTGCCGATCGTCGAGACGTACGGCATGACCGAAGCCGGGAGCCAGATCACCGCCAACCCGCTGGACGGCCCGCGCAAGCCGGGCTCGGTCGGCCGGCCGGTCGGCGTCGAGCTCCGCGTGGTCGCCGACGACGAGGTCGCCACCGGCCAGGCGACCGCCGCCGGCTCGACCGGCGACCCGGTCGTCGGGCGGGTGGAGATCCGGGGGCCGGGGGTGATCGGCGCCTACGCCGGCACCGGCTACGAGGACCGCGTCGACGCGGACGGCTGGCTCGACACCGGCGACCTGGGCTACCTCGACGAGGACGGCTACCTTTTTCTCGTGGGCCGGGCCGACGACGTCATCAATCGGGGCGGGGAGAAGATCTTCCCCCGTGAGGTCGAAGAGACGATCCTGGCCGACCCCGACGTACGCGCCGCGGTGGTCGTTGGCTGGGACCACCAGGTGTTCGGTCGGGTACCCGTCGCCTTCTTGGTGGCTGAGGGCGTGGTCGGTGACGACGACCGGTCACGGGCCGAGGCGATCGTCGACCGGCTGCACGGTCGGTGCGCCCGCGACCTTTCCCGCCCGAAGCGACCGGTGGCCTTCCACGTCGTCCAGCAGCTGCCGGCCGGCCCGAACGGGAAGGTCCGTCGATCGATGGTCGCCCGCCAAGAGGCGATCTACAGCCTGCTCGTGAGTTGACGGTGGTGCCCGCCGGCGACGTGGCGGTGCCGCCTTCGACGACGACGACGGGGACGACCAAGCCGGCCAAGCCGCGGCTCGACCACGTCGACGCCATGCGGCCGATCAAGCAGGCCGGCGTCGTCTCGACGCACTCGCTGCTCTACTTCGCCCCCGGCGCCAGCCTGGCCGTCGGCGGCGCGTTGATGCTCCTCCACGTCACCCGCGAGGCGTTCCTCTTCATCTCCGCGTGCATGCTGACGTACAGCTACTACTCGCTGCGGCGGGGCAGCTACGGGCGGTTCTACAAGAAGCGGTTCGTCTCGGTCTGCCTGCCGTACCTGTGCTGGACGGTGATCTACTTCTTCGTCACGCTGCCGAGCGGGTCGTACACGCTGGCCACCGGCTTCGGGCACTTCTGGTACCTCGTCGCCACCGGCTACTACCAGCTCTACTACCTGCTCGTCATCATGCAGTTCTACGTGCTGTTCCCGGCGATGCTGGCCCTCGTGCGGCGGACCGCCGGCCACCACGTCGCCCTGCTGGCGGCGAGCCTCGGCCTCCAGGTGCTGATCGTCAGCCTGATGCACTGGCGGGTCTTCCCGCCCGGCATGCAGGGGTTCTGGGCCAGCCGCGAGGTGATCTCGTACCAGTTCTACCTACTGGCCGGGATGGTCGTCGCCCTGCACATGGACGACGTCCACCAGTGGATCGTTCGTCACGTCCGGCTCGTCCTGGCCGTCACCGTCGCCGCCGCGGTCGTCGCCGAGGTCTGGTACGTCCTCTCGGCGCGCCACGACGTGCCGTGGCTCGGCTCGGGGTCGGACCCGCTCCAGCCGATCGTCATCCCGTTCAACATCGGCGCCATCGCCTGCATCTACCTCGTCGGCGTCTACCTGGTCGACCGTCGCCGGTCGACGAGCGTCCGGGCGATGATCCGGTCCGGCTCCGACAACTCGTACGGCGTCTACCTCGGGCAGATGATCTTCATCCTCGCCCTCTCGTGGCTGGGCTGGCGGCAGCTCGACCAGTACCTGTCGTGGCCGGTCGTCAGCGTCCTCACCGTCACCGTCGTCTTCCTCGCCTGCGTGCTCATGACCAGCCTGCTGTCCCGGACGCCGGTGACGGTCCCGCTCACCGGCCGCCAGCGGCAGGAGTGGCGGACGTGGGTCCCCGAGCGGTGGCGGAGCCGGCCGACAACCGCCGACGAGCTGGCCGCCGAGGAGGCCGTGTCGTCGCCGATCGACCCCGAGCCAGTGGCCGGGCGAACGCCCGCGTCTCGGTGACCGACGATCTTTCGACCGGTATCCCCGCCTCGGCGGGCGGCCAGCTTTCGGCGGCGGGCGACCAGATCTCGGTGACGGGCGGGCGCGGCTTCTACCTGCGCCAGTTCGACCTCTACCGGTCGGTCGCCTTCGTCGCCGTCGTCGCCCAGCACTCGGTGCTGTGGCCGGTGGCCGGCAACGCGCAGTTCGGGTGGGGATCGGTCATGCTCCTCCACGCCACCCGCGAGCTGTTCTTCTTCCTGAGCGCGTTCGTCGCCCTACTACGCCCAGGCCACCCGGCGGCGGGGGATCGGCCCGCTCTGGTACCGGCGGCTCAGCCAGATCGTCGTGCCCTACCTGGCGTGGACGGTCATCTACTGGACGTACACACTGATCGCCCACTCCCAGGCGATGGGGGCCTGGGGCTCGTTCGCCCACGACCTGTGGTGGGGCTACTACCAGCTCTACTACGCGGTCGTCCTCATCCAGTTCTACGTCCTGCTGCCGCTGCTCGTCTGGCTGGTGCGCGTCACCCGCCGGTACCACTGGTGGGTCCTCGGCGTCAGTGCCGTCCTCCAGCTGGCGATGATGGTCGTGACGCACTACTTCTCGTGGCACACCGGCGTCGCCGGCACGATCCGGCACTACGACTTCAACCTCACGACATCCCGGGTGATCGTCGGTTACCAGCTCTACCTCATCCTCGGGCTACTGGCTGCGGACCACGCCGACGACGTCCAGCGGTTCGTCGCCCGCCGCCACCGGGCGATCGTCGTCGGGGCCGCCGGGGTCGGCGGGCTGACGATCGGCTACTACGTCGTCGGGCTCGCGCTCCACCAGACGCCGGGCCACGCGTCCGACCTCTACCAGCCGGTCGCGGTCGTCTGGTTCGTCGCGGCGATCGCCGGGCTCTACGCGCTCGGTTGGATCTGGGCGAACCGGGCGGCCGGGCGTACGGCGCCGTCGCGGACCGACCGGTTGTTCACGTGGGGCTCCGACGTGTCCGGCGGCTTCTACTTCTCGCACGTCCTCGTCCTCCAGCTCGTCCTGACCGGCCTCACCGCGGCCGGGCTGGAGATCGCGACGTCGTCGTGGTGGGTGACCACGATCGTCCTGTTCCCGGCGACGCTGCTCGGCACGGCCGTCCTCGTCACGGTCGTCCGGTGGACGCCGCTGCGGTTCGTCCTCACCGGCCCCGACCGGCCGGACGAGCGGGCCGGGCTGGCGTGGTTCCCACCGTTCCGCTGGCGCCCGTCCGATGCCGGTCGGTCCGATGCCGGTCGGGCTGGACCCGGTCAGCCCGGCGTTCGTCAGCCCGGTGGGTCGAGCGTGGTCGCGACCGCGCCGGCGACGACCTGATAGCCCTGCGCGTTCGGGTGCACGTTGTGGGGGAACGGGCTGTCCGCGCACGCCCACGTGAGCGTGCAGACCCGGGCGACGTCGGTCGGCACCGTGCCGTAGCCGGCGAGCGTGGTCGGCCGCTGGTCGGCGGTGTCGAACGCGCCGGGGACGTCGGCCACGGTCGCGCCGGCCGCGGTGTAGGCACCGGCCAGGGTGGCGTTGAGCTCGCCGAAGACCGGCAACGTCGCCTCGGCGAACGTCTCGCCGTCCGGTCCCGCGGTGTACGCGCCGAGGTACGGGTCGTACTTCTCGAGGCCGACGACGTCGAGGGACGGGCCGCCGGCCGACTCCAGCTCGTCGACGATCGTCGTCACGGTCTGGCCGACCTCGGCCAGCGCGGCCGCCACGCAGTGCGCGTCGACCGCCCGGCGGGCCAGGCACGGCCGGAGGTCGTTGAAGCCGAGGTCGACGGTGGCCAGCACCGCTGCGCCGGGGTGGGCGTGGAGGAAGGCCAACGCCTCGCTGACCTGTGAGCCGGCGTCGTAGTGGCACGCACCGCCGCCGCCGAGCGCCGCGCTCGCCGTCTCGCCGGGGCAGCCGAGCTCGACGAGCTGCAGGCCGGGCCAGCGGGCCGCCTCGGACCGGGTGAGGTCGTCGGCGTAACCCTCGTCCGTCGGCGCCCCCCGGGGGTCGGCTGCGTCGGGCTGGACGCCCACTGACTCCGATCCCCCGATCGCCAGGTAGTACGGCCCCGGCTCGTCGGCTCCCGCCACCCGGCCGCCGCCGGTCGCCACGCCCGCGCCGAGTGCGACGAGGCCCAGGACGACGCCACCGACGACCAAGCCGATGGCGACCGGGGCTCGGCGTCGGCGGCGCATCGGCTCAGCGTACTCTCAGGTTTGTCCCAGGCCTGATTCAGGTTCGAAGGGGAGCCGCTACGTACGGAGGTCCGGATCGAATGGACCGTTCAGTGTGTGGGCCCCTCGTGCGCCTTGTACCTCACGACCTCCGGCTCACTTCCGTCGCTGGGCGGATCGTCATCGGCGGAATATCCGCAAGTTAACTTCTCGTCGGTCCGTTGACAAGGTAGCTTAGACAGTGAAAGAGCCGTTGATTGCTCCGAGTGCCTACCGGCACGGTATGGATCGAACGACCATCCTCCATGTCTTCAACCACCCGATCCGATCGACAGACCTCGATGAGGGGCTGACCATGTTCGTTGGACCTGACGGGGCCGGCAATCTCCTCGAGATCGGGGTGGTCGACGGCCGGCACGGTCCCGTTGTCGTGCACGCCATGCCGGTCAGGCCGAGATACCTCAGGTGACGCCCATGCCGCGAACGACCCAGGAGATCCTCGACCAGGCCGACGAGCTGGCTGCCCGGTTCGAGGGGCACGAGTCCGACCTGGCCGATATGGCGGACGCCGGTCCGCTCCGGGAGGTTCGCCTCGCGTTCCAGGAGCGGGCCGCTGCGGAGCGGCGGTTGAGCGACGCGGTCACCGTCGCCCGGACCCGTGGGCACTCGTGGGCCGCCATCGGGGCCATGGTCGGGACCTCCGGCGAGGCCGCCCGCCAGCGCTACGGCCGACCGGTGGCCAAGCGCTGACGGCGAACCGTTCCAAAGCCGGGCCGCTGGGCGCTGGCTCGCTGGTCGCGTGGACGACTACGAGCTGCGGTGGGCACCTCCGGCCGCTCGGCCGATGGACCGGCTGGCGGCGACGTCGCCACGGGTAACCGCCGCCATCATCGGGTTCTGCTTCGGTCGCCTGGTGGCCAACCCACACCGGGTCGGTCATGCCCTGCAGCGAGAACTGGCCGGATGGCGCGGCGCTCGCGTGGGCGCGTACCGCGTCGTGTACTGGATCGACGAGGACGGTCGGGTCGTGACCGTCGATCGGGTCGACCACCGGGCCGACGTCTACCGGCCGAGGTAGGTGGTCATCCCTCCGGGTCCCGTTCAACGAAGGGGGCTCGAGCCGGTCAGCGCCAACAGGTCTTGGTTCACGAAGATGTGCCGGGGCCGGCCCGGACCCGCTGGTCTGACGCCATAGTCAGTGAGCACGCCAGCGCTCGCCAGCGTCTTCAGGGCGTCGATCGCCCCCTTGGCCGAGAGCCCGCACTCTTGGGCGACGACGTGGCTGGTCAGCATGAGGTGTCGAGGGAGCAGGTCCAGCACTCGCCACGCTCCGGCACCCCGTCTCAGTGCTCTGTCGGCGAGTTGGACGCGCCACCATGACTCGAGTTCGTCGACCGCTCGAATGAGGCCCGTCTGGGCCCGGGAACCCTGGCCGGTCGCCCCGGCGAACCAGCGCACCCATTCGTTGTGGTCGCCCATCCGGAAGACGGTGAGACCGGAGAGGTAGCCGCCGACGTCGGCGGCCATGGCCACGCTGACCGGCGGCGGGACGACCAGCTGCAGACGGCGGGTCAGGATCCACGAGACGAGGAGGCGTCCAATCCTCCCGTTCCCGTCGGCGAAGGGGTGGACGATCTCGAACTGGACGTGGGCGATGGCCGCCTGGGCGATCGGGTCGACATCGGTCCGGTTGATGTAGGCGACCAGGTCCTGCAAGAGCGGACCCAACATGTCCGGCGGTGGGGTGACCAGCGCGGCGTTCGTCGGGTCGGTACCACCGATCCACCCCTGCTCGTCGCGGATGACCCCCACGTACCGCGCCGGGGTCGGACTGCCAGTCATCAGGGTTCGGTGCCACTCGCAGAGTTGGTCGACGGAGAGCTCCCCGGTCATCGCCTGGGCGACCGCGGCGACGAGGGCGGCCAAGTTGGCGGCGACCCAAGCGGCGGCCGCGTCTGACGTAGGCATCTCCTCGGCCATCACGACGTCGGCGACGGGGGCTCGCACGCCTTCGATGTACGACGATGCGACGCCCTCGGCCCGGAGCAGAAGCCTGGCCAATGGCTCGTAGTCGGCCTCGAGGCCCGAGGCGGCGAAGCCGACCTCTGCGGCCGCCACCGCCGTGGCTCGGGTTGCGTGAGAGTCGAGTGTGAGGTGGCGATCGCCGAGCCGGGTCGGGACGAAGGCCTTGGCGCGGCGGCCATGCCAGACGATCGGGACTTTGCGGCCAGCTAGCTCCATGTAGATCGTGGGTTTTTTACCGTTATCCCCATTTCGGTAAATAATACTGCAGACGTGGAGCGGAGATGCAACCGCCGATCACCACTGCCCCGAGGCGCAGCCGCCGCGGGGCCATCGGTCTACGACCGAGAGCGGTCACCGGTCCATTTCCCGCCAACATCGTGCGCTCTGTGGACAGTGTTCGCTCATTGTCGCAAATGCCCGTTTTAACTCGCATTCATTAGGCTCTTACAGGGACTTCACTGCTAGCGTTTGCCGGCTTGTCCAACCGGGAATTGATGCGGCCCGCCGAGGTAGCGGGGGAGCGCCGACGAGGCGCCGGGAAGTGGCGGCGTGCCGCGCGCCCGGGGCCAGGGATCGGCGTCTCGCTGCTCTGCCTGGCGATCGCCGCCGCCCTCGTCGTGCCCCGAACCGGGTCCGCACCGAATGGGTCCCGGGCGGCCGGCGGCCTGGGCCCGGCCGCGTTGGCGTCGACAACGCTGCCGTCCGGCTGCTCGGCCACAGGGCTGACGATCACGTGCACGTACCAAAGCGACGGGACACACAACCACACAGAGGTCGGGGCCCTGTTGCTGATCCCGGTCGGGGTGACCAGCGTGCGGGTCCAGGCGAACGGGGCGGTCGGCGGCGGGACAGGCACGGTCTCGGGCAAGGGCGGCACCGTCTCGGCCACGATCGACCTCACAGCGATCACGACCACGTACGGCGCGGGCTGGAACCGGGCGCTGTCGGTGACCGCCGGCGGTAACGGTCTCGGCACAACAACAACAGGCACCGGTGGCTACCCGGGTGGTGGCGGCGGTGGATCGGGTCACGAACGGCACGGGTCCGGCGGCGGGGGTTGGACCGGGGTCACGGTGACGTCGAGCTCGGCCGCGGTCGTCATCGCCGGGGGCGGTGGCGGAACCGGTTCGTACGGCTCGGGCCACGGGCCGACCAGCGCCGGCAGCGGCGGCCACCCGGCCAGCGGCGGCAACGGCGGCGCGGGCACGACATGCTTCTTCTCGACACCCGGTGGCAGCGGCGGTGGCGGGGCGACGACATCGGGACCGGGTGGCGGCGGCAGCGGCCACGGCTGCTCCTCCGGGACAGGCGGCGGGTCCGGGTCGGGGATGAGCGGCGGCGGCGGCGGTGACGGCAACGGCGCCGCGGCCAGCGGTGGCGGCGGCGGTGGTGGTGGTGGCGGTTGGTACGGCGGTGGCGGCGGGGGTGGCGGCGGGACCGATGCCAGCGGCGGCGGCGGTGGTGGCGGGCTCAGTAACGTCGCCGGGACAGGCTGGGTCTCGACAGCGGCCTACACAGCGTCCGGCAAGAGCACGGGGTACGCCGCGGTGACGGTGAGCTGGTCGCTGGCGACGACGACCACGTCGCTGTCGGTCACAGGGTCGGCGACAGTCCCGGCTGGTCGGTCGGTGACCCTGCGGTCGGCGGTGACGGCGAGCGGCGGCTCACCGACGGGGACCGAGGCGTTCTACCGGTCGACAGGTACTGCGGTCTGCAGCGGCGTGGCGCTCACGGCCGGGGCGGCGTCGTGCACGTTCAACGATCCGGCCGCGCTCGGCGCGCATGGCTACTACGCCCGTTACAGCGGCAGCACGGCCTACGGGGTGAGCACGAGCTCGACGGCGACGATCACGACCACCAAGGACGTCACGACGCTGAGCAACCTCCACGTGACGACCAGCGGCGGGTTGCGGGTGGCGGTGACCGTCGTCCCGCCGACCTACGCGACGACATCGCTCGGCTCCGGCCAGGTGACCTTCTCCCGGGCGCCGGGCGGTGGCGGGACGAGGACGACCATCTGCACCCAGACAATCTCGTCGAACACCGCCGCCGGCAGCAGCACCACCGTCACATGCTCGTTCCGGACAGCTGTCCCGGGGACGACGTACACACTGTCCGCCACATTCCCCGGGAAGGGCGACAACTCGACCGCGTCGATCGGGCCGGTCAGCTACTCGGTGACAAAGGCCACACCGACGGTGACGCTGACAGCCAGCGCCACTCACGTCGTCTACGGGACGACGGTCACGCTCCGGGCCACCGTCGGCGGGTTGCCGACCAGCGACGCCCCTCCGGCCGAGGTGACCTACACCCGGCTCGGCGGCACGGCCATCGCCTGTACCGGCCACGGCCAGACCAACCCGGCACCCGTGACACTGGGCAACGGCCGGGCATCGCCGTGCACATTCGTCCCCGGGACAGGTGGCACCGCGCCGACAGCCAAGGTGGTCGCCGCCTACGCCGGCGACGCCCAGACGAACGCCAAGAGCTCGGCGGCGACCACCGTCGCCGTGTCGGCGGCCGGTTCCGGCGTCACCATGACCGCCGTCGGGCAGCTCGGCGTGAGTGGCGTCGGCGTGCCGGTCGTGCTGACCGCGTCGGTCACGAACACCGATCACACGACAGCGGTCCCGGGTGGGGTCGCCGCCTTCTCGGCCCACGGCGCGCCCGTCGTCGGCTGCACAGCGGTGCCGGTGACCGGTGGCCTGGCGACGTGCACGGACAACCAGCCGCCGACGGCGCTCGGCGCGGTGCCGTTCGGCGTCACTTTCTGTTCGAGCGCCACCGGGACCTGCCGGGACTGGACGTCGAGCCAGTCGAGCACGACGTACACGCCGACCAAGGACCCGACGTCGGTGACGCTGAGCCCCGGCTCGACACAGACCCACCCGGCGACAGCCACGGGCGGGCAGCCGATCACGGTCACCGCGACGGTGGCCCTCGTCGCCGGCAGCGCCACGGTCGGCGGGACGGTCACGTTCCACCAGGGCGTGACAGCCATCACCGCCAGCGGGGGAGGCTCGTGTTCGTCGGAGCCGGTCGGGCCGTCCGGCCAGGCCAGCTGTACCTTCGTCCCCCGTCCCGGCTACGAGGACACAGTGACGGCCGCCTACACACCGGCGGCGACATCGCTCACCACCGCGTCGACGTCGGCCCCGGCGTACTTCAAGGTCAGCGGCTTCCCGACGGCGACGACCGTCGGCCTGGCCGCTCCGACCGGTCCGCTGCCGGCCGGTGGCACCGTCGCCTACGGCGTGCCACTCACCGCCGCGGCGACGGTGACGTCGGGGGCGTCACCGGTCGCGTCCGGCACGGTCTCGTTCACCGTCGACGGTTCGGTCGACCCGGCGTGCGCCGCCCAGGCGGTCGGGGCCGGCGGCACGGCCACCTGCCTTCTGCCGGCCGAACCGGCCGGCGGACTGACGGTCACCGCCGCCTATGCCTACGCCGGGAGCACATACGCCGCCAGCACCGGCTCGGCCACGGCCACCGTCACCGCTGCCCCCACGTCGGTGACGCCGTCGGTCGGACCGGACGTGACAACGGCCGGCACCATCGTGATCACCGCCACCGTGGTCAACACCGCGCCCGGTGCCACCGGCGTCGACGCGGCCCCCACCGGGACGGTGGCGTTCTCCGCCGGTGGCGCCTCGATCGTCACCTGTGGCGCCGTCCCGCTCTCCTCGGCCGGCGGGTCGGCGGCGGTCGCCACCTGCGCCGTGCCGATCCCGTCGGCCACGACGCCGTACAGCGCGGCGTACACGTCGTCCGGCCCCGACTTCTCGTCGTCGGCCGCGGCCGGCCCCGTGACATTCCAGCCGGGCGCGGCCTGCTCGACGTCGTTCGCCGCGGCCTGGACCGATGCCGGTGGGACCCTCGACCTCGGCGTCGGCGGCCTCGGGACCGGCGTCGACGCGCTCTCGCTCGACCTCAGCCCGGTCAGTGGTGGCTGCACGGCCACACTGACGATCCCGTTCAGCGGCGGGTCGCTGTCGCTGTTCGGCTCGACGCTGGCCAGTACCGGGTCGATCGCCGGGTACGTCGAAGATGCCCAGGGCCCCGGGACGAGCCCCCAGGTGTGCCTGACCGCCGGCACGCTGTCGTTGCCGGGCGGCTGGTCGCTCGGCTCGCTGGGCCTCACGTCGACCGAGAAGCTCTGCTTTGCCCTGACGGGGGTCAGCGGCACCACCGGCTCGGTCGGTGGCGTCACGTCGGGCGTCCTCACCGCCACCGCGGCCGGGCTGCCGTTCGGCGTGCCGGACGCCTCGGTCCCGTACCAGCTCTCGCTGACCTTCGGCGCCGGCTCGACACCGTCACTCTCGGTCCACGTCAGCCCGAGCACCGTGCCGGCGACCACGGTCTACGCCACCGCGACCGTCACCGTCACCCGCACGACAGGTGCGTTCACGGCGGCCGGCACACTGGGCGTCCGGAACGTGCCGTTCGCCAGTGCCGGCCTCGACGCCACGTTCACCGTGTCGACCGGATCGGCCGGGTCGATCGCCGGCTCGGTCACCCTGTCCACCCCGGCGACCTACTCGCCGGTGCCCGGGCTCACGCTGCAGGGTCTCTCGACCACGCTGGCCCGGTCCGGCGGCCAGACGACGTTCGACCTCGCGGCGACGGCAGTCCTCGGCTACGGGAGCCACCCGGTGACGGTGGCGCTGACCGGGAGCTACCAGGCCCAGGCGTGGACGGCGACGGTGGCGGCGACGACGGTCGCCCCGTGGACCCCGTTCACCGGCCTGACGATCCAGCCGACCCTGTCGGGGACGGTGACGATCACAACCGCCGGCGCGACGAAGGTCAGCTACGACATCGAGGGCGGGACGCCGCCGACCGGCGGCGGCGGGACGGCCCTGGCCAGCTGGAGCCCCGGCGCCGGGGTGACGATCTCGATCGACTGTCTCGCCTTCACGTTCGGCGTGGCCCCGCACTGCGCGTCCGGGACGACAGTGACCCCGACCGACCCGACCCTGGCCGTGCAGGGGTCGCTGGCCTTCGGCGGTACCGGCGGCCTGACGGCCGGGTTCCGCGGCTCTCTCGATCTCAAGGCGGGCAAGGTCACACTCTCCCTCGACGGCACAGCCGGGCCGCTATCGGTCACCCCCGTCACCGGCCTGACCCTCACGCTGACCAGCCTCCAGGTCAGCGGCGGGGGAGGGACGCTGACGGTGACAGCCAAGGCGACCGCCGTCGTGCCGTCGATCGGGGCCACCGCGACACGGCCGCTGACCGCCGCGCTGAGCGACCAGGGCGGGACGCTCGTGGTGGCCGTGGGCGGTCTCAGCCTGGCGTCGGTCGGGGTCCCGCTCACCGGGGTCTTCGCCTACGCCTCGGCCCCGGTCGCCAGCTATGCGACCGGGACACCGACAGTGGGCGCGGTCGCCCTGGCCAAGGGGTTCAACGCCTTCGCCGTCTATCACCCGTCGCCCGGCGTCGTCACCGTCCTCCAGCAGGTCGGCTTCACGCTGCCGCCCGGCGACGCGGTTACGTTCCAGGCCGCGTGGACACCGGCGGGCACGCCGACGTTCGCGGCCACCCTGAGCTCGTCCACCGCCGGGTTCCCGTTCCTCGCCCTGCCGGGCGGCGGGACGGTCACATCGGCGACCCTCTCGTACGCCGGCGGCCAGCTGACCGTGTCGGTGGCTGGCACCATCCCGGTCCCATCCAGCGCGCCGGCGACCATCGACCTGACGCTCACCGTGGGGTCGGGCGGGGCCTTCAGCGGCACGGCCACGGTCACCGGGCTGACCGTCTTCGGCCAGTCGATCGGCCTGGTCGGGACGGTCGACCGGACCACAACCGGGGTGATCACCGCCACAATCTCGAGCTGCCAGCCCGGCCCGGCCGGGTGCACGAAGGGTCCGATCGCCGGCCCGTTCACGCCGTTCGCCGGGGTGCCGTTCCAGCTGTCGACAGTCTCGTTCTCGCTCGGCACGAGTGGGCTGTCGGTGGCGGCGGACCTGACCGTCGACGGGCTCGGCCAGCTCTCGGTGCAGGGCACGCTGCAGTCGCTCAAGACATGGAGCATCGACGTGTCGGCGTCGGCCGCCCAGTCGTGGAGTCCGGTGCCGTCGGTCACGTTCTCGCCGTCGTTCACCGGCACCGTCACCGACGCCAACGGGACGGTGAGCTTCCAGCTCGCCGCGTCCGGCGTCGGCGGCACCCCGCTGTTCACCCTGTCGCCGCCCGGCGTCACCCTGACCGTCGGCTCGGTCGGGCTGGGCAACGGCGCCCCACCCGGCCGTTGCTCGGTCAAGAAGGTCGGGGACCTCTGGCTGTCGGTCAGTGGGTCGCTGGCCCTGTCGTTGGCCGGCACCTCCGGGAGCGTCTCGGCCACAGGCTGCTTCGACCTCACCAGCGGGACATTCGGCGTCAGCGCGACGGTGACAGCCTTCGCCTTCAGCGCGTTGACAGGCCATCTGACGTTCTCGGCCCCAACCGTCACCGTGGGTCGGTCGACAGGGGCCTATCAGGTCAAGGTGGTCGGGACACTCAAGGTCACCATGCCGTCCGGCGGCACCCTCGACATCGTCGCCACGGTGATCGACGAGACAGGCGGCCTCGTCGTCGGCGCCGAGGTGAACCTGTCGGCGTGGCTCGGCAGCGACGGGGACACCGCGTACCTCTATTACGCGTCGAAGACGGTCAACGGGTTCGACACCGGAGACCCGTCACTCCAGAAGGTCAACCTGGTCCCCGGCCTCGACTTCGCCCTGGCGCTCACCCTCCCCACAACAGTCCGCCGAGCCCTGTCGAAGGTCAACCTCAACCTGCCGTCCGGGTCGGCGCTGACCGCGCTCGGATCGGCGAACTTCGCCACCGAGACCTACGAGCTGACGGTCTCGATCTCGCTGGGCAGCGGCCTCCAGCTGTTCACAGCCGGCGGCACCTCGCTCGACCTCGACACCGGCTTCCTCCAGGTGAAGCTGGCCCCGTCGCTCGTCCAGTTCGGCGTCGGCCTCACCGCCACCCTCCACGTCCCGCCACCGACATCGTCGGCCACCGCGTCGACAGTGCCCATCAGCGGCGAGTTGACGGTGTCGACGTCGGGGATCAACCTCTCGCTCTCGCTCGGGAACTGTGGTGGCTCGACAGCCGGCTGGACCAACGCCTTCGGCCTCTCCGGGCTCACGGTCAAGTGCGCCGCCCTGACCGGCGGGATCACCTACGAGTTCCCGTTCGTCGACATCGGCCTGGCCGGCACGATCACGTCGCTCCCGACCGTCATCTCCCGGACGACGGGCTACCAGCCGGGAGCGAAGATCACGTTCGCCTTCAACCTCGACCCGTTCCTGCTGGCTTTCAGCATCGGGACAAAGGGCTCGACCACCCCGGCCCTCGAGCCCCTGACCGCCTTCGGCCAAGCGACACTGATCAAGGTCTATTACGCGTCGCTCTACTTCTCCCCGACCGGGGCGACAGTCGGGTCGATCCACTACACACCCGGCGTCAGCCTCGGCTTCCAGGCGACACTGTTCCACGTCAACGTCAGCATCCTGGCGTCGATCGGCTTCTCACCGCCGAGCATCACATTCACCGCGACAATCTCGAAGATCACAGTGGGGCCGTTGTCGGTCGGCCCGGTCTCGGTGGTCCTGGCGGCGTCGCCGAGCAACTTCGAGTTCCAGTTCACCGGGACGGCCACCCTCGGGCCGGGCTCGGTCAAGATCTTCCCGACACTTCGGGTCGGCGGGAAGCTGAGCGCCTCCGTCCAGGTCGAACTGAGCAAGTCCGGCTTCAGCGCCTTCATCTGGGGCACAGTGGACCTGACAATCACAGCCTACGTAGCCCAGACAACCTGCTACACAGACGGCATCTGGCCCTATCCGTGCCGGTACAAGTGGGTCAATACCGGGTTCTCGGCCCACCTGGGCAAGACCGGCTTCTCGGTGACAGGCACAGGGGTGACCATCGAGGTCGACGGGTACTCGGTGACGTTCGACTACAACGGCCACGTCGCCGTCTCGACGGCGGCCGACGTCCACCGCCTCCCGGCGCGCCGCGGGAACGGCGCCGGCGGCGCGACGGGCGGTGCCCGTGACGGCCCGTCCGGCCGGTACGCGGTGCTCCACCCGCGGGGCGGCCACGGCGGCCGAGCCCTGCCGGTCGATCTGGCCGCCACAGTCCAACCACTCGGGACGCCGTCCGACGCGCCGGCGGTGACAAAGGGGACGGCGGTGCTCGTGCCGACCTCGGGCGAGCCGACGCCGGGCTCGGCGACGCCGGGCTCTGCCTCAACCGGTAGTGGGTCGACCGGTGCCGGGTCCTCCGGCTCGGGAACATCGACGGTTGGCGCCGCGCCGGCGGACAGTGGGCCGGCGGTCGGCCGGTGGTCGGGGACGGCGGCGATGCCGCAGGACCGGGCGCTGGCCGCGACGGCGACGCTGCACAACGGGGACGTCCTGGTGGCCGGCGGGGTCGGCCCGAACAAGACGGTGTCGGCGTCGGCCGAGGTCTACAACCCGGCGACCAAGGCGTGGACGGCCGTCGGGACACTCGGGACGGCCCGGGTGGGCGCCACGGCCGACGTGCTGGCTGACGGCGATGTCCTCGTGGCCGGCGGGCTCGGCGCGGACCACTCGCCGCTGCGGGGGGCCGAGCTCTTCGACCCGACGACCGGGACGTTCTCGGCCACCGGCTCGCTGGCCGCGGCCCGCGGGTACGCCCAGTCGGCGGTGCTCGGCGACGGGGACGTCCTGGTGGCCGGCGGGGTCGGCCCGCACCTGCACCCGCTGCGGTCGGCCGAGGTCTACGACCCGAAGATCGGTCGGTTCGTGGCGACCGGCTCGCTCGGCACGGCCCGGGTGTTCGCGGCTACCACCACCCTCGCCGGTGGCGGTGTGCTGGTGGCGGGCGGCGACGGACCGGGCGGGGCGGTCGCCGGCGCGGAGCGCTACGACCCGGCGACCGGCCGATGGGCGCCGGCCGGGACGATGAGCGTGGCCCGGTCGATGGCCAGCGGGGCCCGGTTGCCCGACGGCGACGTCTTGGTGGTCGGCGGCGGGGCGGACGCGGACCTCTACGACCCGTCGACCGGTGCGTGGACGACGACGGAGGGCATGAACGCGGTGCGGACGATGCCGATGGTGGCGACGCTGCACAACGGTGACGTGCTCGTGGCCGGCGGCGAACGCGGCGGGTCCAGCGTGGCCTCGGCCGAGGTCTACGACCCGAAGACGACCGGGTGGACAGCCGCCGGCACCATGGCGACCGCTCGGTCCGGTGCGGCGACCGCGGTCCTCTCGAACGGCCAGGTGCTCGTGGCCGGCGGCGGCGACGTCTCGGCCAGCCCGGACCAGCTGCCGACGATCGGCATCGAGTCGTCGGCCCAGGTCTTCACGGTGACGACGCCCGGGACGTCATCGCCGCCGGCGCCGCTGGGCGCGCCGGTCATCGCCGCCGCCGGCGGTCTCACCGGCACGGCGCTAGTCGTCACCGTCGTCGGCACGGTGGTCGCGGCCGTGTTGCTCGTCGCCCTGCTGCTCGTCGTCCGCCGCCGGCGCCGCCCGGCGGCCCGTTAGCCAGGGCGCGGTTGGCCAGGGCGCGGTTGGCCAGGGGGCGGTTTAGCCGGGGCGCCTCCTAGCCGGGGCGTTGCGCAGCCAGCGCGGCGTCGAGCCCGGCCCGGTCGTCCGGGGTCAGCGGTTGGTAACGGTCGCCGCCGCCGTCCGGGCGCCACCAGATGGGGTCGGGACCGTGCCAGCCGTCGTCGCGCAGGGAGGCCTTGGTGACCTTGCCGTTGGCGGTCTGGGGCAGTGACGGGCTGAGGCGGACGTAGCGGGGCGCCCACTTGGTCCCGAGGTCGGGTTGGGCGGCCAGCCAGGCGGCGAAGCCGTCGGCGTCGAAGGCGGTGCCGGGCCGGAGCTCGACGGCGGCCATCACCTGGTCGCCGGCACCGGCGGTCGTGTCGGGGACGGGGTAGACGGCGGCGACGGTGACGTCGGGGTGGCGGGAGAGGACGGCCTCGACGGGGCCGGCGGCGAAGTTCTCGGAGTCGACGCGGAGCCAGTCACCGCCGCGACCGGCGTAGTAGAAGAAGCCGTCGGCGTCGCGGTAGGCGAGGTCGCCGGTCCAGTACCAACCGTTCCGGGTCCGCTCGGCCTCGGCATCCGGCGCGCCGTAGTAGCCCTCGAACCGGCCGGGGCCGCTCCGGTTGACGATCTCGCCGGTCGCCTCGCCGGCGTTGAGCAGGCGCCGGTGCTCGTCGAAACGGGCGCGGGGGCAGCTCGCGGCCGGTCTCGGGGTCGACGACGGCGACGTCGACGCCGGCCGCGGGCCGGCCGAGCGAGCCGACCGGCATGTCGGCGGACGGGTTGATGGCCGCGCCACCCTCGCTCTGGCCGTAGCCCTCGATGAGCCGGCAGCCGAACCGTGCCTCGAAGCGGCGGCGGTCGCGCACGGACGCCTCGGTGCCGAACGCGCTGACGAGCGGGTTGTCGGCGTCGTCGGGCCGCTCGGGGGTGGCGAGGATGTAGGCGATGGCCTTGCCGACGTAGCTGAACGTCGTCGCCTCGAACTGGCGGACGTCGTCGAGGAAGGCGGACGCGCTGAAGCGGGGCCGCAGGGCGACGGTGGCGCCGGCGTAGAGGGCGGGGCCCCACAGCACCATCAACGCGTTGCCGTGGAAGAGCGGCATCGGGCAGTAACAGACGCTGTCGCGGCGGTAGCCGTAGCCGGTGGCGGCGAGCTCGGCGATGCCGGCTAGCCGGCCCTGGGTGCAGCGGACGGCCTTCGGTCGCCCGGTCGTCCCGGACGTGAAGAGGAGCAAGAAGAGCGCGTCGTCGGGCACGTCGGCGGCTCCGGCGACCAGGGCGCGGGCGGACGCGCCACCGTCGGCCCCGTCCGGGTGGAAGCCGGCCACCTGGTCGGCGTAGGCCTCGGTCCCCACGACGAGGACCCGCGTCGGTTCGATGCCGACATCGAGCCCGGCCAGCAACGTCGCGCCGTCGTCGTCGGTGACGAGCAGCTGGCAGTCGGTCGCCCGGACGTCGGCGGCGAGTGCGTCGCCGCGCCGCGTCGGGTTGAGGCCGACGATCGTCGCGCCGGCCAGCGCGGCGCCACACAGCCAGAACAGGTACTCCGGCCCGTTCGGCAACAGGACGCCGATGTGCAGCGGGCCCGGGCGCCGGAGCGACTGCGCCAGTGCCCCCCGGGCGGCGCCGGCAGCGATCGTCTCGCGCCACGTCCAGCGGCCGCCCGCGTCGACGACGGCCGGGTGGTCGTCGTCGGCCCGGGCGACGAGCAGCTCGGCGACGGACGTCACGCGGCGGTGTTCATGGGGCGGTGTTCATGGAGCGGTGTTCATGGCGCCGGGCGGACGAGCGAGCGGTCGAGGTCGACGACGGTCGGGGCGCCGCAGAGGGCCATCGTGCGGCGCAGCTCGGCCTCGAACCAGCTGAGCAGGTCGGCGACACCGGCGCTCCCGCCGGTGGCGAGCGACCAGATCACGGGCCGGCCGAGGAGGACGGCCCGGGCGCCCAGGGCCAGCGCCTTGGCGACGTCGGCCGGCCGGCGGAGGCCGCCGTCGACGTAGACCTCGGCCCGGTCGCCGACGGCGTCGGCCACCTCGGCGAGGACGTCCGCGGTGGCCGGCCCGTCGTCGAGCTGGCGGGCGCCGTGGTTGGAGACGACGACCGCCGCCGCGCCGGCGTCGACGCAGCGCACCGCGTCGTCGGCGCGGAGCACGCCCTTGACGACGACCGGCAGGCCACTGATCTCGGCCAGCCAGCCGATGTCGTCGTAGCTCAGCGTCGGGTCGAACTGGGACGAGACGACGGCCATGAAGCCGCCGCGGCGGGCCTGCCGGGTGCTCGTGTCGCCGAGGTTCGGCAGGGCGAGGTCGTCGGGCAGGTGGACGCCTTCGCGGATCTCGCGCAACCGGAGGCCGGAGACCGGCGCGTCGACGGTCAGGACGAGGGCTCGGTAGCCGGCGTCGGCGGCCCGGGCGACGAGGTCGGCGGTCACGGAGCGGTCCCGGAAGACGTAGACCTGCATCCAGCGCAGGCCGTCGGGCGCGGCCGCCGCGACGTCCTCCAGCGCGCCGGTGGCCAGCGACGACAGGATCATCGCGGTCCCGGCGGCGGCCGCGCCGGCGGCGATCGCCCGCTCGCCGTCGGGGTGGGCGAGGCCCTGGATGGCGGTCGGCCCGACGAGCACCGGCGACCGGACCGGGCGGCCGAGGACGGTGGTCGCGGTCGTGCAGCCGCTGACGTCGACGAGAACCCGGGGGTGCAGCCGCCAGCGGTCCCAGGCGGCCCGGTTGTCGGCGAGCTGCCGTTCCCGGTCGGCCGCGCCGGCGTAGTAGGCGTAGGCCATCTCGCCGACGGCCAGCCGGGCGGTCTGCTCCAAGAGGTCGAGGTCGATCGGCGGTGGCGAGGTGGCCGCGTCCGGGGACGGCCTGGCAGGATGGAGCGCCACGGCCCGCATGGTAGGTCGTGAGAAATCGGCGGGCACGGCCCGCTCCAGGGGGGTGACGTGCGTTTTTCCTATGCCGAGTCGATGACCGACCCGTCGTTCTACGGGCCGCTGGCCCAGGCGGTCGAAGCGGCCGGCTACGACGGCATGGTCATCCCGGACAGCATCTGCTATCCCGAAGAGGCCGACAGCGTCTACCCGTTCAACCCGGACGGCACCCGGGAGTTCCTCGACGACAAGCCGTTCTTGGAACCCTTCTCGCTCATCCCGGCCCTGGGCGTCGTGACCGAGCGACTGCGGTTCACGACGTTCGTCGTCAAGCTGCCGATCCGCAACCCGGTGCTCGTCGCCAAGCAGGCCACCTCGACCGCGGTCCTCACGAACAACCGGCTGCTGCTCGGCGTCGGTACGAGCCCGTGGCGGGAGGACTACGACATCCTCGGCGTGCCGTGGGAGCGCCGGGGCCGGCGGATGGACGAGGAGCTGGACATCATCAAGGGGCTGTCGGCCGGCGGCTTCTTCGAGTACCACGGCGAGATCTTCGACGTCCCGTCGATCAAGATGACGCCGGTGCCGACCGAGCCGCTGCCGATCCTGATCGGCGGCCACGGCGACGCCGCGCTGCGGCGGGCCGCCCGGATGGGCGACGGTTGGCTGCACGGCGGCGGTGACCCGGAGCAGCTGCCGGGCCTGCTGCAGCGGCTGGCCGAGCTGCGCGCCGAGGCCGGGACGGCCGATCGGCCGTTCGAGGTCCACGTCATCTCGATGGACGCGTTCAGCGTCGACGGCGTCCGCCGGCTGGAGGAGGCCGGGGTGACCGACGTCATCGTCGGCTTCCGCTGGCCGTACGAGGTGGGGCCGGACGTCGAGCCGCTCGGCGACAAGATCGACAAGCTCCGGTGGTTCGCCGACCGCGTCATCGCCAACGTCCGGCGGTGACGCCGGCCAATCGACACAGTCAACGACTGAGGAAGGGAAGGACGCACCAATGGGAGACACGCTGACAGCCCGGCAGCTCGGTGAGCGGTCGCGGGCCGCGGTGGGGGCCAAGGACCGGGAGGGCTGGCTCGACCTGTTCGCCGACGACGCGGTCGTCGAGGACCCGATCGGCCCGTCGCCGTTCGACCCCGAAGGCCAGGGCCATCGCGGCAAGGCGGCCATCGCCGCGTTCTACGACAACGTCATCGCCGGCAGCGAGCGGATCGAGTTCCAGATCGACGAGTCGTACACGTGCGGCCGCGAGGCCGCGGCGGTCGGCACGATCCGGACGACGCTGGCCGGTGGTCGGCACGTCGCCGCGGTGCGCTGCATCTTCACGTACTACGCCAGCGACGACGGCCACCTCGCCGCCCTGCGCTCGTACTGGGAGTTCGACGCCATGGAGCTGATCGAGGTCGACGGCTCGTAGTCGTCGCCGACCGCGCTCAGTCGGGAGCGACGAGGACGATCTTGCCGAGCTTCCCGCCGCCGGCGAACCGGTCGTAGGCGGCGGTGGCGTCGGCCATCGGGAACGTGCCGTCGACCGGCACGGTCAGCCGGCCGGCGGCGAGCAGCGGCCGGACGTGGGCGTCGACGGCGCCGACCACCGAGCCCTTGCCGTGGCGGTCGCGGGCCCGCAGCGTCGAGCCGGAGATCCGGGCGCGGGCGCCCATGAGCTGGAGCAGGTTGAGCTCGACCTTGGCCCCGCTGCCGACGCCGATGACCGCGACCCGGCCACCGGCGGCCAGCGCGCCGAGGGCGATCGGCAGGCTCGCCGCGCCGACGAGCTCGAGGACGACGTCGTAGGGGCCGTGCGCGCCCACGTCGGCCGGGTCGACCACCTCGTCCGCCCCGAGCTCGGCCACTTTCGGCCGGACCGACGGTTGGCGGACGGAGGCGACGACGTGGGCGCCGGCGATCGCCGCGAGCTGGACGGCCGCGGTGCCGACGCCGCCGGCCGCCCCGGTGACGAGCACGCGGTCGCCCATCGCCAGCTCGGCCTGGGTGAACAGGGCGTCGAACGCGGTGGCGAAGACCTCGGGGAACCCGCCGGCGTCGGGCCAGCCGACGCCGTCGGGGACGGCGAGCGCGTGGGTCTCGTCGACGACGGCCCGGGTGGCCTGGGCGCCGCCGCCGACGAGGCCCATCACGCGGTCACCGACCGCGAACCGCGTCACCTGCCGGCCGGTCGCGGCGACCGTCCCGGCCAGTTCCATGCCGGGGATGTCGGCCGGCACGCCCGGCGGCGCCGGGTAGTGCCCTCGGCGCTGCAGGAGGTCGGCGCCGTTCAGCCCGGCCGCCCGCACGTCGACGAGCAGCTCGGTGTCGCCGGGCGCCGGGTCCGGGCGCTCCGCCCAGCGCAGCGTCCCGTCGTCGATCACGACCGCCTGCACGTCAGCCGCCGGCGAAGAAGTCGAGCAGGATCGGGAGGACGGCGTCGGGGTCCTCCATCGGGCCGAGGTGGCCGCAACCGGGCACCTCGACGTACCGGGCACCCGGGATGGCCGCCGCCACCTCCCGGCCCAAGGCTGGCGGCGTCAGCAGGTCGTGCTCGAACCCGACGACGAGCGACCGCACGGTGACGCCGGCCAGCGCGCCGAGCCGGTCGTCGTAGGCGGCGTCGGCCGCGAACTGGCCCTCGCGGCCGGGGCCCTCCCATGGCGGCGCCGACGCCATCAGCTCCAGCCACGGCCCGACGAAGTCGTCGTCGTGCTGGTGGGCCGGCGCCATGGTCTGCAGCGCGGTCGACGCCGCCTCGTAGCTCGGCGGGAGGACGATGCCGGCCCGGGCCAACGCCAGGTTGGCTTCGGCCCAGGCCCGGAGCATCACGTTGTTGCGCCCGACCGTCGCCATCATCACCGCGCCGCGGACGAGATCGGGGCGGGCGAGGGCCAGCTCCTGGGTGACGAGCGCGCCGAGCGAGAGCCCGGCCACCCAGCCCGGCCCGAGGGCCAGGGCGTCGAGCAGGCCGGCCGCGTCGGCCGCCAGCTCGGCGACGGAGTACGGCGGCGGTGGCGCGTCGGACGGCTCGACGCCACGGTTGTCGAACGTCACGACCCGGTAGCCGGCGGCGACGAGGCCGGGGGCCAGGCTGAACTGCCAGGAGATCGCCGGCTGCCCGGTCCCGCAGACCAGCACGACCGGCTCGCCGTCGGCGGGACCGTCGATCTCGTAGCTCAACCGGACGCCGTTGGCGGTGACCTCGGGCACGGCTGTGCAGGTTACCGGTCGTCGGGCTGGGCGGGTGCCCGGCGAGGCCGGCGTACCCCACCATCACGCTGCCGGGGCCCGGCCGCTCTTACGATCCCCGGTGCGCGGACCCTCGGCCAGGGCCGCCAGGCGGGCGGTACCGGGTCGGGGAGCCGGCCCATCCGGCGGCGACTCGTAGCGCCGGTCCGTGGCGGGCGGGCGACAGGGAGGCTGGATGATGGGCCGTCGTTTCGGGGCGGAGAGCCGGACGCGGGTTGCCCGCGTCCGACCGGCGGTCGGCGCGTTGCTCCTACTCGGGACGACGACCCTCCCGGTCGCGGTCGCGGCGTCGATCGGCACGGTGGCCCCGGCCGGCGCGACCACCCTGGTGAAGGTGCCGGCCACCTGGCACCTCGACACGACGACAACCGTGACACCCGACACCGCCACCTGCGACCGGTGGTACACCACGACCGCCCCCCCGGGAACCACGTCGGGCTCGTTGACACTGAGCGGCGCTGGCGGTGGCGGCAGTGGGTACAGCAAGGGCGAGAGCCCGACCGGCGGCAAGGGCGGGCTGGTCGCCACAACCACCCTGACCGGCGCCGCGCTGACCTCCCCGATCTCGGTCGAGCTCGGCTGTGGTGGGACATCGGGGAAGGCCGGGCTCGTTCCCATCTACCCGTACGGCCCGGCCAGCGGAGGGGACGGTTACGGCGACGGGGGCACCAGCGGACGGGCGGTCGGCGTCGACGGGCCGGGCTTCTACGGCGGCGGGGGCGGCGGCGGCTCGGCGCTCTGCCTCGGCCAGGCGACCTGCACCGTCCCGGTGGTGGTCGCCGGCGGCGGCGGCGGCGCCGGGGCCGAGAACGACTGCGAGGTGACCTTCACACCGTATGCCAGCGGCGGGACCGGCGGGTCGGGGAACACGGCGACGAGCTCGCCCACATCCAACGTCGAGGTGGGGAGTGGGGCCAGGGGGTACGACGGTGACGACGGTCACGGCGGCGGCGGCGGCAAGGCCACATCGAGCGGCGGCGGCGGCAGCGGATGGTCGTCGATGGACGGGGCCGGTGGCGGTCACTCCCCATGGAGCTCCAACGGCGGCACAGGAGCACCCTCGGGCAACTTCTGGGCGACGGCGTCCGGTGGCGGCGGGGGCGGCGGGTACACCGCTGGCGGGGGCGGGGGCGGCGACGCCTGCCTGGCCAGCTTCGACTTCTTCGACGTCGAGATCGGGGTCGGCAACGACGCCGGCGGCGGCGGCGGGGCGGGGGCGTCCGCGGTCAACCGGACGTACGCGTCCGGAGGGACATTCACCCAGGGCGCCAAGGGCGGGCACTCGACCACGAGCTTCGTGACAGCCGCCACAGTCACGTGTTCACAGGACGGGACACGGTCCCTCCAGGCGGGGTGCCCGGGCTACGTCCACCTGAGCTGGGAGGTGAACGAGACCCCGACCGTGACCTCGGTCAGCCCGGACGTCGCGCCCCTGGGGGGCGGGACACGGGTCACGGTCACCGGCACCTACCTCACCGGCGCCACCGCGGTGAAGTTCGGGACGACCCCGGCCACGACAGTGGTGGTCGACTCGGCCACCACGATCACGGCCACCGTCCCCGCCGGGACGGGCACGGTGGATGTGACCGTGACAACGTCGTACGGCAAGTCGGCCACTACCAGCGCCGACCGCTTCACCTACATCCCGCCACCGAGTGTGGCGTCGGTCAACCCGAGCTCGGGACCGGCGGTCGGCGGGACCGTCGTGACCATCACCGGGACCACCTTCACCGGGGCCACTGCCGTCTCCTTCGGCGGCTTCCCGGCCACCTTCACCGTCAGCTCCGGCACCTCGATCGCCGCCACCGCGCCGGCCGTCCCGTTCGGGCGCACGGTGGACGTGACGGTGACCACGCCGTACGGCACGTCGCCGACTAGCGGCGCCGACCAGTTCACCTACCTGTCGCCCACGGTGACATCGTTGAACCCGGACGGGGGGCCGACCGCCGCGGGGACCGCCGTGACCATCACCGGGACCCGGTTCACCGCTACAACCACGCTGACCTTCGGTGGGGTCCCGGCGACCACAGTGGTCGTCCACTCGGCCACCTCGATCACCGCGGCCGCCCCGGCCGCCCCGCTCGGGCCGAACGCGGTGGCCGTGACGGCCACCTCGTCCCTGGGCACCTCGCCCCCGAGCCCGGGCGACCAGTTCACGTACTTCGAGACACCGCTCGTCACGAGCGTGACACCGTCGTCCGGCCGGGTCGCCGGCGGCAACTCGGTGGTCGTCCACGGCGAGGCGCTCTCGGGGGCCAGTCAGGTGCTCTTCGGCTCGACGCCGGCCACCGGCCTCACGGACGACTCGTTCGGCGAGGTCACGGTCACCGCCCCACCCGGCACCGGGACCGTTGACGTCACCGTCACCACGCCCGGGGGCACGTCGAGCCCGTCGAGCACAGACCTCTACACCTACGTGCCGCTGCCGACCGTGACCGGGGTGAGCCCGACCACCGGCTCGACCGGGGGCTTCACCACGGTCAGGGTTACCGGGACGGGCTTCACCGGCCCCTTGACCGTCGACTTCGGTGGGCAGGCGTCCCACATCGTCACAGTGCTCTCGTCGACGGCGCTCACCGCAGTGGCGCCGGCCGGCAGCGCGGGCACAGTCGACGTCACGGTGACGACCAGCGCCGGGACGTCGGCGATCACGCCGGCCGACCAGTTCACCTATGTCGCGCCCCCGACGGTCACCGGGGTCACCCCGGCCAACGGTCCGGCGGCCGGCGGGACGACAGTCACAATTGCCGGCACCGGCTTCGTCGCCGGGTCGACCGTCCGCGTCGGCAGCCTCCCGGCCACCGGCGTCGTCGTCGACTCGGCCACACGGATCACCGCCACGACCCCGGCCGGGAGCGGCGTGGCCGACGTCACGGTGACGACCCCGTACGGGACGTCGCCGACGTCGAGTGCCGACCACTTCACGTACACACCGGCCCCGGCGCCGACCGTCACCCAGGTGAACCCCGACACCGGACCGACCGCCGGGGGGACGCCGGTCACCGTCACCGGCACCGGGTTCACCGGCGCCACCGCCGCCTACTTCGGGGCCGGGCTCGGTAGCGGCCTGACCGTGGTGTCGGACACCGAGATCACCGTGACCTCCCCGGCGTCGGCGGCCGGGATGGTGGACGTCACCGTGGTGACGCCTACCAGTGCGTCCGCCCCGACCGGTGCCGACCAGTTCACCTACGTCGCGCCGCCGACGGTGACATCGCTCGCTCCGCCGGCGGGGGCCGAGTCCGGGGGGACGCCAGTCACCCTGACCGGCACCGGGTTCGTCGCCCCGGCCGCCGTCGACTTCGGCACGACCCCGGCCAACACAGTGGTCGTCGTGAGCAGCACCGAGATCACCGTCAAGGCCCCGCCCGGCACCGGGACAGTGGCGGTGACGGTGACGTCGCCGTACGGCACGTCGACCGCGGGCAGCACCGACGAGTTCCGCTTCGTTCCCCCGCCCCAGATCGAGTACCTCGTCCCGAAAACGGGGCCGGCCGCCGGCGGCTACCGGGTCTTCATCGCCGGCGCCGACCTCGAGACAGCCCAGGGGGTGTCGTTCGGCCCGAACCCGTCCCCGCACGTGACGGTGATCTCGTCGGGTGAGCTCGTCGCGACAGCCCCGGCCGGCACCGGCACGGTCGACGTGACGGTGACGACCCCCGGCGGAACGTCCGGTCTGTCGAGCGCCGACCAGTTCACCTACGTCCCGGCCCCCGCCGTCACCGGGCTCAGCCCGGCCGGCGGGCCGGAGGCCGGCGGGAACGTCGTGACAATCACCGGCACCGGCCTCGCCGGCGCCACCGCGGTGGCGTTCGGCGGGACGTCGGGGGCCCACTTCACGGTGGTGTCCGACGACCAGATCATCGCCACCGTGCCGGCCGGCACGGGGACGGTGGACGTGACCGTCACCACCACAGCCGGGACCTCGACGGCCGGGCCCGGTGACCGGTACACCTACCTCCCGGCCCCGACCGTCAGCTCGGTCGGCCCGTCCAGCGGTCCGGCGGCCGGCGGCACATCCGTCGCGATCACCGGCACCGGCTTCACCGGCGCGACGGTCGTGACGTTCGGCGGCCAGGCGGCTGTCTTCACTGTCGGCTCGGCCACCGGGATCACGGCGACCGCGCCGGCCGGCACCGGCACGGTCGACGTCGTCGTCACGACCCTCGGCGGCGCGTCGGCCATCACCGCGGCCGACCGGTACACGTACGTGGCCCCGCCGCGTCCCGTCGTCACATCGCTCAGTCAGTCGAGCGGCCCGACCGCGGGCGGCACAGCCATCACGATCACCGGCTCCGGCTTCACCGGTACCACCGCGGTCACGTTCGGGAGCCGGGCGGCCACGTACACCGTGACTTCGGACACCGAGATCACCGCCACCGTTCCCGCCGGGACCGGGACGGTGGACGTCTCGGTCACCAGCCCCGGTGGGACGTCGGCCACGGGCTCGGCCGACCGGTACCGGTACTTCGGGCTCCCGACCGTCACCGGGCTCAGCCCGTCGGCGGCACCCGCGCCCGGCGGCGGCGTGGTCACGATCACTGGCACCGGGTTCACAACGTTCACCTGGGTGAGCTTCAACGGCCGGATCGCCACCGGCGTCACGCAGCTCTCGGCCACCGCGGTCACGGCGGTCGTCCCGCCGGGGTCCGGCACCGTCAACGTGTCCGTCTTCACGGCCGGTGGCTTCTCCCCGCCGACGCCGGCCAACCTGTTCACCTATCTCTCCCCACCGGCCGTCACCCTGGTCAGCCCCAACTCGGGCCCGACCTCGGGGGGCACCGCCGTCACCGTCTTCGGCACCGGGCTCGCCGGGGTCACTGCGGTCACGTTCGGGAGCACGCCGGCCACGTACGCCGTCGTCTCGTCCACACAGCTCGTCGCCACCGCGCCGCCGGGGACCGGCACGGTCGACGTCACCGTGACGACCCCGACCGGCACCAGCCCGGTCACGCCGGCCGACCAGTTCACCTACGTCGCGCCACCCCCGACCGGTTACTGGGAGGTCGCCAGTGACGGGGGCATCTTCGCCTTCGGCGACGCCGCGTTCTACGGCTCGATGGGCGGGAAGCCGCTCAACCAGCCGGTCGTCGGCATCGCGGCCACCCCCGACGGCAAGGGCTACTGGGAGGTCGCCAGCGACGGCGGCATCTTCGCCTTCGGCGACGCCGCGTTCTACGGCTCGATGGGCGGCCAGCCGCTGAACCAGCCGGTCGTCGGCCTCGCGGCGACCCCCGACGGCAAGGGCTACTGGGAGGTCGCCGTCCGACGGCGGCATCTTCGCCTTCGGCGACGCCGCGTTCTACGGCTCGATGGGCGGCCAGCCGCTCAACCAGCCGATCGTCGGCCTTGCCGCGACGCCCGACGGCCACGGTTACTGGGAGGTGGCCAGTGACGGGGGCATCTTCGCCTTCGGCGACGCCGCGTTCTACGGCTCGATGGGCGGCAAACCGCTGAACCAGCCGATCGTCGGTATCGCGGCCACCCCCGACGGCCATGGCTACTGGGAGGTCGCGTCCGACGGCGGCATCTTCGCCTTCGGCGACGCCGCGTTCTACGGCTCGATGGGCGGCAAACCGCTCAACCGACCGGTTGTCGGCCTCGCCCCGTCGTCGGAGGGACCGGGAACGCCCACCGGCTACTGGGAGGTGGCCGCCGACGGCGGCATCTTCGCCTTCGGCGGCGCGCCGTTCGACGGTTCGATGGGCGGGAAGCCGCTGAACCAGCCGGTCGTCGGTATCGCCGGGATCTAACGGCCCGTCCCGGTCTCCCGACCGGGACGGTCTACCGGGCAGGCCGGTCTACCGAGGAGTGGACTGCTCTACCGGAGCGGACTGCGCTAATGGATTGGATGGCCAGCCCCGAAGACGACGGCCTCGGGCTTGGCGCCGACGCTCCACTCGACACCGGTGACGGTGCCGCCGGCGTCCGTGTCGAGGACGAGCGTGCCGATGCCGAGACCGGACGGCACCGGCTGGCCCTGCCGGTCGACGATCGGCGCGTTGCGCTCGCTCAACGGGTCGGCCGGGCGGCGGGTGTCGTCGGGGCCGTGGCCGCCAGCCGTCGAGTCCATGACGACGACCTCCCACCGGCGGCCGCCGGAGCCCGGGATCGCCCGCGGCGTGACGAGCGGGATGACCGAATGGCCGACCCCCGACAGGTTCGGCCGGCCGTCGGCCTGGGCCGGCTGCCAGGCGAGGACGTCGCCCGGCCGGATCGACCGGACGGTCGGGGCAGCCGACCATCCGGGCTGGGGTGCCGACGACAGGCGGTCGAAGAAACGAACGAAGGCCCACGGCGTCGGCACGACCCCGGGTGACCGGAGGCCGACGACCCGCCGTACGGACCGCCAGGCCACCGGGTCGGCCACCCGGACGGTGTAGCCGGTGAAGCCGACGCAGTCGTAGTAGTAGTACCGCGGCGGCGCCTCGCGGTAGTGGTGCGTGTACTGGCTGCACGTCATCTCGTTGAACTGGTCGTACGCCGCGCCCAGGGTGGCCGCGCTCGACGCCGGGGCCAGCGTCGCCCCGGTCATCTGGACGGTGAACCCGGCCGGCGTCGCCGTTCCGGTCGACGTCGGCATCGCCGGGTCCGTCACGTCGCACCGGTTGGCGACCGTCGGCGATCGTCGGGCCGATGTCGCCGCCCCGGCGCTCGTGGTCCCGGCGACCGCTGACACCCCCACGACGGCCACCGCCGGCAGCGGGACGAACACCGAGCCGGCGCCGACGAGTCGCACTGCCGCCCCGAGCCCCCGCACGGCCACATCCTTTACCACCGTCGGCATCCGAACGGGCCGGGGTGGGCGGTCGAGCTCAATGTATGACGAATCGTGATACACTTCGCGGCATGTCGCAGGCAGTGTCCGTTCGTCTGGACGACGAGGTGCAGCGAGCGCTGCGGACGCTCGAAGCGTCCGGGATGAGTCGGTCGGAGGCCGTCCGGAAGTCGATCCTCGACGCGGCGGCGGCGCTTCGTCGCCACGAGGCGCTCCGGGTCGAGGTCGCGGCGCTCGACGCGGACGAGGAGGATCGCCGCGAGATGCAGGAGCTGGCTTCACTGATGGAGAGCCTCCGTGCAGAGGGGTGACGTCTACGAGCTCCGGCCGCCCCAGCGGAGCGGCCACGAGCAGCAAGGTCGACGTTTCGGGGTCGTTGTCCAAACCGATGCCCTGCTCCCTCGTTCGGTCGTCCTGATCGCCCCGACGTCTCGGAGTGCCCGGCCGGCGAGCTTCCGGCCGGAGGCCGTTATCGACGGGGAAACGACCCGGGTCCTCGTCGAACAGGTCGGCGCGGTCGACGTCAACCGTCTTGGCGACCGGGTCGGACTGGCCAGTCCGCAAGAGTTGTGGGGGATCGACGAGAGCCTGGTCACCGTCCTCGGTCTGCGGTAAGGGCCCGGCATCTCCGGGGGCGCCGTCGTCCGTCCCTCCCGCTAGCCTGCCGAGCATGGCGCTCTACGACATCCCGATCCACACCCTCCAGGGCGAGCCGTCTTCGCTGGCCCCGTACGAGGGCCAGGCCCTCCTGCTGGTCAACGTGGCCTCGAAGTGCGGGCTGACCCCGCAGTACGAGGGCCTCGAGCAGCTGCAGAAGGAGTACGGCGACAAGGGGTTCACCGTCCTCGGGTTCCCGTGCAACCAGTTCATGGGCCAGGAGCCGGGGACGGCCGAGGAGATCCAGGAGTTCTGCTCGACGACGTACGGCGTCACGTTCCCGATGTTCGAGAAGATCGACGTCAACGGGGCGCAGCGGCACCCGATCTACGACGAGCTGACGGCCGTCGCCGACGCCGACGGTGAAGCCGGCGACATCACCTGGAACTTCGAGAAGTTCCTCGTCTCGCCGGGCGGCGAGATCGTCGGGCGGTTCCGCCCGCCGGTGACCCCGGACGACCCGGCGCTCGTCAGGGCCGTCGAGGCCCAGCTCCCGTCCTGAGCACCCCGGCGGACCCTCCGGCGCCGATGGGGGGCACACCGACGGAGCTCTTCGGCGCGTCCATCTTCGACATGGACGGCCTGCTCGTCGACTCCGAGCCGCTGTGGCACGAGGCCGAGATCGACGTGCTCGGCGGGCTGGGCGTCCCGCTGGTGGCGTCCGCGTGCCGACAGACGAAGGGGATGTTCGTCAACGAGGTCACGCGGTACTGGCACGAGCGGTACCCGTGGGCCGGACCGACGACGGACGAGGTGGCCGTCGAGATCGTCGACCGGGTCATGGCGCTCGTCGTGGCCAAGGGCGAGCCGAAGCCGGGGGTCCGGCAGGCCATCGACCTCTGCGGGGCCCACGGCCTGCCGCTCGCCGTCGCGTCGTCGTCGGAGTACCGCTTGATCGACCTCGTCCTCGACCACTTCGGCTGGGCCGACGCGTTCGAGCTCGTCCACTCGGCCGAGGACGAGCCGTACGGCAAGCCCCACCCCGGCGTCTTCCTGACCGCCGCCACCCGGCTGGGGGTGGCACCGGACCGCTGTCTCGTCTGGGAGGACGCGCCGGCCGGCGTGCTCGCGGCCAAGGCCGCCCGGATGGCCTGCGTCGCCGTCCCCGAGACCGCCGAGCGGGACCGGCCGGCCTTCGCCCTGGCCGACGCCGTCCTCGGCTCGCTCGAAGAGGCCGACGAGGCGATGTGGCAGCGGGTGTCGGCGGTCCACCGGGCCGACCCGATGGCCGCACCGGCCGCCGGCACCGGCCGACCGGGCGATCGCCCGCCATTGGCCGGCGAAGACCGGTAACGTTTTACCATGACCGTCGCTGCCCCTCTCGAGATCGACGCCGAGTTCGACACAGAACCGAGCGGGCCCGGCGGCCGTCGCCGGGGATGGGTCATCGGCGCGGCGGTCGTCCTGCTCGTCGCGGTCGGTGTCGTCCTGGTGGTCGTCCTCTCGGGGACGTCCGGCTCCTCCAGCTACGGCGGCCCGATCGGGTCGAACCCGACAGGCCCCGGGCACACCTCCGGCTCCGTCATCTCCTCGGCCACCGGGCCCACAGGCAACACACACGGCACCGCGACAAGCAGCACAGCCGGTTCGGCCGGCGGGGCCGCGACGAGCGCGACAAGCGGCGGCGCGGGCGGTTCGACCGCCGGCGGTGCGACCGGGTCCGCGGGCGGCACAGCATCGACCGCCGGCGCCACAGCCAGCGCCGCCGGGGCTGGTGGGGCCAGCGCCGGTGGGGCCGGGGCCGGCGGGGCAGCGGCTGCGGCGGGCGGTGCCGGTGGCGGTGGCGCGACAGCGGGTGCGGGTGCGGGCGCCGGGGGGACAGCCGGCGCCGGCGGAGCGACAGCATCGGCCGGGGCGACCGGCGCATCAGCCACAGCGGCATCGGCCGGCACAGCCGCCGCGGCCGCGGATCCGGTGGATCGGGCGCGGCGAGCGGCGCGAGCGCCGGTGGTTCGGGCAGCGCGGCCGGTGGGTCGTCCGGTGGGTCGGCGAGCTCGGGCAGCAGCTCGGCCGGCGCCGGCGCCAACTAGCCGAGGCGGAGCGTCTCGAGGGGTTCGAGCCGGGCGGCCTTGATCGACGGGTACAGCCCGGCGCCGACGGAGACGAAGAGGGCAAGTCCCATCCACAGCGGGATCTCGGGGTAGTCGATGACGGTCACCCAGCCGGCGATGGCAGAGACCGCGTAGACGATGCCGACGCCCGAGCGCGGCCCCGACGAGGCCGCCGAGGATGCCGACGAAGAGCGACTCGAGCAGGAACTGGCTGCCGATGATGGTCCGGCTGTGGCCGACGGCCCGGCGGATGCCGATCTCGGCCGAGCGCTGGATCACCGAGATCGACATGACGTTGGCGATGCCGACGCCGCCGACGATCAGGGCCAGCAGGCCGGCCAACAGGGCGACCTCCTGGAGGGTCTTGTTCGCCTGGGCCTGGGCCTCGAGGGCGTCGCTCGGCACTTGGGTCGACACCTGGACGGAGCCCCCCAGGTTGATGGCCGTCGGGATGGCGTTGGCGGTGTCCTGGGTGGTCCCCGGTGAGGAGCGGATGTAGAGCTGGTTGGGGCGGCCGTTGGTGCCGAGATCGTGCTTGGCCGCCCACTCGGTGACGAAGGCGGCGTTGTCGAGTGTCGGGTCGAGCGGCACTGTGTCGAGGACGCCGACGACGCCGAAGTTCACGTTGTTGAGCCGGATCGTCCGGGTCTCGCCGGGCAGGTAGCCGTACTGCTTGGCCAGTCCTCTCACCGAGGACGACCGAGCGCAGGTGGAGGTCGGTGTCGGCCGAGTCGAGCCACCGCCCGTCGACCATGCCGACCTCGAGGACCGACGGCAGGTTGACGCCGGCGGCCCGGACCGGCACCGGGAACGCCTGGTAGTAGGTGCTCGCCCCCTGGATGGGCAGTGAGACGACGCCGGAGAGATTGGCGGTGGCCGCGGCCGCGGTCACCGTCGAGACGTTCTGGACCCGCTGGACGGCGTTGGCCGGGAAGGTCGGGTTCTGCGAGCCGAACGAGCTGCCGGCCTGGGCGACGATCAGGTTGGTGCCGAGCTCGGCCAGCTGGGCCTGGAGGGCGCCCTTGGCGCTCTCGGTCAGCCCGATGGCGCTGACCATGGCGGCGACGCCGATGATCGGGCCGAGCATGATCATGACCGTCCGCACCTTGCGGGCCTTGAGGCCGGACCACGCGACGTTCGTGAGATCGCGCCACTGGCTCACGACGGCACCCGCTCCAGCCACTCGTCGGCGACTATCCCGCCGTCGCGCATCGATACCTTCCGGTCGGCGGTATTGGCCACCGTCAGGTCGTGCGTGACCATCACGACCGCCCGCTCCGGCGACTGCAGCCCGCAGAAGATCTCGAGCACGTGGGCGGCGTTGGCCGAGTCGAGGGCCCCCGTCGGCTCGTCGGCCAGGACCATGAGGGGGTCGGTCACGATGGCGCGGGCCAGCGCCACCCGCTGCTGCTCGCCGCCGGACATCTGCACCGGCCGGTGGTCGGCCCGGGCGACCGAGGCCGAGGCGTTCGAGGGCCCGGCGCGCCCGTTCCCGCCGCTCCTTCGGCCGGATGTCCCGGTAGAGGAGCGCGGTCTCCACGTTGCCGAGCGCGGTCAGGTGCGGGATGAGGTGGAACTGCTGGAAGACGAAGCCGATGGCGTCGCCCCGCAGCCGCGACCGGGTCGGGTCGTCGAGGGCGGCGACGTCGTGGCCGGCGACCCGGACCGTGCCCGACGTCGGCAGATCGAGCACGCCGAGCAGGCCGAGCATCGTCGACTTGCCCGAGCCCGACGGGCCGACGATCGAGAGGAACTCGCCGGCCCGGATCTGGAGCGAGACCTCACGCAGCGCGTAGACCGGGACGCCCTCGCCGTAGACGCGGGAGACGCTCTCGAGCTCCAGCAGGAGCCGGGCGTCGGCGTGGCCGTCGGCGCCCGGCCTGACCGAGCGGGTGGGCGTGACCGGGTGGGCGGGCGCGGCCGGTGGGGCGACGGGCCGGACGGCCGGGTTGCCGTACGGCGGGGTCGGCGACGGCGCGGTCGGTGCCGACTGGGTCAGGGGCACCTGCTCGGTAGGAGCCGGTGCCGCCTGGGTCAGGGGCACCTGCTCGGTGGGAGCCGGTGTCGTCGACGCGTCGCCGTCGGAGCCGGTCGCTGGGGTCATTTCGATGGCGTCACTTCGACTGGGACTGGTTCGTCTGGACGATGACGGTCTGGCCGAGATGGAGGCCCTTCGTGATCTGTACGTACGAGCCTTCGGTCAGCCCGGTCGTGACCGGCACGGTCGTCACCGTGCCCCCCTTGTTCAGGTTGATGACCCGGACGACGTTCTGGCCCGAGCCGTTCTGCAGGACGGCGGCGATGGGCACGGTGAGGGCGTTGTCCACCTGTTGGTCGACGACGTTGATCGACACCTGCGAGCCGTCGGCGCCGGAGAAGTTGGACACCTGGATCCGCCCCTCGTAGACCTGCGAGGACCCGCCGCTGCTACCGGCCACGACGGTCGGCGTCGAGTCGAGCTCGGTGATGACGCCGGTGCCCTCTGTGTTCTGACCGGAGATCTGTACGGTGCAGTGCTGGCCGACCTTCAGCTTGGTGCGGTCGGCCGCCGACGCCTGCAGTGTGACGCTCAGGTCCGGCTCGGTCAGCTGCAGGATGGCCTCGCCGGTGCCGATCGCCGCGCCGGCCTTCACGTAGACCTGGCCGATCCGGATCGGCCACTGGCCGACGATCATGTCGGTCGGTTCGAAGGTGACGTCGGTGCGCAGCGACTGGAGGGTCACCGTCACCTGGGTCTGGCCGGCGGCCAGCAGGGCCGTCCCGGCCATCGGCACGTAGCTCTGTCCCGGCTGAGCGGTGCCTTCGACGGCGAAGCTCACCGAGGTGTTCTTGGCCGGTGCCTGGTTGGCGGTGATGGTGAACGAGGCCGCGCCGCCCTGGCTGATGGTTGTCGTGTTGGCGGTCAGCGTGAGCGTCGGGACGACCGACGAGGTGATGGTCACCGAGGTGCTCGACGGTGTGCCGATCTGATAGTCGGGCGACTGGGCCAGCGAGACGGTCAGGACGCGGTCGGGCTCGACTGTGTTGTTGGTCACGGTCGGCACGGTGACCTGCAGGGCGGTCTGCCCGGCCGGTACGACGATGTTGCCGGCCGGTGGCGTGTAGTCGGTCCCCACGACGGCGGTGCCGCCGAAGCCGAGGTGGATGGTGAGCGGCTGGGTCGTCGCTTCGCTCAGTCCGACGAGGAGCTGGTAGGGCTGACCCTTCTGCAGGTACGTCGTGGCCGACCGCAGGGTCACCGTGGGCTGAGCGGTGGACCCGCTGATGGTGACGACGGCCGCGCCGGGCGTTGTCACGGTGTACGTCGTCGGCGACGGGGTGATCGACACGGCCAGGTACTTGGCCGGGGCGATCACTGTCGTGGCGATGCGTGTCGACCGTGACGGTGGCCGTCGTCGTCCCGGCGGCGAGCGTCACGACCGGGTTGACCGGTTGATAGTCCGTGCCGGCCTGGGCGCTGCCGGCGACGCGTCAGCGCGACCTGCAGGTTCTGGAGCGGGGCCTGGTTGGCCGTGACCGTCAGGGTCGCCGCCGCGCCCGGCGTCACGGTCGTGCTGCCGGTGATCGTGAGGGCGGGGACGTTGTCGTTCTTGATCGTCGTCTGGGCCGAGCCCGGTGTGCCGACGGTGTAGCCGGTGCCGCCGGCGATGGACAGGACGATCGTCTGGTTCGCCGCCACCGTCGTCGTCGCCCTCGTCTGTACCGATACCGACGCCTGGGTGGCCCCGGCGGCCAGGGTGACCGACGACGGCGGGGTGACGACGCCCTGGCCGGCTGTTCCGCCGGCGGTCAGGTTGACGGTGATCGGTGTGGCCGAGGCGCTCGACGAGGTGATCACGAACGGGGCCGGCTGCCCCTGGACGACCTGCTGGTCGACGGATTGGATGGTGAGGACCGGTGTGCCGGTCGCCGCCGGCGTGGCCCCGGCGTGGTCGGCCAGGACGGCCGTGGCCCGACCGGCGTGCCCGCCGGTGACGGCGGTGCCCGTGACGGCCCGGCCCGTGCCGGTGCCGGTGCCGCCGGTCCAGGCGGTCGTCTGGGCCGCCGGGGGGCCGATGATGAGGCCGGCCGAGTCCTGGTTGCCGAGCTTGTAGCCGGTCCCCTGGGTCGAGCGCGACGGTCACGGCCTGGGTGGTCGCCGGCGTCGAGTTCGGGTAGTGGTTCTGGGCCTGCCACTGGGCCAGCGCGAACTGCGTCTGCTGGTTGAAGTAGTTGTTCATCGGGCCCGGGTCGTCACCGGCGGTGGCCAGGATCTTCTTCAGCTGCAGCACGTCCTCGCCCTGGTCGCCGAGGGTGAGGGAGCGGAAGAACTGGACGGAGCCGTCCTCGGTGATGGCCGGGCGGCCGTTGACGGCGAAGAGGGTCTGCCCGGCCTGGGGGTTCGACCCGTTCGTCGTCGTCACTGTGCTCACGACGCCCGCGTCGGCGGCATCGACGTTGCGGATCTGCTTGCGGGCGAGCGTCCCGCTGAGCGTGACGGTGTCCTGGAGCGTGCGCGCCTGGACCTTGCCGAACACGACGACCTCGTTCGGCTGGGCGCCGCCGCTGCTGCCGGTGGTGACGACCGCGGTGATGACGCCGGCCGCCACGACGACGACGGCCAGTGCGGCGATGACGATCTTCTTCTTGCGTGACACCTCTTATTGCCCCCTTGTCGACCGGTGTCGGTTCACTCGATTGGCTAGCCCGAACGATGCCGGGCTACTTCACCTCTTCCCCGGCCTTGGCCGCACAGGCCTGCAGGTCCGGGCTCGAGAGCAGGTTCTGGCCCGGCGGCGGCTTGAAGTTCGTCGGCGTTGCTGGCTGTGTTGAACGAGAACAGCAGGCCCTTGGAGTTGGGCGTCGGCTGCGGGATGGTCCAGCCCCGGGCGATCATGCACGTCCGCCATTTCAGGTACTGCTGGTTCTCGGTCTTCACCTCGCTCGGCGTGAGGTTGTCCTGGGCTGTCTGCGCCGCCTTGAGCGCCTGGAGGATGTTGCTCTGGGTGGCGCACGTCTCCAGGTTCTTGATGTACGTCGGGTTGTCGGCGGGCGAGTTGGGGTCCTTCGCACTGGGGATCCCGATGAAGGTGACGCCGAGACCGGTCAGGCAGGACTGGAAGATCCCGATGGCCGAGAACAGCGCGGTGGTCGGGTTCTGCTTTGTCAGCGGGACGGTGTTCTTGGTCGAGTCCAGCGCCTTGGCCGCCGGGGATCCGGGGGCCGGCAGGTCGGCCTTCGGGACCTGCCCGGACGCGATGTAGGTCGACGTGGCCGGCGCCGCGCCGCCGCACGACGCGGCCAGAGCGCCGATCGTCACGACGCCGACAGTCACCAAGCCCCTTGCCCCCCACCTGGTGCGCACGTCTTCCCCCCGCTGTCGACCAGACGAACATGCTACTGCGCTGGTGCAGGCTTATCGGTCGCACCCGCTTTGGGTGCATCGACGGCCGTGGACCTCGTACTGGCGACGACCGACACGTGCCCAGGGGCGACCGGGCCCGGCACCGGCCGGAGTGGCTCGGTGAGCCTCTAGTCTTTCCGGAGCCGTTCTCGCGGCTCGAACCGCCCTGACCAGGAGATCCCTTGTTCCGTCCCGTGCCGCCCGACGCCGATTTCGTCGCCCTGGAGGACGCCGAGCTGGCCCGCTGGGCCGAGCACCGCGTCTTCGAGCGGTCGGTGGCCCGGCGGGACGGCGCCGAGCGGTGGACGTTCTACGAGGGGCCGCCGACGGCCAACGGGCGGCCCGGGCTCCATCACGTCTGGGCGCGCGTGTACAAGGACCTGTTCTGCCGGTACCGGACGATGCGGGGCTACCAGGTGGCCCGCCGGGCCGGCTGGGATACGCACGGCCTGCCGGTCGAGGTCGAGGTCGAGAAGAAGCTCGGCATCACCGGCAAGCGGCAGATCGAAGAAGAGATCGGGATCGCCGAGTTCACCCGCCTCTGCCGGGAGTCGGTCCTCGACTACGTCGGCGACTGGCAGCGGCTGACCGAGCGCATCGGCTACTGGGTCGACCTCGACAGCGCGTACTGGACGTTCGATCCGTCCTACGTCCAGTCGGTCTGGTGGCACCTGAAGAACCTCTTCGACCAGGGCCTGCTCTACGAGGACCTGAAGGTCGTCCCGTACTGCCCGCGTTGTGGCACCGCGCTGTCCAGCCACGAGCTCGGCCAGCCGGACGTCTACGGCGACGAGGAGGACGAGTCGGCGTACGTCCGCCTGCCGCTGCTCGACGCCGACCCGGCGGTCGTCGGCGATCCGGCGGCCGGCGGCGCGACCGCGCTGGTCGTCTGGACGACGACGCCGTGGACGCTCCCGTCGAACACCGGCGTCGCGGTCGACCCGGACCTCACGTACGCGGTCGTCGACGGGATGGTCGTCGCCGAGGCGCTTGTCGACGCGGTGTTCGGCGACGGTGCGGTCGTCGCCCGCCGCCTCGCCGGCCGCGACCTCGTCGGTCTCCGCTACCGGCGACCGCTCGACGTCGTCGCGGTGCCGCCGGGTGCGGAGGCGACCGGCTGGCGGGTCGTCCCGGCCGACTACGTCACGACCGAGGACGGCACCGGCCTCGTCCACCTGGCGCCGGCCTTCGGCGAGATCGACCGGCAGGTCGGTCGGGCCAACGACCTGCCGACGCTGAACCCGGTCGGCCCGGACGGCCGGTTCGACGCGTCCGCCGGCTGGCTGGCCGGCCGGGCGGTCCGGGAGGCCAACCACGACGTCAACGACCACCTGGAGGCGGCCGGCCTTCTGCTGCGACGCCAGCCGTACGTGCACTCGTACCCGCACTGCTGGCGGTGCCGGACGCCGCTCATCTACTGGGGCAAGCCGAGCTGGTACGTCGCCACGTCGACCCGCAAGGACGACCTGGTCGCGGCCAACCAGACGATCGGCTGGCACCCGGCGTACATCCGGGACGGCCGGTTCGGCGAGTGGCTGGCCAACAACGTCGACTGGGCGCTCTCGCGGGACCGGTTCTGGGGCACGCCGCTGCCGATCTGGCGGTGCGCGGACGGCCACGTCTTCTGCGTCGGGTCGCTCGACGAGCTGTCCGAGCTGGCCGGTCGGGACGTCCGCGACGTCGACCCGCACCGCCCGACGATCGACGAGGTGGTGTTCGACTGCCCCGACTGCCACACGTCGGCCGGTGGGCCGTCGGGCGGGGCCCCGGCTGCCGGCCGGTCCGAGGCACCGGTGGCCCGGCGGGTCGAGCCGGTGATCGACGCGTGGTTCGACTCCGGATCGATGCCGGCCGCGCAGGTCGGCTACCCGTGGCAGCCCGGTTCCCGCGAGGCGTTCGAGGCGTCGTACCCGGCCGACTTCATCACCGAGGCGATCGACCAGACGCGGGGCTGGTTCTACTCCCTGCTGGCCGTCAACACGCTCGTCGAGCGGCCCGAGGAGCACGGCGCACCGGCGCCGTACCGGCACGTCATGTGCCTCGGCCACATCGTCGACGCCGACGGGAAGAAGATGTCGAAGTCGGTCGGCAACGTCATCGACCCGTGGGAGATCCTCGAGAGCCGCGGCGCGGACCCGCTGCGGTGGTGGATGTTCAGCCAGGGCTCCCCGTGGACGCCGACCCGGGTGAGCCTGGCGGCGATCGACACCGCGCTGCGCGAGACGCTGCTGACGCTGTGGAACACGGTCAGCTTCTTCACGACGTACGCGTCGTTGAACGACTTCGACCCCGACGACCCGGCCGTGCCGGCGCCGGCCGACCGACCGGCGCTCGACCGCTGGGCGCGGTCCCGTCTGGCGTCGACCGTCGCCGACGTCACCGTCGCGCTCGACGCCTACGAGCCGCTCGACGCGGCGACCGCGGTGGCCCGCCTCGTCGACGATCTCTCGAACTGGTACGTCCGGCGCAGCCGCCGCCGGTTCTGGCGGACCGATCCGGACGCCCCGCCCGGCGACTCACTGGCCGCCCAGGCGACGCTGCACGAGGTGCTGACCGTGCTGTCGCTGCTCCTGGCGCCGCTGTGCCCGTTCGTCGCCGACCGGCTGTGGCGGGACCTGACCGGCGCGGCCGATGACGACTCCGTCCACCTGGCCGACTGGCCGGACCCGGCCGGCCGGGCCGCGGACGTCGACCGGGCCCTCGAGGAGCAGATGGCCGTCGCCCGCCGGCTGACGTCGCTCGGTCGGGCCGCCCGGAGCGAGGCCGGGATGAAGGTCCGCCAGCCGCTCGGCCGGGCGCTCGTCTACCTCCGACCGGGGTCACCGCCGGTGCTCCGGGACGTCGTCGAGGACGAGCTGAACGTCGACGCCCTCGACGTCGTCGACGACCTCGGCGACGTCCTCACGTACGACCTGGCGATGAACTTCAAGGCGCTCGGCCCCCGGCTCGGCCCACAGGTCAAGGAGCTGAAGGCCGCGCTGCCGATGCTCGACGCGGCCGGCGTGGCGGCCACGCTCGACGCCGGCGGGACCGTCGCCGTCGACCTCCCCGGTGGCTCGGTCGACCTCGGTCCCGGGGACGTCGAGCTGCGCGTGCTCGGCCGGGACGGCTTCGCCGTCTCGCGCGAGGGCGGCGAGGTCGTCGCCCTCGACCTCGCCCTCGACGACGACCTTCGGCGGCGTGGGTTGGCCCGCGAGGTCGTCCGCCTCGTCCAGGACCTGCGCAAGTCCAGCGGGCTCGACGTCGCCGACCACATCCGCCTGTCGCTGGCCGGCCTCGACGACCTCGCGCCGCTGTTCGACGCCATCGGCCGCGAGGTCCTCGCGGTCGAGATCGCCGCCGGGCCGCCGCCGTCCGATGGCGCCGGTGACGGCCCGGGCGACGGGACTGCGCTCGACCTCGACGACCGGCCCGGCGCGACCGCCTGGATCGAAAAGGTCTGACCGCCGCGGGTCGGCTCGAGGGCCCGGTGACCGGAGAAGTCTGAGGCGGCGGGTTCACACACCCTGTCGGGCCTGTTCGTCCGCCTGCCGACGAAATTCGTCTTCACCCCCTTTACAAAAACAACAAGTTTTCTTATGCTTTGGCTCAGGAGTTTTGTTGCTCGACGGGGACATGGCGGCCGTCGAGCTGATCCGAGGGGGGACACTGTGGCGAGACCTGACGGGCTGTCGCGCGCGCTCGTAACACCCGAGCAGGCAGGATCTCGACGCGGCGGCGGCTGGTCGTGGATCATGGCGGTGATCGCGCTGGTCGTCGCCACCATCGCCACCGGCGCGCTGCAGGGCCTGTCGGTCCCCGGCGGCGGGACGGCGAAGGCCGGCGCGGCGGTCACCCCGCTGCCCACAGCGAGCCAACCGCACGGCGGCCGGGTGCCCCCGGCGGCGAGCAGACACCAAGAGATCGGCTCGGCGCTCCACTCCGACATCGGTGAACCAGGGCGGCTGCCAGTCGTGGGGGTCCAACTACGTCGGGATCGCCTACTGCACACGGCGCCGGGGCACCTACGGCGCCTGGTCGGCCAACGCCTCAGGCGGTGTGTTCGCCGACGAAGACGGCGTCGTCCCACTTCTACGGGTCGTTGCAGACACCCGATGTCTCGATATGCCCCAACCTCCCCAGTCGACTCCATCGCCGGGACGGGGGACTCCAAGGGCTACTGGATGGCCACAGCAGGGGGCGGCGTCTTCGCCTTCGGCGACGCCGGCTGGACGGCTCCCGATCGACAGGCGGGTTCACAACAGCCATCGTGGCCGTGGTGGCCGACAACGACACCGGCGGCTACTGGCTGGTCAGCAAGCTCGGCCAGGTCTTCTCCTACGGCGGGGCCAACTACTACGGCGGGTCGCCGTCCACACTGGTGACCAAGCACCACTACTTCGGCGACCTCGGTGGTGGCCATGGCGTCCACCCCGTCGGGCCACGGCTACTGGCTGGTGACCAACTACGGCACAGTCTTCGCCTACGGCGATGCCTGCTCTGGCCGGCTTCAACGACCCCGGGACCGGCAGCCAGCCGTACAACTGGTACGTCGGCGTCGCCGCCGGCCCGCCGGGAGGCGGGTTCTGGATGGTCCGGATGTTCGGGACAACGTACGCCTACGGCGCCACGTACTTCGGCAACGTCGGCACCCATCACAGGGAACTTCGTCGGCATGGCCGACACGACAACGTGGCAGGGCTACGTCGTCATGGACACAACGGGCCAGCAGTACGCCTACGGCAACGCCCCGCACCCGACAAACCCGCCCTACGTCACACCGCCCACCACCGCCGGCCTCGCCGCCGCCAGCGGGATCGCCCCCCGAACAGAGGGTGGCGGGGGCAACCCGGTCACCAACTACACCGAGCCGTGCGCCGGTGACCCGGTCAACTGCGAGTCGGGCGACCTGTGGGAGACCGACACCGACGTCACAGTGCCCGGGCCCGGCCCGCACCTGGACCTGACCCGCACCTACAACTCGCAGGACGCCAAGACAAAGGGCATCTTCGGCGACGGGTGGTCGAGCTCGTACGCGATGAGCGTGGCGGTGACGCCGACAACGTCGACGATGGTGACCGAGGTCGACGGGTCGACGGTGACCTTCTACACCAACACGACAGGCCTCTTCGTGGCCCCGACGGGCACCCTGGCCACCCTTGTCCGGAACACCACAGGCGGCTACACCTTCCGGGTCCGCAACACGACAACCTACGTCTTCAACGCCGACGGGCGGCTGGTATCCGAGAACAACCTGCTCGGCCTGAAGACCAGCCTTACCGACAACACCGCCGGTCAGCTGACAAAGGTCACCGACCAGACCGGCCGGTCCATCAGTCTACACGCTACAACGCCTCGGGCTTCGTCTCCAGCGTCAAGAACCCGGCCGGCCAGACGACCTCCTACGGCTACACAGGCACAAACCTGACCTCGGTCACCGACCCGGCCGGCCGGGTCACCCACTACACCTACAACGCCACACACCGCATGGTGACCGAGACGAGCCCGACCGGTGGGGTCACCACCACCCACTACAACACGGCTGGCCAGGTGACAAAGCAGACCGACCCGACAGGGCTGGTCACGACCTGGGCGTACACCGGCACAAACGGCAAGACGTTCGGCACGACCACGATCACCGGACCGACCGGGTCGGTGACCAGAGAGACTTCACAAACGGCCAGATGCTGACCAAGGTCACCGCCTACGGCACGCCGTCGGCCGCCACCTGGCGCTACACCTACACACCGACCACCTTCGGGCAGACGTCGGTGACCGACCCCGACGGCAACACCGCCACAACGACCTACAACGCCACAGGCGACGTCACCTCGACCACCGACCCGCTCAGGAACAAGACGACCACCACCTACAACTCGTTCAACGAGCCGCTGGTCACCGTCGACCCGATGGGCATCACGACCACCGACACCTACGACACATACGGCGACCTGGTCAAGAAGGTGGTGACGGCCGACTCCGTCTGCAAGTCGAACTGCACCCAGACGACCACCTACAACGTCTGCACCAAGGTGACCTGCACAGAGTTTCCCTTCTTGTGGTACGGCGGCGAAGTGGAGACAACGGTCGATCCGCTCGGCCGCAAGACGGTCGACCTCTACGACACATACGGCAACCCCTATGCCGCCCTCCTTTCCGTCACAGGCAAGACAGAGGTGACGAAGTACCACTACAACATCCTGGGCGAAAAGACCTGCGAGTCCACGCCGGCCGCCTACGCCCAGGGCATCGGTGCTCCAGTCCCGGGACAACACGGGTGGCCGGGACGACATCGTGGACCTATGACGCCGACGGCGAGGTGATCGACCAGACCAACGCGCTCACACAGACCACCTCGACCGCCTACGACGTCCTGTTCGGCACCGGCGACTGCACCGGCTACCATCGCCGGCGCCGCCTACTGCACGGTGACCACCAGCCCCGTCGGGAGACGTCACCGTCGCCTACTACGACCAGGACGGCCGCAAGGTGGGCCAGGTGGCCGCCACGCGCCAGACCAGACCATCACAACCACCGCCTACGACGTGAAGCCGGGCACCGGCTCGTGCGCCACCGGGGTGGCCACAGCCACTGAACTGCACGGTCACCACCAACGGCAACGGCCAGTCGACCGTCACCTACCTCAACGCCGCCACAGAGGCCATCAAGACGGTGGCGCCCGGCAACGAGGTGACCACCGCCACCTACGACGGCACAGGCCACGCGCTGACGACGACGACGGCGGCCGGCATCACCACCAACGGCTACGACAAGGACGGCCGGCTGACCTCGGTCAGCTACTCAGGCACCGTCTCGGGCTACAGCAAGCCGACCAACGTCAGCTACACATACAACGCCGACGGCCAGCAGACCAAGATGATCGACGGCACCGGCACCACCACCACGTACTACAACGGGTTCGGTCGGGTGTCGACGACAGACAACGGCGCTGGTAAGTCCGTGGGTTACAGCTACGACGCCGACAACGAAGTGACCACACTGTCGTACACAGACTTCAAGACGGTGCACCGCACCTACAACGCGGTCGGTCAGATGACGTCAACCACCGACCTGGCCGGGCAAGAAGACCACATTCGGCTACTCCCTCGCCGAACCGCCGGGCGTGCCCGGTGGGACGGAGATGACGACGACGACCCCGGGTGGCGAGACGGAGACCACGGTCGACAACGCCCTTGGCCAGCCGGTGACGACGTCGGTCACCAACACGGCGCCCGCGTGGACAACGGCCGCCCTTTCGGGCACAGGGGCAGCCCAGTGCGACGTCCTGTCCGACCACCACGTTCTGTGCGATGGTCGAGGGAAAGAAGGTCTGGATCTCGACCAATCCGACCGGGGGCGCCAGCGCCTGGACGTCGACGACGCTGCCGGCGACAACAGGCACAGTGACCGCACTGACCGGCATCGCCTGCCCGTCGACGACGCTGTGCGTGGCCACCGGGCACAACAGGTGCACTGTTCACCTCTACGAACCCGACGGGCGGGGCGAGCGCTTGGACCAAGACGACAGTCGGCGCCCGTCGGGTGCATGAGCGTCTCGTGCCCGTCGACCACACTCTGCGTGGCCGTGGCGTACAAGAGCGGCGCCATCCTCACCTCGACCATCCGGCGGGCGGGGCCAGCGCTTGGACCACGGCCAAGGTCACAGGGGCCCACTTCACCGCGGTCAACTGCCCGACGACGACCCTGTGCGTGGCCGGCACCCAGACGGGAAAGCTGTACACCTCGACCAACCCGACGGGCGGGGCGAGCGCCTGGTCGAGCCCGTGGGCCACATCGGTGGCAACACTGGCCATCTCGGCCATTTCCTGTGCGTCTACCTCGCTCTGCGTGGCGGTCACGGTGACAGGCGACCTGACGAAGACACTGAGCAACCTGGCGAAGGCTCAGCACGTCTACGTCTGCCACCGCCCCGACGTCGGCGGCCTGGAGCTCCTACGTTCTCGGCGGGCCTGACGGAGGCGCTGAACGGTGTGGCCTGTCCCTCCACCACGTTCTGCGTGGCGACCGGGAACACAGGCAAGGAGTGGACGACGACCACCCCGACCGCCGGCCACGTCAACGGCACAGTTCAAGGTCGCCACATGGGCCAACCTCCAGGTGGCACCGCGTCCGACGCCAGTGGCGTGGCCTGTCCCTCGGTCACCTTCTGCGTGGCCGGCGAATGGAAATCCGCGGGCATCCTGACCATGACAGGGTCGACACATTCGGTCCGCTCGTCGGCCACCTACGGGACCAACGATCTCCTGTCGACCAGCTCCCTGGTGGTCGGCGCCACGACTACCACCGCCACCTACGGCTACAACATCCGAGGGTCGGCTGACCTCGTCGACGATGACCGGGACGCCTGGCGCCACCGGCAGCTACACATATGACGCCGGCGGTGACCCGACCAAGGTGGTCGATCCGACCAACGGCACACCGACGACCCAGACATTCAACGCCGCCGGGGAGGTCACCAAGGCGACGCCCCACGTGACAACGGGGACCGCGGCCACCTTCACCTACGACAGCATCGGCGCCCGGACAAGCGAGAAGATGCCAAGCTGGGCCGGGGGGAGTATCACCTACGGCTATGCCCAGACGGGCCAGTTGAGCGGGGTCACCATGCGCAGTAGTCCGTCGTCCGCGTCGACCGCCTACGCCTACAGCGGCAGCGGCCTGCGGATGGGTGCCACAGAAACGATCGGGTCGACACACGAATCCCAGAAGTTCACGTGGGACACCCAGACCGGGACGCCCGAGCTCCTCGCCGACGGCACTCACTACTTCATCTACGGCCCCACAGGACAGGTGATCGAGCAGGAGAACGAGACAGCCACACTGAAGAACCCGCTCTACCTCGTCCACAACGCCCTCGGGTCGACGGTGGCCTCGATCAGCTCGACACACGTGGTGTCGACTGCCACCTACAACGCCTACGGAGCGGTCGTCGGGCACTCCGGGCCCAACACCACGCCCATTGGGTTCGCCGGGGCCTACACCGACCCCGTGAGCGGTCTGCTCTACCTGGTGAACCGCTACTACGACCCGACGACCGGGGAGTTCCTCTCCGTGGACCCCGACGTGTCCACGACGCACGAGCCGTATGAGTACGCCGACGACGATCCCATGAACAACACCGATCCCAGCGGAGATTCGTGGAGCACGACCTTCTGGACAATCGAGAATGCACCCGTACCTAAGTGCCGAACGAATTGCCCGGCGGTTTTCTCGACGGAAGAAGTAGGGTTCTCAGACGATACATATACCAAACTGTCTGTCAATGGCGGTGATCCATTGAGCGTCTACATCGTTGATGCCCAGGTGTTTCCGGATACGACGTTCTGGGTCTGTGCCGAACCAATGAACGACTGCCAAATGAGCACCCTCGTCTACGGTGAGGGAATGAGGGTCGACTTCGGAAGCCAAGACGCTATACCCACGAGCGGCGGATCTGGCACCGGTGCATGGGTCGGGCAGGGGTACGACATCAAGATTGAGGCTGAGGTTGATCCGATCCCCTCGTTCTTGGGTGGTTCTGAAGATGTGCCCGATCCCTTGTATGCGATAGCAGTGGGTTCGTATAACGGTCTTCCTAACGCCAGTCTGGACTCCTACTCTCCTCCAGGATCTAGTGGTTGTGCAACGGGTATCTGGACGTAGTGGAGCGTGCGTCGCCGCCGTGGCGGTATCGTTCGCACTGGCGGCGGCGTCGTCATGCGGAGCTCAGGCGATGGGTGCAGTACCCGGCCATCGTTCTACTCCGCTGACAACGACCCCAGCGATTTGCAAGCGTCTAGTTAAGACATACGCAGCCAAGAACACGCGCTTGGCCATCGTGGCTAAATCGTCGTTCTCTACCAACTCGAAGAGATTTAGAAGCGCGTATGGCACGCTGACCTTTGGATACGACGGCTGCTTTGCCTCAAGCTCGATCCAACCAACAGGTACAGGAACGCTACTTAAAATCTACATGGCAAAGTCAACACCAAACGCCAATAAAGAGGCGTCGATTCTCGTTAATTATCTTCGAGGAACCAAGAAGTTTTCGAAGATAACAAGCTACTATTATTAGAGAGGATGACGAAATAGCACGGCAGCACCGTCAATAAGGGGTTGGGGTCATCTGGGCGTCCTCGGTAGTGTTGACAAAGCGTCATCGACTCACTGAGTTGTTGCAGTGACTCCTTGAACCTGCCCAACTAGTGGTCCGTCGCGGAGTTGACTGAAGCAAGAGCGGCACGTCCTCGCTTCACCTTGGCCACGATCTCGTCGGCCTTCTTCTTCCAGACGAACGGCTTCGGATCGTCGTTCCAATGTTCGGCCCAGGTCTCGATGGCGAGCACGAGGTCGTCGACCGAGGCGAACACTCCCCGGCGGAGCCGTCGCTCGGTGAGAAGCGAGAACCACCCCTCGACCAGGTTGAGCCAGGACGAGCTCGTCGGGGTGAAGTGAAGATGCCAGCGGGCGCGTTTGGAATGGGCCAGCCACTTGGCCACCGGGGGTGCTTTGTGGGCCGAGAGGTTGTCGAGCACCACATGGACCTCCAAGTGGGCCGGCACGTGGAGGTCGATCAGCTTGAAGAAGCCGAGCACGTCAGCTGAGGGGTGACGCTTTTTGGTCTCGTAGAGCACTTCGCCGGTGGCGACGTTCATGGCCGCGAACAGGTCGGTGGTCCCGTGCCGCTTGTAGTCGTGGGTCATGGTGCCGCCCCGGCCTCGCTTCATCGGCAGGGAGGGCTGGGTGCGATCCAGCGCCTGGACCTGGGTCTTCTCGTCGAAGCTGAAGACGATGGCCTTCTGTGGCGGGTCGAGGTAGAGCCCGACCACGTCGACGAGCTTCGCTTCGAAGTTCGGGTCCGACGAGACCTTGAAGGTCTCCACCTTCCAGGGTTTCAAGCCGTGGTCCTTCCAGATCCGGGCCACGGTGTCCTTGCCGATCCCGTGCCGAGCGGCCATCGTGCGCGTCGTCCAGTGGGTCGACCCGTCGTCGGGGAGGGCGTGCAAGGTGTCGTCGATGACGGCGGCCACCGTCCCTTCGGGGAGCCACGACCTGCGACCCCGGCCTGGAGCGATCGTGCCCACTCCGGCCACGCCTTCGGCCTCGAAGCGCCGACGCCAGGCCCGCACCGAGTTCGAGGCGACGCCCAGACGTCGGGCGGTCTCGTAGATCCCTACGCCACCCGCCGCCAAGAGCAGCGCCTTGGCCTGGACGACGGTCCGATGCGGCAGCGACGACGACCGGGCGATCCGCTCGAGCTCGTGTCGTTGCTCTTGGTCGACGGTGAGTGGCGGGGCGGCCGGCAACGGGCTCATGCGGCCAGCATAATTACTTCGGCTATATTACCGACGGACCACTAGTCGCTCGCCGGCGATCGCCCGCTCGATCCGTTCCTGCTTCCAGGTCGTGGGCCGGTTCGAGAGGCGTCGGCGCCACTCGGCAGGAGGGCGGGCTACCTGCCGCAGACCGGACCGTCGCCGCGTAGCTTGCGGAGGGCGACGGCCAGGGCGGTCCGCTCGTCGTCGTCGAGCGGGGCCAAGAGGTGCCGGTCGAGCCCGACCAGATGCGCGGCCGTTGCTTCCTCGACCTTGGCGACGCCGAGCGGCGTGAGCGAGACGAACACGCTCCGGCGGTCGGTCGGGCAGTTCTGCCGTTCGACGTAGCCGGCCTCGACCAGCCGGTCGACCAGTCGGGTGATCCCGCCGGACGTCAGGGACACCTCGGCCCCCAGCTGGGTCATCGTCAGGAACCCCGCCGGCGTTCGCCGGAGCCGGACCATCGCGTCGTACCACGAGAGCGGGATGCCGCAGGCCTGCTCCAGCTCGGCGCCGAGCACCCGGGTGAGCTTGGCGTGGGCCTCGATGAGCAGGCCCATCAGCGTGATGCGGTCGTCGTTGGCCAGGCTGGCGCATTCCTGGCTGACGCCGGTCTTCTCGCTCGTGGCCACGATCGCACCCTACCAGGGGATCTCGATAATTACTGCTGAATCATTAATCATGTTGACAGATGTCTGAGTAGTCAGGTATATTGTTCGGGTAAGCGGTGGAGCTCGAAGTGACGACAACCACCGCAACGAACAACCGCCAACCCACGACGAGGAGTACCCGATGAGCACGATCACCCTTCCGACCACCGGCACGTACGCCATCGACCCGGCTCACACCGAGGTCGGGTTCGTCGCCCGACACCTGATCGGCACGAAGGTACGCGGCCGGTTCACCGAGGCCAGCGGAACGATCGTGATCGCCGACCCGATCGAGCAGTCGACGGTCGAGGCCGAGGTGGACGCGGCGAGCATCAACACGAACGTCGGCATGCGCGACGACCATCTCCGGACGAACGACTTCCTGGACGTGCCCAACCACCCGAAGCTGACGCTGAAGAGCACCGGGCTGAAGAGGGCCGCCGACGACGAGTGGCAGCTGACGGCGGATCTCACGATCCGGGGCGTGACGAAGTCGGTCGTCTTCGACGTCGAGTTCCTCGGTGCCGGTCCGGGCCTCCAGCCCGGTTCGGAGGTGATCGGCCTGTCGGCGACGACGGAGATCGACCGTCGTGACTTCGGCGTCTCGTTCAACGGCGTGCTCGAGGGCGGGGCGATCGTCGTCGGCAACAAGGTCAAGATCGAGCTGGAAGTCGAGGCCGGGCTCCAGCCGTAGGCCCGTTCGGCCGGAGCCCGTCTCCTGCCGAGGCCCGGGGGTTACGCTTCGGCCGTGCTGCCCGATCGTCCGGCGCGTGCCCCCCGGGCCGTCGCCGACGTGGCGCCGGCCGAAGCGAGCGTCCTCGCGGTCGACCTCGGCACCGGCGGCGCCAAGGCGGCGGTCGTCTCGGCGACCGGCATGCTCGTCGCCCACGCGTTCGAGCCGGTCGACCTGGTGCTCACCCCGGACGGCGGGGCCGAACAGGACCCCGACCAGTGGTGGTCGGCGGTCGTGCTGGCCGCCCGCCGGGCGCTGGCCGACAGCGAGGTGCCGCCGGAGCAGGTGATCGGCGTGGGTTGCACGGCCCAGTGGTCCGGGACGGTCGCCGTCGGGGCGGACGGGCGGGCGGTGGGCCGGGCGATCATCTGGATGGACTCGCGGGGCAGCGCGGCCGTCCGCCGGGCCGTGCGGGGACCGGTCAACGCCCTCGGCTACGACGTGCGGAAGGTCCCCCGGTGGATCCACCGGGCCGGAGGCGTCCCGAGCCTTTCGGGCAAGGACCCGGTCGGCCACATCCTGTTCCTGCGGGACGAGCGGCCGGAGATCTACGGCCCGGCGGCGGTGTTCCTGGAGCCGGTCGACTACCTCGACCTGCGGCTCACCGGGCTCGCCCGGGCGTCGTTCGGCTCGATCGCCCTCCACTGGGTGACGGACAACCGGCGGATCGACCGCGTCGCCTACGACCCCGATCTCCTGGCGATGGCCGGCCTCGACCGGTCGAGGCTGCCCGAGCTCGTGCCGACCGGCGCGGTCCTCGCCGGCCTGGCCGACGGGCCCGCCGCCGAGCTCGGGTTGCTCCCGGGCACGCCGGTGGTCGCCGGCACCGGCGACCTGCACTCGGCGGCCGTCGGCTCGGGCGCGGTGGCCGACTTCGCCGGCCACCTCTACATCGGGACGTCGTCGTGGATCAGCGGGCACGTGCCGTTCAAGAAGACGTCGGCCACCACCAACGTCACCGCCCTCCCGTCCGGGCTGCCCGGCCGCTACCTCGTCGCCGACGAGCACGAGACCGGCGGCGCCTGCCTGACGTGGCTGCGCGACCAGCTCTTCGACGGCACCGTCCCCGATCCGGACGGCGAGCCGGGCGCCGTCGCCGGCCCGCGTGGCGAGCCGGCTGACGCCTTCGACCGGTTGAACCGGTTGGCCGCGACGGTGCCGGCCGGGTCCGGCGGGGTGCTGTTCACGCCGTGGCTCAACGGGGAGCGGTCGCCGGTCGACGACCATACGATCCGGGCCGGCTTCCACAACCTGTCGCTCTCGACCACCCGGGCGGCGATGGTCCGGGCGGTCTTCGAGGGCGTCGCGTTCAACTCCCGCTGGCTGCTCGGCGCGGTCGAGCGGTTCGTCGGCCGCCCGTTCGACTCGCTGGCCTTCGTCGGTGGCGGTGCTCGCTCGGACCTGTGGGCGCAGGTGCACGCGGACGTGACCGGCCGGGTGATCCGCCAGGTCGCCGAGCCGGTGCTCGCCAACGTCCGCGGGGCGGGCCTGCTGACGCTGCTCGCGCTCGGCCGCATCCGCGTCGACGAGATCCCCGGCATGGTGCCGTGCGGGCGACGTACCGGCCGGACCGGTCGACGGCACCGATCTACGACGAGATGGCCGCCGAGTTCGTCCGGCTGTACCAGCGGACGAAGGGCATCCACCGCCGGCTCAACCGCCGGCGGCTCGGCTGACGCCGGACCGAACCACGCCGGCTCGGCCGGCGCCGGCTCAATCAACCGCCGCGGTCAGCTCGGCCATCTCCTCGTCGGTCAGTTCGATGCCGGCGGCCGCGACGTTGTCCTCGAGGTGGGCGACGGTCGACGTGCCCGGGATGGGCAGCATGACCGGCGACCGGCCGAGGAGCCAGGCCAGCGCCAGCTGTGACGGCGTCGCCCGGTGCCGCGTGGCCAGCTCGTCGAGCGGGCCGCCCGGCCGGGCCAGGCGGCCGGTGGCCAGCGGGAACCATGGGATGAAGCCGATGCCGTTGGCCTCGGCGTAGCCGAGCAAGGCCTCGGATGCCCGGTCGGCCAGGTTGTAGCGGTTCTGGACCGAGACGATCGTGGCCATCGTCCGGACCTCTTCCAGCTCGGCGACGGTTACCTCACTCAGGCCGAGGTGGCGGACCTTCCCCTCCTGCTGAAGGGAGACGAGCTCGCCGATCTGCTCGGCCAGCGGCACCTTGGCGTCGATCCGGTGCAGTTGGTAGAGGTCGATCCGCTCGACGCCGAGATGGCGGAGGCTCAGCTCGCACTGCTGGCGGAGGTACTCCGGGCGGGCGAGCGGGCGCCAGTCACCCGGCCCGGCCCGGGTCAGGCCGGCCTTGGTGGCGATGACCAGCCCGGCCGGGTACGGGTGGAGGGCCTTGCGGATCAGCTGCTCGCTGACGAACGGACCGTACGAGTCGGCGGTGTCGATGAAGTCGACGCCGAGCTCGACCGCCCGCCGCAGGACGCGGACGGCCTCGTCCGGGTCGGTCGGGTGGCCCCACACGCCGCGCCCGGTGAGCTGCATCGCGCCATAACCGAGACGGTGGACGGGGAGGTCGCCGCCGAGGGCGAACGTGCCGGCGGCTTCGGCTGGTCGGGTGGCGGTGGACATGGGCGTCAGATCCGCTCGAAGTTCCGGGCGAGTTCCCAGTCGGTGACGACGCGGTTGGCGGCGGCCCACTCCTGCCGGGCGGTGTTGACGAGGTGGTGGTGGACGTCGTCGCCGAACGCCTCGGCGGCGACGACGCTCGTCTCGAGCTCGCCGATCGCCTCGACGAGGGTCGTCGGGATGCGGGGCACGTCGTCGGCGGCGTACGCGTTGTGGGCGTACGGCTCGTCCGGCTCGAGTTGGTGGTCGATGCCGTAGAGACCACCGGCGATCGCCGCCGCGAGGGCGAGGTACGGATTGACGTCGGCCCCGGGGATCCGGCACTCGATCCGCCGTCCCGGCCCGTGACCGACGACGCGGAAGCCGCACGTCCGGTTGTCCTCGCCCCAGACCGCGGCCGTCGGCGCCCAGCTGCCGGACACGTACCGCCGGTAGGAGTTGACGTACGGGGCGAAGCACCACGCCAGCTGGCGGGCGGCGTGGATCTGGCCGGCCAGGAAGTGTCGGCCGGTGCCCGATAGCACCGTCGGGTCGTCGGCGTGGGCCATCAGCGGCCGGTCGGTGGCCGCGTCCCACAGGCTGGTGTGGAGGTGGCACGACGACCCGACCTCGTCCATCGACCACTTCGCCATGAACGTCGCGGCCCGGCCCTCCTGGGCGGCGATCTCCTTCACGCCGTTCTTGAAGACGAGATGGCGGTCGGCCGTTTCGAGCGCCTCGGCGTACGTGACGTTGACCTCGTGCTGGCCGCGGCCGGCCTCGCCCTTGGACGACTCGATCGGGATGCCGGCCCGGACCATCTCGTTGCGGATGCGGCGCAGGACGTACTCCTCGCGCGACGTCTGGAGGAGCTGGTAGTCCTCGATGGTGCCACTGTGGGGGACGAGCCCGCGCCAGCCCTTGTCGGCCGCCTGCTCGAAGGAGTCCAAGAACAAGAAGAACTCGAGCTCGGTGGCGCACCGCACGGTGAACCCGCGCTGGTGGGCCCGCTCGATCTGTCGCTGCAGGATGCGTCGGGGCGACACCTCGACCGGGCGGCCGGCCGGATCGAGCAGGTCGCAGATGACGAGGGCCGTGCCGTCCAGCCACGGCAGGACGCGGGTCGTCGAGAAGTCGGGGGCGGCGACCAGGTCGCCGTAGCCGGTGTCCCAGTTCGTGAACCGGTACCCGGGCAGCGGGTTCATGTCGACGTCGACCGCGAGCAGGTAGTCGCACACCTCGATCCCGTGTTCGCCGGCGTGGTCGAGAAAGAACGAGCCGGTGACCCGCTTGCCGACCGGTCGGCCCTGGATGTCGGGGAAGGCGAGGACGACCGTGTCGACCGAGCCGTCGACGACGAGCTCGCGCAGCGTGGTCACGTCGGTCATGCCGAACTATTGCTCCCGGTTCGAACAGCGTCCAGTGCCTTTGGCCGTCGGTCCGCCAGTGCCTTGGGCCGCCGGTCTGTCGGTACGCTGCGTTCATGGCCCGGTCGATCCCGCTCGTGGGGGTGACGACGTACTACGCCGACGCGGTGTGGGGCCCGTGGCACGAGCCGGCGGCGGTGCTCGCCGCGCCGTACTTCGAGCTCGTCGCGGCGGCCGGTGGTCGGCCGCTGTTGTTGCCGCCGTGCCGGTCCGCGCCCGGCGGCCCTGGTGCCGGCGCGGCCGACGTCGTCGACGCGCTCGACGCGCTCGTGCTCGTCGGCGGCGGTGACGTCGACCCGGCCGCCTACGGGCCGGGTGGCCACCCAGCGGCGGAGGGGGTCGACGCCGACCGGGACCGGTCGGAGGCCGCGCTCTTGGCGGCCGCGCTCGACCGTGACCTCCCGCTGCTGGCCATCTGTCGGGGCCACCAGCTGTTGAACGTCGAGCTCGGCGGGACGCTCTTCCCCCACCTGCCCGACGTCGTCGGCCACGACGGCCATCGCCCGGCGGCCGGACAGTTCGGAGACGTAACGGTGACTACCGAGCCCGGCACCTGGACGGCTCGGGCCATGGGGGCCAAGGACGTGGTCAAGTGCTCCCATCACCAGGCCATCGATCGGTTGGGCGTCGGGCTGGTGGTGGCCGCCCGGGCCCTGGAGTCGGCTCGGCTGCTCCTGCACGCGCCGCCGATGCCCCACGGGATGGTCGAGGCAGTCGAGTTGCCGGACCGGCGGTTCGTCGTCGGTGTGCAGTGGCACCCCGAGGAGTCGGGAGACAGCCGGCTCTTCGACGCGCTCGTCGCCGCGGCTCGGTGACCGACGATCCGGACCGCCCGACGAGCGGCGGGCACGACGAGTGGCCGGTGCGACCGTTCGCCGACCCGGCGACCCGCCGCCGGGCCCTGGCCGGCCGGGTGGCCGTCGTCACCGGGGCGAGCCGCGGCCTCGGTGCCGGCGTCGGCGCCCACTTCGCGTCGGCCGGTCTCCGGCTCGGCCTGTGTGCCCGCCACCGTCCTGACGGCCCGGCACCGGCGACCGGCGGCGGGGCCAGCCGGCGAGGCGGTCACCGCGGCGGTGGACGTCACCGACTTCGACGCGTTGGCCGCGTTCGCCGACGCGGTCGTCGATCGGTTCGGTCGGATCGATCTGTGGATCAACAACGCGGGCGTGCTCGACCCGATCGGTCCGCTGGTCGACGCCGATGCCGACGTCGTCGCCGGGCACGTCGCGACGAATGTCACCGGTGTCGCCTACGGGACGATGCTGTTCGCCCGCCACGTCGCCGGTCGGGCCGGGGGAGGGGTGCTCGTCAACGTCTCGTCGGGCGCGGCGGTCCATCCGTACGCGGGGCTGGCGGTCTACAGCGCGACGAAGGCTGCGGTCGACGCGCTGACGGCCGCGGTGGCGCAGGAGGAAGCGCGGCACGGCCTGCGGGCGCACGCGGTCACCCCCGGTCACGTCGACACGGCGATGCAGGCGGCGATGCGGGCGACCGACGACGCCCGCTTCCCAGCGGCCGGCCGGTTCCGTCAGATCGCCGAGACGAAGGCGTTCAACACCACCGACTGGGTCGGCGAGAAGCTGCTCGAGCTGGCGTTCGCCGGCGGCGAAACCCCGCCCGAGGCGCCCCCGGTCCGCCTGCGGGTGCCCTCGATGGGTGACGCCGCCGACCGATCGGGCGGCGGTAGCTGAGACCGAGCTGAACCGATACCGAGCCGGCACGGCGCCGGAGGCCGGTGGTGGACCGGGCACGGTAAGGTCGGTCGTCATGGCGAAGAGTGGGGCTCGGAAGGTCATCAAGCCGGTGGCGGCGACGATCGGCGTGCTCGGCACGATGGCCAGCATCTGGTGGTTCGCGTTGAAGCCCCGCCGCAAGGCCAAGAACGACCCGACGTAGCTCGGGGGCCGTGTCGAGCGCCGGCCTGGGCTACCTGTTCTGGCACGCCCCGCCGGTCGGTGCCGATCGAGGGGAGTACGAGGCCGCGCTGGTCGACTGGCAGGACGCGCTCGTCGCCCATCCGCCGCCCGGTTACCGCCGTGGGTGGACGTGGCGGCTCGGCGACCCCGCCGTGGCTGGCCGGATGGCCGGACGGCGTCTACCTCGACGGATACGTCGTCGCCGATTTCACCGCACTCGGTGTGCTGAACGCCGACGTGCCGTCGGGGCCGCTGGCGTCGGCCCATCACTCGGCGGCCGGTCGAGCCGCGTACGGCGCGGGTGCGCTGTTCGCCTGCCGCACCGGGACGGCCGGCCCGGACCCCGACGAGAGCCCTAGCGCCGAGGCGACGGCGACGGTCCACCTGTCGTGGCACGACAAGGCGGCCGGTGCGTCGTACGACGAGATGATCGGCGCGCTGTCCGGCGAGGGCCGGTCGGTGTGGTTGCGGCAGCTGGTGCTCGGCGCCGGTCCGGAGCTGCTTGGTGGTGAGCCGGCTCGACGACGCGCTGTCGTCGGCCGTCTGGCAGGCACGGGCCGAGTGGCTGGCCCGTTGAGCCTTTCTGCCTGGGATGTGACCGTCTTCGGCCGCAGGTGCTCCCCCAGTCCGACCGTTCTTGAGTAGGTCCTCGCTCTCCGCGCCAGAAGGCGCCGGACCTTGGCACCGTGGGAGAATCGACTGTCACAGCCAGAAGCGAACATATGTTCGCAGATTTCGCTACTGTCGGTGGAGGGAGTTAGAGCCGGGTGAGCGCAATGAGAGTCAGTGAGGTTCAGCACCGCCTTCTCCGGCTCTGTGCGGTACGTCTGGACGACGAGAGCCCGGACTGGTCAGTGCTCGCTCGTGAAGCGATGCATCTGGGCTCGTTGGATGAGCTGGCAGAGGGCCGACTTGTGGAGAAGTCGGCCGCCGCCCGAAAGACGGCAGCACTGCTTCGACGAGGGTTGGAGCACCAGGGGATCTGGCAAGCGAGGGTCGACCAAGAGTTGGAGCTGGCGGACTCTGCTGGAGCTCGTCTCGTAACCGTTATGGACGACGCCTACCCGGCGAATCTCCGATTGATCTACAACCTTCCTCCATTCCTATTCGTACGAGGAACCGAGTGGGAGGCTGCAGATGCTCGCTCGGTTGCCGTAGTCGGCACGCGTCAGCCCTCCCCCCAGGGATCGAAGCGATCCGCACAGTTGGCATCGCGTCTTGTTCAGGGCAGCGTCGTCGTCATCTCGGGGCTCGCTCGAGGTATCGACTCAGCTGCTCACCGTGCGACGCTCGATTGCGGAGGACGGACGATCGCGGTGATCGGGACGGGGATCACTCGGACCTATCCGAAGGAAAATCAGGAGCTGGCCGATGAGATCGCCGAGAACGGCATGATCGTGTCGCAGTTCTGGCCGTCCACTAGTCCCGCGAAGTGGACGTTTCCACGACGCAACGTGGTCATGTCCGGCATGTCGCAGGGCACTGCGGTCGTGGAGGCGTCTTCGACGTCGGGTGCACGGATGCAAGCGCGGCTTGCACTTGAGCACGGGAAGATGGTGTTTCTGCTGCGCTCACTCGTCACGGACCAGCCGTGGGCGCAGAAGTTCGTGGCCGAGCGTGGAGCAAGAGAGGTGGCCTCGGTCGAGGAAATCGTGGACACCCTGGCGACACCGGAGCGCATCGAGGCGGTGAGATCGGCACGACAGCTCACTCTCGAGTTGGCGTAAGCACGGTCGGGGGGCCACGTGACGTCAGCGCCTCAACCCACCCCGGCCGGATTTCCCCGGTGCCCATCGTGCCCATTGCGGGCAACGGGTACCGCGGCGATCTGCGCACGATGTGTCCAGGCGGCGCTACCAGCACGCGCTCACCGTTGCCCGATCTGCTCGCGCCGCCTCAGTAATGCAGACGAGCTCTGCGGTAACCCAATTTGCAGCTGGAACGATCGGAGCTTCGGCCGTATCCACGCGATCTACGCCAAGACCGGCGCAGTGGACCGTGTCCTCAAGGCCCTGAAGTATGACGGCCGGACGGGCTGGGCAGTGATTTTGGGACGGCTCGTCCTCGGTTGGCTCCAAGAGAACCTTGCGCCTGACGACTACGACTTGATCGTTGCCAACCCTACGGAGCCCGGTCGTGCCGTCCACCACACTGAGCTGGTCCTCGCAGCGGCCGACCGAGAAGATCTGGAGGACATTTGGCCTATGTATCCCGACGCTCTCATCAAGACGGGCCCGACCAGCCAGTCTGGCCAGCCGGGCACTAACTGGCGCACGAAGTGGGAGGCGGCACAGGAGCTCCGCGGCGTCGTGGAGCCGGCGCCCTGGGTGACGTTCAAGGATATGCGAGTGCTGCTGTTCGACGACGTCACCACCATCTGTGGCCAGATGCAGGTCCTGGGCGACATGCTGGCAGAGTGGGGCGCGAGCAAGATCGACGGCCTCGTGATCGCTCGTACTGGCGGTTGATACAGCCATGCGGCTAGGAAGTTCGGGACCAAAACTGGTTCCTAGTCATTTCATGTCACGGCCAAGAAGTCAAGGATGCCGACCCCGGCTTGGAGCCCGAAGGCAACCCCAGATCCGATTGCCACGAGGGCGTTCACGGCGCTGTGAACGTAGGCAGTAGCGCGAGCTCGCCCAGTGGCGGGGTCCCACAGCCACACCGTCCGATCGAGACCACCACCCGAGGCCAACAGCACCCGGTCGCCAATGGGCACGGCGGCCAGGGCCCGTACCCAGCCCGTGTGGCCTTCCAGTCGGGCCTTCTCCCCGTCGACCGGATCCCATAGCCACACCGTGCGGTCGCTACCACCGACGGCCAACAGCACCCGGTCGCCGACGGGTACGACGGCCAGCGCTTGTACCGAACCTGTGTGGCCTTCGACGCGCATCCCCCGCCCATCACCGGCCGGGTCCCACAGCCACAGTGTGCCGTGGTCGTCACCCGAGGCCAACAGCGTCCGATCGCCCACGGGCATGGTGGCCAGCGCCAACACCGAACCCGTGTGGCCCGCCAGCCGGGCCCGCTCCTCACCCGTGGCCGGGTCCCACAGCCGCACCGTGCGATCGCTGCCACCCGAGGCCAACAGCGTCCGATCGCCCACGGGCATGGTGGCCAGCGCCAACACCGAACCCGTGTGGCCCGCCAGCCGGGCCCGCTCCTCACCCGTGGCCGGGTCCCACAGCCGCACCGTGCGATCGCTGCCACCCGAGGCCAACAGCGTCCGATCGCCCACGGGCATGGTGGCCAGCGCCAACACCGAACCCGTGTGGCCCGCCAGCCGGGCCCGCTCCTCACCCGTGGCCGGGTCCCACAGCCGCACCGTGCGATCGCTGCCACCCGAGGCCAAGAGGACCCGGTCGCCCACGGGCACGGCAGCCAGCGCCTGCCCCCAGTCTGTGTAACCCTCCGCCTGGGCCCGCTCCTCGCCGGTGGCCGGGTCCCACAGCCGCACCGTGCCGTCGCGGCCACCCGAAGCCAAGAGCACCTGGTCGCCGACAGGCACGGCAACTAGAGCCTGCACCCAGTCGGCGTAGCCCTCCACTCGGGCCCGCTCCTCGCCGGTGGCCGGGTCCCACAGCCGCACCGTACCCTCGCGGTCCCCCGAAACCAACAGCGTCCGATCGCCGACGGGCACGGCAGCCAGAGCCCTTACCCAGTCCGCATAACCCGCCAGCCGGGCCCGCTCCTCACCCGTGGCCGGGTCCCACAGCCGCACCGTGCCATCGCGACCACCGGAGGCCAACAGCACCCGGTCGCCGATAGGCACGGCGGCCAACGTCTGCACTGCCTCCGTGTGGCCCGCCAGCCGGGCCCGCTCCTCGCCGGTGGCCGGGTCCCACAGCCGCACCGTGCCGTCGCGGCCAGCCGAAGCGAGGAGGACCCGGGCGTCGACCGGCACGGCGGCCAGGGCCAATGCAGCGCAGCCCTTCAGCCGGCCCCGCTCCTCACCCGTGGCCGGGTCAGACAGTCGCACCGTGCCGTCGCGGCCAGCCGAGGCCAAGAGGACCCGGTCGCCGACGGGCACGGCGGCCAGCGCTCGCACCGAGCCCGTGTGGCCCTCCAGCCGGCCCCGCTCCTCACCGGTGGCCGGATCCCACAGTCGGACCGTGCCGTCGAGACCACCCGAAACCAAGAGGGTCTGGTCGCCGACAGGCAAGGCGGCCAGTGCTTGAACCGAGCCCGTGTGGCCCTCCAATCGGGCCAGCTCACCATTCGCTGCCGCCTGCGCCCACCGCGCTCGGTAGGGCTGACCAACGACGGTCAACTCCAGGCCGACATCCAGCCGCTCCATGGCATTGGTGACGCTGAACAGGGCCGCCCGGGTGGGGGGGTCGGCTGCTGCCGCTAGAGAGGTGAGGGCGATCAGGCGCTGCCGGCGACGTCCGCGATCGGTCGTCGTGCCTAGCCCGGCCGACCGGAGCCGGTAGAGGTCGGCCCGTAGGAGGTAGTTGTCGTCGAGAAGCAACGTGTCGACGAGGTGGCCGCGACGGGCGTGGCTGACCAGCGATCGGGCGATGTAGGCCGGTGCCCGGTCCCAATCCAGGCGAGCGAGGCCGAGAAAGGCCTGGGTGAGGGCCGCCTCGTCGGCAACCCTGGTCGCCATCGTTGCTCGCGCCGCAAGCAATGAGTCGTTGAGCGCCTGGTGGAACAGCCGAAAGGTGGGCGCTGCCGAACCTTCGACACTCTGGACGAGGAAGCTGGCGGCGGCTGAGCCGGCAAACCGCCTCAGGGCCGCCGATCCCAGTCGGGTCCCATAGATGGCATCGATCCCCGCGACCCAGAGCTCGAGGGTGAACCCCGGGGCTTCGGCGAAGGCGAGCACGGTGAGGACGTCTTCGGCGCACCGCTCGGATCCGAGTACGTCGACGGTGCCGATGCGGGCCACGTAGCGCAAGAGAGCGTCGTTCACGCTCCGGGCCGGCCCGAGTTGTCCGACGGGAACGGGCTTGTGGTCGAACAGTCCGTGTTCTCGAGCCGTAAGCCCCGCCACGAGGAAGTTGCCCTTGGCGATGCGGGCGATCGCCTGGGCCACCGGGGCGGCAACGGCGGGGTCGGCGTAGGGCGACTCCGGGCGCTCGTCACCGACTAGTCGGACGGTGGCCTGGGCGTAGTCCTCCAGGTCGCCGAGATCGAAAAACTCGGCGGCATCGAGGTCGACGACGGTCGATGCCGGCTGCAGGCAGTCGAGCAGACTGCCCTTCGCATCGTCGCGTCTGGTGGCCACCACCACGCCGATACCACGGCTGGCGCCCGTCTCGGCCAGTGCCCGGACGAGGTGACGGGCGATGAGCCGGGCGTCGGCCGGCGTCGCCGCCTCGTCGAGGGCGTCGACGACCAGGTTGAACCTTCCCGACCCCTCGCCCCGGCCGGCCACCAGCCAGTTGGCGAAGTGCTCGATCTCCTCGGGTCCTTCCGGTAGGCGGACCGACGCCGCCCGCGCGATGGCCCGGGCCACCTCCAGCGCGGTCTTTCCCTTGGCGTGGACGGCGCACGAGACCGAGCCGACGGTGGCCCGCACCGCGGTGTCGTCTGTTGGGAGCTGCTCGGCAATTCCTCGGTCGGCGGTCGTCACCATTCGGGCCACGACGGCCGACTTGCCCACCCCCGGCGATCCCGTCACGACCAGGGGCCCCCGCGGCGGAATCAGCTGGTCCAGGAAGCTGCGGACGACCTCCAGTGCTGCCCGGCGGCCCCGGAACCGCCACCCCTGCTCGCCGGCCAGGGTGACGCCGCGGGCGCGGGGCTCCCAGTGCTCCGTCGTTGCCGGATCGTCGGTCAGGCTCCAGCCAGAGCCGGCGTCCGCGGCTGCCGGTGCCGAGCCGGCGATGCCCCACTCGGCCTGGTCCTGGGCGGGGGCATCGGTCAGAGTCCACTCCATGAGGAGCTCGAGCTTCTCGTCGGGCAGGCAGGCGATCGCCCCGCGGACGGTGATCGCCCGGCCGTCGCCATTGTTCTGTCCCTGGGCCGCCTGGGTGACGAACCCGACCACCGCGTCGTAGTCGGCGGACCAGATGGCGGCGCCGCTGAAGCCTCGTTCGACCACGTACTCGGAGGTCGTGGACAGCCGCAGCCAGCCCATTCCGGCTTCCGAGCCGACGGCGCCACTCGCCTCGTCGCCGTAGTGGTCGCCACGACCGAAACCGAACGACCACCATGACTTGGCATGGAGCTCACCGTGCCCCGGATTACGGAGGCGGGCCGGCGTCACCCCGTCCGGGATGGGCCCGGCGAGATGGCCGACGACGATGTCGCAGTGGTCCTCGCAGTCCTGGTTAAGCGCGGGTCCCCAACGCGCTACGGGCACCGACGGGTAGTCGGCCGATTCCGAGCGGCGCTTCACGAAGCGCACCCGGCCGAGCCCCGTGCTGCTGGCGGCCAGCCGGGCTACATGCCGGCAGGTGAGGATACGGGTGTCATCGATCACCACCCCGGTGCCGACGGGCGTCGCCCTTTCTGTCGTGGCGTGGACCGACACCACCCATGAGTCGTCGCTCGGCCGCTTCGGCCGCCCGTCGGCCCCTGAATCGCCCATCTCGGCGCGTTGGCTCTCAGCCGTCCTCGGCGGCGTCCCTCCGCCAGACCATCGTGACCGTGAAGTTGGCCTCGCCGGCGGCCCTGGCCACCACCCATTGAGCCCCGCCGGATACCTTGACCCCGAAGGTCACGCTCACCTCGGAGGGCTTCGTCTCCTCCAGCCGATCGAGGACTAGTTTCGCTGCGTCCACCGCCGGTTGGACGGCCTCCTTCACGGCGGTGACGACCTTATCGCCGGCCCCGGCTGTAGAGAACGTGGTGGCCGCGTCCGTCTCGAACCGGACCATGGTGCCGTCCTCGAGGGAGTAGCTGACTTCCTCCATCCGTCCCCTCCGCTGCATGGCGACGAGGCGACCGACGTCCCCCGCCCTTCAAGCTAGGGCAATTTCTACCATTGGATTGCAACAAGTGGGTCCGCCGCTGGCTGCGAGGTCGGCGTACCTGGCGTGGCGGTCCCGACCCGTCGGTAGCCTCGACGGCGATGTCGCCGGTGTCGCTCCGCCCGCTCCGGGCGCGGAACTTCGCGCTGCTCTGGTCGGCCGCGCTGATCTCGAACGTCGGGTCGTGGATGCAGGCGGTGGCGCTCGGCATCCTGGTCACGGCGAAGACGCACAACCCGCTGTGGACGGGCCTGGTGGCGGCGGCCGCGTTCTTGCCGAACGGCCTGCTGGCGCCGTTCGGCGGCGCGCTGGCCGACCGGTTGGACCGGCGGCGCTGGCTGCTGGCGACGACGGTGGCGGAGATGGCGGTGGCGACGGTCCTGGCGGTGCTGGCGGCGATCGGGGACGCGCCACCGGTGGTGGCGGTGGCGCTGGCGTTCGTCGGCGGGGCGGCGGCGGCGATCGGCCTGCCGGCGTACCAGGCGATGCTGCCGGACCTGGTCGACGACCCGGCGGACCTGCTGGCCGCGGTGTCGCTGTCGTCGGCGCAGTACAACCTGGGCCGGGTCATCGGCCCGGCGCTGGCGGGCATCGTGCTGGCGCTCGGGTCGTACGCGCTGGCGTTCGCGTGCAACGCCGCGTCGTTCGCCGCGGTCGTCGTGGCGCTCGTCTTCGTCCGGCTGCCGCCGATCACGAAGGCGGCCGAGCCGTTGCGCATCGTCCGCCGCATCGCCGAGGGCGTGCGGCTGGCCGCGGCGGAGCCGGCGTGCCGGTCGGCGATCGTCCTGATCGGCATCGTCGCGCTGCTGGCGTCGCCGTTCATCGCGCTCGTCCCGGCGATGGCGATCGAGGGGCTGCACCTCGGGTCGGGGCACCGCGGGAGCGTCGGCACGTCGGTCCTCGTCACGGCCCAGGGCATCGGCGCGGTGACCGGCGCGCTGCTCCTCCCGGGGTTGGCGCTGCGGTTCGGCCGGGCCAAGCAGGTCGTCGTCGCGCTGTTCGTCCTGCCGGTGCTGCTCGTCGCCTACGGGCTCGCGCCGGGCCTCTGGGTCGGGGCGGTGGCGCTCCTGTTCGTCGGTCTGGCGTACATCGCAGTGCTGTCCGGACTGAACACGGTGGTGCAGCTCCGGGCCCCGACGGCGGCCCGGGGGCGGGTGCTGAGCCTCTTCATGCTCTCGCTCGGCACGGTCTACCCGATCGGTGCGATCGTCCAGGGAGCGATCGGGGCGCGGGTCGGCGTGCGCGAGGTGACGGTCGGCGCGGCGGTCGGGTTGCTCGTCGTCCTGGCCGGCGTGGCCGCCCGCTGGCCGGGGATGCTGCGGGCGCTCGGTGGAGCGCCGTCGTTGCCGGACCCGGTCGGCCCGAGCTCGGCGGTCGGTCCGGACGCCGCGGTCGATCCGGACCCGGCGTAGGTACGCTCCGCCGGTGGACGACGGGTCAGTGGACGACGGGACGGCGATCCTCACGTCGGTGGAGGCGGAGGACCGTCAGCGCCGCGCCGCCGGCGCGCTGGCCGCGGCCGGCTGCCGGCCGGGCGACCGGGTGGCGTTCTGTCTGCCGTCGTCCGCCGACCTGCTCTGCGCCGTCCTCGGGGCGGCCCGGACCGGGGTCGTCCCGGTACTGCTCAACGCGACGCTGCTGCCGGACGAGCGGGACCTCCTGCTCGCCGACGCCGCGCCGACCGTCTCGGTCCTCGACCCGGCCGCACTGGCCGCGCTCGGCGACGGCGCGCCGGTCGAGCTGGCGCCGTACCCGCTGACGCGGCCGATGCACTACACGTCGGGGACGACCGGCCGGCCGAAGGGCGTGACGACGGGTGTCTGGGACGAGGCGACCGCGAAGGCGGTCTTCGACGACGAGGCCGACCTGTGGGGGTTCGACGCGGCCGACGTCCACCTCGTCTGCTCGCCGATGTACCACACCGTCTCGGTCCGTTTCGCGGCCGGCACGCTGCTGCGGGGCGGCGCGGTCGTCATCCTGCCGCGGTTCGGGGCGCCGGCCGCGTTGGACGCGCTACGCCGGCTCCGGCCGACGACGGCGTTCATGGCGCCGACCCATCTGCAACGGCTCCTCGACCTCGGCGAGCTGGACGACGGCGAACGGTTCGGGTCGCTGCGGCTCCTCGCCCACGCCGGCTCGTCGTGCCCGCCGGTGCTCAAGCGAGCGGCGATGGCCCGCGTCGGCGACGACGTCCTGTGGGAGTTCTACGGATCGACGGAGGGCCAGTTCACCGTCTGCCCGCCGGCCGACTGGCTCGAGCGGCCGGGGACGGTGGGGCGGGCCCGGCCCGGCCGGACGCTGTCCATTGGCTCTCTCGACGGCGACTCTCCGGACGGCGGCCCGCTCGACGGCGCGGCGCCGGCTGACGGCGCGAGCCCGGCGGTGGGGACGATCTGGTGCGAAGCACCGCCGTTCGCGCGGTTCTCGTACTGGCGGAACGCGGACGCGACCGCGGCGGCGTGGCGGGGCGACGCGTTCACGGTCGGTGACGTCGGCCACCTCGACGCCGACGGCTACCTCTACCTGTCCGGCCGCCGCCACGACCTGATCATCAGCGGCGGCGTCAACGTCTACCCGGCCGAGGTCGAGGCGGCCCTGCTCGAGGTCGACGGCGTCGCCGAGGTGGCGGTGTTCGGCGTGCCGGACGAGACGTGGGGCGAGCGGGTAGTGGCGGCCGTCGTCGGCTCGCCGCAGCTCGACCTCGACGACGTCCGGGCCCACGCCACCCGGCGGCTGGCGCCGTACAAGCGGCCGAAGGCGTACGTCCGGGCGGACGATCTCCCGCACACGGCGACCGGCAAGCTGCTCCGGCGGGAGGTCGCGACCCATGTCGGCCTGGGCCCGGCCGGGGAGTGATCGGCGACGCTCAGACGGCGATGACGTCGACGAGCTGCCGGAGGCCCTCGAAGTCGTCCGGGTTCCGCGTGTAGATCGGGAGGCCGGCGGCACAGGCGGTCGCGGCGATCAGGAGGTCGAGGGCGCGAGGGCCCCGCGCCTTTCGTCCGCTCGCCAGCTCGGCCGCGTAGATCCGTCCGTAGGCGCGAGCCGCGTCGCCGTCGAAAGGGAGAGCGTCGAACGCCGCCTCGGCCCGTTGCAGGCGGTCCTGCCGGCGCGCCCGCTCGTCGGCATCGTCGGTGGCGTGGGGTCCGGCCGCGAGCTCGGCCATCGTGATCGCGCTGACCGCCAGCTCGACGGGCAGCTGTGCGGCCTCGAGCTGTTCGAGGTCGATGACGACGGAGGTGTCGACGATCCCTCTCGGGGAACGGGGGGCGTCAGGCACGGGGGCTCGGGTCCTGGGACGCGACGCGGTCGAGGTCGTCGCGAAGTCGGGCCAGGTCGACGCTCGGCGCCCCCCGGAACATGGCGATCGCGGTCTCGGCCGGCACGAACCGGTGGCGACGCAGGGGAGCCAGCTCGCCGACGGGTACGCCGTGCCGGGTCACGACGAAGCTCTCGCCGCGGTCCAGTCCGCGCATGATCTCGCCGCTGTCGTTCCTGAGTTGTCGTTGGGTGATGTCCCGGGCCACTGGGCCACTGTAGCACCTCGTGCTACGTCATCGGGCTGACCGCAGCGTGGCGCGTGCGTGAGGGCAGGACGATCACGGGCGAGCGGGTAGGAGGCGGGCGGGTAAGAATCGACGCATGGCCTTCGCGACGACGAACCCGGCGACCGGCGAGGTCGAGCAGACGTTCGACGACCACACCGCCGACGAGGTCGACGCTCGGCTGGCCCGGGCCGCGGCGACGTTCGAGACGTTCCGCCGGACGACGTTCGCCGAGCGGGCGCGGCTGCTCGTGACCGCGGCCGAGCTGCTCGAAGGCGAGATCCCCGACATCGCCCGGGTGCTGACGACGGAGATGGGCAAGACGTTCGCCTCGGCGAAGGGCGAGGCGTCGAAGTGCGCCAACGCGATGCGCTGGTTCGCCGAGCACGCCGAGTCGCTGCTGGCCGACGAGGTGATCGAGTCGTCGGCCGGTCGGAGCCTCGTGCGGTACCAGCCGCTGGGGCCGGTCCTGGCGGTGATGCCGTGGAACTTCCCGCTGTGGCAGGTCGTCCGCTTCGCCGCGCCGGCGCTCATGGTCGGCAACGTCGGCCTGCTCAAGCACGCGTCGAACGTCCCGCAGACCGCGCTGGCGTTGGAGGACCTGTTCCGACGGGCCGGCTATCCGGAAGGGGCGTTCACGACGCTGCTTGATCGGGTCGGGCGAGGTCGCCCAGGTCATCGCCGACGAGCGGGTGGTCGCGGTGACGCTGACCGGGAGCGAGCGAGCCGGCCAGTCGGTGGCCGCGGCGGCCGGCGACGCGTTGAAGAAGTGCGTGCTCGAGCTCGGCGGCTCCGACCCGTTCGTCGTCCTCGCCTCGGCCGATCTCGACCGGGCCGTCCCGGTGGCGGTGCAGGCACGCGTCCAGAACAACGGCCAGTCGTGCATCGCGGCCAAGCGGTTCATCGTCGAGGACGCGGTCTACGACGAGTTCACGACCCGGTTCGTCGAGGCGATGGCCGGCCTCACGGTCGGCGACCCGTTCGACCCGGCGACCGACGTCGGGCCGCTCGTCTCGTCGGCCCAGCGCCAGGAGATCGCCGACCAGGTCGACGACGCCCGGCAGAAGGGCGCGGTCGTCGCCTGCGGCGGCGAGGTGCCGGACGGTCCGGGCTGGTACTACCCGCCGACGGTGCTCTGCGACGTGACGCCGGCCATGCGGGTCTTCGACGAGGAGACGTTCGGACCGGTCGCCGTCGTCGAGCGGGCGGCCGACGTCGACGAGGCGATCGAGCTGGCCAACCGGACGAGCTTCGGCCTCGGCTCGAGCGTCTGGACGGCCGATGCGGCCGAGCAGGCCCGCTGCATCGACGAGATCGAGGCCGGCCAGGTCTTCGTCAACGCCATGGTGGCGTCGACGCCGGAGATGCCGTTCGGTGGGATCAAGCGGTCCGGCTACGGCCGCGAGCTCTCCGCGTTGGGGATCAAGGAGTTCTGCAATGCCAAGGGGGTCTGGGTCGCCTGATCACGTACCTCGACCACGCGTCGACGTCGCCGGTGCTGCCGGAGGTGGTCGAGGCGATGGCGCCGTTCGCGGCCGACCGGTACGGCAACGCGTCCGGTAGCCACCGACTGGCCCGCCAGGCCCGGACCGCGCTGGAGGAAGCCCGGGACGTCGTCGCCGAGCAACTCGGCGCCGCGCCCGGCGACGTCATCTTCACGAGCGGCGGCACCGAGGCCGACAACCTGGCCGTCCTCGGCCCGCTCGCCGCGCTCGAGCGGTCGGCTGCCGCTCCCGACGGTCCGGCGACCGAGCCGGCAGTGGTCGTGACCTCCGCGGTCGAGCACGCCGCGGTCCTCGTGCCGTGCCGGGTGGCCGCCGGCCGCCGGTGGCCGCTGGTCCGCCACCGGGAGGCGCCGGTCGACGCGGCCGGCGCGGTCGACCTGGCCCGGCTGGCCGACGTGCTCGGTCCCGACGTCGTGCTCGTCTCGGTCATGCTCGCCAACAACGAGGTCGGGACGGTGCAGCCGTTCGACGACGTCGTCGCGCTGGTCCGCCGCGCCGCGCCGCGGGCGGTCGTCCACACCGACGCCGTCCAGGCCGCGCCGTGGCTCGACGTAGCCGCGGCCGCCGCGGCCGCCGACCTCGTGTCGGTCAGCGCCCACAAGGTCGGCGGCCCGAAGGGCGCGGGCGCGCTGGTGGCCCGGGCCGGCGTCGGGCTGGCGCCGCTGCTCCACGGCGGCGGCCAGGAGCGCGACCGGCGGAGCGGGACGAACGACGTCGCCGGCGCGGTCGGCTTGGCCACCGCGCTGGCCGTCGTCGCCGGCCGCCGGGCCGAGGCGTCGGCTCGGGTCGCCGGCCTGCGGGACCAGCTGGCCGACGGCCTGGCCGCCGCGGTGCCGGGCCTGGTCGAGAGCGCGCCCCGCGACCGCGTGTTGCCCGGCCACTGCCACGTTCGTTTCGACGGCGTCGACCAGGAAGAGCTGCTCGTGCTGCTCGACGACGCCGGGATCTGCGCGTCGGCCGGGTCGGCCTGCGCCAGCGGGGCGGTCGAGCCGAGCCACGTCCTGCTGGCCATGGGTGTCCCGCCGGCCGAGGCCCGGACCGGTATCCGGTTCACCCTCGGCCACTCGACGACCGCGGCCGACGTCGACCGGGCCCTGGCCGCCGTCCCGCCGGCGATCGCCCGCCTCCGGGGCTGACGGGCCGCCGGGGCGGCGGACCGGCGACGGGGCCGGTGGACCGGTGGCGACGGGCTGGGACGGGGACGGACCGGCGGGAAGCTGGCAGAATCCGAGTCGTGCGTGTGCTCGTGGCCATGTCCGGCGGGGTCGACTCCTCGGTCGCGGCCGCGCTGCTCGTCGAGGCCGGCCACGACGTCGTCGGGGCGACGCTCAAGCTGTGGGGCGGCCCGTCGGACTCCGGCTGCTGCTCGGTGGCCGACGTCGACGACGCCCGGCGGGTGGCCCAGCAGCTCGGCATCGCCCACCACGTCTTCAACATGACCGACGAGTTCGGCGCGGCCGTCGTCGAGCCGTACGTCGCCGCGCACGCCGCCGGCCGGACGCCGAACCCGTGCATCGAGTGCAACCGGCACGTCAAGTTCGACCGCCTGCTCGACCGGTCGGTCCGGCTCGGCTTCGACGTCCTGGCCACCGGCCACCATGCCCAGGTTCGACGAAACGGCGGAGGGCTTCGAGCTGCGGCGGGGGGCGGACCCGAAGAAGGACCAGTCGTACGTGCTCTCGATGCTCGGCCAGGACCAGCTGGCCCGGGTCGTCCTGCCGGTCGGCCAGCTGACGAAAGCCGCCGTCCGCGACCACGCCGGCCGGCTCGGGCTGCGGACGGCCGACAAGCCGGACAGCCAGGACGTCTGTTTCATCCACGGCGCCGACGGCCGGCTCGGCTTCCTCGGACGCCGGTTGGCGCTGCACGCGGCCGACGTCGTCGACGGGGCGTCCGGCGCGGTCGTCGGGTCGGTCGACGCGGTCGAGCTCGTGACGGTCGGCCAGCGGCGGGGGATGGGCCACGGGACCGACGGGCAGCGGCGCTACGTCGTCGCCGTCGACGTGCCCGGCCGGCGGGTGGTCGTCGGCGGGCCCGACGACGCGGTGGCCGACGACGTCCGGCTCGATCCCCGACAGCCTGACGTGGGTGGCCGACCCGCTGGTCGCCGGCACCCGGGCGGTGGCCCAGACGAGCGCCCACGGCCGGCCGGCCGGCTGCGCCTTCGAGCTGGCCGAGCGACGGGCCGGTCGTCCGGTTCGACGAGCGGCAGCGCCCGGTCGCCCCGGGCCAGACGGTCGCCCTCTACGACGCCCGCGACCCCGACGCGGTCGTCGGGGCCGGCATCGCCGCCTGAGATGGCCGACCGCGGCGGACCGGGGCGGCCGACGGGCGGGCCGAGGCCCGGGCGGTCGAGCTCCGGGAGCTGATCGAGTACCACAACCGCCGCTACCACGAGCTCGACGCGCCGGAGATCCCCGACGCCGACTACGACGCGCTCGTCCGGGAGCTGCGCCAGCTGGAGGCGGCACACCCGGCGCTCGTCACGGCGGACTCGCCGACCCAGACGGTCGGCGCCCCGGCGTCGGGACTGTTCGCCGAGGTCCGGCACCGCGTGCCGATGATGAGCCTCGACAACGCGTTCGACGAGGCCGAGCTGGACGCCTGGGCCGACCGGCTCCGCCGGCTCCTGCCCGACGTCGACCTCGACGAGCTGGCGTTCTCCTGCGAGCCGAAGGTCGACGGCGTCGCCATGTCGATCACGTACGTCGACGGCCGGCTGACGCAGGCCGCCACCCGCGGCGACGGCGTCACCGGCGAGGACGTCACGGCCAACGTGGCGACCGTGCGCGACGTGCCGCACGAGCTCGACCCGGCGGCCGGGCCGTACCCGCGGCACGTCGAGGTGCGCGGCGAGATCTACATGCCGACGGCCGACTTCGCCGCCTACAACGAGCGGGCCGTGGCGGCCGGGACGAAGGCGTTCGTCAACCCCCGCAACTCGGCCGCCGGGTCGCTGCGGCAGAAGGACCCGGCGATGACCGCGGCCCGCCCGCTCTCGTTCTGGGCGTACCAGATCGGCGAGGTCGACGGCGCGCCGCCCGAGGACGCGGCCGGCACCGGCCGGTGGCCGCCGGCCCGGCAGAGCCAGGTGCTCGACCTGCTCCGGACGGCCGGGCTGCCGGTCAGCCCGGACGCCCGGGCGGTGACCGGCGTCACCGCCGCCTTCGAGCGCTGCCGCGAGCTGGCCGGCCACCGCCACGACCTGCCGTACGAGATCGACGGCGTCGTCGTCAAGGTCGACGAGCTCGCGCTGCACGACCGGTTGGGCGCCACGTCGCGGGCGCCGCGATGGGCGATCGCCTTCAAGTTCCCGCCCGAGGAGCGGACGACCCGGCTGCTGGCCATCCAGGTCTCGATCGGCCGGACCGGCCGGGCGACGCCGTTCGCCGCCCTCGAGCCGGTCTTCGTCGGCGGCTCGACCGTCAGCCTGGCGACGCTGCACAACGAGGACCAGGTCCGCCTGAAGGACGTCCGCCCCGGCGACCTCGTCGTCGTCCGCAAGGCCGGCGACGTGATCCCCGAGGTCGTCGGTCCGGTCATCGGCGGCCCGGAGGCGCCGAAGCGCCGCAAGCCGCGCTGGAAGTTCCCGACGGTCTGCCCGTCGTGCGGCTCGCCGCTCGTCCGCCTCGAAGGCGAGAGCGACACCTACTGCACGAACATCGACTGCCCGGCCCAGCGGGTGCAGCGGATCGTCCACTTCGCGTCCCGCGGCGCCATGGACATCGAGGGGCTCGGGGAGGAGCGCGTCGTCCAGCTCGTGCGCGACGGCCTGGCGGCCGACCCGGCCGACCTCTACCTCCTCGAGCCCGACCGGCTGGCCGCGCTCGAGCGAATGGGCGAGCTGTCCGCGGCCAACCTCGTCCGCGGCATCGAGACGTCGAAGGGCCGGCCGTTCAGCCGGCTGCTCGTCGCCCTCGGCGTTCGCCACCTCGGGCCGGCCGGCGCCCGGGCGCTGGCCCGGGCCGTCGGCACACTGGACACGCTGCTCGCCGCGCCGACCGAGACGGTCGCCGCGGTCGAGGGCATCGGGCCGGTGATCGCCGACAGCGTCGTCACGTTCCTGGCCAATCCGGTGAACCGGCTCGTCCTCGACCGGCTGCGGGCGGCCGGGGTGACGATGGCCGAGCCCGGCGTGCCGGCGGGCGGTGTCGTCCCCGCCGCCGGCGAGGAGGGAGCCGCCGACGCCGACGCCGGACCACTGGCCGGTCGGTCGGTCGTCGTCACCGGCACGGTTCCCGGCTACAGCCGGGAGGAGGCCGAGGAGGCGATCGTCGTCCGGGGCGGCAAGTCGCCGGGATCGGTCTCGAAGAAGACGTACGCGGTCGTCGTCGGCGACGCGCCGGGCGCGTCGAAGACGAAGAAAGCCGAGGCGCTCGGCATCCCGATCGTCGACGCGGCCGACTTCGACGAGCTGCTCGCCACCGGGCAGATCCCCGGAGAGGTGCGGTAGCGTCCCCCGAAGGGTGGAGGGACCTCGGTAGCCTGGAGCTGCTTCGATGCCCTTGATCTCCGATTCCATCGGCCGGGTGCTCGGGAAGCGGTACCGGCTGGTCTCCGCCCTGGGCACCGGCGCGTCGGCCCACGTCTTCCTGGCCGAGGACGTGTCGCTGCAGCGTCGCGTGGCCGTCAAGGTCCTCCAACCGGGGTTGGCCCACGACGAGTCGTTCCTCAAGCGGTTCCGGGCCGAGGCCCGATCGGTGGCGTCGCTCAACCACCCGAACATCCTGCGGGTCTTCGACTGGGGCGAGGACGCCGACGGGCCGTACCTCGTGCTCGAGTACCTGCACGGCGGGAGCCTGCGGGACGTCCTCGACCGCCAGTTCCGGCTGTCCCACGCCCAGGCCGCCCGGATCGGCGCGGAGGCCGCGCAGGGCCTGGCCTACGCCCACGCCCGCGGCCTCGTCCACCGGGACGTGAAGCCGGCGAACATGCTCTTCGACGAGGAGGGCCGGGTCCGGATCGCCGACTTCGGCGTCGCCCGCGCCCTGGCCGAGGCGGCCTGGACGGAGCCGGCCGGCGCCATGGTCGGGACGGCCCGGTACGCGTCGCCGGAGCAGGCCGAGGGCCGCCCGGTCGACGGCCGGGCCGACGTGTACTCGCTCGGGCTCGTCCTCTACGAGTCGCTCACCGGCGAGGTCCCGTTCGTCACCGACACGACGGTCGGCACGCTGATGGCCCGCGTCGGCGCGACGTTGCCCCGCCATCCGGCCCTCGGGCCGCTCGACGACGTCCTCGCCCGGGCGACGGCCTCGACCGTCAACGACCGGATCGACGCGGCCCGGATGGGCGCGCTGCTCGAGGCCGTCGGCGCATCGCTGCCCCCGGCGGCCACCTTGCCCATCCGGGTCGACGAGCGGCCCGGTCGGGTGGCCCCGACCGGCGCGGCCGGCGGCGACACCCGGGACCTGACCGCGGTCGTCCCCGGCCTGGTCGCCGGCGCGGCCCGGCCGGACGAGACCGCCGTCGTGCCACCCCCGTCCGGCCCGCCGCCGGCCGAGCCGTCGACGTCTGGCTCCGGGGCATCGGCCCGTCGGGCCCGGGCTTGGCCGCATCGGGCTTGGCCGCATCGGGCTTGGCCGCATCGGGCTTGGCCGCATCGGGCTTGGCCGCATCGGGCCGGGCGACATCTGGGGTGGCGGCATCCGGGCCGACGGGGTCTAGAACACCGGGGTCGGGGCCGTTCGACGTCGAGGCGGTCGAGCGGGCCGAGGCGGCGGCCCGTACCGCACCGACGACCGTCGGTGGAGCTGGTGACGGTGACGGGGTCGCGGCGGACGCCGCGGCCTGGGTCGGGGTGTCGGCGGCCGGGGTGTCGGCAGCCGGGCGAACCGCCGTCGATCCGTCAGCGGACCCGTCGCAAGTGGCCGTGGATCGTCGGCGTCGTCGTGCTGGCCGCCGCGGTGGCCGCCGGGCTGCTCATCGCCGCGCACGAGCAGGCGTTCACGCCGAGCCATCCGGTCCCGTCGCTCGACGGCCAGACCCTGGCCGCCGCCCACCAGGCGGCGGCGGCCGACCACTTCACGCTGGCGGTCGGCGACGCCGTCTACTCGACGTCGGTCCCCGCCGGGACCGTCATCAGCCAGCAGCCGGCGCCGAAGACGACACTGAAGGAGGGGTCGGTCGTCCACGTCGTGCCGTCCAAGGGCCTGCCGTCGGAGCCGATCCCGTCGCTCGCCGGCGGCCTGACGTGCGACACCGCGGTCCGGCTGCTCGCCGAAGCCCACTTCAAGGCCACCTGCCCGGCGCTGCTGGCGTACACAACAACGGTGCCGTCCGGCCAGATCATCAACTGGTCGTACGACGGCAAGCTGAACGCCACCGTCGCGCCGTACGGGTCGACGATCGCCGTCGCGGTGTCGAAGGGCAAGAAGCCCGTGCCGGTGCCGACGGTCGCCGGCGCGGCGTCGTACACAGCCGCCGCGACAACGATCAAGGCGGCCGGGCTGACGCCGACGGAGGTGCAGGCGTACTCGACAACCGTGCCGGCCGGCCAGGTCATCGGCACGACACCGGCCGCCGGGACGACACAGCCGCCGGGGACGACCGTCACCGTCCAGGTTTCCCAGGGCCCGCAGATGATCCCGGTGCCCGACGTCACCAAGGACACAGCGGACGCGGCGACGGCCGCCCTGCAGCAGGCCGGGCTGACCGTCGGTCAGATCTACGGGCCGGCCAAGGGCAAGGTGTTCACGACGGTCCCGCTGGCCGGCCAGCCGGTGACGAAGGGCACCGCGGTCAACCTGTACACCCAGTGACCGCCGGACCTGCGACCTCTGCGAAGCCGCCCGCATCACGCCGTGGCACGCGGAGGACGACGTCTGCTGGGTGGCCGACTGTGAGATCTGCGACGTGCCGATGGTCGTCTGGAAGCGGCACGGGGCGGAGCCGCCGGCCGAGGACGTGGCGCACATGGTCGCCGAGCTGACCCGGGTGGCCGACGAGCGGTTCGGCCCCGACGGCTGGTCGCTCGACCGGGTGATGCGCCAGATCCCCGACCACTTCCACGCCCACGCCCGCGATCCGCACTGGTGGTCGCGGCTGGTCGCCCGCCGCTGACCGAGCCGACCGGGTGAACCGGCTGGCTGGCGGCCGGTCCGGGGGGCGCCGCTACCCTGTGGCCACTGAACGATCAGGGTCGACCCGGCGACAGGAGCGGACATGGGTGCACTCGACGGGCGCGTGGCGATCATCACCGGGGCCGGTCGCGGCATCGGGCGCGAGCACGCCCTGCTGCTGGCGGCCGAGGGGGCGAAGGTCGTCGTCAACGACCTCGGCGGTCCGGTCGACGGCTCGGGCGACGGCTCGGGCGACGATCGGAGCCCGGCCGAGCAGGTCGTCGCCGAGATCACCGAGGCCGGTGGCGAGGCCATCGCCAACGCCGACGACGTCGCCGACTGGGACGGCGGCAAGCGGCTCGTCGACGCGGCGATCGACGCCTTCGGCGACCTCCACGTCCTGGTGAACAACGCCGGCATCCTGCGCGACCGCGTGCTCGTCAACATGACCGAGGAGGACTGGGACAGCGTCATCCACGTCCACCTGAAAGGGCACTTCGTCCCCACCCGGCACGCCGCCGCGTACTGGCGGGAGAAGAGCAAGGCCGGCGAAGACGTGAAAGCGTCGGTCGTCAACACGTCGTCGACGTCCGGCCTGCTCGGCAACCCCGGCCAGAGCAACTACGGCGCGGCCAAGGCCGGCATCGGCGCGTTCACGGTCATCGCCGCCCAGGAGCTCAGCCGCTACGGCGTCCGCGTCAACGCCATCGCCCCGGCCGCCCGGACCCGGATGACCGAGTCGACGCCCGGCCTGTCCGACATCGTCCGCGCCCCGAACGACGGGGCGCTGTTCGACCTGTGGGACCCGGCGAACATCTCGCCGGTGGTCGGCTACCTGGCCACCGAGGACTGTCCGGTGACCGGACGCGTCTTCTTCGTCCAGGGCGGGACGGTCCAGACCTTCCAGAACTGGACGATGACCGACTCGATCGACCGGCCGACCCGCTGGACGGTGGCCGACCTGCAGGCGGAGATGGGCCGGCTGCTCGGCTGAGCCGGGACCGCCCCAGCTGCTCGGCTAGACGGTTCGCCGGTGGACGGGGTCGACCCGGCGACTGCGGCGGGGCTGTCCACTCGGTGATGGCTACTCGACGATGGCTATTCCGTGATCGCCCGCAGGCGGGCGGCCATCTCCTGCGCGTTGTCGATCGGACCGGACTGGAGGGCCATCAGCTTGGTCATGTCGCCCTCGACGCGGACCTTGCCGGCCATGAACGCCTGCATGCCGGCGCCGGCGTTGCCGTCGACCAGGATCGCCTTGGCGGTGTCGTAGTCGACGGTGACCTTCAGGTCGGCCTCGTCGAGGTGGCCCTTGTCGATCTCCAGCTCACCGGCCGACGTGTCGAGGTGGGCGTCGAGCGTGCCGTCGCCGAACGGCAGCTCGGTGACGACCAGGTTCATCCGCACCGGAAAGGCGGCCGGCTCGGCCTGGCCGCGGTACTCGGCCCGGATGCGGCGGGCCTCGTCGATCCACTCGTCGCTGAGGAACGGGTACGGCATGGTCGATCGGCTCTCCTTCTCGGCCCCGCCCGGCCCTGGTCGGCAGCCGGCGGTACGTTACCCGCGGCGTCGGTAGCATGCCCTGGCGTGACCGCTCCTCTCCTGCCCGGCGCCGAGCCGTTCTCCGCCACCGGCGGCCCCGACAGCGTGCTCGTGCTGCACGGCTTCACCGGCAGCCCGGCGTCGATGCGGGGCGTCGCCGAGAAACTGGCCGACGCCGGCCTCACCGTCGAGCTGCCGCGGCTGCCTGGTCACGGCACCGCGGTCGACGACCTCGTGCCCTGCCGCTGGGCCGACTGGACGGCCGCCGCCGAGACCGCGTACCAGGAGCTGGCCGCCCGGAGCGCCCGGGTGGCCGTCGTCGGCCTGTCGATGGGCGGCTCGCTCACCTGCTGGCTGGCCGAGCGCCACCCCGAGATCAGCGGCATCGCCGTCGTCAACCCGCTCGTCGAGCCGCCCGGCGACGAGCTGCGCTCGGCCATCCACGACATGCTCGACGCCGGCGTGCCCATCGCCCCGAGCATCGGCTCCGACATCGCCCAGCCCGGCGTGGCGGAGCTCGGTTACGACGGCACGCCGCTGGCCGCCGCCCTCTCGCTGTTCGAGGGGGTCGAGGACGTCGCGCTGGCCCTCGGCGACATCCGCTGCCCGGTACTGCTGCTGTCGAGCCGGGAGGACCACGTCGTGCCGCCGACCAACGGCGACCTGCTCGCCGCCTCCGTCGCCGGCCCGTGCGAGCGGGTCTGGCTCGAGCGGAGCTACCACGTCGCCACGATGGACTACGACCGGGACGAGGTCGAGGTCCGCACCGTGTCGTTCGTCATCGGCGTGACCGCCGGGGCCGAGGCGTGAGCGGGCCCGTCGACCGCCGGCCGGGCCGGCTGAGCCGGGACGACGTGGCCCACGTGGCCCGGCTCGCCCGCTTGTCCCTGACCGACGAGGAGCTCGACACCTTCACCGGCCAGCTCGCCCAGGTGATCGAGCACGCCGACGACGTCGCCGCCCTCGACCTGGCCGGCGTGGCGCCGACCGCCCACCCGCTGCCGGTGCGCAACGTGCTCCGGCCCGACGAGCCGCGGCCGAGCCTCGACCGGGCGGCCGTGCTGGCCGCCGCGCCGGACGTCGAGGACGACCGGTTCCGGGTGCCCCGCATCGTCGGGGAGGCCCCATGAGCGATCCCATGGCGGGGCCGGCCACGACGATTGCCGCGGCCGTCCGGTCGGGGGAGCGGTCGGCCCGGTCGGTCGTCGAGGCGTCGCTGGCCGCGGTGGCGGCCGGCGACGGCGACGTCCACGCGTTCCTCGAGGTTCTCGGCGACGACGCATTGGCCGCGGCCGACCGCATCGACGCCGCGGTGGCCGCCGGCGAGGACCCCGGACCGCTGGCCGGCGTGCCGGTGGCCCTGAAGGACAACCTCTGCACCCGGGGCGTGCCGACGACGTGTGCCTCCCGGATCCTCGAGGGCTGGCGACCGCCGTACGACGCGACGGTCGTCGACCGGCTGCGGGCGGCCGGCGCGGTCGTCGTCGGCAAGACCAACCTCGACGAGTTCGCCATGGGCTCGTCGACCGAGAACTCCGCGTTCGGGCCGACGCGCAACCCGCGGGACACCGGCCGGGTGCCCGGCGGCTCCTCGGGCGGGTCGGCCGCCGCGGTGGCGGCCGGCTTCGTGCCGCTCGCCCTCGGCTCCGACACCGGCGGGTCGATCCGCCAACCGGCCGCGCTCTGCGGCGTCGTCGGTATGAAGCCGACGTACGGCACCGTCTCCCGCTACGGGCTCATCGCGTTCGCCAGCTCGCTCGACCAGATCGGCCCGTTCGCCACCACCGTCGCCGACGCCGCGCTGCTGCTGGAGGCGATCGGCGGCCACGACCCGTGCGACAGCACGTCGCTGGCCGAGCCGACCCCGGCCGCCTCCCGGTCGCTCGGTGCCGGCGTCGACGGGCTGCGGGTCGGCGTCTGTCCGGAGCTGGTCGACGGCACCGCGCCGGACGTCGCCAAGCAGGTCCGTCAGGCCGCCGACGCGCTGGCCGCCGCCGGGGCGACGATCGAGGAGGTCTCGATCCCCGAGCTGCGCTACGGCCTGTCGGCGTACTACCTGATCGCCCCGGCCGAGGCGTCGTCCAACCTGGCCCGCTACGACGGTGTCCGCTACGGCCGCCGCGTCGACGCGGCCGACGTGGCGGCGATGAACACCGCCACCCGGACGGCCGGCTTCGGGCCGGAGGTGAAGCGCCGCATCATGCTCGGCACGTACGCCCTGTCCGCCGGCTACTACGACGCCTACTACGGCCAGGCCCAGCGGGTCCGCACGCTCGTCATCGACGCCTTCGCCCGGGCGTACGAGCGCGTCGACGTCCTGCTCGGCGCCACCGCCCCGTCGACCGCCTTCCCGCTCGGCGAGCGCGTCGACGACCCGATGGCCATGTACCTCTCCGACGTCTGCACGATCCCGTCCAACCTGGCCGGCGACCCGGCCATCAGCGTCCCGTTCGGCACCGGCGACGACGGACTGCCGATCGGTGTCCAGATCCTCGCCCCGAAGCTCGCCGAGGAGCGGCTCTTCCGGGTGGCCGCGGCCGTCGAGGCCGCCGCACCGCCGACCGGCGACGCCGGGGCCGTCGCACCGCCGGCCGAGCGCGGGGGGACGGCGCCATGAGCGACGGCGACTGGCCCGTCGGCGCAGGAGTGGGAGACGGTCGTCGGCCTCGAGGTCCACTGCGAGCTGCGGACGGCGACGAAGCTGTTCTGCGGCTGCCGCAACGCGTTCGGCGACGAGCCGAACACGAACATCTGCCCGGTCTGTCTCGGGCTGCCGGGCTCGCTCCCGGTCCTGAACGAGCAGGCGGTCGAGCTGGCGATGCGGATCGGCACGGCGCTCGGCTGCGACATCCGGCCGTCGAGCTTCCACCGGAAGAACTACTTCTATCCGGACATGCCGAAGGACTACCAGATCAGCCAGTACGACGAGCCGATCAACGTCGGCGGCACGCTGGAGCTGCCCGACGGCACCCGGATCGGCATCACCCGGGCCCACCTGGAGGAGGACACCGGCAAGACGACGCACGTCGGCGCGGGCGGACGGATCCACTCGGCCGACCACTCGCTCGTCGACTACAACCGGTCCGGCGTGCCGCTGGTCGAGATCGTCAGCGAGCCGGACATGCGATCGGCCGCGACGGCCCGGGCGTACGCGGCCGAGCTGCGGGCCGTCCTCGTCGCCACCGGCGCGTCCGACGGCCGGATGGAGGAGGGCTCGATGCGGGTCGACGCCAACGTGTCCGTCCGGCCGGTCGGGTCCGACGCGTTCGGCACGCGCTGCGAGATCAAGAACCTGAACTCGCTGCGCTCGGTCGCCCGGGCGATCGAGTACGAGGCCGCCCGGCAGGTCGCCCTGCTCGAAGGTGGCGACGCGGTCGTCCAGGAGACCAGGCACTGGGACGAGGAAGCCGGCCAGACGCGGTCGATGCGGTCGAAGGAAGAGGCGTACGACTACCGCTACTTCCCCGAGCCGGACCTCGTCCCGGTCGTCCCCGACGACGACTGGCGGGGCCGGGTCGCCGACTCGATCGGGTTGCTCCCGGCGGCTCGCCGGGCCCGGCTGGTCGACCTGCTCGGCGGGTCGCCGACCGGCGCCCAGACGGACCAGATCCTTTCCGCGGTCGACCAGGGGCTCGACGAGCTCGTCGTCGCCGCGACCGCCGCCGGCGCGCCGGCCAGCCTGGCCCTCGCCCGGGCGGCCAACGAGGTGGCGACCGACGTCGACGCCGGCCGCGCCCTCGACCCGGCCGCCTTCGCCGCCCTCCTCGGCCTGGAGGCCGGTGGCCAGCTGTCGGCCACCCAAGCCAAGGACGTGCTCGGCGACCTGCTCGCCGCCGGCGGTGGCGACCCGGCGGCGATCGCCCGCGACAAGGGGTTCGAGGCCATGTCCGACGACTCGCTCACCGACGTCGTCCGCCAGATCGTCGACGCCAACCCGGACGAGTGGACCCGGTTCCGTGATGGCGACGACGGCGACCGCAAGAAGCTCGGCGGGTTCTTCACCGGCCAGGTGATGAAGGCGACCGCCGGGAAGGCCAACGGCAAGGCCGTCGCCGCCGAGCTGGAGCGGCTGCGCGGCTGAAACGCCGTCGCAATGACTCGGGTCGCGAGAACCACCTTCACGCTGGACGAGGAGTTGGCCGAGCGTGCCCGTGAGCTCGGCGTCGACATCCCGGCGGCGGCACGGCAGGGAGTCGCTGATGCCGTACGGGCCGCATTGGCGTGATCGGACCACGAGGCGTACCTGCGGCACCCCGAACGGGTCGATCCTTTCTGGATCGACGCCGAAACGTGGGGCGAGCCGTGAGAGAGGGCGAGCTGGGCCGTCGAAGAAACAGGAGCGGGCCCGGTACGGTGAGCCCATGGGCCAAGTGGTGATCGAGCCCCCCGACGACGGCGCCAGCGAGCTGGCTCATGCCCCGGCGCCGAATCGGCGCCGGCCGGCCTTCATCGGCACGGGCCACAGCGGCCGGGGCGATCTCTCCGAAAGGGCCGAGGAGCTTCTGGCCGGCGTTCAGCGGCCCTGACAGCGTCGGTCAGCTCACCCGCTCCTGCTCCGGCGGTCCACCCTTCGCGTCGGCCTGACTCGATCTTGTCGTCATACATTCGTGATACGATACGTCGTGAAACGAGATCACGGAGCTGCTGTGGGACGAGCACAACATCTCCCACGTCGCTCGACATGGAGTGGAAAGCAAAGAGGTCAGCGAGGTCGTCTTCAGCGAGGTCGTGGTCTCCGCCCCCGTCTTGGATCGGCAGCCTCCGGGTCGACAGGCCGTATTCGGGGAGACGGACGCGGGCCGCGCTCTGGTGGTGTTCCTCGACGCTCCGACGGCAGACGGGCGGAGTTACGTGCTCACGGCCCGTCCGATGACTCGCAAAGAAGCGCGTGACTACCGCGCCATGATCACCAAGGAAGACGCCGATGACTGAGCCGTGGATGTACGAGAAGGAAGCCGACGAGTTCGACCGAGCGGAGCATCTCCCTTCGGAGATGGCCGGCGCACGGGTTCGCCGACGCAAGGTAGAGCCGAAGAACGCGCTCGCCGTTCGCTTCGAGGTGGCGGACCTCGACCGCCTACGAGCGCGCGCCGAAGCCGAAGGAGTGGGCGTGACCCAGCTCGTCCGCAATTGGGTGGTGGAGCGACTCGACGAGCCCCCAGAGGCCGGTGCGGCTGACGATCTCGTTGAATCGCTACAAAAGAGCCTGCAAGCCGCTCGGGTGCTCAAGCGGTCTCGGGGTCGTAAGGCGAGCTGACGACGGGGTTCAGGTCGGCCGCGCGAGTCAGCTGTCGAGATCGGCCGTCATGTAGCGGTCGATCGTCGGCCCGGCCCACCGGCCGATCTCGGCCAGCGGCGCGGCGACGAACGGCTCGGTCCGTAGGACGTACCGGCCCCAGGCCAGGCCGACGAGCTGGGCCGAGACGAGCGCACTGCGCCGAGCCGCGCCGGTTTCGTCCTCATCGGCGACCCGCGGGATCCGGGACCACACCCGCTCGGCCAGGAACTGGCGGGTGGCGTCGGCCACCGACGGTGAGCTGCTGACCGCCTGGGCCATCGCCCGGAACCGGCTGCCCGGCGGTTCGCCGTCCTCCCACTGGGCGAGGAACAGCTCGACGACGACCGCCCCGCTGATCGGACGGTCTGGACCGCTCGTCGACGGTGCGCCGTCTGTCGTTTGATCGTTTTCCCTGCCCGTCGGGCGGCCGTCTCCCGCCCGCTGCCGGCCCGGCCGCCTCCCGCCCGGGCCGACGTCGTTGCCTCCACCTGCTCCTTGATCGCCCGGGGATCGGCCGGCAGGTCGAGGGCGGCGACGAACAGCGCGGCCTTGCCGTCGAAGTAGTGGTGGACGAGCGACGGGTCGACGCTGGCGTCTCGGGCGATGCCTCGCAGGCTCGCCCCGTCGTAGCCGCGTTCGGCGAAGGCGGTGCGGGCGGCGTCGACGATCTCGGCCCGGGTGTCGCGGCGGCCGGGACGCCGGCCGACCGGCGTCATCTCGCTCCTGGGGTCATCTCGGGCTCCGATGTTCACAAACGGCGAGCGTCGTGTTAGAACTCATCAGTGATGAATAGTAGCGGCAGCGCCGGTCTGGGGACGTCGGGGCCACCGCGACCGGCTCGGACGCGGCCACCGCGGTGACGGCGTCCGAGGTGTCGACGGCGACGGCGAACCGACCGGCCGACCCCGGCGGGGATGCCTCGTTCGGGGCGCTCGGTCGGCTCGCCGGCTGGTCGTACGACCGCCGTCGACGGGTCCTCGTCGGGTGGGTGGTGCTGCTGATCGTCGCCATCGCGGTCAGTCAACTGGTGGGAACGCACTTCCAGGACAAGTTCTCGGCCGGCAACACGCCGTCGCAGCGGGCCGAGGAGATCCTCCAGGCCCGGTTCCCGGGGCAGGCCGGCGACGCGGCCCAGGTCGTCTTCGACACGACCGCGCCGGTGGCGGCGCCGGCCAACCAGATCGCCATCGCCGGCCTGGCGGCGCAGCTCCGCCGGTTGCCGCACGTCGCGTCGGTGACCGCGCCGGTCGGAGCGGCCGGTCGGGCCCAGGTTTCCCGGGACGGCCACATCGCCTACGCGACGGTGCAGTTCGACGAGCAGACCGACGTGCTGGCGAAGGCCGCGGTCCAACGGGTGGTCGACGCGGCCGAGGCGGCCCGGCACGCCGGGTTCGACGTGCAGCTCGGCGGGACACCGATCGGTCTCGTCGTCACGGCCGCGCCGGGCCCGAGCGAGGGGATCGGCGTGACGGCGGCGATGCTCGTCCTGCTGATCGCCTTCGGCTCGGTGGTGGCGATGGGCCTGCCGATCCTGACCGCGCTGTTCGGCCTGCTGATCGGTGTCTCGGTGCTCGAGCTGCTCACCCACGTGCTCGTCGTGCCGACGTTCTCACCGGAGATGGCCGTGATGATCGGACTGGGCGTCGGCATCGACTACGCCCTCTTCGTCGTCACCCGGTTCCGCCAGGAGCTGGCAGCCGGTCGTGGGCCGCGGCCGGCGGTGGTCGTGACGCTGGCGACGGCCGGCCGGGCGGTGCTGTTCGCCGGCTCGACGGTCGTCATCTCGCTGCTCGGTCTCTTCCTCATCGGGCAGCCGTACATGATCGGCGTGGCCACCGCGTCGATCGTCGCCGTCCTCTTCGTCATGCTCTCGGCCCTCACGCTCCTCCCGGCGCTGCTCGGCTTCGCCGGGCCGGCGATCGACCGGCTCGGCGTTCCGTTCCTTCGCCACCGCGGCCTCCCGGCCGGACGGGGGTTCTGGTTCCGGTGGAGCCGGACGGTGCAACGGCGGGCGTGGCTGACCGGCGTGGCCGCGGTCGTGGTGCTCGTCACGCTGGCCGTGCCGATGTTCTCGATGCGGCTGGCGTTCACCGACGCCGGCAACAACCCGACGTCGCTCACGACCCGGCAGGCCTACGACCTCTTGGCCGAGGGGTTCGGGCCCGGGTTCAACGGTCCGCTGGTCGTCGCGGTGGCCATGGACGGGCCGTCGTCGGTGCCGGTCGTCGATCGGCTGGCCGCTGCGCTCCGCTCGACGCCGGGCGTCGCCGAGGTGGCGCCACCACGGTTCGACGGGACCGACCGTGGGGCGGTCGTCGTCGCCGTGCCGACGACGTCGCCCCAGTCGGCGGCCACCGAGCAGCTGGTCGGCCGGCTGCGGACGGACGTCGTCCCCGGCGTCGTCCGCGGCACCGGCGTCGTCGCCGAGATCGGCGGGGAGACGGCGGCCGGGGTCGACGCGTCGGCGTTCCTGTCCGGCCGGATGTACTGGGTCGTCGGTGCGGTCATCGTCCTGGCCATCCTGCTGCTGATGGCCGTCTTCCGCTCGGTCGCCGTCCCGCTGAAGGCGGCCGCCATGAACCTGTTGTCGGTCGGCGCGGCCTACGGCGTCATCGTCGCGATCTTCCAGTGGGGCTGGCTCGGCGGCCTGTTCGGCATCGGCCACACCGGGCCGATCGACCCGTGGATCCCGATCACGATGTTCACGATCCTCTTCGGCCTCTCGATGGACTATGAGGTTTTCCTTCTCTCCCGCATCCGCGAGGAGTGGCTGCGGAACGGTGACAGCTCGCTGGCCGTCGCCGACGGCCTGGCCGGCACGGCTCGGGTCATCACGGCCGCCGCTGCGGTGATGGTGCTCGTCTTCGCCTCGTTCGTCGTCAACGATCCGCTGCACGTCCTGAAGGTGTTCGGCCTCGGGATGGCGGCGGCCGTGCTCATCGATGCCACGGTGGTACGGATGGTGCTCGTGCCGTCGGTGATGGAGCTGCTCGGGCCGGCGAATTGGTGGATGCCGCGGTGGCTCGACCGGGTCGTCCCCCATATGGGGACGGAGGTCGACCCGACTACGCTGCGGCCATGAGCGACGTGCCCCGCCCCCCGGTCGAGGCGCCGTCACCGAGCGTGGCGGCCGAGCGACCGGGCATGAAGCCCCGCAGCTACGAGGTGACCGAGGGGCCGTCGAAGGCCCCGGCCCGGGCGATGCTGCGGGCGGTCGGGATGACCGACGACGACTGGGACAAGCCCCAGGTCGGCGTGGCGTCGAGCTGGAACGAGGTCACGCCGTGCAACCTGCCGCTGGACCGGCTGGCCAAGCGGGCCAAGGCGGGCGTCGTCGCGGCCGGCGGGTTCCCGTTCGAGTTCGTCACGATCGCCGTCTCCGACGGCATCTCGATGGGCCACGAAGGGATGCGGGCGTCGCTCGTCAGCCGGGAGGTCATCGCCGACTCCGTCGAGACGGTCATGCATGCCGAACGGTTCGACGCGCTCGTGACGTTCGCCGGCTGCGACAAGTCGCTGCCCGGGATGCTGATGGCCGCCGCCCGGCTCAACCTGCCGAGCGTCTTCCTCTACGGCGGCTCGATCCTGCCGGGCCGCCTCGGCGACCGGGCGCTCGACATCGTCAGCGTCTTCGAGGCCGTCGGCGCCCACGCGGTCGACGCGCTGAGCGACGAGGAGCTCAGCCTGATCGAGCACAACGCCTGCCCGACCGAGGGGTCGTGCGCCGGCATGTTCACCGCCAACACGATGGCGTCGGTGGCCGAGGCGATCGGGATGTCGCTGCCGGGCAGCTCCAGCCCGCCGGCCGTCGACCGGCGGCGCGACGACTTCGCCTACGAGTCCGGTCGGGCGGTCATCGAGCTGCTGGCGGCCGGGATCCGGCCTCGCCAGATCATGACGAAGGAGGCGTTCGAGAACGCCATCGCCATCGTCATGGCCACTGGTGGCTCGACCAACGCGGTGCTCCACCTGATGGCCATCGCCCACGAGGCCCGTGTCCCGCTCGAGCTCGACGACTTCAACCGAGTGGCCGCCCGCGTCCCGCACCTGGCCGACACGAAGCCGCACGGTAAGTTCCACATGGCCGACGTCGACCGGATCGGCGGCATCCCGGTCGTCATGCGCGAGCTGCTCGACGCCGGCCTGCTGCACGGCGACTGCCTGACCGTCACCGGGCGGACGGTGGCCGAGAACCTGGCCGCGCTCGACCCACCGGCGCCCGACGGCACCGTCGTCCACGCCCTGACCGACCCGATCCACGCGTCCGGCGGGTTGGCCATCCTCTCCGGCTCGCTCGCGCCGAAGGGGTCGGTGGTCAAGGTGGCCGGCCTCGACAACCTGCACTTCGACGGGACCGCCCGCGTCTTCGACGGCGAGCCGGCGGCCATGGAGGCCATCCTGGCCGGCGCCATCGAGCCGGGGACCGTCCTCGTCATCCGCTACGAGGGGCCGAAGGGCGGTCCGGGGATGCGCGAGATGCTCGCCGTCACCGGCGCGATGAAGGGCGCGGGGCGGGGCGGGGACTGCGCGCTCGTCACCGACGGCCGGTTCTCCGGCGGCACCCACGGCTTCTGCGTCGGCCACGTCGCGCCGGAGGCCGTCGACGGCGGCCCGATCGCCCTCGTCGCCGACGGCGACCGCATCGTCATCGACGTCGAGGCCCACCGGATCGACCTGCTCGTCGACGACGTCGAGCTGGACCGCCGGCGGGCGGCGCTCAAGCCGTTCGAGCCCCGGTACACGACCGGCGTCCTGGCCAAGTACGCCCGGCTCGTCACCGGCGCCGACCGGGGCGCGATCACCGAGCCCTGACCGGCGGTCGGACGGTCGGGCCGCCGGCGTCGAGCCCGTGGTGCGCCACTGGCGGCCAGAGGGGCTGTCGCCTGGGGGGTTGTAGACGGGGCCCGGGCGTGGCACAATGACGGCACCATGACTGCAGGAGCCGCCTTCCAGACCATCCTGGTACTCGTCTCGTAGCGCACGGCACAGCCCGCCGTGCGTCCGCCGACCTCCCCATGGGGAGGTCGTTTCAATTTCCGGCCCGGTCCCGACCGGGCGCCACGAAAGGTCCGAGAACATGAGCGCAGAGAAGCTGACCGGGGCCCAAGCCCTCATCAGGAGCCTCGAGCAACAGCGGGTCGAGGTGATGTTCGGCCTGCCCGGCGGGGCGATCCTGCCGGTCTACGACCCGATCCTCGACTCGTCGATCCGCCACGTCCTCGTCCGCCACGAGCAGGGCGCCGGCCACATGGCGGAGGGGTACGCCATGGTCACCGGCCGGCCGGGCGTGGCGATGGTCACGAGCGGCCCGGGGGCGACGAACATCGTGACGCCGCTGTCGAACGCCTACATGGACTCGACGCCGCTGGTCGTCGTCTCCGGTCAGGTGGCGACCGGGGCCATCGGCACCGACGCCTTCCAGGAGTGCGACATCACCGGCGTGACGATGGGCATAACGAAGCACAACTGGCTGATCAAGGACGCGGCCGACATCCCGCGGACGGTCGCCGCGGCGTTCCACGTCGCCACCACCGGCCGGCCCGGCCCGGTCCTCATCGACGTGCCGAAGGACGTCTCGAACGCCACGATGGACTGGTACTGGCCGACGTCGGTCGACGAGCTCGACCTGCCCGGCTACCACCCGGTGACCGAGGGCGACCCGGCCCTGGTCCGCCGGGCGGCCGAGCTGATCACCGCGGCCGAGCGACCGGTCATCTACGCCGGCGGCGGCATCTTGAAGGCCCGGGCGGCCGACGCGCTGCGAGCGCTGGCCGAGCGCACGGGCATCCCGGTCGTGACGACGCTCATGGCCCGGGGTGCCTTCCCCGATTCGCACCCGCTCTGCCTCGGCATGCCGGGCATGCACGGCAACTACACCGCGGTGACGGCGATGCAGCGGTCCGACCTGTTGATCGCCCTCGGCTCGCGGTTCGACGACCGAGTCACCGGCCACATCGCGTCGTTCGCGCCGGAGGCGAAGATCGTCCACGTCGACATCGACCCGGCCGAGCTCGGCAAGGTCCGCCGGCCGGACGTCGGCATCGCCGGCGACTGCCGGCTCGTCATCGAGGAGCTGCTGCAGGCGTTGGCTGCGCTGGGGCCCGACACGGGCGCATCGCCCGCCGCCGACCCGACGTCGCCGGGCGGGGCGCCCCTGGCCTCGTCTGGTGGGGCGCCCCTGGCGCGGTGGTGGGACCAGCTCCACCGCTGGCAGGCCGAGTTCCCGCTGCACTACGAGCCGGCCGTCGACGGTGGCCCGATCAAGCCGGAGATGGTCGTCGAGACCCTCCGGGACCTCTCGCCGGAGGACACGATCGTCGCCGCCGGGGTCGGGCAGCACCAGATGTGGGCGTCGCAGTACTGGCGGTTCGACCACCCGTACACGTGGGTCAACTCCGGCGGCGCCGGGACGATGGGCTTCTCGGTGCCGGCGGCCATCGGGGCCAAGGTCGGGCGGCCGGACCGGACGGTCTGGGGGATCGACGGCGACGGCTGCTTCCAGATGACCGCCCAGGAGCTGGTGACGGCGACGGCCGAGAAGATCCCGGTGAAGATCGCCATCTTGAACAACGCCTACCTCGGCATGGTCCGCCAGTGGCAGGAGATGTTCTACGAGGAGCGGTACTCCGAGGTCTACCTCTCGCCGGACCTGCCGGACTACGTCAAGTGGGCCGAGGCGATGGGCTGTGTCGGCATCCGGGCGGAGTCGCCCGAGGAGGTCGCCCCGGCCATCGAGAAGGCCAACAGCGTCGACGACCGCCCGGTCGTCGTCGACTTCCGGACGGACGCCTTCGAGAAGGTGTTCCCGATGGTCCCGGCCGGCGCCTCCAACGACGCCATCGTCGTCCACCCGGCCCAGCAGGCCATCGTCGAGCAGGCCATCGTCGGACAGGAGGGCGGCCGATGAGCCCCGCCGGTCCCGCCGCCCTCACCGCCCTGCCGGCCGCGCCGCGTCATCACATCCTGTCGGTGCTCGTCGAGAACAAGGCCGGCGTCCTCGCCCGGGTGGCCGGCCTGTTCTCCCGTCGCGGCTTCAACATCTTCTCGCTCGCCGTCGCCCCGACCGACGACGACGAACGGTTCAGCCGGATCACGATCGTCGTCGACGTCGAGTCGGCGCCGCTCGAGCAGATCATCCAGCAGCTCGACAAGCTCATCAACGTCGTCGCCATCTCCCATCTCGCCCCGGCCGACGCGGTCCAGCGGGAGCTGCTGATCGCCACCGTGGCCGCCGGCCCGACGGAGCGGTCCCAGGTCATCCAGCTCGTCGGCGTCTTCGGCGGCGAGGTCGTCGACGTCGGTTCCGACCGGCTGACGGTCATGCTGGCCGGCCGGCCGGAGAAGATCGACGACTTCGAGGGGCTCCTCGAGACGTACGACGTCGTCGAGTACCAACGGACCGGTCGTGTCGCCCTGCCTAAGCTGGAGCGCCAGTCCAACCGGCCCCAGTCCACCGACCCCTGTCCACCGCGGCTGGCGACGCCGGCTGAGAGCCCGACGAACCCGAACGAGCCCGACAAACCCCGAACGAAAGAGACAACGGAGACATCATGGCCACGCTGTACTACGAGTCCGACGCCGACCCGGGGCTGATCCAGGGGCGGAAGGTCGCCATCTTGGGCTACGGCTCCCAGGGGCACGCCCACGCCCTCAATCTCTCGGAGTCCGGCGTCGACGTCCGCGTCGGCCTGCGCGACGGGTCGGGCTCGAAGAAGAAGGCCGAGGAGGCCGGACTGCGGGTGCTGTCGATCGCGGAGGCCGCGACCGAGGCCGACGTCATCATGATCCTGCTGCCGGACACCCAGCAGAAGGCCGTCTACGACGCCGAGATCGCCCCGAACCTGAAGGAGGGCGACGCCCTCTTCTTCGCCCACGGCTTCAACATCCGCTACGGCCAGATCGTCCCGCCGGCCGGCGTCGACGTGGCGATGGTCGCGCCGAAGAGCCCCGGCCACCTCGTCCGCCGGACGTACACCGAGGGCGGCGGCGTCCCGTCGCTGATCGCCGTCGAGCAGGACGCCAGTGGCAAGGCCCACGCCCTCGCCCTCTCGTACGCCCACGCCCTCGGGGCCACCCGGGCCGGCGTCCTCGACACGACGTTCAAGGAAGAGACCGAGACCGACCTCTTCGGCGAGCAGGCCGTGCTCTGCGGCGGCGTGACGTCGTTGGTCAAGGCCGGCTTCGACACCCTCGTCGAGGCGGGGTACCAGCCCGAGTCGGCCTACTTCGAGTGCCTGCACGAGCTGAAGCTCATCGTCGACCTCATGTACGAGCAGGGGATCGCCGGCATGCGGTACTCGATCTCGACGACCGCCGAGTACGGCGACATGACCCGCGGCCCGCGGCTGATCGACCAGCACGTCCGGGACGAGATGCGCCAGATCCTCACCGACATCCAGGACGGGTCGTTCGCCGACGAGTGGATCGCCGAGAACGAGGCCGGCCTGCCGGAGTACCACCGGCTCCAGGAGGAGGGCAAAGCCCACCCGATCGAGAAGGTCGGGGCCGAGCTGCGGGGAATGATGCCGTTCATCTCGGCCGGCAAGACCCGCGTCCAGGACGCGTCCGGCGGCAACGCCTAGGTCGGCTGAGCGGCCCGGGCGGTCGTCGCCCGGATGAGCTCGACGCAGGTGTCCGGCTGGTCCCACGTCATCGCGTGGCCGCAGTCGGCGACGGTGACCCAGTCGGCGTGGGCCGGGAGGAGCGACCGCTCCTGGCTGGAGTCCGGCGGCAGCGTCCGGTCGGCGTCGCCGAAGGCGACGGTGACCGGCACGTCGCGCCCGATCCGGCCGCCCCGGTCGAAGCGGTCGTCGCAGGCGGCGCGGTCGCAGGCGCCGTAGCCGCGAGCCTGCCGCAGCGCCCGGGCGGCCGCGGTGAACTGGGCCCGGGTGGCCCGTTCGGGGTGGGCGACGTTCTTGCGCAGGCCGAGCTGGCGGACGAACCGGAGCCGGGCGAGCAACGGGACGAACGGGTCGACGACGGCGAGCGCGTGGTGGAGGAGGACCTCCTCGCGTTCGAGCGGGATCGTCGCGCCGTCGCGCCAGAGCCCGGCCGGGGCGAACGCGGTCACGCTGGCCGCCGGGCATCCGGCGGCCGGGTCGAGGGCGGCCATCTCGAGGACGACCCAACCGCCGAGCGACAGGCCGACCAGGTGCGCCGGACCGTCGATACCCCGCCGCCCGAGCTCGTGGGCCACCGAGGCGGCGAGCCGTTCTGGTTGGGCTTCCGCCGCGGTGAGACCGACGGCCCCGGGGCCGTGGCCGGGCAGGTCGATCGCGGTGACCCGGTAGTCGCGCTCGAGCGCCGGGCGCAGGTTGTCCCAGTAGCTGCTGGCGCTGCCGAGGCCGTGGACGAGGACGAGGTCCGGCCGGCTCGGCGCCGGGTCAGACGGCGGGTCAGACAGAAAGGGCCCCGACGACGTGGTTGACGCAGGCGCAGAGGGCGGCGACGTCCTCGGGGTCGATCGCCGGGAACATGGCGACGCGGAGCTGGTTGCGACCGAGCTTGCGGTACGGCTCGGTGTCGACGACGCCGTTGGCCCGCAGCACCTTGGCGACGGTGGCCGCGTCGACCGCGTCGACGAAGTCGATCGTCCCGACGACGTGGCTGCGGTCGGCCGGGTTCTCGACGAACGGCCGGGCGAAGTCGGACTGCTCGGCCCAGGTGTAGAGGATCTCGGCCGACCGGTCGCAGCGCCCGGCGGTCCACTCGAGGCCGCCGCCGGCGAGCATCCAGTCGAGCTGCTCGGCCAGCAGGTACAGCGTCGTCAACGCGGGCGTGTTGTACGTCTGGTCGAGCTTCGAGTTGTCGAGGGCGATCTTCAGGTCCAAGAACGCCGGCACCCACCGTCCGGAGGTGCTGATCCGTTCGATCCGCTCCTGGGCGGCCGGCGAGAGAAGGGCCAGCCACAGGCCGCCGTCGGAAGCGAAGCACTTCTGCGGGGCGAGGTAGTACGCGTCGAACTCGGCCGGATCGACGCGGAGGCCGCCGGCGCCGGACGTGGCGTCGACCGCGACGAGCCCGCCACCGTCGGCCGGGAGGGCCGCGCCGGGCGGCCGGCGGATGGTCATGGCGACGCCGGTCGACGTCTCGTTGTGGGTCAGCGCATAGAGGTCGATGGCCGGATCGGCGGCCGGCAACGGGTGGGTGCCGGCGGCCGACTCGATGACCTGGGGGTCCTTCAGGTGCGGGGCGGCTTTGGCCGCGGTGGCGAACTTCGACGAGAACTCGCCGAACGAGAGGTGCTGGCTCTGGGCGTCGATCAGCCCGAACGTCGCGGCGTCCCAGAACGCGGTCGTCCCACCGTTGCCGAGGGCGACCTCGTAACCGTCGGGCAGCGAGAAGAGGTCCCGGAGGCCCTGGCGGATGCGGCCGACGACCGACTTGACCGGCTTCTGGCGGTGGCTCGTGCCGAGGTAGGTGGTCGACACGTCGAGCAGGCCGGTGACCTGCTCGGGGCGGACCTTGGAGGGGCCGGCGCCGAACCGGCCGTCCTTGGGGAGGAGGTTCGGGGGGATCTGGATGTCGGGGGTGTCAGCGGTGGGGGGCACGTATGGAATCATGGCACTCGTGTCCACGAGCACTGCAAACTCCGAGATCGGGAGCCCCGGGACCACCAAGTCCAGGATCTCCGCCCGGGCCGCCGCGGTGTCGCCGTCGGCGACGCTGACGGTCGACGCCAAGGCGAAGGCGCTCCGGGCGGCCGGGGAGCACGTCATCGGCTTCGGCGCCGGTGAGCCGGACTTCCCGACGCCCGACGAGATCGTCGAGGCGGCGGTCGCGGCCTGCCGGGACCCGAAGAACCACCGGTACACGCCGACCGGCGGCCTGCCGGAGCTACGCGAGGCGGTCGCCGCGAAGACGAAGCGAGACTCCGGCTACGACGTGGCCGCGGCGCAGGTACTGATCACGAACGGCGGCAAGCAGGCGGTGTCGAACGTGTTCGCGGTGCTCTGCGACCCCGGCGACGAGGTGCTCGTGCTGGCGCCGTACTGGACGACGTACCCCGAGTCGATCGCCTTGGCCGGTGGTGTGCCGGTCGTCGTCTCCGCCGACGAGACGACCGGGTTCCGGGCGACCGTGGCGCAGCTCGACGCGGCGGTGACGCGGCGGACGAAGGCGCTGCTATTCGTCTCGCCGTGCAACCCGACCGGCGCGGTCTACCCGCGTGACGAGGTCGAAGCGATCGGCCGCTGGGCGGTCGAGCGTGGCCTCTGGGTCGTGACGGACGAGATCTACGAGCACCTCGTCTACGGCGGGGCCGAGCAGCACTCGATGCCGGTCCTCGTGCCCGAGCTGGCCGACCGCTGCATCGTCGTCAACGGCGTCGCCAAGACGTACGCGATGACCGGCTGGCGGGTCGGCTGGATGATCGGGCCGGTCGACGCGGTGACCGCGGCGAACAACATCCAGTCGCACGAGACGTCGAACGTCGGCAACGTCTCCCAGCGGGCCGCGCTGGCCGCCGTCTCCGGCGACCTGGCCGCGGTGGCGATGATGCGCGACGCGTTCGACCGGCGTCGGCGGACGATCCACCGGCTGCTGAACGAGATCGACGGCGTGAGCTGTGTCGAGCCGGAAGGCGCGTTCTACGCGTTCCCGTCCGTCAAGGGCCTGCTCGGCCGGGAGGTGCGGGGGAGCCGGTCGCTGAGCAGCGAGGAGCTGGCCGAACGGTGCATCGTCGAGGCCAAGGTGGCGGTCGTGCCGGGCGAGGCGTTCGGTGCGCCGGGCTACTTCCGGATGTCGTACGCCCTCGGTGACGACGACCTCGTCGAGGGGGTCTCCCGGCTGGCCAGCTTCTTCGCCGAGGGCTGACCAGTCCCTTTGCCGGCGGCCGGCCAGCCTTTCGCCGGCGGCCGGCCAGCCTTTCGCCGGGGGCCGGCCAGACCTGCTAGGCAGTGATCGGCGGAGCAGTACCGGGGGCGGGACAGCGACGGAACGAGCGAGGAGAGCCCCAGTGGCACGGGTACTGGTAACGGAGAAGATCGCCCAGCGAGGGCTCGACCTGCTGGCCCACGCCGGCCACGAGGTCGATGTGCAGGAAGGGTTGAACCCCGACGAGCTCCTCGAGGTCGTGCCGGGGGCCCACGCCCTCATCATCCGGTCGTCCACCCAGGTGAACGCGGCCGTGCTCGAGGCCGGGGCCGATCTCGTCGTCGTCGGGCGGGCCGGTGTCGGGCTCGACAACGTCGAGGTACCGGTGGCGACCGAGCGCGGCGTCATGGTCGTCAACGCGCCGACGTCGAACATCCTGTCCGTCGCCGAGCAGGCGATGGGGCTGCTGCTGGCCCAGGCGCGGAACATCCCCCAGGCCCACGCGGCGCTCGTCGCCGGGCGGTGGGAGCGGTCGAAGTGGGAGGGCGTCGAGCTGCACGGCAAGGTGCTCGGTGTCGTCGGCCTCGGCCGGGCCGGCTCGCTCGTCGCCCAGCGGGCGCTGGCTTTCGGCATGCGGCTGCTGGCGTTCGACCCGTACATCTCGGCCGACCGGGCCCGGGCGATGGGCGTCGAGCTGCGCTCGATCGAGGAGCTCTTCGCGGAGTCCGACTTCGTCAGCATCCACACGCCGAAGACGCCGGAGACGGTCGGCCTGGTCGGGCGGGACCTGCTGGCCAAGGCGAAGCCGGGCATCCGGATCATCAATACCTCCCGCGGCGGCATCGTCGACGAGGAGGCGCTGGCCGAGGCCATCCGCGACGGCATCGTCGGCGGCGCCGGGCTCGACGTCTTCGCCAAGGAGCCGCCGGGCACCTCCCCGCTGTTCGAGCTGCCCGAGGTCGTCGTCACGCCCCACCTCGGCGCGTCGACGGAGGAGGCCCAGGACAAGGCCGGCGTGACGATCGCCGAACAGGTCCTGCTGGCGCTGGCCGGCGACTTCGTGCCGTATGCGGTCAACGTCGCCGCGACCGACGTCTCCGAGGCCGTCCGGCCGTTCATGCCCCTGGCCGAGCAGCTCGGACGGTTCTTCGCCGGCCTGCACGAGGGGCTGCCGGACCGCCTCGAGATCGAGTACCGCGGCGACCTGGCCGGCGTGTCGACCGGCATCCTGACGCTCTCGATCCTCAAGGGTCTGTTCGCGTCGACGACCGAGGAGCCGGTCTCGTACGTCAACGCGCCGCAGCTCGCCGAGCAGCGCGGACTGCACGTCCAGGAGACGTCGACCGCGACGTCGCCGAACTACAAGAGCCTCGTCACCGTGCGTTCGGGCACCCACGCGGTCGCCGGCACGCTCACCGGGGCCGGTGCCCGGGTCGAGCCCCGCGTCGTCATGGTCGACGACTACGCGGTCGAGGTCCCGCCGACGCCGCACATGCTCGTCGTCCGCAACGACGACCGGCCGGGGATGATCGGCGTCGTCGGCGTCGTCCTCGGCGACGCCGGCATCTCGATCTCCTCGATGGCCGTCGGGCCGAGCGAGGAGCCGGGTAAGGGGTCCGCGCTGATGGTGCTCGCCACCGGCGAGCCCGCGCCGGACGACGCGCTGGCCCGGCTGCGGGGCGACGCCGGCATCCTCGATCTTCACCGGATCAGCCTCTGAGATGACCGTGGTGCCGGGTGGCCGCGGGTCGGGGCGGGAGCGGCCGCCGGTGCGGGCGTCCGATGCCGACCGCGACGCCGTCGTCACCCGCCTCGGTGAGGCGTCCGCCGAGGGCCGGCTCACGCTCGAAGAGCTCGTCGACCGCGTCGACCGCGCCTACCGGGCGACCGTCCAGCCGGAGCTGGCCGCCCTCGTCGCCGACCTGCCGGCCCCCGCGCCGTCGCCGTTGCCGGTCACCGGGTCCGGCGGCCGGACCCGGTGGTGGGTCAGCCCGATCGGCGGCTTCCGCCGGCGCGGCCACTACCGGCTGCCCGAGCACCAGGTCGTCCTCACCCTGCTCGGCGGGATGGACGTCGACCTGCGCGGCGCCGAGCTGAGCGGCCCGACCGCGACGATGACCGTCGTCACCGTCCTCGGCGGCGCTGACGTCGTCGTGCCGGCCGGCGTCCAGGTCGACGTGAGCGGCTTCAGCATCCTCGGCGGTCGGGACGTCCGGCTGAGCGAGCGGGCGGTGCCCGGCGCGCCGCTCGTCCACCTGCGGCTGTACAGCATCCTCGGCGGGGCGAAGGTCCGGAGCAAGGCCCGCCGGGACCGCCGGTCGTAACCGGCTCCTGACATTGGCGTCTCCATCATCCTGGAGCTTGATGTCGACCTGAGCAGTTCGCGCCGGACGCGACGTTCCGGAGAGCTCGTCGCCGGCCAGTCCAAAAGTGTTACCAAATACGGTAACATTATTGCGTGTCCAAGGTCCGCCGGGGGGGGCTACGTCTTCCTCTCGTGGATCGGTGATCACAGTCCTCGGCACGTGCACGTGTACCGGGACGGCAAGTTGGTCGTGAAGTGGGACCTCGACAAGTGGCAGCCGATGAAGGGCCAGGCATCTGGGCGGATCGAAGGGCTGCTGCGTGAGTTGGTGAGGGAGAAGAAGTTGTGAAGATTCTTGGCGTCACCGCGAACAACCGTAAGCGGGCCTTCGAGGTCCGTCTTCGCAGCCGGACGCTGGTCTTGCCCTACGCCAAGGTCGATCCGAGGCCCTCGGCGGACGATCGGATCACAAAGGTGTTCGTCGATCCGGAGTTGGGACGAGAAGGCTTCACGTATCGGTTGGCGTCCGGTGTCGAGGGCAGCGTGCACGTGGACGCCGTACTCGAGTACAACGAAGATCCTTCCTACATGGCAGAGCTGACCCTTTATCGCCTGACGCAGGAAGCTCGTGAGCGGTTCGAGGCCTCTGGGCTCTCGGTTCGTGAGGTGGCGCGCTGGTTGGGTACGTCGCCCGCGCAGTTCTATCGTCTTCTCGACCCTACGAACTATGCCAAGTCGATGCGTCAGCTGGTTTCTTTGCTCTATGTCCTCGGATGCGAAGTCGACGTGCGGGTCACCGAGCGACCTCGCGGCCGGCTGGCCAGCTGACGGCAGCTCCCGAGCATCGACCCTCTCCGAAACGGCAGGAGCTGCACGCCCGGGTCGGTCAGCTGTCGGTCGGCTTGCGGGGTACTGCCGGCCAGCGGTCCGGGCTGCCGACCGCTCCCGGCCCGTTGCGGGCGAGCAGCAGCTGTCGGGCGGCGGCAGCCACGCCGACGAGGACGGCGAGCAAAAGGAGTCGGCGAAGCACGGCGTCCACCGTACCCCTTGACGAACCCAGCGGCGTTTGGCACCATTGACGCACTATGTACGGAGTGCCGACCTCGGACCTGCTGCTTACCTGACGGCGAACGCCACACCGCGTTCGCCCGCAACCTCCTGCGCCGGAAGGCCAGGGGGTTTTTTGTTGGCCCAGCGCCGTTGAGGCCCAGAGCCAGTCAGCGAAAGACGCAGTCGGAGGAGGAAGAGAGAGCGACTATGAGCGCAGCCCCACACGACCACGGCCAACCGAGCGGCGCCCGGTTCGACCTGCCCTGCGACGTCTCGCCGATGCCGTTCCACCTCTACCGCCCGTACCGGCCGCTGGAGCTGCCGGACCGGACGTGGCCGGACCGGCGGCTGACGAAGGCGCCGCGATGGGCCAGCGTCGACCTGCGGGACGGCAACCAGGCGCTCGTCGACCCGATGGACCCGGAGCGGAAGCTGGCCCTGTTCCGCACGCTGGTGGAGGTCGGGTTCAAGGAGATCGAGGTCGGGTTCCCGTCCGCGTCGCAGACCGACTACGACTTCCAGCGCCAGATCATCGAGGAGCGGTTGATCCCCGACGACGTCGAGATCCAGGTCCTCGTGCAGTGCCGGGACGAGCTGATCGAGCGGACGTTCGAGTCGCTGCGCGGGGCCGCCCGGGCGATCGTCCACTTCTACAACTCGACGTCGGAGCTGCAGCGCCGGGTCGTCTTCGGCCTCGACCGGGCCGGCATCACCGAGATCGCGGTCGGCGCGGCCCGGCTCTGCCGGAAGTTCGAGGCGACCGTGCCCGGCACGGCCATCCGTTACGAGTACTCGCCGGAGAGCTTCATGGGCACCGAGCCGGAGTTCGCGGTCGAGATCTGCGAGGCGGTGATGGACGTCATCGAGCCGACGCCGGAACGGCCGCTCATCGTCAACCTGCCGAACACGGTCGAGATGTACATGCCGAACGTCTACGCGGACGTGCTCGAGTGGTTCGGCCGAACGATCCGGAACCGGGACTGCATCGTGCTCAGCGTCCACCCGCACAACGACCGCGGCACCGCGGTGGCCGCGGCCGAGCAGGCCATGCTGGCCGGCGTCGACCGGGTCGAGGGAACGCTGTTCGGCAACGGCGAGCGAACCGGCAACGTCGACGCCGTGACCCTGGCCATGAACCTCTTCTCCCAGGGCATCGACCCGGCGCTCGACTTCAGCGACATCGAGAAGGTCCGCCGGGTGGCCGAGTACGCCACGCGGATGCCCGTCCATCCCCGTCACCCGTACGCCGGCGACCTGGTCTACACCGCCTTCTCCGGTTCGCACCAGGACGCCATCAAGAAGGGGATGGCCGCCCTCGGCGACGACTACGAGCAGTGGGAGGTGCCGTACCTGCCGATCGACCCGAAGCACGTCGGCCGGACCTACGAGGCGATCATCCAGGTCAACAGCCAGTCCGGCAAGGGCGGCGTGGCGTACGTCATGGACACCGAGCACGGGCTCGACCTGCCACGGCAGCTGCAGGTCGAGTTCTCCAAGCAGGTCCAGGCGGTCACCGAGGCCAGCGGGACGATCATCCGACCGGGCGAGATGTGGGATGTCTTCACCAAGACGTACCTGTCCGACGACGCCGGCGTCCGGCTGATCAGCAGCGAGGTGACGACCGGCGGCGGGCGGACGACCGTCGTCGCCCAGCTGCTCGTCGACGGCCAGCACCGGACGGTGCGGGGGGAGGGCAACGGGCCGATCGACGCCCTCGTCACCGCCCTCGGCGAGGAGCTGGGGACGGTCTTCGAGGTAAAGGACTACAGCGAGCACGCGCTGACCGCTGGGGCGGGCGCGTCAGCGGTGGCCTACGTGGAGGCGGTCGGTGCCGACGGGTCGACGTGGTGGGGCGTCGGTATGGACTCGAGCATCCTCGACGCGTCGCTCAACGCGGTCGTCAGCGCGGCCAACCGGGCCCGGGGGTGACCGCTGGGCTGAGCGTCGTCCGGTGCCGCGGCCCGAGCTGCCTCGCATCGACTTCCGACGGCTCGGCCGGTCGGACTTCGACGCGTTGTCGGGCTGGCTGTCCGAGCCAGAGGTGCGTCGGTGGTGGCGCGAGGACCCCGACCCCGAGACGATCGAGACCCGGTACGGGCCGATCGTCGACGGCGACGACCCGACCGAGATCTTCGTCGTCGAGGTCGACGGCGTCGCGTCCGGGATCATCCAGCGGTACCGGACGACCGACGACGAGGCGTGGGATCGAGCCGTTCGTCAGGCCGTCCCCACCCTCGCCCGGCCGGCGGCTGGCGTCGACTACCTGCTTGGCCGGGCCGACGTCCGAGGTCGGGGAGTCGGCACCGCGATGATCGACGCGTTCAGCGCGACCGTCTTCGACGACCTGGCCGACGTGACGACGATCGTCGCCGCCGTCCAACAAGACAACCGAACCTCTTGGCGGGCTTTGGAGCGGGCCGGCTACCGCCGGGTCTGGGCCGGCCGGCTCGACACGGCGGACCCGTCGGACGACGGCCCGGCGTACGTGCTCGTGCGGGACCGGGCGCGCTCGGCGTCATCGGGTGGACCGTTCGGTTGGCGAACGCGTCGTTCGCTATGACCGGTCGAGAGGCGCATGCCCACCCTGGGTGTGACATCACCATGGTGAAATGGGCAGAGTTACACTGCGATTGCGAAGCATGAGGAGGTGAGCAGCATGTCGGGCGATGTGAAATTCCAGATGATCGGTAAGGAAGCATCGTGGAAGGTCTTCGACGATGCTGCGAGGCGGCTCCTGCACATGAGCGGCGACGAAGTGGCCCGTCGATGGGATGCGGGAGAGTTCGCCGGAAGCGACAGCGTTGCGCTGATGCAGGTGATTATGCTCCGCCCAAGTGGCCGGTGAGACGCCACGGGAGGCCGTTCGCGCCTTCGTTGCCCCACTTCAGGCCGCATTGGTGTGCTTCGCTGATGGCCGGGTGACCGCTGACAAGTCCGCTGTAGGGGTGCAGGGTGTGCTGGCCGTCAATCGGGGCGAACCGTTCCGTCTCAAGGGCACCGAGTCGGTGTCACTTTCGGCCAGCATGCGTTACGAGGTTGTGAGCGCAGAGGGCGGACGGGGTCCGTTCAAGGTGAGCACGCGTGGATGGATCTACCACTTGCATGGGCCTCGAAACCGACGGTTGATCGGTTACCACTGGCACCCGGTTTCCGATTCGCACGCGACGCGCCCTCACCTGCACGTGTTCGAGATGGGCGACAAGAAGCATTACCCGACGGGCCGGATTCTCTTCGAGGACGTCCTCGACCTAGCCATCGAGTACGGCGCCAGACCCCGGGACGGGCAGCGATGGGCGGACGTGTCGGTCGAGAACCGAGAGATGTTCGCGCGTGGGGCAACCTGGGGAGCCGGCCCGGGGGCCACGGACGGGCTCACCGCTTCGGCGACGTGAGGTCGTAGACGGTCTGGCCGCCGATCGTCTTGGCCGTGAAGTGCGACTTCGACCCACGCTCGTGATGGCCGAGTCCGAGTTGCGTACCCCGCCGGGGCCGCTGGCACCGCCGGCCTACCGGGACCCCCGCCGCCGCCCGTGCCGGAGGCGATGAAGTAGTGGATGTCGCCCTTGGCGACGTACGCCTCGAACGTGGCCAGGCTGATGTTGCCGCCCTGCGCCGTTGAACCCGCCGATGGCCATCACCGGCTCGCCGGAGGCCAGCTCCAGGGTGGCGGCCGACTGCGATCCGAACGTCGCCGCCGTCCACCGGTACTGGGCGGCGTCGGACTGCAGGGCCTTGGTCAGTGCGTCGCTCGTCGTCGCGCCACCCGGGCCCCGCGCCGCCATCGGCACCGCCGCCCGGCTGCCGCCAGCACGCGGTAGGCCATCGCCGGTTCGGCCACTGCGCCGTCCGGCCGCCGGTCCGACTACTGCCCGTCGGGTGGTCGCCGCCCGGAGCGCGCCGCTCGGGGGCCCGCCGCCGCTCGAGAGCGCACCGCCGCTCCACCAGCCGCGGGGAAACCCCCGCCCGGACCGCCGCCGCCGGGTAGGGCTCCGCCGCCCGGACCGCCGGCGGCCGGACCGCCGCCGCCCGGACCGCCGCCGCCCGGACCGCCGGCGGCCGCGGTCGTCACGGCCGGCCCGGCGGACGGCACGCTGCCGGTGTGGGCGGTCGTCACGGTCGTCAGCGTGTAGGCGATCGGTCCGGCGAGGCCGGCCACCGCGGCCAACCCGAACGCGCCGACGGCCAACCGCTGGCGGGCGACACCGGCATAGGGGAAAGTCAACAGGGCGACGGTGCCGAGCGCGCCGGCGACCAGGACGAGGATGCGGACCCACGGGGCGTAGGCGGGGGTCCGGTCGAGCAGGGCGTAGGCCCAGACCGCGGTGGTGGCGACCGCGGCCGCACCGAGCAGGCGGGCGGTGAGCCGATCCCGGTGGCGCCAGACGAGGACGCCGCCGATGCCGACGAGCGCGCCGACGGCCGGCGCCAGGGCGACGGTGTAGTAGGTGTGGATGACGCCCTGGCCGAAGCTGAAGACCGCGCCGGTCACGACGAGCCAGCCGCCCCAGAGCAGCAGGGCGGCCCGGGTGCGGTCGGTCCGGGGGGCCCGGCCCCGCCAGACGACGCCGGCCACCAGCGCCAGCAGGGCGGCCGGCAGGAGCCAGGAGGCCTGGCCGCCCATCAGGTCGTTGAACAGTCGGAACAGACCGGTCGCCCCGCTGAACCCGGCGCCCCCACCGCCACCGGCCCCACCGCCGCTGACGATCCGGCCGAAGCCGTTGTAGCCGAAGATGAGGTTGAGGATGCTGTTGTCCGGGGAGCCGTCGATCATCGGCCGGGACCCGGCCGGCCACAGGGCGACCGTCGCCACCCACCATCCGGCGGAGACGACGACGGCGACCGCCCCGACGGCGAGCTGCCACAGCCGGCGGCGGAGCCGGGTCGGGCGCGGCCAGGAGATAGACCGCGGCGAACGCCGGCAGGACGGTGAACGCCTGGAGCATCTTGGCCAGGAAGGCGAAGCCGAGGAAGACGCCGGCCGCGACGATCCACTTGGTCCCGGCCTTCTCCAGGGCGCGGACCATGGCGTAGGCGGCAGCCACGAGGAGCAGGACCATCAGGGCGTCGGGGTTGTCGAACCGGAACATGAGGGCGGCGACGGGCGTGCCGGCGAGGACGCCGCCGGCCACCAGCCCGGCGGCCGGCCCGAACCAGCGCTTGACCGCGGCGTACACGAGCCCGACCGCGGCCACGCCTTCGAGGGCCTGGGGGACGAGCAGGCTCCAGCTGTTGAACCCGAAGATCCGGCCGGAGAGCTCCATCACCCACAACGAGGCCGGGTGACTTGTCGACGGTGATGAAGTTGGACGAGTCGAGCGAGCCGAAGAAGAACGCTTTCCAGCTCTTCGTGCCGGCCTGCACGGCGGCGGCGTAGAAGCTGTTGGCGTAGCCGGACGCGCTCAGGTCCCACAGGTAGGCGACCGCGGTGGCCGCCAGCAGCGCGACGAGAGCGGGCAGGACCCACCGGGCCTGCCGCCCGCCGTCACCCTCGGATGGCGACGGGTCGATCGGCGCCGGACCGGCTGGCGACGGCGGCGGTTGGTGCAGTGCCGGCGGCTCGTTGACGAGAGCTCGTGGGGCCAGGATCGTTGCCATGGGCGCACTCTGGGCGGCCGCCCTGCGAGCCGCCTTCGACCGAGCTGAGAGCCTCCTGCGAATCCTCCGAGCTTGACCGGCCGGCGGTTCTGTCACATAATCATCTAGTCTCCTAGATAAATCGGAGGATCGGTGATCGAGTTCCACTTGGACGCCCGCTCGGGCGTCTCGCCCTATCAACAGATCGTGCGGCAGGTGCGCCAGGCCCTCCGGCTCGGCCTGCTCGACGAAGGCGATCAGCTCCCGACGGTGAAGGAGGTCGTCGAGCGCCTGGCGATCAACCCGAACACGGTGCTGAAGGCCTACAAGGAGCTCGAGCACGCCGGGCTCGTGGCGCCGAGGCCGGGGATCGGCACCTTCGTCACGGCCACCTTGCAGCGACGGCTCGCTGGCCGCCCATGGGCCGCTCCGCCAGGCGCTGCTGGGTTGGCTGGCCAAGGCCCGCCGGGCCGGCCTCGACGACGAGAGCATCGAGGCACTGTTCCAGGACACCTTTCGGACCTCCGCTGAAGAAGGCGTAGCGTGACCGCGGCCATCGAGACCGTCGGGCTCACGAGGCGGTACGGCCGGCGCGTCGCCCTCTCCGACTGCACCCTGTCGATCCCCACCGGCAAGGTCGTCGGCCTCGTCGGGCCCAACGGCGCGGGCAAGACGACGCTCCTGCACCTGGCGGTCGGCCTGCTCGAACCGAGCGCCGGCCGCATCACGGTGCTCGGCGACACCCCGGCCGTTGGCCCCGAGCAACTCGGCCGGGTCGGCTTCGTCGCCCAGAACACGCCGGTCTACGCGTCCATGTCCGTGGCTGATCACCTCCGGTTCGGTGGCTGGGTCAACCCGACGTGGGACCAGGCGCTGGCCGAGCAGCGGATCGGGCAACTCGGGCTCGACCTGCACCAGAAGGCAGGCACGCTCTCGGGTGGGCAACGGGCCCAGCTGGCCCTCACCCTGGCCATCGCCAAGCGGCCCGAGCTGCTGATCCTCGACGAGCCCGTCGCCAGCCTCGACCCGCTGGCCCGTCGGGAGTTCCTCCAGGCCCTCATGGCCATCGTCGCCGAGCACGACGTGAGCGTCGTGCTCTCCTCGCACCTCGTCGCCGATCTCGAGCGGGTCTGTGACTACCTCGTCGTGCTCGTCGCCTCCCGGGTTCAGGTCGCCGGGGAGATCGACGACCTGCTGGCCAGTCACCACCGGCTGTGCGCCGTGCGGCGGGACGGCGTGCGGCCACCTTCGGACTGGGAGGTGATCGAGGCGAGCGATACCGATCGCCAGAGCACCCTCATCGTCCGGCACGACGAGCCCGTCCACGACCCCTCGTGGACCGTCGAGCAACTGAACCTCGAAGACCTCGTCCTCGCCTACATGGGCCGGGCGGCCGGCGGACGGCGCGCCGTTTCCGGCGCTCGTCGGAGTCCCCCGATGATCCGCCTCGCCTGGCGCCAGTTCCGGGCCGAAGGGCTCATTGCCCTCGGGGCGCTCGTCGTCGTCGCCGTGGTGCTGGCCGCCACCGGCCCACACCTGATGGACGTCTACCGTTCGACACCCAACCGCGTCTTGACCGCGGACCCTCGCCTGCAGACCGCCCTCGCCGCCCTCGTGCTCGTCGTCCCCGCGCTGGTCGGGGTGTTCTTCGGCGCGCCGCTCGTCGCCCGGGAGCTGGAGACGGGCACCTACCGCCTGGCGTGGACCCAGAGCGTCACCCGGGTGCGCTGGCTGGCGGCCAAGCTCGTCTTCGTCGGCCTGGCGAGCAGCCTGCTGGTGGGAGGGCTCGGCCTGATGGTGGCCTGGTGGGCCAACCCGATCAACATCGTGAACGCGGACCGGTTCAGTCCGGCCAATTTCGGCGTGTCCGGGATCGTGCCGTTCGGCTACGCGCTCTTCGCCTTCGCCCTCGGGGCGACCACCGGTATCCTCTTCCGGCGGACGCTCCCGGCCATGGCGGCAACGCTCGTCGGGTACGTCGTGGTGCGTCTGGTGGTGACGTTCGACGTCCGCCGCCACTTCGCCACGCCGGTCACCAAGGCCTTCGCCATCAATCAGACCGGTGGGTTCAGCTTCTCGATGTCACCCGGGGGGTCGGTCCAGGTCTCGGTGCCGCCGCCGGACATCCCGAACGCCTGGGCGTTCTCGACCGGCGTCGTCGACCACGCGGGCCGGGCGCCGACCAGCGCGTTCCTCCTCAAGGCGTGTCCGACACTCGCCGGTGGCCCGCAGCTGGGGGGCCACGTGATCACCAAGGGCCCGCCAGTGGCCTCGATGCAGAACTGTCTGACGACGATCGCCGCCCGGTTCCACGGCGTCGTCACGTACCAGCCGGCCAACCGGTACTGGCCGTTCCAGATCGACGAGACGGTGTTGTTCGGGGTGCTGGCCCTCGCGCTGGCCGGCCTGAGCATCTGGTGGGTCCGCCGCCGGCTGACCTGACCGGCCGACGATTCACAGACGGCCCACGGCCCACGGCCGTCGGTCAGTCGGTCAACCGGTCAACCGGTCGGTCCCGGTGAGGTCCCGACGAGGGTCGTGTAGACCACGATGTTGGACAGGTAGTGGCCGGTCTGGCTGTCGAACGTTCCCCCGCAGGTGACGAGCTGCAGGCCACTGAAGCCGTGGGAGGCATAGACCTCCTGGTCCGGGAACTGGGCCTTCGTGTACTGGGCCACCGTACTCACCGCGAAACGGACCACTGTCCCGTCGGCCAGCGTCACGTCGACCTGGTCCCCGGCCTCCAGTGTCCGCAGCCGGAAGAACACCCCGGGGCCCTTGAAGGTGTCGACGTGCCCCAGGATGACCGACGAGCCGGTCTGTCCGGGCGTCGGCCCGAGCTCGTACCAGCCGGGCTGCTCGTCGTTGGTCGGGACCTGGACGGTCCCTGTGGCGTTGAGGCCCAGGGCCGACAGCGACGTGGACACCCCGATGGTCGGCACCTGCAGCGAGACCGGCACCGAACGGGCGATCGGCGGGACCGACGTGGTGGACGGCGCGGCGGCCCGCACGACCCGTCCGGCGGAAGGCGCCGAGGCCGGTCGCATCACGGGCCCGGCGAGGGGGTGCCGGTGTCCCTGGAGGCCGAACCCGAGGCACACCGCGGCCACGACCAACAGCCCGGCCGCGCCGATCCACCACCGGCTCGGCCCCCGGCGGTTCACGAACCCCCGTCAGACCCGCCATCGGGGGGAGCGGCCGGTCCCGTCGGCGAGCCTCGTCGGCGGATCGCCAGGACGGCCGCGCCGCCTGCGCCGATCAGGGCGAGGACGCCACCGCCCACCAGGAGGGGATCGTCACCGGACCAGGATGCACCGCCGACCCCGGTCTGCGGAGCCCCCGTCGGGACGACGGTCCCGGCGGTGGAGCCGACTGCCCGGGCTCCACTACCGGCGGCGCCCGTGCTCGTGCCGGCGGCGGTGCTCGCCGCGCCCGTGGCGCTCGCCGCGCCCGTGGCGGTCGGGCCACTGGTCGCGGACCCGCCCGAGCCCGTCGTGCCTCCGGTCGACGACCCGCCGGTCGACGTCGTACCGCCGGTCGTCGGGGGGGTGGTGGTCGGCGGCGCCGTGGTGGGCGTCGTGGTCGAGGTCGCCAGCGGCGTGGTGCAGGCCGGCTTCGTGATGACATCTGTGAGCAGGGTGACCGCACCCGTCCGGGCCAGTACCCGTCCGGCGACGTGGACGCCCGATGTCAGCGTCACCGAGGCCAGGGCCATGACCGTGCCCACGAACGTGCTTGTCGTGCCGAGGGTGGCCGAGCTGGTGACCTGCCAGAAAACGTTGCACGCCTGGGCTGTGCCGACGAGGGCCACCGTGCTGCTCGAGTGGGTGGTCAGTGTCGAGCCCACCTGGAAGATGAAGACGGCTGTCGGATCACCGTGGCCGTTGAGCGTGACCGTCCCGACCAGCCCGAGTGTCGACGACGCCTTGTAGACGCCCGCCGGCAGTGTCTGGCCGGCCAGTGTGGCCGACGTGGCTGTGAACGGGGTCCGGCCGGCCGCGTCGAGATAGGCGGCCGTCAGCGCCGACTGCGCGTTCCCGGCGACGGCATCGTTGTCGTGCTTTGTCCCGTTGATGATCTGTCCGGGCGGGAAGGCGGCGATTGTGGTGCCCGGACTGAGGCCCACGTCCCCCGAGACGGTCGTTCCTGTACCGGAGTTGGTGATCGTGCTGTGGGCCAGCACGGCGAACGGTGTGGCCGCCCCCAACTGGACCGTCGGCGTGATCGCCGCCGAGGCTCCCGGCAGGCCGACGCCGGCGGTCACGACCATGGCGGTGACGGTACCGAGGGCGAGAGCCCCGGCCCACCGTCGGGCGGCCTTCCGGGTCGGACGGTTGATCGATAGCCAGGCGGTGCGCATGGTCTGCTCCTCGCAGATCCTCGAAGCAACCAGCCGTCGGTTCGGTAGTCGTTGTCCGGGGTTCACCCGCAACTTTACTCTATTAACCAAAAACTAGCAATACTTTTCTGGAAACAAAATGCGCTCATGACGGACCGGCCTCATGACGGACCGGCCTCATGACGGACCGGGCAGTCGCTACCCCTCCAGGTAGCGCAGCACGGCGAGCACCCGGCGGTGGTCGGTGGGCGTCGCCGGGAGGTCGAGCTTGGAGAAGATGTTGGCCACGTGCTTCTCGACCGCCCCCTCCGAGATGACGAGGCTGGCGGCGATGGCCGAGTTGGTCCGCCCCTCCGCCATCTGCGCCAGCACCTGCCGCTCGCGGCCGCTCAACCCGGCCAGCACGTCGGTGCGGCGAGAGGCCCCCATGAGCTGGGTCACCACCTCCGGGTCGAGGGCGGTGCCGCCCGAGGCCACCCGGACCAACGCCTCGGCGAAGTCCGCGACGTCGGCCACCCGGTCCTTCAGCAGGTAGCCGATCCCGCCGGCCCCGCCGGCGAGCAGCTCGGCCGCGTAGCGGGTCTCGACGTACTGGGAGAACACCAGGATCCCGACACCGGGGTGGTCCCGGCGCAACCCGATGGCCGTCCGGAGGCCCTCGTCGGTGAACGTCGGTGGCATGCGGATGTCGACCACCGCGACGTCAGGCGGATCGGCCGCCACGGCCTGCTCCAGGCTGACCGCGTCACCGACTGCGCCGATCACCGCGAACCCCCGGTCGCCGAGCAGCTGGACCAGCCCGTCCCGCAGGATCGCGGAGTCCTCGGCGACCACGACGCGCAGGGCGTCCGTGTCGGCCATGTCAGGCGTGGGTCGGCACGTCGACCGTGACGACCGTCGGGCCCCCCGCCGGGCTGGCGACGGCCAGGTGTCCGTCGACCGCGCCGACCCGATCGGCCAGGCCGGCCAGGCCACTCGACGACGAGCCGACCCGGTTGACCGTGGCGCCGCCCTGCCCGTCGTCGCGCACCACGATCCGGAGCCACGGCCCGTGCTGGACACAGCTCAGGGACGCCCGTGACGCCTGGGCGTGCTGGGCGACGTTGGCGAGCAGCTCCGCGGCACAGAAGTAGCTGATGGCCTCGATCGCCGGGCTGGGTCGGGACTGGACCGACACGGTCAGCTCGGTGGGCACCGGGCTGCGGGCGGCCAGGGTCGAGAGGGCATTTTCGAGGCCGATGTCGAGGGCCGGCGGGTGGATGCCCCGGGCCAGGTCCCGCAGGTCGGTGATCGCCGCCTTGGCGTCGCGGTGCGCCTCGTCGACCAGGCGCCGGATGACCTCCAGCTCCGTGGTATCGCCCGGGGCGTCGTCGTCCAAGTGCTCGAGCTTCTCCTTGGCCTGGCCGAGCCGCATCGCCACGGCGACCAGCTGGGCCTGCGTCCCGTCGTGCAGGTTGCGCTCGATGCGTTGGAGCGTCTCGGTGGCCGCGTCGAGCGTCTTCGACCTCGACACCTCGAGGCTCCTCACCCGGGAGGCCACCGCATCGGGGCCGAGCAGGAGGTGCATCATCCGCCGGTCGAGGTAGACGACCAGCCGCATCGTCCACGGGGCGACGAACAGGAACACCACGCCGGTCACGAAGACGCCGACGTGGGCGGCGAAGCCGACGTCCGGGCTGTTGGGGCCGGCCCCGGACAGCTGGCCGAGCAACCCGAACCTCCCCAGACCGTGACCGCCGGTCACCGGCGTCAGGATGCCGAAGAGTGCCTCGAGCCAGACGCTGAGGGCGAACCACACGCCGAAGAGGGTGAGCGGCACCTTGGCCACCAGGTAGGCCACCGTCCGCCAGGCGGCGCGGTCACCCAGCGTGGTCCGCAACCATCCGAACAGCCCGGGACGGGGACTGAACGGTTCTGGTTCGGGGATCTCCTCGCCCAGCAGCCGCAGGGCGAGGGTCCGTTGCCAACGGCCGAAGCCCCGGGCGGCCCGCAGGGCGCCGGCCAGGAGCAGGACGCCGACGAAGACGACCGTGAGGACGAGCCCGGCGATCCCGAGCACGCCCACGGCGAGCACCGCCAAGAACACCAGGGCGGAGCTGGCGAGGAAGAACCCCAGTTCCGCCCAGCTGCGCTTCTGGAACGGTTCCCGCAGGACGGTCCGGGCCAGTCGCCTGGCCTGGTCGGCTCGTTCGTCGGAGATCCGGATCTGCACCCAGCCGTCCTCGGTGCCGGGCTCGCTCAAGCGTCTCGCCTGGCGAAGAGGACCGCTCCGATGGCCAGGGGAATCGCCGCGTAGAGCACCATCAGCAACAACCCTACGGCCGCCGACAGCGGTTGGTCGCCCCCGGGCCCTTGGTTGACGGTGGCCATGATCGAGTTGGTGAGGATGTTGCTCGGCAGGTAGCGGACGGCGGGCTCGGAGATGCTGTGCACGACGAGCGGGAGCACGAACACGACGCCGGCGAACGCGGCGATCGCCGCGGCGATGCTGCGGAAGATCAGCCCGAAGCCGAAGGCCATGAGGGCCAGGAGGGCGATGAAGAGGCCCGTCGTCACGACGGCCCGGGCCGCGCCGGGTGACGCCAGGCTGGCCGACGGCGCCCCGCCACCGGAGAGGATGGCCTGGCCCATGAAGAACGAGAGGAAGCTGAGCACCTCGAAGAAGACCACCGTGAGGGCGGCGGTGACCGCCACCTTGGTGGCCAGCAGGACGGGGCGCTTCGGCGTGGCGGCCAGCGTGGTGCGGATGGTGCCGCTCGAGTACTCGCTGCTGATCAGCAACGCCCCGAGCACGCCGCCGATCAGGGCGGCGGTGATCATGCCGGTGAGGGACTCCTGCGTCGGGTCGAAGCCGAAGTAGAACGGCGGGCTGTGGTGCAGCGCGCTGTTCGTCACCAGCCCGGTCACCAACAGGGTTCCCACGAACGCCAGACCGAGCGTGATGGCCGTCGATCGCAGCGTGAAGATCTTGGCCAGCTCGGATCTGGCCACCTGCCGGGGCGTGTAGTGCCCCGGCGGGACGGCCTGGAGGGTATCGGTCATCGTCATCGCTCCATTTCTCCGAGGACGGTCACGCCGTCGCCGACGACGGCCGCGCCGACCGTGGACGACGGCCGGTACTCCACCTCGTCCTGGGTCAGCTCCATGAACGCGTCCTCCAACGACGCGGTGACCGGCGTCAGCTCGTGGACCCGCAGGCCGTGATGGGCGGCCAGGTCGCCGATCTGCGGGGCCGTCAGCCCCTTGACCGTCAACGACCCGGCGCTCGTCGTCACTGTCGACCGTGGCCCCGGCCCCGCCGAGCGCCGTGGTGAACGCCGCCAGATCGGGGGTGACGAGCTTGACGCCGCCGCCGCCGCTCCGGGCGACGAAGTCGGCCACGCTGGTCTCGGCGATCAGCCGGCCGCGGCCGATCACCACGAGCCGGTCGGCGGTGAGCGACATCTCGCTGATCAGGTGGCTGGACACGAGCACCGTCCGACCCTCGGCCGCCAGGTCCCGCAGGAAGTGGCGGACCCAACGGATGCCCTCGGGGTCGAGACCGTTGACCGGCTCGTCGAACAGCAGCACGCCGGGGTCGCCGAGCAGGGCGGCCGCGATGCCGAGCCGTTGGCCCATGCCGAGCGAGAACTTCCCGGCCCGGCGGCCGGCGACGGCGGTCAGCCCGACCTGGTCGAGGACCTCGTCGACCCGGCGGAGGGGGATGTCGTTGGAGAGGGCCAGCCACCGCAGGTGGCCGCGGGCGGTGCGGCCGGGGTGGAACGCCTTCGCGTCGAGCAGGGCGCCCACCTGGCGGAGCGGCCAGGCCAGCTCGGTGTACGGCTGGCCGCCGATGAGCGCCGATCCCGAGTCGGGGACGTCGAGGCCCATGATCATGCGCATCGTCGTCGACTTGCCCGAGCCGTTCGGTCCGAGGAAGCCGGTGACGACTCCCGACGGGACCTCGAAGGTCAGGTGGTCGACGGCCGTCGCGCCGCCGTAGCGCTTGGTCAAAGAGTGTGCCGTGATCATCACTAGCAACGTAAGTGACCGGCCCGTCGAGCGGAATACCGCTAGTCGGTGTCTTCGTCGGGGGTTAACCCCACTCGTCGAGCGGTGCCTACCGCGGGCCTACAACGACAGGAAGGCGTGAAGAGACGGACCTGGCGCGTCCCTACGACGGACCGATCAGGGCGAGGGGACCAGAGACGGGACTCCTTCGGCGCCATCCGAGGCGCCCGGCAGCGGAAGCCTCGTTGCCGGGAGCCTCGCCGCCGGAGTGATCGCCGGCGTGGCGGTCGCCGGGCCGTTGGTCGAGCCGGGAGCGATCAGTTCCGGGTACAGATCGTCTGTGAAGACGGGGTAGCTGATCGTGCCTGTCTGGGCGAAGGTCTCACAGCCGTCCGAGCAGTCGGGCCCGAGGTCCGTGGTGGCCAAATTGAGGACGAGGTTGTTGTAGATCTCGCCGACGTCGAGGACCGTCGTATTGACCGCCGACGAGTTATCGGTTGGTGATCATCCGTCGGCTCGGCCGTCCTCGGGGGTCGCGGCCACCAGCGGCTCGGTAGCCGTCCCGGGTGCGTCGACGTCGTCTGGCCGGTCGGAGAGATTGATCAGGCCGTCTTCGGTGGGGTAGCCGCTCTCGACCCAGGCGGCCGTGCCCCCTTCGACGACGAGCACCGGCCGATTCGTCGCTCCGACGAGGTCGCCGGCGGCAAACCGAGCCAGCGTCCCGTCAGCCGACGTCAGCACGATGGGCCCGGAGCCATGGAGGCTGCCGACGTTGTGCAGCAGGCGGGAACGGATGGCGAACCAGGCCCCGGGGATGTGCGCTCGGCGGAACGTCGGGCTGGGCGCCAGGTCCAGAACGACGGCGGAACCCTGGGCGAGGAGGTCGTGCAGGGTCCGAGGGTCGACGCTCTCGACGTCTTCGGGCAGGCCGAGAACGGCGATAGGGGCGACGCCGCCGACGAGTGGGGCGTTGCCGTCCACTCCCGGGTAGACGTAGACGTCGTCGATCCCCATCTGGACCAGTCGGGCGGCGGTTACCGTCGCCCGGGCGGCGTCCGGTTCGTCGACCAAGACGATCCGTGCTCCTCGGACCCCGACGAAGGCGTCCGGCGCCTGGACGATCCGGTCTCCGCCGGCCGAGACGGACCCGGCGAGGTGCCCGGCCTCGAACTCGGGCGCCGTGCGAACGTCGAGCACGTAGAGCGTGCGTTCGTTGGCCTCTCGTCGGAACTGCTGGAGGACGCAGTTGTCGATCGTGCGGAACGCGGTCCCCGAGGGCCCCCCTGGCGCGTCGGTGATGCCGTCGGTTCGGTCGGCGACGACCTTGCCCGCCAGCCGCCACGCCTCGAACCCTCCGTGGAGGACGGCCACGTTCTCGTAGCCGAGTTGTTCGAGCCGGGCGGCCGCCCGGTCGGACAACCAGCGTCCGTCACCGTCGTAGACGACCATCCGGACCGTGCGCCGGGGGACCAGCGCGTCGACTCGCAGCTCCAACTGGCTCAACGGGAGGGAGACGGCCAGGCGGATGTGGCCGACGCCATAGGGGAACGCCTCTCGGACGTCGAGCACGGCGATCTCGTTCTTTTCCCGGAGGAGCCGGTCGAGCTCGTCGACGGAGACCGAGGCAGTGGTGACGGCAGGGCCTTCGGCAACGGACACGACTGCTCCAGTGGGGTTTCGGCGCCGGCGGTCGAGCGGGGGCGTGGTCCAGTATTTTGATAAATACAAGTGAGTTAGTCAAGTATCGCTGTCGGCCTCGGGGGCGGCGGGGCACCGGTGGGATCTACCCCGATCGGTCGGGCTGCCCGATGGACCATCGACGCCGCGCCCTCGACGGACCTGGGGACGGCGACCGCCCGGGCCGAGGGGGATCCGCCCGGGCGGTCGCCGTCATCGATGGGGCGTCTATCGACTGCCCCTCGAGCTACCGGGTCTCGATCGGGTGGAGGGCGGCCGATCGCCGACCCGGTCGGGGAAGGGGGAGGTCTCTCGAGCTCGCCTCCGGGACCCGTTCGGTCACGGGGATGGTCCGGAGCCACTGGACGGCGCCCGGATCGCGGAGGCTGAAGAAGGCGACGTCGGCGAGCGGGGGCGAATAGGCGTGGATCGTGGTGGCGTCGTCACCCGACCGGTTGGCGATCTCGTGGACCGACGACCGCGTCGTCTTGGTCACGTCGTCCCGGCGAAGCACCCGACTGGTCGGCGTGTGCTCGTCGGTATGGTCGGTAACCGTCTCGATCAGCTCCCCGTCGATCACCTGCAACACGCTCTTCGCCCCGCCGTGGTCGTGCGGGGCGAGACCCGACCCGTCCGGCCAGGTGATCAACCACACGTCGTAGAACGTCGTGGCCAGCAGGCGCACCGAGCGAGCGGTGCCGGGAGCCTCGTCGGCCAGTGGAACCGATCGTTGCACCCGAGCCAAGCCGGCGACGATGGCCCGGAGGGCGACGAAAGAGAGCCGACCGGCTGGTTCGCCGTCTCCACCGTGATCGTTGGTGGGGTGGGCCGGCCATCCGGCCGATCGGATGCGGAACGGTCGACGAACGATCGGCGACCGGAAGGGCGGCCAGCCGTTGAACGGGAGTGGAGAGGTGCATGACGGGCTCGCTTCTCGAAGGTGCGGTTGGCGGGTTGACGGTCCACGGGCGTCGTCCGAGGAGCGGGGTCAACGGGGACACGACTGCACGTCAGAGAGGCTAATGGAGAATACACGACTAATCAAGTCTGAATTAGAGGATTAAGAGGATATGGCGATCATGTGTCCCCGGTGGGCTCATCCAGGCCCCGCCTCTGGCGGTAGCGGACCGCCGGAAGGGGTAAGGCCCCCGTGTGCCTCCCGTTCGTTCCTCTCCGGCCGCGGTGGCTACTTCCGTGCCCGTCGCTGCCCCAACGACTGCGGCTGGACTCCATCTCCCGCCGGCGCGTGGCTCTCTGACCACGCGCCTGTTCGCCGAGCTTCGCGAGGAGCCGCACGACCTCGCGTGGAATCCCGGAGGCCGACATGGCGGACGCGACGGACGACGACCGGCAGCTGGCCCTCTACTGCTGTTACGAACTGCACTACGGGGGCTTCGTCGATGTCGATGACGGGTGGGAGTGGGAGCCGTCGCTCCTCGGGGTTCGGGCCGTCCTCGAACAGTGGTTCGAGGACGACCTGCGCGAGCAGGTTGGACCGGTGCACTCCCATCCGGAGGTCGCGGTAGACCAACTGTGGGAGCTGGCCAGGGCCCCGGGGGCGCCTTCCCTCTCCGGATGGATGACGGCGTCCGGGGAACTCGAGCATGTCCGGGAGCTCGCGATCCACCGGTCGGCGTACCAGCTGAAAGAGGCCGACCCCCACAGCTGGGGGATCCCCCGGGTCTCCGGAGAGGCGAAGGCGGCGCTGGTCGCCATTCAGGCCGACGAGTACGGCAACGGCGATCCGGCCGGCATGCACGCCGCGCTGTTCGGCGACACCATGGAGGGTCTCGGGCTCGATCGTCACCCGAACGCCTATCTGGCGGCGATCCCCGGGGTGACGCTGGCCACGACCAACCTCATCTCGATGCTCGGTCTCCACCGACGGTTACGTGGCGCGCTGCTCGGCCACCTGGCCCTGTTCGAGATGACGTCGATCGGCCCGATGGCGCGTTACGACGCCGTCCTCCGACGTCTCGGTCTGCCGTCGGCGGCCCGACGCTTCTACCAGGTGCACGTCGAGGCGGACGCCGGGCATCAGCATCTGGCCGCCGATCGGATGGTGGGTGGCCTCCTGCGCGGCGAGCCTGGCCTGGCCTCGGACGTCGTCTTCGGCGCTCGCGCCCTGAGCGCGGTGGAGGGCGACTTCAGCCAGCACCTCCTCTCGCACTGGGAGGTCGGGCGGACCTCGTTGCGGGCCGACCCGCCGTCGTGCGTGGGCCATGAAGCGGTCGCCTGACCACCGGACCGCAAGGTTTCGATCTACGTAACGGCAACCGAGGAAAGGCTGCGGCCGACGACACCACGACCGCCGCGATCTCGCCCGAGCGCTCGGGCGAATGGGAACGGCCATGGCCGCACCGGAGTGCGCCTTCGCCTGACGTTCCCGTCCCTACCTCGTGCGCCGCGCCGTTATCACTTCGCCTGGACGATGACGGCGACCGCGTCGTACCAGGATGTCGGCGCGGCCTGGGTGAACGTCGGCGTGTACGTAGTGCCGGTGGCCAACGACGCGCCGGAGACGAGGACGTTCCAATGTGTCACGTCGGTTGTGACGTAGTAGGAAAATCCCGGGCTACTACCGGCGCTGCCCTTCGCTGACCCGTAAGCCCAACCCCAGTACAGGCCGCCGGCCGAGCCGGCGGTAAGGGTCGGGAACGAGCAGGTCGTCCCGGTCCCGACGATCGAGTTCTTGACCCCGCCGGCGACGGCGGACCACGACGTGGTGGGTCCCTGACCAGAGGTCCACTCCGCCGCCCAGACGAAGTGGTCGAACGTTGTACCGGACCAGTGGGCGTCGATGGTCGTCGAGCCGACGCTCTTCACGACGCCGTACCAGATCTCGATGGCGTCGCCGCTCGGGTGGTTTGTGTACCCGGCCGACTTGGCCGCCTGCCAGGTGATCCGGCCACTGCTGTCGGTGATCGAAGTGACGTCGGAGGTTCCCGACGACGGCGCGGTGTGGGCCATCACCAGCATGACGTCGCCGACGGCTGCCGTCGTCACCGGGAGTGTTGTCCCTGTGTTGTTCAACGCCGGGTAGCCAGGCTGTTGGGCGTACCCCGACCGGGGGACGGTGGTGGGGGGTGAGACGGCAGTGGTCGTGGTCGTCGTCGGGGCAGTGGTCGTGGTGGTCGTCGGTGCAGTCGTCGTCGTGGTCGTCGTCGTTGGCCGGGGGGCGGTGGTGGTCGTGGACCGGGAGGTCGTGGTCGTCGTCGTTGGCCGGGGGGCGGTGGTGGTCGTGGACCGGGAGGTCGTGGTCGTCGTGGGTCGACGGGAGGTGGTCGTCGTCGGCGCGGGGTAGTGGTGGCGGTACCCGACGAGCGGAAGAGAGACGGGGGTTGGCTTCTCGTGGGCGCTCAACAATGCGGCACCGGCCACGAGGACCAGCGCTCCGGCAAGGCTTATCCGGGCGAGTCGTTTCATGCCCACGCCCATTCTTGGTGGTCGGCCACCGATGACGAGAGCAGGCTTGTGGCATCCGAGGGGTCGGTGCGGGACGGAACCCGTTGATGGTGTCGGGAAGATGCCACCGACTGGAGTGCCTTGAGGGATTCGACTCCGGGAACCGCACCCACCTCTTCGACGGTCCCTACGGCCTCATGGCCGAAGATGCGACCAGTGGTCACCTCGGGGAGGTTCCCCTTCAGGACATGGAGATCCCTACCGCCGATAGTCGCGGCGTCGGTCCGCACGAACACATCGGTATCGTCGACCAGCGTGGGGTCGGGGACCTCGTCTCCGCTCTTGTCGTTCGGACCGCGGTAGATCAGTGCGTTCATTACGGTTGCTCCTTCACAGAGGGCGGCGTTTTCGGAAAGACGGAGATCCGGTAGTAGATGTGGCTCCGCGGCGACGGTCGTTCCGGTGGATAGAAGACGATCGCCGCGGGCTGGCCGGCGCCGCTCAGTGCGGGGTAGCCACCGCCGGAACCCGCGGATGCCCACGCCGATGTACCGCGTGACCGAGATCGTCGCGGAGGCGGCGGACCGTCCAGTCATCGTTGAAGATGAAACGGTCGAGGCCGATCCATCCAGCGTTTCGCCAGGCCAGCACCAGCAGTACCGACAGGATGGCGTACATCGGGTTCACGCCGGCCGAACCGGTGAACATGTAGATGATGTTGAGCGACAACCCGGCAAAGGCGGCGGCACCGGTGAACAACCCGAGGATGAGGGCCACGCCGATGAGAACCTCACCGAGCGAGATGAACCGGCCGATCCATGAGGCGTTCGGCACGACGAAGTTGTGGAGGAACCCGGCCCACCAGCCATAGCTGGCTCCGCCCTTGCCCGTGGTCGAGCCGACCACGCCAGCGGTGGCGAACCCTTTCACTCCTGCGCCCCCGCCGAACCAGAACGCCGACTTCTCGCTACCCCAGATCTTCTGGTAGCCGGCGTTCAGCCACTGGTAGCCCAGCCAGAGCCGCACGATCAGCCAGATGAAGCTGGCCTCGTGGGACCGGTAGAGCCAGTCGGACGGGCGAAGGGTGCGACTTGTCCGCGCTCTCCAGCCTCTCCGCTCGGTGGCGGCCGGCTCAGGACCGGACGGCGTATCGGCAGGAATCGCCACCCCGGAGGGCGCGACGAGGCCGGGGTCTTGCGCCACTTCAGTTTGGGGTCCCATCGGGACCGCCGATCTTCCCCCGTGAGCGGAGGAGCTACGACTCGAGATGAGCCAAGAGCGTCCTACCCCCGTTTCGACTCTTTCAATCGCTCATGGCGAAGGGGGCGACGGTATCGGGTGGTCGACGACGAGCGGACCGATCGTCGGGTGAGGGCCCCAGGGCCCTGACCTCACCAAGTCGGCCCGTCCGCTCCGTCGGAGCCCTTCGGGTCTTCGCCCATGGTTCGCCGGTCGACCGGCGAACCGTTCGTCGTCAGCCGCCGTCGTTCGTCATCAGTCGTCGGCACCAGGTGGCCCGGGTCCTGGGCGGTGTCCGGCTGCCCGAAGGTCGCGGTCAGACGGTGACGGTGGGTAGCCAGCCCGGTCGGGCGGCCTCGTAGGCATCGAGGTCGGCCTCGTAGCGGAGGGACAGGCCGATGTCGTCCCAGCCGTTGACGAGCCGGTCCCGGGTGAAGTCGTCGAGGGGGAACTCGCCGGTGATGCCGACGGCGGGGGCCTCGACGGTGCCGCGGGCGACGTCGATGGTCAGCTCGAGCGACGGGTCGGCGGCGACGGCGTCGAGCAGTGCCCGGTCGACCTCGGGGCTGACCTGCACGGGCACGAGCCCCTGCTTGGTGCAGTTGTTGCGGAAGATGTCGCCGAACTGGGACGAGACGACGGCCTCGAAGCCGTAGTCCATGAGCGCCCAGACGGCGTGCTCCCGCGACGAACCGGTGCCGAAGTTGGCGCCGGCGACGAGGATCGTGGCGCCGACGAACTCGGGGTGGTTGAGGACGAAGTCGCGGTCGTCGCGCCACTCCGCGAAGAGGCCGGCGCCGAACCCGGTCCGCTCGACCCGCTTGAGCCAGTCGGACGGGATGATCTGGTCGGTGTCGACGTCGGAGCGGTCGAGCGGGACGGCCCGGCCGGTGACGACGGTGACAGGCTTCATCGGGGTGCCTCCATCTTCATCGGTCGAGCTGCTTCATCGGTCGAGGTCGGTCGGCGTGGCGAAGTGGCCGGCGACGGCGGTGGCGGCGGCGACGGCGGGGGAGACGAGGTGGGTGCGGCCACCGCGGCCCTGGCGACCCTCGAAGTTCCGGTTGGACGTCGACGCGCAGCGCTCGCCGGGCGAGAGCTTGTCGGGGTTCATGGCGAGGCACATCGAGCAGCCGGGCTCGCGCCACTCGAAGCCGGCGGCCCGGAAGACCTGGTCGAGCCCTTCGGCCTCGGCCTGGGCCTTCACGCGATGGGAGCCGGGAACGGCGAGGGCGCGCAGCCCGGCGTGGACGCGCCGGCCGTCGAGCACGGTGGCGGCGGCGCGGAGATCCTCGATCCGGGAGTTCGTGCACGAGCCGAGGAAGACGGTGTCGACGGCGACGTCGCGCAGCGGCGTGCCGGCGGTGAGCCCCATGTAGGCGAGGGCGCGGGCGGCGGCGTCGCGCTCGCCGGCCTCGGCGAACGAGTCGGGGTCGGGGACGATGCTGTCGATCGGCGCGACCTGGGCGGGGTTGGTGCCCCAGGTGACGTGGGGGACGAGGCGGGCGGCGTCGAGGGTGACGTCCTTGTCGAACTGGGCGCCGTCGTCGGTGGGCAAGGTCGACCAGTAGGCGAGGGCGTCGTCCCAGGCCCGGCCCTTCGGGGCGTGGAGGCGGCCGTCGAGGTACTCGAACGTCGTGGCGTCGGGGGCGACCATTCCGGCCCGGGCGCCGCCTTCGATGCTCATGTTGCAGACGGTCATCCGGCCTTCCATCGACAACGAGCGGATGGCCGCGCCGCGGTACTCGATGATGTAGCCCATCCCGCCGCTGGTGCCGATCCGGCCGATGACGGCGAGGACGACGTCCTTGGCGGTGACGCCGGCGGGCAGCTCGCCGTCGACGGTGACGGCCATCGTCGACGGCCGCTGCTGGGGGAGGGTCTGGGTGGCGAGGACGTGCTCGACCTCGCTGGTGCCGATGCCGAAGGCGAGGGCACCGAACGCGCCGTGGGTGGAGGTGTGACTGTCACCGCAGACGATCGTCATGCCCGGTTGGGTCAGGCCCAGCTCGGGGCCGATCACGTGGACGATGCCCTGGTTCGGGTTGCCGATCGGGTAGCAGGCGATGCCGAACTCGGCGCAGTTGGCATTGAGCACGGCGAGCTGCTTGGCGGAGATCGGGTCGGCGACGGGCTTGTCGATGTCGGTGGTCGGGACGTTGTGGTCGGCGGTGGCGACGGTCAGGTCGGGCCGCCGGACGGTCCGCCCGGCCAGCCGGAGCCCGTCGAAGGCTTGGGGGGACGTGACCTCGTGGATGAGGTGGAGGTCGATGAAGAGGAGGTCCGGCTCGCCCTCGGTCGCGTGGACGACGTGGGCGTCCCAGACCTTCTCGGAAAGGGTGCGGGGACCGGCCGCCCCGGCGCCGTTCCGCCCGCCGGCCGGCGTGCCTGCAGGCGCCGCGCTCACGCGCCGACCTTGACGATCTCGACCCGGAGGGTGCCGCCGGGCGCCCGGTACTCGACGGTGTCGCCGGCGGTCTTGCCGATGAGGGCCTGGCCGAGCGGGGCGCTGGGCGAGACGACGGGCATGTCGCCGGGGTGCTCCTCGATGGAGCCGACGAAGAAGTCCTGGGTGTCGTCCTCGCCATCGCCGTCGTAGCGGAGCGTGACGACGACGCCGTGATCGACGGTGCCGTCCCTCTCACGGTCGCCCTCGACGACCTGGGCCCTCTTCAAGAGGGCCTGGAGCTGGCGGACGCGGGCCTCCATCTTCCCCTGGCTGTCCTTGGCCGCGTGGTAGTCGCCGTTCTCGGAGAGATCGCCGAGGGCCCGGGCGGTCTCGATGGCCTGGGCGATCTCGACCCGGCCGCGGGTCGTCAGATCCTCGAGCTCGGCCTGGAGCCGGTCGTAGGTCTCCTGGGTCAGCCGCGCCGGCTCGGGCGCGTGGGGGGTCGTGTCAGTCACGGTACAAAGGCTATCGGCCACGGCGGCGCGACCCCGACGGGCTGCGCCCGATCGTTCGGGGACGGGGGCCCGACGCCGGGGGACGGACTCGACGCTCGGAGGTCGGAAAACCGTGCTGTCGCGGTTGACGGGAGGGCTCCGGTGGGGGAAACTTGGACCTCCATGCATCTTCACCGGGTAGCCGTCATTCCGTAGGCACGCACTCGACGTGCGTGCCTCCTCGACCGTCCACTCCGGTGGGCGGTTTTTCATGTCCTGGAGCAGGAAGGTCGAGGGGACGGGCCAGTGGAAGCAGAAGAACAGTGAAGCAGGCGGGCCAGTGGAAAGCAGAAGAACAGTGAGAGGAGCAACGGTGGGCCAGAGGCCGGGTACCGGGGAGACGACCGAGGCGGGAGGCCGGCGATGAGCGGCCACCGGGTGGCGGTGATCGGCGGCGACGGCATCGGTCCGGAGGTCGTCGCGGAAGCGCTCAAGGTGGTGGCCGCGGCCGGCGTCACGCTGGAGACGACCGACTACGACCTGGGCGCCGACCGGTACGTGCGGACGGGCGAGGTGTTGCCGGACGCGGTCCTCGACGAGCTCCGCGGCTTCGACGCCATCCTGCTCGGTGCGGTCGGCCCGCCGGTCGGCGACACGACGGTCCCGCCGGGCACGCTCGAGCGGGGCCTGCTGCTCCGGCTCCGGTTCGAGCTCGACCTCTACATCAACCTCCGCCCGTTCACCGGGGTCCCGGGATCGATCGCCGCGGGGGCGGACTTCGTCGTCGTCCGGGAGAACACGGAGGGCACGTACGCCGGCGAGGGCGGGTTCCTGCGCAAGGGCACGCCGCACGAGGTGGCGACGCAGGGGTCGGTCAACACCCGGATGGGGGTGGAGCGGTGCGTCCGGTTCGCGTTCGAGCTGGCGCAGGGCCGCCCGGCGCACAAGCTGACGCTCGTCCACAAGACGAACGTGCTCACGTTCGCCGGTGACCTCTGGCAGCGAACGGTCACGGAGGCGGCGCCGGACTACGCGGACGTCGCGCCCGACTACAACCACGTCGACGCGGCGTGCATCTACCTGGTCGAGCAGCCCCGGCGCTACGACGTGATCGTCACGGACAACCTGTTCGGCGACATCCTGACGGACCTGGCCGGCGCGGTCAGCGGTGGGATCGGCTTCGCCGCGTCGGGCAACCTGAACCCGGCCCGCACGGGGCCGTCGCTCTTCGAGCCGGTCCACGGCGCGGCCCACGACATCGCCGGCCAGGGCATCGCCAACCCGCTGGCGGCGATCGTCTCGGCGGCGCTCATGCTCGACCACCTCGGCGACGCCGACGCGGCAGCCCGGATCGACAAAGCGGTACGGGCGTTCATCGACGCCGACGAGACCACCCGTTCGACGAGCTCGGGGTCGGACGGCCCGCAGTCCACCGCCGCCATCGGCGACGCCATCGCAGAAAGGCTCTGAGCCATGCCCATCACCCCGACGAAGAAGATCTGGATGGACGGCCAGCTGGTCGACTGGGAGGACGCGACCGTCCACGTCCTGACGCACACGATGCACTACGGCTCGGGCGTCTTCGAAGGCATCCGCGCCTACCCGACGCCGCGCGGCGTGGCGGTGTTCCGGCTGGGTGACCACATCCGACGGCTGTTCACGTCCGCGTCGATCTTCATGATCGACGTCCCGTTCACGGAGCCGCAGATCGTCGAGGCCGCGAGGGACGTCGTCCGGGTCAACGACCTGCCGACCGGTTGTTACCTGCGGCCGCTCGTCTACCTCGGCTACGGGGAGATGGGCCTCAACCCGTTGCCGTGCCCGGTCAACGTGTCGATCGCCGCGTGGCCGTGGGGGACGTACCTGGGTGACGACGGCGTTGCCAACGGCGTCTCGATGAAGATCAGCTCGTGGCGCCGGCACGACCCGAACGCGGTGCCGACGGCGGCCAAGGGCACGGGCATGTACGTCAACTCGTCGCTGGCCAAGGTCGAGGCGCTGAAAGCCGGCTACGACGAGGCAATCCTGCTGACCTCCGACGGCCGGGTGAGCGAGTGCACCGGGGAGAACATCTTCGTCGTCCGCGACGGCGTGCTCCTCACGCCGCCGACCTCGGACGCCGGCGCGCTGGACGGCATCACCCAGGACACGGTCGAGACGATCGCCCGCGACATGGGCCTGGAGGTCCGGCACGAGCAGCTCGTGCGGACCGACCTGTACACCGCGGACGAGGCGTTCCTGACGGGTACGGCGGCCGAGGTCGTGCCGATCCGGGCCGTCGACGACCGGGCGGTCGGGGCGGGCAAGCCCGGGCCGATCACGACGGCGATCCAGCAGACGTACTTCGCCACCGTCCGCGGTGAGGTCGACCAGTACAAGGACTGGCTCGACTATGTCGACTAGCGCCCACGGGCCCACCGCCCACGAGCACCGCGCCCACGCCCACGACTACCGCCTGCCGACGCTCCCCGACGCGGTCGACATCTTCGACACGACGCTGCGGGACGGCAGTCAGCAGGAGGGGCTGTCGCTGACGGTCGACGACAAGCTGCGGGTGGCCGAGCAGCTCGACCACCTCGGCGTGACGTACATCGAGGGCGGGTGGCCGGGCGCGAACCCGAAGGACGAGGCGTTCTTCGCCCGGGCGCCGGCGGAGCTGCACCTGTCGACGGCGACGCTGGTGGCGTTCGGGTCGACGCGGCGGGCGGGGGTGTCGGCGGCGAAGGACCCGGTCCTCGACCAGCTCGTGCGGTCCCAGGCGCCGGTGGCGTGCATCGTGGCGAAGAGCTGGGACCGGCACGTCGAGGACGCGCTGCGGACGTCGCTCGAAGAGGGCGTCGCCATGGTCGGCGAGTCGGTGGCGTTCCTGCGGGAGCACGGCCTGCGGGTCTTCGTCGACGCGGAGCACTTCTTCGACGGCCACCGGCACAACCGGGACTTCGTCCTCCGGGTGCTCGACGCGGCCGAATCGGCCGGGGCGGAAGCGCTCGTGCTGTGCGACACGAACGGCGGGTCGTTGCCGGACCAGATCGGCGAAGCGGTGGCCGACGTCCGGGAGCGCTCGAGCGCGGGCTTGGGGATCCACTGCCACAACGACGCGGGCTGCGCAGTGGCGAACTCGCTCGTCGCGGTCGAGGCCGGCGTGACGCAGGTCCAGGGCTGCATCAACGGCTACGGCGAGCGGGCCGGGAACACGGACCTGTCGGCGACGATCCCGAACCTCTCGCTCAAACTGCACATCCGCACGATCCCGGCCGACCGGTTGGAGCGGCTGACGCCGGTGGCCCACCACATCGCGGAGCTCGTCAACCTCGCGCCGGACCCGCAGCAGCCGTACGTCGGGACGTCGGTCTTCGCCCACAAGGGCGGGCTGCACGCCAGCGCGGTGGCGCGGCGCCGGGACCTCTACGAGCACATCTCGCCGGAGCTCGTCGGCAACGGCACGCGGGTCGTCGTCTCCGAGATGGCCGGCCGGTCGACGCTGGCGATGAAGGCGGCGGAGATCGGGCTCGACCTCGACGGCGAGGTGCTCGGCCGCGTCCTCGACGAGCTCAAGCAGCTCGAGCACGAGGGCTACCACTTCGAGGTGGCGGACGGGTCGCTGGAGCTGCTGCTCCGGCGGGCGGCCGGCTGGGAGCCGGACTTCTTCTCGGTCGAGTCGTTCCGGGTCATCACCGACCACGGTCCGGCCGCGGTGACGCTCGATGGGAGCGGCTCGGCGGGCGTGTCGCCGACGACGGAGGCGACGGTGAAGGTCCACGTCGGCCCGGACCGCATGGTGGCGACCGCGGAAGGCAACGGCCCGGTCAACGCGCTCGACGCCGCGCTCCGCCAGGCCATCGGGCCGCACTTCCCGGCGCTGGCCGGCGTCCACCTGGTCGACTACCGGGTCCGGGTGCTCGACACCGGGAAGGGCACCGGCGCGGTGACGCGGGTGCTCGTCGACACGGCCGACGACGAGCGGACGTGGACGACGATCGGCGTGTCGGAGAACATCATCGAGGCGAGCTGGCAGGCCCTCTACGACTCGATCGTCTTCGCCCTCGTGCACGTCGCCCGGTAGTCTCGGCGTCGATGACCCAGCCGAGCTTCGTCCCGATCGCCGAGGCCGACCAGGTCCGACCGTCCCTCCGGCTCGAGGTGCCGGGCTCGTGGACGACGGATCGTCCGGCGGAGCTGCGGATCCCGGTCCGGCCGGCCGGACCGAGCATGGGCACGCCCGGCTCGGACCAGGGCTTCGCCCTGCGCCTGGCCCGGCGGTTCGAAGAGAAGCTCCGGTTGGCGCCGGACGAGTCGCCCGAGGACGTCGTCGTCGGCGTCGCCCTGCTGGCCGCCCGGCGGTCGGGCCTGTTGGGCCGGGCGCCGAGTGTGCACGACGTCCGGGCGGCGCTGAACCTGTGGGGATTCCTCGACGACGCGCCGGCCGACGTGGTCGACGCCCGGCGCCGGGCGTTCCGGTCGGTCGCCCACGACTACGTCCTCCAGCGGGCCCTCGTCGATGCCGTACCGGCCGAGGCGCTCTGGCCGACGCCGGCGTAGGTCGACGGCGGACCGGGTCGCGGGGGTGACGGTGGACCTGGAGGAGATCGAGGTCGAGGCCAACGGTCTGACGTTCCGGGCCCGGGCGGCCGGACCGGCCGACGGCCGGCTCGTTGTCCTCCTGCACGGCTTCCCGCAGACGTCGTGGTCGTGGCGGCACGTCCTGCCGGTATTGGCGGCGTCCGGCTACCGGGCGGTGGCGGTGGACCAGCGGGGGTACTCGCCGGGTGCCCGCCCACCGGCGGTGGCGGACTACCGGATCGGCCACCTCGTCGACGACGTCGTCTCCGTGGCCGAGTCGTTGGGTACTGGCGCGTCGGGGGCCAACGCCTCGGGCGCCGACACGTTCGACCTCGTCGGCCACGACTGGGGCGGCATGGTGGCGTGGATGGTGGCCGGCCGCCATCCGGAGCGGCTGCGGAGCGTCTCGGTCGTCTCGACGCCGCACCCGGACGCGCTCGGCGCGGTCATCATGGCCGGTCAGGACGACCAGGCCGACCGGATGAGCTACATCGGGTTCTTCCAGCGGCCGGACGAACCGGAGCGCCAGCTGCTCGGGGAGGACGGATCGGGATCGGGGTTGCGCGACCTGTTCGCGACGACGGGGCTGGAGCCGGCGGCGACGGACGAGTACGTCGCGGTACTGACCGCCCCGGGGGCGATGACGGCCGCGCTCAACTGGTACCGGGCGATGGACGCCATCGAGCCGCTCGGGCCGGTGGCGGTGCCGACGCTGTACGTCTGGTCGTCCGACGATCCCGCGCTCGGGCGGGCGGCCGCGGAGGCGACGGCCGACTGGGTGACCGGGCCGTACCGGTTCGCGGTCCTCGACGGCGTGAGCCACTGGGTGCCCGAGGAGGCCGCGACCGAGCTGTCCGGCCTCCTGCTCGACCAGCTTTCGGCCACCTGAGCCGGCCTCGCCTGATCCCTCCGGGTCGGCCACCTGACCCCGCGGTCCCGGTCCGATCCTGAGAATTGGCTGAGAGAAACGAGCGCGGCGACGAGCCGATCGAATACCGTGCTGGCCGGGGGGAGCGGCTCGGCCGTTCCCCTTGCCGCGAACCAACGAAATGCATCGGAGAGGCGCCATGCACGACCGCATCAGAGCAGTGGGTAGACGACGTTCGTCGTGGGGGCGGGTGGGGGCGGCCGTCGCCGTCGCCCTCGGAGTGAGCGGGGCGGCGGTGGCCGCCACCGCGCTGACCGCGGCCCCGGCCGGAGCGGCGGGGCCGCCACCGTCGGGCATCTACGTGGCCAACGAGGGTGGGAGCAACGTCACCGTCTACCCGCTGCCGTCGAACGGCCACGCCGCGCCGAGCGCGACGATCTCGTCGTCCACGTTCCAGAACCCCTACGGCGAGGCGTTCGACGCGGCCGGCGACCTGTGGGTGTCGAACTACGGCGGCGACACGGTGGCCGAGTTCACCGCGGCGCAGCTGGCGGCGACCGGATCGCCGACCCCGGCGGTGGTGCTCAGCAGTACGGGCACATCGCTCGACGGACCGGTCGGGCTGGCCTTCGACCGTGCCGGCAACCTCTGGGTGGCCGACTACACAGGGATGACGTTGAACGAGTTCACCCCGGCCCAACTGGTTGCCTCCGGCGCACCGGTGCCCAAGGTGACGATCTCGGCCACCGGAACCGCCCTCAACCGACCGGAGGAGATCGCCTTCGACCCGGACGGCGACCTCTGGTCCGCCTCGACCGCCACCGACCAGGTCCAGGAGTACTCCCTGGCCCAGCTGGCGGCCAGCGGCAGCCCGGTGCCGGCGGTGACCATCACCGCCAACGGGACCTCCCTGGACGATCCGGTGGGGGTCGTCTTCGACAACGCCGGCGATCTCTGGGTGAGCAACTACGACAACGCCACCGTGGTGGAGTACGCCCACAACCAACTGGCCGCCAACGGCAACCCGGTGCCGACGGTCACCCTGGGCAGCAACGCCACCCACAGCATCGACGAGACCTATCAGATGGCCTTCGACTCGACCGGGAACCTGTGGCTGGCCAACATCGCCGGCACAACGACAGGCAGCGTCACCGGGTTCTCGGCGAGCCAGTTGACCACCTCGGGGTCGCCCAACCCGACGTACCAGATCGCCGGGTCGGGGACCGGGTTGACCGATGCGGCCGGGCTGGCCCTGGCCACGCCGCCCCAGGCGCCCACCAACGCCAGGGTCAGCATCTCGGGGACGACGGCGTCGGCCAGCTGGACAGAGCCGATGTCGCCGCCGTGGCCCAGCGACTACCAGGTGACCCCGATCGTCAACGGGATCGCCCAGGCGACCATCGACACCCATTCGGACGTCGTCGGCACCGCCTTCCCGGTCCCGGCCGGCAGCACGGTGGCCTTCAAGGTGACCGCCTCCGACATCTTCGGCACCGGTCCGGCCGCGACGTCCAACACGGCGCCCGTCGCCCCCGGCTACTGGGAGGTCGCCAGTGACGGCGGCCTCTTCAGCTTCGGCAACGTCCAGTTCTACGGCTCGATGGGTGGCAAGCCGTTGAACAAGCCGATCGTCGGCATGGCGGCGACGCCCGACGGGGCCGGCTACTGGGAGGTGGCGACGGACGGCGGCATCTTCAGCTTCGGCGACGCCCAGTTCTACGGGTCGACCGGGTCGATCACGCTCAACCAGCCGATCGTCGGCATGGCGGCGACGCCGGACGGCAAGGGCTACTGGCTCGTGGCGTCCGACGGTGGCCTCTTTGCCTACGGCGACGCCCAGTTCTACGGTTCGATGGGCGGCAAGCCGCTCAACAAGCCGATCGTCGGCATGACGTCGACGGCCGACGGCAAGGGCTACTGGATGGTGGCGTCGGACGGCGGCATCTTCAGCTTCGGCGACGCGTCGTTCCACGGCTCGACCGGCAGCCTCTCGCTCGTCAAGCCGATCGTCGGCATGGCGTCGACGCCGGACGGCGGCGGCTACTGGCTGGTGGCGGCCGACGGCGGCCTGTTCACGTTCGGCGACGGGTCGTTCTACGGCTCGATGGGCGGCAAGCCGCTCAACCAGCCGGTCGTCGGCATGCTCGCCACCGCGGACGGCGGCGGCTACTACGAGGTGGCCACCGACGGCGGCCTGTTCACGTTCGGCGACGCGACGTTCCTCGGCTCGATGGGCGGCAAGCCGCTCAACAAGCCGGTCGTCGGGATGGCCTGACCGGTCGCGGTGTGGGTCGGGGTCGCCGTCGGCGGCCCCGACCCTCCCGGGCCGATCCACCCGGACCCGAGCGGATGTGGCCTAGCCGGCCCAGAGGGGCGTGACGACGCGCTGGTAGCGCGGCTCCCAGGCGTACCGGCAGAGGACCCGGACCGGCGGCGGGGGCATCGAGAGCACGGCCTGCCGCTCGACCGGGTCGGCGCCGTCGAAGATCCACGGGAAGAACCGGGCCGAGCCGCGCATGCCGATGGCTTTGGCCGTCGCCTTGCCGAAGGCCTCGAACTCGGCATTGCTCATGGCCTCGTCGATGACGGGGAAGCACCGGGTCTCCTCGTTGTCGAGGTGGGCGCCGAGCGAGCCGGCCAGGTCGTCGAGCTGGTCGCCGAGGGTCGAACCGGCCGCCGCGGCCGGCTCGGCGACGAAGGCCGCGAAGCCGCGGTCGACGGCCTCGCCCTTCGGTAGCAGGCCCGCGTGCTGGACCTCCATCTCGTGGAGGATGGCCAGCTCCTCGTCCTGGCCGGCCAGCCGGGGCCGGACGAGCGGCCAGAGCGAATCGTCCTCGACCTGGTGGTGATGGTGCAGCTGCTCGTCGACGAACTGCCAGTGCGCCTCCAGCCGCCGGGCCCGCTCGGCACCGACGGAGGGCGCCCGGACGGCGGTGCTCAGCCGGCGGAAGTCCCGCCGGAAGGCCTCGTGGATCAAGTAGACGATCGTGAACCGCCCTCGCGGCGGACCGCCCTTGGTCGATGGGCCGTTGGTTGGTTGGTCGGGCATCGTGCCGTCCTTTCGGGTCCGTTCCGCCGCAATGGCCGCTGCCCAGAGTCTGCTCGGTTTTTCCTGGCCCGTCTTCCTGGGCTCGTCTTCCTGGGCTCGTCCCCCGGCCCGTCGCCCGTCGTGCTTCGCCGGACGCCGGACGGGGCGCCGATGCTACGGTTTAGAACAGGTTCTATAAATGGGGTGGACGGCTGCCCGGGCCAGGTGACCAATCCAGGCGACGGGCCGGACGGCTGCCGCCACCGACACCTAAGAGCACAGACACCCAAGATCACAGACACCTAAGAGCAAAGAGACCAGAGAAGAGGTGCGACGCATGGGGCAACCGGTGATCGTCGAGGCGGTCCGCACGCCGATCGGGAAGCGCAACGGCTGGCTGTCCGGGCTCCGGGCGGCCGACGTGCTGGGTGCGACCCAGGTCGAGGTGGTCAAGCGGGCCGGCATCGACCCGGGCTCGGTCGAGCAGGTCGTCGGCGGGGTCGTCACCCAGGCCGGCGAGCAGGGCTTCAACGTGACGCGGACGGCGTGGCTCCTCCAGGGCCTGCCGTACGAGGTGGCGGGCACGACGGTCGACTGCCAATGCGGGTCGTCGCAGCAGGCGAACCACTTCGTCGCCAACCTGATCACGTCGGGCGCCATCGACGTCGGGATCGGCTGCGGGGTCGAGACGATGAGCCGGGTGCCGCTCGGCGCCAACGCGGCGGCCGGGGTCGGCCGGGCCATCCCGGAGGACCTGCCGTACGACCTGCCGACACAGTTCGTGGCGGCCGAGCGGATCGCCGAGAAGTACGGGATCACCCGGGAGGACACCGACTGGCTCGGGCTCGTCTCGCAGCAGAAGGCGGCGGTGGCCGTCGCCGAGGACCGGTTCGCCCGGGAGATCGCCCCGATCGAGGCCCCGGTCGTCGGCGAGGAAGGTCCCCGCGGGGAGCACACGGGGGAGCGCCGGGTCATCGCCAAGGACCAGGGTCCCCGGGACACCACCGCCGAAGGGCTGGCCAAGCTGAAGCCGGTCCTGCCCGACGGGATGCACACGGCCGGGAACTCCTCGCAGATCTCCGACGGCGCGGCCGCGGTGCTCTGGATGTCCGAGGAGCGGGCCAAAGCCGACGGCCTGCGGCCGCGGGCCCGGATCGTCGCCCAGGCGCTCATCGGGTCCGACCCGTACTACCACCTCGACGGGCCGATCGCGGCCACGACGAAGGTGCTCGAGAAGGCCGGCATGACGATCGGCGACATCGACCTGTTCGAGGTCAACGAGGCGTTCGCGTCCGTCGTCCTCAGCTGGGGCCGGGCCCACGACGTCGACTGGGACAAGGTCAACGTCAACGGCGGCGCCATCGCCCTCGGTCACCCGGTCGGCGCGACCGGCAGCCGGTTGATCACGACCATCCTGCACGAGCTGGAGCGCCGGGACGCCACGTACGGGTTGGTGTCGATGTGCTGCGGCGGCGCGCTGGCCACCGGCACGATCATCGAAAGGCTGTAGCCATGACCGTCGAGTCCACCGAGCACTTCACGTTCGAACAGCGCGGCCACACGGCCATCGTGACGATGAACCGGCCGGAGGCGAAGAACGCGCTCAGCCTGCCGATGCTCGTCGGGATGGCCGACGCGTGGGTCGAGATCGACGCCAACGACGACATCCGCAGCGCCATCCTCACCGGGGCCGGCGGCACGTTCTGCGCCGGGATGGACCTCAAGTCGATGAGCAGCCCGGAGGCCGAGAAGTACCAGCACCGGATGGTCGAGGACCCGGACCTGCACTGGAAGGCGCTGCTCCGGCACTACCAGCCGAAGAAGCCGCTGATCGCCGCGGTCGAGGGCTGGGCGGTGGCCGGCGGGACGGAGATCCTCCAGGCCACCGACATCCGGGTGGCCGGCGAGGGGGCGAAGTTCGGGGTCTTCGAAGCCCGCCGCGGGCTGTTCCCGCTGGGCGGGTCGACCGTCCGGCTGCGCCGGCAGATCCCGTTCACGGTGGCCATGGACCTGCTCCTCACCGCCCGGCAGGTCTCGGCGGAAGAGGCGCTGCGCATCGGCCTGATCGGCCGGGTCGTCCCGGACGGCACGGCGCTCGAGGAGGCGTTGGCCATCGCCGAGGTGATCAACGCCAACGGCCCGCTCGCGGTCGAGGCGATCAAGCGATCGGTGATCGAGACCGAGGGGATGTCCGAAGTGGACGGGCTGGCCCGGGAGCTCGAGATCGGCACGCCGATCTTCGGCACCGAGGACGCCAAGGAAGGCCCGCGGGCGTTCGCCGAGAAGCGCCAGCCGAACTTCCAGAAGCGGTGACCGGCCCGGGTTCGGCGGATCCCGGAGCCACCGACGCCGCGCCGACGCCGACCGGCGCGACGCCGACCGGCGCGACGCCGACCGGCGCGACGCCGACGGACCCGCGTTGACAGAAGGCGGCCCGACAGAACGAGGTCCGGCCCGCACGGCGGCGGCGTCGGCCCGGAACCGGTTGGCCGCCGAGGTCCGCCGGGTGACCGACCTGCTCGTCGGCCGGCTGATCGACGACGGCGACCTGGACCAGGCCGCGGTGGACGTGGCCGGCGTGGCCGATCGGCTGGCCGCGGCGGCCGGGCCGGGGAAGCGGCCCCGGGCCCAGCCGGACCCGGCCGGGCACCCGCAGGACTTCTTCGGCACCAGCCCGATCATCGGCTACGCCAACCCGCTGGCCGCGCCGGTCGACATGTGGGCCGTCCGGGGGGCGGACGGCCGGCCGGAGCTACGGGGCCGGGCGTGGTTCGGCTACGCGTACGAGGGTCCGCCGACGTGCGTGCACGGCGGCATCATCGCCGAGGTCTTCGACGAGCTGCTCGGGTCGGCCAACATCCTGACCGGCCGGGCCGGCATGACCGGGACGCTGACGGTCAAGTACCGACGCCCGACGCCGCTGCTGTCCGAGCTGTCGCTCGTCGCCCGGCAGACGCGGATCGAGGGCCGCAAGATCTTCGCGTGGGGCGGCATCTACCACGACGGCGAGCTGACGGCGGAGGCCGAGGGCATCTTCATCGACGTCCAGCCGCGCCGCTTCCTCGACATCATGGCGGCCAACGCCAAGGACGCCGATGGCGTCGTCGTCGACCAGGGCCTGCAGGACCTGATCGACCGGGGCGTCGATCCGGTCACGGGGCCTCGAGATGGCCCGCCGCCCGTCTGACCGGCTCGACCGCCTGATCAGACGGCCCGCTCGACGCCTTCCCAGTAGGGGTCGCGGAGCTTGCGCTTGTAGAGCTTGCCGTTGGGGTCGCGGGGGAGCTCGTCGACGAAGTCGACCGACTTCGGCGTCTTGAACTTGGCCAGCCGGCCTTCGCAGAACGCCCGGATCTCTTCGGCCAGGGCCGGGGTCGCGTCGGTGCCGTCCTGGAGCTCGACGACGGCCTTGACTTCCTCGCCCCAGTCGTCGTTGGGGATGCCGAAGACCGCGACGTCGGCGACGGCCGGGTGGCCGAGGAGGACGTTCTCGATCTCGGCCGGGTAGATGTTCGCCCCGCCGGAGATGATCATGTCGATCTTGCGGTCGCGCAGGAAGAGGTAACCGTCCTCGTCGATCAGGCCGACGTCGCCGACGGTGAAGAACTTGCCGATCCGGTTGTTCTTCGTCTTCTTCTCGTCCTTGTGGTACGTGAAGTCGCCGGCCGCGCTGTCCTTGTAGGCCATGTACACGGTGCCGATGACGTTCGGCTCCTCGACCCGGTCGCCGGCGTCGTCGAAGATGGCGATCTCCGAGATCGGCCACGCGGTGCCGACGGTGCCGGGCTTCTTCAGCCAGTCCTCGGCGTTGACCGCGGTGCCGCCGCCCTCGGAGGCGGCGTAGTACTCGTCGACGGCCAAGCCCCACCAGTCGATCATCTGGCGCTTGACGTCGACCGGGCACGGGGCGGCGGCGTGGATCATGTGGCGGAGCGACGAGACGTCGTAGCGGAGGCGGACGTCGTCGGGCAGGCTGAGGAGCCGGTGGAACTGGGTCGGGACCATGTGCGACGTCGTCACCCGGTACTTCTGGATCAGCTCGAGCATGTCCTCGGCCGTCCACTTGTCCATGAGGACGACGGTGTGGCCGAAGTGGATCGACGCGCCGGCGAACCGCAGCACCGCGGTGTGGTAGAGCGGCGAGCCGACGATGTGGACGTTGCCGTCCTGGGGCTGGATGCCGAAGAGGAAGAGGATGCCGGAGAGGCCGAGCGCGGCCTGCTCGGGGGTGGCGCCGCTGAGCTTGCGGTAGACGCCCTTCGGGTTGCCGGTCGTCCCCGACGTGTAGTTCATGACGTCGCCGACGGTCCGGTTGTCCGGGTCGGTCGTCGGCTGGGCGTCGCGGACCCGGGCGTACGGGGTGAAGCCGACGATGTCGCCGACGGCCAGGCAGGTCGACGCCGGGATCTCGGCCTCGTCGGCCGCGTCGAGGGCGACGTCGGCGAACCGCTCGTGGGCGACGAAGACCTTGGCCTCGGCGTCCTTCAGGATGTACGCCACCTCGGGGGCGACGAGGTGGTGGTTGATCGGCACGAGGTACCAGCCGGCCTGCAGGCAGGCGAGGTAGATCTCGAACATCTCCGCCCCGTTCGGCAGCAGCGTGGCGACGACGTCGCCGGGCTCGAGGCCGAAGCCGCGGAGCGCGTGGACGAGCTGGTTGGCCCGTCCGAGCAGCTCAGCGGCGGTCAGCTCGGTCCCGTCGGGGGCGACGACTGCCAAGTGGTCCGGGTCCTCGTGGGCGAGCGCCCAGAATCCGAGATCGCCCATAACTGGTGCCTTCCTCTCGCGTGGCGGGGTCGGCCGGACCGTCCGGCCCGGTTTGCGTGCCCCGTGGGCGACCGACAGAGTGGCGGCCACGCCCGGTTCGGGGCTAGAACAGCGAAGTTAGAACAGGTTCTAACTTGGCGTCAATCGTAGTGGTCTCGGGAGGACGGACGGCATGGCAGGGTTCTTGGACCAGAAGGTGATCGCGGTCACCGGTGGCGGCGGCGGCATCGGCCGGGCGGTCGCCCTCCTGGCCGCAACCGAGGGAGCCAAGGTCGTCGTCGCCGACTACGGGGTCGGGATGGCCGGGGAGGACCCGTCGAGCGAGGTGGCCGACGCCGTCGTCAAGGAGATCGAGCAGGCCGGTGGCGAGGCCATCGCCCTGGCCGACGACATCTCGAAGATGGAGGCCGGCGAGCGGCTGGTCGGCACCGCGGTCGAGCGCTTCGGGCGGATCGACGGCGTGGTCGCCGTGGCCGGCATCCTGCGGGAGCGGATGCTCTTCAACATGTCCGAGGACGAGTGGGACGCGGTCATCGCCACCCACCTGAAGGGCCACTTCACCGTGTTCCGGGCCGCCGCCGCGGTCATGCGCAAGCAGGAGGGCGGCGGGTCGCTGGTCGGCTTCACGTCGGGGGCCTTCGCCGGCAGCGTCGCCCAGGCGAACTACGCGTCGGCCAAGGGTGGCATCGTCTCGCTCGTGCGGTCCGCCGCGGCCGGCCTCTACCGCTACGGCATCACCGCCAACGCCATCGCCCCGGTGGCGAGGACCCGCATGTCGGCGAACGTGCCGATGGAGCTGGCCGACATGGGCGACGCCGAGGACGTCGCCCCGATGGTCGTCTACCTCCTCTCCGACCAGGCCCGGCACGTCACCGGCCAGGTGTACACCGTCGTCGGTCCGAAGATCGCGGTGTGGAACCAGCCCGAAGAGGTCCGGGCCGTCTACGCGGACGGGCGCTGGACGCCCGAGCAGATCGCCGCTCGCCTCGACTCGACGGTCGGCCAGGAACGCCTGGGCCTCATCGAGAAGCTCGAGGAGTACCGCCAGGCCGCGGCCGCGGCGGACAAGCCGACCGGCTGACACGGGCCGCGCCCGGGACGGGTGCGGGGGGCCGTCCTGGGCGCACCGCGTCAATGGCTGCCTTCGTTGCGGATCAGCCGCGCCGCTGGTCACGTGAGGCTGGCGCCGGCCCCCGGGCTCGGTGCCGGCTCGGGATCGACGCCCTCTGTTGCCGGATGCCCGCCGGGTGCGCCGGCGGCCATCCAGGCCCGCCAGCGTGATCGGGTGACGACCAGGAGGGCGACGCCGCCGACGGCCAGCGCCACCCCGGCGATCTGGACGAGCAGCGAGCCGAGGTGGCCGTCCTCGCCGAGCCAGAGGTGCTCGTCGATCGTCCGCTCGATGCCCCACAGGATCATCCCGACCCCGAGCACCGTCCCGGGCGGGTAGCCCCGACGCGGGAGCGCCGTCGGGCCACCGGTTGCAGCGGCGCTCGACGTAGAGCAGCACGAGGAAGACGGTGAAGTCCTCGAGGGCCTGGAAGATCGGCACCGGTAGCCGCCGGCCGGCCTGGCCGGCGTAGTACATGCCGAACCACTGGTGGGTCGGGTGGCCGCCGCCGGCCACCATCAGCTGGGGCCCGAGCAGCCGGCCCATCGCCCAGGCGGCCATCAGGACCGGGGCGACGAGGTCGAGGGCCCGGGCGGTCGACAGCTCCGGGCAGCGCCGGCGGGACACGAGGATGCCGACCGGTACGGCAAAGATGATCCCGCCGAACGACGACAGGCCGCCGTGCCAGATGGCGAACACGTCGCCCGGGTTGGCCCGGTAGTAGGCGAGGTTCGAGAGGACGTGGAAGACCCGGGCGCCGACGACCGCGGCGACGATGACCCACAGGAACATGCCGACCAGCCAGTCCGTCCGGTAGCCGTTCTTCTTCAGCCGGGCTTCGAAGTAGCGGTAGGCGAACCAGAACGTGATCGCGAGACCGATCCCGTAGGTGTGGACCTCGAGCGGGCCGATGTGGAAGGCGACCGGGATGGGCTGCATGGGTCCCGACCAGTATGGCCGGAGCGGCGCCGGCCCTGGGCGGCGGCGTCCTCCGGGTGGGGGCGGGGAGCGGGAGCGGAGGGGGGAGCGGGAGCGGCTACGGCCGGCCGGCGCCGGCGAAGCGGCCTGTGCCGGTACGCAGGCCGGTGATCCAGACGCTCGCCCCGGTGTACGGGGCCTCGATCATCGAGCCGCCGCCGACGTACATGGCGACGTGTGTGGCCCCGCCCGGGCCGTAGAAGAGGAGGTCGCCGGGCTGGAGGTCGGAGAGCGGTACCGGCGTGCTGTCGGCCATCTGAGCGCCGGAATAGTGCGGCAGGCTGACGCCGGCCTGACCCCAGGCCCAGGCGGTCAGGCCGGAGCAGTCGAACCCGGACCCCGGCGACTCGGCGCCCCAGACGTACGGTACGCCGATCTGGGATTCCGCCGCGGCAACCGCGGCCGCGCCCCCGCCACCCGACGACGGCGGGGGCGGTGGGTCGAGGACGGTTTTGACGGTGCTCCCCCCGCCGCTGCTGGCTGCGGTACCGCTGCTGGCTGCGGCGGCCTGGGCGGCCTGCTGGGCCTTGGCCTGGTTGGCCGCCTGGGTCAGTTTCTGTTGGGCGGCGACCTCGGCCGCGGCGGCCGCGGCGGCCTGCTGCTTCTGGATCAGTGTGGCGATGGTGGCGTTGACCTGGCCCAGCGTGGCCTGCTGCTGGCTCTGCAGGCTCTGGGCCTGGCTGTAGGCGGACTGAGCGGTGCTGACGGCCTGGGCGGCTTGGTTGTCCTGTGTCGTGAGGACGGCCTTCTGGGCGTCGAGCTGGTTCTGGGCGGTGTTGAGGTTGGCGACCGCGGTGCCGAGGTTGCCTTCGGCGACGTCGTCGTACTCACGGGCCGCGGCGACCGACGACTCGTTGCCGGAGAAGAGCGGGTTCTCGGAGGCGGCGGCGCCGTTGCTGACGTAGGCGTTCACGGCCGCTTTCTTCAGCGTTGTCCGGTCGCCGGCGATCGTCGACTGCGTCTGGGTGATCTTGGCCTTGGTGGTCGAGATCTGCTGGTCGAGGGAGGTCTTCTTGGCCTGCGCGCCCTCGTACTGCTGGTCGAGGGCGTCGATCTGCTGGCCGGTCGACTGGATCTGCTGCTGGATCTGGGCCGCCTTGGCCTTCTCGGCCGAGAGTGTGTCCGCGCCGGCCGTTCGGGCCAGAGGGAGTAGACAGCAAGACGAGGCGATGGCCACGCTCGCTATAGGCAACGACACCCGTCGGAGCAGCCGAGAACTCCGACCTGACCGCGGCGTCGAGTGGCTGTCGGGCCGCTCTACGTCTGTCACAATGCCGGACAGTTTTATCTGATCGCCGCGGGCGATGCAACCATCCCCCCTCCTTTGGCGCGGATTTCGTCCTACTGAAGGTGCGAATTCCCTGTTCAGAGAGATCTCTTTCGGAGTGTGCGACTTTATCGGGGCGGGCGGCCGCCATGGCCGGTGGCCAGTGAACACCCGTCGCGCCTGGCCGGTGGTCATGTCCCCCCTTCTTGTCGTCCGATGCACCGGTGTCACCGACTTCGTCACCACGTCACCCGGCGGTCGGGCGGCGGTGCCCCGGTTCGGCCGGTCGAGTTACCATCGGCGCATGTCCGCACGCTCTCGTGACCTGCCTCGTCGCTCCTGCCTGTCCACGCCCGGGGCGACCGAGAAGTTTCTGGCCAAGGCGCCGACGGTGACCGCGGACATGACGTTCTTGGACCTCGAGGACTCGGTGGCGCCGTTGGAGAAGGTGGCGGCCCGGGCCAAGGTGGTCGACGCGGTCAAGAACCTCGACTGGGACGACCGGGTGCTGTGCGTCCGGATCAACGCGTGGGACACCGAGTGGACGTACGGCGACGTGATCGACGTCGTCGGGAACGCCGGCGAGCGGCTGGACGAGGTCATGCTGCCCAAGGTCCAGTCGGCCGCGGAGGTCGTCGCGCTCGACCTGCTGCTGACGCAGGTCGAGAAGAACTGCGGGCTGCCGGTCGGCCACGTCGGCATCGAGGCGCAGATCGAGACGACGCGGGGGCTGATCAACGTCGAGGAGATCTGCGCGGCGTCGCCGCGGCTGGAGACGATCATCTTCGGGCCGGCCGACTTCGCGGCGTCGATGGAGATGCCGGTGCTCACCGGCGGCGTGCAGATCCCGGAGTACCCCGGCGACCACTTCCACTACGTCTTCTCCAAGATCCTGATGGCCGGGCGGGCCAACGGGCTCCAGGTGATCGACGGGCCGTACCTGTACGTCCGCGACGGCGACGGTCTGCGGGACTTCTCCCGACGCACCCGGATGCTCGGCTACGACGGCAAGTGGGCGCTCACCCCGGACCAGGCGGCCATCTTGAACGAGGTGTACTCGCCGACCCAGGAGCAGTTCGACAAGGCGTGGGACATCCTCGACGCGTACCGGAAGGCCACCGAGGACGACCGCAAGGGCGCGGTCATGTTCGGCGACGAGATGATCGACGAGGCGAGCCGGAAGATGGCGACGAAGTTCGTCAGCCGGGGCGAACGGGCCGGCCTCTCCCGCTCGCCGGCGAAGGCGTAGCTACCCAACCTGTTCGATCAGGCGGCGGGCGATGACCTTGAGGGCGAGCGTCTCGTCCGCGCCCTCGAAGATCGACAGGACCCGGGCGTCGACGAAGTAGCGGCTCACCGGGAACTCCTCGGCGTAGCCCATCCCGCCGTGGATCTGCATGGCTTCCCGGGTGACCCACTCGGCGGCCCGACAGACGTACGCCTTGATCATCGACGCTTCGAGCGCGCCCTCGCCCTGGGCCATCATCCGGGCGACCTGGTACGAGAACTGGCGGGTGGCCTGGATGACGACGGCCATGCGGGCCAGCTTGGCCTGGGTGAGCTGGTACTCGACGATCGGCGACCCGAAGACCTTCCGGTTGACGGCGTAGTCGTAGGCGGCCTCGTAGGCGGCCTGCATGAGCCCGAGGGCCCGCGCCGCGGTCTGCAGCCGCCCGTTCTCGAAGCCCTGCATCTGCAGGTAGAAGCCCCGACCGAGCCCGGCTTCGGCGCCGACGAGGTTGGCGTCGGGGACGAACCAGTCCTCGAACGCGAGCTCGTAGGAGTGCATGCCGCGGTAGCCGAGCGTGTCGATCGGGCGACCCTCCAGCTTGCCTCTACCGGCCGCCCCGCCCCCGGCCGGCTGGACGAGGACGAAGCCGTGGCCGTCGGCCCGGTCCTTCTCGACGACGAACATCGAGATGCCGCGGTGGGCCTTCGTCCGGTCCGGGTCGGTGCGGGCGAGCAGCATGAGCACGTCCGCCCGGGCGGCGAACGTGCACCAGGTCTTGACGCCGTTGATGAGCCAGCCGCCGTCGGTGCGGGTGGCCGACGTCACGATGTTGGCGACGTCGGAGCCGTAGTCCGGCTCGGTGACGGCGACCGCGGCGAGTCGCTCGCCGCTGGCCAGCTTGGGCAGCCACTCGACCTTCTGCGCCTCGGTCCCGCCGTGGAGCAGCGCCCTCGTGAGGATCTCCGGCCGGGTGATGAGCGAGCCGCCGATGCCGAGCGACCCCCAGCTCAGCTCCTCGGTGGCGACGACCATGCCCAGGTAGTCGCTCTCGTCGCCGGTGGCGAAGCCGCCGTACTCCTCCGGCACGGACAGGCCGAAGCCGCCGAGCTCGGCCAGGCCGGCGATCAGCTCCTCGGGGATGTCGCCGTTCGTCCGGTGGACGTGCTCGGCCCGCGGCCGGACCTCGTTCTCGGCGAACCGGTGGAACGTCTGGCGGGCTAGGTCGAAGTCGTCGCTCAGGTGCCGCGGTCCGGACTCACCGCACAGGGCGGCCAGTACGGCTGGGTCGCGCTGCGCGTTCACGAACGGCCCGGCCGCCGAAAGGGTGGCGGCCTCGACCCCCCACTGGGATTCGCGGCCGACGAGCCGGCTCACGAGGTCGGCGACGACGTCGGCGACGAACGCGCAAGCGATCCTCGCCTCGATGTCCCCGCGGGCGCCGTACTCGAGCGTCGCCCGGGCCGTGGCCGTCGCCGCGGCCGCGTGGGCCAGGTCGTAGGCGACGACCTGGTTGGCATCGATCCCGCCGCTGGCCGCCAGGTGGCGGGTCGCGTCGCTGACGACCTGTTCGGCCAGGCTCACCGCGGCGGCCGCGGCGGCCAGATCGGGAACGGCCAGATCGGGAACGGCCAGATCGGGAACCGGCAGATCGGCCACTGGGACGTCGGGTGCGGGCAGGTCGGGAGCGGTCGACTCGGCCATGCCCGGACCCTACTCGGCGCCCTTTTCCCTTCCCAACACGGGTTTCTGGCCCAACACGGTGACGAGCGGCGGCAGGACGACCGGATCGTCGCCGGGGTCGACGTCGGTGAGCGACGTCAGGTAGTCGGCGACCGGCCCCGGGCCGACCCCGGCCGGCGCCTCGGCCCAGGCGTCGACGATGTCGAGCCCGGCGTCCCGAAGGAGCGCCGGGAGGAGGGCGCCGACGTCGGGATGGCGGGCGCCGGGCATCGACAACGGCATCCCGTCGACGCGGCCGGCGGAGGTGATCGGCTCCTGCACGACGACCCAGCCGCCGGCCTCGACGCTGCCGGCCATCCGGGCGACGACGACCGACGGGTCGAGGACGTGCAAGCAGCAGGAACCGGCAGAACGCCAGGTCGACCGGTTCGGGCAGCCTCAGGTCCTCGGCGGCTTGGGTGATGGCGAGCACCTGGCTGTGGGCGGCCGCGGCGCGGGCGACCTCGTCGCGGGTCAGCGGATCGCTGTCGACCGCGTAGATCCGGCCGGTGTGGCCGACGACCTCGGCGAGGGCGACGGAGACGTCGCCGCCGCCGGCGCCGACGTCGACGCAGCGCCAGCCGGGACCGAGGCCGAGGCGTTCGAGCGCGGTGGCCAGCGGGCGGCGGTAGACGTCGTCGCGCAGGCCGGTGAGGGGGGTCGTCGACACGTCGACCAGTCTTTCACGACCGGTCCTCCGCTCCCTATAGCCTCAGCCGAATGAACGTGACGATGTTGTTGTGTGACGCCGCGCAGGTGGCGGACGGCAAGCTGTACATCCTCGGTGGCGGCTGGTCGATGACGGGACCGGACCCGGTGCCGTCGGCAGTGGCCCTCAAGATCGACGTCGACTGGCATGAAGCCGAGGCAGCGCACCACTGGGAGCTGTTCTTGGAGGACGCCGACGGCGGCCCGGTGCTCGTCGACACGCCGAACGGCTCCCAGCCCGTCGAGGTCCGGGGCGAGTTCACCGTGACGCATCCGCCGGGCATCCCGGAGGGTTCGCCGATCGACGTCGCGCTGGCGGTGAACCTCGGGCCGATCCCGCTCGAACCGGGGACCCGGTTCGCCTGGCGGTTGATGATCGACGGCGAGTCCCTGCCGGGGGCGTCGTTGGCGTTCACCACCCGGCCCCGCCCGCCGGCGGAATGACCGACGGTCCGGCCGCGGACCCTCCCGATCCGCCCCCGGGCCCCCAACGGGCACGTCGCGTCGCCTGGCGACTGGCCGGGTTGGCGGTGGGACTGGTGGCGGTGGCCGGACTGACCGTCGGGGCAGTGCACGGCGTCCGCTCGACGGCGACCCAGGCTGACGAGCAACAGGTCGCGCTGGGCCGGCTGGACGTGGCGTACTACGACTGCCTGGCCGCGCAAGTGCACAGCCTCGTCGGCCCCGGGCAGGTCGTGGCGGTGTCGACGGCCAACCCGGGCAACTGGGCCACCTTGTCCAAGGCGGTGGCGCCCTGGGCGGTCATGACCGAGGACGAGCCGCGCGCCGTGGCCGTCCTGCAGATGGCACCACGCCACGGTGCCGGGTCCTGCCTCGGTTCGGTGGTCGTCGCTCGGTACCCCGACGGCCGGGTCCGGGTGGGGACGGGGGGCTCGCTGCCCGGAGACGAACCGCCGCCGATGACGCCGCTGTGACCGGCCCGGCCCGGTAGGCCATGGGAACGGCGGGGGGTGCCGTGGTAGCGATGGTGGTGCTGGCCGCGGCCGGCGCCCTGCCGGCGGCCACCCTGGTCGGCGTGGGGTGGCTGACCGTGCCGGCGGCCCCGCTGGCCGGGGCGGTCCTGGCCGCCGCCTCGGCGGCCGGGTGCCTGGCCGTCGGCGGCCCGCTGCTCGGGTGGTTCGTCGGCCTCGCGATCGTCGCGGCGGCCGGCACGGTGGCCGTCTGGCGCCGCTGGCCGGCCGTGATCCCGTTCCGCCGTCGACGGGGAGCGGGCGACGGTCGTGTCGTCGGCCGGCCGGCCGGCCATCGGGCCGCGGGAACGGCCGGGGCGGTCGTCGTCCTCGTCGCGACCGCATGGTCACTGGTGGCGCTCCGGGCGCCGACCGTCGGCTTCGACGCCCGCACCATCTGGATGCTGCACGGCGTCTGGTTCCTCGACGGCCACCAGGTGGCGCTGGCCGCGCTGCGCAGCCATGCCATCCCGTTCGCCCACGCCAGCTACCCGCCGCTGGTCGGCGGGTCGGTGGCGGTGTCGTGGCTCGTCACCGGCGACCACGGCTACGGCCTCGGGGTCGTGATGGTGGCCCTGCTGGACGCCTGTGCGCTGGCCGCCGCGGCCTGGGTTGCCGTCGAGGTGGGCCGCCGGGTCGGCGCGGCGCTGGCCGCCGACGTCGGCCGTGGCGCCGGTGGCGGGCACGCGGCCCGGCGCCGGCCGGCGGTGGCGTACACCGCCGGCGTCGTCGTGGCCGGGTTGCTCGTGCTGGCCGCGGCCGGCGTCGTCGGCCCGTTCGCCACCAACGGCTACGCCGACCCGCTGTGGGCGTTGGCCGCGGTCGGCGCGGTCGGGTTCGGCCTCGTCCTCCCCGGCCGCGGCCGGGACCTGGGCGCGGCCGTCCTGCTGCTGGCGGTGGCCGGCCTGACCAAGGACGAGGGGATCGTCACCGCCATGGCCATCGTCGTGCTCATCGCGCTGCGGGGCGCCCGGGGGAGCTGGGTGGCCCGGCCCGGGACCCTGCCCTGGCGGCCGATCGTGGCCGGGGCGGCCGGCGTCGTGGCTCTGGCGGCGTGGCCGGGGCTCGTCAAGCTGCTCGGCGCCACCGCCGACGTGACGATCACCGGCCCGCGGCAGGGCGACGACCTGTCCCGGGCCCACCAGACGGCCGACGCGATGGCGGCCCACCTGCACGTGCTCCTGCTGGCGCTGCCGGTGGCGGTCGTCGGGGGGCTGCTGCTCCGGCGGGCCCGCCGGGCCGCGGGCGTCGGCAACGACGGCTGGGCGTGGGCCTCGCTGGCCGCCGGCATCGTGATCGTCGCGGCCGCCTATGTCACCGGCGGTGGTGACGTCGGGTTCTGGCTGGCCACCTCGGTCCACCGCACGACGTTCTTCCCGGCGCTCGTCGGGTGGTGGATCGTCGGGACCTGGGCCGTCGTCGGCATGGCCCCCGGCGCCGCCGACCGGCCAGGTCGCTCCAGCCAGCCCAGCCGCCGCCCACTGGACGGCGACCCCGGCGGCGTATTACACCACCACCCATGACCACGTACGACCGCCCGTTCGGCCGGTACTTCGAGGAGTTCGTCGTCGGCGACGTCTACCGGCATTGGCCGGGCAAGACGATCACCGAGGCCGACGACCACCTCTTCTGCATGCTCACGATGAACCACCATCCGTTGCACACGAACGCGTGGTTCGCCGAGCAGGAGACGGTGCACGGCAAGAACGTCGTCGTCGGGAACCTCGTCTACTCGCTCGCGCTCGGCATGAGCGTTCCCGACGTCAGCGGATCGGCGATCGCCAACCTGGAGGTCGAGTCGCTCGTCCACCGGTTCCCGACGTTCCACGGCGACACGATCTACGCCGAGACGAAGGTCGTCGACAAGGTGCCGTCGAAGTCGAAGGACGACCGGGGGGTCGTGACGGTCGAGACGAAGGCGTTCAACCAGCGGGGCGAGGAGGTCTGCTTCTTCCGCCGCAAGGTCATGGTCTGGAAGTCGGCCCCGGCCCCGGTCCGGCGACGCCCGTACGGTGACGACGTCTGGGGCTGAGCCGTCCGACGCCTGGTGGCGCCGGGCCGTCCTCCGATGGGGCGCCCAGCACCGGCGGGACCTGCCGTGGCGGACCACCCGCGACCCGTGGTCGGTCCTGGTCAGCGAGGTCATGCTCCAGCAGACGCAGGCCGACCGGGTCGTCGGCCCGTACGGCCGGTTCGTCGAGCGGTTCCCGACGCCGGCCGCCTGCGCGGCGGCCGAGCCGGCGGACGTCGTCCGGGCGTGGGCCGGCCTCGGCTACAACCGCCGCGCCGTCTTCTTGCACCGGACGGCCACCGCGGTCGTCGAGCGGCACGGCGGCGCCGTGCCCGACGACCTGACGTCGCTGCTGGCGTTGCCCGGCGTCGGCGCGTACACCGCCCGGGCCGTGCTCGTCTTCGCGTTCGAGGCCGACGTCGGCGTCGTCGACACCAACGTCGCCCGGCTGCTCGCCCGGGCCGTCGCCGGCCGGCCGCTCCGGCCGGCCGAGGCGCAGTCGTTGGCCGACCGGCTCGCGCCGCCCGGCCGGTCCTGGGCGTTCGGCCAGTCCCTCTTCGACCTCGGCGCCCGGCACTGCACGTCACGGCGGCCCGACTGCACCGGCTGTCCGGTCCGGACGCGCTGTGCCTGGGCGGCTCGGGACTGGTCGCTCCCGGACCCCGCCACCGGCTCGGCCGCGACGTCGAGGCCGCAGTCGCGGTTCGAGGGCTCCGACCGTCAGGGCCGCGGCCGGCTGGTCGCGACCCTCCGGCAGCGCTCGGTCGCCCGGGACGACGTGCCGGCCATCGCCGGCTGGCCGGCCGACCCCGAGCGGGCCGGTCGGGCCGCCGCCACGCTCGTCACCGACGGCCTCGCCCGCTGGCGCGGTGACGTCCTCGAGCTCGCGTGAGCCGTGTTGCCTACCCGCTTGGGGCCCCAACCCCACGCCGGCCGTCGGCAGGCGCTAACTGGCGAGGAAGCGGAGGATGTGCTCGTTGACCGTGTCCGGCTGTTCGAGCTGGAGGAAGTGACCGGCGGCGGGGACGAGGACGACCTCGGACCCGTCGGCCAGGAACGACAACGGGTCGTCGATCGTGTCGAACGAGAAGCAGCCGTCGTCGGCACCGTGGAGGTAGAGGGTCGGCCGCGGCGTCGGGGCGAGGCAGGCGGCCTGCTCGTCGGCCAGCGCCGGGTCGTGCCCGCTGCCGTCGTACAGGGCGCGGTAGTAGCCGATCGCCGCGACGATCCGCTCGGGCGTGCCGATGGCCTCCTTCACCCGGGCGACGTCCCACGCCGCGTCGTAGCCGGGGGACCAGTCGGCCCAGAGGCGGTCGATGAAGACGTAGTCGTCCATCGGCAGCGCCATGTCGGCGAACGGTGACTGGAAGAAGAACGTGTACCAGCTCCGGTGGAGCTGGTCGTAGGAGAAGAACGACGACATCACCGACTGCGTCGGCGGGACGGCCGCCGTGACGACCCGCCGCCAGCGGTCCGGCTGGTGGGCGACGGCCCCGTACGTGGCGAGCGCGCCCCAGTCGTGGCCGACGACGACCGCGTCGCCGGTGCCGCCGAGGGCCTGGTGGAGGGCGTTGACGTCGCGGGCCAGCGCGCCGGTCTGGTACTGGCCGTCGGCCGGGATCGCGGTCGGCGCGTACGCCCGGAGGAACGGGGCGACCGCGTGGTAGCCGGCGTCGCCGAGGGCGGGCAGCAGATGACGCCACGTGTGGGCGGTGTCGGGGAACCCGTGGAGGCAGAGGGCCAACGGTCCGTCGGCCGGTCCGGCCTCGAGATAGGCGAATTCGACGCCGTTGGCTTCGACGGTCGGTTGGCTCATGCAAAAACGCTACTTCGGTTCAACTGGCCGAGCGGCCGGCCCAGCGGCCGTCGTCGGCGGCCCCGAGCCGGGGCGGTCCAGCGCCAGGGCTACGGTGAGGGGGTGCAGGTCACCTTCTACGGTGTCCGGGGCTCGTGCCCGTGCTCCGGTGACCGCTACCGGCGGGTCGGCGGTAACACGTCGTGCGTCCTCGTCACGATCGACGGCGACGACCCACTGATCCTCGACCTCGGCACCGGCATGCGGGCGCTCGGCGAGGCCATCGGTCCGGAGCTGCGAGCCGAAGGCCGGCCGCTGCGGGCCAACGCGCTCCTCACCCACCTGCACTTCGACCACATCCTCGGCCTGCCGTTCTTCGGCCCGCTCCACGATCCCGGCGCGGTTCTCCATGTCTACGGGCCGCGCCAGGACGGCAGCCGCCTCGAGGACACGCTGCCCGGTGCCGTCCAGCCGCCGTTCTTCCCGGTCCACATGACGGACTTCCGGGGCGAGGTCCGGTTCACCGACACTGGCGACGAGGACTTTGCGATCGGCTCGGCGAAGGTCCGGGCCCGGTCGGTCCCGCACCGCGGTAACACGCTCGGCTTTCGGATCGAGGCCGACGGTCACGTGCTGGCGTACGTGCCGGACCACCAGGCGCCGCTCGACCGTCAGCTCGTCGCCGACGGCGTGCTCGAGCTCTGTGACGGCGCCGACCTGGTCGTCCACGACGCGCAGTACACCGACGAGGAGTTCGTCGAGAAGTCCGACTGGGGGCACTCGACGGTGGCCTACGCGGTGCGGGTGGCCGCGGAGGCCGGGGCCAAGCGGCTCCTGCTGTTCCACCACGATCCCGCCCGATCCGACCGGGACGCCGACCGCCTCCTCCGCCGGGCCCGGCGGCTGCCGGAGGCCGGGCGGCTGGACGACGTCTCGCTGGCCAGCGAGGGATTGACCGTCGACCTCGGCCGGTCGTGACGACGGGAATACCCGAGCGGCCGGCCAAAACCATCGAGCCAAAACCATCGAGCGACGATCATCGAGATGACCCACCGACGGGGGAGGAAGGGACGGACGTGAGCGACGACCTGCAAGAGCTGGGGGCCCCGACGATCGACCAGGGGCGCTTCCGGGAGGTGCTCGGGCACTTCGCCAGCGGCGTCACCGTGGTGACGGCGATGGAGGACGGCGCGCCGGTCGGGTTCACGTGCCAGGCGTTCACGTCGCTGTCGCTCGACCCCCCGCTGATCGCGCTGGCGCCGGCCAAGTCGTCGACCAGCTGGCCCCGGATCGCCCAGGCCGGCGCATTCGCGGTCAACATCCTCTCGGACCACCAAGAAGCCCTCTGCCGGGACTTCGCGGTGTCCGGTGGCGACAAGTTCAGCGGGGTCGCCTGGCATCTGGGCGCGGCCGGTACGCCGATCCTCGGCGGTGCCCTGGCCTGGCTCGAGTGCGAACTGGGTATCGTCCACGACGCCGGCGACCACGAGCTCGTCACCGGCCGGGTGCTCGACCTCGGCGTCGGCGAGGGCGCACCGCTGCTCTTCTACCGCGGTGGCTTCGGCCGCTTCGCGGTGTAGTCGCCGACGGTCCCAACCGCCGCCGGCCGGCCCCTGCTACCGTCTCGCCCCGTGCCGAAACTCGTACCGTCCACGACGATCGACGACGTGCTGGTCGTCGAGCCGGATGTCCATGGCGACGAGCGGGGGCGGTTCGTCGAGACGTACCGCCGGCAGTGGCTGCCGCTGGGTCGAGAGATGGTCCAGGCCAACCGGTCGGAGAAGCAGGCCGGCGCGATCGTCGGCCTCCACTACCACCTCCACCAGGCCGATTACTGGTATCTGCTGCGTGGCCGGGCCCGGGTCGTCCTGCACGACCTGCGCGACGGGTCGCCGACGGACGGGGCCACCGAGGTGCTCGAGCTCTCCGGCGACGAGGACCGCGGCCTGTTCATCCCCCCCGGCGTCGCCCACGGGTTCGCCGCGCTGACCGACCTGCTGCTCTGGTACCTCGTCGACAGCTACTACAACCCGAACGATGAGCTCGGCCTGGCCTGGGACGATCCGGACGTCGCGGCCGACTGGGGCGTTGCGGGCCCCGTGCTTTCCGACCGGGACCAGGCCAATCCGCGCCGGCGCGACCTACCGCCCGGTCTCCGGCCGCGAGCCGGTCTGCGGACCTGATCGAGCGGTCTGGCGCCCTGATCTACTGGTCTGGCGCCCTGATCTAACGGTCGACGCTGGTCACGAGGGCGAGGATGCCGGCCCGCATGACCTGACGGGCCGATTTCACGCTGTGACCGCTCGACCGCAGGTGCTCCCACGCCTCGGCGCTGCTGATCGTGTCGAGCGCCGCCAGCAGGCAGGCCCGGGCGGTCCCGTCGAGCTTGGACAGCTCGGGCGAGAAGACCCCGGCGACCCGGTCGCGGCCCCACTTCTGCATAGCGGCGCGGTTGGCGCTGATCGTCTCCGACGTCGGCTCGATGATCCGAGCCGCCCGGCTGAACGGGGTCAGCATCTCGAGCGTCGTCGCCCGTGACTCGGTGAACTCGTCGACCCGGCGTTCGAGCGGCCAGGCGGGGTCTATCTCGCCGGAGACCGATCGCACCCACTCGAAGCTCCGGGCCGCCGCGTCCGCGTAGAGCCCCTCCACGTCGGTGAAGTGCTGGTACACGGACCGCACCGACACGCCCGCCCGGTCGGCGATGCGCTGGGCCGTCGGGGCGATGTCGCCGCCGGCGATGAGATCCATCAGCGCGTTGACGATGGCGTCGCGAGTGCGCAGGCCTCGGGCCCGCCGACCGTCGATCTTGGTGGCCTGCGCCATGCCCGCTCCCCTCCGCCAGTGGCGGCGCTCCCGTCACACGACCGGACACGCCGTATCATCGGGACCGGCCGGACGTCACCCCTTCCGGTGTCCGCCCACCGTGCTGGCCCCTCTTTCGTATACTAGCAAGCGCTTGCAAGGTTTCGCATAAACGGCCCCGATCTCGCCGACCCCCCGTCCGTCTTGTTGAATAGGGCCGATGGTCGTCGTCGTCGTGATCGTGGTGGTGCTGGCCCTCGTGGTCGGCGTCGCTTGGCTGGTCCGCCGGCGTGGCGGGGACGAGACGCATTCGGTCGAAGGCTACCGGAGCACCCTCGACACGCTCGGTGGGATGCGGGCTCGAACGTCGACGGTCCGCGTCCTCGGCCAGAGCGAGGACGCGAGCGACCCGCCCCGCCCGCCGACCCGGAGCCTCGTCTTCGAGGACCCGGTGCCGACGCCGACGCCGCCGTCCCTCGGGCGGCGGGGCCAGGACCGGGCGATGTCGGCGATGAACCACCGGCCGCGCCGTCTCGGCGCGCCGATCCTCGTGGCCGTCGTCGTCGTCGTCCTGCTCGTCGTCGTCGTGGTCATCGGCGCCCGGGCCCAGCACCACCATTCCGGCGCCACCGCCACGACGACGACCGCCAGCCACGCCAAGACGACGTCGACGACCAGCCACACCGGCACGACGACGACCGCCGGCCACGGCACGACGACGACCGCCGGCCACGGCACGACGACGACCGCCGGCCACGGCCGGACCACGACGACCACCGCGCCCAAGGCCACGACGACGACGGTGCCGACGTCGTTCGTCGCGACGACGTCGACGCCGACGAGCGCCACGTACGTGCCACCGGCGCCGTCGTACACGTTGACGCTGACCGCGACGACCGGGGCGTGCTGGGTCACAGTGAAGTCGTCGACCGGCAGCACCGTGTTCAGCCAGACGTTGGCGTCCGGTCAGACCCAGTCGGTACCCCTCGCCGGAGCCAGCACGATCGACCTCGGCGCACCGAGCGCGCTCACCGTCACGCTCGACCGCAAGCCCGTCGTGCTGCCGAACGGCTACCAGACGCCGTTCCTGATGACCTTCCAGCCCCCCGGGGCCAGCTCGACCGCGGCGGCCGGGACCACCGGGAGCGCCGGCACCGGCACGAGCACCAACGCCGGCACAACCGGTTAGCTCAGGTCGGGTCGCCGGCGCCGGTGCCGCCGGTGCCGACGCCGAGGGCGTCGAGCAGGAAGGCGTAGACGAGGGCCTCGTCCCGCCAGGCGTCGTAGCGGCCGGACGGTCCGCCGTGGCCGGCGACGAGCTCGGTCCGCAGGAGGATCCGGGCCGCCGGGTCGGCGGCGCGGAGCTTGGCCACCCACTTCGCCGGCTCCCAGTAGCCGACTCGGGCGTCGTGGAGCCCGGCGGTGGCCAGGATACGCGGGTGCGGACCGGGCCCGATGTTGTCGTACGGCGAGTACGACTTCATCGTCGTGTAGGCGTCCGGGTCGGCGACCGGGTTGCCCCACTCCTCCCATTCGCCGACCGTGAGCGGCAGCGTCTCGTCCATCATCGTCGTCAGGCAGTCGACGAACGGGACCTCCGCGACGACCGCCGCGAACAGCTCCGGCGCCTCGTTGACGACGACGCCCATCAGCAAGCCGCCAGCCGACCCACCGCGGGCGGCCAGCCGCTCGGGGACGGTCGTCCCGGTGTCGACGAGATGGCGGGCGCAGGCGATGAAGTCGGAGAACGTGTGCGGCTTCGCCGCCAGCTTCCCGTCCTCGTACCAGCCGCGGCCCATCTCGCCGCCACCGCGGACGTGGGCGATGGCGAAGACGACCCCACGATCGAGCAGCGACAGGCGGAGCGACGAGAACGCCGGATCGATCGAGTGTTCGTACGCGCCGTAGCCGTAGAGGACGCACGGGGCCGGGCCGGTCACGTCGGCCCGGTGGACGACGGAGAGCGGGACGCGGGCCCCGTCGTGGGCGGTCGCCCACGTCCGGTACGTGCGGTAGCGGTCCGCGTCGTAGCCGCCGAGCACCGGCTGACGCTTGCGGACGGTGCTCCGGCCGGTCGCCAGGTCGCCGTCGAGGACGGTGTGCGGCGTCACCATCGACGTCTGCTCGTAGCGGAGCGTCGACGACGACGGTTCCGGGTTCGGGCCCTCCCACGTCACCGACGGGTGCTCGGCCGACTCGACGAGCCGGCTGCGAGCCAGCAGGTCGCCGGCGAACGGGCCGTCCGGGTGGTCGAGCGGGACGACCCGGAGGCCCGGCTCGCCGTCGAGCCGTTCGGCGAGGACGAGCCAGTCATCGAAGACGTCGACGTCCTCCAACCGCGTCCCCGGGCGGTGGGGGACGACCTCCTGCCAGTGCGTCCGGTCCGGTCGGTCGGCCGGCGCGACGACGAGGCGGAAGTCGAGGGCCTCGTCGTTCGTGACGATCGCGAACCAGCCGTCCCCGCTCGCCCGGTCACGGTGGTGCTCGATCCCGTACTCGACCCCGGGACGGCGGCCCTCGACCAGCCGTGGTGCCGCCGCCGGGTCGGCGGCCGGGACGACCCATATCTCGCTCGTCGTGTTCGACTGCAGGACGACGACGACGTACTCGCCGTCCTTCGTCTTGCCGACCGACAGCGTGAACCGCTCGTCCGGCTCCTCGAGAACCCTGACGTCCGCGGCCGGGTCCGTGCCGACCCGGTGCCGCCACAGCTGGTACGGCCGCATGGCCTCGTCGACCCGCGTGTAGAACACCGTCTCGTTGTCCGCCGCCCACGCCAGCCCGTAGTACGTGTCGCGGACCGTCTCCGTCCCGGCTGCCGCGGCCGCGGTTCCCGGCGCCGCGTCGAGCCGGCGGAACGTCAGGTCGAAGATCTCCCCGCCGGTCGTGTCGGTGGCGTACGCCAGCCAGCCATGGTCGGGGCTGATCGCCAAGTTGGCGACCTCGAAGAACGCCAATCCCTCGGCCAGCTCGTTCTCGTCGAGGAGGACCTGTTCGTCGGCGGCCGGTCCCGGGTCGACCGGTGGTGCGTCGTCGGCGGCCGGTCGGCGGCAGTGGATCGGGTAGTTCTTCTTCTCCTCCGTGCGGTGGTAGTACCACCACGGCCCCCGGCGGACCGGCACCGACAGATCGGTCTCCGCGATCCGGGCGACCATCTCGTCGTAGAGGGCTTGGCGGGCGCCGGCCTGGTCGGCCAGGCAGGCGTCCGCATACGCGTTCTCGGCCTTCAGGTGGGCGACGACCGCCGGATCGTCGCGGTCGCGGAGCCAGTACCAGTCGTCGACCCGCTCGTCCTCGTGGGCGTACAGCACGGTCGGGCGGCGGGCCGGGACCGGCGGCGCCATTCTCGTCGGACATCGGCTCGTCGGACATCGGCTCGTCGGACATCGGCTCAGCCTTCCATGGTCCCCCTGGCCCTCGGCGACATCGGCCGGGCCGGTGAACTCGCCACCGATCGATAGACCACCGGGAGATAGCAGCGCGGCCTGGAAGGGCAGCCGATCCTCGCCCGCCGGCGGCGCCCGGGCAACCGTTCCGGGGAGGTCCCCGAGTTGTTACTATCTAGATAGGAGAAATCCCGCCGTCGAGGCGGGACCTCCGGCGGCCCGTGCGGCCGCCCGTCGATGGCCGTCCAGCAGGGATCCGGAGCGGGCCCGAGAGCAGGACGGCCGAGGAGCAGCGATGGCCACCACCGATCTCGACCTGGGGCGTTATCAGCTCGGGTGGAGCGACGAAGAGGACTACGTCTTCAAGCCGAAGAAGGGCTTGAACGAGGCGATCGTCCGCGAGATGTCGGCCATGAAGAAGGAGCCGGACTGGATGCGGGCGTTCCGGCTCCGGTCGCTGCAGCGGTTCGAGCGCAAACCGATGGCCGACTGGTTCGCGGTGAACATGCCCGATCTCGACTTCGACGACATCTACTACTACGTCAAGCCAACCGGCGAGCAGGTCAACGACTGGGACGAGCTGCCCGAGTCGATCAAGAACACGTACGAGAAGCTCGGTATCCCCCAGGCCGAGCGGAAGTACCTCGCCGGCGTGACCGCGCAGTACGAGTGCCTCCGGGGATCGACGCAGGTCTGGACGACCCGGGGTATGCGGGCCATCAAGGAGTTGGGTCCCGGGGACGAGGTGTTCGCGCTCGACGAGCGCACCCGGCTGATCGAGTCGGCCGAGGTCGTCGCCGGCGGTCCCTCGGGCGAGAAGGAGATCTACGAGATCACCGCCCGGGGGCGGACGATCGGCGCGTCCGGGAACCACCCCTTCCTCGTCCTTCGGGACGAGCGCCTGGCCGGACGGAAGAAGGCTCGGTACGCGGCTCGCTGGGTGCCCGCCGAGGAGCTCGAGGAGGGCGATCTGGTGGCCATCGCCACCGACGTCCCCGAGTACGGCCGCTCGGTGGCGATGCTCCGGCCCGAAGACGACCGTGGCTCCCAGCTGCCCGGGGTGACCAGCGACGACCTGTGCTGGTTCTTCGGCCTCTACCTGGGCGACGGGTACCTGCACCACCGGGGCGACTACGTCGCGGTCGAGATCGCCGTGGACAAGACCGACACGGTGCTCGTCGAGGAGATCCGGCGGGTAGCCCGGACACTGTTCGGGCTGGAGTTCTCGCTCGGCAAGGACGGCTACCGCCTGACTGCCCGGGCCACCGGGGCGCTGGCGCGCTACCTGGAGATGAACGGTCTGGGCGGGACCTCGCACACCAAGCGCGTTCCGGACTGGGCGTTCACGCTGCCGGCCTCCCAGCGCCTCGCCTTGGTGGCCGGTCTGTTGGACTCCGACGGGTACGTCCGGGACCACCCGACCTCCAAAGACGCCATGTTCTGCAGCGCCAATGCCGATCTGCTGGGCGATGTAAAGGAGCTGACCGCGCTCTGCGGTATCGGGAGCAGCCGGGTCATCAGCGTCACCAACCGTCACCCCTTGGACCGCGATCGGGTCATGCAGGCCTACCACCTGCGCCTCTCGGGACGCTTCGATCGGATTCCGGCCCGTTCGCCTCGACGGACGGAGCGGATGAACCGGCGGCAGTACAGCCACGGGTACCGGACGGCCAAGGGCACGGTGTTCCGTGCGCACACGAGCGAGATGCTCGGGTTCGTCCGGGTCGAGAAGATCGAGCGCGTCGGCGTCGAGACGGTCTACGACATCGAGGTGGCCGGTCACCACAACTTCGTCGCCGAGGGGTTCGTGGTGCACAACTCCGAGGTCGTCTTCCACCGCAACCGCGAGGATCTCGAGTCCCTGGGCGTGCTGTTCTGCGACATGGACACCGCGGTGCGGGAGTACCCGGACATCGTCCGCAAGTGGTTCGGGAAGATCATCCCGCCGAACGACAACAAGTTCGCCGCGCTCAACTCGGCCGTCTGGTCGGGCGGGTCGTTCATCTACGTCCCGCCGGGCGTCAAGGTCGACATGCCGCTGCAGGCGTACTTCCGGATCAACGCCGAGAACATGGGCCAGTTCGAGCGGACGCTGATCGTCGCCGACGAGGGATCGCAGGTCCACTACGTCGAGGGCTGCTCCGCGCCGGTGTACACGACCGACTCGCTGCACTCCGCGGTGGTCGAGCTCGTTGCCCTCCCGGGCAGCCGGATCACGTACACGACCATCCAGAACTGGTCGAACAACGTCTACAACCTCGTCACGAAGCGGGCGATGGCCTACGAAGAGGCCCACGTCGAGTGGATCGACGGGAACATCGGCTCGCGCCTGACGATGAAGTACCCGTCGGTGTACCTGATGGGCCCGAAGGCGTCCGGCGAGGTGCTCTCGGTCGCCTACGCCGGCCCCGGCCAGCACCAGGACGCCGGGGCGAAGATGGTCCACGCCGCGCCGGAGACGACGTCGACGATCGTCTCGAAGTCGATCTCCAAGGACGGCGGGATGACGACCTACCGGGGCCTCGTCCACGTCGACGAGGGCGCGAAGGGCGCGAAGTCGTTCGTCCGCTGCGACGCCCTCCTGCTCGACGACGAATCGGTCTCGGAGACGAAGCCGTACATGGAGGTCGGCGAGCGCGACGCGCGGATCGGCCACGAGGCGACGGTGTCCAAGGTCGGCGACGACCAGCTCTTCTACCTGATGAGCCGCGGCCTGTCCGAGAGCCAGGCGATGGGCATGATCGTCAACGGCTTCATCGAGCCGATCACCCGGACGCTGCCGATGGAGTACGCGGTCGAGTGGAGCCGGCTGATCGAGCTGCAGATGGAGGGCTCCGTCGGCTGACCGCCGGTCGGCCCCGGGAGGCTCCCGGGGGGTCCCGCCGGACGCCGTCGTCGCCCGTTCAGGCTCTGCCCTTCCGGGCCGCCGAGACGCGGTCGTAGAGGAAGCCGCTCGTGACGGCCAGCGCGGCTCCGGCCAGGGTCAGGGCCACCCGAACCAGGGCGAGATGCCAGCTGGCGGCCTGGCCGACCGATCCGAGCTCCAGGGCGATCAGGGTCAGGAAGAACGTGTAGAACCCGTAGCGCACCGGGCCGACCAGCTGCATCGCCGACAGGCAGACGACGAGCACGATCACCGCCGTCAGCTCGTGGCGCTCGGTGCCGAGGAGCACGGCGGCGATCAGCGCTCCCGCCGAGGTCCCGACGATCCGCCGGCCGCTGCGGGCCACCGTCGCCGACGCTTCCGGTCGCATGACCCGGAGGACCGTCGTGGCCATCCACGCGCCGTGCGAGATCTCGAACACGCCGGCGACGCCGGCGGCGAGCGCGGTCGGCACGGCCAGGAGGACGGCAAAACGCCGGGAACGGCCCAGCGCGGCCCGGCACTCGGCCAGGCCGAGGTCACGGCTCCCGCCCGACGACCGCCACGGCGGGTGGCGGGCCAGCTCCCACAGGGCCGCCCACGCCGCGCCGCCGAGGAAGAGCAGTCCCCGCCACCCGGCCGATCCGGCGGTGCCCCCGCCGATCATGGCCGAGAGGAGGAAACCGAGGGCGGCCATCCCCACCGGCACCCGCAGGACGGTCGCGGCGGTGTCGGCGACCGCCTGGGCGGCTGCCCAGACGACGACGAGGACGACCAGCAGCCAGAGATGGCCGCCGGCCAGCGCCCCCGTCGCCCCGGCCACGCCGAGCAGCATCGCCGTGACCGCTGAGACCCGGACGCCGACCGGGCGCGCGGCCGTCAGGTGACCGATGGTCCAGAGGTAGGCGCCCAGCGTGACGATCGTGCCGGCGGCGTCGTGGCCGACGCCGATCCCGATGACGAGCGGCACCGCGACGACGCACGCCGTCGCCGCTGAGCCGACGATCGCGGCCGGGGTCCAAGGAGCCCACCGACGCCCCTCTCCGACCATCGCCCAACGTTAGAGGCGCCAGCGGCGTCGTCCCACGGTCTCAGCGGTGCCGTCCCACGAACCGGTCCCGGGGGGGCTGACGGGCGCCGCCGGGAGTGGCACGATGGAGCAGTGCCGATGAGGGAGGAGTGCAAGCACTTCCAGAGCCGGACGTACGCGTCCGGCGAGGTCGCTCGCTTCTGCCTCCTCGACCTCGCCCCGGAGGCGCCGTGGCGGTGCCCGACGGACTGCCCGGCCTTCGAGCCCCGGCTGGCCGACGCCGGCTGGGTCCACGGCAGCCTGGTCGAGCCGGCCATCGAGGACGAGCCGGACGTGCCGGCCGACGAGATGGCCGAAGTCCTCGGTCACGCCGAGGAGATCATCAACGCCGTCGCCCCCGAAGCCCTGGCCGAAGCCCGCGCCGAGGACGCCAAGCGGGAGAAGGAGCAGGGCGGCGGCCGGAAGTGGTGGCGTCGACGGCGCTGACCGCCACCGGCCGGCGCTACCGACCGTCCAGTCCTACCGCCCGGTGAACTTCGGCGGGCGCTTCTCCAAGAACGCGGTCATCGCCTCCGTCAGGTCGTCGGAAGCGAGCATCCCGGCGTTCCACGTCGCGACGTAGTCGAGCCCGTCGGCCACCGTCCGGCCGTCGTTGGCGGCCAGCACGGCCTTCGTGCCCTGGACGGCGACGGGCGAGTTGGCCGCGATCGCCGCGGCCAACGAACGGGCGGCCGCCAGCACTGCGTCGGCGTCGCCGACGACGTCGTTGACCAGGCCGATCCGCCGCGCCCGGTCGGCGTCGACGTCCTGGCCGGTGAACGCCAGCTCCGCGACATGGCCGGCGCCGACGATCCGCGGCAGCCGCTGGAGGCTGCCGAGGTCGGCGACGATCGCCACCTTCGCTTCTCGCACCGAGAAGACCGCGTCGGCCGATGCCAGCCGGATGTCGCAGGCGGTGATCAGGTCGACGCCGCCGCCGATGCAGTAGCCGTGGACCGCGGCGACGACCGGCTTCGGGCAGTCGGCCACTGCGGTGATCGCGGCTTGCAGCCGGACGACCGTCGCCCGCGTCGCTCGCGCCCTGGCCGCCGGAGATGGCGCCGACGATGACGGCGCGGCCTCGGATGAGGCCGCCGGGGACGGGGAGGGGTCGCCGTCGCCAGCACCGGACAACAGCCCGGCCATCGCCTTCAGGTCGAGCCCGACCGAGAAATGCGGCCCGCGGGCGGCGACGACGACGGCCCGGACCCGGTCGTCGTCGGACAGCTCGGCCATCGCCCGCGGCAGGTCGGCCCAGAACGCCGGGCCGAGGGCGTTGCGGGCGGCCGGCCGGTCGAGCCAGAGGGTGCCGACGTGGCCGTCGACGTCGATCGAGAGCACGTCGGACGAGAAGCGGTCGCTCATGCCCCGGGTAGACTACCGGTGGGGCCCGACGAGGGCTCCGCCGTCTGTCAACGGCCGGTGGCGGTGCGTTTCCGCCCGCTCCCGGCCAGAATCGGAGAGGTCCAGTCCTGCACACGTTCACCGCCGACGGCGCTTCCGGCCTGCCCGGACCCGACTGGCTCCGTCGTCGCCGGGCGGCGGCGTTCGAGGACTTCGCGGCGATGCCGCTCCCGTCCGAGAAGGAAGAGGTCTGGCGCTACTCGCCGGTCGACCAGCTCGACCTCGACGAGTACCGGCCGGCCGTCCCGCCGGCCGACGACCGGCTCGACGACCTGCTGGCGACGGCGTTCGTCGACGGCGTCGTCGCCGACGTGCCGGAGCGGGCCGCGCTGGTCGTCGTCCACAATGGCCGGCCGGTGGCGATCGACCGGGGCGAGCTACCCGAGTCGGTCGTCGTGGCCGACCTGGCGGCCGGATCGGACGGGTTGGGCGGATCGGCCGGTGCGGGAGGCTCGGGCGAGGCCGGCGAGGTGCTCGGCCGGGTCCTGTCCGGCGGCGACGCCCTCGTCCGGCTGAACGACGCCTTCCTCCCCGGCGTCCTCTCGATCGATGTGCCGTCCGGTGTCGTCGTCGACCGGCCGATCGTCGTCGTCCACTGGTGCGGTCCGGACGCATCCGGCGACGGGGCCGCGCCGGCCGTCTTCCCCCGGACGGTGGTCCGGGTGGGCGACCGGGCTCGAGCCGGCGTCGTCGAGATCGTCGCCGGCGCGCCCGGCCGGGAGCGGGCCCTCGTCGTGCCGGTGGTCGAGCTGTCCGCCGACGATGGCGCCAACCTGGCGTACGTCAGCCTGCAGGTGCTCGGCACCGGCGCCTGGCACATCGGCCGGGTGGTCGCTCGGGCCGGCCGGGACGCCACCGTGCGGTCGTTCACCGTCGGCCTCGGCGCGGCCTACGACCGGTCCCGCACCGACGCCATCGCGGCCGGCCAGGGCGCGAGGTCCGAGCTGCGATCGGCCTACCTCGGCACCGGCGAGCAGGTGCACGACGTGCGGACGCTCCAGGACCACGCGGCGCCGCACACGACGAGCGACCTGCTCTGCCAGGGGGCGGTCGCCGGCCAATCGCGGTCGGTCTACAGCGGCCTGATCCGGGTTCGCCGCGGCGCGGTCCGCACGGTCGCGCTGCAGACGAACCACAACCTCGTGCTCGACGAGCGGGCCCACGCCGACTCGGTGCCGAACCTCGACATCGAGGAGAACGACGTCCGCTGCAGCCACGCGTCGACCGTCGGCCCGATCGACGAGGACCAGCGCTACTACCTCGAGTCGCGGGGCATCGCCCCGGATCGGGCCGAGCGGCTCATCGTCCTCGGCTTCTTCGACGACATCGTCGAGCGTTCGCCGGTACCCGCGGTCGTCGGCCGCCTTCGCCGGGAGGTCGGGCTCCGCCTGGCCGACGCCCTGGCGCCGGGTGACGGAGCGCCGGACACCAGCGCGCCGGACGACCGGCCGCCCGAGGAGGTGCCGGCCGATGGGTGAGCGCGTCGTGCTGTGCCGGAAGGACGAGCTCGAGCCGGGGCAGGCCCGCCGTTTCGACGTCGGGCCGGTCCGCATCGCCCTCGTACGGATCGGCGACGACTTCTACGCCATCGGCGACCGGTGCAGCCACGAGGACTTCTCGCTGGCCGAAGGGGAGGTCTGGGTGGACGAGTGCGAGCTGGAGTGCGCGCGGCACGGGAGCACGTTCGACCTCCGCACCGGCCAGCCGTGCTCGCTGCCGGCGACGAAGTCGGTGCCGGTCTACGACGTCGACGTCGTCGGCGACGACGTCGGGGTGGTGCTCCCGTGAACCGAACCGCTGAACGACCACGTCCTCGAGATCGAGGACCTCCACGCCGAGGTCGCCGGCCGCCCGGTCGTCCACGGCGTCAGCCTGACGGTCCGCGGCGGCGAGGTCCACGTCGTCATGGGGCCGAACGGGTCCGGCAAGAGCACGCTGGCCCACGCGCTCATGGGGCGGCCGGGGACCGTCGTCACCGGCGGCAGCATCCGGCTCGACGGCGTCGAGCTCGTCGGCCGGCCGGCCTGGGAGCGGGCCCGAGCCGGGCTCTTCCTCGCCCTGCAGCAGCCGATCGAGGTGCCCGGCGTCCGGCTGGAGGCGACGATGGCCGAGGCCTTCGCCGGCCGGACCCTCGGCGACCCCGCCGGCGCCGACGAGCTCAGGGCCCGGCTCCGGGCCGAGGCGTCCGCTATCGGCTTCGACGAGCGCTTCCTCGAGCGGCCGCTGAACGTCGACCTGTCCGGCGGCGAGCGCAAGCGCAACGAGGTGCTGCAGCTCGGCGTGCTCCGTCCACCGTTCTGCGTGCTCGACGAGATCGACTCCGGCCTCGACGTCGACGCCCTCGGCGCGGTCGGCCCGCCGCATCGAGCAGGCGACGACCGAGTGGGGGCTCGGCGTCCTCGCGGTCACCCACTTCCACCGGCTGCTCGTCGAGCTGCGGGCCGACGTCATCCACGTCCTCGTCGCCGGTCGGCTCGTCGCCTCCGGCGGTCCCGAGCTGGCCGAGGAGCTCGAGCAGACCGGCTACGTCCACTACGCCGCCGGCTGAGACAACCTTACGGGCACCTGACAGATCGCCCCTGGTGGCGCGGGGAATTGGGCGCCAGTTGCTACCGTAGGACGCCATGTCCTCCAGTCGTCCCTCTGGCGGCGCGTCCGGGCCGCCCGGGCGCCGCGGCCGGGAGACCCCGTCCTACGAGGCGGGGCTGCGCTCCCTCGGGGACCAGATCGGTGGCCCGGCGGCCGCTCCACCGGCCGGTCCGCCGGTGCCCAACGAGGGCGGCCTGCGCTCCCTCGGCGACCAGATCGACCAGGCCAGCGGCGGTGGCGGCCGCGGCGGCGGTCGAGGTCCCGGGAGGGGTCGCCACGGCGGGTCGGGCCGGGGTCGTCGCCGGTGGAGCCGACGCCGAAAGATCCTCACCGTCGTCATCGCCCTCGTCGTCCTGGCCGGGCTCGTGGTCGGTGGCGCCTACGGCTACGCCCGGTACCGCTACGACCAGATCCCCAAGATCCACGTGGCCAGCGAGCATCAGCAGGTCACAGGCCAGCCGTTCAACATGCTCGTCATCGGGTCGGACACGCGGGTGGGGGACAAGAAGGGCACAAGCCAGTACGGCACATCGACCGAGGTCGGGGGCCAGCGCAGCGACGTGCTGATGATCTGGCACGTCGCGCCGGCGACGAAGCAGATCACGGTCATCTCGATCCCCCGCGACACCCTCGTCTCCCAGATCGGCAAGAACGTCACAACATTCGGCCAGTTCAACCGGATCAACTCCGCGTACAACAGCGGGCCGACACTGCTCGTCCAGACCGTCGAGGCCAACTTCGGCATCCCGATCAGCCACGTCGTCCAGGTCGACTTCAGCGGCTTCAAGGGCGCGGTCAACGCCCTCGGCGGCGTCTACCTGAACTTCAACTACCCGGCCCGGACAACAAACGGCGGGACCAACGAGACCGGCCTGAGCATCACGACCACCGGCTGCCAGCTACTGACGGGGACCGAGGCCCTCCAGGTGGCCCGGAGCCGGCACTTCCAGTACGAGGAGAACGGCGAGTGGCACACAGACCCGACCGGTGACTTCGGACGGATCAAGCGCCAGGACGCGTTCCTGCGCGCCCTCGTCGACAAGGCCAAGTCGTCGTACAACCCGCTGCAGCTCAACGCCTTCCTGGGGTCGATCCCCCAGGGTGTCACGATCGACGACCAGCTCACGCTGAACGACATGATCGGGCTGGCCGGGGCCTTCCACAGCATCAACCCGACAGCCATCGCCACGCTGACGCTGCCGACGATGACACACGGCTTCGTCACACCGTGGGGCGACGTCCTCTTCGTCAACCAGCCGACAGCCCAGCAGATGCTCGTCTCCGTCTTCGGCAGCGAGCTGACGACGCCGTCGGCACCGCCGCCGGACCGGACACTGGTGTCCGCCCAGCCGCCGGCCGTGACGCCGACCACGGCCGCGCCGAGCTCGGGCGGCGCCACGACGGCGCCGGCGTCGACCACGCCGACGACCACCCCGACGCCGTCGTACGACCCGGCGCCCTGTACGCCGAAGTAGGGCACGCCGAAGTAGGCACGCCGAAGTAGCCCCCACTGGGCGGCTCGGTTCGCCGGGTCAGATCGGGGATCGGGTAGCCGTCCCGTCGGGACAGCCGGTGCTCAGTTCGCCGCGGTCTCCAGCTCGGCCAGACCCTGGGCCAGCGTGTTCCAGCTCAGCGTGGCGCACTTGATGCGAACCGGGAACTTGACGACGCCCTGCAGCGCGGCGAGCTCGCCGAGCTTCGTCGGATCGACCGTCTCGGGGTCGCCACCGACCCCGTCGCCGTCCCGGTCGAGTGACGCCTCGTGGATCGACATCATCGATTTGAACGTGTGGATCAGCCGATGCACCTCGTCGACCGGCTGGCCCTTGACCGCGGCGGACATGAGCGAGGCCGACGACTGGCTGATCGAGCAGCCGGACCCGGCGATCTTGATGTCGGCCAGCCGGCCGTCGTCGACGGCCAGCGTGACGACGACCTCGTCGCCGCAGAGCGGGTTGAACCCTTCGACGCGGTGGGCCGGCGGCGACTCGAGCTCGCCGCGGTTCCGCGGCGAGCGGTAGTGGTCGAGAATGATCTCTCGGTAGAGCTCTTCGAGGTCCGGCATCAACCGAACAATCTACCGGCTTCCGCCAATCCCTCGATCAGGACGTCGACGTCGTCCTCGCGGTTGTAGAGGCCGAACGACGCCCGGGCGGTCGCCGGCACGCCGAGCTTGCGCATGAGCGGCTTCGCACAGTGGTGGCCCGGCCGGACGCACACCGCGAACTGGTCGAGCACCTGGGCCAGGTCGTGGGCGTGGACGTCCCGGAAGGCCAGCGAGAGCACGCCGCCCCGGTCGTCACCGGCCGGCGGGCCGAAGACCCGGCAGTCCGGGCCGAGCCGGTCGGCCAGCGCGCCGAGCGCGTAGCGGGTGAGCCGTTGCTCGTGGGCCCGGACGCGGTCCATCCCGACGGCCTGGAGATAGTCGACGGCGGCGGCCAGGCCGATGGCCTCGGCGATCGGTGGCGTGCCGGCCTCGAACCGCTGCGGGCTGTCCGCCGGCAGGAAGCGGTCGAGCCGGACGTCGAGGATCATCCCGCCGCCGCCGAGGAACGGCGGCATGGCGTCGAGCAGGTCGGCCCGGCCCCACAGGACGCCGATGCCGGTCGGTCCGAGCATCTTGTGGGCCGAGAACGCCAGGAAGTCGACCCCGAGCGCGGCGACGTCGACCGGCAGGTGGGGGACGGACTGGGCCCCGTCGGCGACGACGACCGCGCCGGCGGCGTGCGCGGCCTCGCTGATCCGGGCCAGCGGGTTGATCGTCCCGAGCACGTTCGACATGGCCGAGACGCCGACCAGCTTCACCCCGTCGACCAGGCGGTCGAGGTCGGACAGGTCGAGCCGGCCGTCGCCGTCGACCGGCAGGTACCGCAGCTCGATGCCGCGCTCGTCGGCCAGCTGCAGCCACGGGACGAGGTTGGCGTGGTGCTCCATCTCGGTCAGCAGGACCACGTCGCCGGCCCGCAGGTTCGTCCGCCCCCACGAGTGGGCGACGAGGTTCAGCGACTCGGTCGTGTTCTTCGTGAACACGATCTCGCGGGCCGGGTCGGGGGCGCCGATGAACCGGCCGGCCAGCACCCGGGCGGCCTCGTAGCGGTTCGTCGCCTCCTCGGCGGTCGCGTAGACGCCGCGGTGGACGTTGGCGTGCGTCGTCTCGTAGTACTGCTCCATCGCGGCCAGGACCGGCCCGGGGCTGGAGGGAGGTCGCCGCGGAGTCGAGGTAGACGATCGGCCGGCCGTGGACCTCCCGGGCGAGCAGCGGGAAGTCCTTGCGGACGACCTCCGCGTCGATCAGGTCCTCGATCAGGGTGTCGTGCATGTCAGGACCGCCAGTCGTCGTAGCCGCCGTGCTCGATCCGCCGGGCCAGCTCCGGGCCGCCGCTCTCGACGACCCGGCCGTCGACCAGGAGGTGGACGCGGTCGGGGACGAGGGCGTCGAGGAGCCGCTGGTAGTGGGTGACGACGAGCACACCGAGGTTCGGGTGGGCCTCCCGGACGGTGCGGACGCCGCGGCCGACGACGCCGAGCGCGTCGATGTCGAGGCCGGAGTCCGTCTCGTCGAGCACGGCCAGGTCCGGCTCGAGCAGGGCCATCTGGAGGATCTCGTTCCGCTTCTTCTCGCCGCCCGAGAACCCCTGGTTGAGGTGGCGCTCGCCGAACGACGGGTCCATGCCGAGCCGCTCCATCCACTCGTTCATGGCGAACCGGACCTCGAGCACCGAGACGTCGTCGCCCCGCCGGGCCGAGATGGCCTGGCGGAGGAACTGGATGACCGAGACGCCCTCGATCGACTCGGGGTACTGGAACGCCAGGAACATCCCGGCCTTCGCCCGGGCGTCGGTCGCCCAGTGGGTCACGTCCTCGCCGCGGTAGCGGATCGTCCCTTCCGTCACCCGGTACGTCGGGTGGCCCATCAGCGTCGCCGCCAGCGTCGACTTGCCGGCCCCGTTCGGCCCCATCAGCGCGTGGACCTCGCCCTCGCCGACGGTCAGGTCGACCCCCTTCAGGATCTCCGCGCCGTCGACCGCGACGTGGAGGTCGTCGATCTGCAGGAGGGGGGTGGGGGTCACTGCTCAAAAGTTTACCTCTTTGGTCGCATTTAGAGAACAGGGACGATCGAATTCCTGCCTGGCCTGCGGGACCAGTACGCTCCCGACCGGTGGCGACCCCGTGGACCTATTCGGGCAAGGTGGCCGCCATCGGCGGAGCCGGCGGCGCGGTCACGCTGGTCGACGAGTCGACGTTCGCCATCAGCGACCAAGCCGGTGACATGGTGCCCGGCGGTGCCCACGGCCTGTTCGTCCGGGACACTCGGATCCTCTCCCGCCTGGAGCTGCGGATAGACGGCCGGGCGCTCGAACCGCTCGCCGCCGTCAACGACGATCCGTTCAGCGCCACCTTCGTCTCTCGGGGCTCCCCAGCCGCCGGTCGGGCCGACTCGACGCTGATGATCTTCCGCTCCCGCTACGTCGGCCAGGGGATGCGCGAGGACCTGCAGATCCGCAACTTCGGACCGGAGCCGACCGTCTGCGTGGTCGAGGCGTTCATCGACGCGGACTTCGCCGATCTCTTCGCGGTGAAGGAGGGCCGGGCCCGCACCGACCCCGACGGCGAGGTGACGCGGACGGTCGACGGCGACTGCCTCGCCCTCTCCTACCGGCGCGGGCCGCTCCATCGAGGGGTGCAGCTCCGGTTCACCGCCACTTCAACCGCCGGCGAGGACGGGTCGGACGGCGCGGCCGGTTCGCCGCCGCTGCCGCCACGGCGCCCGCCGACCCCGGCCCTCCATCTGTCGGAGGACCACGCAGCGATCGAGGTCGTCGTGCCCGCCCGCGGCAGCTGGTCGGCCTGCCTGGAGGTCGTCCCGGTCATCGAGTCGTCGCTGGTCTTGCCGCGCTATCGCTGCGGGCAACCGGTCGAGCGGGCGACGCCGTCGGAGCGGATGGCCCGGTGGCGCCAGCGCGTGCCGCATGTCCAGACGGACCACGACGGCCTGCGGATGGTCGTCACCCGCAGCGCCGAGGACCTCGGCGCGCTGCGCATCTTCGACCCCGACTTCCCCGAGCGAACCGTCGTCGCGGCCGGTGCGCCGTGGTTCATGACCGTCTTCGGCCGCGACTCGCTGCTCACGGCCTGGTCGGCGCTGCTCGTCGATCCGGACCTCGCCCTCGGCGTTCTGCAGACGCTCGCCCGCTTCCAGGGGAAGGACGTCAACCCGCTCCACGACGAGCAGCCCGGCCGCATCCTGCACGAGATGCGGTTCGGCGACGCGGCGTCGCTCTCGCTCGGTGGTGGCAGCATCTACTACGGCAGCGCCGACGCGACGCCGCTCTTCGTCATGCTCCTCGGCGAGCTGCGCCGGTGGGGCCTCGCCCGCGAGCTCGTCGACGAGCTGCTGCCCAACGCCGACCGGGCGCTCGCGTGGATCGACGACTTCGGCGACGCCGACGGCGACGGCTACGTCGAGTACCAGCGGGCGACCGATCGTGGCCTGGCCAACCAGGGCTGGAAGGACAGCTGGGACGGCATCCGCTACGCCGACGGCCGCGTCGCCGACGCGCCGATCGCCCTCTGCGAGGTCCAGGCCTACGTCTACAGCGCCTACCTGGCCCGGGCCCACTTCGCCTTCGAAGCCGGCGACGACGCGGTCTACGCCCGCTACCGGAAGAAGGCCGCCGACCTGAAGGCCGCGTTCAACCGTGACTTCTGGCTGGACGACCGCGGGTGGTTCGCCGTCGGCCTCGACGCCGACAAGAAGCCGATCGACTCGCTGACGTCGAACATCGGCCACTGCCTGTGGACCGGGATCGTCGAGGAGGACAAAGCCCAGGCCGTCGCCCGGCACCTGCTCGGCCCGGACCTCTCGAGCGGCTGGGGCGTCCGGACGCTCGCCACGTCGATGGGCGGCTACAACCCGGTCAGCTACCACTGCGGTTCCGTCTGGCCGCACGACACCGCCATCGTCGCCGCCGGCCTGGCCCGCTACGGGTTCGAAGAAGGCGCCCAGCGGCTCGTCATGGCGCTCTTCGAGGCGGCCATGGCCCAGGGCGGCCGGCTGCCGGAGCTCTACAGCGGGCTCGACCGCGACGAGCTGTCCGTGCCGGTCGGCTACCCGACGTCGTGCTCGCCGCAGGCGTGGTCGGCCGCGTCACCGCTCCTCTGCCTGCGCACGCTGCTCCGCCTCGACCCGTGGGTCCCGTACGGCAAGACGTGGCTCTCGCCGATGGTGCCGCCGGCCATCGGTCGCCTGCGCGTCGAGGGCATCCCGCTGGCCGGCGCCCGGGTCGACGTGACCGTCGCCGATGGCGAGGTGACCGTCGAGGGGCTGCCCGACGGGATCGAGCTCATCAGCCAACCCCGTCATCCGGCCACCGCCGTCTGAGTCGGCTCGGCGCGGGTCAGACCGGCTGTTCCCAGTCGATCCCGTCGAAGCGGGCGAAGTCCCGGTCGAAGCTGACCACCGTGGCCCCGTGCTCCAGCGCGACCGCGGCCAGCACGGCATCGGGAACCAGATCGGCCGTCGCCTCACCCCGCCGGCACGCCTCCTGCAGGCAGTCCAGGTGACGCGGGCCGGGTTCCGTCGGCAGGTGGCCGGGTTGTGCACGAACGGCGGTGGCGAAGTCGAGACTGTCACTAATGGGCGTGGGCACCGGGAACACCCGGGGATGACTGGCCAGTCGGAGGAACGACCACCATACGGACCACGGCACGCCGAACTGCTCGTCGCCGGCGACCAGTCGGTCGAGCCAGGCCCGGGCCACCGGATGGTCGGGATGGTCCTGTCGGTGGGCGGCGAGGACGACGTTCACGTCGAGAACCTTCACAACGACTCTGGGGCACCGGTCGGGTCGTCGAGCAGCTCGGCGAGGGCTCGGTTCGAGCGGAAATCCACCCCCGGCCGAGGGCCGTTCCCGGAGGTAAACACCGGAAGGGGGATCGTCGCCGGTCGTTCCGCGCCGGCCAGCTCCCGCCGGAGCGCCGTCTCGACCAGCCGGCCCAGCGTGGTCCTCTGCTCGCGGGCCCTGACCTTGGCCGCGGCCAGCACGTTGTCGTCGATGGCAACGGTGGTGCGCATGACATCAGTATATGCGCATCACTATCATCACCCGTTCGGTGCTACCAGCCCCGGTCGATCCACTCCTGGAGGTGCGGGGACTCGGAACCGATCGTCGTCGACGCGCCGTGGCCGGGCAGGACGACGGTGTCCGCGTCGAAGCGGGCGAAGAGCCGTTCCTCGAGCGACCGGACGATCGTCGGGAAGTCGCCGCCCTCGGACGACGTGTTGCCGGGGCCGCCCGGGAAGAGCGTGTCGCCGGAGAGCAGCAGCGGCGTGTCCTCGACCGCGAAGCACATCGAGCCTGCGGTGTGCCCGGGCGTGGCGATCGTCCGGATCCGCAGCCGCCCGACCTCGAGGACGGTCTCGTCCTCGAGGATCAGGTCGTACGACGGGAGCATGGCCGCATCGGCCTCGGTGACCGCCACGGAGAGCCCGGCGTCGCGGAGCGCGGGGACGGCTTGGATGTGGTCCCAGTGCCCGTGCGTCTCGACGACGCTGCGGACGCCGAGGCTCTCGCAGACCTCGAGCAGCCGGTCGTGCTCGTTGGCCGCGTCGACGAGCACCGCGTCGCCGGTGCGGCGGCAGCGGACGACGTAGACGTTGTTGTCCATCGGCCCGACGACCGTCCGGTGGACCTCGCAGGTGGCGTCTTCCCAGATCCGGACCACGTCGGGCATGGCACCAGGTTCCCACATGTCCGGCTGTCCCGGGCCCCGGACAGCGTCGCGGAGGGCACGGTAGAGTTCGCCGGTGGCGGTCGGCGGGATCGGCCGCGGCGGCGAGAAGGGGCCTTCATGAATTTCGCGTTCAGCGAGGAGCAGGACGAGCTTCGGCGGGCCGTGCGACGGTTCCTCCAGGACAAGTCGCCGGAGTCCGAGGTGCGCCGGCTGATGGAGACGACCGACGGCTACGACCCGGCCGTCTGGTCGCAGATGGCCGATCAGCTCGGGTTGCAGTCGCTGACGATCCCGGAGGAGTACGGCGGCTCCGGCTTCTCGTACGTCGAGCTGATCGTCGTCCTCGAGGAGATGGGCGCGGCGCTGCTCGTGCGCGCCGTACTTCTCGACGGTCGCGCTGGCGGCCAACGCGCTTTTGACGTCCGGTGACGAATCGGCCAAGAAGTACCTGCTGCCCGGCATCGCTTCCGGGGAGACCATCGGCACCCTGGCCATCACCGAGGACAACGGCCGATGGGACTTCGACGCGGTCGAGCTCCAGGCGGCCGAGGCCGAGGGGGGCGGCTGGGTGCTGAACGGCCACAAGAGCTTCGTCCTCGACGGTCACCTCGCCGACCTGATCCTCGTCGTCGGTCGCACGAGCAAGGGGATCAGCCTCTTCGGCGTGAAGGGCGATGCGGACGGGCTGACGAAGACGCCGCTGGCGACGATGGACCAGACCCGTAAGCAGGCCCGGCTGGAGCTCGTGAACACGCCGGCCTGGCTGATCGGTGCCGACGGCGGCGCGGCGGACGGGCTTCGCCAGACGCTCGACCTGGCCGCGGTGGCGCTCGCCGCGGAGCAGGTCGGCGGCGCGCAGCACTGCCTCGACAGCTCGGTCGAGTACGCGAAGACGCGCATCCAGTTCGGCCGGCCGATCGGCAGCTTCCAGGCGATCAAGCACAAGTGCGCAGACATGCTCTTGGAGGTCGAGTCGGCGAAGTCCGCGGCGTACTACGCGGCGTGGGCCGCGGCCGAGGACTCCGACGAGCTACCGGTCGTCGCCAGCCTGGCCAAGTCGTACTGCTCGGAGGCGTACTTCCACGCCGCGGCCGAGAACATCCAGATCCACGGCGGCATCGGGTTCACGTGGGAGCACGACGCCCACCTGTACTTCAAGCGGGCGAAGTCGTCCGAGCTCCTCTTCGGCGACCCGGCGTACCACCGCGAGCTGCTGGCTCAGCGCATCGGCATCTGAGTTGACGGCGCCGTGGCGGTTGGCCGACGGGCCGACGGGCCCGCTCCGGCTGTACTCGACGACGGTCGCGCCAGGGTCGCCGCCGAGCCCGGTCCTCCTCCTCTGCCACGAGCTGCCGCGAGTCACCGGCGGCGCGGCGGACACCGGTCGGGCGTACCCGGCGCTGGCCGACCGGCTCAGTCAGGAGTCCGGGTTCCGGGTCGTCATCGGCATGCTGCGCGGCGCGGGCTCGGACGGCGACTTCTCGGCGTCGGGCTGGCTGGAGGATCTCGCGTTCCTCGTCGACCAGGAGGTCGGCGCGGGTGGGAGGGTGTGGACGGTCGGCTTCGGCCTCGGTGGGGCGTTCGCGCTACGACTGGCCGCCGGTGACGACCGGGTGCGCGGCGTCGCGTCGCTGGCCGGGCCGGCGGATCTGGCGGCGTGGGTGGCGGAGCCGGCCGCGGTCCTCGGCCGCTGCCGGCGCAGCGGCGTGATCCGGTCGGACGGGTTCCCGGCGGACGAGGCGGCGTGGGCGAACGAGCTGGCCGAGCTTCAACCGCTCGATGCCGCCGCGCACCTCGGCGACCGTCCGCTGCTCGTCGTGCACGGTGCGGACGACAACGAGGTCCCGACCGCGGCGGCCCGGGCGCTGGCCGATGCGGCCGGCGGTGGGACGGTCGATCTCCGGATCGTCCCCGGCGCCGGGCACTGGCTCCGGGCCGACCCGCGGGTCGTCGCCACCCTCATCGGCTGGCTCGAACGTCAACGCTGAGCCCGGCGCTGCTGAGCCCGGCCGGCGGCCGGCGGGTCGGCGCGGGGGCGCCGGTCAGTGGGCCAGGGCGTCGTCGACGGCTTCGCGGAGGGCCCGGGCCGCAGCGTGCGGATCGGCCGCGTCGGTCAGCCAACGGACGACGACGAAGTGGCGGATGCCGGCCGCGGCGAGGCCGGGGACGGTCGACGGGCTGACGCCGCCGGTCACGAACACCGGCCGCGACGAGCGGGCGGTCGCGGTCGCCGCGTAGTCCGTCCCGGTCCCCGGACGGCCGGGCTTCGTCGGCGTCGGCACGACCGGGCCGGCCGAGAGGTAGTCGACCGGCTCGTCGACCGCGGCGTCGAGATCGGCCGGCGCGTGGGTCGACAGCCCGACGATGGCGTCGGGTCCGAGGATGCGACGAGCGAGCGTCGGCGGCGCGTCGTCCTGCCCGACGTGGACGCCGTCCGCGCCGGCGTCCAGCGCGAGGTCCGGCCGGTCGTTGAGGATGAACGGGACGCCGTGGTCGTGGCAGACCTGCCGGACGATCGCCGCCCGGTCGAGCAGCGGGCGGGCGTCGAGCGTCTTGTCGCGGAGCTGCACGACGTCGACGCCGCCGCGGATGCACGCGTCGACGAACGACGCGACGTCCGGGCGGTCGGGCGTACAGAGATAGACCCGCCGACCGGCCAAGCGGCCGGCCGCCGGCAGCGTGGACGTCACCGGGTACGGGCGCTGGTTTTCTTGGCCACGGTCTTGGCGGAGGGGGCCTTCTTGCCGGCGGCGGTCTTCTTCCGGCCGGGGCCGCCTTCTTGGCTGGCGCCTTCTTGGCCGTGACGGTCGAGGTGACGGCCTCGGCCTTCTTGGCGGCCTTCATCGCCTGCTTGTACTGGCGCACCTTGGCCAGGCTGTCCGCGTCGACGATGTCGGCGACCGACATGTAGCTACCAGCCTCGCCGAACGGCGACGACGCAGTCGCCCAGTTCGACGACGTCACGCCGAGCTGCTTGCCGAGCAGGGCGACGAAGATCCGGGCCTTCTGGTCGCCGAACCCCGGCAGCTTCTTCACCCGCGAGAGCAGCTCTTGGCCGTTGGCCGCGGTCTTCCAGATCCGGGCCGCGTCGCCGTCGTAGTCCTCGACGACGACCTGGCACAGTGCTTGCACGCGGCCGGCCATCGACCCGGGGTAGCGGTGCAGGGCCGGTCGGCGGGAGAACGCCTCGACCAGCGCGTTCGGGTCCATCGCCGCCAGCGCCGCCGCGTCGAGCGGTGCGCCGAGCCGGTCGACGAGCTCGTACGGCCCCTTGAAGGCCCATTCGAGCGGGATCTGTTGGTCGAGGACCATGCCGACCAGGAGAGCCAGCGGGTCTTTGGTGAGGAGGGCGTCGGCCTTCGGATCGCCGGAGAGGTACAGGGATTTGCGGGGCATCACGCGAAGTGTACGTCGCTCGTTTCCCCCAACCGCACCCCCGTACGTTCCCCACCCTTAATGGCGATGGGCGAGATAGTCAGTCCAGGCAAGGGTGCCGCAGGACCGACGGAGCAGGGATGTGCGCGAGGCCGGTCGAGGTCAACATTCAGTTAACCTCCTGGCTCCCGCCAAGTAGCAAACTCCCAGTAAAGGCAGCTTTGGGTGGCGCTGGTCTCGTTCTCCTCCCGTCTCCTCCCGGCGATTTTTCGTTAGTCGGCGAGGCGAGGTACCCCTTGGCCTTGGCGAAGAAGCGCCGACGCCGATAGAGGGATCGGAATTGCGACGAGTTCTGCTACGTGAACGCCGACTGCAGCGCGTCGAGGGTGGGGCGTCGGGCTTCGACGCGGGCCGGAATCAACGAGAGGGCGCCGAGCGCCGCCAGGACACCGAGGAACGCGGCGGCCAACCAGAGCGCCGACGGCGCGGTGAAGCTCGACCCATGGTCGGTCGCCTTGACCAGGAGCAGCCCCAGTGGGATGCCGGCGATCACGCCCGGCAGGGAGGGAATCAATAGGGCCGTCGACAAGCCGGTGCTCAACTGCCGGGTCGTCGCGCCCAGGGCTCGGGCCACGCCCAGAGGTTGGCGCGAGTCCACCGAGGTCGCCCAGGTGATGACGACGGCGTTCACGATCGAGAGGAAGACGAGGACCACGGTGAGGACGAGCAACACCGCGTCCGTGTTGCGGGTGTTCGGGTTCATCGGAATGGCGAACACCGAGCGTGGGATCGGCGGGGCCTGACCTTCGTGGGCGTGGATCGCCAGCACGGCGACGACGGTGGTCATGGTGATCGTCACGCTCACCAGCGTCAGGATCATCCGACGGGGCCGGCGGGCCGCCAGGCGCAGCCCGAGCAGCAGCGGCACCGGCAGATGCGACGCGGCCCTGACCAAGCGCGGTCGGCGTTTCGGGATGCGGGCCGCGTCGGCCAGCGCCGCCGTGGTGCTCGTCCGGGCGGCCCGCACCGACGGGATCCACGCCGCCAAACCGGCCACCGCCACGGCCAGCGCCACGATCCAGCCGACGTCAGCGACGGTCACCGGCGGTGGCCCGACGCTCCCGACGAGCCCGGCCCCCGGATTGGCGATCAACGGCGCGACCAACCATCCGAGGCCCAGTCCCACCGCCGCGCCGACCAACGCCAACGTGAGGTACTCGAGCAGGAGCACGCCCGCCACCAGTCGCGGGGTCGCACCGATGGCCTTCAGGAGGCCGACCCGGCGGGTCCGCTCGGCCAAACGACCACCCACGATCACCGCCAAGCTGGCAACGGCCAGGAGGTCGAGCAGCGCGCTCCCGACCAGGAGGCCACGCTGGAAGGGCACCGTGGCCTGGCTCTCCACTGTGCTCACTCGCTGCCACGGCTCGAGGTACAGCGCGCGGTCGCCGGCGTGGGCATCGACGAAGGCGGAGGCCTGCGACGGGTCGACGAGCTTGAGGTTCAACATGTAGCTGACCGGCGCACTTGGCGTGGCCAGGCTCCGGGCCGTGGCCTCCGTCGTCCAGATCAGGCCGAGCGCCTGGCTCCAGACGGCCGGCAATGTGTCGAGCGCCACCCCTGTCACGGTGTACGGGTACGGAGGTACGGCGGCCGTGACGGCGATCCCGACCACCGGGAACGATCGGCCGTTGAGTGTCACCCGGTCGCCGAGCCTTGACGTCGAGCTCTTCGGCGAAACTCCGCTCGACCACCACGCCACCCGGACGGACCCACGACCCCTGCGTGACGTACGGCTGATCGATCGTCGCCGGTTTCGCTCGTGCGGCCCTCGGCGACCGCGATCACCTTCGACCCGTTCACCCGCATCGTCGGGAAGCTCACCGGGTACGGGCCGCTGTGGGCGGCGACCCCCGGAGCGTGCACAAGGTCGTCGAGCGCGGCGAGGTCGGTCGCGCCGGAGTCCGGGTGGGCGTTCCGGGTCGGGGACCCCGGGCTGGATGTCGGATGGGATGTGGGCATCGCCACGACGTCCGGTCCCGAGGTCCTCGCCCGGGTGGTCTCGTAGGGGTGATTGGTGACGCCGTGGAGGGCCAGGCCCAACGTGAGCGTGGTCGTGGCGGCGGCGATGGCCACCACCGTCACGATCGCTTCGACCGGCCGTCGGCGAAGGCTCGCCGCCACCAGGCGCAACGCCAGCAGCGTGCGACCGAGCATCTCAGACCTCCAGCTCCACGCCGAACAGGGCGCCGAGCGGTCCCCCCGAACCCCCGACCAGGCGGGTCTCGTCGACGAAGACGCCGTCACGCATGGCGATCAGCCGGTCGGCGGTGGCGGCGATCCGTTCGTCGTGGGTGACGACGACCAGCGTGAGCCCGATGGTGCGGAGGTGCTCGAAGAGCCGGAGCACCTCCAAGGTGGCAGTGCTGTCGAGGTTGCCGGTCGGTTCGTCGGCCAGGACCAGCTGTGGTTCGTTGGCCAGCGCCCGGGCGATGGCGACGCGCTGGCGCTGTCCGCCCGAGAGGGCCGACGGGAGGTGCTCGGCCCGGTCGGCCAGGCCGACCTGGTCGAGAAGCTCCTGGGCCCGCCGCCGGGCCAGCCGGGGCGAGCGTCCGCCAGGAGGGCCGGCAGCTCGACGTTCTCCTGGGCCGTCAGTTCGTCCATGAGATGGAAGGCCTGGAAGACGAAGCCCACGTCGTGGCGCCGGAGCTGGGCCAGACCCCGTTCGGAGAGTCGGTCGATCCGCCGGTCCGCCAGCCACAGCTCACCGGCGGTCGGCCGGTCGAGCCCACCGAGGAGGTGGAGGAGCGTCGACTTCCCACAGCCGCTCGGGCCCATGATGGCCACCGACTCGCCGCGGGCGACCTCGAGGTCGACCTCGTCAACGGCGCGCACCAGTCCCTCGCCGCTCCCGTAGTCCTTGCGTAGTCCTCGGGCGAACACGAGTGCGGTGTTCGAGTCGTTGTCGTTCATCGCTTCCCCCGATCGGTCCAGGCGCGTTCGCAAGCCTCCAGCCACCGCAGGTCGGCCTGGAGGCGCAGCACGATGCCTTCGAGTAGGAGCCCGGCCGGAGAGCCTTCGGGTTCGGCCATCGCCGCACGTCCGACGTCGCGCAGGCGCCGGAGCAGCTCCCGGCGTTGGGCGTCGACGATGCCGATCGGGTCGGCCAGGCCAGCCTGGGCGGCGGCCACGAGCTTCAGGTGGAACTCGGCGAGATCGGGCTTGGGCCAACTCACCTCGGTAAGCCACTCGCTGACCCGTTCTTGGCCCGACGGGGTGAGTTCGTAAACCTTCCCGGCCGGCGCCGACATTTCGCGGGCGATGAACCCGGCCTTCTCCAATCGGGCCAGGTTGACGTAGATCTGGCCGTCGTTCATGGCCTCGCCGAGGGGGCCAAGTGCGTCGTTCAGCCGGGCCCGCAGCCGGGAACCCGTTGACGGCTCCTTCGCGAGCAACGCCAGCACAACTTCCTGCTGCACCGAGTCTCCTCCCTAACGGTTAGTAAAAGATAACCGTTATAATCCTGGAGGTCAAGGCTTGGAGTGCGTACCTGACCGGGCCTCGCCGAGCGAGGCCAACATTCATCTCTGAAGGAGCGCAGTTTGTCAACGGGGTGCCGAAGGCTCCGTTGGCGGTTTCTGATGCCCGGATGACAGCACGCTGTCACGACCACCGGGCGCGTCAATGCAAGGCCTCGGGGAGCCGAGAACCGGGAGGGCGGTCAAGGCCGGCCGAAGGCCGGCCGGAGGGGCAGCCTTGACGGCCCGGTCAGTTGGTCTTCACACAATGTGGTGTGAAGCCCGTCAGGGCTTCGTGGTCGTCCCCTGGTGTTGCCGAGTCGGGGACGCCTGGCGGTCTATCTCCAGGGGCCAGCAGATATTGGCGAGGCAGCCCGAGAACCCGGGTGCCGTTCATCTCTTCGTCGCTCGAGGCGACATGGAGTGGTTCGGCCGCAATCCGGTGGGCTCAATCAGTAACCCGGTCTCGCCGCGGGAGCGGGAGCCATGAATGTTGCCGAGCTCGCATCGGGTGCGTCCGTTCCGGGTCTCATCCCGTCTCGGCCAGGCAACGGATCTCGCCGTCCCGTAGGCCGTAGTAGACGAGGATGAGAAGCTTGCGGGCGGCCGCCACCCGCCCGACCCCGTTGCCCCGGCGCTCGGCCACCCGGCGGTGGTGGGCCCGGATCGGGGTCCCGGTGCGTTGGCGGGCCACGGCCTCGACGGCGGCCCAGCGCACGAGACGAGAACCCTGCTTGGTGATGTGGCCCCGACGGACCTTCTCGTCGGACTCGTAGTGGGTGGGGGTGAGCCCGGCCCAGCTGCACAGGTGCCGGGCGCTCTTGAACCTCGAGACGTCGCCGATCTCGGCCACGAAGACCGAGGCCAGCACCGGGCCCACGCCTGGGATCACCTGGACGGCCTGGTAGCCGAGGTGGCCGGCAAAGGACGGAGCGGTCTCCTTTTCCAGCATGGCGATCTCCGCGTCGCATCGTTCGATCAGGCCCCGCAGGCTCTCCACCCGGATGCGGTAGGCGTCAGCCAGGTGCACCTCGTCCAAGAGACGCTGGCCGCCCACCCCGAACAAGTCGGCCATGGGCACGGCCACCCCCTCTTTGGCCAGCACGGCATGGACCTGGGCCTTCAGCCCGGTGCGCAGGTGGACGAGCTTGGCCCGGTAGCGGACGAGCTCTCGCAGCTCTCGCAAAGCGGGCGGGGCCACCCAGGCCTCGGCCAGTCGTCCCATACGTAGTAGATCGACCAAATCGGTCGCGTCGCGCTCGTCGTTCTTCACTCGCCGGTGACCCCAGTTGTTGCCGAGGGGATGGGCCAGATGCACGTTGCCCCCGCACTCATCGATCACGTCGGCCGCCCAGTACCACCCGTAGGTGGCTTCGAGGATCACTTCGGGGTGCTCGCCGGCCCTGGCCAGCTCGGCCGCCAAGGCCACCGGGTCGTTGTCGATGCGGGCCGCGCCCAGGGTCTCGCCTGACGCACTACGTCGCACCATGACGCTGCGCCGTCGGTGCAGGTCGATGCCGACATACTGTTGTTGGTGTTCCACGGGAGTCTCCTTCCGTCGTCTCCGGTTCGGTTTCGCAACCCCAAGTGTGCGCCGCACACCTGGTCCCGGTCGACGGGAGGAGCTCCTGGGGGCTCGCTCGGTGGGGGTGGGGGGCTTCGTCTTCATGGCCGTCACCGCGGACCGCTCCTGTGATCGGCGTCCGGGCCGGTGCGCTCGACCGGACCCGTCACGCGGGAGCTGCGCTGCGCTCCTTCATCCCATCAGTAAACCTATGGCTCCTGGCCAGGATCGTCTTGCACCACGACGAGCGGTGCGACGTCCGGATTACAGGCCCTTGAAAGGGGCCTCACCGGTGATGAGGGCCGGCGATCGCCTGACGGTCAGACCCCCCGCCGTCGTCGCGCCGTTCAGGGACGTGCCACCTCGAGTGCGTGATCGGCAGCATCGGCAATAGCGGTCAAGTCGCTGGGATCAGAGCTGACGACCAGATCGTGGCGTCGCAACGCGCCCTCGACGACGGAGGCGTCGACCACGTCGCTGGTCTTCGCCTGCGTCGCCAGAGTGCCAGTAGCTCGTGCCCCGACGTCGTCGAGGGCCTCGACCGTGCAGCCGACGAGGAGGCGCGATAGGAGGGCTTGACGGTTTCCCCCGCGCCACGCCTGGGCGACGACAGGAGCGGGCACCGTTGGGACCTCTCGGAGCTCGAGGAGCGCCTGATGACGAGCCCACATTCGCCGTTCGCCTCGGTCGGCGGCGATGAGGGCGCCGGTGTCGTACGTGACGCCCATCAGGCGCTTCGGCGACGGCGCGATCCGCTCTGCCGGCTCCGGGCAACCGCATTCCTGGCCCACTCGTCGGCCTCGGCCAGTTCCTCGGGGCTGAAGGCGCCTTGGTTGTGCTGGAACCGCTCGACGGCGTCCAGGCCGGCGCGGATCGTGAACTCCTTGCGGGCCGTCGCGGCCAACCATGCGCTGTACGACATGCCCGCCTCCGCGGCGGCCGTCGCAATCTGAAGGTCGACGTCAGGGGGCATCGACACCGAACGCTTCTTCCTTACGGCCATAGACGAAAGGTAGCACAGGAGTAGGACAAGGTCGCCGCCGTGGCGTCCGGGCGCAGCGGGAGGTGATTGCCGAGGTGTTGCGTGGACCGGTTGAACCCGCCGGGTGGATTGGTGACTATCGGTAGGCCGTCTCAACGGCGTTCGCCAAGCGAGAGTTGGCGAACGCACTGACGTGCGTACCGGGCGTCGACGTCCAGTTGTCCCGGACGCTCGGATGGGGTGCGCCGGCTGATTCGCAGTACATCACGGTTCGAGCGATCGGCCGATGAGAATCCGTCCAAGCGCGAGCAGCAGCGACGCGGACGCTGTGGCCAACCGGTGCGCCTGGGCGGGTGGCCGAAAAGCTCTTGTCGCCACCAGAAGCGACAAGCAAGGCGGCAATCAGCGGGGTGGCGGGGGCGTCTCTACAACCGAGGAACGCCGGTTCGCTTCCTCGCCGGCAACGCATGACCGATGCGTCACCGGACCGACCCGTATCCGAAGGAGCCCATCATGAGAGCAACCGTTCGTCGATCCCTCGTCGCGGCCGCGGCAGCCGCCACTGTGGCCGTTGGTCCCGCTGCCGTTGCCGGAGCAGCGCAGCCCGGGGCTCCCCAATTCAGTTCCCAAGGAGGCCAAGGAGGCCAAGGAGGCCAAGGAGGCCAAGGAGGCCAAGGAGGCCAAGGAGGCCAAGGAGGCCAAGGAGGCCAAGGAGGCCAAGGAGGCCAAGGAGGCCAAGGAGGCCAAGGAGGCCAAGCCGTCTTTGTCCAGAGTGATAGCCCGGGCGGCAATCAGATCCTGGTCCTCGCCCAGCATCACGACGGTCGGCTCTCCGAGCGGCAGACTGTCGCCACCGGGGGTCTCGGGGGCCTGGCATCGGGGGCCGCCGTCGACGAGTTGGCGTCGCAAGACTCGCTCGTCTATGACGCGTCTCGCCAGCTCCTGTTCGCTGTCAATGCCGGCAGTAACACCGTCTCGGTGCTCTCGGCCCAAGGCCGCCAGCTCCGCCTGCTCCAGGTGGTGAGCTCCGGTGGCACCTTTCCCGACAGCATCGCCGTCTCGGGCAACCTGGTCTACGTCTTGAACGCCGGCGGGTCCGGTACGTTGACCGGCTACCGGCTCGTGGGTGCCCAGCTGGCACCGATCCCCGGATCGTCCCGCTCGCTCGGTCTGGCCAACAGCACACCACCGAACTTCCTCGCGTCCCCGGGCGAGGTCGGCTTCACCCCCAACGGTTCCGAGCTGATCGTGACGACGAAGGCCAGCACCAGCTCTCTCGACGTGTTCGGCGTCAGCCCGGCCGGTCTTCTTTCGGCGACACCGACGGTGACCGCCGACCCGGGCAACGTTCCGTTCTCGTTCACCTTCAGCGCCTCCGGGCAGTTGGTCGTGGCTGAAGCCGGACCGAGCGCGCTCCACACCTTTGCCCTCGGTACGGGCGGAGCGCTCGCCAGTGTGAGCTCCTCCGTCACTGACGGCCAGGCGGCATTGTGTTGGATCACCACGGCCGGCGGCTACGACTACGTCGCCAACGCCGGGAGCAACAGCGTGAGCGCCTACTCCGTCGCTCCGAACGGGACCCCGTCTCTTGTCGGGACGACCGGCGTCGTCGGAACGACCGATGCCGGGCCGATCGACATGGCGGCATCGGCCGATGGGAGCACCCTCTACGTGGAGGCAGGCGGGGCCGGTGCGGTCGACGAGTTCCACCTCAACGCCGGTGGCTCGCTTACCGATCTCGGCAGTGTGGCCGGCCTGGGTGCCGGTATCGAGGGTATCGCCACCGACTGAACGGACTTCCATTCCCCGACCTCGGCATCGCGGTCTAGTGGCCGCGATGCCGAGGTTTCGGCGCGCCAGTGTCACGCACGACGACTCCGTGGCCATGCCCCAAGTGCCCTCTAGCTGGGAATACACTGAAAGAGCTGCCAATCGAGTTGCCTCTGGCTCGGCGGCGTCAGCAAGACGAACCGCCGAGCGGCCCGGGAGCAATCGGATCATGAGCGCTGTTCCTGTCATCGCCCGACAGGTCGAATCGGCCCAGATCGGCCGCTTCTTGGATGCCCTACCCGGAGGGTCCCGTTGCCTGCTCATCGAAGGCGAGGTGGGAATCGGCAAGACGACGCTGCTGAGTTGGGCCAAGGCGACAGCGACCGATCGAGGATATCGGGTCCTGTCGGCCAACCCGGTGGAGTCGGAGGTCCCGTGGGAGTTCACCGCCTTGGCCGATTTGCTGGAGGCGATTCCGAGGGCGGCAGTTGACGAATTGCCCGAGCCTCAGCGGCGCGCCGTCGACGTCGCGGTGTTCCGGGAACAGCTGTCCGACATCCCAGTGGACCCCCGCACGCTGGCCACCGCTGTCCTGGGGGTCGTCCGAAGCCTGGCTGCCGAGGCACCGGTGTTGCTGGCGGTTGACGATCTTCCCCTTCTCGATCGCCCCTCGGCCAGGGTGCTCTCTTACGTCCTGCGTCGGGCTGGCGAAGCGGCCGTAGGCCTGCTGGGTGTGGTCCGGACCGAACTGTCCACGGAACCGGCGTCACTGGCGATTGACTCGGTCGAGTCCCACCGGATGGAACGGATCGACGTACGTGCGCTCACCCTCGAGGCGACGAGAGAGCTGATCCGCTCGAGAACTGGAGTGACGCCAGGACGGAGCGGCCTGGCACGATTGCACGAGCTTTCCCGGGGCAACCCGCTGTTCGCCCTCGAGCTGGTGGCCGAGAACGCCATCGACGTGGCGACGGGTCCCGCCGGATCCATGAGCGTGCCGGAGTCCCTGCGTCGGCTGGTACGTCACCGGATGAGCCCGATCACCGCCGGTGGATCGGACGTCCTTCTGGTCGCCGCGCTAACCGGGGAACCGCTGTACCCCGTGGTGCTGGCGGCCGCGGCCGATCCACAGAACGCCAACCGAGATCTCGAGCGGGCCGTGGACGCAGGCATCGTTCAACGGACCGGTGATGGTCTCGTGTTCGCCCACCCACTTATCCGATCGGTCGTGTCCGACGACGCGACCGCGGAACAACGCCGGGCCGTTCACCGCCGTCTAGCTTCGGCGGTACGTCATCCAGAAGTACGGGCTCGCCACCTTGCGCTGGCTGCGGATGGCCCCGATGAGCGGGTGGCGCGGGCAGTAGAGGATGCCTCCCTGTCGGCCATGGCCCGCGGTGCCTGCGAAACGGCGGCTGTACTGGCCGAGCTGGCCGTGAGGTTGACCCCTTCACGTCGGCTCGGCGACGAGCATCGGCGGAAGATCCTCGAAGCCGAGAACCGGTTCGAGGCCTCTGAGCCTGCTCGTGCCTGCGCGTTGCTCGAGACAGTGGTGGGGACGATGCCATCGGGGCCATCGCGGGCCGAGCTGTTGCGTCGCCTGGCCCGCTACTCGGCCTTTCGCGGCGGTCCGACACGGTGGATTGCGACGCTCACCAAGGCATCGGAGGAGTCCGGGGAGGACCCGATGCTACGCGCCGTCATTGCGATGGATCTGGCGGTCGCGGCGAACAACCTCAGCGACGAGGCAACGGCGCGTGACTACACCGAGCGGGCGGCGGAGCTGGTCGAGCAGAGCGGCGATGCTGCCCTCGAGGCCCGGCTGTACGCCGGCATGGCGTTCGTCAGGTTCAGCCGGGGAGAGGGCGTGCACCGCGACCTCATTGATCGCGGTTTGATCGGATCGGACCAGCCGCTCCGCTTGAGTATGGAGCTGCGGCCTCGCGTCGTCGTCGGCCACGTGTTGCACCTGAGCGATGACCTCGACGGTGCCAGGGCCCTCTATGAGACCGAACACGTTCGAGCGCTGGCGGAAGGTGTCGAGACCGGACTGCCGCTCTTGCTGTGGGGGATGATCGAGACCGAGGCCTGGGCCGGGAACTGGGACCGAGCCGAGGAGCTGGTGGCCGAGGGTTCCGAAGTGGCCGAAGAGATCGGTGGTCCGATGAAGGCCATGATGATGGCGACGAGCGGGATCATGCACGTCTATCGGGGCCGACTGGAAGAGGGTTGGCGGGAGGGCGAGTTCGCGGTGACGGCAGCCGCGGAGTTCGGGTGGCCCTTGGCCGCCCTCGTCGCCGGTCAGGCGTTGGGGCTCTCCGCTCTCTCGGTGGGTGACGCCGCCGGAGCTCATCATCGGCTGGCGCCGGCAATGAGCTTCGTCCGGTCCGCTCGAGTCACCGAACCGGGCCTGCTCCACTTCGTTCCCGACGAGATCGAAGCGCTCATCCGGCTTGGCGACCTGGATTCGTCAGACGAGATGCTCTCCTCCTTCGAGGAGCGTTCGGCGGCGCTCGGACGGGTCTCGGGGATGGCGACCGCCGGCCGCTGCCGCGCCCTGTTGCTGGCCGCCCGCGGTGATCTCGACGCCGCCGACGCCGCAGTGGACGGCGCCCTGGAGCGTCACCGCACGCTCCCCATGCCGTTCGAGCACGGTCGCACCCTCCTCGTTGCCGGAGAGATCGCCCGCCGGGCGCGTCGCAAGCGACGAGCCCAGGAGGTGATCGAGGCGGCGATCGCCATTTTTGGGAAGTTGGGTGCTCCGGTGTGGGAGGAGAGGGCCCGTGAGGAGCTTGGGCGCCTCGGGTTGCGCACCACTCGCACCACCAGAGGGGGGACGGAGCTGACCGAAGCCGAACACCGGGTAGCCGAGCTCGTGGCCGCCGGTCTCAGCAACGCCGAGGTCGCAGCCCGGCTGTTCATGGCGCAGCGTACCGTCGAGGCCCATCTGTCGAAGATCTATCGCAAGCTCGGAGTCCGCTCACGGACCCAGCTGCTCGGGGTCTACCAGCCGTCGCCCTCGTAACTCTGCGGTTTCTACGGATTCATCGCCGACCGTCACTTCGTACCATGGCCAAGCGGCGGGTGGATCGCGTCGTGGCCGCCGGGCATTTTCCCGGGATGAGAAAGGAAGGCATGTCGGGCAACGGTCATATGGGACGGGGGACCGTTCCTGGTTTTCGACGGACGTTCGTCAGGCTGTCGACCGTGGCGGCTGTCCTCTTTGGCCTACTGGGCGCCGCGGGCAGCTTGTCGGTAGCCGCCGACAGCCCGGCCGGCGCGGCCTCCACCACGACCGGGCCCTCCGCGGCGGCCAAAGGCGACGCCGTCGCCCAGCTCGCCGGACCCGGGGGCGGGTACTGGTTGGCCGCCTCCGACGGCGGCCTGTTCGCCTTCGGGGACGCCGGGTTCTACGGCTCGATGGGTGGTCAACCCCTCAACAAGCCCATCGTCGGCCTCACCGCCACGCCGGATGGCAAGGGCTACTGGGAGGTGGCCTCCGATGGCGGGCTGTTCGCCTTCGGCGATGCCGGCTTCTATGGCTCGACCGGCGGGATCGCGTTGAACAAGCCCATCGTCGGCATGGCGGTGACCCCCGATGGCGGCGGCTACTGGCTCGTGGCCTCCGACGGCGGGATCTTCGCTTTCGGCGACGCCGGGTTCTACGGCTCGACCGGCGGGATCGCGTTGAACAAGCCCATCGTCGGCATGGCGGTGACCCCCGATGGCGGCGGCTACTGGCTCGTGGCCTCCGACGGCGGGATCTTCGCTTTCGGCGACGCCGGGTTCTACGGCTCGACCGGCGGGATCGCGTTGAACAAGCCCATCGTGGGCATGACCGCTACCCCGGACGGGGGTGGCTACACCCTGGTCGCCTCCGACGGCGGGATCTTCGCCTTCGGCGATGCCGGCTTCCACGGCTCGACCGGGGGGACCTCCCTCAACAAGCCCATCGTCGGCATGGCCGGTACGCTCGACGGGGACGGTTACTGGTTGGTGGCTTCCGACGGCGGGATCTTCGCCTTCGGCGACGCCACCTTCGATGGCTCGACCGGCGGGATCCCCCTCAATGCGCCGGTCATCGGGATGGCGGTGGCGCCGGTCAGGAGCGTGGGAACGCTCATCTCGCCGCACAACGACATCCTCGGCGTGTCGTGCCCCACTATCACCTGGTGTGCAGCGGTCGACGGCGCCGGAAACGTGATCACCTACTCGAACGGGAGCTGGTCGGCACCGCACCTGGTCAATACCGATGGTGAAGGCTTCAACGGGATCTCCTGTCCGACCACCACCTTCTGTATGGCGGTCAGCTACCTCAATGGCTACACGATCTACAACGGGACCAGCTGGAGCCCGATGACCATGACGCCGTCGGGGATCGGCGGCGGCCTCTGGGGCGTCTCCTGCTCGAGCCCCACCTTCTGCGGAATCGAGTCGGACGATTTCGGCGACACGGCCTATTACATCAACGGGGTGTGGTCACAGCCACCGAGCAGCAGTGACGGTGAGGGCATCAACGGCATCGGCCTCGGACAGGGCTCCACTCCCATCTCCTGTGTCGGCACGTTCTGTATGTACGTGAGCAACGGCGGGTACTCCCAGACGTCGAACGACGGCACCGATCTCTCGGCACCCATGGCCATTCCCGGCCAGACCGGCTACCTCACGTCGAGCGTCTCGTGCACCAGTGCCACTTACTGCGTCGCCGTCAACACCGGGGCCTACACCGCCGCGGTCTGGAACGGATCAGGGTGGACCGAGACCACTTCGTTCGGATCGACCTCCAGCCTGGGCTTGAATGCCGTCTCCTGCGTCGGGACCTCCTGCGCCGCGGTCGACGACGAGAGCGTGTACTCGTCCGCCGGCGGTTCCCTGTGGTCGGGGGCGACACCGTTCGACACAACAGGCGAGCCCACGGTCCTCTCCTGTGCCACCCAGACATTCTGCGTCTCGGGCGACACCTCGGGGTACGCCTACCTGTTGAACCCGGTGGCCTAGTGCCGAAACCGGTGTGGTCGCCCAGGGACGAGAGGTGAAGGCCTCATCCCGACGACGTCGTCCGGATCGGCTGGCCTCCCTGGCGGCCCTTTCCGTGGTCGTCATCGCCGGCTCCGGGTTGTTGGTGGGGACGGGCGGATCGCTGGCCGCGGCCAGCTCGTCCAAGGGGTCCTCGGGCTCCTTCACGTTCTCTGGACCGGTTTCGGGGACGCTGAAGGTGCCGGCCTTCTTCGCCCCGGGGAGTGCCCTGGCGGGATGTAGCACCGTGAACGGAACCGACACGATCACGTGGCGCAACGTCAAGCTCGATGTCGATAACACGACGCAGAAGCTCGCCAACGTGCTACTGGCCATCAACGCCAAGTTCGGGCACACGCAGACCATGGGGCCCAGCACCACATCGCCGTCCACCAGCGTCACCTTCTCCACGACCTACGCCTATTCGTGGCAGGGAGCCTCCGGGACGGCCACCACCACGTCGGGTGGCAAGTCGGGATCCCTCAAGGGCACCCTTATGGGTACTGACGGGCACGCCGGCACCGTGACGATCACCGGATCGTGGGCTGGGTGCACCAAGCCGGCGTCGGTGTAATTGGCCATCCTGTCGTCGACAAGTGCCTACTTCGACCGAGCTTGCGTCGGAAGAATCGGCTAGCGCGCCACGCGGTAGCGGAGGTAGACGACGCTCGAGCTGAAGGTGCGGGACTCGACGAGCTCGAGATCGACTCGGCGCTCGCGCTGGGGAAAGAACGGAATGCCACCGCCAACCAGCACCGGGTAGATCCTGGTCCGGTACTCGTCGATCAGACCCGACGCGGCCGCCTCGGCGGCGAGCGTCGCGCCGCCGATCGCGATGTCGCCTTCCCCGGGCTCGGCTCGCAACCGCTCGATCTCCTCCGCCAGGCCGCCGGAGGCCAGGCGGGCATGGCCCTGCACCGCCGACCGCGTGGTGGAGAACACCACCTTGGGGAGCCGCTTCCAGATCGCGGCCCACTCGAGCATTGCGTCGTCGAGCGATGGATCCTGGTCAGCGGTCTCCCAGTACAGCATCGTCTCGTACAGCCGTCGTCCCAACAGGTGGACGCCGACCTCTCGTATCTCGTCGGTGACGAAGCGAAAGACCTCCTCGTCGGGCGCCGTCCAGCCGAAGTTGCCGTCCGGCCCGACGATGTAGCCGTCAAGTGAGACGCCCATCGAATAGGTCACACTGCGCATCAGGAGTCCTCTCTTGCGATTGCCAGTCACTACCAGACGCCTGGGAGCAACCTCCACCGGACCTCATTGCGGTAGGCCCCATACTGCTCGCTCGTCACCAGTAGGCGTTCCTCAGCCATGGCCCGGCCGATGTTGCAGCTGGATACGAACAGCATCACCAGGGCGTTCCACACCGAGATGCTCTGCAGCAGGTAGCCGAACTGAAGCAGAAAGTAGGAGGCATAGATTGGGTGGCGAACGACCGCGTAGGGCCCACGTCGTACGAGCCCTCGATTGGCGGCGGCGAAACCGAAAGAGCGCCCCAGGGCGACGAACGACGCCACGCAGATCGTCACGCCGAGTAGCTGGACGCCGAGGCCGGCGGCCAGCCCCCAGGGTGGATGGGCACCGTCCGGCCGAAACAACACACTGCCAAACGTTCCGCCAAAGGCCAGCGACCAGTCGCCCCACCGTCGGCTCACGACCTGTGCCGGCCGGCGGACGAGATAGGCAGCGACCACCCATGCCTGCTCGATGAAGAACGCCGCGCCGATCAACCGGTGCGTATGCAGATCGGCCTGAAGGGTGGCTTGGGCAAAGAGCGCCGCGCCGCCGGCACCGATGAGATTGGCCGAGATCCTGATGAGCCGCTGTACTCGAACAGGCAGATGGTTGGGGTTCGGTAGGTAGCCCGTGAGTGCCCCACCCGCCGGGTTCATGGTTCCAGTCGCTTCGGGACGACCGCGATCGGACTCGAGACCGAGCGCCCAGTCGGTACCGCGCCACCCGAAATCCCCGAACCATCGAGACGATGCATGGCCGCTCTCATCAAGTGGAGGTCATTCCATGGCCGCCACGCGCTCTTCAACGAGCGCGTCGACGCTGAACCGGCCGGCGCCGGCCACCGCGATGACCAGGGACAAGACCCCGAGGGCCATGTTCAACTGGTAGCCGGGAGGCGACGTTGACGAGTTGATCCCGGTCGCCCAGGTAACGGTGATCATTGCCATCACCATGTCGCCGAACAGAGCCAACCCGCCGAGGCGGACGCCGAAGCCGAACCCGAGCGAGATCCCGCCACCGAGCTCGATCAATCCGCCGAGGATCGCGAACAGTCCCCCCGGATGGAGATGAGCCGTGTTCGAGAAGTAGAGCGCGGTCCCGTGGATCCCTGGACCGTTGAACGCCCCGAAGAGCTTCCCCGCTCCGTAGTAGATGAAAATCCACGCGAGAACGATGCGCGCGGCAACCAGAGCAAGGTCGACAGAGAGGGCCGCGGCGCGAGTGCGGAAGACGAAAGCCAGCCATGCGTGCCAGCGATCTCGTTTCGTCGGTAGCGGCGTCATCGCCATGAAGCCATAGCCGGGAGCGTCTCGTGTCGTCAGGACATCGGTAGGCGCTGATCCCCCTGAGGTTCGACCCCCGTCTGCTCCCGGCCGGTCAGTCACCGCACGCGCTCTCGGAGATCGGGTCGGTCGTTTTGATCGGCCGGAACGGAGCGACGAGCTGAGCGGCAAAGACCGAGAGGTGATGCGGTCGCGATCCTGCCTGTTCGACGATCAACGGGCGGCCCGGCAGCCCAGTGTCGATCCTGATGGTCGCTTCCGTCGGGAACACGGCTCGGTGGAAGAGCTGGTCCCAGATCGTCAGCGCGAAGCCGAGGTTGACATCCTGAGGTCCGTCCAGCTGGTGGTGAATTCGGTGAAAGTTCGGACTGACGAAGACTCGGCCCAGAGGCCCGAATCCGAGGTTGGTGTTGGAGTGAGCGAACGCCACGATCGAGCCGTAGAGGACCAGGAGCGTCGTCGACAGGGCCCCATTGGCGAGAAGCACGATGCCCGGGATGAGCGCGATGAGATATGAGACGTGGATGAGGGGATGCGTGCGAAACACCGTCAGCACGCTCATGTCCTCTTGAGAATGGTGAAGTTCGTGGAAGCGCCACAGCATGCGGATGCGATGGTTCGCGAGGTGGGCGAACCAGTTGCACCAATCCATGGCCACGAAGAGCACGGCGATGACTGCCCAGCGCGGCACCACTCCGATTCTCGGCAGAACGATCCAGGGGAGAGCCCGCTGCGCGATCTCGGCAAAGGTGAGGGTGAGAGCAGTCACCAGTGGAACGACCAGGATCGCGTTGAACACCGTGAAGAGAACGTCCTGGCGGTGACCGCGGGCGATCAGTGGGCGCCGTTGGGCGGGTCGCACCCGCTCGGCGACGAGAAAGACCCCGATGATTGCCAGGCTGAGCGGCCCGACGACGACGACCCGAAGACTCGACGTCGCAGCGACGAAGTCTGAGCCACCGAAGTGGCTGAACGACCCGAACCCGACAAGGACGGCGGCGACGGCGGCGATCGAACACGCCGGTAGGTAGACCCGGGACGACAGCGCAAACCGCCGCCCGTTGGTCCGTTGGCCGCCCCTCTCGACGGACGCCGTGGAAGGAGAGCGAACGAGCGGAGCTAGGAACGTCACGAAGACCTCTCGACCCTCAGGTCGGGCGCTAGAAAGAGGCGCCGCCGGAACTGGGGCTGGTCGTGGGAGTCGATCCCGATCCAGACGATGCCGACTTTGCCGTCACGATGGAGGACCACTTGCCCCACGTGTCCGTCACGTTCCCGTTCACCTGTCCCATTGCTTTGTCGCCGCTGAACCAGTAGAGGGGCTTGCCCGAATAGGTCACCTGCAGCGTGCCGCCCGACCGCTTCACCGTCCCGAGTTTTGCCGCGCTGACACCCTTCCCGGCCATCGCCGACGTCACGCCCTTGGGCAATAGCACGGCGGGCCAGACCGTCAAACACTGCGTAGTACAGGGCGTCTGGCTGGCTTTCAACGTGTAGAGCGTGTTGCCGCTGACGAGGATCGTGCCGAGCTTGGCGTTCTTGGCGGTCGAAATGACGATGCTGGTCCCGGTCGAGGCACCGGCAATTCCCGCGGTGAGAAACGATGCGGACAGCCCTCCAGCGACCAGGGCGGCAGTCGCGATCCGACCGCCGTGAATTCGTGGGCGGGCCTGGTGGTGTCCATTCGTCTGATCCATCTTGTTCGTCTCCTCGTCCTATTGGGCGTTAGCCGTACACGGCCATCGCCCCCGGGTTGATGGGCTGGAGATCCTCCAGAGATATTCGCTCCCAGTACCCAGGACTACGTGGGGGCCGAGCAAAGAGATCACTCGACACGCCGTTTTTGTCCGAGCTCGGTGAAATGGCGCGTCGTCGTCCGAACCGCGAGAGCCGGAACACGCCAACCGTCTCGACTCTTCCTCCGGCGTACCCGACAGCAACGCTCGTCGGAAGCGTCCCCCTCATCTCCTCTCCTCAGGTTCCTCATCACCGGTTATATGGCTCAGGTCCGGAAAGCGATCAGTCCGCCGGCGAGGTTCTTCTGGTCGCGATGATCCGTCGGCCCACCTCGCCCGTACAACCGGTATCGACACGACAAGGAGACGCGCCACGTGGATCAGCCAAAACGACATCCAGAGGTGACTCGCCGAGTCGCGTTCCGTGCCGCGGGAGTCGCTCTCGGCGTTGGGGGGCTCGCGGCCATGGTCAGTTTCGGCAGCGCGGCCGGAGCGGCGTCCAGCCACAAGCCGAAGCGGGTCGTCATCTCCACGGCGAAGAACGCCGAGCTCGGTACGGTCCTCGTCAGCGGCACGACGCTCTACACGCTGAAAGCCAGCCAGACGTCCTGTACCGCCCAGTGCTTGAAGGTTTGGCCGGCGGTGGTGTTGCCAAAGGGCGTGAAGACCGCGACCGCTGGAGCCGGGGTGAGCAGCCGGAAGCTGGGCACGGTGAAGCGGGCTGGGGGCGTTCGACAGGTGACGTACTCAGGCAAGGCTCTCTACTGGTTCTCCGGCGACCGAACGGCTGGACAGGTAGGCGGAAATGTGACGGATCAATGGGGGAGATGGTCCGCCTTTGTGACCGCGGGGCTATCCACGACGTCCACTCCTCAGCCAGGCGCACCTTCAGCGACCACCGCACCGTCAGCGACTACCGCACCGTCAGCCGCCACCGCGCCGTCAGCGACCACCGCACCGTCGGCGACCACCGCGCCTTCGGCGACGGCTCCTCCGGCTTCTTCGACCCCGCTCCCGGCGACTCCGGCGACGAGCCCGCCGAGCACGACCCCGCCGACGACGGCGCCAGCCCCACCTCCCACTACGACCCCACCCCCGCCGCCCACGACGACGACCACTGCCCCGAGCTCAGGCGGCGCTTCCTTCTGAGAGTTGGGAAAGACGCGCTCCCTGCGGTCGACGAGCAGGGGACCGCTTCGCCATAGATCTGGCGACCGTGCGGCGAGTGGTCGTTCCGTAGCTTCCGGTCGAGCCACCACCGTTGGCGTCGAACGTCGTCACCTCGTCAACGGGCCCCGGACGTCGCCCGCCGCGGTTCATGCGACGAGGTAGACCTCATAGGTCACGCCTCCGGGCTGACGCCCTGCGACACTGACGAACACGCCCTTGTTCAGCCAGTCGAGATCGGGAGCGGCCGCCTCTATCTGGGTTGCGGCGCGGAACGTGTAGTCGCTGGCGTCGACGTCCTCGCCGCGCCCGAGGCGTGCGAGCACCTCGGGGCTACCGTGGCGCACGCTTCGTGACTGCACATAGAGCAGATCGCCACGCTCGGTCTGCAGCGTGTAACGGATGTCGCCGAGGGCAGTGCCGTCCGGCAGGATGATCTGCCAGTCGGCGCTGGTACCCGGGAGGAGCGTTCCGTTTAGCTCAGGCCCGGTGAACGTCCCGCCGATCAAGGGCACGATGCGGCGGTGCCCCTCGATGATGGTCCCGAGCTCCAGCGGTTGGCCGAGGGAAGCCTCCAAGCGGTAGATCATCGTGAGGCGTGGGTCGGGGAGCTTGCTCACGGCTGACTCCTGTCGGTCGGGGGAGAGGGGGAGGCGAACGCTCGACACCCACGACCCTAAGGCCGCCGGTCGAGCGCCATCACGGCCAGCGGGATCGTTGGGATGCCGGTCGAGCGGCGTGATGGTGATCCGCATCCATTCGGAGAGCGGCACGGCGCCGAGGAGAGCCTCGAGCTCCATCTCCCTGAAGGGATCCCTACGCCCTGTAGGGGTATCTCGACGGCGGGGAACGGATCTGAGCGGCCGATTGCTGGCCGAGTCGGTCGAGCTCCCATAGCTCAAGAATCCGAGACGACAGCGGTAGGCTGCTGCCGAACGATCAGAGACCTGGACGGCAGAGCCGGGGGGACGTGGGGGTGGTCGTAGGCGGCGGGCGGAACAAAGCGGTCGTGCTGGTCGCGATGATCCTGGCCGTCTCGACGATCTTCGCCGGCAAGACGATCATGTCCACCGCCGCCCCCGAGATCCAGCACGATCTCGGCCTCTCGACCACCGGGATCCAGTGGGCGGTCAACGGCTATCTGCTCGCCCTCGCCGCGCTGTTCGTTTGGGGTGGCCGGCTCGGTGACGTGGTCGGCCACGGCAAGATGGTGGTGCTCGGGATCGTCGTCTTCACCGCCGCATCGGTCATGTGTGCGCTGACGCCACACGGTGGGATCGCCGAGGGCTGGATCATCGGGTTCCGGATCCTCCAAGGGGCCGGTGGGGCGATCACGGTTCCGGCGGCGGTGGCCATCATCGTCCACACGTTCCCCCTGCACGAACGGGGGCGTCCTTTGGCCCTGTTCTTCGGCATCGCCGGCGGACTGGTGGCTCTGGGGCCGGTCCTCGGCGCGATCCTCACCGAATGGACGTGGCGGGTCGTCTTCTGGGTCAACGTGCCGGTGGCACTGGTGACGCTGGTGCTCATCTTCGTGTCGAAGCCAGTCACGCCGCGTCGCGCCGCGCCGAACGACTTCCGGGGTCTCGTGCTCATCGTGGCCGGCATCGGACTGAGTGTCTTCGGCTTCCAGCAGTCGGAGCTATGGGGGTGGGAGAGTCCGGCAACCTGGCTGTGCATCACCGGTGGACTGGCGCTGCTGGTCGTCTTCGCGATCGTCGAAGGGAAGGTGCCGTCGCCTCTGATCGAGATGAAGATCTTCCGGGTAAAGGCGTTCTTCGTCGAGAACGTCGTGCTCTTCACCTCCATGATCGCCTTCATTCCGCTGTTCTTCTTCGTCGGCCAGTACGCACAGGTCTCGCTGGCCGAGTCGGCGCTGCGGGCGGGGCTCTTCCCGCTCCTGTTCTTCGTCGGCTTCATCGTGACCTCTCAGGTCGGCGGCCGGATGCTCGACCGGAGCGGAGCCAAACTTCCGGTGGTCCTGGGCAGCGTCGCCGCCTCCGTCGGCTACGTCCTGTGGGCCGGTTCGGTCGTAACGCTGCAGCTCGGTGTCCAGGACTGGTATGTCGTGCTGACCGGTGCCGGCATGGGGCTCATGCTCGGTCCCGCCAACTCCGATGCGATCAATCAATCGGGAGAGCTCTCCTACGGCGAGGCAACCGGGGTCACGCAGACCGTCCGGAACTATGCCGCCAGCCTCGGCCTGGCGATCCTCGGACCGATCTTCATCGTCGTCGACCGATCGCGGCTCACGGCGTCACTCATCGGAACCGGTCTTTCCCGAGGTAGCGCCGCCGCTCTGGCGACCGGGATCTCGGACGGCGTAACCCCGTTCCGACGGGTACAGCCGATACTTCCCACCGTCCGTCTCGACTTCGCCTATGCGACCAGGGCCGTGCTCTACGTCATGGCCGCGGTGATGGCCGCCACGGCGCTGATCGCCCTGGTCGGCTTGGAACGGGGACAACGTACGGGTACGGGCGGGGGCGAGATCGTCAAGGACGCCGCGGGGGTGGACTGACTCAGGGCAGTCCGTTTGCGGACTCGAGGTGGCTGTGCTGCTTTGGCTCAGCTCGCTGCTTTGGCTCAGCTCGAGGGAGCCAGGTTGCTCCACACGAGCTTGGAGACCCCTTGGACGGTATTGATGCCGTAGTTGTAGCCGTACAGCCCCGGCCCGGCTGGGTCGTAGCCCGTGAGCACCGCGATGACATAGTTCCGACCGTCTCCGTGCACCCAGCCGATGCTGTTCATCTGCCACGGGCAGATCTGGTTCTGGGCCACGCAGGACGGGGAGTACTTCCATCCGTTCTTCAGGGCCACCGTGACGCCGGGCACCGGCTGGGCGTAGTTCGGCGCGTTGCAGCTGGTGCCCCACGGCCCGCAACTGATCCCCCAACCCTGTCCGGGGGAGATGTTCTCCATCAGCCCGAGGCCGTACTGGCGGGCGTCGGCCCCGAGCAGGCTGTTGGGGTAGGCGTACAACTTGACCAGCGCGGCCTGATCGGCCGCGCTGGTCGTCGTGTCGCCCCACCCGTAGTAGATCGGCGTCTGGCAGCCGACGGTGGTGCCCTGGGTCGGGACCAGAGTGTTGAAGGCGGTCAGGGCGTCGCATCCGCCGCCGAAGTAAAAGAGCGAGGTGGCCGCCGGATTGACGCTGTCCTGGATCATCTGCTGCATCAGGTAGGTGATGGAGAACGGCACGGCCTCGGGCACCGCGACACCTTGGGCGTCGTAGTTGTGGAGCCACATCGCCAAGATGTCGACTTTGGCGATGCTGGCGGTGGCCTGGGGCGCCGAGCCGTTCGAGACGATCGACGTGGCGCCCGTCGAGGCGTTGAAGACCGCGACCTGGACGACGCCCTGGCGTGAGTCCAGATACTTCAGCACTCCCTGGACCGGTCCGCCCGGTCCGGTCTGCGTGACGGCTGAGGTCCCGGGCGGCAGGTTGCCAGCTGTCGACGTTGCCGCGCCGGCTGCCGATGGCGCCGCAACCAGTCCGAGCAGCCCCAGCAGCACCGCGCCTATGCCGATCACCAAGGCCACCGCGTCGCGGGCTCGCTTCCCGGCCAAGGCTCGGAACCGGTTCCGGCGAGCGGTCATTTCCACTTCTTGCCTCCATTGGTGGAGATGAAAGCGGAGCCGCTCGGAGGGTTGGCCCCCAACGTAGCGACCGTGACGCAATGGCTCGACGACGGACAGGAGAGCCCGACCAACGGTGACGTGGCCGCGGGCAGCGTGCCGGTCTGCCAGTGGATCCCGCCGTCGGAGGACGCCACCACGGCGCCGGCGAGGTCGGCGGTGTTCGATCCTCCCGCCACGCAGACGTCCACCGACGGACAGGAGACCGCGGCCAACTGGACCTGCGGTGCACTGAGGCTTCCCGCGGTCCACGTGGCCCCACCATCGTTGGTGGCCAGTGAGACGACCGATCCGACGCTGCCGTCGGGGTTCGCACCAACCAGTACGCAGTCGTCGTCGGAGGGGCACGACACGCCGGTGAGGGGCGGCGTCCCTGGCGGCAGCGCGTCGGCCGACCAGGCGCTTCCACCGTTGGTCGTGGCGATGGCGGCCCCCGTCGACGTGGCGACGTTCTCGCCCGCCGCGACACACGTGGTGGCCGAGGAGCACGACACACTGTCGAGCAGGATGGAGGGCGGGATGGTACCGGTGGTCCAGGTCCCGCCACCATCACCGCTGACGTAGACGATGCCGTTGCTCTGTCCGTTGGCCGGCGTCTCCCCGACGGCCACGCAGCGGCCCGAGGAGGGACAGGCGATGCCGTAGAGCACGCTCGGGAGGTCGCCGAGCGAGGCCCGCTTCCACGACGCCCCGCCGTTGGACGAGACCAGCGCGGCCGGCGGGCCCTCGGCGTTGCCGAGACTGGGGCCGACCGCCACGCAACGGGTCGCGGTGGCGCACGACACTCCGGTCTCGGGCGGCAGAGTCGCCGGGAGCTTGCCGACCGACCATGTCGACCCGCCGTTGGTCGAGTAGTAGGCCACGCCGGTCGATCCGGTGGCGTTGGCACCCATCGCCACGCAACGGCTCGCCGAGCCGCACGACACGGCGATGGCCGGGAGCTTGGCCGCCGGCGTCGCCGCCGCCGCGCCAGCGGTAACCGCCGGGCCGGCCATCACGATCGTGGCCGCCAGTACCGGCGCAACGAGGGCCAGGCCCCGCCGACCGACAGCCGGGTCGCCACGGTTCAACGTAGGACTACCCCCCGCTTGTCGCCCACCGCCCAACCGTACGGCTTCCGCAATGGCGGTTCACGGATACCGGCGCCCGGCGGTGAAGCGATCAGGCCCCACGGATCAATGACCGCGCCGCGGCGGGGCCGACCACGAGATCGTGAAGGTCGCCGCCGACCTCGAGCCGGCTCGACCGTCCGATCCCTCCGACCTTCACCGGCTCGAAGCCGGCCGCTCGGATCAACCGCTCGACTCCCTCGCCCGCCCGGTCGTCGTCGGCGACGTAGAAGAGGACCGCCGGCTCCGGTGACCGGTGGCTGGAGGACTCGAAGAGATCAGCCGACAACGTGCCGAACGCCATGGCCAAGCGCGCCCCGGGCGGCAACCACCCGGCGACGACCCCGCCAGAGGATTGCTCTTTCGGCAGGAGACGCGAGACGTTCCCCTGGGCGTCGAGGCCGACCGGGTTGCTCGGCACGACGAGGACCTTGTCGCCGAGCGAGTCGGCGATCTCGTCGATGACGGCCTTCAGCACGGTGAACCGCAGCGCGAGCACGACGGCATCGGCGCCCTGCAACGCGTCGCGGTTGTCGACGGCGGCGACCGCAGTCCGCCCGATCTCCGCAGCCAACGTTCGTGCCGACTCGCGGTCGGCGCTCGAGAGCCGCAGGGTCTCGCCACCCGAGGCGAGCTGGCGGGCGATGGCCGATCCGATCCCTCCAGTGCCGATGATCGCAGTGGTCATGACCGAAACCTCCTCGCCGTCACGGTACTCACCCCGGCGGCCCGGAGCATCGGGCGCGACGATGGGGGCGAGCGGGACGCGGCGCATCCGCGTAGGAGGATCACCTACATGAGCACTCACCAACCGGGCCAGGCCGTCTTCAGATCGGTCCTGCCGGAGGACATCGACTGGGAGCCGTTCGCTCCGTTCCCGCCTTCGGCACGCCTCGCCGTGGTCGTGGGGCGACCGTCAGAACCGGGGCCGTACGTCGTGCGGGTCAAGGTGCCGGCCGGCGTGAAGCTGATGCCGCACCGACACCAGGAGGACCGGGTGTACACGGTGATCTCCGGTGTTTTCTACATTGGCCTGGGCGATGAGTTCGACGAAGAGAAGCTCCAGGCGTACCCGCCCGGGAGCGTCGTCGTGCTGCCCGGCGAGACCCCGCACTTTCACTGGGCAAAGTCTGGTGAGTACGTCACGCAGGTCCAGGCGATCGGGCCGATCAGTCTCGAATACGTCGACCCTCGAGACGATCCGCGTGCCGACGGGCCGGAGCAGCCGTGATGGCGGGACGGGACGGTGCAGAAAAGAATGGTGCAGAAAAGAATGGTCCAGAAAAGAAGGTGGCGATCGTCACCGGCGCGTCGCAAGGGATCGGCGCCGGCATCGCCGCCGCCTTCCGCGCTGCCGGCTACGCGGTGGTGGGAACGGCCCTCTCCGTCGAGCCGTCCGCGACACCCGACGTGGTGATGTTGCCGGGCGACATTGCCCAGGCCGAGACCTCCGAGCTCGTGATCCGGCAGGCATTGGATCGGTTCGGCCGTATCGACACCCTGGTCAACGACGCCGGCATCTTCATCGGGAAGCCGTTCACCGAGTGCACCTTCGACGACTACGTGGCCATTACGTCGGTCAACCTCACCGGGTTCTTCCACATCACGCAGCGCGTCATCCGACAGATGGTCGCCCAGGGTAGAGGCCACGTGGTCAACGTCAGCACCAGTCTCGTCGAGCACGCGGACCGCCGGACACCGTCGGCGCTGGCCTCTCTGACCAAGGGTGGACTGGAGGCGGTGACCCGCTCCCTGGCCACCGAGTACGCCGGACGCGGTATCCGCGTCAACGCGGTGGCCCTGGGCATCATCGAGACCCCACTCCACGCCCCCGCGTCGTACCAGGGTCTGGCCGATCGACATCCGCTCGGGCGGGTGGGTGAGATCAGCGACGTCGTCGACGGGATCCTCTACCTCGAACGGGCCAGTTTCGTGACCGGTGAGACCCTCCGTATCGACGGCGGCCGGGCTGCCGGAGGCTGAGCGACCCGGCGGGCGCCGGCCCGCCGACGATGGCGGGATGCCGAACGTCGACAGTTCGAGGCCTGCCGCGTCCGGCGGTGCCCTCACTCTGGACTTTTGGTGTCCGGTGGCGCAGTGTGTGGGGGCGACCCTCTGGTAGCGCCGAGGGACGTCGATCGTCGTACGCGGGGTACGAGTCCCAACCAGTGGAGGCGCCAGATGGCCGAACCGATGCCGCCCGCAGAGGGAATTCTGCTGGCCCACTTCATCGTCTCGGACGACGTCGAGCGTTCTCGCCGCTTCTACACCGAGGTGCTCGGCGGTCGGATCACCTTCGCCGGACCGCCGACCTACGTGCAGTTGGCCAACAGCTGGATCATCATCAATGTGGGCGGCGGCCCGACCGACGACAAGCCGACGGTCACCTTGGAGACGCCCGGTGATCCCGACCGGGTCAACAGCTTCCTCAACATCCGGGTGGCGGACATCGCGGCCGTCCACGCCGAGTGGAGCGCCCGGGGTGCTCAATTCCTGACGCCGCCGAAGCAACACGAGTACGAGATCCGTTGCTACATCCGCGACCCCGACGGGTATCTGATCGAGGTGGGGCAGACGACCACACCGGTGGGGGACTGGTCGGCGTGGCCTATTTCCGGGCCGTCGAGCGCGCCCGGCCAAGCGTAGGAGGAGGTCGTCCCATGCGTCCTGACATCAGACCCGGTGGCGTGTTCCCCGACTACTCGTTGCCCGACCACACCGGCACGGTCCGCACGTTGAGCGAGTTGCAGGGACGCGATCCGTTGATCCTGCTGCTCGCCCGGGGCAACTACTGCCCGAAGGAGCATCAACAGCACCTGGAGCTGGCGGCGAACCAATCCAAGCTGGCGGTGGCATACACCCAGATCGTGACGGTCGCCACCGATGACCACCACACCCTGCAGGAGTTCCGGGCCTCGGTCGGCGCCCAATGGACCTTCCTCTCCGACCCCGACCGGACGGTCCAGCGTGACCTCGACATCCAGGAGTACACCGACCCCGAGCACGACCCGATGATCCCGCACACGCTCGTGCTCAAGCCGGGATTGGTCGTTCACACCGTCTACAACGGCTACTGGTTCTGGGGTCGCCCGTCGTTCGACGACCTCTGGCATGACCTGCGTGCCGCGTCGAGCGAGATCCGTCCGGACTGGGACCTCAGTAAACCTGGGCTGCGGGACGCGTGGGACGCCAACGACTACTCCGCCTTTCACGGATGGGACCGGCGCTCCCCACAGTCGACGCCTACCTCGTACACCTCCTGACACGACGATGACGCGGACGCCGGTGTGCGAGTTGCTCGGCATCGAGCAGCCGATCGTCCAGGCACCGATGGCGATGGATGCGCGCCTGCCGGCCGCCGTCTCGAATGCCGGCGCCCTCGGCACGGTCGCCCTCTGGTGGGCCGACGACGCCGGAGAGATCGTTCGCGAGACGGCGGCGCTCACCGATCGGCCGTTCGCCGGCAACTTCGTTCTCGAGTCGGATCAACATCGTCGGGTCGATCAGGCGCTCGAGGCCGGTTTGCGGATCGTGTCGCTTATGTGGGGGGATCCCGCCAGCTACGTCGATGCGGTGCACGACAGCGGAGCGGTTCTTCTGCACACCGTCGGCAGTGCCGAAGAAGCGAGACGAGCGGTCGGGTGTGGAGTCGACGTCGTGGTCGCGCAAGGTTGGGAAGCCGGCGGCCACGTGTGGAGTTCGGTGGCGACGCTCCCGTTGGTACCGGCCGTCGTCGACGCGGTGGCGCCGGTGCCGGTGATTGCCGCCGGCGGCATCGGTGACGCCCGCGGCGTCGCTGCGGTCATGGTCCTCGGTGCGCAGGCCGCGTGGCTGGGCACCCGGTTCCTCTTGGCCGACGAGATGCCGATCCACGAGGAGTACGGCCGTCAGCTGATCGCCGCGGCCGAGACCGATGCCGAGTGGTACGCCAACCTTTACGAAGTGGGGTGGCCGGACTCTCCCCACCGAGCCATCCACAACTCGACGGCCGAGGCGTGGGAGGCCGCCGGCCGGCCGCCGCCCGGGAGCCGACCTGGCGAGGGCGAAGTGATCGCCCACTTTTCCTCCGGCGAACCGATCCTCCGTTACTCCCCGGCGCCGCCGCTCATCGGGGTCACGGGTGAGATCGAGGCACTGTCGCTGTGGGCCGGACAGAGCGTCGCGCTCGCCAAACGCCGGCAGCCAGCGGCGACGATCGTGGCCGAGCTCGTCTCCCGCTTGTAGCCCGACTCGGCGAATCGGCCGAGCGCAAAAGTCCCCGATCACCCTGTCACCGGTGGGGGTGTCTTATGGCAAGGGACGCTTCACTATCTCCACCCGCAGGATGGGACCGGCCGGCAATCGGGCGCGATCGCTCGCCGGCCGGACCAGCTCCTCGGCGGCGCTAATGGCGGCTCGTGGCGTCGCCGCCTCGATCGTCACCGCGGCCGACCAGATGCCCGGAGCTGCCGTCACCGTGCCGTAGTGGTCGCCCAGGAGCTGTGAGCACTTGGCGAGACGGGGGTCGTCGAGATCGAGATCCGGTCCCTCGACCCCGATGTCCACGGTGACGAGGTAGGACGTCATGGACGAGAGAGTAGATCCGGGTGCGACGGGCTGAGTGGTGGCGCCCGGTCCTCTCGACGCGCGTTCCCGTGGCCTCTACCGGTGCCTCAATCGCGACCGTGGACCCACGGGCGCACAGTGGTTGGCCTCTGCGACGTGGTCGTCGTCTAGTCAGTTCCCCGGGTGAGCGACCGGGTGGACGTCACGGGACATCCGTGGAGTTCCGAACGATCCGCACGTGCGAAGCCCGATCAGCTCCGGTCCGATGGACGATCATCCCGTCGTCCAGGCGGCCAGGGGCCGACAGGATGTGCGGCATCCCGAGCGGGGTGGTCGGCCGGCTGGAGGCGAGGTACGCCCGGACCCGGTCCGCCAGGTCGGCGAAACCGGCGGCATCGACCGGATCGTCGCAAGCCCCGGCGACTCCCTCGAGGGCGTCGGCCACCTCCGCCAGCAACGTCAAGCCTGTGGCGTTGTTCGGCGATCTCACCGGGCCGCCAGAGTCGTACGCATCACTGCCTGTCCCATGTCGGGACTCTCGATCCTGTCCCAGGTCGGTCGGGACACTTGGGCCACGGTGGACCTAGGCGTGACGCTATACCTTCGCCGACCCCCGAAAGGCGGCGAGGTTGCACCTCGTCGCCACTGGGCCGAGGCCGGCCGCGTCGCGGTCACCGAACGCCATTGATCGGTCGGTCTCGACATCGGCGCCACGTCGGTCCGGTGGATCTCGGATGTGGGACGAGGCGACCAGAGCCCCACAAATATCATGAATTTGTTTTCCGGAATCATACCCTTTAACGTGGTGGAAGTGGCTGTGAACTGTCGGAACACGCGCCGCTGGCTTCGGCCCGCTCTGGTCGGTGGGACCGCCGGCGCCCTGGTCGTCATCGCCGCGGTCGGCGTGATCGGAACGGGCTACGCAGAAGCTCCGGCCGGTGCCGCCGTGATCCGAGGCCCCCAAGCCCATGGACGCCATGGCGGGCTCTGCGTCATCGACTTGCCGGAGGGGCCCCGAAAGCAGGGTGACTGGTCGGCTGCGGGCGGGTCACCGCCCGTCGGCGCCCCTACCCGATCCCGGCCGGCGGCCGGTGACGTGTCCGTCACCATCCCCCCGACCGTGTTCATCAGCGTCGGTCGGAAACGCATCGTGGTCACCACCAACACGGGGGTGCCCCCGGTGTCATCGGACGAGTTCTGGGTCCTCGCTCATGGCGACGCCTCCCCGGCCGATGCGTCGATGCGGGCGGAGGTGCTGGCGGGCTGCACCTCGTCTCCACCGAAGCATGGTTCGTCTCCACCGAAACGTGGTTCGGGGCTGGCATCGAAGCACGGTCCGAGTCCGCTCGGTCCGCGGCGAGCGATCGGAACGTCGACCTCTCCCTCGAGTAGGCACGACCCACCGGCGTGACTTGATCCGGGACGCTGGTCGCCTTCGGCCAGCGCCTCCCGTCGGACTCGTCGTCGGACCACGGGCTCTCCGACCTTCGTCGTCGCGCCGGCGTGTCCGATCGCGCCACGCGACTGCTCGAGGACGAGCCCGACGGCGGGCCTGGGCGACGGTCCGTGGGCCAGCCATCAGCCTCCTAATCCGCTAGTCACGATGGACATGATGGGTTACGTGCAGTTCCCCTTCCGTTAATCTTGACAATTTCTATCGAGATTCTTACAATGCCCGTTACGAGAACGCCGTTCGCGGCAGAAGACCCAACCAGCTACGGAGGAAAGACCCCATGAGGAAGAGAAAAACCAGGATCTTGAGGCTCGGCCTCGTGGGTGCAGCGGCGGTCGCTCTCCCGGTCGTCTGGGCCGGGCAGGCCTTCGCCGACTACGCCCCCCAGCCGAACGACATCGTCGGCGTCGGCGGCGACACCCCCCAGTTCGCCGTCGACTTCGCCCTCAACGGCGACACCGGTGGCGACCTCGGCTTCGACTCGACGGCCACGGTCAACCGGGTGGTGGACTTCGACGCCACGGCGGACGGCAACGCCCGATCCTCGTACACGAACAGCGTGACGACCGGAGCCGCGTCGGTGGCCCTGAACCCGACGGACGTCCTACGGGCCGGCGACGTTCCTGTCGAGCGGGTCCAGAGCAGCGGCGCCGCCATCACCGCACTGCTGGCCGACAAGAGCTCGCCGGAGACGATCAACTACATCTTCAGCGCCAGCCTGCCGACGGCGGCGCAGCAGTCGACGGCCGCGACCAACGGGTGGACATATCTCCACGTCGTCGAGATCGGCACCGACTCGGTGCAGATCGTCGCCGACACGACGACGAATGCCCCCGCTGGGCTGTCAGCCGCCGACCTCGTGGGGATCTACAAGGGGACCTATACGACGTGGAACGCGATCCCCGGCAATTCGAGCGGGTCGTCCGCCACGATCATCCCGGAGATCCCCCCGTCGGGGTCGTCGATCTTCAAGACCTTCACAGCCGCGCTGAAGTCGGCCAACGGGGGCACGACGGTCACGCTGGGTGGTGACGTCAAGACGGTCGAGCAGAACGACCCGACGGCGATCACCGGCTCCTCGAGCCCGGCCAACGCGATCGTGCCGTTCTCCCAGGCCCGGCTGAACCTGTGGAGCGACGGCTACTTCCACAACCCGGCCACCGTGTTCCCGGGGACACCATCGCCCCTGACTCCCGGTGTCAGCCTGCTCAGCGGAGCGGTGCCGGGTGGCGGCACGTCGTACAGCAGTGCCATCACCGACTACATCATCTTCCGCCAGAGTGACACCAATGACGCGACACCGCTGGAGCCCGGTGGCACCCGCAACTGGGTGAAGACCCTGTTCTCGAACTCGAGCCCGCAGCCGTACTTCGAGCTCGGTTCCACGAAGGCGTTGCTGACGGCGTCCGGCATCACTCCGGACTACGTCGACCTGGGCGACGTCAACGCCACAGGGTAACGAGGTGAGTGGCCGGAGCTCCGGGCTGGGTGGGGTTGCGTCCCGCCCAGCCCGGACCGGCTGCGCCAATGATGCGTTTCCCGCAGTGCGACTTATTTCACAACAGGCAACATCCACCAAAGGACTGGACAAAAAATACCATGAACAAGCAACGAACTACCCGCAAGAGGCTGGTCGGGTCGGTCACCGCGTTGGGCGCAGTTGCCCTGGTCGCCGGGTCCCTGACGGCCGGACTGGCCGGCGTCGCTTCCGCCGCCGGCAACCCTCCCTGGGAGCCGGTGGCCAATCCACCGGAGGCCGGCGGACTGCTCTTCTTCAACGCGGCCGGACAGCAGATCACCGGCGGATCGGTCAGCACGTCGCCGCTGGCGGCGTACGTCGAAGGCACCACCGTGCTCAACGCCAGTGACGACAAGGCCACCTTGAAGGCCTACACGCCGGTCAACGGCGTGCCGGCCGGGACGTGGAGCGGTGAGCAGCTCAGCAGCTCGACGGTCTACCCGAACGCCAGCGCCCCGGCGCCGCTGAACACGACGAACCTGCCGGTGGTCACCGGCTCGTCGAGCGACGTGAGCCTGGCGACATACGTGTTGAGCTTCCCCAACGACGACACGTCGAGTGACGGGTACGCCGGTCTCTACGTCCTGCGGCTCATCTCGAGCAACCCGACCACCACGACCAGCTACGACTCGGCGGACATCCAGATCACCGGGAGCACCTGGTCGGTCGTCTACCCCGCGCCGACGCTGACGTCCACCACCACCACGCTGACGACGACGCCGGCCAGCCCGCAGACGCAAGGGACGTCGGTGACGTTGAACGCCTCGGTGAGTCCGTCGGCGCCGGGCACGGTGCAGTTCGAGGTCGGCTCGACCGACATCGGCACTCCGGTGACGGTCACGGGCGGGACGGCGTCCACCACGACGACGACCCTCCCGCTGGGTTCGGACAGCTTGAGCGCCGTGTTCACGCCGCAGTCCGGATCCGCCTATAGCGGTTCGACGGGTACGGCATCGTTCACGGTGAATTCGGCGCCGGCCACGCCGACGACCACCACGTTGACGACGTCGCCCTCGAGCCCGCAGTTCGCCGGGACGTCGGTGACGCTGAACGCGTCGATCAACCAGCCGGCGCCCGGCACGGTGCAGTTCGAGGTCGGCTCGACCGACATCGGCAGCCCGGTGGCGGTGGTCGACGGAGCATCGACCGGTACGGCTTCCATTGCCACCACGAGCCTGCCGACCGGGTCGGACAACCTGAGCGCGGTGTTCACGCCGCAGGCGGGGTCCGGCTACGCCGGTTCAACGGGTACGGCGTCGTTCACGATCAATCCGCAGCCGGCGACCCCGACGACGACGGCCTTGTCGGTCGACCCGACCAGCGCTCCGGCCTTCACCGCCGTCACGCTCACGGCGGCCGTGACCAACACCAGCTCGAGTGCGCCATTGGCGACTGGTGACGGCACCGTCACCTTCTACGACGACGGCACCGACGCGAGTGGTGACATCACCAGCAGCAGCGTGGCGCTGGGCACGGCCAACCTGGGTGCCGGCGGCATCGGGACCGTGGTGACCACGGACTTCGCACCGGGGACCCACAACATCGTGGTGCAGTTCACCCCGGCCGACTCCGGCGTGTACAACAGCTCGACCAGTCCGGCGGTGCTGCTCACGACCACGTCGCCTACGTCGTCCGATCCCCAGGACCTCCAGGTCTCGATCCCGACCGGAACGCTGACGATCACCACGCCCTACACCCCGAGCAACCCGTTCCAGCTCGGCACGGCGTCGCTGAACCCGGGTGGCGGCTACTACACGGCGAGCGCGCCGTTCGGGAGCACCACCAACCCCAGCGAAGGCGTGACGATCACCGATACCGGTATCGGGAACAACACCTGGACGGCGTCGGCCAGCGTGACCGACTTCACCAACGGTCCGACCAACACCATCAACGGCCAGAACCTGACGTTCACCGGTGTGGCGCCGAACTACATCGCCGGGAACCAGTACGGAACCGGAGCCGGCGACACCCCGGTGTCGGTCGCGAACGTCACCAACGACGGGACCGTCTACGCCGCTGGGGCCTCGGGTTCCGACGGCCTGAAAGGTGGACCGCACCAGTTCGCCTCGATTGCGACGCCCGGGGCGGGGTCGGCGTACGTCGACGGTCTGCTCACCCTGACGGCTCCGTCTTCGGCCGCGGCCGGCACGTACACCGCCACGTTGACCTTCACCGTCGTCTAACACGCATCGCGGTGCAACAGGGCTCGGCGACCGCCGAGCTCACGAAGCGAAACCGCACGAGGGGCGGGAGCAGCCACCGGCTGCCCCGCCCCTCGGCGCGCCTTGCAACCGATGAATCACCTGGGTAGAGTAAATATGATCAACTTACTAAACAATTGAACACGATGGTTTTGGTAGGCTATGGGGAACTTCTTGGAGATCGAGCTGCCGCTCCGCCCATCCGGGACTGGGACGGAAGGCCGGCGACGGGCCAGGCCGCGCCTCATGGTCGTGGCCCGGCTCGCTCTCGGAGGGGTGATCATGGGGATCGGCACCTTGGGTACCCTGCCCGCCGGTGCGGCGTCGACGCCGCGTACCGGGGCCACCACGTCGCCGACCAGTACTGCTCCGCCCGGTGGCCGGGTGACCTTCGGCGTCGAGCCCGCCTCGGCCAACGGGCTCGACGGGCGGTCGTCGTTCTCCCTGGGGGCCACGCCGGGGGCCGTCGTGGAAGACAACGTCGCCGTGGTCAATTACTCGACAGTCCCGCTCTCGCTCCAGCTCTACGCCACTGATGCCATCAACATCTCCGGCGGTGGGCTCGGCCTGCCCCCTCCCACGAGCCGGCCGACCGGGGTGGGTACGTGGATCAGCCTTCCGGCCGCCTCCGGCACCGTCCAGGTGGGCCCCGAGAGCGCCGGCCAGCCGGGGTTCATCGTCGTCCCCGTCCAGGTTCGGGTGCCGACCAACGCCAGCCCCGGTGACCATGTGGGGGCGGTCGTGGCCTCGCTGCAGTCGGCGGGGAAGGGCAAGAGCGGTCAGCGCATCGTCCTGAACCAGCGGGTCGCGGCCCGGATGTACATCCAGGTAGCCGGGCCGTTGCGGCCGCAGCTCACCCTGACCGACCTCGACACCACGTACGGCGGCGTGCTCAATCCGTTCGGTGCGGGCCAGGTGAAGATCGACTACCTGGTGAAGAACACGGGCAACGTGAACTTGGCCGTCGACCAGTCGGTGGCCTCGTCCCCGCTCATCGGGTCCGACCGGCAGATCACGGTGCCGAAGATCCCGCTGCTCCTGCCCGGGGACTCGGTGCACGAGAGCGTCGTGGTGACCGGCGTGTGGCCGCAGTTCTTGGTCCACGAGTCGGTGACGGCGCAGGCGAGGGAGCTCGGGCAGGCCGTCGCGACCGCGCCGATCGTCGTCGCTGCCGGTAGCGAAACCTGGGCTGTCCCCTGGCCGCTCATCGTGATCGTCCTCGTCGTGTTGGGTGTCCTCTTCGTCTTGATCCACCGGAGGCGCCGCCGGCGCCGCGCCGGTGGCGTCCTCGGTGACGGTGACGGCAAGACCAGTGGCGAAGCCAGCCGCGAGGTGCTCGCTCCGGACAACGACGGCGAGCTGGCGGCCGCGGCACCGGTGGGGGAGCCATGAGAGGCCCGCTCCTGGGCCTGTCGTACGTGGTCGCCGGCGCGGTCGCCCTACTGGCGGTCAGCTCCGTTACCGGCCTCGCGGCGGCGGCGACAGCCGTGCCCTACGCCGACCCGGACGTCGCCGGCTCCATCGGCCTCTGCAACCAAGCGGGCCAGCAGGTCACCAGCGGGAGCGTCGACACGGTCCCGTTCACCTGGCGAGCCGTGTCGACGCAGCCGGCCAGTGCGCCCTACAACAACGCCGCTCGCCGGGCCACCCTGGTGGTGTACCAGCCCCTGCAAAACATCCCGGCCGGTGACTGGAGCGGCGAGACACTCACCGCGGCATCGTCCTATACGAATCCGGCCAACCCCATGGCGGCTGGGACGAACCGAGACCAATCGCTGCAGGACATCATCGAGGCCTTCCCACCGACGTGGGACGGGTTCCTACAGCTCAGGATCTACCTGAGCACCGCCAACACGGCCCCGTACACGGCGAAGTACCCGGCGCTCGACATCCAGGTCACAGGCGGCACGTGGCACGCGGTCGGGGGGGCCACGGTGAACTGCGCCGCCGGGACCGCCGAGTCGATGGAGACAGTCCTGCTCCCTTCGACGACGGCGACCACCGCCCCGACGGCGACCACCGCACCAGCGGCCACCACCGCGCCGTCAAAGACCACGGTGCCGACGACGGCCGCCGGTGCGCCGGGCGCGAAGGGCATTCCGGCTGCCGCGGGTGCCGGTGACCCAGGCAGCTCGGGCAGCGGCGGGTCCGGCGGCGCCAAGAGTGGCTCGGGCGTCGGAACCTCCGGCGGCCAGCAGAGCGGCTCGGCTACGCAGGCCAACGGCGACAAGAGCGCGGCGGCCGACGCGTCGACGGGTTCTCCGGCGTCCACGACGAGCAACGGCGGGCTGATCGCCGGCTTGATCGTCGCCGCCCTGCTGGTGCTCGGACTGGCCGGATACCTCCTCGCCCGCCACCGGCGCCGGCGGCCAGTCGTGCCTCCCGACCCCGATGCCAGCCCGGAACCTATCGACCCCGATGCCAGCCCGGAACCTTCCGAGCTCCCCGACTCCACGATGACTAGCTCCACGATGAAAGGCCACTGAAGATGCGCATGTCCCTCCGTCGTTCGACCCTCCGGGCAACCGCCGTACTGGTCCTGGGCACGGTGCTCGCCAGCGGTGCCGCGCTGACGGCCGGTGTCGTGGCCGCGCCCGTTGCCGGGGCCACCTCGGCCGCCCCGCCGTGGGAGCCGGTGGCCAATCCTCCGCAGGCCGGCGGACTGCTCTTCTTCAACGCCGCCGGGCAGCAGATCACCGGCGGCTCGGTCAGCACGTCGCCGCTGGCGGCGTACGTCGAAGGCACCGCCGTGCTCAACGCCAGTGACGACAAGGCCACCCTGGAGGCCTACACGCCGGTCGACGGCGTGAACCCCGGCACCTGGAGCGGACAAGGGCTCAGCAGCTCGACGGTCTACCCGAACACGAGTGCGCCGCCACCGCTCAACACGTCGACCCTGCCGGTGGTCACCGGCTCGGCCACAGACGTGAGCCTGGCGACATACGTGTTGAGCTTCCCCAACAACGACACGTCGAGCGACGGGTACGCCGGTCTCTACGTCCTGCGGCTCATCTCGAGCCACCCGACCACCACGACCAGCTACGACTCGGCGGACATCCAGATCACCGGGACCGGCCCGACCGCGACTTGGTCGGTCGTCTACCCCGTGCCGACGCTGACGTCCACGACCACCACGCTGACGACGACACCGGCCAGCCCGCAGAAGGTCGGGACGACGGTGACATTGAACGCCTCGGTGAGCCCGTCGGCGCCCGGTACGGTGCAGTTCAAGGTGGGCTCGACCGACATCGGGTCGCCGGTGACGGTCACGAACGGCACGGCGTCCACCAGCACGACGGCCCTCCCGCTGGGCTCGGACGGCTTGAGTGCCGTGTTCACCCCGGCCCAGTTCGCTGCCTACAGCGGTTCGACGGGCACGGCGAACTTCACCGTGACGGCCAACGTGCCCGGTGCCCCGACCATTGGCACGGCGACCGCCGGCAACGGCTCGGCCTCGGTGACCTTTACCGCCCCGGCCACCAACGGCGGCAGCCCGATCACCGACTACACGGTGACCAGCGCGCCGGGCGGCCTGACCGGGACGGGCACCACCAGCCCGATCACCGTCACCGGCCTGACCAACGGCACGACCTACACCTTCACGGTGACGGCCACCAACGTCGCCGGCACCGGGGCCGCGTCCAATGCCTCCAACTCGGTGACGCCCGAGGCCGACGTGCCCGGCGCCCCGACCATCGGGACGGCGACCGCCAGCAATGGCCAGGCCTCGGTGACCTTTACCGCCCCGGCCACAAACGGCGGCAGCCCGATCACCGGCTACACGGTGACCAGCGCGCCGGGCGGCGTTGACCGGGACGGGCACGACCAGCCCGATCACCGTGACCGGCCTGACCAACGGCACGGCCTACACCTTCACGGTGACGGCCACCAACACCGCCGGCACCGGGTCCGCCTCGGCGGCGTCCAACTCGGTGACGCCAACCGGTCCGCCCGGTGCCCCGACCATTGGCACGGCAACGGCCGGCAACGACTCGGCCTCGGTGACCTTCACCGCCCCGGCCTCCGACGGCGGCAGCCCGATCACCGACTACACGGTGACCAGCGCGCCAGGCGGCCTGACCGGGACGGGCACCACCAGCCCGATCACCGTCACCGGCCTGACCAACGGCACGAGTTACACCTTCACGGTGACGGCCACCAACGTCGTCGGCACCGGCGCCTCGTCCAATGCCTCCAACTCGGTGACGCCCGAGCCCACCGCACCCGGCGCCCCGACCATCGGGATGGCCACCCCCGGTAACGGTCAGGCCTCGGTGACCTTTACCGCCCCGGCCACAAACGGCGGCAGCCCGATCACCGACTACACGGTGACCAGCGCGCCAGGCGGCCTGACCGGGACGGGCACTACCAGCCCGATCACCGTCACCGGCCTGACCAACGGCACGAGCTACACCTTCACGGTGACGGCCACCAACGTCGTCGGCACCGGCGCCTCGTCCAATGCCTCCAACTCGGTGACGCCAACCGGCCCGCCCGGTGCCCCGACCATTGGCACGGCGACCGCCGGCAACGACTCGGCCTCGGTGACCTTCACCGCCCCGGCCACCAACGGTGGCAGCCCGATCACCGGCTACACGGTGACCAGCTCGCCGGGCGCGTTGACCGGGACGGGCACCACCAGCCCGATCACCGTCACCGGCCTGACCAACGGCACGGCCTACACCTTCACGGTGACGGCCACCAACACCGCCGGCACCGGGGCGGCCTCGGCCGCCTCCAACTCGGTGACGCCGGAGGCCACCGCGCCCGACGCCCCGACCAATGTGACGGCGACCGCCGGCAACGACTCGGCCTCGGTGACCTTCACCGCGCCGGCCACAAACGGCAGTCCGATCACCGGCTACACGGTGACCAGCTCGCCCGGCAATGAGACCGGCAGCGGCACCACCAGCCCGATCTCCGTCACCGGCCTGACCAACGGCACGCGCTACACCTTCACGGTGACGGCCACCAACGGCGTCGGCACCGGGGCCGCCTCGGCGGCCTCCAACTCGGTGACGCCGGCCACCGTGCCCAGCGCCCCGACCATCGGCACGGCCACCGCCGGCAACGACTCGGCCTCGGTGACCTTCACCGCCTCGGCCTCCAACGGCGGCAGCGGGATCACCGGCTACACGGTGACCAGCTCGCCGGGCGGCGTTACCGGTACTGGCACCACCAGCCCGATCACCGTCACCGGCCTGACCAACGGCACGGCGTACACCTTCACGGTGACGGCCACCAACGCCGTCGGCACCGGGGCCGCCTCGGCGGCCTCCAACTCGGTGACGCCTGAGGCCACGAGGCCCGGCACCCCGACCATCGGGACGGCGACCGCCGGCAACGGCTCGGCCTCGGTGACCTTCATCGCCCCGGCCACAAACGGCGGCAGCCCGATCACCGGCTACACGGTGACCAGCTCACCCGGTGACATCACCGGCACCGGCAACGGCAGCCCCATCACGGTCACCGGCCTGACCAACGGCACCGCGTATACCTTCACGGTCGTCGCTACCAACGGGGTCGGCATCAGCGACCCTTCGGCGCCGTCCAACTCGGTGACGCCGTCGCTCTCCACTGCCCTCACGCCGCCGGCCCCGCCGGCCGGCGCAACCTCGTCGAACGGGGCGTCGTCGAGCTCGCCGACCGGGACGGCGACCGCCACGGTCACTGGCCTCGCCGCGTCGGGTAGCGGCGTCGGTGCCCTCACCGTGGCTACCTACTCGGGCAGCCCGGTCGTGGGGACGGTATCGGGCGGCACGGGCGCCTACTACGACGTGGCCGTCTCTTCCGGCAACTCGTTCGGCTCCCTGACCATCACGGTCACCGACCTCGGCCCCGGCGGGCAGTCGATCGATTGGTGGAACGGCACCGCCTGGGTGCCCTTCTCGAACCAGACGTTCGATCCGGCGACCGACTCGGTCACCGCCATCGTCGACGCGACGTCGTCGCCGACCCTGGCCCAGTTGACCGGCACCCCGGTCGCCGCGTCGACCAACTCGGCACCGGGCCTGGGCTACTGGCTGGTGGCCTCCGACGGTGGCGTCTTCGCCTTCGGCGATGCCGCCTTCTACGGCTCGACCGGCAGCCTGACGCTCAACCAGCCGATCGTCGGTCTGGCGGCCACCCCGGACCGCCTGGGCTACTGGCTGGTGGCCTCCGACGGTGGCGTCTTCGCCTTCGGTGACGCCGCCTTCTACGGCTCGACCGGCAGCATCCACCTCAACCAACCGATCGTCGGGATCTCGACGACCCCTGACGGTAAGGGCTACTGGCTGGTGGCCTCCGACGGTGGGGTCTTCGCCTTCGGTGACGCCGCCTTCTACGGCTCGACCGGCAGCCTGACGCTCAACAAGCCGATCGTCGGGATCTCGACGACCCCTGACGGTCAGGGCTACTGGCTGGTGGCCTCCGACGGCGGCGTCTTCGCCTTCGGTGACGCCGCCTTCTACGGCTCGACGGGCGGGAAGCCGCTCAACAAACCGATCGTCGCCGTCACCACGACCCCTGACGGTCAGGGCTACTGGCTGGTGGCCTCCGACGGTGGCGTCTTCGCCTTCGGTGACGCCGCCTTCTACGGCTCGACCGGCAGCCTGACGCTCAACCAGCCGATCGTGGGAGCGACGGCGACGGCCAGCGGTCAGGGCTACTGGCTGGTGGCCTCCGACGGCGGCGTCTTCGCCTTCGGTGACGCCGCCTTCTACGGCTCGACGGGCGGGAAGCCGCTCAACAAACCGATCGTCGGTCTGGCCGGGGCGTGAGATGACCGCCGACCTCAACGCCGTCGCCAGGCGGCCGGAGGCTGCCTGGCGACGGCGTCGGAAGGCGCCCGCGCCCCGGCCGCCGGTCGAGCCGGCCACGTCGCCCGAGCTCCGGGGCGAAGCCGCCCGCCTGGAGGCGGCGGAGGTCTCGGCGTGGTTCGGCGACCACCTGGTCTTGGACGACGTGTCCCTCTCGATGCCGGCGGCCACCGTGACCGCCCTCATCGGGCCGTCCGGCTGCGGGAAGTCGACCTTCCTGCGGATCCTGAACCGGATGCACGAGGCGACGCCGGGAGCCAAGCTGGCCGGCGAGGTCCATCTCAACGGCGAGGACATCTACGCCTCGGGCCACCGCCTGACCGATGTGCGCAAGCAGATCGGCATGGTCTTCCAGAAGCCGAACCCGTTCCCGGCCATGTCGATCGCCGACAACGTCACTGCCGGCTTGGCCTTGACGGGCACCAAGGTCTCCAAGAGCGACCGCCACGAGCTGGTGGAGGTCTCCTTGACGAAGGCCGGGCTGTGGAACGAGGTGAAAGACCGGTTGGGGCGACCGGGGGGCGCGCTCTCGGGCGGTCAGCAGCAACGGCTGTGCATCGCCCGGGCCCTGGCCGTCCGGCCGAAGGTCCTGCTCATGGACGAGCCCTGCTCGGCCCTCGACCCGACCTCGACCCGCCGGATCGAAGAGACCATCGCCGAGATCGGCACCGAGGTGACGATCGTCATCGTCACCCACAACATGCAACAGGCCCAGCGGGTGTCCGAGCAGGCGGCCTTCTTCCTGGCCGGCCAGGGCGAGCCGGGGGGCATCGTCGAGCACGGTCCGACCACCGACATCTTCGGGCACCCGGCCGACCCGCGCACCGCCGACTACGTGCATGGACGGTTCGGATGACGACGGTCGGTCTCCCACCGTCCGCCGCGCCGCGCTCGCCGAAGGTGCCGCGCCAGCTCGACCCGGGGCACCAGCTGTCCGATCGGGTCTTCCACGGCTCGGCCCGGACCATCGGCCTGGTGGTCCTCGGCCTCACCGGGGCCATCGGCATCTTCCTCGGCTACCAGTCCATCCCCACCTTCCGGGAGTACGGGTGGTCCTTCTTCACCCAGACGGCCTGGCAACCCGAGCTCAACAAGATCGGCATTGCCGCCGTCCTGGTCGGGACCGTCGAGGTCGCGCTGGTGGCCATGGTCGTCAGCTTCCCCCTGGCCTTGATGTTCGCCCTCTTCATCTCCGACTACGCCCCCAAGTGGCTCAAGTCCTGGTTGGTCTCCGCGGTCGACCTGATGGCCGCGGTGCCCAGCATCATCTACGGGCTGTGGGGGTTCTTCCTCCTCATGCCCCACGCCACCCTGCTGGCCCGATGGCTCAGCCAGTACCTCGGGTGGATCCCCATCTTCAAGGTCAATACCGACGCCAACGCCGCGGTGTGGCAGCAGTCGGCCTACACCAGCTCGGCCTTCATCGCCGGCTTGGCCGTGGCCATGATGGTCATCCCCCTGGCCTGCGCGGTGATGCGGGCAGTGTTCGACCAGGCGCCACTGGGCGAGCGGGAGGCGGCGATGGCTCTCGGGGGCACCCGCTTCGGCGTCGCCCGGACCGTCGTGCTCCCCTTCGGCAAGGGGGGGATCATCGGCGGCACGATGCTGGGGCTCGGCCGGGCCCTGGGGGAGACGGCGGCGGTGCTGATCATCATCTCGCCCGAGTACGTGATCAAGCCCAACATCCTCGAAGCCGGCACCCAGACCGTCTCGGCGCTGATCGCCGGGAACTTCGGCGACGCCACCAAGGCTCAGCTGTCGGCGCTCTTGACCGCCGGGTTCGTGCTCTTCGTCATCACCATCATCGTCAACAGCGGCGCCGCCGTGTTCGTCCGGCGCAGCCGCAGCGGCGCGGCGACGGAGATCTGATGGTGACCGCGCTCGAGCTCGTAAAGACGCCGGAGCCGTCGGCGCCGCACGACCGACCATCGGCATCTCAGGATGGGCCGCCGGACCGGGGCGGTCGGCCCCCGCTGGCCCCCCGGCCCAAGGCCCGACCCCGCCGGATCCGCCGGTACACCCCCGAGGACTGGTTGGCGTTGGCCGGCTCACTCGCCGCCTCGTTCGCTCTGGTGTGGGTGGGCTACCTGCACCTCTTGTACTTCAGCGGGGTCCTCGGCTTCGCCGTCTGCTGGTACCTCGTCTTCGTCGTCCTCTATGCGGCCGTGGTGGCGGTATCGAACCCCCGGCCGGTGGTGGTCGAGCGGCTGGTGGCGGCCACCTTGTACCTGGCGGCGGCGATCGTCATCGCCGCGCTCGGGACCACCATCGTCTACGTCTTCGTCAAGGGCTGGTCGGCCCTCGTCCACGTCAACTTCTTCACCCACGACATGGCCGGCGTCGCCCCGACGGCCCCCCTGACGCAGGGTGGGATCCTGGCCGCCATCGTCGGGACGGTGATCGAGGTGGCGATCGCCGTGGCGGTGTCGGTGCCGCTCGGGATCGGTACGGCCGTCTACATGACCGAGGTCGGGGGACGGGGCTCCCAGCTGGTCCGCACGGTGGTCGAGGCCATGACGGCGTTGCCGGAGATCCTGGCCGGGCTGTTCATCTACGTGGTGCTGATCGTCGACTTCGGGCTGTCCAAGTCGGGACTGGCGGTCTCGGTGGCCATGGCCGTCACCATGACCCCGATCATCGCCCGGGCCGGTGAGGTGGCGCTCCGAGTCGTGCCGAACGGGCTGCGGGAGGCGAGCGGCGCTCTGGGGGCCACCCACTGGAAGACGGTCCGCAAGGTGGTGCTGCCGACCGCTCGGGCCGGCCTGGCCACCGGCGTCATCCTGGCCATCGCCCGGGGCATCGGGGAGACGGCCATCCCCCTCATCACGTCGGGGGCGTCGAGCTTCCTGACCTTCAAACCCGTCGGCGTGCCGATGAACTCGCTGCCGCTGTTCATCTACACCAGCTACACCACCCACGAGCCGCTCGCCCTCGATCGCGGTTTCGGCGCCGCCGCGGTGCTGCTCACCTTGGTCCTGCTGCTCTTCGTGGTGATCCGGGTGCTCGTCCGGGAAAAGAAGGGGAGCCGGCGGTGAGGGCGCGGCTCGCCCGGGTCGGCGGCGGCGCCTTCACCCGGCTGGGCGGCGTTGCCGTTGTGCTGACGGTCGGCTTGGCCGCGCTCGTCGTCGGCGGCCCGGCCGGCGCCGTGAGCCCGGCCCTGATCCAGGGTTCGGGGTCGAGCTGGGCCGAGAACGCCGTCAACCAGTGGGTGGCCGACGTCAACTCGCAGGGCATCCAGGTCGTCTACAACCCCGATGGCGACGCCCAGGGCCGGCAGGACTTCGCCAACAAGGTCTCCGACTTCTCGGTGACCGCTGACGGCTACCAGGGCTTCACATCGAAGAACGGCACCGCCGACACCGCGCAGGGTCGGCCCTACGCCTACCTGCCGATCGCCGCCGGCGGCACCGCCTTCCCGTACCAGATCAAGGTCGACGGCACCCAGGTGAAGAACCTGCGCCTGTCGGGCCAGACGCTGGCCAAGATCTTCACCAACCAGATCACCAACTGGGACAACTCGACAATCACCAAGGACAACAACGGGGTGGCCCTCCCGACACTGCCGATCGTCCCGGTGGTCCAGTCCGAGGGCTCCGGTTCCACCCAGCAGCTGACCAACTACTTCGCCACCCAGTTCCCGAGTATCTGGACGCCCTACGCCGGCCAGTCCGGGCCGACCGAGTACTTCCCCCGCCAGGGGAGCCAGATCGCCCAGGACGGCTCGAACGGGGCCATGAACTACGTGGCCTCCAGCGCCGGGAACGGGTCGATCGGCTACGTCGAGTACTCGTTTGCCCTCAGCGTCAACTATCCGGTGGTGAAGGTGCTGAACAAGGGCGGCTACTACACGTTGCCCACCCAGTACAACGTGGCGGTGTCGCTGGAGGCAGCGAAGATCACAACAAACCCGGCGTCGCCCACCTACCTGCTCCAGACATTGGACAACGTCTACACCGACACCGACTCCCGCACCTACCCGCTGTCGTCGTACGTCTACATGATCGAGCCCACGGGGGCGTACCCCAGCCCGGAGAGCAAGGTCACAACAGGCAAGCGACAGTCGATCGCCGACTTCGAGTACTACGGGATCTGTCAGGGCCAGAAGCAGATCGGGCCGATCGGGTACTCGCCGCTGCCGGTCAACCTGGTCCAGGCCGGGTTCGGCCAGATCAACAAGCTCAAGACGGCGGCGCCGACAATCAATGTGACAAAGGAGACAATCCTCAACTGCACAAACCCGACGTTCGTCGAGGGTCAACCGAACGCGAACTACCTGGCCACCATCGCGCCGCTGCCTCCGGCCTGTGACCAGACAGGGGCCGGCCCCTGCGCCAGCACAGTGACGCCCAACGGCCTCGGCTCCAACCCCACCTCGTCGGGGTCCTATGGGAACAGCGCCGCCTCGCACCCGACGAGCTCGGCCGCCGGGACGACCTCGGGGACGTCGGCCGGCGGAGCGACATCGGCGGCGACCTCAGGGACGGCGATCGGGGGCGGGACGACGTCGGCCGCGGGCGGGGGAGCGGCGACGGCCACGACGACCGCCGGCGGGGCATCGACCGCGGCCGATTGTCCGACGACCACGACGTCGGGAGAGACCGCATCGGCAACCGGTTGCCCGAACAGCCAGTCCACCTCGGGATCCTCCAGTTCCGGGAGCGCCGCCAAGTACGACTCCACCGTCCTTCCGGGCTACGGCATCTCGTCGCTGTTGGCCCGGTTCGGGTTGCTGGTCGTCCTCCTCCTCCTGGCGGTCTTTGCCGTTCCCGTCGTCATCGGGTACCGGCGACATCGGAAGCGACGGGAGGTCGGACCGTGAAGCGGCTCGGCGTCCTCGCGGTCGCGCTCTTGACGGCTGGCGTGGCGGTGACGGGGCTGGCGGGCACGGCGGCCGACGCCGTCGGGTCCAACGTCGCCACCCCGGCGTTCACCCATACCGAGACCATCACACGTTCCGACGTCTCGAGTGGTGGGACGACCACCGTCGTCGCCACGAACAACGTGACGTTGAACGTCGCCCAGACCACCAACCTGCAGGGTCGTCAGGAGCTCGACGTGTCGTGGTCGGGTGCCCATCCGACCGGCGGCATCGTCGCCGACCAGAACGCGGTGGGCGCCCAGTACGAGGAGTACCCGTTCGTCCTGCTGGAGTGCCGAGGGGTCGGCTCCTCCAGCGCGCCCGTCACACAGCAGGTCAGTCCCGAGACCTGCTGGACGCAGTCCTGGACAGAGCGCTACCAGCGGAGCAACGCCTCCGAGTCGGGCGGTCTCTACCCCCCCTACGTGCTGGACGCGTACGGAACACAGGGAGCGGTCGTCGGCGAGCCGTCGTCGTTGCCGACGACCCCACCGAGCTGCCAGGCGAGCGCGTCGGCGACACCGGTGCAGTATTGGGTGCCGTGGGTGGCCGCGCCCAAGGGAGGCAAAGCGGGGACGGTGTACGACGGTGGCACGGGCGGCTTCTGTGGACAGCCGCCCCAGGCGAACGGCGGCATCAAGTCGGCCCTGCCGAGCAACGAGACCTTCGGCGTGACCGGCACCAACGGCACGGGCAGCGCCGAGTTCGACGTGTTCACAACGGCCGAGAACACAACGCTCGGCTGCTCGGACACGGTGGCCTGCTCTCTGGTCGCCGTCCCGATCATGGGCATCAGCTGCGATAGCGCCCTCTTCGGCACATCGCCGACAGCAGCCGAGCAGGCCGACCTGGCGGACTGCGAGGCGACCGGGGCCTATGCACCGGGCTCTTCGGGCACATCTGGCGCCAATGCCGGCGGTGCCGATCTGAGCGTCACCGGCAGTCTGTGGTGGAGCCCGTCGAACTGGCGGAACCGCATCACGGTGCCCCTGACGTTCGCCCCGGCCGCCAATGCCTGCAGCATCGTGAACGGGAAGCCCGTCATCGACGTCTACGGCTCGACACTCATGCTCCAGGCGACCGACCAGTGGGAGCCGAGCTTCTGCGCGGGGAACACCGATAAGTTCTCGTTCGTCCAGGTGGCCTCGCCGGAGCCCGAGGCCCGCGGTCTGGTGGCCACCGGCGCCGCCGACGCGGCCTTTACCAGCTACAGCCAGACAGGTGGCTATGGACGCCCGGTCGTCAACGCGCCGGTGGCCATGACCGGGTTCACCATCTCCTATGCCATCTCGGGCTCGAACGGTCAGCCCGTGACCACACTCAAGCTCACGCCGCTCCTCCTGGCCAAGCTGCTGACCGAGTCCTATCTGGCGACAGCCGGCTTCGGCGACCCGGCGTTGGCGAAGAACCCGCTCAATATCACCACCGATCCGGAGTTCAACGCCCTCAACCCTGATGTCGCCCCGAACCCCGACGGGTTCGGTCCGGCCCTCGCCGAGTCCGAGCTCATCTCGCTCTCCAGCGACTCGGACGTGATCGAAGCGCTCACGACCTACATCAACGACACACCGGCCGCCCGGGCCTTCCTCGATGGAACGCCCGACACGTCGATGCCCGGCGAGGACATGGTCGTGAACCCGGCCTACAAGGGCATCTCGCTCCCGGCCGACCAGTGGCCGCTGCTGTCGACCTACGAGTCGACAGCGTTCGACAACGGGGCATCAGCCGGCGCCTGTCTGGCCAAGTCCCCCGAGCCGTTCTACTCGCTGATCGCCGCCCCCCTCGCCAACCTCGAGGACGTCAGTCAGGCGATGCAGTTCGAGGAACCCAACTCGACGGTGGTGTGTGCCTCCAACGGCGGAGGGACAGTGAACTCGATGGTGGCCGGCACTCGGCAAGAGGCCGGCAGCTACTTCATGCTCGGGATCACGCCGCTGGCCGACGACCAGCGGTACAACCTGCAGGCGGCGTCACTGGAGACGACGAGCGGGACTTTCGTCGCGCCGAGCAACCCGTCGTTGGCCGCGGTGGCGTCACTGCTCAAGCCCGACGACACAACCGGGACGTGGCCGATTCCCTACAGCACATTCCAGACCTCGGCCGGGGCCTCGGCCTATCCCGGCACGATGGTCGTGTACGCGGCGGTGCCGACGAGTGGTTTGTCGCCAACAGACGCCGCCGACTACGCCTCGCTGCTCGAGTTCGCCGTCTCGACCGGCCAGACGCCCGGGTCGGGGGTGGGGCAGCTCCCGCCGGGCTACCTTCCACTTACCCAGGCTGACGGCTTGGGTGCGTTGGCGAGCTACACGCTGACGGCGGCGGCCGACGTGGCGGCCCAGAACGGCCAGGTTCCCCCGGTGACACCGTCGGCGGCGGGCCAAGGGGGGCCCACCCCGGCCACGTCCACATCGTCGGGGGGCGGGAGCACAGTGTCGTCCCCGACGGCGACACCGTCGTCGACGACCAAGACCCCATCGTCCACGTCGTCATCGGCGGCCGGGCACCCCTCGAGCTCCGGGTACTCGAAAGGCGCCACCCGGTCGGCGTCCACGTCCACCGGGCCCGCGGCGGCCGACAAGAAGAAGAAGTCGGGAGCGGAACCGCTGATCGCCCGGTGGCTCGGCCGGACGCTCGACGTCGCCCTGTGGACGGGGGGGTTCAAGGGCGGGTTCTTCGTCGTCCTGATCATGATCCTGGCGCTGCTGGGAATGCTGTGCGTCCCGGCAACGTATCTCTGGGGTCGCAAGCGCGGCCGATGGTGATCGACGTCGCCTCCGCTCCGGACGAGGAGGCCGAGTCGACCGGTTCATTGGGGGAGCCCGAGCCGACTGCCGAACCTCGAACCGGACCGCCGGTTCCCGGTCCGTTGGCGATCACGCTGGCCGTGGTCATGGTCCTCAGCGTGGCGGTCGCCTTCTTCGGCGTCTTCGCGTTCGGGCTCAGCGGGCTGCAGGAGCAGCGAAGCCAGCATCAGCTCTACGCCAAGTTCCGCGGGCTCATCGCCCCGGCGGCCGAAGTCGCGCCGCCCATCGGTGGCACCATCGCCGCCGGCACCCCGGTGGCGTTGCTCGATGCGCCGCAGGCCGGGCTCCACAATGTGATGGTCGTCGAGGGCACGTCGTCGGGCGACCTGTTGGCTGGCCCGGGACATCTGACCAACACCCCGCTGCCCGGCCAGCCCGGCGAGTCCGTCCTGGTCGGCAAGAGCTCGACGGCCGGCGCGCCGTTCAGCGGGATCACGCGGCTCGAGAAGGGCGACGTCGTCACGATCCGGACGGGCCAGGGCCAGTTCCACTTCGCCGTCCTGGGTCGGCTGCTTCCCGGACAGCGGCTCCCGAAGATCACGTCGGCCCAGGGGCTGTTGACCCTCGTGACGTCAGCCGGACCGGGATCGCTCGGGAGCTTGGCTCCGGATCATCTGGTGTACGTCGATGCCAAGTTGCAGGGCCAGGCCGTCCCCGCGCCGCCCGGCCGCCCGACGACCATCCCGGCGGCGCAGGTCCAAGGGCACAACGATCCGAGCGCTTGGCCGTTCGTCGCCCTGTGGCTGCTCGTGTTGCTGGCCGGCTCCGCGGCCTGCTGGTGGCTGTGGGCGCGCTGGGGGATCTTCAGGACCTGGCTGGTTGGGGCACCCGTGCTCTTCGGGGTCCTCTGGGCCCTCAGCAACGAGACGATGCGGCTGCTCCCCAACGTCTACTGACCCGTTCAGTTGACGGCGTCGACGGTTGATCCCGAGCGGTCCTGGCTGGTCAGGCCGTCGTCGGGTCGTTACGCCCTTGACTCGAGCATCGCCAAAGTTTGGGTAGCCCCTACTTGATAATTAGGGATGCCTAACCTTACAATCGGCCGATGGCGTCCTTGCATTTCGATGGGAAACACGCTCGGCCGGGTGGGAAGGTCTCGGCCCGGGCGCTGGCCGCGATCCTCTCGCTTATGGTCGCCACCGGCTTGGCGGCGACGATCGACACCGTCTCGGCCACGGCCGCCACGACCAAGCACGGCCCGGCGCGCCAGTGCACGGCCGTCGCCGACGTGCTCGCCGACGGTCCGACACTCACCGCTGACCCGGTCGGCTACGCCGAGGCCCAGGTGCTTCCCCTCCGCCAGCTGAAGCTGTCCGATCCGACCCTGCGGCGAGCCGTGCAGCAGCTCGACTCGGCCTACGCGGCGTTCAGCGCCGGCAACGGGTCCCACAAGGCCAAGGCCGCGATGAAGACCGCCGAGGCACGGGTCAACGCCATCTGCCCGACAGCCGCCCCATGACGAGGACCGCGACCACCATGATCACGACGACGATGACGACGGCGGCCCGGAGGACCGAAGCGGCTCGGCGCCGGCCGGGCGTGCGGCTGGGGCTGGCCGCGGCGGCGGCCGCCGGCTGCGTGGCCGGCTTGCTGGCCACGACGGTTACGGCGTCGGGCGCGTCCGGCCAGTCCATCACCCTCTACAGCGGCCAGCACCAGCAGACGACCCAGTCGCTCATCACCGCCTTCGAGAAGAAGACCGGTATCACGGTCAACGTCCGCTACGACGACGAGGACACCTTCACCGACGAGATCATCGCCGAGAAGTCCCATCCGAAGGCCGACGTCTTCTACACCGAGAACTCGCCGCCGCTCGAGTACCTCCAGAAGAAGGGCCTCCTGGCCAAGGTGGACCCGTCCACGTTGGCCAAGATCGCGAGCCAGTACAACTCGGAGGCCGGGGACTGGGTCGGCGTCTCGGCCCGGGTGAGCGTGCTCATCTACAACCCGAGCTTGATCAAGAAGACACAGCTGCCCACGACAGTGCTGCAGCTGGCCACACCGAAGTACTCGGGCAAGCTCGCCTTCGCCGCCGGCGAGACCGACTTTCAGCCGATCGTGACCTCGGTCGATCACACCTACGGTCAGGCGAAGACGGTTTCCTGGCTGGACGGCATCAAGGCCAACGCCGGCGGCCACGTCTACCCCGACAACGAGACGATCGCCGACGAGGTGAACCGGGGCGCGGTCGCCTTCGGGGTGGTCAACCAGTACTACTGGTACCGGATGAAGGCCGAGCTGGGGGCGGGCAACATCCACTCGAAGATCACCTACTTCGCGCCGCACAACCCGGGCTACGTCCTCGACGTCTCGGGCGCGGCCATCCTGAAGTCGTCGACCCACCAGGCGGCGGCGCAGAAGTTCCTGGCCTTCCTCGTCTCCGAACCGGGCCAGGAGGTGATCGCTCACTCGATCAGCTTCGAGTACCCGCTCGGCGACGGGGTGGCGGCGTCATCGGAGGAGACGCCGTTCGCCCAACTGCAGCCGAACGGCATCACCGTCGCCGAGCTCGGCGACGGCTCGACCGCCATCTCGCTGCTCCGCCAAACCGGGATGTTGTGACGCCGACGTCCACCGGCTCCGGGCTCTCGCCCGAGACGACCCTCGTCGGGGTCACGGCGGGTCCGGGCGACGGCCGGGGGACGCGCGGTCGACGGTCGACCGACCGACCGGTCGGGTTGCTCGTCGTCAGCGGGCTGGTGGCGGTGGTGCTGATCCTGCCGCTCGTGTTCCTCCTCGTCGAGGCGCACGGTGCGGGGGCCGGCCGGGTGGCCGATCTCATCGACCGATCGCTCACCGCCCAGCTGCTCTGGAACACGGTCCGGCTGGCCGTCGTCGTGACGGCGCTGTGCGCGGTGATCGGGACCGGCGCCGCCTGGTTGGTGGAGCGCACCGACCTCCCCGGGCGGCGGTTCTGGGCGGTGGCCGTCGTCATCCCCCTCGCCATTCCCGACTTCGTGGTGAGCTTCGGTTGGGCATCGCTCAGCACGGCGGTGTCCGGCTTCTGGGGGGCCGTCCTCGTGATGACGCTCTCGGTCTACCCGCTCGTCTACCTGCCGGTGGCCTCCAGCCTGCGCAACGCCGACCCGGCCCAGGAGGAGGTGGCGCGAAGCCTCGGACTCGGTCGGCTCCACACGTTCTGGCGGATCACCCTCGCCCAGGCCCGGGTGGCCATCCTCGGCGGCTGTCTGCTCGTCGTCCTGGTCCTCTTGGCCGAGTACGGCGCCTTCGAGATCCTCGGCTACCAGACGTTCACCACCGAGATCTTCACCGAGTTCTCGGTGGCGTTCAACGTCCCGACCGCGTGCGGGCTCTCGCTGGTGTTGGTCCTGTTGGGGTTGATGGTGCTGGTCGGCGAGTCGGCGGCCCGAGGCCGGGGCCGGATCAGCCGGGTCGACCGGATGGCCCAACGGCTCACCCGGCGGCACCACCTGGGTCGGTGGACGGTCCCCGCCCTGCTCGGTCTCCTCGCCCTCGTCGCGTTGGCCCTCGGTGTCCCGGTCGGTTCCGCCGCGTACTGGTGGGCCTCGGGGCCCAAGGACGTGCTGGACGGCGTGTCGATCGCCGCCGCGACGTGGCACACCGCGCTCTACGGCGTCGCCGCCGCGATGATCGCCACCCTCATGGCCCTGCCGGTGGGGGTGCTCGCGGTGCGTCATCCAGGACGTCTCAGCCGGCTCTTCGAGCGCAGCACCTATCTCGTCCTGGCGATGCCCGGACTGGTGATCGCCTTGGCCCTCGCCTACTTCAGCGAGCAGTACGCCGGCGGGCTCTGGTACCAGACGGCACCGATGCTCGTCGTCACGTACGCGATCATGTTCTTCCCCCTGGCCCTCGTCGGCGTCCGGGCGTCGATCGCCCAGGCGCCGGTCGGCCTCGAGGACGTCGCCCGCTCGCTCGGGAAGGGCCGGCTGACGGTGCTGTGGCGGGTGACCCGACCGCTGGTCGGCCCCGGCCTCGCCGCGGCCTTCTGCCTGGTCTTCCTCTCGGCGGTCACCCAGCTCACAGCCACCCTCCTCCTGGTCCCGACCGGGGTGCAGACGCTCGCCACCCAGTTCTGGGCCTACCAGCAGAACCTGGCGTACGGGCAAGCGGCGCCGTTCGCGTTGCTGATGATCGCCATCGCCGCCGTCCCCAGTTACGTCCTCGGACGGTTCTTCGACCGGCTGCCGGCCCGGGCATCGCTGTCGTGAGCTAACCAACGGGTCGACGCGCCGACCGGCGCCGACCGACCTGTCACTTGTCGAGGCAGGTGATGACAGTACCTGTCGTCACCTGATAGAGTGATGTCAGCAACTGACAACGGTTGCCCGCGTCCCCAGCGGCGTGGTCGCGCGATCTGGAGGTTCTCTCGTGCGCATTCTCGTCACCGGCGCGTCCGGTCACATCGGTTCCGCGGTTGTCCCCGAGCTGCTCGACGGCGGACACCAGGTCGCCGGCCTGGCTCGCTCCGACGCTTCGGCCGCCGCGGTCGCGGCAGCCGGCGCGACCGTCGTTCGCGGCGACCTCGACGACCTGGACGGTCTGGCGGCCGCCGCGTCGGCCGCGGATGGGGTCGTCCACCTGGCCTTCAAGCACGAGCTCGACGACCTGGCCCGGGCCGCGGTCTCGGATCTGGCCGCCGTCGAGGCGATCGGTGCCGCGCTCGAGGGCACCGGTAAGCCGTTCGTCATCACGTCGGGGACGCTGCTGCTGGCCTTTGCCGTGCCCGGGCAGGTCGGCACCGAGGACGTCGTCCTGGCGGCCGGGCCGCGCGCCGACTCGGAGAACGCCGTCGTCGCCATGGCCGAGCGCGGCGTGCGCTCCTCGGTGGTTCGCCTGGCGCCGTTGGTCCACAGCCCGCTCGACCACCACGGCTTCACCCATCGGCTGATCGACACGGCGCGCCGGACGGGGGTCTCCGCCTACGTGGGCGACGGCAGCAATCGATGGTCGGGCCTCCATACCCTCGACGCGGCGACCCTCTACCGGGCCGCGGTCGAGCGCGCACCCGGTGGTTCGCGGCTGCACGGCGTGGAGGACGAGGGGGTGCCGTTCCGCGAGATCGCCGACACGCTCGGGCGCCATCTCCGGCTCCCGGTTCGGTCGATCGCGCCCGAAGAGGCGGACGCGCACTTCGGCTTCCTCGGCCCGTTGGTGGTGCTCGACGGCCCGGCGTCGAACGTCCGGACCCGAGCGCTGCTCGGCTGGGGGCCGACGCACCCCGGACTGTTGGCCGACCTCGACGAGGGGCACTACTTCATGTCGGCCGCGTAGGGCACCCCGAGTCGCCGCCCCGGCTTCCCCCGCCCGGCCTCCGGGGTCGAGGGGGTGACCGTCTCCGGTCAGTCCGCAACGGCTACCCGTAGTTCGTCCATCGCGTCGCGGACCACCTCGGGGAGCGTCCCGGTCGTTCCGTCGGCGACCCAGCGTCCGAACGCCACCTTGAACACGGCCATCCCGGCCTCCGACGCCAGGGCCGCGGTCGACGCCGGAACGCCACGGGCGCCGAGCGCGTCGGCCATGGCCGCGGCCAGTGAGGCGAGCTTGCTGAGCTCGCGCTCCTGCAGAGCCGGGTTGGCGGCGATCACTGCCTGCCGCTGCCTCGAGAACTCGCGGCGGTCGCCGATGACGGTCGCGGCGGCGTCCAGTCCGGCCGCGACCGCGTCAAAAGGCGTCGCCCCGGGAGGGGCGTCGGTGACGGCGGCGACGACGCGTTCGAACAACGTCCCGGAGCCGGCGAAGAGCACCTCGCGCTTGTCGGCGAAATGGCGAAAGAAGGTGCGCTCGGTGAGCCCCGCCCGGGCCGCGATCTCCGCCACGGTCGTCTGGTCGAAACCGCGTTCGTGGTAGAGCTCGAGTGCCGACTCGACGAGTCGGCCCGTTGCGCCCGGTGCCCAGCGGCCCATGGCCCCGATCCTACGACGACAGCGGCTGGCATCACTTCTCCGAAGCTGGCGGCGACCGGTGGGCCGACCTCACCGGCCGGCGACCGGCGGGCCGACCTTCACTCTCCGGGACGATGTCGACGGGACATCGGGAAGACGAACCAGAGCCCGATGAACACCGCCACGGTGACGGCGGCCACCGCCGGCACCACTGGACCGTGCTCGACGAAACCGACGACGAGGAGGACCGCGGCCGAGATGGCGAGCCCGACGGCTGCCAGGCCGAGGAGGGCCATCACGTTGGCCGCCCGGAGGAGCTGGCCCTTCAGGTGTCGGCGAAAGACCAACCGGTGGTACGCGACCGGGGCGGAGAGCAGGGCCGTCGCCAGCGCGGCCAGTAGGAGGGTGACGAGGTAGAGGTCGCGTTGCGCCTGGTTCAGTCGGTCGAAGCGGGCGCTGAACGGGAGCGCGAGGAGGAAGCCGAAAAGCACCTGGACGCCCAAGCCGGCGACGCGCAGCTCCTGGAGGAGCTCGGCCATGTTGCGGTCGTCCCGCTCGGCTTCGGATTCCTGCCGGCCGGGATCGTCGACCGCGGGGGTGCCCTCCTCCGGGGGCCCCTTCCCCTGGGGCGTCGGCATCGTGGTCACCGCCCACCCGTCAACGACGGCCCGAGGGTGTCCGTTTCGGCCTGACCATCTGACCCACCTCCGGTCTCGTCGTTGCCTCGAGACGTACCCGATTGCCCCGGACGCCACGCCGTTTCGTGTCGCCGCCCCCCGCCTTGCATGGCCAGCCGGTCCGCTGGGTACCGACCACCCATGGGAAGCCGCGCCCTGGAGCGGGAGGTCAAGTTCAAGGCCTCCATGGAGTTGGAGCTTCCCGACCTCCGGCCCCTCGTCGGGCGGACCGAACGCCTACCCGAACGGCACTTCGACACTGCGTACTACGACACCGCCGACGGCCGGCTGTGGGCGCAGGGGATCACGTTGCGGCATCGGACGACGCGACGGGGCGCTCCGGGCACGTGGACCGTCAAGCTGCCCATGGCCGAGGACGGGCCGAACCTCGAACGAACAGAGCTGAGCTGGCCCGGCAACCGGGACGAGATCCCGCCGGCCGCCGCCGACGTCGTCCGCGGCCTCGTCCGTCGGATGCCGCTGGGCCTGTTGGTGACGCTGCACACGGCCCGCCAACGGCTGATGCTGCACAGCGAAGCCGGCGAGGCGGCCGAGCTCGACGACGACACGGTCGTAGTGGAGGGCGGGGCCCGAGACGGCCTTCGTTTCCGACAGGTGGAGCTCGAACTGCACCCCGGCGGCGACGTCGTCCGTGACGCCGTCGTCGCCGAGCTGGAGCGAGCGGGGGCACCGAGCGGTGACCTCCCGAAGTTGGCCAAGGCCTTCGATCTCCCCGCCGTCGACGACGGCGGTCCGCACCTCGACCGGACTGCGTCGCTCGGTGACGTCGTACGCGCCGCGATCGCCGGCGCCCTCGGTCGCCTGCTGCGTCACGACTGGCGGCTCCGAGCCAGCCTGCCCGACGTCGGGGTCCACGACGTCCACCAGGCCCGGGTGGCCACTCGCCGGCTCCGCTCGCACCTCAAGCTGTTTGACGGCGTGCTCGACCCGCAATGGGTGACGCACGTGCGTGACGACCTCGGCTGGCTCGGGTCGGTCCTGGGTGAGGTCCGGGATGCCGACGTGTTGGCCGGCCACCTGGAGGACGCACCGACGGAGCTGGGCAGCGCACTGAGCGACCAGCGCCGAGCCGCCGCCCAAAAGGCGGCCGGCGCGCTGGCCAGCGATCGGTACCTCGACCTGCTCGACCGGCTCCATGCCGCGGTCCGGAACCCGCCGTTCTCGGCCGGCGGCGGGCTGGCCGACGCCGGGCTCCCCGCCGCTGCCGCGCTGCCGGCGCTGGTCGGTGATCGCTTCCGGTCGGTCCGTCGTCAGGTGCGCAAGGCCGGCAACCACCCGTCGGACCGCCAACTGCACCGCATCCGCATCAAGGCGAAGCAGCTCCGTTATGCCGCCGAGCTGGCGACGACAGTGATCGGCCAGCCGGCTCGACGGACGGCGGCGGCGGCCGAGGCGCTCCAGACGACGTTGGGCGAGCACCACGACGCGGTGGCCGCCGAGGCGTGGCTGCGGGAGCGGGCGGACCGGTCGGCGCGCGGCGCCGCAGCCGGGAGCTTCTCTCCGGTCACGCTGTTCGAGGCTGGCCGTCTGTCGGCCGACGAGGAGCGCCGCCAGCGCGAGCTCCGTCGCCGCTGGCCCGCCGCGTGGAAGCGCGTGGCCCAGCCGAAGCATCGCCGGTGGCTGCGGTAGCAGCGAACCGTCGCGGCGTCGTGAGTGCACGAGCCACCCGCGGGGTACGGCACCTTCCAACGCTTAGTGAGGAGGACAGGATGGGACTCGCAGACAAGGCAAAGAACAAGGCCGAGGAGGCGAAGGGCAAAGCCAAGGAAGCAGTGGGGAAGGCCACCAACGATCGCTCGGTGCAGCGGCGGGGCAAGGCCGATCAGGGATCGGCGAACCTGAAGCAGGCCGGCGAGAAGGTGAAGGACGTCGTCAAGGACGCCTGAATCCCTTCAGCCCGGCTGTCCGGGGCCCTCAGCCCGCGCCGAGCTCGAGCCTTTCAATCCGGCGATCCCGAGCGAGCCGTCGACTTCGGCCACGGGCGCCACGCTCGCCGACTCGGCGCCGGCGTCCGACTCGGGGCCGGCGGCTGGCGGTTGCCCGACGTCGCCGGGCGCGGGCGGGAGGTTGTCGAGGAAGTCGGCGGTCGGCACGAAGAACAGGCTGCCCGTGACGGCGGTCGAGAAGTCGAGGATCCGGTCGTAGTTCCCCGGCGGATCGCCGATGAACATGTTCTCGAGCATCTGCTCGGTCACGGCCGGCGTCGCCGCGTAGCCGATGAAGTACGTGCCGAACTCGCGCTGACCGATCGTCCCGAACGCCATGTTGTCGCGGAGGATCTGGCGTTGCTCGCCGTCCGGGCCGACGACGGTGTTCAACGCGACGTGGGAGTTGCTCGGCTTCTCGTCGTCGGACAGCTCGACGTTCGAGAGCTTTCTCCGCCCGACGACCAGCTCCTGATCTTCGACGCGGAGCGCGTTCCAGGTGGTCAGGTCGTGGAGGTACTTCTGGACGATGACGTAGCTCGATCCGGAGAAGCCCGGGTCCTCGTCGCCGACGGTCACTGCGTCCGTCGCCGCCGTCCCGGTCGGGTTCTCGGTCCCGTCGACGAACCCGAGTAGGTCACGGTCGTCGAAGTACTTGAACCCGTGCACCTCGTCGACGGCGGTGACCGAGCCGGTCAGCCGGTCCATGATCTGCGATGCCAGTTCGAAGCAGAGGTCGGCCTGGGCGGCGCGGATGTGGAACAACAGGTCCCCGGGCGTCGATACCGCGTGATGGCGTTCGCCGTGGAGCGCTCGGAACGGGTGGAGCTCTGCTGGTCGCGGTCCGGTGAAGAGCCGGTCCCAGGCGTCGGAGCCGATGCCGGTTACCAGCGCGAGCCCGGCCGTCGGCACCCGGAACCCGACGGTTCGCTCGAGCCCGGCGAGATCGGCGAGCAGGTCGCGCACGGCCCCCTCCGCCCCGGCATCGATCGTCACGACGAGGAAGAGCGCGGCCGCGGTAAGCGGAGTGAGCACCGCCTGCGGTTCTTGCAGGCGGACCGGCGAGCCCGGCGGTGTCGGCATGGTCACCCGGGTAGCGTACCGATCCCTGCCGGGCCTGGGCCGGCCGTGCCGCCGTCGAAACGTTCGGCCGGCCGGCGCGGGCAGGTGGCGTACGCCAGCCGACCGTCAGCCGGCGACCGAGTCCGGGGCGGGGTTGAAGATGACCTCCCAGAGGTGGCCATCGGGGTCCTGGAAGTACCCGGAGTAGATACCCCACGGGCGGTCGTGGGGCTCGCCGAGGACGGTGGCGCCGGCGGCCCGGGCCTGGGCGAGGACGGTGTCGACATCGTCTCGACGGGCGACGACGTGCCCGATACTGAACTCGCCGCTCTTCGGCGGCTCCGCCGGCAGGCCGGCGTCCTTGGCCAGTTCGGGGCGCGGGTAGACCGCCAGGAGGAGCCCCCCACCGAGCTCGAACATGGCGGTGGCACCGGCGGCATTGGTGTCGTCGCCGGTGAACTCGGCGCCGATGATGCCCGGTGAGTCGAAGCCGAGGCCATCGCGGTAGAAGGCGAGTGCCCGCTCGAGGTCGTCGACCGCCAGCGTGATCACGTGGATGCGAGGTTCCATGTCGTCCCACCCTCCTTTGGGCGCCGCCTTCGGCGAGCCGATGGCCCCAGCATCTCGCGCGACGCGGCGGTGCTCGTCGATTGAGGAGCTATCGGAGCGCCTCCCAGGCGGCGAAGCCAGCCAGGCCAACGAGGACGACCGCGGTCACCAGACGGACGGTCCGGATGTTGACGAACCGCAGGAGGCTCTGGCCACCGACGACGGCCAGGCCGGCGACGGCCCACAGCGCGGCGACCGCGCCGAGGGCGACCGAGAACGGCGAGTGGTAGCGGGCGGCCAGATTGGCGGTCAGGATCTGCGTGAGGTCGCCCCATTCGGCCAGGAAGATGACGGCGAAGGCGGTCGTCGTCACGCGCCGGTTCGACGCGACCTCGCGCTCGACGATCGCCTCGTCGTGGTCCTGCATCGCTTCCCGGAGGGCCAGGGCGGCACCGACGAGGAACATCACCGCGACGATGCCGTCGACGACGCGGTGGGGGAGGAGGTGGAAGAGGGCGACGCCGATCGTCACCGCGATGGCGACGTGGACGACGAACGCCGCGGCCGCGCCGAGCCAGACCGAGAAGGGCCGGCCGCGGGTCGCCATGACGAGCGACGCGAACATCGTCTTGTCCGGCAGCTCGCCGATGAAGATGACCGGGAAGACGGCGGCGGCGATGGCGATGTCCACGCTGAGCTCTCCTCGCCGGGCCGAAGGGTGTGCCCTCGCCCCGGCCACGACGACTGGCTGGAACGAAGGTCTCGCCCACCTGCGAACAGGTCCGGTGACCGGGCCCATTGAGTCAGCCTCAGCGAGCCAGCATGTCGACCACCGATTGGGGGCTACTCCCCTTCAGGGTAGAGCGTACCGCAGCACGGGGTACCGGCCATCGGCCGGCCGCCATAGCCTGGCCGCATGTGCCGCAACATCACCACCCTCCGAGGCCTGGAGCCGGCCGCAACGGTCGACGAGATCGAGGCCGCCGCCCGGCAGTACGTGCGCAAGGTGAGCGGCGTCCAGTCGACGTCGGTGGCGACCGGCCCGGCGTTCGAGGCCGCGGTCCGTCAGGTCGCCGACGCGACGACCGCGCTGCTGGCCGAGCTGCCGCCGCGCCGCCAACCGCCACCGACGCTGCCCCCGCTCCGGCGGCGGGTGGCCGCACCGTCCTGACCCCGGTATGAGCCCGGACCGGACGACGTCGACGGTCGACGTCGACGGTCGACGGCTGCAGCTCTCGAACCTCGACAAGGTGCTCTACCCGGAGGCCGGGTTCACCAAGGCCGACGTGATCGCCTACTACTCGCGGATCGCGCCGGTCATGCTGGCGCATCTGCGCGACCGGCCGCTGACGATGCGGCGCTGCCCCGACGGCGTCGACGGCGAGTCGTTCTACGAGAAGAACGCGCCGCGGGGCACGCCGGACTGGGTCCGGACGGTGGCGGTGCCGCGGAGCGAGAAGGGCGGCGGGACGATCGACTACGTCGTCCTCGACGAGCCGGCCGGGTTGGTGTGGGCGGCCAACCTGGCCGCGCTGGAGCTCCACGTGCCGATGTGGCGGTGGCGGCGGAAGGGCGAGTACGGCCCGGTCGACCTGATGGTCTTCGACCTCGATCCCGGCGCGCCGTCCGACCTGGTCGACTGCTGCCGGGTCGGGCAGTGGCTGCGGGACGCCCTCGCCGACGACGGCTTGGACGCCTACCCGAAGACGAGCGGGGCCAAGGGGCTGCAGCTCTACGTCCCCCTCCGGCCGGCCCGCCAGTGGGCCGACGTCCGGGACGACGCCCACGACCTGGCCCGGCGGATCGAGGCCGACCACCCGCGGCACGTCGTCTCCAACATGCGGCGGGACCTCCGCCACGGCAAGGTGCTCATCGACTGGAGCCAGAACCACGGCGCGAAGACGACCGTCGCCCCGTACTCGCTGCGGGCCCGCCCGCACCCGACGGTGTCGACGCCGGTGACGTGGGACGAAGTCGCGGCCGGCGTCGAATCCGGCCGTCCGGACGAGCTGGTCTTCGAGGCGACCGACGTCGTCGAGCGGGTGGACGAGCTCGGTGACCTCTTCGAGCCCCTCCTCTGAGGCTGGAGAGCGGCGCCGCCGGCGAGCTCCAGTCCGAAAGCTTGGAGCATCCTGGGATCGACCTGAGAAGTACCTGTAGAGTCTCGGGCCGACCGAGCCGTGCCCGGTCGAGGGCGTCCGGACCGGCCGGGTGCCGATGCAGCGGCCCGTGCCGCGGGGGGAGCCCGAGATGACCGCAACGACGACCCGTTCTGCCCGACCCCGGGTGCCGTTGTTCGTCTCGGCCGTCGCGATCGTCGCCTTGGCCGGGGTGGCCGGAGCTGTCCCCGCCGGGGTGGCGTCGGCGGCCAGCGGGAACGGCGTCTCGTCGCTGCCGCCGAGCAAGATCGTCGAGACCGGGCTGCAGACGACGAAGGCGGCCCGGTCGTTCACCGCGGTCGGGCACGTGTCGCTGGCCGGCACCACCATCGGCCTCCACGTGACGGACGCCGGCAACGGCAACGGCTCGGGGACGATCGTCGCCGACGGCCTCGCGGCGCGGTTCGTCAAGGTCGGCGAAACCATCTACGTCCGGGCCAGCAACTCGTTCTGGCGGCATGCGGTCGGGGCGAAGGCGGCGAAGAAGTACGACGGGAAGTGGATCGACGCCTCGCTGACGAACAGCAGTCTGGCGTCGGCCGCCGAGTTCCTCGACGCCCGGCAGTTCTTCCACGCCACGTCGCTGACACCGACATCGAGCCTCGTCCTGAAGACGACCGGTAAGGCGACCGTCGGCGGGCACCCGGTCGTCGTCGTCTCGGGAAGGGCGCCGACCACCGGGTCCGGCGGTCCGTCGGGCGCGATTCGGTACATGGTGGCCACCACCGGAAAGCCATATCTCCTCGGGGTGGCCGGGCATCTGCAGGCCGCCGGCCTGTCGGTCTCGCTGTCCGTCACGTTCTCGAACCTCGACCAGGTGATCAAGATCGTCGCCCCGTCCGGAGCCGTCGCCGTCACCCTCCCGACGACGACCACGACGTCGACGACCGCGGCCGGCTGAGGCTTCAACGGACCCTCCAACGGGCGGATCGCCCGCTGGAGGCGCCAGCCGGGGCAGAATCACTGTCGTGCACATCCCGGCCAAGGTCGACTATGGACTCCGCGCCCTTCTGTCGCTCGCCGTCGCCGGCGCGCCGCAGACGGCTGAAGTCCTCGCCTCCGACCAGGGTCTGCCGCCCCGGTTCCTCGGGGCGATCCTGGCCGAGCTGCGCCGGGCCGGTCTGGTGGCCAGCCAGCGGGGGGCCGAGGGCGGGTACCGCCTGGCCCGGGCCCCCGAGCAGATAACGCTGGCCGAGATCATCCGTGCCCTCGACGGTCCGCTGGCCGAGGTGCGCGGCTTCCGACCGGAGGCGACGTTCTACGAGGGGTCGGCCGAGCACCTCCAGCAGGTCTGGGTGGCCGTGCGAGCCAGCCTCCGTCAGGTGCTCGAGAACGTGACCCTCGCCCAGGCGGCGTCGGGGAAGCTGCCGAAGTCCGTCCTCAAGCTGACCGCCGACCCGGACGCCTGGGAGCCCCACTGAACTGAGTCGTCTGAGGCTCGCGCCGGCCGGCCGAGCCCGGCGGCCGTCGGCGCCCGATCAGACGGCGAACGGCTCGACGGCGTCGGGGTCGATCCCGTACCGACTGATCGCCTTCGCCACCGCGGCGCGGTCGACCGTCCCGTCGGCGGCCAAGGCGGCGAGGACGGCGACGACGACGTGGGCCGCGTCGACTTCGAAGTAACGGCGCAGGGCGTCGCGGGCGTCGGAGCGGCCGAACCCGTCGGTGCCGAGCGACGTGAACGGCCGGGGCACCCAGCGGGCGATCTGGTCGGGGACGGCCCGCATGAAGTCGGTCACCGCGACCACCGGCCCGCGGTCGCGGCCGAGGACGTCGGTGACGTACGGCCGGCGCGGCGGGTCGTCGGGGTGCAGGCGGTTCCACCGCTCGACCGCGATGGCGTCCTGGCGGACCGACGTCCACGACGTCGCCGACCACGCGTCGGCCGACACCCCCCACTCGTCGGCCAGCCGGCGGCGCGCTTCCATCGCCACCTGCCACATCGACCCGGAGAAGCACAGGCTGGCCGTCGCCCGGCCACCGTCGACGACCGCCGGCTCGGCGAACCGGTAGAGGCCGCGGACGATCCCGGTCCGGACGGCGTCACCGGCCGGTCCCTCTGGCAGTGCCGGCATCGGGTACGTCTCGTTGTAGAGCGTCAGGTACCAGAACCGGTCCTCGGGGTCCGACCCGAGCATCCGGTTGATCGCGTCCTCGACGATCACCGCGACCTCGTAGGCGAACGCCGGGTCGTAGATCGCGGCGGCCGGGTTCGTCGATGCCAGCAGCGGTGAATGGCCGTCGTCGTGCTGTAGGCCCTCGCCGATGAGCGTCGTCCGTCCGGCCGTGCAGCCGGCCAGGATGCCGCGGCCGCGCATGTCGCCGAGGGCCCACGCCAGGTCGCCGACCCGCTGGAAGCCGAACATCGAATAGAAGAGGAAGACCGGCAGCATCGGGTGGCCCCAGGTGGCGTACGACGTCGCCAGGGCGGTGAACGACGCGATCGCCCCGGCCTCGGTGATCCCCTCCTGGAGGAGCTGGCCGGACGTGCTCTCCGCGTACTTGAGCGGGAGGTCGGCGTCGACCGGCACGTACCGCTGGCCGTCCGGCGCGTAGATCTTCGCCTCGGCGATGATCGGCTCGAGGCCGAACGTGCGGGCCTCGTCGGAGACGATCGGGGCGACGAGCGGGCCGAACGCCGGATCGCGGACGAGGTTCCGCAGCAGCCGGGCGAACGCCATCGTCGTCGACGCGGCCTGCTTGCCCGAGCCGGCCGCCAGGTCGGCGAAGACCTTCGGGTCCGGGAGCGTGACCCGGGCTGGCCGAACGACCCGCCGGGGCACCGCGCCGGCCAGCATCTTGCGTCGGGCCATCAGGTACTCGTGGACCTCCGAGCCCTCCGGCGGCCGGTAGTACGGCGGCTCGTCGGCTTCGAGGGCGGCGTCGGGGATCTCGTCGGCCAGGTACAGCCGGTCCCGCAACGTCCGCAACTGGTCCTTCGTCATTTTCTTGATCTGGTGGGTGGCGTTGCGGGCCTCGATCTGGGGGCCGAGCGTCCACCCCTTGATCGTCTTGGCCAGGATGACCGTCGGCGCCCCCCGCTGCTCGGTGGCCAGCTTGTAGGCCGCATAGAGCTTCCGGTAGTCGTGCCCACCCCGGGGCAGGCTCCGCAGCTCGTCGTCGCTCAGGTGCTCGACCATCTTGCGCAGCCGTGGGTCGGGGCCGAAGAAGTGCTCGCGGATGTACGCCCCGGACTCGGTGGCGTACTTCTGGAACTCGCCGTCGACGGTCGTGTTCATCTTGTCGAGCAGGACGCCGTCGACGTCGCGGGCGAGCAGCTCGTCCCACCGCGAGCCCCAGATGACCTTGATGACGTTCCAGCCAGCCCCCCGATAGAGGGCTTCGAGCTCCTGGATGATCTTGCCGTTGCCTCGCACCGGGCCGTCGAGCCGCTGCAGGTTGCAGTTGACGACGAAGATGAGGTTGTCGAGGTGCTCCCGGCCAGCCACCCCGAGCGCGCCGACCGACTCCGGCTCGTCCATCTCGCCGTCACCGACGAAGCACCAGACCCGGCTGGCGCTGGTGTCGACGAGCCGGCGGTGTTGCAGGTACCGGTTGATGTGCGCCTGGTAGATCGCGCTGATCGGGCCAAGGCCCATCGACACCGTCGGGAACTCCCAGAACGTCGGCATCGACCGCGGGTGCGGGTAGCTCGGGAGCCCGTCGCCGCCGACCTCGTGGCGGAAGTTGTCCAGCTCGGTCTCCGTCAACCGACCCTCGACGTACGCCCGGGCGTAGATGCCCGGGGACGCATGGCCTTGGAAGTAGATCTGGTCGCCCGCGCCGCCGTCGTCCTTACCCCGGAAGAAGTGGTTGAAGCCGACCTCGTAGAGCGATGCCGAGCTGGCGTACGTCGACAGGTGGCCGCCGATGCCGTCCGTCCGCATGTTCGCCCGGACGACCATGACCGCGGCGTTCCAACGGATGAACGCCCGGATCCGCCGCTCGACGTGCTCGTCGCCGGGGAACCACGGCTCCTCGTCGGCCGGGATCGTGTTGACGTACGGCGTCGAGACCGTCGCCGGGAACTCGACCTGCAGCGCCCGAGCCCGCTCCAGCAGCTTCATCAGTAGGTACCGCGCCCGGATCCGCCCGCGGGTCTCGACGATCTCGTCGAACGAGTCGACCCACTCCGCCGTCTCGCCGGGATCGATGTCCGGGACCTGGTGGGATACCCCGTCGAACAGCACTGCTCCACGGTACCCGTCCCAGCCGGCCGAGCGGCCGTTTCCCCCGGTGCTTCCCCCTTTTCGGCCGGGCCGGGTAGTACACATGGTCCATGCCGCCGACGCCCCCTTCGCCGACGACCCTTTCGCCAACGACCCTTTCGCCAACGACGGTGTACACCGACGGGTCGTGTCTCGGGAACCCCGGGCGGGGCGGCTGGGCGTGGGCGGTGCCCGACGGGCCGTTCGCCAGTGGCGCCGACCCGCAGACGACGAACCAGCGGATGGAGGTCACCGCCGTCCTCGAGGCTCTGCGGGCCCTCCAGGCCGACGCCGGCGACGCCGGCGTCGACGTCTTCAGCGACTCGACGTACGTCGTCAACTGCTTCCGCGACCGGTGGTGGGCTGGTTGGCACCGCCGGAACTGGCGGAACAGCGCGGGCAAGCCGGTGGCCAACCGGGACCTGTGGGAGCCGCTGATCGAGCTCGCCGTCGACCCGGTCGTACCGGTGCGGTTCCACTGGGTCCGCGGCCATGCCGGCGACCGGTGGAACGAGGTCGTCGACCAACTCGCCACCGCGGCCGCGGCGGCCGGTGCGGGGCGGTCCGGTCCCTGATCCACCCGCCGTTGGCCCTGCCCGGAACCACCTTCTACCATCGGGCGCATGGAGCTCAACGACACGTCAGCGATCGTCACCGGCGGGGCCTCCGGCCTCGGGGCGGCGACGGCCCGCGCCCTCGCCGCCGAGGGTGTCCGGGTCACGATCTTCGACCGCAACGAGGCCGGAGCCAAGGCGGTGGCCGACGAGATCGGTGGCGTCGCCGTCGCCGGTGACGTCACCGCGCCGGACGACTGCCAGCGGGCCGTCGACCAGGCCGCGGTCGGCGGGAAGCTCCGTACCGCCGTCAACTGCGCCGGTAGCGGCTGGATCGGCCGGGTCATCAACCGGGACGGCTCGCCGCACGACCTCGGCGCGTTCGAGAACATCCAGAAGCTGAACGTGATCGGCACGTTCAACGTGATGACCAAGGCCGCGTCGGCCATCGCCGAGACCGAGCCGAACGACGACGGCGAGCGCGGCGTGATCGTCAACACCGCGTCCGTCGCCGCCTTCGACGGGCAGGTCGGCCAGCTCGCCTACTCCGCCTCGAAGGGGGCGATCGTCGGCATGACGCTGCCGGCCGCCCGGGACCTATCCGTCGTCGGCATCCGCGTCGTCGCCATCGCCCCCGGCCTGTTCGACACGCCGCTGCTCGCCATGTTGCCCGAGGAGCAGCGCGACGCCCTCGGCCGCTCCGTCCTCTTCCCGAAGCGGCTCGGGAACCCCGTCCAGTACGGCCGACTCGTCGTCGAGATCGCCAAGAACCCGTACCTCAACGCCGAGGTCATCCGGCTCGACGGTGGCATCCGGATGCCGCCGAAGTAGCCCGATCGGCATACGGTCCGGCGACCTCGCCGGGGACGGCCCTCCGGTAGGCTGCCATCGGCCGGCCGGCGCCCACCAGGGATTGCCGGCCCGGTGGTTGGCCGGCACGGGGAGGACGGATCGACGACGCAAGACGACGAAGGAGGCACGGTGACGACGGCTGAGGACTTCCAGTACGACGTCGTCGTCATCGGCGGCGGACCCGGCGGCTACGCCACCGCCCTCTACGGCGCGGCGGCCGGCCTCAACATTGCCATCGTCGAACGGGACAAGGTCGGCGGGACCTGCCTCCATCGCGGTTGCATTCCGGCCAAGGAGTTCCTCGAGACCGCGACCGTGTACCGGACCGTGACGGGGGCCGGCGAGTTCGGCATCCGCACGGCCGAGCCGGCCGTCGACTTCTCGATCAGCCAGGCCCGCAAGAACACCGTCGTCAACCAGCTCTTCCGCGGTCTCTCCGGTCTGTTGAAGAGCCGCAACGTCACCATCCTGTCGGGCACGGGCACCCTCCTCCCCGGTCGCCGCGTCCGGGTCGTCGACGGGGACGACGCGGGGACCGAGGTGACCGCGCGCCACGTCGTCCTCGCCGCCGGCTCCGTGCCGCGGACGCTGCCCGGCCTGGAGGTCGACGGGCGGTTCGTCATGACGTCCGACGAGTTCCTCGACCTCGAGCAGCTCCCGGCGAGCGTCGCGGTCGTCGGGGGCGGGGTGATCGGCTGCGAGTTCGCGTCGTTGCTCTCCGACCTCGGGACGAAGGTCACCATCCTCGAAGCGCTCGACGGCCTGCTCGTCGGCTGCGACCAGGACATCGTGCCGGTCTTGGCCCGGTCGTTCCGCAAGCGCGGCATCGACGTCATGACCGGCGTCCACGTCACCGGGCACCTGCCCCGTCCGGACGGGACCGGGACGACCGTGCAGCTGGCCGACGGCACCGCGGTCGACGCCGCGGCAGTCGTCGTCGCCGTCGGCCGCCGGCCCCGGACCGAGGGGTTGCTGGGCGAGGGGACCGACGTCCAGCTCGACGAGCACGGGTTCGTCCTCGCCAACCAGTTCCAGCAGACGCACGAGAAGCACGTCTGGGCCGTCGGCGACCTCGTCGCCAACGCCCCGCAGCTCGCCCACGTCGGCTTCGCCGAGGGCATGCTCGTCATCAAGGGGATCCTCGGCGAGACGATGATCCCGGTCGACTACGAGCGGGTCCCGTGGGCCATCTACACCCACCCCGAGGTGGCGTTCGCCGGCCTGACCGAGGCGCAGGCCGCCGCCCGCGGCATCGACGTCGTCATCAAGAAGGACCCGTTCGGCGGCAACAGCCGGGCCCGGATCATCGGTGACACCGACGGCCTCGTGAAGGTCATCGCCGAGCGCCGACCCGACGGGACGGCCGGCTCCATCCTCGGCGTCCACCTGGTCGGGCCGTGGGTGACCGAACTCCTGAGCGCCGGCTACCTGGCCGTCAACTGGGAGGCCACGCCCGACGAGATCGCACATTTCGTCCAGCCCCATCCGTCCCTGTCCGAGTCCTTCGGCGAGACGGTGCAGGCGTTGACCGGAAGGGGACTCCACGTTGGCTGACGTCACCATGCCGCAGCTCGGCGAGACCGTCACCGAGGGCACGATCACCCGGTGGATGAAGCAGGTCGGCGACCAGGTCGCCCGGGACGAGCCGCTCTTCGAGGTGTCGACCGACAAGGTCGACTCCGAGGTCCCTTCCCCGGCCGCCGGCGTCCTGACCGAGATCCTCGCCCAGGAGGGCGACACCGTCGAGGTCGGCGCCCGCCTGGCCGTGATCGGCGAGGCCGCTGAAGCCGCCCCGGCTGCCCCGGCCGCGGCGGCCGCCCCGGCAGAGCCCGCCCCCGCCCCGGCAGTTGCCCCGGCGCCCGCAGCTGCACCAGCCCCGCCTCCCGTCGCGCCCGCCCCACCGCCGCCCGTGGCCCCGCCTGCCGCCCCTGCCCCCGCGCCGGCGCCGGCCGTTCCGCCACCCGCGCCGGTCCCTGCCCCCGTGCCTGCGGCCGAGGCGGCACTGGCCGCCCAGGCGCCGGCCACCGCTCCGGAGTCCGTCCCGGCCGGGGGTGACCAGCGCGTGCTGTCGCCGGTCGTCCGGCGTCTGCTGGCGGACAACGGCATCGACGCCTCGGAGGTGACCGGCACCGGGGTCGGCGGCCGGATCACCCGGGAGGACGTGCTGGCCGTCGTCGACACCCGTTCGGCTGGCACCACCCCGGCCCCGGCACCGGCTCCCGCACCCGAGCCAACCCCGGCTCCGGCTCCGCCCACGCCGCCGGCTCCCACCGTGGCGGCCGCACCGCCCGAGCCGGCCGCGCCACCACCCCCGGCCGCGTCGGCGCCGGCGCCAGCTGTCCAACCACCGGCTGCGCAACCGCCGGCCGATGCCGCGCCGGCGGTCATCCGTTCGGCGGACCGGGTGATCCCGTTCTCGAACATGCGTCGCCGGACGGCGGAGCACATGGTGCGGTCGAAGGCAACGTCGCCGCACGCGTTCATCGCCTACGAAGTCGACTTCGAGAACGTCGAGCGGGTACGGCGAAGCGAGGGCGAACGGTTCAAGGCGGAAGAGGGCTTCTCGTTGACGTACCTCCCGTTCGTGGCCCGGGCCGCGGTGGAGGCCCTCCGGGAGTACCCGAACCTGAACGCGTCGGTGGCCGAGGACGCGCTGGTCGTGCACCAGCAGGTCAACCTCGGGATCGCGGTCGACCTCGACCACGAGGGCTTGATCGTGCCGGTCGTCCACCGGGCGGACGAGATCACGCTCCGGGGCATCGCCCGACGGGTGCGTGACCTCGCCGACCGGGCAAGATCCCGGCAGCTCGGCGCCGACGACATCGCCGGCGGGACGTTCTCGATCACCAACGACGGGCCGTTCGGCACGTACTTCACGGTCCCGATCATCAACCAGCCGCAGGTGGCGATCCTGGCCACTGATGGCGTCACGCGTCGCCCGGTCGTCGTGACCCTGCCGGACGGCAGCGAGTCGATCGCGGTGCACTCGGTCGGCGTGCTCGGGATGAGCTGGGACCACCGAGCGGTCGACGGGGCGTACGTGTCGTCGTTCCTCCGTCTCGTGGCCGATCTGCTGGGCAGCCGCGATTGGGCTGCCGAGCTGTAGGTGGACACGGCGGGCAGGAGGTAGCGGCCGTGCTGCGGGTCCGTCGATTGGGCAGCGTCCCGTACGGAGAGGCGCTGGCCCTGCAGCGGGCGCTGGCCGAACGGGCCGACGACGACTACGTGCTCCTGTTGGAGCACCCGCACGTCTACACGCTCGGCGTCCGCGCCGACCCGGCGCACGTCCTCGTCGACCCGGCGACGGTCGGCGCCGAGCTCGTGCGGACGGACCGGGGCGGCGACGTCACGTACCACGGCCCCGGCCAGCTCGTCGTGTACCCGATCGTCACGCTCGACGACCACCCCGGCTCGGGACCGGCGCACGTCCGGCGGCTCGAGGCGGCGGTCATCGACGCCCTCGGCGATCTCGGGGTCGACGACGTCGGCCTGCACGACGGCTACCCCGGCCTCTGGCTCGGCGTCGGCGAGGGCCGGCCGCGCAAGGTCGGCGCGGTCGGCGTCCGGACCGGGCGGAGGGCGGACGGGCGACGCCGGACGACGCACGGCCTGGCCCTGAACGTCGACTGCGACCTCTCGATGTTCGGCCACATCGTCCCGTGCGGGATCAGCGAGCTCCCGGTCACTTCGCTGGCCGCCGAGGGGCTGACCCGGTCGATGGACGACGTCGTCGAGGCCGTGGCCGCCCGGGTGGTCGAGCAATGGGGAACGGCCGGCGCCGACCGCCAGGCCGTGACCGTCCCCCGACCGTCGTCGGCCGTGCCCGTCGAGCGACCGTTGGTCCGCCGGCTGCGCCAGGCCGGCGTCGACCCGGACGAGGGGCTGCCGGTCAACGCGCGGAAGCCGGAGTGGCTACGCGTCCAGGCCCGGATGGGGCGCGACTACGTGCAGCTCGGACGGACGATCCACGACCTCGGCCTCGTCACGGTGTGCGAGGAGGCGGGCTGCCCGAACATCTACGAGTGCTGGGCCGACGGCACCGCGACGTTCATGGTCAACGGGTCGCGGTGCACGCGGGCCTGTGGCTTCTGTCTGGTCGACACCCGGCACCCGTTGCCGCTCGATCCGTCGGAGCCGGCGCGGGTGGCCGAGGCGGTCGAGAGGATGGGTCTGGCCCACGCGGTCGTGACGTGCGTCGCCCGCGACGACCTCGCCGACGGCGGGGCCGGCGCGATCGCCGAGACGGTCCGGGCCATCCGGGACCGTCGGCCGGCGACGTCGGTCGAGGTGCTCATCTCGGACTGCAAGGGCGACGGCCCGTCGCTGGCCCGCGTCTTCGAGGCGCGCCCGGATGTCCTCAACCACAACGTCGAGACGGTCGCCCGGCTCCAGCGGGCGGTGCGCCCGTCGGCCGGCTACGCCCGCAGTCTGGCCGTCCTGGCCCGGGCGGCCGACGCCGGGCTCGTCGTGAAGTCCGGGCTGATGGTCGGGCTCGGCGAGACCGAGGACGAGGTCGTCTCGACGCTCGCCGACCTGCGGGCCGTCGGCGTCTCGATCGCCACGATCGGCCAGTACCTGCGGCCGAGCGCGGCCCACCTGCCGGTGGCCCGGTGGTGGACGCCGGACGAGCTCGACCGTCTCGGCGACGCCGGACGGCGGCTCGGGTTCGCCCACGTCGAGGCGTCGCCGTTGACCCGGTCGAGCTATCACGCCAAGGGTGCGGCCACGGCGGCCGGCGCGGTGCCGGCCCGCTCGCCAGTCGGCGCCGTGTCGGTCGGGACTGGACCAGCCGGTGCCGTGCCGGTCGCCCTGTCGACGGGCCGGGGTGTCTGACGTGCGCGTCCGGGCGGCCCGGCTGGTCGAGCACGGACAGCCGCTGCAGGTCGAGGCGGTCGACCTCGCCGACCCGGCGGCCGGCGAGGTCGTCGTCACGATGCGCTACGCCGGCGTCAACCCGATCGACCGCTATGGCGCGCTCGGGCGGGCGGCGCCGGACGGGCCGGTGCCGCGCACGCTCGGGCTGGAGGGGGTCGGAACGGTCGGCGACCGGACGGTCGTGGTCCACGGCGGCGGCCTCGGCTCGGCCCGCGACGGGCTCTGGGCGACCGCGGCGGTTGTGCCGGAGCCGCTCCTGGTCGACGTCCCGGCCGGGGTGGAGCTGCCGGTGGCGGCGAGCGTCGGCATTGCCGGGGTGACGGCGTGGCGGGTCGTGACGGATCTCGGCGCGGTCACCGCGGCCGACCGGGTGCTCGTGCTCGGGGCGAGTGGCGGGGTCGGGAGCATCGCCGTCTCGGCGGCCCACGGCGCCGGGGCGACGGTCTGCGGGCAGACCGTCAGCGATGCCAAGGCTGGCGGCATCGAGGCGCAGGGCGCCGACCGGGTGGTCGTCGGCGGGGCCGACGATCTCGCCGACCAACTGGCCGGCTTCCGGCCGACGGTCGTCATCGACCCGCTCGGCGGGGACTTCACGGGGGCGGCGGTGGCCGCGATGGCCGAGAACGGCCGGCTCGTCCTGTTCGGCACGTCGGCCGGGACGGAGGGCCCGGTCCCGCTCCAGCTCCTCTACCGCAAGGGATTGACGATCCTCGGGTACGGCGGCCTGCTCGAACCCGACGACGTGACCGTCCGATGGATCGCCGAGACGTTGCGGGCCGTCGCCGACGGTCGGCTGCACGTGCCGATCGACTCGGTCGTGCCGCTGGGCGACGTGAACGGCGCGCTCGACCGGCTCACCGGCCGGTCGCTCGAGGGCAAGGTCGTTCTCGACCTCACGGCCTGACGGCTCGCCGGCGGACGAGCACGGCCGCGAGGACGACGACCAGCACCGCCGCGACGGCCAGGAGGACCCAGCCGGCGACGACCGCGGCGGACGGGCCGTTGGCCGGATCGGCCGCCGGCGGGGCGAGGGCGGTGACGAGCCGTCGGTGCTGGCGGACGGCGAACGCGTCGATGCCGGCCGCGGTGATCGTGGCCGGCGGTGGATCGGTCGCCGTCGGGGCGGCGAGCGTGAACGACAGGGTGGCGACGGCGTCGTGGTCGGCCAGGACGACGACCTGCTCGGTGCCGACGACCGGGCTGGTGATCGGGTAGGCGTCGCGGTGGACGCCGGGGAGGCCGGGCACCGGCGCCGTCGTGACGGCTGCCGCGGTGGCCAGCGCGGCGTCCTGGCCCTTCCGGTAGGCGACGGCCTCGGCCGGCGTCGAGAACGCGGCGACCAGGTCCGTCACCGCCACGTTGAATGGCGGGTCGGCCCAGACCCGTTGGTAGGTGCGGACGGTGCCGGCCGCGGTGAGCTTCTGGAGGAGGGCGGTCGTCGCGGTCGGGTCGGGGGAGTAGCTGGCGAACTGGGCGGCCGTCAGCGACCCCTCGGTGACGACGGCCGTGCCCGGCGGGCCGCGGCGGACGACCGTGTCGGCAAGCGGCCTCCCGGCGGCTGGAGCGGCACCGGCGGCACCGGCGGGCACTGCGGCCCCAGCGAGCACGGCAGCACCGAAGGGCACCGCAGCCCCGGCGAGCACGGTGGCACCGACGAGCGCCGCCGTGAGGACGAGCAGCAAGCTGACGGCGGTTCCCACCTTCTGTCGGACTGCACCACCGTCCGCCTTCCGGCGGGTGGCGCCCGTCACGCCACGAAGTACTTGGCCTGCGGGTGGTGGCAGATGATGGCGTCGGTCGTCTGCTCGGGGTTGAGTTGGAAGCCCTCGGTGACGGTGACGCCGATCCGGTCGCCGCCGAGCAGCTCGACGACCCGGGCGTTGTCGTCGAGGTCCGGGCAGGCGGGGTAGCCCCAGCTGTAGCGGCCGCCGCGGTACTGCTGGCGGAAGAGGCCGGTCAGCGTCGGCCCGTCCTGGTCGGCGAAGCCGAGCTCCTGGCGGATGCGGTGGTGCCAGTACTCGGCCAGCGCCTCGGCCATCTCGACACCGAGACCGTGCAGGAAGAGGTAGTTCTGGTACTCGTTCGCCTCGAACAGCCGGGCGGTCTCGACGGAGACGCGTTCGCCCATCGTGACGAGCATGAACGACGCGAAGTCCTCGCCGCCGGAGCCGACCGGCCGGAAGAAGTCGGCGATGCAGAGCCAGGGCTCCTTGCGTTGGCGGGGGAACGTGAACCGCAGCCACTCCGCGGTCCGCGTCTCGTCCTTGTAGATCACGAGGTCGTTGCCGTCGGCGTTGGCCGCGAAGTGGCCGTAGGCGACCTGGGGGACGAGCAGGTTGGCCTCCTTGGCCTTGGCGAGCTCGTCGCGCAGGACGGCCTTGACCCGCTCCTTGAACGCCGGGTCGTCCTCACCGTCCTCCGGGCGGAACCCCCACTGGTTGCGGAAGAGCGCGGTCAGGTTGAGGTACGTCGCGATCTCGTCGATCGGGATGCCCTTGGCGATCCGGCTGCCGACGAACGGCGGGCGGAAGAGCTCGTTGTCGGTGACGACCTCGGGGGCGCGGGCCGGCTGCCCGTCGACGGGGGTGCTGTCCTGCGGTTCGAGCCGGCTGCGCTTCGGCACCTTGCGTTCGGAGATCTCTCGTCCGAAGTCGGGATCGTCCTCGCCGGACCGTTTGAGCTCGACGAGGCGGTCCATCGTGCGCAGCCCCTCGAACGCGTCGCGGCCGTAGAAGACGCGGCCGTCGTAGACCTGCCGGAGGTCGCGCTCGACGTACGTGCGGGTCAGCGCGGCCCCGCCGAGCAGGACCGGTACGCCGGCCAGCTTTCGTCGGTTCAGCTCCTCGAGGTTCTCGCGCATGATCAGCGTCGACTTGACGAGCAGACCGCTCATGCCGATGACGTCGGCCTGGTGCTCCTCGACGGCCGCGACCATCTCGGTGATCCCGACCTTGATGCCGAGGTTGACGACGTCGTAGCCGTTGTTCGTGAAGATGATGTCGACGAGGTTCTTGCCGATGTCGTGGACGTCGCCCTTGACGGTGGCGAGGACGACCTTGCCCTTGCCGCCCTGGTCGGCCCGCTCCATGTGGGGTTCGAGGTGGGCGACCGCGGCCTTCATCGTCTCGGCCGACTGCAGCACGAACGGCAGCTGCATCTCGCCGGACGCGAAGAGGTCGCCGACGGTCTTCATGCCGGCGAGCAACATGTCGTTGACGATTTCGAGCGCGGGGTGGCCGCCGGCCAGCGCGTCGTCGAGATCGGCTTCGAGGCCGTTGCGGTTGCCGTCGATGATCCGCTGCTCGAGCCGCCGCTCGACCGGCCAGTCGAGGTGCTCGTCGGGCGGCCCGGTCGCCGCCGACACCCCTTCGAACAGCGCGAGCAGCTCCTGCAGCGGGTCGTAGCCGTCGCGCCGGCGGTCGTAGACGAGGTCGAGGCAGACCTCGCGGGCCCGGTCGTCGATCCGCGCGAGCGGCAGGATCTTCGACGCGTGGACGATCGCCGAGTCGAGGCCGGCTTCGACGCACTCGTGGAGGAAGACCGAGTTGAGGACCTGCCGGGCGGCCGGATTGAGGCCGAACGAGACGTTCGACAGCCCGAGCAGCGTGTGGACGCCGGGCAGCTCGGCCTTGATCCGCCGGATGCCCTCGATCGTCTCGATCCCGTCCTTCCGGCTCTCCTCCATGCCGGTCGACAGCGGGAGGGCGAGCGGGTCGAAGAGCAGGTCGCTCGGCTCGAGGCCGTAGCGGTCGACCGCGATGTCGTGGATCGCCCGGGCGGCCCGCAGCTTCCAGTCGGCTGTGCGGGCCTGCCCCTCCTCGTCGATGCACGTGCAGACGACGGCCGCGCCGAACTCGCGGGCCAGTCGGAGGAACGTGTCGAGCCGCGTGCCGTCGCCGTCGCCTTCTTCGAGGTTGACGGAGTTGAGCACCGGCCGGCCGCCGATCCACGCCAGCGCGGCCCGGACGACCGGGCCCTCGGTCGAGTCGATCATCAGCGGCACGCTCGACTGCGTGGCGAACCGGCTGGCGACCTCGGTCATGTCGGCGACGCCGTCGGCGCCGGTGTAGTCGACGCAGACGTCGATGAGGTGCGCGCCCTCCTTGACCTGTTCGCGGGCCATCGCGACGCACGTGTCCCAGTCGCCGTCGAGCATCGCCTCGCGGAACTTCTTCGACCCGTTGGCGTTCGTCCGCTCGCCGACGACGAGGAACGACGTGTCCTGGTGGAACGGGACGGCCGTGTAGATGGACGCGGCCGCCGGCTCCGGCACCGGGCGCCGGGCGGCGGGGGTCGCCCCGGCGCAGCGCTCGATCACCGCGGCCAGGTGTGCCGGGGTCGTCCCGCAGCAGCCGCCGATGGCGGTGACGCCGAGCTCGGTGACGAACCGGTGGAGGTAGTCGGCGAGCTGGTCCGGCGTCAGGTCGTAGTGCATCCGGCCGTCGACGACCGACGGCAGGCCGGCGTTCGGCAGGCAGGAGACCGGCACCCGGCTGTGGGCGGCCAGGTGGCCGAGCGGCTCGCCCATCTCGGCCGGCCCGGTCGCGCAGTTGAGCCCGATGACGTCGATCTGCATCGCGTCGAGCGCGGTCAGGGCGGCCGCGATCTCGGTGCCCGGCAGCATCCGGCCGGTCAGCTCGATCGTCACCTGCACCTGCAGCGGCACCTGGCGTCCGACCTCGGCCATCGCCTCCTTGCAGGCGTTGATGACGGCCTTGGCCGACAGCAGGTCGAAGACGGTCTCGACCAGCAGGAGGTCGACGCCGCCGTCGAGCAGCGCGATCGCCTGCTCGCGGTAGGCGTCGCGGAGGTCCGCGTAGGCGATCTGGCCGAGCGTCGGGAACTTCGTCCCCGGGCCGATGCTGCCGGCCACCCAGCGCGGCCGGTCCGGCGTCGAGTACTCGTCGGCCAGCCGGCGGGCCAGCCCGGCGCCGGCGAGGTTCAGCTCCCGGGCCCGGTCGGCCAGCCCGTACTCGGCGAGGACGACGGAGAACGCGCCGAACGTGTCGGTCTCGATCACGTCGACGCCGACGTCGAGGAACGAACGGTGGAGGCGCTCGACCGCGTCCGGTTTCGAGACGACGAGGATCTCGTTGCAGCCCTCGAGCTCCGGGCCGCCGAAGTCGTCGGCCGTCAGCTCCTGGAGCTGGAGGTTCGTCCCGGTCGCGCCGTCGAAGACGACCACCCGCTCGCGCAGCGCGGTCAGGTAGGCAGAGGCCGCCGGGTCGAGGCGGCCGAACGGGATCGAAGGCGGGACGGAGGGCGTCGGCATCGTCCTGCCAGGCTACCGGCGCCGCCCGGTAGCATCCGCCAGCGATGGCATCGACAGCCCGACAACCCCGTATCTACACCCGCACCGGTGACGACGGGACGACCGGCCTCCTCTACGGCGGCCGGGCGCCGAAGTCGTCGCCGCGGATCGAGCTGAACGGCGTGGTCGACGAGGCGCAGGCCGCGCTCGGCGTCGCCCGGGCCGAGTCGGTGCACGGCTCCGCGCTCGACGACCGCCCTCGTCGCCGTCGAGCAGGACCTCTACGTGCTGATGGCCGAGGTGGCGACGCTGCCGGCCCACCGGCACAAGCTCGTCGCCGGCTCGACGCTCGTCACCGAACCGATGGTCGCCGACCTCGAACGGCAGATCGACGAGCTGCTCGGCCGGTTCGAGATGCCGAGCGAGTTCGTCGTGCCCGGTCGGAACCGGACCGCCGCCGCCCTCGACGTCGCCCGGACCGTCGTCCGCCGGGCCGAGCGGCTCGTCTCGTCGGTCGACGATCTCGACGACGGCTCGCTCGTCGGGCCGTACCTCAACCGGCTGTCCGACCTCGTCTGGGCGCTCGCCCGCTGGCAGGAGGGCGACGAGCACCTCTTCGCCCGCCGTGACGCCAGCCGCCAGGGTGGACCGATCAGCTCGGGCGGGTCGGGCAGCCTGGGCAGCGCGGGCGGCCCGGGCGCCCCGGGGGACGACCAGCCGGGGGAAGGCGGGTGACCGAGATCGTGATCGACGTCGCGACCGCCGTCCCCGACGACGCCGTCGCCGTCGGGCTGCCGGTCGTCGCCGGGCCGGACGGACCGACGCTGCTCGTCCCGGCCGGGTTCGACGGGGCCGGGTTCGACGCGACGGACGGGTTGGACGCGGCATGGCTGCGCCGTCAGGGCTTCACCGCCAAGCCCGGGCAGGTGTTTGCGTTCCGCAGCCCGACCGGCGGTCCGGTCCGGTGGCTGCTCGGGCTCGGCGGCGCGGACGGCGTCGACTTGGAGCGGTGGCGCAAGGCGTCGGCCGCGTTCGTCCGGTCGGCCGGCGAAGGCGGCACCGCGGCCGTCGTCCTGCCGGCCGATCCGCCGGGTGGCGCGGTGGCCGAGATCGGGGCGGCCGTTGCCGAAGGCGCAGTGCTGGCCGCGTACCGGTTCGGACGGCGGTCCGAACCGAAGCCGCCGCCCGTCGACCGGGTGGTGCTCGTCTCGGCAGCTACCGGGCCGGACGGCGGCCGACGAGATGACGCCGGCTCCGACGGCGGTCTCGTTGCCGGCGCCCGCCGTGGCGCCCGGACCGCCCGGGCGGTCACGTTCGCTCGGGACCTCATCAACACGCCGGCGTCCGAGCTGACGCCGAGCCGGTTGGCCGAGCGCGTCGTCGACGAACTGGCCGACCAGCCGCGGACGACGGTCGAGGTGTGGAACGAGGAACGGATCGCCACGGAGCGGCTCGGCGGGCTGCTCGGCGTCAGCCGGGGCTCGGTCGAGCCGCCGCGGTTCGTGACGGCAACGTACGAGCCGGCCTGAGCGCGACGCCAGCAGCCGCACGCCGTCACCGCCAGTCCGGTCCCGCACGTCGTGCTGGTCGGCAAGGGCATCACGTTCGACTCCGGCGGACTGTCGCTGAAGACGGCGGACGGCATGACGACGATGAAGACGGATATGAGCGGCGCGGCGATCGTCCTCGGCGCGCTGTCGGCCTGTGCCGACCTCGGGGTGCGGGTCCGGGTGACCGCGCTGGCGCCGATCACCGAGAACATGCCCGGCGGCGCGGCGATCAAGCCCGGCGACGTCCTGACGATCCGCAACGGGTTGACGATCGAGGTGCTCAACACCGACGCGGAGGGCCGGCTGGTGCTGGCCGACGCGTTGTCGCTGGCGGCCGAGATCGAGCCGGCGCCGGACGCGGTGATCGACGTCGCCACGCTGACCGGCGCGGCCACCGTCGCGCTCGGGACCGGGATGGCCGCCCTCTTCGGCTCCGACGACGCGCTCGTCGAGCGGCTCCGGTCGGCCGGCGCCCGGGCGGGCGAGCGGCTCTGGCCGTTGCCGATGCCGGAGGACTACGCGGACCACATCGAATCCGACGTCGCCGACATGAAGAACATCGGGAAGGCCGGCCAGGCCGGGGCTATCGCCGCCGCGCTCCTCCTCCAGCGGTTCACCGGCGGCCGGCCCTGGGCCCACCTCGACATCGCCGGCCCGGGACGGTCGGCGGAGACGGCCGGCTACCTGTCGAAGGGTGGGACCGCGTTCGGCCTCCGAACCCTCCTGGCCCTGCTCGAGGACTATGGGGTGGCTCCGGTTTGAGAGCCAAAGTGGCTCTACATCCCGAGCCACTGAGCTGGAGGGGCGCTGGGCCGGACGGCTACGGGTCGAACGCCGGCCGGGAGGAGCCCCACTCGGCAGCCTTGTAGCCCACGGCCGATTGGGCCGTTAGGGCAGCCTCCGCTGGGCCCGGATCCACTCCCCGAAGAGAGGGTCGACGAGATACCGGCGGCTGACGTCATCGGCAACAACACCCTTGGCGATGAGGGATTTCACGGCCCTCGCGGCGCTACCTCCCCGCGTGCCTCCTCCGGCGCGGGCGAACGGAGACTGGCCTTGGGCCAGGCGAACCAACACCTCGCGTTCTGCGACCTCCATTCCGAGCCAAAGGATCCCCAGTTCGTCATCGACATCGTCCATCAGTCGATCGAGCGCCATCTCCCACTCGCCCAGATCGGCGATCCCGTCGGTCACCTCCCACAGCGAATGTGCCGCGACCATGGCTCGTTGAGGATGGCCGACCACCAGGTCCAAGAGTGCCGAGAGGACCGAGGGCGTGAGGGACTTCCCGGTGGCTTCGAAGCGGCTGACGATGTATTCGGCGAGTGCCTCGTCGGCAAGGGGCTTCAGGGCGACCTTCTGCGTCTGCCCGTAGAAGGCTCGCTGTCGATCGGTGAACATCAACTGCATCATGTGAAGTTCGGATCCTGCGAAGACGTAGCTCGCCGCATCGCCGTGGTGCTGGATGACGCTCCGAAGGATCTGGTCGACGTTCTTCTGGGCGATCCGATCCAGTTCTTGAAACTCGTCGAAGACGACGTGGACTCTGTTCCCGGTCTTCTCTCGAACTCTCTTTGGGAGGTCCAGGCGCTCGGCGAGCGCTTCGTTCGATTGGCCCGAGAGGTCAAGCGAAACCGATGCCGGAACGACGCCGCCACCCGTGGTGACCGAGGGCTTGAGCTGGCGGCGTACTCCTGCGAACCACTTGGCGATCGGACCCGTCAACTGGAGGGTGTAGGCGCGCTCGATCCGCGCCGCGAAATCGTCGGTGGACACGATGCCCAGGAGGTCGACGTACACCGGATCCACCCCTCGTTCTCGAGGTGAACCTGAACACGACGGAGGAGAGACGTCTTGCCGTAACGACGGGGCGCGACCAACCGAGCGTTGTTGCCTTCAGTCGCCAGCTCGACGAGGCGACGGGTTTCCTGGTCACGGTCGATCACCTCGGCTGGGTCCACCGGCTTCGTGATCTGGAAGGGATTCGTCACGAAACCAGTATAGGAGGGGTGGCTCGGGATATGGAGCCACTTTGGCTCGGTTTTCGGAGCCAAAGTGGCTCCGAAAGTAGAGCCACAGGGCCGGAGGGACGCTGGGCCGGAGGACTACGGGTCGAACGCCGGACGGGAGGAGCCCCACTCGGCGACTTCGTAAGCCAGGGCGGGGTGGATGCCCCACAACAGGAGTCGGCGCTCGATCCCGGCCGGGTCCTCGCCGAGGATCACCAGATCGAGCGCCAGCAACCGGGCCCGTCGCCGTTCGGCGGCCATCGCCGGGTGGGGCCTGGTCCATCGGTCGTGCAGCTCTTGGGCGGCGGGCGGCAGACGAGCGACGTGGCGGTGGGGGATCGGCGTCACGAGCCGGCGGACGGCCAAAGTGTCGGGGCCGACGTGCCGGGCCAGGCCGTAACGACCGCAGCGGAGGACGGCTCGCCGGAACGGCGAGTGCCGGCTGCCGAGACCGCCGAGCCCGATGGCCCGCGCGGTGGCGTCGAGGTCCAGCGGGAACCCGTCCGGGTGGGCATCCAGTCGGTTGGCGGCGAGGCGGAGGAACCACGTCGCGGACGGGCCGAGGAGGGGAAGCCAGCACCGCTCGACGTAGGCCGACCGCGGGTCGATGCCACCGGCGTCGACGACCGGGTCGTCCCACGGGATCACGGTGACCAGCGTCGGCCGGGAGGCTCCGGTACCGGGTGGCTGGTCGGGGTTGGGCGGGAGGGAGGGCAGCGCGGCGAGAGCGGTCATGCGCTGAGTGTGCGACGCCGACTTTGCTGGAAACCTGCCCGGAAACCTTGCCGGGTTCCCGCGGTTGCCTGACTCCGGGATCCTGGCGCCTCGGCGCCGCCTATCGCAATCCCTTCCACCGGAAGTGGACGAAGATCCGCCCGAAGTTCCGGGAGTCCTTCTCGACTCGGTGGTAGCGGGCCTTGACGTCCTTGCGGTCGAGGTAGCGCAGGACGCGTTTCTTGAGCTGGCCCGAACCCTTGCCGGGGATGATCTCGACGAGCGTCGCCTTCTTCTCCTCGGCCTCGTCCATCATCTCGTCGAGCGCCCGGTCTATGTCGTGGCCTCGGTTGTAGATGTCGTGCAGGTCGAGGGTGAGCTTCACGATGCCGTTCGGTTCGTCATGACGACGGCATCGTTCATGTCCGTCGCCGGTTACTCGGGGATCTGCACCGTCAGGCAGAACGGGTGCCCGGCTGGATCGAGCAGGACGCGCCAGCGGTCCGGCGCCGGCTGCTCGTCGGCGAGCCGGGCGCCGAGGCGGACGGCCTCGGTCTCGGCCGCGTCGAGGTCGTCGACGGCGAGGTCGAGGTGGATCTGCTTCGGCACTGCGCCGTCCGGCCAGCTCGGCGGCTGGTGGTCGGGGACGCGGACGGTCGAGATCCAGCCCCGGTCGGTCTTGACGGCGACGAAGTCGTCGCTCGTGAACGCCACCTCGCCACCGAGCAGCTCGGCCCAGAACTGGCCGAGCGACGACGGGTCGCTGCAGTCCAGGGAAACCGATCCGAGTCGGGCGAACGCCATGGACATGACGCTACCCGCACCTTCGGTCAGCCCGCGATCTCGACTCGGCCGACCCCTCAACGGTCACGGTCGTCGCGGTCCCGTCACGGTCGACCGGTGCGGGCAGCGGGAAAACGCGGACCTTCCTTTTCCGACCGATTTGTGCGCCTCTCGACCGGCGGGTCGGCGGCGTCGACGGCTCGCCGTTCGATATAAGGTGCTGCCCGGACGAACCGCTCCGGCGGAAGCGGCGGTCCAGATGCGCCCGTAGCTCAGAACGGTTAGAGCACCGCCCTTGTAAGGCGGAGGTCGCGGGTTCAAGTCCCGCCGGGCGTTCTTTCCGGGGTCGATTCCCGACGTCGATTCCCGACGTCGATTCGATGGGCCGACCGAGATCAGGCGACGGCCTCGGCGATGGCTCGCACCAGACCAACCGTCCGGGCGTCGCCGGCCAGGTTTTGCTGCATCTGGTTCATGACGTAGGCGAACGCGACGCCGGTGTCCGGATCGGCGAAGGCCAGTGATCCGCCGGCGCCGGAGTGGCCGAACGACCGTGGCCCCATCATCGGCGAGAAGTCGGACGGCAGGAGGAAGCCGGACCCGAACCGGCTGTCGACCAAGAAGACCCGGTCGAAGCCGCTGACCTGTTCGGCGGTGGCGCCGGCGAGCGTCGGCGGGTCGAGCAACCGGGTGCCGTCGACGTCGCCGATGATCGCCGCGTACAGCTTGGCGAGCGAACGGGCAGTGGCGATGCCGTTGGCGGCCGGCAGCTCGGCGGCGTGCACCGCCCGGCTGTTGAACCGGAGCGGCGGGTCGGTCACGTTGAGGGCGCGGGCCGACAGCGATCGCCGGTCCGACAGCGTCTTGAACCGCTCGAGCTGGGCGGGGGAGAGCGCGGCGAGCGTCGCCCGGCTGGGCACGTGCGGTGGCAGGAGCCGGCACACCCGGCGCTCTTCGACCTCCGGGAGCCCGATCCACAGGTCCAGTCCGAGCGGTCCAGCGAGCTCGTCGGCGACGACCTGCCCGATCGTCCGCCCGGTGGCCCGGCGGACGACCTCGCCGAGCAGCCAGCCGAACGTGATGGCGTGGTAGCCGTGGGCCGTTCCCGGCTCCCACGCCGGCCGTTGGGCGGCCAGGGCATCGACGGCGGGCTCCCAGGCGAGGGCTTCGGCGGGGGAGAGCGGGCGGTCGACGGTCGGCAGGCCGGCGCGGTGGCTCATCAACCAGCGCACCGGGATGCCGGCCTTGTCCTCGGCGGCGAACTCCGGCCAGTAGTCGGCGGCCGGCGCGTCGAGGTCGAGCTGGCCGCGCTGGGCGAGCCGGTGGGCCGCGATGGCGCTGACGCCCTTCGTCGTCGAGAAGACCGGGGCGAGCGTGTCCTCCTCCCACAGCCGGTCGGTCGTCGGGTCGGCGATGCCGCCCCAGAGATCGACGACCTGGCGGCCGTCGACGTAGACGGCGACCGCGGCCCCCACCTCGCGGTGTTCGGCGAAGTTGGCCGCGAAGGCCGCCCGGACGGGTTCGAACCGAGGGGTCACCTCGCCATGGATGGCCGCCGTCATCGAGCCGGCCTCACCAGCGGTTTCGGTGGATCCGTTCGGCGGCGGTCGGTCGCGGGCGGTCCAACGACGCCGACCGGTGGTCGTGGCCGTCGGGGTGGCCGAGGAGAATCGAGCCGAACAGCCGCCAGCCGTCCGGGACGCCGAGGGCCGCGAGCACGGGCGCCTCGCCGCGGAAGTTGCCGAGAAAGCAGGCGCCGATTCCCTCGCCGGCCGCCCGCAGGAGCAGCGCCATGGTGGCGAAGGCGGCGTCACCGAACCAGTACGGGACCGGCCATTCCACCTCCGCCTTGCTCCAACTCGGATCCCGCCTTGTCGGGCTCCGCGTAGCGGGCCAGGTAGGCCGCCGGGGAGGCCAGCGAGAGGGCGACGACGGGCGCCCGGGACAGCCCCGGCCACCGGCGGGAGCGCCGGCGCCAGTCCTCGGTCGTCGTTCGCTCCCAGTACGCGGTCCGCCGGTCCGGTTCGGTCAGGACGAGCCAGGCCGTGCCGCCGGTGTTCCCGGCCGACGGCGCCCGGACGGCGTCGGCGACCAGCGCGTCGACCAGTTCGGCGTCGAGCGGCCGGTCGGCGAAGCTCCTGACCATGTGCCGGGCCCGGATGGCGTCGGTCAACTCCATCTGTGCTGTTTAGCCCGACCGGAACGCCCGCCCGGGACCCACGACGGGAATGTTGACCCCACTGGTAGGGTTTTACGGGTACAGAGGTCCCGTGGCGGGCGGCGCACGGCACGGGGTACGGACGAGGTTGGAGGTCGAGGATGCCCACGCCGAGAGAGCTGCTCAACGAAGCGAAGTCGGTGATCACGGAAGTGGACGCGGACGAGGCAGAACAGCGGCTGGGCCAGGCGACGTTCCTCGACGTCCGCGAGCCGGACGAGTACGAGCAGGGCGCGGTGCCCGACGCGGTGCACCTGCCGCGGGGCCACCTCGAGTTCCAGGTCGAAGGGAAAATCCCGGACAAGGCGACGCCGCTCGTCGTCTACTGCGCCGGCGGAGTCCGCTCGGCGTTCGCGGCGAAGACGCTCGGCGAGCTCGGGTATACGGACGTCGTGTCGCTGATCGGCGGGTTCAACAAGTGGAAGGACGAGGGGAAGCCGTGGTCGGCACCGCGGACGCTGACCGCGGAGCAGCGGAACCGGTACCAGCGGCACCTGCTGCTCCCCGAGGTCGGCGAGGCCGGCCAGCAGAAGCTGCTGGACTCGAAGGTGCTCCTGCTCGGGGCCGGTGGCCTCGGCTCGCCGGCCGCGCTCTACCTGGCGGCGGCCGGGGTCGGAACGATCGGGATCATCGACATGGACGTCGTCGACGAGTCGAACCTGCAGCGGCAGATCCTCCACAACATGGACCGGATCGGCGAGCGCAAGGTCGACTCGGCGAAGAAGACGCTGACGTTGCTCAACCCGGACGTGAACGTCGTCACGTACGACGTGCGGCTCGGCGCGGACAACGTCTTGGACATCATCGACGGGTACGACCTGATCGTCGACGGGACGGACAACTTCCCGACGCGGTACCTCGTCAACGACGCGTCGTTGCTGAAGCGGATCCCGGTCGTCCACGGATCGATCTTCCGGTTCGAGGGCCAGGTGACGGTCTTCGACCCGTACAACGGTCCGTGCTACCGCTGCCTGATCCCGGAGCCGCCGCCGGCGGAGCTGGCGCCGTCGTGCTCGGAAGCGGGCGTGCTCGGCGTCCTGCCGGGCATCGTCGGCTCGATCCAGGCGGTCGAGGCGATCAAGATGCTGCTCGGGCTGGGCGATCCGCTGGTCGGTCGGCTGCTGGCGTACGACTCCTTGGAGGAGTCGTTCCGGACGTTCAAGGTGCGCCGGGACCCGGCGTGCCCGGCGTGCGGGCCGGACGCCGGCGAGATCGTCATCGCGGAGTACGACGACCTCTGCATGCCCCACAACCACTGATCCTGCGGCAGGCCGCTGGTCGCAGCAGCCGCTGGGTCGCGGATCACGGGCGGGCGCCTGTGCCGGTGTTGAGGACGGCACGGATCATCCTGATCCTCTCGTCGATCGGCGTGTCGTAAGGAAGGGGATCACCACTCTCGGGGGGGTCGTCGGGTTCGGCCGGCGGCAGGTCGTCGTCGGGGAACCATCCCACCTTGGGGAGCGGGCACGTGATGTCGCCGGCCGCGAGGAGGTAGCCACAGCCCATCAGGATGCGGTTCACGATGTCGATCGACGGGAGGCGCCGGTCGTTCTCGTAAGCGGAGACGTTGGCCTGCTTGAGGCCCGACGATCTCGCCGAGCTGGGCTTGGCTGAGCCCGCGAGACTGGCGGACCTGGCGGAGGAAGGTGCCGTACATACAGGGTACATATCGTAATCGATATGTACCCTGTCGCCGCCGGCCGATCCTGCCACCGCCGCCCGCCGTTCCGCTATGTCGTTCACGACCGCCAGCTGCCCTGGGCCGGGTGGGTGACGGCAGACCCCGTAGGCTCGCCGCGGTGACCGAGGGGGGTGTCCCGGCAGGGGGTCGCGGCGACGCCGTCCGTCCGCCGTGGCGACGGCGGGCGGCGGCGGTCGCGGCCGCGGTCGTGATCGGCGTGGTCCTGGGCTACGTGGGGTGGGTCCTTCCGGAGCCCGGAGGATCGGTCGTCGTACCGACGGCGGTGGTCGTCGGGATCGGCGTGGCGGTGACGGTGATCGGTGCCGCGGTCGCGTACGTCGTCCGGCCCCGGGGAGGGCTGACGTTCGTCGCGGTCATGGCGATGCTCACGGGTCTGGCGATCGTCTGGACGTGGGCGCTGGCGTTGCCGGTCCAGATGGCCTGGGACGGTGGGGCGACCGCGCAGGCGCGAGCGGCGCTGCAGCGTGTCGAGGACGGGCCGAAGGTTCGGGGCGTGCCGCTCGTGCCGTGCGTCGACGTGACGACGGGCCGCGTCGGCCCGCTCGCCGCGCCGTACCGGGAGTGCGCGGTGGCCACCTCCGAGGGCCACTTCGTCACGTTCACCGTCGCCGGCTCGGACCCGGTCCGGGGGATCGGTTACACGGACATCGGCGCGGCGACCTTCGAGGACGAGTGCTACCGGCATCTCACCGGTCGGTGGTGGATGTTCGTGGGTGATGCCAGCGGGACAGGGAACTGCCCGGTCGGCTACCGGTTCCACGGCGGCGGTTGAGCGGCTCCGGCCGGCCTCTCGACGGCGACGATTGTCGTGGAGTAATCTTTATTTAGTTATTTCTTTACTAAAGGAGCAAGGGTGCCGACGTACGACCACGTCATCACGGTCGCCCGGTCGGTCCGCCGGGACCTCGACCGCGGCGACCACGCGTTCACGAGCGTGAGCCGGATGGAGCTGACGGAGCGGCTGCGCCGGGCGTCGGGCGAGCCGAGCACGAGGATGAAGGCGGTCCTGGCGGCCGATCTCGAAGCGGCCCTCGGCGACCAGGGCCTGCGGTGCTACCCGCGGCTCACGGCGACGACGACGGGCGACTCGGTTCGGGTCTTCCGGGCCGGTTCGGCGGTCGGCGACCTCATCGACGCGGTGCTCGTCCCGTCGGCGGAGCACGATCGGGACCTGGCCGCGGTTCTCGCCGGCGGCCCGGGGTCGTCGGAGGGGGGGCAAGTGGACCGGACGGACGGGTTGTCGGTGCCGGAGCTGCTGCGCCGCGTCCTGCCACGCGAGCGGCAGGTCGAGTACGTCCGGTCGATCGACGACGCGGATCTGGCGACGACGTGAGTGGCGTCGTGCTGCTCGACGACCACCTCGTGCGGGACGTCGTCGCGGGCGAGCGACCGGCGGCGCTGGAGGTTGCCGAGGACGAGATGGCGACGACGAACCTCTGGCTGTTCCGTTTGGTCGGCGCGTTGGCCCGCCAGGGGTGGGGCGGCGCGCTCGTCGGTGAGGTCAAGGGGCTCGGGCCGGCGGAGGTGGGACGGTTCCGGTCAGAGCTCGTCGAACGGCTGGAGATGGTGACGGTTGTGCCGATGGAGCGGCTGGTGTGGTCGATGGCGGAGCTCCAGGAACGTCACCGGTCGGCGGGGCGCCACCTGAGCTCAGCGATGGTCGAGGTGCTGGCGGCCGCCGAGCTGCTGTCGGCGACGATCGCCGTTGCCGAGGTCGATGTCGGTCCGCACCTCCGGGCCGCGGCGGAAGCGGACGGCGTGCCGTTCCGGGTGATCGTCCGCTAGACGGTCGAGCGGCTCGGCGCTGGTCGCCGGGACGTCGCGCGGCCGTCAGGCGACCGGCTCGGCAGATCGAGTCAGCCGCCGAGGTCCATCAGCTCGATCCGGACGCCGTCGGGATCGGTGCAGTAGACGAAGTCGAGCGCGGTCCCGCCGAAGTCGAAGGTCGTGCGGGTCGACTCGACGACGAGGCCGCCGAGCTCCCGGAGCCGCTCGGCGGTCCCGGGCAGGTCGTCGACGCGGAAGCTGAGATGGGTGAGGCCGAGGCGGTTGATGGCCCGGCGGACGGGGTGGCCTTCGGGGCCCGGCACGGCGAAGGCCAGCAGCTCGATGGTCGTGTCGCCCTTACGGATGAACTGGGAGGTCGAGCGCGACGTCGTCGAGCTCCATCAAGGCGGCGAACTCGGGGCCGATCTGGTGCTGCTCGGCCGGGGCGAAGCCGAGGCCGTCGCAGTAGAACCGCAGCGACCGGTCGAGGTCGGAGACACAGATCCCGAAGTGGGAGAACGTGGTGGCCATGGGGCCCATGCTGCCACCCGACGACGGCGGTGTTCCGGGCAGTCGCCGGTCGGTCCCAGGCTCTCGTAACCTGGGGATCGTGGCAGCGAACGAGAACGAGCGACAGACGGACTCGGGCATCGAGATCCGGCCGGTGTACACCGCGGCTGATCTCGACGGTTGGGACGTGGACGCCAAGCTGGGGAGCCCGGGCGCGTACCCGTACACGCGGGGCGTGCACGCGGAGATGTACCGGCGGCGGCTGTGGACGATGCGCCAGTACGCGGGGTTCGGCACCGCGGAGTCGACGAACGAGCGGTTCAAGTTCCTGCTCGGCGCCGGGCAGACGGGGTTGTCGTGCGCGTTCGACCTGCCGACGCAGATGGGTTACGACTCGGATCACGTACGGGCGGAGGGCGAGGTCGGCAAGGTCGGCGTGGCGATCGACTCGCTGGCGGACATGCGGCTGCTGCTGGCGGGCCTGCCGCTCGACACGGTGACGACGTCGATGACGATCAACTCGACGGCGGCGATCCTGTTGCTCTTCTACCAACTCGTCGCCGAAGAGCAGGGCGTCCCGGGCGAGAAGATCAAGGGGACGATCCAGAACGACATCTTGAAGGAGTACGTGGCGCGGGGGACGTACATCTACCCGCCGCGGCCGTCGATGCGGTTGATCGTCGACACGTTCGCGTACTGCCGGGAGCACCTGCCGAGCTGGAACACGATCTCGATCTCCGGCTATCACATCCGGGAGGCCGGATCGACGGCGGTCCAAGAGGTCGCGTTCACGCTGGCGGACGGGATCGCGTACGTCGAGGCGGCGATGGCGGCCGGGCTCGACGTCGACGAGTTCGCGCCACGGCTGTCGTTCTTCTTCAACGCGCACAACAACCTGTTCGAAGAGGTCGCGAAGTTCCGGGCGGCCCGGCGGATGTGGGCGCGGATCATGACGGAGCGGTTCGGCGCGAAGGACGACCGGTCGAAGGTGCTCCGGTTCCACACGCAGACCGGCGGGTCGACGCTGACGGCACAGCAGCCGGAGAACAACATCGTCCGGGTGACGGTGCAGGCGTTGTCGGCCGCGCTCGGCGGGACGCAGAGCCTGCACACGAACGGGTTCGACGAGGCGCTCGGCCTGCCGACGACGCGGGCGGCGAAGATCGCGCTGCGGACGCAGCAGATCGTCGGTTACGAGTCCGGCGTGGCCGACACGGTCGACCCGCTGGCCGGTTCGTACTTCGTCGAGACGTTGACGGACGAGGTCGAGCAGGGCGCGCTGGCGTACCTCGAACGGATCGACGAGCTCGGCGGGGCGGTGGCGGCGATCGAGGCCCGGTTCATGCAGGACGAGATCGAGGGCGCGGCGTACGCGTACGCGAAGGCGATCGACGACGGCGAGAAGGTCGTCATCGGCGTCAACAAGTTCATCGACGACGAGCGCGAGGCGGCCGACGTCTTCCCGATCGACATCGAGCTGCAGCGGTCACAGATCGCCCGGGTCGGGCGAGTGCGGGCGGAACGGGACCAGGCGGCGGTCGACGCGGCCCTCGATGACGTCGCGGCGGCCGCCCGGGGCAGCCAGAACCTGCTGGTGCCGATGAAGGAGGCGCTGCGGCGAATGGCGACGCTCGGCGAGGTCTCCGACGTGCTGCGCGGCGAGTTCGGCGTCTACCAGCCGGGCGGCTGAGAAGAGCGGAGACCGGAGGAGCCCCGTCGGCTCCCGGTCACCCCGGTACGGGGTGCCGGCGTCGGTCCGCCGGCCCCTCGGCCGGCAACGCTTTTGTTTCACCGGTTGCAGAATTCGCCGAGCTGGACGTTCGTCAATTCTGCAAACGGTGAAACGCGGACAACACCGAGACGCGGCGACACGAAGACCAGACGGGCGAGCCGGGGGGCACGCCCGGCACCCTGTCGATCACGCAGTGGCGACGACGCCGAAGTGCTCGACCACGGGGGCCGGGTCGTAGAAGTGGTGGAGGAGCGCTCGCCACTCGCGGTAGGCGTCGGACCGCCGGAACCCTTCCAGGTGGTCTTCGAGGGTGTCCCACTCGACCAGCAGGAGGTACCGGTTCGGGGTCTCCAATCCTCGGGACAGGCGGAGGCTCCGGAAGCCGGGTGAGGCGGCGATCAGCCCCTTGGCGACGGCGAACGTCTCCTCGAATTCGGCTTCGCGGCCGGGGATGACGTCGAGCACGGCATGTTCGAGGACCATCGCTGCATCATGGCGCATGCCGGGCTGCCTCGACCGTCTGTCAGCTCCCCAGTCAGGTCTTGGTCAGGTTTCCGGCCAGGTGGCCACCGTACGGTTCGCCTTCATGGGGTCCGTCGCGAACCACCCCCTTCGAGGCCGCCGGCTCCGCCGGGCGGCGATGGTCGCCCTCTTGCGGGCCGGGCGTCCGCTCACCGTCGGGGAGGTCCTGATCGCGGTCGAGCATGGCGGCCGGACGGTCGACGGCGGCTATCCGCAGAAGCGGTTGGCGGACGCGCTCGGCTACGAGGCGCGGCGGGGGTGGGTCGTCCGGGTCGAGCGCGGCACGTACGCGGTCGGCCGGGTCAGCCGGAGCTCGCAGTGGCGGCTGCTCAACCGGCCCGACTGAGGAGGTGGTCGCGGATGGCCGGCCGGATGGCCGCGTCGACGGCCGTCCAGGCCATCGCCACCGAGCCATCGCGGACGGCGGCATCGGCCGACGCGGTGACGCACGCGGCCGCGAACTCGGGCTGATGGTTGACCGAACCGTGGCCGTCGATGGCGATCAGCGGGTGGATCGTCGGCACGGCGAGCGAGACGTTGGCCATGTCGGTCGACAGCGTCGGCGGCGGGACGCCCTCGTCGTCGAGCGAGAACCGCCGGCCGAGGGCCTCGGCGTTGGCCCGGTAGGCGGCGAGCAGCCCGGGGTCGCTCTCCATGTGCGAGTAGACCGGCGACAGCTCGTCGAACTCGACCGACGCGCCGGTGGCGACCGCGCCGGCCTCGAAGCAGGCCCGGATCCGCGGGTCGAGGACCGCGAGGTCGTCGAGGGTCCGCGCCCGGGCCATGAACCGCCCGGAGACCCGGGCCGGGACGACGTTGGCCGCCTTCCCACCCTCCCGGACGACGCCGTGGACCTGGTCGTCGGGCCGGAGCTGCTGGCGAAGCAGCCCGACCGCCACCTGGGCGACGGTCATCGCATCGAGGGCGTTGATGCCCTCCCATGGCGCGGCGGAGGCATGGGCCTCCTTGCCGGTGAAGTGGACGTCGAAGTGCGAGACGGCCAGGCACGTGGCGACGAGGCGCTCGGTCGGCCAGGGGTGGACCATCATCGCCGCGTGGACGCCGTCGAACGCGCCGCGTTCGAGCATCGTGATCTTCCCGCCGCCGCCCTCTTCGGCCGGCGTACCGAGGACGAGCACGGTCAGGCCGAGCCGGTCGGCCAGCGGCGCCAGGGCCAGCCCGGCCCCGGCCGCGGTGGCCGCGATGATGTTGTGGCCGCACGCGTGGCCGACGTCGGGCAGCGCGTCGTACTCGGCGCAGATCGCCAGGACGAGCGGGCCGTCACCGGCCCGGGCGGAGAACGCGGTCGGCAGCCCGCAGACGCCTTCGGTCACGTCGAACCCGCCGGCAGCCAGCAGCTCGGCCACCGCGGTGGCCGACCGGTGCTCGGTGAACGCCGTCTCGGGGTGACCGTGGATCCGGTGGCTCAGGTCGACGAGATCGTCGAGGCGGTCGGTGACGCCGGTGTCGACCGCGGCCTTGAGCTCGTCGGTCCTGGCACCGTCGTCCATGACTGCCTCCCGTTCGCCGTGCTGCCCGATGACGGCTATTCGATGACCGCGACGACGTCGCCGCTGCCGACCGAGTCGCCGGCCGCGACGCGGATCTCCTTCACGGTGCCGGCCTTCTCTGCGTTGATCGCGTTCTCCATCTTCATCGCCTCGAGGACGCAGATCGTCTGCCCGGCCTCGACCGCGTCGCCGACGGCGACGAGCACCTTGACGATCGTGCCCTGCATCGGCACCATCACGGTGCCCGAGCCGGCGGCCGACGCGACGTGGCCGCCACCCCGCCGTTTCGGTCCGGCTGCCCGAGCCGGGCCGCCGCCGCCGATGACGGCGGCGCCGGTGTCGGGGACCCACAGCTTGAGCTGGTAGCGGCGGCCGTCGACCTCCGCGGTGACCTCTCGCAGGACCCGCTCGTCGTCGCCGTCCGGTGCGGCGGGGGCACCGCCGGCATCGACCGTGAGTCCGGAGAGGTCGAGCGTGTCTTCGACCCACTTCGTCGAGTGCTTCGCCGCCGCGAAGTCCGGGTGGGACAGGATGGCCACGTCGGCCGGGATCGTCGTGGCGACCCCTTCGATCCGCGTCTCTTCGAGGGCCCGCAGCATGCGTCGCCGGGCCAGCTCGCGATCTTCGGCCCAGACGACGAGCTTGGCGACGAGGTTGTCGTAGTGCTGGCTGACCGTGTCGCCGGCGTCGTAGCCGGCGTCGAGGCGGACGCCCGGGCCGGCCGGTGGGTCGAACCGGGTGATCGTCCCCGGGGACGGGAGGAACCGCCCGCCGGACGGGTCCTCCGCGTTGATGCGGATCTCGATGGCGTGGCCGCGGTGGTCGATGTCGTCCTGCCCGAACGGCAGGGCCTCGCCGGCGGCGATCCGGAGCTGCCAGGCGACGAGGTCGAGGCCGGTGACGAGCTCGGTCACCGGGTGCTCGACCTGGAGCCGCGTGTTCATCTCCAAGAAGTAGAACTCGCCGTCCTGGTAGAGGAACTCGACGGTGCCCGCGTTGACGTAGCCACAGGCCGCCGAGACCTTGACGGCCGCCGCGCCCATTGCCTGGCGGACGTCGTCGGGGAACGCCGGCGCCGGCGACTCCTCGACGAGCTTCTGGTGCCGCCGCTGGCACGAGCAGTCGCGCTCGCCGAGCCACAGGACGTTGCCGTGGGTGTCCGCGAGGACCTGCATCTCGATGTGGCGCGGCCACGACAGGTACCGCTCGACGTAGACCTCCGGGCGGCCGAAGTACGCCTGGGCCTCCCGCTGGGCCGACTCGACCGCGTCCGCCGCGTCCTCGGCCGCGTGGACGACCTTCATGCCGCGACCGCCGCCGCCGTACGCGGCCTTGATCGCCACCGGCCAGCCGTACTCCTCGCCGAACGTGACGACCTCGTCCGGGGACGTGAGCGGCTCCGAGCGGCCGGGCACGCCGGCCACGCCGACCTCGGCCGCGGCGATGCGCGAGCTGATCTTGTCGCCCATGACCTCCATCGCCTCCGGCGGTGGGCCGATGAACGTGACGCCGCGCTCGGTGATCGCCCGGGCGAAGTCGGGGTTCTCGGAGAAGAAGCCGTAGCCGGGGTGGACCGCGTCGGCCCCGCTCTGCTCGATCGCCGCCAGGATGGCGTCGGTGTTGAGGTAGCTCTCCGCCGCGGTCTGCCCACCGAGCGCGTACGCCTCGTCGGCCAGGCGGACGTGGAGGGCGTCGCGGTCGAGCTCCGAGTAGACGGCGACCGTGGCAACACCCAGCTCGCGGCAGGTCCGGATCACCCGGACGGCGATCTCCCCACGGTTGGCGACGAGGACCTTCTTCAGCACGCTGGACCTTTCGAGTCGGTGGGACGGCCGGCCGCCGTCGGCCGGCCCGTTTCAGCTCGCCAACACTGTCACGCCCCGTATGGTTCCTGCCATGTCCCCGCCGCCGTTCGGTCAGGTCCGGCGTCTCGGGGTCGTCGGCTCGACCAATGCCTACCTCCTCGGCGAGGCTCGCCGGGGGGCGCCGGCCGGCCTTGTCGCGGTCGCCGACCACCAGACCGCCGGCCGTGGCCGGCTCGGCCGGCGGTGGGAGGCCCCGCCGGGCAGCAGCCTGCTCGTCTCCGTCCTGCTCCGGCCGGTCCTTTCCCCCGACGACCTCCACCTCTGCACCGCCGCGGTCGCCCTCGCCACCGCCTCGGCCTGCCGGACGGTGGCCGGCGTCTGGCCGACCGTGAAGTGGCCGAACGACCTGCTCGTCGGCGACGACAAGCTGGCCGGCGTGCTCGCCGAGGCCGACGCAGCGGCGCCCGGCGGACCGCCAGGATCGGTGGCCGTCGTCGTCGGCGTCGGCTGCAACGTCGATTGGCCCGGCCCACCCGACGCCGGCGGGACGAGCCTGGCCGACGCGGCCGGCCGGCCGGTCGACCGCGAGCCGCTGCTGCAGGCACTCCTCACCGAGCTCGGGCCGCGGGTCGAGGCCCTCGGGACCGACGACGGTCGCCGCCGGCTCGGCGACGAGCTGCGCGACCGGTGCCGGACGCTCGGGCAGGTCGTCCGGGTCGACCTGGCCGGCACTGGCATCGTCGAGGATGGCCCCGTCGAAAATGGCATCGTCGGACGGGCCGTCGAGCTGACCGCCGAGGGCCATCTCGTCGTCGAAACCGGCGACGGGCGGCGGGTCGTCGCGGCCGGCGACGTCGTCCACCTTCGTCCGGCCGACGGCGATCGCCGCGGCCAGTAGGCTGTCCGCCTTATGCGACTGCTCGTGACCGGCGGCGCCGGCTTCATCGGCTCCAACTTCGTGCGGTACTGGACCGAGGCGCACCCCGGCGACCACGTCGTCGCCTTCGACGCCCTCACCTACGCCGGGAACCGCCCCAACCTGGCCGACGTCGAGGACCGGATCGCCTTCGTCCACGGCGACGTCTGCGACCTCGACGGCGCCATCCGGACGCTCGAGGACCACGCGATCGACACGATCGTCCACTTCGCCGCCGAGTCCCACAACTCGCTGGCCGTGCTCGACCCGGGCCTCTTCTTCCGGACGAACGTGCTCGGCACCCAGTCGATGCTCGAGGCCGCCCGTCGTCACGGCGTCGGCCGGTTCCACCACATCTCGACCTGCGAGGTCTACGGCGACCTGCCGCTCGATACCGACGAGCGGTTCGACGAGGACAGCCCGTACCGGCCGCGGACGCCGTACAACGCGTCGAAGGCCGGCGCCGACCACGCCGTGCGCGCCTACTTCGAGACGTTCGAGCTGCCGGTGACGATCACGAACTGCTGCAACAACTACGGGCCGTACCAGTTCCCCGAGAAGGTCATCCCGCTCTTCACGACCCACGCCCTCGACGACCGGTCGCTGCCGCTCTACGCGTCGACGCAGAACCGCCGGGAGTGGCTCCACGTCCGCGACCACTGCCGGGCCGTCGAGGCCGTCCTGCTCGGCGGCCAGCTCGGCGAGACGTACCACGTCGGCAGCGGGATCGAGGCGAGCATCGAAGAGATCGCCGACCTCGTCCTCGGCACGCTCGGCCAGCCGTCGTCGCTGAAGGAGATCGTCCCCGACCGGCCCGGCCACGACCGCCGCTACCTGCTCGACTCGACCAAGATCGAGAAGCAGCTCGGCTGGCGCCCCGACGTGCCGTTCGCCGAGGGGCTCGCCGAGACGGTCCGCTGGTACGCCGACCACCGGACGTGGTGGGAGCCGTTGCTCGACCGTGCCCCGGTCGTCGAGGCCGGTTGGGGCGGGAACCGCTGACCGCTCGCTCGACCGCTCGCCCCGATCGCTCGACGACGGTGACCAGCTGGTGAACGTCCTCGTGACCGGCGCCGGGGGGCAGCTCGGCCGCGACCTGGTCGACGCCTTCGGTGGCACCGTCCCGGCCGGCGGCCGGCGCTGCTCGCTCTACGGGCCCGACGGTCCCGGTCCGGCCGTCGACGTCGTGGGGCTCGACCACGCCGCCCTGCCCGTCGACGACCGCGGGGCCGTCCTCGCGGCGGTCGACGGGCTGCGACCCGACGTCGTCGTCCACGCCGGGGCGTGGACCGCGGTCGACGCCTGCGAGACCGACCCCGACCGGGCTTGGGCCGTCAACGCCCTCGGCACCCGCCACGTCGCCGAGGCCGCCGAGCGATCGGGCGCCCATCTCGTCTACGTCTCGACCGACTACGTCTTCGACGGCCGGTCGCCGCGGCCGTACGTCGAGTGGGACGAGACGAACCCGCTGTCCGCCTACGGTCGGAGCAAGCTCGGCGGCGAGCGCGAGTGCCCGCCCGGCTCGACGATCGTCCGCACGTCGTGGGTCTGCGGTGCCCACGGCGCCAACATGGTCAAGACCGCCCTCCGCCTCGGTGCCGGCGACGGGCCGCTCCGTTTCGTCGACGACCAGCACGGCTGCCCGACGTTCACCGCCGACCTGGCGGCCGCCGTCGTCACGCTCGCCACCGACCGGCGGCCCGGCGTCCACCACGTGACCAACCAGGGCGCGACGACGTGGTTCGGCTTCGTCCGCGCCGTTCTCGCCGCCGCCGGCCACGACGGCGGCCGGGTCGAGCCGATCGCCACCGCCGACCTCGATCCACCCCGCCCGGCGCCGCGACCGGCCAACTCCGTGCTCGACAACGCCGCGCTCCGGCTCGGCGCCTTCCCGCTCCTCCCGCCGTGGGAGGACGGGCTCGACCGGCTCGTGAAGGCCCTCGCATGAACGTCGTCGCATGAGGGTGCTCGTCGCCGGCGGTGCCGGGTTCGTGGGGTCCCATCTCTGCGACCGTCTGGTCGGGCGCGGCGACGTCGTCGTCTGCATCGACGACCTGTCGACCGGTCGGCTGGAGAACCTGGTCCAGCTGGACGACCAGGCCCGGTTCACGTTCGTCGAGGCCGACGTCAGCCAGGACGTCGCGGTCGACGGCGCGTTCGACGCGGTCTGCAACCTGGCGAGCCCGGCGTCGCCGCCGGCCTTCCTCGAGCGGCCGTTGGCCACCCTGGCGGTCGGCAGCGAAGGGACCCGTCGGCTGCTGGAGGTGGCCGAGCGGTCGGGGGCCCGGTTCCTCCTGGCCTCTACCAGCGAGGTCTACGGGGAACCGATGGTCCACCCTCAGGTGGAGCAGTACCGCGGGAACGTCGATCCGGTGGGCCTTCGCAGCGTCTACGACGAGGCGAAGCGGTTCGCCGAGGCGCTGACGATGGCCACCCACCGGGCCCGGGGGGTCCCGGTGAGGATCGCCCGGATCTTCAACACCTACGGCCCCCGGTTGTCGCCCGGGGACGGCCGGGTCGTCTCGAACTTCGTCGTCCAAGCCCTCGCCGGGCAGCCGCTGACCGTCTACGGGGACGGGTCGCAGACCCGGAGCCTGTGCTACGTCGACGACCTGGTGGCCGGGTTGCTCGCTCTCCTGGACTCGGAGGAGACCGGACCGGTCAACATCGGGAACCCCGACGAGCGGACCGTGCTCGACCTGGCCCACGAGGTCATCGCCGCCACCGGGTCGTCTTCGGTCATCGAGCACCGGCCGCTGCCCACCGACGACCCGACCCGGCGCTGCCCGGACATCGGGTTGGCCCGCCGGGTCCTCGGGTGGGAGCCGCGGGTCGACCTCGACGTGGGATTGGCTCGGACGGTTGCCTATCTCGCCGGGCTGCCCGACGTGGGGCGGCCCCGGGCTGGACTGCCCGGGGCTGGGCTCCCCGACACCGGGTCGTCCGGTGTCGGACCGGGAGATGATGGGGCGTGACGAGGAAAGCGGGGGGAGATGGCTGAGGCCGTGCTGGAGGAGATCGAGTACCGGACGCTGTCGGTGATCGTGCCGGTCTACAACGAGCGGACCACCGTCGCGGAGATCGTCCGCCGCGTCCGGGCGGTCGACGTCCCGCTCGTCGTCGACGTCGTCGTCGTCGACGACGGCTCGAGCGACGGGACCGACAAGGTGCTCGCCGCCATCGAAGACTCAACCGTCCGGGTGATCACGCACGGGCGGAACCAGGGGAAGGGCGCGGCCATCCGGACCGGGTTGGCCCAGGCCCACGGTGATCTGATCCTCGTCCAGGACGCCGACCTCGAGTACGACCCCGACGACTGGCCCCGACTGCTCGACCCCATCCTCAAGCACAAGGCGAACGTCGTCTACGGCAGCCGGTTCACCGGGGAGCGGAAGAACATGTTGCCGACGCACTGGATCGGCAACCGGCTCCTCTCGTTCGTCACGAACTTGCTCTACTCCTCGACGCTGTCCGACATGGAGACCTGCTACAAGCTCTTCGACCGCCGCGTCATCGAAGGGATCGTCGTCGTCTCCGACCGTTTCGACTTCGAGCCGGAGATCACCGCCAAGGTGCTCCGACGCGGGTACCGGATCTACGAGGTGCCGATCTCCTACGCCGGCCGAGAGCCGGACGAGGGCAAGAAGATCACCTGGCGCGACGGGTTCGGTGCGCTGAAGGCGCTCGTTCGGTTCCGGTTCACGAGGGACCCCTGACCATGTCCCCGGGGGCGACCGGCGCCGGTCGGGTGGCGGCGGTCGTCGTCGACTACCGCGCGGCGGACGTGCTCGCGGACTGCGTCCGGTCGCTGCTCGACGAGCGGGTCGCCGAGGTCGTCGTCGTCGAGAACGGCCCCGCCGACCCGACCCGCCAGGCGCTGGCCGACGCCGATCTGTCGGTACCGTTGCTCGTCACCGGGAACAACCTCGGCTACGGCGCCGGCGCCAACCGCGGCATCGCGGCCCTCGCTCCCGATGGCGACGACGGCGCGGTCGAGATGGTCCTCGTCTGCAACCCCGACCTCCGTCTTCACCCCGGCGCGGTCTCGTCGCTCGTCGCGGCCCTCGACGCCGAGCCGGCCTGGGCCATCGTCGGTCCGCGCATCCTCACCCCCGACGGGGCGACGTACCCGTCGGTCCGGGCCTTCCCGTCGATGGTCGACGCGGCCGGCCACGCGCTCCTGGCCATCTTCAAACCCGACAACCGGTTCAGTCGTCGTTACCGGCCGATGGACGGCGGCGGCGGCGGGAAGGGCGAGGCCGACTGGGTCTCCGGCGCCTGCTTCCTGGCCCGGCGGTCAGCCCTGGACGAGCTGGGCGGGTTCGACGAGTCGTACTTCATGTTCGCCGAGGACATGGACCTGTGCTGGCGAGCCAAGCAGGCCGGCTGGGTCGTCGGCGTGCAGCCGGCTGCCGTCGTCACGCACGCCGAGGGTGTCTCCCGCTCCCGCCATCCCTACCGGATGGTCGTCGCCCACCACCGCTCCGCGCTGCGGTTCGCCAACCGCACGACGACGGGATGGCGACGCGTCGCCCTTCCCGCCGCCGCCGTAGTTCTCGGCGTCCGGTTCGTGATGGCCTGCGTCAACGTCACGCTGCACCGCTGACCGACCGTGTTAGCGTCAGCGCCGATGATCGTCCGCAGGGACGTCAGCGTCGCCGCACCGAGGCTCTTCGGTGCCTGCCTCCTTCTCCTGTCGGCGGCCGGCCTGTTCTTCGCTCCGGCCGCGGCGGCGGCACCGCCGCCAATCGCCTGCCGGGTCGTCGCCCCCAGCGTTCCCACGTGCGGACGGTGGTGGGGAGAAGCGCTCGACCCGGGTGACCAGTCGTTGATCTCGGCGGTCGGCGCGGCGTCGGCGGCCGCCGATCGGCGTCTCGACATCGTCCACACGTACCACGTGTGGAACGACACGTTTCCGACGGTCGAAGAGACCCAACTGGCCCACGAAGGCCATCTCCTCATGATCGGTTGGAAGCCGATCACCTCCGCCGGGCGGCCGGTCTCGTGGGCGTCCATCGCCGCCGGTGACCAGGACCAAATCATCAGGGCCGAAGGGCAACGGTTGCGGGCATTGGGAGAGCCGGTCCTGCTCTCCTTCTCCTACGAGCCCGAACGGCTCGTCGGGATCACGGGCACGGCCAGTCAGTTCGCCGCGGCCTTCCGGCACGTCCACGACGTCATCGTCAAGGCCGGCGCGACGAACGTCGAGTGGGTGTGGACGGTCATGGGCCTGAACGACAGCTACTGGCATCGCACGTACCCCGAGCTCTGGCCGGGCCGACAGTACGTGGACTGGATCTCTTGGGACCCGTACAACTGGGCTTCCTGCCGGAAGGAGACGTGGCTGTCCTTTTCGGCGATGGTCCGCCCGTTCTACCAGTGGATTACCGCTCAAGGCTTCGGGGACCTCCCCCTCATGCTGTCCGAGTACGGCACCGTCGAAGATCCACACGATCCGGGGCGAAAGGCCTCGTGGTTCAGCGGGGAAGCAAACGCGCTCGGCCAGTTCCCCCGACTTCGCGCTCTCGTCTATTTCAATCTTCCGTCTCCGCCCGCGTCCTGCGATTGGCAGTCGACGACTTCATCTACTTCGCAAGAGGCTTTCCATCAGCTCGCCGACAGCCCGAGTTTCCGCCCGACCGCCAAGCTCGATCCGACGACCGGCTGACGACCGGCTGACGCCCGCCCCTTCCGGTGGACGCGGACGCGTCCCACCCCGGAGCCACCCGGCATCAGTCCCCATCGAGGCAGGCAAGATACCCGTTGCATCCGCGTCCGAGGTGTGTTACCTTCCACCCACGGCAGCCCGGACAATGGGTTGTCGGTTCCAGCGACAAACGGCAAACCCGTCGCAAGGCGGGGACGCAAAGCCAAGGGACCCACGTGGTCAGCCTGGTTACCGAACGGAACGATAGGAGGAGATTCCACTGTTGGATCGGCGCAGGCGTCCGTAGCGGCGTCGATCCACAATTCGATGAGCACCTGGCGAGAAGGTGCTCGCGTATTGGAGTCAAGTCGAAGGGGAAAGTGTCGGTGCCGCGCGCCTGTGGCGCACTAATGAGCGTCACCTGAGCGGTGACATGCATCACTCGGCGGTAACTCACCGTCCGCATCATTCGCGGTCTGGACGAGTTGTTCATCAGTTGTTCACTAGTTGGTTGAATTGTCCCTATCGGACAGCTTGATATTCGAATCACAAGTTACTGAGCTCACCGAGACCTTTGAAGGAGAGATGATGGGCGAGCGCGTCGCAGTTGTCGGGAGTGGCTATGTGGGCTCCGTCGTAGCCGCCTGCCTCGCCCACGTCGGGAACGCCGTGGTGGCGGTGGAATCGGATCGCGGCCGCCTCGAACAACTGGCCAGTGGCCAGGCCCCGTTCCACGAGCCCGGCCTGGACCGTCTCCTCCGGCAGACGCTCGACGACGGATCGCTGCGTTTCACGGACGACTTCGGTTTGGCCATGGACGAGTCCGACATCGTCTTCGTCTGCGTCGGCACGCCCCCCGGGCCGACCGGAAACCCGGACATGTCGGCCATGCAGTCGGTGGCACGGCTGATCGCCCGACACCTTCGCCAGCATCACATCATCGTCACGAAGAGCACCGTGCCGATCGGCACCGGTTACTGGCTGGGGGCGATGATCGAGGACCTCGCCGAGCACGGCACATGCGGACGAGCTGTTCAGCCTGGTGTCCAACCCGGAGTTCCTCCAGGAGGGGAGCGCCGTCCAGGACTACCTGCACCCGGACCGGGTCGTCCTCGGGAGCGACGACCCGGCGGCCATCCGACGGGTGGCCGAGGTGTACCGGCCGATCCTCGAGCAGAAGATCCCCGGCGACGTCGGCGCTCGGGACCCGGTGCCGCTGCTGCAGGCCAGGATGACGACGGCCGAGATGATCAAGTACGCGTCCAACGCCTTCCTGGCCACCAAGATCAGCTTCGCCAACGAGATCGCCCGGCTGTGCGACTACGTCGGGGCCGATGTCACCGAAGTGACGGCCGGCATGGGCCTCGACGACCGGATCGGTGGGCGTTTCCTGAACGCCGGCCTCGGTTGGGGCGGCTCGTGCTTCGGAAAGGACCTGGCGGCCCTCGTCGGCACGGCCGCCGAGTACGGCTACCAGCCGCCGCTGCTGCAAGCGACGATGAGCGTGAACACCCTGCAGCGGCAGGCCGTCGTCGCCGAGTTGCTCCGGCAGCTCAAGACGCTTCGGGGCTCCCGGATCTGCCTGCTCGGGCTGGCGTTCAAGCCCGGGACGGACGACCTCCGAGACTCCCCGGCCCTCGACGTCGCGTTCCGGCTGGCCGAGCGAGGAGCGTTCGTCACCGCGTACGACCCGATGGTCACGGCCGTGCCCGACGGGCACGACATCCGGATCATGCCGGACCCTGAGCGGGCGGCGACCGGCGCGGACGCCGTCGTCGTGGCGACCGAGTGGCCGCAGTTCCTCGCCCTCGACCTGACGTCGTTGGCCAACGTCATGCGGGGCGACGTCTTCTACGACTGCCGCAACGTCTTCAGCCCGCCCGTCGTCGCCCAGGCCGGCTTCCGCTACGTGGGCATCGGTCGCCCCCGGGTCCGGCGCCCGGTCACCGCTGCCGTCGACGCGTGGGCCGTCGACGCCCTGCAGCAGCCGCAGGGACCGAGGGCCTCGGTGGTGGCCGTCGCCACCGACCAGCCGGTGTCGACCGTCTGATCGATCGACGTCCACCCTTCCGGCGAACAGATCTGGACGAGAAGGAGACCCGATGATCGTCGCCCTGCTCGAGCTCCGCCAGTCGATCCACGAGCACGAGCGTCTCTACCTCTTCACCGTCTTCGTCATGCTCACGTGGATGGTGTGGTTGGTGAAGGTGATGCTCTCTCGCCGCTACCGGCCCTGGCCGGAGCCGTTCGTCACCTCGACGACGGTGGTCATCCCGGTCGTCGACGAACCGCTCGACCTCTTCCGAGACGTGCTGACGCTGATCGTCGAGCAGGCGCCGACCCAGATCCTGGTGGTCATCAACGGTCCACGGAACATCGGTCTCGAGGAGGTCTGTAGCGAGTTCGACGCCGTCGAATGGCGGTGGACGCCGGTAGCCGGCAAGCGCAACGCCGTCCGCGTCGGTGTCGCCGAGGCGATCGGCGACATCGTCGTGCTGGTCGACAGCGACACCATTTGGACGGAGGCCACGCTGACCGAACTGGTCAAGCCGTTCGCCGACGAGGCGATCGGCGGCGTGACCACCCGCCAGAGGATCCTCGACCCACAGCGGTGCTTCCTCACCCGGTGGGCCGATTGGATCGAGAACAGCCGGGCGATGTACTCGATGCCGGCCCAGAGCGCCCTCGGCCAGGTCGGGTGCTTGCCCGGGCGGACGATCGCCTTTCGCCGGTCGGTGCTCGAAGAGGCGATGGAGCCGTTCATGACCGAAGAGTTCCTCGGCGTGTTCATGGAGGTCTCCGACGATCGGACGCTGACCAACCTCACCCTCAAGCAGGGGTACCGGACCGTCTACCAGTCGACGAGCCTCGTTTACACCGACGCGCCGACGAGTTTCCGAAAGTTCGTCAAACAGCAGTACCGGTGGGCCAGGGGGAGCCAGTACAACACGCTGCGGATGCTCCGCTGGATGGCTCGGCACACCCCGGTTCTCGGGCTCTTCTTCGTCATCGACATCCTCCTGCCGTTCATCTGGCTCTGTTCGGCGCTCGGCTGGGTCATCCGCACGACCGACCACCACACGGACAACCTCTACGGCGGGCTCACGCACCTCCACGGCGACATTGCGCCGTTCCTGGCGATCGTGACGCTGACGGTCCTCACGTCGACGCTGTCCATGTGCCTGCGGCAGCAGCGCCATCTCGAACAGGTTCCTTCCGACGTGTTCCGGATGCCGTTCTTCGTGATGTTCAGCACGCTCGTGCTCATGCCGATCCGCATGGTCGGCTTCGTCCGGTTGGCCCACCAGGGCAGCTGGGGGACGAGGGAGAACGCCTACGACTCGGGCGACTCGGGGCCGGCGGTGGACGACGTTCTTCACGGCGCGCCGCCCGGTCCGGGTGGGTCCGCCGCGACGTCCGGGCCGCCTCTGGAGGCGGCAGTCGTCGGTTCGGCCGGTCCCGGGCACCCCGGTGTCGCGTTGGTATCGCCACCGGCCGCGTTGTCGCCGCCGGTGGCGACTGAAGGACGGGCCCTTCCGAACGTCCGAGCTCTGTTGCCCATCGTCTTGGCCCTGATCATGGTGGTAGGAGGAACTCTTTACGATGCACGCCCTACGTAGTCGATTCTCGGCGATCACGGTCGTCCTCTCGTTGTTGACGGTGGCGGTCGCCGTCTACATCTCGCCGATGGCATCGAGCTCGAGCTCGGACACGCCCTCGTCGCACAGCGCGTCCGGCTCGGCGGCGGTCCTCACCGGCCGGTGGACCAACGGCCCGGAGACAGCGATGGCCGCGGCCGCGAGGTCCGCCACGACGCCGGCCGGGCTTTCGCCGGTGGAAACGCCGGGCGGGCACAACGGGTCGACGTTGGTGGCCAACCGGTCGGGAACGACGTCGACCAACCACACCGCGGCCGTCGGCGCGGTGAAACCGGCGCCGTCCGCCACGACGGCGACGACAAAGGGTGGGACGCCCGTCAGCCCGACGACCCTCCCGGCTTCGCCGACCACGACGACGACCACTACGACGCCCGCGGCCCCCACGACAACCGCGGCGGCGACACACACGACAACCTCCGGTGGAACGATCCCGTCCGGTCCGACGACAGCGGGTACCACGACGCCGCCGACCTTCCTCGAGAACCCGCCGGCCAAGGCGCAGTTGATGGACCCGTCGACTGATTACTACGGCGTGGCCGCGAACGGTGTCCCCTTCGAAACGGCGACGGTCAAGACCATCGACAGCGAGGTCGGGAAGGCACCGTCGGCGATCGAGTGGTACGCCGGCTGGGACCAGGCCTTCCAACCGGCCGCGGTGGTCAGCTCGTGGGAGCTCGGGGCACTCCCGATCATCACGTGGGAGTCGATGCCGTCGAACGACCCGTTGACCCCCGGCCAGAGTAGGGCGGACGACCCCACATACTCCCTGGCCAACATCATCAACGGGAACTACGACGCCTACATCCAGTCGTACGCGGAAGCCATCACCCAGCTGGGCCTACCGGTCGTGATCCGTTTCGACCAGGAGATGAACGGCACATGGTACCCGTGGAGCGAGCGGGCGAACGGCAACTCGGCGGGCCAGTTCGTCCAGATGTGGCGCCACGTGTGGAACATCTTCCAGCAGGTCGGGGCCAACAACGACGTCATCTGGCTGTGGTGCCCGAACCGGGTCGATCGGCTGTCTGGCCATGCCCCCACCCTGTCCGAGGTGTACCCGGGCGACCAGTACGTGGACTGGATGGGCCTCGACGCCTACTACCGCTACGTAGGGGATCCGACGACATTCAACTTCACGTTCGGCAAGACGCTCGCTCAGCTGAATGCCATCAACGCGACGAAGCCCATCTTCTTGGCCGAGGTCGGAGCCATCGAGAACGGCCCGTATGGGAACAGCCTCGCCCCGACAAAGGCGGCCTGGACCACGAACCTGTTCTCAGGGATCGCCGCGGACCATCAGATCGTGGGGTTCTCGTGGTTCGACAACACCGTGACCAACATCACCAACGGCCAAACGGTGACGGACGACTGGCAGTTCGACGCTGATCCGCTGACCTTGGCGGCCTTCAAGGCCGGGGTGACCTCGACGACGTACGCCGGGGGCGTGGTGCCGACAACATAACGTCGTCGAGGTCACGGGCCGTGCTGCTGAGGCGTCAGTTCGGTACCGGTGTGCCCGTCGTCGTCATCCCGACGATCGGCTTGTTCAGCGGCTTGCCACCCATCGAACCGTAGAACTGGGCGTCGCCGAACGCGAACAGTCCGCCGTCGGACGCGACCTCCCAGTAGCCACCACCGCCGGGCGTCGATGCCAGACCGACGACCGGCTGGTTGAGCGGCTTGCCGCCCATCGAGCCGTAGAACGGCGCGGTGCCGAACGCGAAGAGCCCGCCGTCGGACGCGACCTCCCAGTAGCCCTTCCCGTCGGGAGCGGTGGCCAGACCGACGATCGGCTTGTTCAGTGGCTTGCCGCCCATCGAACCGTAGAAGGCCGCGTCGCCGAACGCGAACAGGCCACCGTCGCTGGCCACCTCCCAGTACCCCTGGCCGTCCGGCGTCGACGCCAGACCGACGATCGGCTGGTTCAGCGGCTTGCCACCCATCGACCCGTAGAACTGGGCGTCGCCGAACGCGAAGAGCCCGCCGTCGGACGCGACCTCCCAGTAGCCCTTCCCGTCCGGCGTCGATGCCATCCCGACGATCGGCTTGTTCAGTGGCTTGCCGCCCATCGAACCGTAGAAGGCCGCGTCGCCGAACGCGAACAGCCCGCCGTCGGACGCGACCTCCCAGTAGCCACCACCGCCGGGCGTCGATGCCAGACCGACGACCGGCTGGTTGAGCGGCTTGCCGCCCATCGAGCCGTAGAACGGCGCGGTGCCGAACGCGAAGAGCCCGCCGTCGCTGGCCACCTCGTAGTAGCCGTTGGCCGCCCCGGTCGACGTCCCGGTTGTCGTGCTGGCTGGGGGACCAGTTGTCGGGCCTGTCGGGGTGACGGCAGCCTGGCAGGTGGAAGAGCCGGACGGCCCTGTCCAGCCGTCGGGGGGCAGGGTGGCCTTCACCTCACCGCCGGCCGGGATGCTCATGAGCGGGCTGATGCCCTTGCCACCGGCGCCGTAGTTCTCGTTCTCCGGGAACGTGTAGTTCGGCGAGAACTGACTGAGGACGGACGAGTAGAGGTTGTACGAGACGCTCGGCTTGGCTGTGACGAACGGCACGGTGCGTCCGGGCAAGAACGCCGGCTGGCCGCCGGTCGGGGCGGATGTGGACGGGGTCGGGAAGGTCTTGAAGAAGTCCTTGGTGTCCGCACCGCTGCCGTACTGACTGCCCCAGTACCCGTAGTTGAAGGCGCCGGTCAGGTCGTTCCAGATCCGGGCGTACACGTCGTTGGCGAGGTCCTGGACGCCGCCGACCTTGTACTCGTGGCCCTGGTCGTAGATGCCTTTGCTCAGGCCTGTCGCTCCTGTCAGTGTCACCGTGATCGTCGACCCGGCGGCCGATGTGCTCGTCCCGGCTGTGGCCGTCGGTGCTGTCTTGGCGTGCAGCGTCCCGTTGAGGGTCAGCGCGAAGGTGGTCTTGTTGAAGTAGCCCTGGTAGTAGAACCACCCGTTGTTCTGGGGGTCATGCCCGGCTGTGGTGGCGTAGTGGTCCTCCACCGTGATCGGCCCGTATGTTGTGCCGTGCAGGGGGAGCGACCGGGCGAGGTTCTCGATGTACGGGACCATGCTCGGCCAGCCGCCGTCTGTGGCGTAGCCGTTGTCCGGGGCGATGATCCGGACGAACTGGCCGTTGGTGGTCTTCTCGATGGATGTCCAGTCGGCCGACGCCCCGAGCTTCTGGACCGCGGTCTTCGTGGCGTCGACGATCTGGCAGGTGTTGCCGGTGAAGGTCGAGCTCTCCGCCGGCGTTTGGGCACCGGGGTTCGCGTACGTCTGCAGGTCGATCGGGAAGTCGAAGTCGTTGACGTTGCTGTAGTCGACTGTGCCCGTCTTTGTGGCCGTATAGGTGAACTCGACGTAGCCGAAACGGTACGGGGCTGTGTCGGCCGGCTGCACCGTCGGCAGCGTTGTCGCGGGGATGCTTGTCCCGACCGAGATCCACAGCCGGCCGGCTGTGTCGCCGGGGACCATGCAGAAGTAGAAGGTGTTCGCCTCCCCGGACACCGCCGGGTATGTGGAGAAGGCGACGCTCTTGTTCAGGTACTTGGCCGGTGTCGGGGACACGGTCCCGGCGGTCAGGGTCACCGCGCCGAAGACCTTTGTGTTCGGCATCCCGGAGTCGTTGGTGAAGACCATCGCCGTGTCTGTGCCGGGACACGACGTCCCGCCTGACGTGGCGGCCGTGGCCGCAGGATGGTGGTTGCCGGCCGGCTGGGCCGCGCCGGTCGGGCTGGCCCCCGCGGTCCCGGCCACCGACACACCAGTCGCGGCGGCCAGCGCCACCAGCGGGACCGCCCACCATCGGGCGCCGATGCGCCGCCTTCCGGTACTGCTTTCGGTCCTTGTCCATCTCGACATGTCGGCCATGTCCTCCTTCATCGGTCCAGGCGTCCGTCTGGTTGAGCATCGGGCAGGTTGCCGTCCGCCGGCCGAGGAAGTCACGACGATCGGCCCAGCGTCGGAGGGAGCATCACCCGCGGCAGCACGGTAGCTGGCTGCCCCCTGACCGCTGGGGGATGCACGCCGGTTCGCCTTGCGGTCACCGACCCCGATGAGAGGTGACCGGCGGGGCGCTGAGGTACGTGCTCAGTCCTCCGAAGTCCGAGACCGTCCGGGTCGCCAGCACCCGCCCGCTGCTGTTCGCGACGGACACCGTCACCGCCCCCTGGCACAGTTGATGACAGTCGCCTTGCCGGCCGAGCGACAGCACGAAGAACCGGGTGGCGCCGAGCTGGTGCGGCAGCACCGAGCCGGTCACCACGGCGCCGCCTTTCGCCCGCACGGTGACCATGGCGACCGGCCCGTTCGAGGCGCCGACCAGGAACCGCTGGTTGTCGGACGCCAGCCCGACGCTCAGGTGGAGCGCGGCCCGCGGGCCGCCGAACCGGGCAGCGTCGGGGAACCCGAGCGGGCTGCTTCCGCCGATCAGCGTCTTGCCGGCGTACGCCAGCCACTCGCCGATACGACCGCTGGACGGCGGCAGCCCGGCCACCACCCACGGTCGGCCGAACACGGTCCCCGTGGCCACCACCTGGTAGCCCGGTGGCGGTGCCGGCGTGACGGCCACCGAGGAGTAGCCGGCCACCTGCATACCCAAGGTGGCCTCCGTGACCTGGGCGGACGGTCCGGACTCGACCGTCACCAGTGCGGCGACCAGGAGGCCGATGCCGGCCAACGTCAGGCCGATGCCGGCCCACGGGCGTCGCCGGGCGGCCCGAGCGAGCCACGAACCGGTCGGGATGCGGTGCCCGTGTCGCTGTCGTCGTCGCTGTCGTCGCGCCTGCTGGTCTTCCAGCTGAGGCAGGGCGGGGGCCGGTGGGGCCGCATCCAACAACTCCAGGACCATCAGACGGATCCGGACGTCGAGATCGTCAGCGGTGGTCATCGAGAACCTCCTTCAGTCGAGCCCGGGCGCGGGCGAGGTGACGGCGGACCGACCCCTCCGTGATCCCGAGCAAGTCGCCGATCCGCACCGGATCGAGGTCGGCCCAGTACGTGAGGACGATCACCGCTCGCTGCCGGTAGCTGAGCCGGCCAACGGCGGCCAGTACCTCCGGTCGAACCTCCGGAGGATCGACCGCGCTTGCATCGGCGACCCTCCGTTCCCGAGACCACCGGCGGGCATTGGCCCGATGGAACTTCGCCGACTCGTTGACCACACTGCGGAAGAGATAGGCCCGGCGGTTTTCGACCTGTCGCCAACCTCGATGGGCGAGGCAACCGAGGACGGCCGCCGACACGACGTCGGCCGCCGCGTCGGGGCCGACCAGTCCGGTGGCCAACCGGGTCAGCTCTTCCGCGTGTTTGCGATAGAGGTCGGCGTCGTCCTGCACGACCGTATGATCCCGCCGGCCGATCTTCCGGGTGACAGTTCTTCCGGGTGACCGTTCTTGGGTGACCGTTCTTGGGTGACCGCGGTACGGACAGCAGTGTTCGGCACCGAGACCGAGGGCACGCCGGCGGGACACAAGTAGCATCGGGGCGGGCTGCGTGCGGGTCTGTGGTTGCAAGTCGAAGCCAGTCGCAGGCGAAACGACCCACGTAAGGCAACTCGTGGTTGCCGAGCATGGTGCGACTTAGGGGTAAGTCCTGCCCGCCTGGCTCCCGGCTGTCGGGGGCGGGCGGTGACGGGGGGAAGCGGCCGCATCGGGGCCGAAGGGTCGCGACGAGCGACCGCCGGCCCCGGGCTGCCAACCCCGCCGCAGGCGAGTGTGGGGTCAAAGACCAGGTCAGCCGCACGCAGCCCGTACCGCTCCGACCCGGTCCGGCCGTCTGCGGCGACCGGCCGGTCGACGGCGAGCGGGGAAAATGTAGTTACGCAGGGCGACGGGCACGAGGTCGGGGCCGGGTTTCGACGCCTTTGGGGCTCGGTGCCACCGGCGCATTTTCACCAGTACGATTGCCCCGCTATGTCCATGTTCAGCAAGGTGCTCCGTGCCGGCGAAGGCAAGAAGGTCCGGCGCCTGGCCGAGATCGTGCCGCTGATCAACGCTCTCGAGCCGGAGATGGAGGCGTTGAGCGACGCCGACCTCCAGCACAAGACGGTCGAGTTCCGGGCCCGACTGGACGAGGGGGAGACGCTGGACGACCTCCTGGTCGAGGCGTTCGCGGCGGTCCGGGAAGCGGCCTGGCGGGTGCTCGGCCAGCGGCACTTCGACGTCCAGCTGATGGGCGGGATGGCGCTCCACTTCGGATGGATCGCCGAGATGAAGACCGGCGAGGGCAAGACGCTGGTCTCGACGTTGCCGGTCTACCTCAACGCGCTGGCCGGTCAGGGCGTGCACGTCGTGACGGTCAACGACTACCTGGCCACCCGGGACGCGGAGTGGATGGGCCGGCTCCACGGTTGGATGGGGCTGAAGGTCGGCCGGATCGGCCCGGACATCACCGACTTCGACATGAAGCGGGCGGCGTACGCGGCCGACGTCACCTACGGGACGAACACCGAGCTCGGCTTCGACTACCTGCGGGACAACATGCAGTCGTCGCGGGCGACGATGGTCCAGCGGGGCCACGTGTTCGCCATCATCGACGAGGTCGACTCGATCCTCATCGACGAGGCCCGGACGCCGCTCATCATCTCGGGGCCGGCCGACGAGGCGGCGAAGCTGTACTACCAGTTCGCCAGCATCGTCCGGACGCTCGAACGAGACGTCGACTACGAGGTGGACGAGGAGAAGCGGCACGTCGTCCCGCTCGAGTCCGGCATCGAGAAGGTGGAGAAGGCGGTCGGGGTGGAGAACCTCTACGACGCGGTCGCCACGAACTACGTCCACCAGCTGACCAAGGCGCTCGAGGCCAAGGAGCTGTACCACCGGGACAAGGAGTACCTCGTCGCCCAGGGCGAGGTGAAGATCGTCGACGAGTTCACCGGTCGGACCCTCGACGGCCGTCGCTGGTCGGACGGGCTGCACCAGGCCGTCGAGGCGAAGGAACGGGTGCGGATCAAAGAGGAGAACCACACCTGGGCGACGGTGACCCTCCAGAACTTCTTCCGCCTCTACGAGAAGCTCGGCGGCATGACCGGGACCGCGGAGACCGAGGCGTCCGAGTTCGCCGGCACCTACGACCTGTCGGTCGTGCCGATCCCCACGAACAAGCCGCTCGTCCGGTCCGACGAGCCGGACCTGATCTTCAAGACCGAAGAGGCGAAGTTCAACGCGGTCGTCGACGACCTGGCCGAGCGACAGGCGAAAGGCCAGCCGGTCCTCGTCGGCACCGCGTCGGTGGTCAAGTCGGAGCTGCTGGCCCGGCTGCTCGAGAAGCGGGGCATCCCACACCAGGTGCTCAACGCCAAGCAGCACTTCCGCGAGGCCGAGGTCGTCGCCCAGGCCGGCCGGCTCGGCGCGATCACGGTGGCGACGAACATGGCCGGCCGCGGGGTCGACATCATCCTCGGCGGCAACCCGGAGATGATGGCCCGCCACGAGGCCGTCGCCGCCGGGGTCGATCTGACGTCCGAGGACGGCCTGGAGGAGCTGAAACAGCTGACGAAGCGGCACGAAGCCGAATGTCGGTCGGGCGGCGAGCAGGTTCGAGAGCTCGGCGGGCTCTACGTGCTCGGCAGTGAGCGCCACGAGAGCCGGCGGATCGACAACCAGCTCCGGGGCCGCGCCGGTCGGCAGGGCGACCCGGGGGAGAGCCGCTTCTACCTGAGCCTCGAGGACGACCTCATGCGGCTGTTCGCCACCGGGGCGATGAACTGGGTGATGGGTCGGGCCATCCCCGAGGACGTGCCGATCGAGGCGAAGATGGTCACCAAGGCCATCGAACGGGCGCAGAGCACGGTCGAGGGCCGTAACTCGGAGATCCGCAAGGAAGTCCTCAAGTACGACGAGGTCATGAACGAGCAGCGCAAGGTGATCTACGCCCGACGCCTGCAGGTGATCGACGGGGAGGACCTGGAGGCGTCGACCCGGGAGCTGGTCGAGTCGGCCCTCGACGCGGTCGTCCATCACGCGTGCCCCACCGACTACCCCGAGGAGTGGGATCTCGACCTGCTCATCAAGGACGTCGCCCAGTACTACCCGACCAAGTTCGTCGCCGAGGATCTCGCCGAGGGCACCAGCGCGGACCAGGTGTCCGAGAGCATCGTCACCGAGGCCCTCGAGTACTACGACGAGCACTCCGCCTCGCTGCCGGGCGGCGAGGAGCAGGCCCGCCAGATCGAGCGGGAGGTCATGCTGCAGGTGATCAACCAGAAATGGCGGGAGCACCTGGCCGAGATGGACTACCTGCGCGAGGGCATCAACCTCCGGGCGGTGGCCCAGATGGACCCGCTGGTGGCCTGGCAGCACGACGGGTTCGAGATGTTCGGTCAGCTGATGGACTCGATCGACGACGACTACCTGCGGTACGTGCTCCACGTCCAGGCCGTCGAGGAACCGGCGGCCGCGCCCGACCTGGCCCAGGCCGTCTACGAGGCGGCCGACGACCCGGTGGCCGGGACCGCCGCGCTGGCCGGCCAGCTCCTCGCCGAACAGGGGATCGGCGTCGCCGGCACCGAACGGGCCGGTGGGGGCGCCCTTCCACTGCTCGCGCCGGACGGGCGGGGCGCCATCTTCGCCGACCCGGCCGCGGCGGCCGACGGCGTCGTCGGCAACGGTGGCCCGGCCGGGGGAGCACCAGGCGGCCGTCGCCGACCACCGCCGGCTGCCGATCCGGACTCGCTGGCACCGGTGGTCAAGGCGCCGCAGGAGAAGGTCGGCCGCAACGACCCGTGCTGGTGCGGGAGCGGGAAGAAGTTCAAGTTCTGCCATGGAGCTGCATGAAGCCCCAGCATGATGGCGCCGTCTGAGGCGCCGGGACCCGGCGACCGCACGGATTCGGAGGGGCAGGGCGGCGCCGGTCTCGAGGAGCTGACGGCCCGTCTGGCCGAGGCCGAGACGTACCTCCGCATGGACGACCTGCGGGCCCGGCGGGCGGAGCTCGAGGGCGACGCCGGCCGGCCGGATCTGTGGGACGACGCGGAGCGGGCCCGCGCCGTGACGACCGAGCTCGGTCGGGTGGCCGACGACGTCGACCGGTTCGAACGTCTCGGGGCCGACCTCGGCGACGCGGCCGTGCTGCGGGAGCTGGTGGACGAGTCAGCCGCCGCCGGCACGCCCGACGAGGGCTTGGCCAAGGAGTTGGACGCGACCGTGGCCGATCTCACCCGCCGGATCGGCCGGCTGGAGCTCGAGTCGCTGTTCTCCGGCGAGTACGACGACCGGGATGCCATCTGCGAGGTCCACGCCGGCGCCGGCGGCACCGACGCCCAGGACTGGGCGGAGATGATGCTGCGGATGTACCAACGCTGGTCGGAACGCCGGGGCTTCACCGTCGAGGTCGACGAAGCCACCGAGGGCCAGGAGGCCGGCCTGCTGTCGGCCACGTTCATCGTCCGCGGCCGGTTCGCCTACGGCCTGCTCGCCACCGAGCGGGGGGTGCACCGGCTCGTGCGGATGTCGCCGTTCGACTCGCAGAAGCGCCGGCAGACGAGCTTCGCCTCCCTCGACGTCGTCCCGTTCTTGGAGGATGTCGCCAAGGAGGTCGACGTCGACGAGAAGGATCTCCGCGTCGACACGTACCGGTCGTCGGGCGCCGGCGGCCAGCACGTCAACAAGACCGACTCGGCCGTCCGGCTCACGCACCTCCCGACCGGGATCGTCGTCTCGTGCCAGAACGAGCGCAGCCAGCTCCAGAACCGGGCCAAGGCGATGCAGGTCCTGGCGGCCAAGCTGGCCGAGCGAGCGCGCCAGGAGCGCCGGGCCGAGCTCGACTCGCTCAGCGGGGACCGGGGCGACAACGCCTGGGGGAACCAGATCCGGTCGTACGTGCTCGCGCCGTACCAGCTGGTCAAAGATCTCCGGACCCAGGTCGAGACCGGGAACGTCGACGCGGTGCTCGACGGTGATCTCGACCAGTTCATGGAGGCCGAGCTGCGCCGCCAGCGGGGGCAGGGCGACGCCGGTTGAGCGGAGCGACGCCGGTTGAGGGGCGGCCGAGCTGCGCCGCCAGCGCGGCGGCACCGGCTGATCGTCCGTTCGGCTCCTCTCCTGCACCGGTGCGGCTCGTTCCGCGCCGGGGTGGCACCTGTCGGCCGGGCTCGACCGGTAGGCTTTCTTTTCGTTCCCCGCGCCCCCGGCAGCTGTTCCGGATGGACGGCGCTTCTGGGCGGGGGGTGACCATCTCCGAATGATCCGTTTCGAGAACGTCACCAAGACCTACAAGAACAGCACCGTCGCGCTGCGCGGCGTCTCCCTCGAGATCGACAAGGGGGAGTTCGTCTTCCTCGTCGGGGCGTCAGGGTCGGGCAAGACCACGTTCATCCGCCTCCTGCTCCGCGAAGAGCTGCCCGACACTGGCCGGATCTGGGAAGCCGGACGGGACACCGTGCACCTCCCGAAGTGGCGGGTGCCGTACCTACGACGGAACATCGGCTGCGTCTTCCAGGACTTCCGGCTGCTGCCGAACAAGTCGGTGTTCGAGAACGTCGCCTTCGCCCTCGAGGTGATCGGCCGGCCGAAGCACGTCGTGGCGGCCCAGGTGCCCCAGGTGCTCGATCTGGTCGGGCTGTCGAACAAGCGGGACAACCTGCCCGGCGAGCTTTCCGGCGGCGAGCAGCAGCGGGTCGCCGTCGCCCGGGCTTTCGTCAACCGCCCGTTGATCCTGCTGGCCGACGAGCCGACCGGCAACCTCGACCCGGCGACCAGTCAGGGGATCATGCAGCTGCTCGACCGGATCAACCGGACGGGGACGACGGTGGTCGTCGCCACCCACGACGAGGTCCTCGTCAACTGGATGCGCCGCCGCGTCGTCGAGCTCGACCACGGCACCCTCGTGCGGGACCAGGCTCGGGGCGTCTACGGCATCGACAGCGCGGCGACGAGTGGCACCCAGGGCGGCGCGTTCGACTCGCCCGAAGCGGCCGCGGGCGGGTTCGGCTGATGCCGGTTTCCGGCGAGTACGTCGTCCGGGAGACCGCGTCGAACCTCTGGCGCAACCGGCTGATGACCGTCGCGGCCATCCTGACCGTCGCCGTCTCCCTGGCGCTCGTCGGCGCCGCGCTGCTCCTGAAGCAGGGTGCGGCCCAGGCCGAGGGCGAGTGGCAGCGCGGCACGCAGGTCACCGTGTGGATGAAGGCCGACGCCAGCCCGGCCGAGACCAAGGCGGTCGGGACACAGCTGAAGACGCTGCCGTACGTGAACCAGCCGTGCATCTTCCGCGGTCACGCGTACGACTACAACGAGGCCAAGCGACTGCTCGGCCCCATCTACACCGAAGGTGGCGTGACGCCGGCCGGGACGCCGACGTCCTGGCGGTGCGTCCCGACCCATCCCCAAGACGCCAACCAGGTCATCGCCAAGTTCTCGAACCAGGCCGGCGTCACACGGGTGACGGCTCCGCTATCGCAGATCCGCACCGAACAGAAGGTGATCACCATCCTCCAGTGGGTCTTCCTGGTCGTCGCCCTCGTGCTGCTCATCTCCGCCGCGGTGCTCATCCTCAACACCATCCGCATGGCCATCTTCGCCCGTCGAAGAGAAGTCTCCGTGATGAAGCTGGTCGGGGCCACGAACTGGTTCATCCGCGTCCCGTTCATGTCGGAGGGGATGATCCAGGGCCTCGTCGGCTCCGGGATCGCCGCGCTCCTCGTCTACCTGCTCCACGTGATCCTCAACGACTTCGGGAACCCCACAACGAACCCCGGGTCGCTGCTGGCGCAGATGCGGATGACCGGTTGGCAGGTCTTCGCGACCGACGCGGTCGTCGTCATCGTCGGCATCGCCATCGGGACGATCGGCTCGGCCATCGCCATCCGCCGGTTCCTCGACGTCTGAACCCGTCGTTCCCGGAACGCCTGACGGCGCCATTTCCTCGACTCTGAACCCGTCGTTCCTCGGCCTCTGGCCGACGCGGTCGCCAGCCAGGTTCTGAGCAAGGTTCCCAGCGAACTGCCTCCGGCACCCTGGTCGATGCCGGACGACTGACCGGCCACCGACATCGAGGAGCCGGAGATGAGCAACAGCACGACCGTGACGGGCAACCTGACCCGCGAGCCCGAGATCCGCTACACCCGCGAAGGCCATGCCTGCGTCCAACTGGGCGTGGCCGTCGACCGGCGCTGGCAGGACCCGGAGACCAAGGAGTGGGAGGGCGAGACGTCGTTCTTCGACGTGGTCTGCTGGCGGGACCTGGCCGAGAACGCCGCGGTCACGTTGGCCAAGGGCATGCGGATCATGGTCACCGGTCGGCTCGAGCAGCGGACCTGGGAGACCGACCAGGGGGACCGGCGGTCGAAAGTGGAGATCGTCGCCGAGGAGATCGGTCCGAGCCTTCGGTTCGCCACGGCGACGGTCGCCCGCAACGAGCGCACTCCGAGCCAGCCCGGTCCGAGCGCCGCCGCCGACGGGACCGCGGACGTGACCGCCGACGCCGACAAGGCGGCCGAAGCGGTCGGCGCGTGATCGGCGATGTGGCCGACGACGTCGCTCGGGATGGCGCTGTGGGTCTTGGCATCGTCGGGCCACCTGCCGGGAGCGGCGTCACCGGCGATCCCGGTGGCCGCGGGGTCGGGGGTGGCGGCGGTGACGGGTTGGGCGGCGTGGGCGGCGGTGCGACGGAAGCGGCGCACCTGCACCCAGCCGTGCGGTACGCCAAGGAGGAGGTCTTCGAGATCTGCGGCGCCCTGGCCATGGCGGAGGTCGTATTGGCCTGCCTCGACCGGCCGGTCGAGGCGGCCCGCATGGCGGTCGTCTTCGACCTGGTCGAGGGCCGGCTGGTCGGCTGATCGATCCGGGGCCACCCCGGGTCGATCAGCCCCCGGTCCGTTAGCCCCCGGTCAGCCCTCGGCGCCCTCGCCGGGGGGCTCGCCCGAACCGTCGTCGCCGTCCGTCGGGCCGAAGTCGAGGGCCAGAGAGTTGACGCAGTAGCGGACGCCGGTGTCGGTCGGTCCGTCGTCGAAGACGTGGCCGAGGTGGCCGCCGCAGCGGGCGCAGTTGATCTCGGTCCGGACCATGAGGTGGCTGTGGTCGGCCTTCTCGACGACCGTGCCGTCGGCGACGGCCCGGTCGAAGCTCGGCCACCCGGAGCCGGAGTCGAACTTGGCGTCGGTGGAGAAGAGGTCCGCGCCGCAGCCGGCGCAGTGGAACATGCCGTCACCGTCGACATGGAGCAGCTCACCGGACCACGCCGGCTCGGTGGCGCCGTGCCGCAGCACCTGGTACTGCTCGGGTGCCAGTCGCTGGCGCCACTCCTCGTCGCTGAGCTGGACCTCCGGAGTCGTCTCGGGGGTCGCCATGGTGCCCTCCCTTCCTCGGGCGGTGAACCGTCGTCGTCGGATCAACCGTCTCATCGTTCACCGCCCCGTTGTTCTTCTGTTGACAGAAGCAACACTGAGCAAGCCCGATTATTCCAGCTCAGGGCGGTGGCCGGGGTCGGGGGGACCGATAGCTGACGGGGCATCAGGTGCCGGGACGGGGCAGTAACCTACCGGTGCGATGAACCAGCGAAACCGCCCGAAAGCCAAGCCGGAGGAAGCCGGGTGACCGGCGCCGACGTTGCTGCCGCGGCGGTCGCCGAAGCCGGACCGGCGGACTGGGACGACTGGATCGCCTGGGCCCACGAGGTCGAGGACCCCCGGGCCGACCTGCGGTGGGGGACGGTTCCCGCCCTCCTGGCGGACGTCGCCCGGCGGCGTCCGGACGCCGAGGCGGTGGCCGACGGGCCGGTTCGGTTGACCTACGCCGAGCTGGCCGACGCGGCCGGCGAGCTGTCCCGGGCGCTCATGGCGTCGGGGGTGGCGAAGGGGGACCGGGTGGCCATCTGGGCCCCGAACTGCGCCCAATGGGTGGTCAGCGCGCTCGGCGCGGCCGGGGCCGGCGCAGTCGTCGTCACGGTGAACACCCGCTTCAAGGGCGGCGAGGCGGCGCAGATCCTGCGGGCGTCGGGGGCCAGGGTCCTGCTGACGGTGCAAGGATTCCTCGGCGTCGACTACCCGGCGATGCTGGCCGGCGAGGACCTCGGGGAGCTGGCCGAGATCGTTGTCGTCCAGCGCGAAGGGGCGCCCGACGCCGGTGCGGCCGCCGGTGCCGCCGGTGCCGGTGCCGCCGCCGCCGGTCCTGGTGTGGCCGCGAGCGACGGTCGGCAAGTCCCGGTGACGTCGTGGGACGACTTCGTCGAGCGGGCGGGGTCGGTGACGGCCGAGGCGGCGGCGGCTCGGGCGGCGTCGGTGCAGCCCGACGACCTCTCGGACCTGCTGTTCACGTCGGGGACGACGGGCCACCCGAAGGGCGTCATGTCGATCCACTCGACGACGGTGCGGGAGTACGGGACGTGGGCCGCGCTGGCCGGCCTCCGGGCCGGCGACCGGTACCTGCTCGTCAACCCGCTGTTCCATACGTTCGGCTACAAGGCCGGCATGCTGGCCAGCCTGATGTACGGGGCGACGATCGTCCCGGAGCCGGTCTTCGACGTCGACCGGGTGCTCGAGCGGATCGCCGCGGAGAAGATCACCGTCCTCCCCGGCCCGCCGACGTTGTTCCGGAGCCTCCTGGCCCATTCCGACCGGGCCGCGCACGACCTGTCGTCGCTGCGCCTGGCGACGACGGGGGCCGACATCATTCCGGTTGAGCTCGTCGTGGCCATGCGGGAGGAGCTCGGTTTCGACACGGTCCTGACCGCGTACGGCCTTACGGAGTCGTGCGGCACGGTGACGATGTGCCGGCGGTCCGATCCGCCGGAGGTGGTCGCCCGGACGTCGGGCCGGGCCATCCCGAACACCGAGGTCCGGGTGGTCGACGGCGACGGCCAGGCCCTGCCGTCCGGCGAAGCCGGCGAGATCGTCGTCCGCGGCTACTCGGTGATGCGCGGCTACTGGCAGGACCCGACGGCGACGGCGCAGACGGTGGACGCGGACGGCTGGCTGCACACCGGCGACATCGGCGTGATGGACGGCGCCGGGAACGTCGCGATCACCGACCGGTTGAAGGATATGTACGTCGTCGGCGGGTTCAACGCCTACCCGGCCGAGATCGAGGCCATCCTCCGCGGCTGCCCGGGCGTCGGGCCACTGGCCGTCGTCGGCGTCGCCGACGAGCGGATGAGCGAGGTCGGGTGCGTCTACCTCGCCTACGACGGGGACGACCCGGCCGGTTTCGCCGACGGCGTGCTGGCGTGGGCGCGGGAGGCGATGGCCAACTACAAGGTTCCCCGGTACGCGGTCGTCATCGACGCGCTGCCGGCCAATGCGATCGGCAAGGTCCTGAAGGGGGACCTCAGGCAGCGGTTCGTCGACGGGGTCGACCGGTCGACGACGTACGAGAGGAGCAAGTGACCATGCGAGGGATCGTCTACACCACCGACGGCGTGGAGATCACCGAGGAACTGTCGGTCCGCGACCCCGGGCCCAAGGAGGTCCGGGTGAAGATCGGGGCGGCCGGGGTCTGCCACTCCGATCTGTCGGTCATCAACCGGACGATCCCGTTCCCGCCGCCGGTCGTCCTCGGCCACGAGGGAGCCGGCGTCGTCGAGGCGGTCGGGGCCGAGGTCCGTTCGGTCAAGGTCGGCGACCACGTCGTCATCGCTACCCTGGCCAACTGCGGGACCTGCCGGGCGTGCAGCGCCGGGCACCCGACCCAGTGCCGCCGGTCGCTCGGGAACATCGACACGCCGTTCACGTTCAAGGGGCAGCCGGCGTACAACTTCGCGGCCGCGTCGGTCTTCGCCGAGTCGACCGTCGTCCAGGAGGTCCAGGCGGTCAAGATCCCGAAGGACGTGCCGCTGACGTCGGCCTGCCTCATCGCCTGCGGCGTCCTCACCGGCGTCGGCGCCGTGCTCAACCGGGCCCGGGTCCGGCCGGGGGAGACGGCCGCCGTCTTCGGCGTCGGCGGCGTCGGCCTCAACGTCATCCAGGGCCTCCGCATCGCCGGGGCCACCCGGATCGTCGCCGTCGACACGGTGGCCGCCAAGGAGGCATTGGGCCGGCAGTTCGGCGCCACCGACTTCGTCGACGCGTCGGCCGGCGATGCCGCGGCCGCGGTCCGAGCGCTCGTCCCGCCGGACCGGGAGCGGGCGTCGGGGTCGCTCAGCCCACAGGGCGGCGTCACGTGGGCGTTCGACTGCGTCGGTCACCCGGCGGTCCTGCGCAGCGCGCTCGACTGCCTCGACTGGGGCGGCAACGCGGTGGCCATCGGCATCCCGCCGCAGGGCACCGAGGTAGCCGTCGACGTCAACGCGCTGGCGTACGTCGACCGGGGCCTGATGGGCAACCGGTACGGATCGGCCCGGCCGCACCACGACATCCCGCTCATGATCGACCTGTACCAGTCCGGCCGGCTGCTGCTCGACGAGCTGGTCAGCCTGACCCGACCGTTGGAGGCGTTCGGCGAGATCGTCGAGGAGATGGAGGCCGGTCGGGTCGCCCGCGGGGTGCTCACGTTCGACTGATCGGGCCCGGCGGCCGGCTTCGTTCGGCCGGCCGGTCCGACTGATCGGGCCGGGTGGCGCCGGTGCCGTAGGGTGTCCCCCCGTGAAAGGCATCCTGCTCGCCGGGGGCACCGGCTCTCGGCTCTCCCCGTTGACCCGGATCACCAACAAGCACCTGCTGCCGATCTACGACCGGCCGATGGTGCAGTGGTCGATCGAAGCACTCGTCAACGCCGGCATCACCGAGATCATGCTGGTCACCGGCGGCACGCACGCCGGGGAGTTCCTCCGGCTGCTCGGCAACGGCCACGAGTTCGGCATCGACCGGCTCTCGTACGGCTACCAGGAGCGCCCGGGTGGCATCGCCGAGGCCCTCGGTCTGGCCGAGCGGTTCGCCGACGGCGAGCCGGCGCTCGTCATGCTGGCCGACAACGTCGTCGAGCGGTCGATCCAGCCGATGGTCGACGCGTTCCGAGCCGACCCGAACGGGGCTCGCATTCTCCTGACCGCGGTCACCGAGCCGGAGCACCTCCGCCATCTCGGCGTGCCCGAGCTCGACGACTCCGGCAAAGTCGTCCGTATCGTCGAGAAACCGGAGCAGCCGGCGTCGAACTACGGGGTCACCGGCATCTACTGCTACGACGCGGCGGTCTTCGACGTCATCAAGACGCTGGAGCCGTCCGGCCGGGGCGAGCTCGAGATCACCGACGTCAACAACCACTACGTCGACGAGGGCCGGATGGCCTACGACGTCCTCGAGGGGTTCTGGGGTGACGCCGGCGAGTCGATCGACGCGTACTACACGGTCAACGACTTCGTCCGTTCGTACGGGGCGAACAAGCAGTAGCGAGTCGTACGGGGCGAACAAGCAGTAGCCAGCGGGCTTTCCGCCCGGCCTGGCTCGACCCGTCCCGCCCTGAGGCATTCCCCCTGGGCACCCGGCCCTGGGGGAACGGTCAGTCGGCGGCCGGGGCCCGGTGGGCGTCCGACCGGACGCCGTCGAGGCTCATCGCGTCGCGGACGCTGGCCGCCACGCCGACGCCGTCGAGACCGAGGCCGGCGAGGATGTCGTCGGGCCGGCCCTGCGGGATGTAGGCCCGGGGCAGGCCGAGCGTCACGACCAGCGGCGGCGTCGTGCCGCGGGCGGCGGCGGCTTTGCGGAGGGCATCGGCCAGGAACGTCCCGGCGCCGCCGACCCGGATGCCGTCCTCGGCCGTCACGACGAGCCGGTGGTCGAGGGCATCGGCCAGCATCGTCGGGTCCGGGGGATTGACGACGCGGACGTCCCAGACGGTGGCGGCCGTCCCGATCCGTTCGAGCTCGTCGGCGGCCGACCGGCAGGCGGCGACGAGCTTGCCGACGCCGAGCAGGCAGACCGAGCCGTCGCCGGCGCGGACCTGGCGGGCGTCGAGCCACCCGACCGTTCCGGCGGTGCCGCCGTCGCCGACGGTGCCGTCCGGAGCCGGCGGCGGGGTCGTCGGGAACCGAATGGCCGACGGGCCGGGCAGGTCGATCGCGGTGGCGAGCATCGCTTCGAGGTCCTCGGCCGAGGACGGCGCGAAGACGGTCATCCCGGGGATCGAGAGGGTGAGGGCGAGGTCGAGCACGCCGTGGTGGCTCGGTCCGTTGTCGCCGGTGATGCCGGCCCGGTCGAGGGCGTAGACGACCGGCAGGTGGTGGAGGCCGACGTCCAGGTTGGCCTGGTCGAAGGCCCGGGTGAAGAAGGTCGAGTAGACGGCGACGACCGGCCGGAGGCCGCCCATCGCCATGCCGGCGGCGGCGGTGACCTCGTGCTGCTCGGCGATGCCGACGTCGAAGAACCGGTCCGGGAACCGGGCCTGGAACGGGAGCAGTCCGGTCGGCCCGGGCATGGCCGCGGTGAGGGCGACGATCTCGGGCCGGTCCTCGGCCAACCGGAGGAGAGCGTGAGTGAACGCGTCGGTGTACGTCGTCGGGCGGATGGCCGCCGGCTGGCGGTCGTCTTCCTCGTCGCTGGTCGTGGCCGGGCCGTCGGCGGCCGGCCGCCGGACGGCTTTGACGTCGTGGAGCCGCTGGACCTCGTCCTCCTCGGCCGGGGCGTAGCCGCGACCCTTCTGGGTGAGGACGTGGACGACGATCGGGCCGTCCCACTCGGCGGCTCGGGTCAGCGCCTGTTCGAGCTGCTCGAAGTCGTGGCCGTCGATCGGTCCGGCGTAGCGGACGCCGAGCGCCTCGAAGAAGGTGTGCGGCAGCACGGCCTCGCGGACGCCGCTGGTGAGGCCGCGCATCCCGGAGTAGGCCAGCCGACCGACACCGGGGATCTCGCCGAGGACGGACCGCAGCCGCTCGCGGGTCTGGACGTAGGTCGGGTTCAGGCGGAGGCTGGTCATGCTCCGGCTGAGGTGGGAGACGGTCGGGGCGTACGACCGGCCGTTGTCGTTCAGGATGACGACGACCCGGCGACCGGAGTGCCCGAGGTTGTTGAGGGCCTCGTACGCCATGCCGCCGGTGAGGGCGCCGTCGCCGATGACGGCGACGACCCGGCGGTCGCCGCCGTGGCCGACCGCCGCGCCCTGCAGCTCGAACGCGCTGGCCAGGCCGTGGGCGTAGGAGAGGACGGTCGACGCGTGGCTGTTCTCGATCCAGTCGTGCTCGGACTCGGTCCGGTTGGGGTAGCCCGAGAGCCCACCGGCCTGGCGGAGCTGGCGGAACCCGTAGCGCCGGCCGGTCAGCAGCTTGTGCACGTACGCCTGGTGGCCGGTGTCCCACAGGATGGCGTCACGGGGGGACTCGAAGACCCGGTGGAGGGCGAGGGTCAGCTCGACGACGCCGAGGTTGGACCCGAGGTGGCCACCGGTCGTCGTGACGGCCTCGACGATGAACGTGCGGATCTCGGCGGCCAGCTCGACCAGCTCATCGGGGTTGAGGGCCCGGACGTCGGCCGGCGTCTCGATGCGGGGGAGGATCATGGTGAAGGTGCGGCCATGCAAAGTCGGACCAAGCAAAACGACCGTGCTCGCCACGCTACCTCGTCTGCCACCGCCGAGCGGGTTGCCCGCCGGGCCGATGGAGCGGGTCAGCCGGAGACGGGGCCGGTGGCCTTGGCCAGGAATTTCTCCCGGTCGACGAGGACCCGGAGCAGCCGGCCGGCGCCGACGAGCGCCGACTCGTCGTTGGTCCGCCGGCTGACCGAGATGGTGAAGCCCAACCGGCGCCCCTCGACCCGTTCGAGCGTCGCCTCGGCGACGACGGTGGCCCCGACGGCCACCGGCGCGAGGTGGTCGAACTGGATACGGGAGGCGACGCTCGTCCGACCGGGCCCGAGGTGCCCGTCGAGCGCCCGGCAGCTCGCCTCTTCGCAGAGGGCGACGAGCCGCGGCGTGCCGAGGACGGGCACGTCCCCGGAGCGCAGCGCTCGTGCGGTATCCGCGTCGGTGACGGTCAGCGACACCCTGGCGCACAGTCCGGACGCCAGCCCTGGGTCGGGCGGCGTCGCGGCCTCGGAGGAACCGCTGGGCATGCCGATTACGATACCGCTCGTGCCCGTCGGCTCCGATATCGACCGCCCGCTCATCGAGCCCCCCGTCCTCGAACGCGTCCTCGGGGCCGCGCTGGCCCGGGGCGGCGAGATGGCGGAGGTCTTCGCCGAGGACCGCCAGACGTCCGGGGCGGTGCTCGACGACGGTCGGGTCGAGGAGCTCTCGTCGGGTCGCGAGCGGGGGGCCGGGATCCGGGTGGTCGTCGGAGAAACGACCGGCTTCGCCCACACGGCCGATCTCAGCGAGGCCGGCCTGCTGGCCGCGGCGGACGCGGCGTCGGCGGTCGCCCGAGAGGGTGGCAGCCGCGTGCGGACGGTGGCCCTGCCGGACCGTCGGCCGGCCGCGGCCCGGGCAGTGGTCCTCCCGCAAACCGTGGCGAAGGCCGAGAAGCTGGCCCTCCTCACCCAAGCCGACGACGCGGCCCGGTCGGCCGGTGCCGCGGTCTCCCAGGTCCAGGCCGGCTACGGCGACTCCCGCCGGCGCATCCTGGTGGCGTCGTCCGACGGCCGGCTGGCCGAGGACGACCAGGTCCGGACCCGCTTCAACGTCGTCTGCGTGGCCACCGGCGACACCGGTATGCAGACCGGCTACGAGAGCGTCGCCCGCACGGTCGGGTTCGAGATCTTCGACGACGTCGACATCGACGACGTGGCTCGGACGGCGGCGACCCGGGCGCTGTCCAAGCTCAACGCCCGGCCGGCGCCGTCGGGCGAGGTGCCGGTCGTGCTGGCCGGGGGGAGCGGCGGCATCCTCTTCCACGAGGCCTGCGGTCACGGCCTCGAGGCCGACCACATCGTCAAGGACGCGTCGGTCTACGTCGGCCAGGTCGGCCAGCAAGTTGCCAGCCCGCTCGTCACGCTCGTCGACGACGGGACGGTCGGCGGTGAGTGGGGGAACTTCGCGGTCGACGACGAGGGTCACGCGGCGGCCCGTAACGTCCTGATCGAGAACGGTGTCCTGACCGACTACCTGTGGGACTGGCTGCGGGCCCGCCAGGAAGGGCGGGCGTCGTCGGGGAACGGGCGGCGCCAGAGCTACCAGCACCTGCCGATGGTCCGGATGACGAACACGTTCCTCCTCGCTGGCGAGGAGGACCCGGACGAGATCGTCGCCCAGACGCCCAGCGGCGTCTACGTCGCCAAGCTCGGGGGCGGTCAGGTCAACACGACGACCGGCGACTTCGTCTTCGGCACGACCGAGGCGTACCTGATCGAGGGCGGCCGGATCACCGAGCCGCTGCGGGACGCCAACCTGATCGGTAACGGACCGGACGTCCTGCGACGGATCGACGCGGTCGCTACCGATTTCGCCATGACCCCCGGCACGTGCGGCAAGGACGGCCAGAGCGTCCCGGTCGGCTGCGGGCAGGCGACGCTGCGGATCACCGGGGTGACGATCGGTGGGACGGCGGCGTGAGCGGGCCCATCGCCGGGCCGCCCGCCGCGCCGGCCGCTGAGGTGGTTCGGTGAGCGAGCTCTTGGACCTGGCCGAGGCGGTCGTCGGCCGGGCGGTGCCGGGCGAGCAGGTCGAGGTCTACGTCGCCCGCGGCCATGACACGGAGGTCCGGGCCTACGACGGCGCGGTCGAGTCGCTGTCGTCGGCGACGTCCGGCGGCGTCGGCATCCGGGTCGTCCTGGCCGGCGAAGGCGACGACGACGGCAACCGGGCGGGCTTCGCGTGGGCCGGGTCGCTCGACGCGGACGTCGTCGACGCGACGCTGGCCGAGGCCCGTGACAACGCGATCTACGCGACGCCGGACCCCGACGTCGTCCTGGCCGTTCCGGACGGCGTCGCGCCGGCGGAGCTCGACCTGTGGGACCCGACGTTCGTCGCGACGTCGACGGACGAGAAGGTCGAGCTGGCCCTGGCCCTCGAACGACAGGTCCGGGCGGACCCGCGGATCCGCCAGGTCGACTCGGCGGACTACGGCGACGGCAGCGTCGAGGTGGCGCTGGCGTCGACGGCCGGGATCCGGGCCGCCACCCGCCGGACCTCCGCGTTCCTCTCCGTCTCGGCCATCGCCGGCGACGGGGCGGATTCGCAGACCGGCAGCGGCTTTTCGGTCGGCCGGGCCGCGGCCGGCCTCGACCCGGACCGGGCGGCCGCCGACGCGATCACCCGGGCGGTCCGGATGGTCGGTGCCGGCAAAGCCGCGTCGGGCCGCTACACGGTCGTCTTCGATCCCCGCGTCGTCTCGACGCTGCTCTCGGTCGTCTCGTCCGCGCTGTCCGGCGAGGCGGTCGTCAAGGGCCGGTCGTTCTTCGCCGGCCGGGTCGGCGAACCGGTGGCCGTCCCGACGGTCACGCTCGTCGACGACCCGACCGACCAGCGGGCGTACGGCGCGGCGACGGTCGACGGCGAAGGGCTGGCCTGCCGGCGCAACGTGCTCGTCGAGGCCGGCGTCCTGAAGGGGTTCCTCTACGACACCGTCGCCGCCCGGCGGGCCGGGACGGTGTCGACCGGTTCGGCGGTCCGCGGCGGCTTCGCCGGCACGCCCGGTGCCGGCTGCCGGGCGCTCGTGCTCGCGCCCGGGACGATGGACCAGGGCGAGATCCTGGCCGCGGTCGGCGACGGGCTCTACGTGCAGTCGGTGACCGGCGTCCACTCCGGCGTGAACCCGGTCAGCGGCGACTTCTCGGTCGGGGCGGAGGGGTTGATGGTGCGGGGCGGGACGCTGGCCGAGCCGGTGCGGGAGGTCACGGTGGCGTCGACGCTCCAGCGGATGCTCCAGTCGATCGTCCACGTCGGGGCCGACGTCGAGTGGCTCCCGGGCATTGCCGCCGGCCAGACGCTGGCCATCGGCGACATGCAGCTCAGCGGCTCGTAGCTCAAGTGGTCGCGGGGGCCTTCTTGCCTTCGGACGGGCCTTTGCCGGAGCCTTCCTTCGCCCCGCCGGTGGACCCGGACTCCCCCTTGGGCGCCGCCGTCTTGTCGCCGGACGGCTTGTCACCCGTTTTGTCGCCGGACGCCTTGTCACCAGACGCCTTGTTGCCGGACTCGCTGTCGGACGAGCCGGCGCCATTGCTGCCCGAGCCACCGGACCCGTTGCCCGATCCGGCCGAGGCCCGGCTATCGGTCTTGTAGAAGCCGCTGCCCTTCAACACGATGCCGACGGCGCCGTAGACCTTGCGGAGGCTGCCGCCGCACTCCGGGCACGTCGTCAGCGGGTCGTCGGTGAACGACTGGACCGCGTCGAGGTGGTGACCGCACGAAGTGCAGGCGTACTCGTAGGTCGGCATGGCTGCTCTTCCGCTCCCGCTCTGGACTCTGCCATCTGGCCCTGCCGGGCCATCTGGCCCTTCTGGACCTGTTGGCACTCTCGGCCGTCGAGTGCCAATTCTACCGTACGGCGGCGGAGTCCGAGCCGCTGCGGGCGGCCGTCGTAGACTCTGGCCGTGTCCGATCGCAGTCTCACCCATCTCGACCCGCTCGGCAGCGCCCGCATGGTCGACGTCACGCCGAGGGAACAGACCCACCGCCGGGCGCTGGCCCGTTGCCGGGTACGCATGCTGCCCGAGACGACGACCAAGGTGGCGAACAACGCGATCACCAAGGGCGACGTCCTGGCGGCGGCCCGGATCGCCGGCATCCAGGCCGCGAAGCGGACGGCCGAGCTGATCCCGATGTGCCATCCGGTGCTCGTCGGGTCGGTGGCCGTCAACTTCTCGATCGGCGACGACTACGTCGAGGTCGAAGCCCAGGTGGAGACGGTCGACCGGACCGGCGTCGAGATGGAGGCGATGACCGCGTGCACGGTCGCCGCGCTGACCGTCTACGACATGTGCAAGTCGGCCGACCGGACGATGACGGTCGACCAGGTCGCGCTGTGGGAGAAGTCGGGCGGCCGGTCCGGCCCGTGGCGCCGGGCGGACCTCGACGCCGGCTGAGTCGATGGCGGTGATCCCCGCTCCCGGGCTCGTCGACGTCCGGGCGGGCGTCGACGGCACCGTCCGGGTGGCGCTCGAGGATTTCGGCGGTCGGCAGGCGGTCGTCGCCCGCACCGCGTCGGATCGGCGGCGGGGCGCGCTGGCCCGGCGCGACGGTGACAGCCTGGCCGAGGCGGCCCGGTTGGCCCGGCGGTTCCGGCGACCGCTCGTCCTACAGCTGGCGTCCAGCGGGGCCGACGTCGCTGACGGGATCGACGCGCTGCACGGCTGGGGCGCGGCGGCGGCCGAGGTGGCGGCCTGCTCGGGGGTCGTACCGATCATCGCGGTGGCCACCGGGCCGGTCATCTCCGGCCCGGCCCTCCTGCTCGGATTGGCCGACGTCGTCGTCATGACCGCGTCCGCGGTGGCGTTCGTGTCCGGGCCGTCGATGGTCGAGGCGTTCACGGGCGTCCGGGTGGACCTGGAGTCGCTCGGCGGGACCGCGGTCCATGCCGCGGCCAGCGGGCTGTGCGCGATCGAGTCCGACGACCCCGACGACGCGGTGGCCGAGCTGCTGGGCTTCCTGCCGGACCACGCCGACGAGCCGCCGCCGCGGACACCGACGGCCGACCCACCGGACCGCCCGGTCCCCGAGCTCCGTGACGTCGTCCCGGCCCGCGACAATGCGTCGTACGACGTCCGGGACGTGATCGGCGCGGTCGCCGACGACGGGGTTACCTGTGAGCTCTGGGGCCGGTGGGCGCCGCAGCTCGTCACCACCCTGGCCCGGATGGGCGGGTCGCCGGTGGGTGTCGTTGCCAGCCAGCCGCGGGCGCTCGCCGGCACGCTCGACATCGTCGCCTCCCAGAAGGGCGCCCGGTTCGTCCGGTTCTGCGACGCCTTCAACCTGCCGATCATCACGCTCGTCGACACGCCGGGGTTCCTGCCCGGCAAGGACCTCGAGTGGCGCGGGATGATCCGGCACGGCGCCGAGCTGGCCTTCGCCTACGCCGAAGCGACCGTGCCGCGGATCTGCGTCATCCTGCGCAAGGCGTTCGGCGGCGCGTACATCGTCATGGACTCGAAGGGCCTTGGCAACGACGTCTGCCTGGCGTGGCCGGGGGCAGAGATCGCGGTCATGGGCGCCCCCGGCGCGGTGCAGATCCTCCACCGGCGGGCCGACGAGACCGAACGTGGCCGGCGGGAGGAGGAGTACCGGGAACGGTTCCTCACGCCGTGGCCGGCGGCCGAGCGGGGGTTCGTCGACGGCGTCATCGACCCGGCCGACACCCGGTCCGTTCTGACGTCGACGCTGGCCATCTTGGCCACCAAGCGAGAGCGGCTCTCCGGCCGCAAGCACGACGGCGGACCGCTCTGAGTAGCAACCCCCGTTGAGAGGGATCAAGAAACGACCACGAACGTCATAGAACCGCAATAGTTCCGATGGCGATTCCTTATCTTTCTGGGGCATGATCGCACTGTGGAGGGAACCCCGCCGATGGTTCTGGAGTCGTGCCACAGCACGTGGCTCTTCGACACGGAGCGAATGCGGTTCCGCCGTATCCTGAAAGGCCTCGACATGGATGCCCGCCATGCGTCGACGGCCTGGCGACCGTACTTCGGGCTCGAGCTCGACCCGATCTCCGAGTCGTTCGTCGTCCTCCTCAACCCCGAGGGGACCCGGCTGCTCCGGTCGTGGCGGCACGTCGAGCACTGCCCGCAGTGCGGCGGCGAGGCGACCGCGGAGCTTTCGGTCGACGAGCTCCGCAGCGCGTCGTTCGGCTGATCCCAGTTCGGCCGATCCCCGCTGAGCTTCGGGCGACCCCGATCATCGGGCTGGCCCGACCGGGCCCGCCGAGAGGTGGGCGGCTCAGAGGTGGATGACGTGTCCCGCCGCCAGCAGCAGGGCGGCGACGACCGCACCGACGCCAACGACGGCGGGCGCGACGACGAAGATCGGCAGTGACCGGTCGGCGCCGTCCGGACGGATGTCGACACTGGCGGCCGACGAGTCGACGTCCGGTGCCGCATCGTCTGGCCCGGCAGCATCCGGCGCCGGCTCGATGCCGCGAGCCCGGGCCAAGGCGATGAGTTGCTCTTCGAGGGCGGCCGGCTGGTCGGCGGGCACGACGATCCGATGGACGTCGACGGCCTCCGGGCTCGTCACCGGCGGACCGGCGCGCACGACGACGACGATCCCGGTCCGGCCGTCCGGAAGGGTCGTCCGTTCGACGGCGGTCAGCCCGGTCACGGCCGACCACGGTGCGGACCAGATGGGCGTCCCGTCGGGGTCGCGGACAGTGACCCCTCGCCGCCCGAGGTCGAGCTGGCAGCCGGCGACGGCCGACGGTCCTGGCCCGTCGGAGGTCAGGTGGTAGGCGTCGGCGAACCGCCAGGGGGCTGTCGTCACGGTCCGCTCACGCTATCGCCGGGCGGTGGGCCGCCACGGTCCGGCCGGCTACCGCCGGTCGGCGGGGCGCTCCAGCCCGGCCGAGGGCCTCGGTTAGCATCGGTCGCCGACCCTCGTCCGCCAACGGTGGGTCGCTACCCCGCAATGGTGTCCACGACCCATGTCCGATCGCCGTACCGGGCTGTCCGGTGCCGCGGTCCCGTCACCGGGACCGCGATCATGGAGCGACGACGTCGACCGGGACGGTAGAGGCCCTGCCTGACCCCGCCCCGCGGCCGGGATCCGGCCGCGGGGCCAGGGTGCTCCTGCGTCGGTGGTGGCCGGTGCTCCGATGGCTCGTCGGCATCGGCCTGCTCGTCCTCGCGGTCGAAGAGCTCGACGGTCACCGGAGCGAGCTCACCGCCATCGGCGGCATCTTCGGGCACCTGCGATGGTGGTGGCTCCCGGTGGCGGGGGCCGCGGAGGCGGCGTCGTTGGTGGCGTTCACGTTCGTGCAGGCGCGCCTGCTCGGTGCGGGCGGGCTCCGGTCGAGGCTGCGGACGCTCTTCGGCATCACGCTCGCGTCCCAGGCGATCACGAGCTCGCTGCCCGGCGGTCCGGCCGTGGCGGCGGTCTACGGTTTCCGCTGGTACCGGCGGCTCGGGGCGGACGACGCGCTGGCCGGGTGGGCGCTGGTCGGCAGCGGGGTGGCGGCGGCGCTATCGCTGGCGCTGGTCGCCGCGGCCGGCATCGTGCTGGCCACCGAGCAGGGGGCGACGCTCGATCTGGTGCCGGTCGTCGTCGGGGTGCTGGTCGTCACCTTGGCCGTCGGCGCGCTCTTCTTGTACGAGCGACCGCTGGCCGCGGTCGTCCGGTGGTCGGTCCGGTTCTCGCGGCGGGTGACCGGGCGCCCCCGGGGGGACCTCGAGGCGCAGATCGACCGGCTCGTCGCCCAGGTCACGGTGGTCCGGCTCAACCGCGGCCAGGTCGTGACGATCATGGGCTGGGCGCTGGCGAACTGGCTCCTCGACTGCTCGTGTTTCGCCCTCTCGTTCCTCGTCGTCGGGGCCGGCATCCCGTGGAAGGCGCTCCTCCTCGCCTACGGCGCGGGCCAGCTGGCCGCGAACCTGCCGATCACGCCGGGCGGTCTGGGGGCGGTCGAAGGGAGCATCACGATCGCGCTCGCGTACTTCGGCGGCGTGCATACCGCGGGCATCGACGCGGTCTTCATCTACCGGCTCATCAGCTTCTGGTTGGTCCTGATCGTCGGCTGGGCGGCCTGCGGCGGCCTCGCCCTCGGGGTGCGCCGGGGCCGCTGGCCGAGGCACGCGCTGGCCGCGGCGGTGGCGATGCACCCGGCGTCGACCGACGCCGGGCCGACCGAACCGGCACCACCGGCCGGCGGTGCCGACGTCCGCGTGTCGAAGGTGGAGCCATGAGGGCCGGGCGCGGTCGGGGGCCCACGCGGCGGTCGTGGCGGATCGGAGCGGTCGCCTTGGCGGTGCTGGCGTCCGTCGCGCTCACTGCGTGCACGTCGGTCCGCGACGACCTCGGGACGTCGGACAGCGGCTGCTACGTCGCCCTGCCGGTGGCGACAGCCGCGGTCGGCCACCAGGGCCACCTGCGCGGCGTCCGGCTGGTCGACGTCAGCGCGCTCCGTGGCCACGCGTCCCGGCTGTACCGGGCGGCGACGTCGGCGCCGGGGCCGAAGATCGAGCACGTCTGTCTGGTCGCGTACACCGGCCACTTCGACGCCGACACCGTGACCCAGCCGATCGGGCAGCCCCAAGGCGTGCTGGCCGTCGTCGAGGTCGAGTACCCCGACAACCGTCTGGTCGCCACGTTGCTGATCGCCCACCCGCCGCTGTCGTTCGGCCACTCACATCTCGGCCTGTTCTAGACGGTTGACCCAAGCGGACCCTGGCGTGGCCGGGGTCTGTCGTCGACGCGGCAGGGAAGCTGATCGCCGACTGTGGGACAGGGGCGCCTGGCTGGCCACGTCGACAGCGGCTTGACCAGGGATCACGGTCAGCCAATGACCCCTTGACTAATTCGGTTGGCCGGTTATTAATTAGGTAAACAGGATTTTCCAATTCTGTCAGGGGGGTGAGTCAGCCGATGCGCTTGTCGCGCCAAGCCAAATTTCGAGGCGCAGCAGCGGTCGGTGGACTGGCGGTCGTCGCCCTGGTGATCGGCCTGGTCCTCTCCGTCGGCGGCGGGTCCGGCAATCCCTCTCGGCTGGCCTCGAAGACCCTCCCTACGGCTGGTCACGGGGTCGACGTGACCGGTCCCGCCGGTTCTTCTTCGACGACCGGCAGCGGTGTGTCGCCCACCACCGGTGCCGCGGGTTCGGCGTCGCACTCGACTTCCCCTGCCGGGGCCGGTTCCTCGACCCCCACGACGACCGGCTCGTCTCCTTCTGGCACCAAGGCGTCGTCCGGATCCCCGCCGACGGCCGCACCGGTCTCGTGGTCCAAGCCCACCCCAGTGGTGCCGACCGCCCCGAGTGGGACCACAGCGCCCACGACCCCGACCACGACGGCCAGCCAGGTGATCGGCCTCGTCGGGGTGGCCTGTCCGTCGAGCACACTCTGCGTGTCGGTCGACTACAGCGGCAACGTCCACACCACCACCGATCCGACGGACGCGACGCCGCAATGGACGACCACCCCCATCGCCGGTGCCCCCCGGTTCTCGGGCGTCTCGTGCCCGAGCACCACCCTGTGCGCAGCCGTCGACTACCAGGGCAACGTCTGGACGACCACGAACCCCGTCGGCGGGGCCGCGGCCTGGACCAAGACCTCGGTTTCCACCACCGTGCCGTTCACCGACATCTCATGCCCGACCACCACCTTGTGCGTGGCCACCACGCTCGGTGGGGGGATCGTCACCTCGACCGACCCGGGGACTGCGACGCCCGACTGGACGACGACCACGCCTTCTCATCCGGTCCGGCTCACCGCCATCTCCTGCGCCACGGCCAAGCTGTGCGTGGCCGTCGGGGCCAACGGCACGGCCGTCCGCTCGACCGATCCGACCGGGGGCGCGGCCAGCTGGACATCGCTGGTGGTCGACACCGATAGCTCGACCGTTTCAGAAGGGGTGACCGGGAACCTCTTCATCGGGATCTCCTGTCCCACCGTCTCGCTCTGCGCCGGCGTCGACGCCGGCGGCGACGTGGTCACCACTTCCGATCCCACCGGGCAACAGAGCGCTTGGCAGACGGCATCGATCGCCCCCAAGGGGGCGGGCAGCCCGGCCATCTCGTGCCCGACGGCCACTCTTTGCGTCACCACCTGGGCCTCGGGCCCGGTCATCACCTCGACCGACCCGACCGGCGGGGCCAAGACCTGGCACAGCGTCACAGTCAAGGGGACAACCGCCATCACCGCCGTGTCGTGCACGAGCGACCAGCTCTGCACCGCCGTCTACGCCGACGGCAACGCCATCACCGGATCATGACCACGAACCACCGTTTTCCACACCGTCACCACGACGGACGACCGTCACCCAAGGAGGGGTAGTGCGACAGGGCTACAAGCGAGCCACCAGGTACCTGCGAGCCGGTCTGGCCACCGGGTCGCTGCTCATGGGTGGTCTGGTGACCACGACGGTGATCGGGGTCCATGCGGCCGGGGCCGCGACAGTGAGTGTGAGCGGCAGGACGCTGGTGTCCTCGAGCGACACCCCGGACCCGGCCGTCGTCTACTCGGGCAGCGGGACCACGTACTACGCCTACAGCACCGGCATCGCCGACTTGGCGACAGCGACATACACCGCCAACGCCACCATCAACGTGACGCCGTTGTCCTGTACGTCGGGAGGCTGTACGCGGACGGCCGCCCCCCACCGGGTCATGTCGGCCACGACAGTGCCCAGGACAGTGAACCTGGCCTACGGCTTCCAGGCTCCGTCGGTGGCCTACCTCGGCGGCCAGTGGGTCATGTACTACGCGGCTTACTACATCCCTGGTGGGAACCCCTATGCCATCTACACCTCAACGTCGGCTCGGGCGACAACAGGGTTCGTCAGTTCGTCGACAGAGGCGCCGGTCATGTACCAGCCGACAAGAGGGGGATCAGCCGATCCCTCGGTGTTCATCGACCCCTCGGGCAATCCCTGGCTGACCTGGAAGTCCAGCACCTATGGCGCGAGCCCGTACCCGGCCCAGATCTGGTCCAAGCGGCTGGCGACCACTGGCCTCTCCATGACAGCGGGCGCCACCAACAACGTCTTGTTGACACAGCCGGGATCGGGCTGGGACTCAGCCACCATCGAGAACCCCCAGATGGTCTGGTCCGGCGGGACCTACTACCTCTTCTTCTCGGGCGGCAACTGGAATTCGGTCAACTACGGCGAGGGCTACGTCACCTGCGGTGGTGGACCGACAGGGGGCTGTGGCAGCGCGTCGTCCGCTCCAGAGATTCTCTCCGGCACGACGTCGGCCCCCTACGGTCCCGGTGGGGCGTCGCTCTTCACGAGCACGACAGGCCAATGGCTGATGGCGTACCACGGGTGGAACGAGCAATGTGCGCACTACGCCACAATCTTCAATCCATGCGGTGCTTCACGGCAGCTGTACGTCGACCAGGCGAGCGGGATGTTCCCGACGTCCCTGCCCAACCTCACATCGTTCACGGCGTCGGCCTCCACGCTCAGCTTCACTGGTGGGACAGTCACTTTGACTGCGCAGGCCAAGCGGGCAGTGACGTACATGTTCACCGCCAGTCCGGGGATCACCGGGCTGCCGGCCGCGGTCAACACCACGTCCGGCACGGCCAGGGTCACGGTCGACCTCCCGCACAACGGGTCGTCGACGGCCAAGACCTATACCTTCACGGTGACGGCCACCGGGCCCTACGGGGGGCAGGCGACCAGGTCGGTGAACGTGGTCGTCAACCCTCCCCCACCGGTCAATGCGACGTCGTCGCCCCTTGCCCTCAACCCGTCGAACGACTCGTTGAACGCGGTCGTGCAGGGGCCTTCTGGCAGCCTGTACGCCGATAAGGCTGGCGCAGGGCAGCTCTGGTCGAACACACTCGGAACCCCCTTCGGTTCGGGGAGCACGGCTCCGGCCGCCGTCGCCTACAACCCGGCGAACGGTAGCCAGGACGTGGTCGTCCAGGGTGCGGGCGGCCAGCTCAACTACTACTACCGCCTCATCAACACAGGACCGTGGTACAGCGGCGGCGCCTTCGGCTCGAACGACGAGGGAGCGCCCGCCATGGTCTACAACCCGGCCAACGCCACGCTGAACATCGTCGTCCAAGCTCCGGGCGGGCAGTTGGAGTCCTATTACCGCACAACCACCGGCGGGACCTGGTACGGCCCCTATCTCTTCGGCACCAACGCGGGGAGCGCCCCGGCCGTGGTGTACAACCCGGTGAACCAGACCATCAACGTGGTTGCCCAAACTTCGACTGGGCGGCTGGAATCTTATTATGCCACGACCGGCGTTCCCGGTTGGTCCGGGCCCTACTACTTCGGTCGCACAGTGACGGGGGCGCCGTCGCTCGTGTACAACCCGTTGAACGGGACCGTGGACGTGGTCGTCCAAGGCACGGGCGGGGAGCTGCAGTCCTATTACGCCAGTATCGGAACCACATGGTCCGGGGCCTCCACATTCGCCACACACTCGGCCACTGGTGCCCCGGTGGCGGCGATGAACACCGTCAACGGCCGGCTGACCGTGGTCGTCCGATGCTCGGGTGGGCAGCTGGAGTCCTTCTACGTAACCAGCGGCTCGGCCTGGTCTGGTCCTTCCCGATTCGGCGCAACAGTGGTCGGGGCACCCTCGCTGGCCTTCAATGCGCTCAACTCGTCGATGAACGTCATCGCGCCGTTGAGCAACGGCGACGAGTACTCGTTCTACGTCGCGGGGACAAACCCGTGGGGAGGTCCGTACCTGATGGGTCCAACGTGACGGACCTATCAGGTGCTGGGTGACCGAGGCGAGGCATCGGAGCGATCCGGTCATTGCGCTGTCGCACCGCACTTGAGTTCCGGCGAGGTAGGTCCGTCGGTACGAGTCGGGATGCGAATGAGACGACCGTTGTTGGCGGCTGACGCCTGCCGGCGATCGATCTCGCCTCGCGACCGTGATTTCGCGTCGTGGGCCGGGCCGCTCGCCGCAGTGTGCTCACGTCGTGACGGTCCAAGGCCGGTCTACGGCACGTCGTCGGTCTCGTCCGGCGGCGGTGCCGGCGGCTCGACCGGCCCGTGGCCCAGCCGGCGCTCGCGGCGAGCCACCCGCTCGAACTGGCGCTCGACGTCGGCCCACGTAAGCGGCTCGTCATCACCGTCGGGGTGGGTGGCCCGAGTGACGGCGACGAAGGCGACGGTCCAGAGGACGGCGATCGTCCCGAGCTTGGCGACGAACCCGGCGACCTGCTGATCGGTCAAGGGCGCGAGGCCGAGCACGCGGCCGTGGCCGGCGTAGGCGGCGTAGAGGGGATGGCGGGCGAAGATCCAGACGACGGCGAGGAAGCTGGGCACGATCGACTGCACGATGAGGTAGCCGGCCCGGCCGAGGGCGGACGGGCGGGCGACGCCGGGCAGCCGTCCGAGGACGGGCAGCCAGAGCACGAAGCCGGCGGCGAGCACCGCGAGGTCGAGGCCGGCCCGGACGGCCGGCGACGAGGCCTGGGCGTCGACCGCGGCGACGGTCAGCGTCCCGACGGCGATGACGGTGACGATGGCGACGGCCACCGGGGGCCGGTCGACGAACCGGGCGGTCGCGTCGACCGGGGCGGACCGGGTGAGGGCGGCCACGAGCGGCTGGGGCAGGCCGCCCATGAGGAGCGGCGGCACCGCGAGCATGAGCACGAGCCGTTGGAGCACGAGGGCCAGCAGCAGCCAGTGGGTCGCGAGGTCGGCGACCGGCCAGGTGAGGGCGAGCAGCAGGGCAACGAGGCCGCCGACGAAGGACCATGCCTGCCGGCCGGTGACGGCATAGCCCGGCCGGCGGACGGCGACGAGGTACGTGACCGCGATGGCGACGACGACGAGCCACGCGACCACGTGGAAGTGGAACGACCAGGGCGAGCCGTTGGCCGTCATCGGTCCGGTCTCGCCCTACGCTGACCGCCGTGGCTCCCCCCGACCGGCTGGAACGGTTGACCGACCTGGTGCTCGTCCTGCTGAACGCCCAGCGCCCGCGCTCGCTCGACGAGATCGCCCGCGAGGTGCCGGGGTACCCGTCGGGCCACGACGCCCGGCGCCAGGCGTTCGAGCGGGACAAGCGGCTGTTGCGCGAAGAAGGCGTGCCGGTCCTGACTGAGCCGATCGGCGGGGACGAGCAGTTCGGGTACCGCATCGACCCGGACGCCTTCTACCTTCCCGACCTCCGGTTGCAGCCCGACGAGCAGGCCGCCCTCCACCTGGCCGTGGCCGGTGTCCACCTCGGCGATCCTAGTGGTCGGGATGCGCTATTGAAGCTGGGGGCGACCGGGGTCACGGAGGCCCGACCGGTGGCGTCGCTCGTCCCGCCGCCGGCGTTGGTGCCGGTCTTCGACGCGGTGCGCGTCCGGGCGGCGGTCTCGTTCGACTACCGCGGTGAGCGGCGGCACGTGGCGCCGGCGTCCGTCCGCTTCCGGGGCGGCCGGTGGTACCTCGTCGGCTGGGATCTCGACCGCCAGGCGGCGCGCACGTTCCGGGTCGACCGCATCGACGGCCGGCCGACGGCGGACGAGCCGGGCACGGGACCGGTGCCCGACGGCTTCGACGCCGCGGCCGAGGCGCCCGAAGAGCCATGGCGTTCCGGCGACGGCGACCGGACGGACGTCCGGCTGTGGGTCGACGCGGTCGAGGGTCCCCGGGTGATCGAGGAGGTCGGGGCCCGTTCGGTCGAGGACCGGCGCCCGGACGGATCGGTACTGCTGCGGCTCGGGGTCTCGAGCACGACGGCCCTCCGGTCGTGGGTGCTCGGGCTGCTCGACCACGCGGTGGTGCTCGAGCCCGAGCCGATCCGGGCGGGCGTGGTGTCGTGGTTGACGGCCGTCGCCGACGGCCGGTGGGCACCGGAGCTGGCGGCCGTCGACGGGCCATCGGCGGTCGAGGGCGTCCGACCGCTGGCCGGCCAGCCGCCAGCCAGCCAGCCGCCGGATGACGGCGAGCCCACCGACCCGCCGGGGCCGGCCCGAGCGCGGGACGCCAGCAGTCGGCTCCGACGACTGCTGGCCATCGTCGGCTGGCTGGCTCGGGTGGGCGAGGCGCCGATCGCGGAGGTCGCCCGGCGGTTCGGTATTCCGGAGCGGGACGTCGTCCACGAGCTGGAGCTGGCGGCATGCTGCGGGCTCCCGCCGTACTCGCCGGACGTGCTGCTCGAGATCGTCGTGACCGACGAGACGGTCCGGGCGTTCCTGCCCGAGGAGCTGGCGCGGCCGCGGCGGCTCACGTCGGCCGAGGGGTTCGCGTTGGCCGCGTCGGCCCGGACGATCCTGGCGGTGCCCGGGGCGGACCAAGGTGGTGCGCTGGCTCGGGCGCTGGCGAAGCTGGAGGCGGTGCTCGGCGACCACCAGGGGTTGGTCGTCGACCTGGACGACCCGTCGCTCCTCGGCGCGGCTCGTCAGGCGGCCGAGGACGGGGCGCGGGTAGAGATCGAGTACCACTCGGCGTCGTCCGACGAGACGACCCGCCGGATCGTCGACCCGTTGGATGTCGTCTCGCTCGACGGCCACTGGTACATGGACGCGTACTGCCATCGGGCGGGCGGCTTGCGCCGGTTCCGGGTCGACCGGATCCGGAGCCTCCGGGTCGTCGGCCGCCAGTCGGGCGGGGCCGTCCGTCCGGCCGATCGGTCGGCCGCGTTCGTCCCCGGGCCCGGGGCCGTCACCGTCCGGTTGGCGCTCGCCCCGGCCGCCCGGTGGGTGGCCGACACCGTCCCGGTGCTCGACGTCGTGCCGGGCCCCGGCGGGACGTCGATCGTCACGCTGGCGGTCGGGGGCGAGGCCTGGCTCGAGCGGCTGCTCCTCCAGGTCGGCCCGGACGCCCGGATCCTCGAACCGGCCGAGCTGGCCGGTGTGGCCGCGGCCGCGGCCCGCCGGGTGCTCCGCCGCTACGACGGTGGTGACGAGAGTTCCAAAATGGAATAACATCAAAGATCATGAAAGTGTCGAGGAAGATCTGAGCGACGGTGCTCCTGGTCGCCGCCGTTCGAGACCGGTCGGGCCGGTACTACCTGGCTGACCGAGCTCCGACATCGAGATCGACCGGGACACCGAGATCGACCGGGACACCGAGGTCGGCCGACGCCAGCCGAGGGCGGTGGGCGGGAGCGGGCGCGGCGGCCATCGGCCGATCGGGTCGGATCGGTGACGAGGAGCTGGCCCACGTGCTGTCGGGTCGTCACCCGGAGAACGGCCGTCCGTTGGTCGTCCGACCGGGAACGGTCGCCGGGTACGACCTGACGTTCGCCGCGCCGAAGTCGGTCAGCGTGCTGCTGGCGTTGGCCGGCCCGGACGCGGTGGCCGCGGTGGAGGCCGCCCACGACGTCGCGGTCGACCGGGCACTCGGCTACGTCGACCGGCGGGCGATGGCGGTGCGGCGCGGCGATGCCGACGAACGCGTCGTCGTCCCGACCGACGGGGCGATCGGTGCCGCTTTCACCCATCGGGTCAGCCGGGCGCTCGACCCGCACCTGCACACGCACGTCGTCGTGGCCAACGTGGCCCGCGGTCCGGACGGGCGGTGGACCGGGATCGACAGCCGCGGGCTGTTCGCCCACGCGGCCGCGGCCGGCCAGCTCTACGACGCCGAGCTCCGGCGAGGGTTGTCGACGGCGCTCGGGGTGTCGTGGTCGGTCGGCGCGGCCGGCCGCTACGAGGTGGACGGCATCGGTGAGGACGTGATCGGCGCGTTCTCCGGTCGGCGGGCCGAGATCGACGAGCACCGGGCCGCCTACGGGTCGACGTCTCGTCGGGGGGCCCGGGTCGCCTGGGCGGTGACGCGGGACCCGCCGGTCGCTGGCGTCGACCCCGACGATCTCCGGCAACAGTGGGCGGCCCGGGCCGCGGGGCTCGGGTTCGAGCTCTCGTTGCCGGCCGGACGTGGCCGGTCGCCACGGCTACTGGGGAACGACGGACCCGGACGAGAGGCGCGGGCCTTGGACGAGTACCGGTTCGCGGCCGCGCTCGGGTGGCCCGACCGGGCGGCGACCCGACGAGACGTCGTCGGGGCATGGGCCGGCGGGCTGACGGCCGGCGCGGCGGTCGCCGACGTCGAGCGGTGCGTCGACGCGCTCGTCGGACCGGACGACGCGATCGGCGTGGCGGAACGGCGGCAGGGGACGACCGGGCTGGTGCCGGCGTCCGCCGCCCTGCGGGCGCTCGGCCCGCGACCGGGGCAACCGGAGCAGCTGGCGGAGTGGCAGCACGCGGCGACCGACATCGATCGCTACCGAGCGCGATGGGCCGTCGCCGATCCGACGCGGGCGCTCGGCATCGACGGCGCTGGCACCGAGCTGTCGGGGCTGCCGGTCGACCGGCTGGCCGACCACCTCGAGGTGTCTCGTCGGGTGGCCGAGACGCGACGCCGGCTCGGCCGGCCGCCGCTCGGCCGTACGGCGTTCGCCCGCGATGGCGCCGGGCCGGACCGAGTGCTCGGCCGCTAACGCCGCCGCTAACTCCGCCGCCAACTCGGCCGCTGGTCTCGCTACCGCTCGCGCCAGTCGGGGGCCGATGCCGACCGATCGTCTCGGCGGTCGCGAGGTCGGGCCGGTCGTTCCCGACCGAGCAGGTGGCACCAGGGGGCAGTGGTGTGCGCGGGCGTCAGGCCGACCCAGCCGATCCGGTTGGTCGAGTCGACCGCCAGCGCGGCGCCTGGCGCGCCGCGGGCGATCGTGTCGACGGGCAGCCGACGGCGCCAGATGGTCGACAGGCTGGTCGACGGCAGCAGTCGGCCGTCGCCGCCTTGGGCCGTTCCGACCGTGCGGGTGGCGATCTCGACGTCGCCGCCCAACGCGGAGAGCGCGTCGAGGGTCGGTAGGTCGGCGATGCCACGGAGGACGACGGTGGTGCCGAACAGCGACACGAAGGCCTCGCCCTGCTGTCCCCATCGGGCGCGGGCTTGGGAGAGATCCTGCAAGCAGACGAGCGGCAGGAGGCCTTGCCCGGTGCCCTCGCTGACGATCTGGGGCAGGTCGGGCAGCGGCGCGATGTTGGCCGCCTCGTCGAGGGCGAGCAGCACCGGCGGTGTGCAGCGGCCGCCGGCGGCCCGTCGGTAGGTCGCGTCGCGGACGTCGGTGAGCACGCCGACGACGAGTGGGGCGAGCAGCTGCTGGTACCGCCCGGGCGCGCAGACGAAGAGCGTGTTGGCGCCATCGCAGAAGAGGTCGGGGTCGAGGAACGGCGGTTCGGTGGACGCCAGCGCGGCCGCCGACCGGTAGGCCCCGAGGGTCCCCGACGCGGTCGACCAGATGCCGGACTGTTCCCGGTCGTCGGTCGTCAGGATGCCGGCGAGGAGATCGGCGGCCCGTTCGCTGGTCGGGCCGCCGGCGCCGAGGACGGACAGGGCGGTCTCGCCCTGGTGACGGTCGACCCAACGGAGGACGGTCGCCATCGGCTGGGTCGAGCACGCCGCGGCGTGGAGGAGCGGGGCGAGGAGCGCGGTCGCCCGCTCGGACCAGTGGTCGCCGTGGAACGGCGTCGCCGACCGGAGCCCGTGGGCGGCGCGAACCATGCCGTCGGCCACCGAGAGCGCGCCGTCCCAGGTCACAGCCGTCCCCAGCGGCGACCAGCCGATCCGCTGGACGCCCCGCGGCGCGTCGACCGTGCCGCTCGGGTCGTAGAGGAACGTCCAGCCGCGGCCCGACCGGCTGGCCGCCGTCGCGTCGAGCACGTCGGCCTTCGTCGACGTCGAGACGACCGCCCCCGGCGCGGCCAGGACGTTCGGCACGACGAGCGACGACGTCTTGCCCGATCGCGACGGTCCGAGCACCAGCGCCGACCGTTCCGGTCCCGCCCACGCCCACCCACCGCGTCCGGTGCCGAGGTAGATCCCGGCACCGGCCGGTCCGTTCAACCCCGGCGCACGACGACCGGTCGATCGACGCGGCGGGCGGCTGCCCGTCGCGTCGCCGAGTGTCGCAACGTGACCGAGCGCGGCGTCGCGTCACGTCGCGTCGAGTCACCGCGCGACGTCGCTCGTCGCGTCGTGACGAAGCGTCGCGTGACGTTGCAATGCGGCGCGACGAAGCGCGGTTCTGTCGTGGCGCGGTGTCGCGTCAGTGGGTGTCGCGACGCGTTCGACGCGTCGACGCGCCCGACGCGATGGTGAGCATGCTTGACCTCAGCGCGGAAACGAACTGTGATTGTAAGGAACCCGAAACGCAGCGAGGGAGCGATGGTGTGAATACAGAGCTGCGGAAGACGTTCGTGCGGTCGTCGGACCATCACACAAAACGGTCTTCTCTGGAGCACACCTCGCGCGTCGATGTAGATCGGGTACCAACGATTGCAGAGACCGGTGATGCGGGACATCGTCCCGTTGCCGCCGGCCGGTGTGATCACAACATGAGAACGGTGAAGCAATGCGGATGCCGACGCCAGGGTGCTCGGTCAGCCGCAGGCTCACCTCGAGTCAACACTGACACTCCTAGGGAGGTGCACCTGTGGCAGTAGCCGCAAAGAAGCGGGCGCCGGCGAAGAAGACCGCCAAGCGCGCGCCGGCCAAGAAAGCGGTGAAGCGGACGACGGCGAAGAAAGCCGTCAAGCGCGCGCCGGCCAAGAAGGCGGTGAAGCGGACGGCGGCGAAGAAAGCCGTCAAGCGCGCACCGGCGAAGAAGGCGGTCAAGAAGACTGCTGCCAAGAAGGCTGTCCGCAAGGCGGTGAAGTCCGTCAAGAAGGCCGTCCGGAAGGCGCCGGCCAAGAAGGCGGTGAAAGCCATCAAGAAGGCGGTGAAGAAGGCGCCGGCCAAGAAGGCGGCGAAGAAGACCGTCAAGCGGGCGCCGGCCAAGAAAGCGGTGAAGCGGACGACGGCGAAGAAAACCGTCAAGCGCGCACCGGCCAGGAAGGCGGTCAAGCGGACGCCGGCTAAGCGGGCTCGCAAGGCCTAGCGGTGTCGCCGGGCGGTCCGCCGCCCGGAACGATGGAGCAACGGGGGCCCTCGGGCCCCCGTTGTCGCGTCCGGACGGCGAGCCAGGGTCAGATGTCGGTCATCAGCCGGAAGCTCTCGCCTCCGGACGGCGAGCCAGGGTCAGATGTCGGTCATCAGCCGGAAGCTCTCGCCGCAGTCGAGGCCGGCGAGGGCGCCGTGCTCGGCCAGTTGCCGACGAACCGTTCGATCGAACTCGTCCGCGCCGTCCTGCCCGTCCGGTCCGACGTCCATCGTCGTCCGGTGTTGGCTCCGGTGGGCGAGAAGGGCCCGGACCTTGACGGCCGCGAACCCGTCGACGTTCTCGACGTGGTTCGGCTCGTCGGCCTCCCAGAGCAGGAGGGCCGACGGGCGGTGCGCGGCGACGTCCTGGTCGGTGAAGAACAGCGGATCGCGGGCCGCGACGAGCGCGTCGGTCAGAACGAACCCGGCGTGGCGATGATCCGGATGGAGCCGGTACCGGCGCCACGGGTCGTGCCCGACGACGACGTCCGGCCGCGACAGCCGTATCCAACGGCAGACCTCCCACTGCTCCCTGACGCCGTTGCGGAGTTCGCCGTCGGGGAAGCCGAGGAAGCCGACCTCGGGTCCTTCGACCGCGGTCGCTTCCCGACCGCTGAGGATGGCGGCCGCGGCTCGTTGCTCGTTCTGGCGGGCGGCGACGAGCGACGCCTGGTCCTGTCCGGGCTCCCAGCTGCCCTTGGACCCGTCGGTCAGGACGAGGTGCACGACCTCGCAGCCGGCGGCCGCCCACTTGGCCAACGTGGCACCGCAGCCGAACTCGATGTCGTCGGGGTGGGCGCCGACGGCCAGCGCGCGCCCGGGAGTCGGCAGGTCGACCGTCACCGGGCCGCGAGCGGCCAACTCGTTGACCGGGAGGACGGTGCCGCCGGTCGACCTCACCGCGGCGCGGTCCATGGCGCGGTCCGTCGAGCGGTCGACCGGCTCGGCGCCGGCCGGCGTCACGCCCACTCGAGGTCGGCCGGCCAGTCGACGTCGAGGGCGAGGTCGGGCGAGCAGAGGACGCGGACGGAAAGGCCGAGGCGGTCGCCCTCGGCCCGATGTCGCTCGAAGGAGCCGGGGCCGTAGGAGAAACGGAATCCGCACCGGGCGGGGAGGACGATGACGTTCGTCCCGTCGCCCTGACGGTCGGGGATGAGGGTGATGATCCCGTCGGCATCGTCGAGGTCGGCGAGCCCGGTCGCCCGGGGAAGGTCGCCGTGGGCGACGATGACCGACTCGACGCCCATCCGGGCCAGTCGTTCGACCCCCTCCTCGACGGCACCGTTCAGGCCGCGGCCGGGCTCCCATACGACCAGCGCGCCCTGGCGGCGGGCCCAGTCGGCCACCTCGGTGTCGTCGCAGACGACGGCGACGGGGAGGGGCGAGCCGGCGGCGACGACGCGTTCGGCCATCCGCCGGACGAGGGCCTGGCGATCGGCGTCCGATAGGGCGTCGCCGAGCCGCCGCTTGGCGTCGGCGAACGCCTTCACCGGGACGAGCACGGCTCGACGGCCGAGCACCGGCGCGGCCGGTGCCCCTGGTGAAGCGGTCGCCGCTCCCGGTGAGGCGGGCGGCGGTACCGGATGCGCCGTCCCACCGGCCGAGCGGCCGGCGGGCCAGGTGGCGGCGGCGCCGACGGTCACGGGCCCAGTGTACGGGTCACCCCGGTTGGACACACCGCCGTAGGCTCCGTCCATGTCGAACGGGGTCGTCGCGGTCGTCGGAGCGGGTTCGTGGGGGACGACGGTGGCCGCGCTCCTGGCCGCCCGGGGCCCGACGGCGCTGTGGGCCCGCTCACCAGAGCTGGCCGAGGCCATCGCGTCCGGCCACGAGAACGCCCGCTACCTGCCGGGCATCGAGCTGCCGCGGTTGCTCCGGCCGACGGCGTCGATGGCGGACGCGGTGGACGGCGCGAGCATCGTCCTCGTCGCGGTGCCGTCGCACGGCTTCCGCGGCGTCCTCGAAGCGATGGCGCCGGTCATCGCCGACGGCGCAGCGGTCGTCAGCCTGGCCAAGGGCATCGAGGTCGGGACGAACCTGCGGATGTCGGAAATCGTCGAACAGGTGCTCCCGGGCCACCCGGCCGGCGTGCTGAGCGGGCCGAACCTGGCTCGAGAGGTGGCCGAGGGTCAGCCGGCGGCGACGGTGGTCGCTCTGGAGGACGAGCGGCTGGCCGAAGAGGTCCAGGCGCAGCTCCACTGCCGAACGTTCCGCGTCTACACGGGGACGGACGTCGTCGGTTGCGAGATCGCCGGGGCGAGCAAGAACGTGATGGCCATTGCGGCCGGTATCTGCGACGGCCTCGGCCTCGGGGAGAACACCCGGGCGGTCCTCGTCACCCGCGGCCTGGCCGAGCAGGGAAGGCTCGGCATTGCGGTCGGTGGCAAGACGCTGACGTTCGGCGGGCTGGCCGGCGTGGGCGACCTGCTGGCCACGTGCACCAGCCCGGCCAGTCGGAACCGGACGGTCGGCTTCGAGCTCGGCGGCGGCCGGTCGTTGGACGACGTCCTTTCGGGCATGCACATGGTGGCCGAGGGGGTGAAGACCGCCGGTCCGCTGGTCGACCTGGCTCGGGCGGCCGGCGTCGAGATGCCGATCGCCGAGCAGGTGGCCGCGCTGGTGGCGGGGAAGACGTCACCAGCTGAGGCGTTGGCGACCCTGATGGAGCGTCCGGCTCGTTCCGAGTGGGATGCCGTCCTTCACCGCGGCCTGTCGTAGCCAGCGGCCGTCGCCGCCCCGGCGCTCAGTCGCCGCTGAGGCGGACCGCCTACTCGCCGCTCAAGCGGACGGTGGCGATGCCGTGGGGCCGCAGCGAGAAGTGGCCTTCGACGGGCTCGAGCGGTTGGCCGCGGAGGTCGACGAGCCAGCCAGCGCGGGCGCCGAGGGTCACGGTCGTCGTCTCGGGCGACGGGTTGAAGACGCGGACCTCCAACAGCCCGGCCACCCGGCGGACCGCGGTCACCTCGGCCCCGTCGACCTCGAGGGCGCTGCCGTGGGCCGGGCGCCAGCCGCCGCCGAGTGAGCCGACGACCTCGAGGGGCAACAGAACGTCGTCGGCCAGCGTCCACGGGTCGACGGGACCGACGACAACCGCGTACCGGGCGTCGATGCGTCGCCCGACGAGCTGCAACCCGTCGACCGGGGTGAGCGGACCGGCGGGGAACGGCCGATAGGCCATGCCGAGCCGGGACAGCATCCCGGTGGACCGGAGCAGCGTGAGAGCGAGCGCGTGGGCCACGGGCTCGGCGCCGTCGTTTCCACCGGCCGTGTCGTTTCCGCCGGCTCCGCCGGCTGCGTCGTTTCCACCGCCGTCACCGGTGATGTCGACGAGCTCGTACTCGGCGACGCCGTCGTGGACGACGGTGAGGCCGCCGGCGCGGACGAAGCGCCGGGACGGGAAGGTGGGGAGGCCGAGCTCGTCGGGACGGCCCTCGGCGGTCAGGCCGCGGCGGACGGTGGCGAACGCACACTCGGCCTCGGACTCGGTGGCCGGCTCGGGGAGCGGCAGGTGGACGCGCAGGCGGTGGTCGCGAGACGGGTTGACGAAGGTGGTCGAGACGCGGACGGTCGGCTCGTCGGCGCGGACGTCGATGGTCGTCGTCACGTCGACGAGGTGGTCGCCGACGCGGGCTTGGGAGGTGCCGTCGACGTGGTCGGGCCAGCGATAGGTGGCGGTGACGACGGCGGTGGCCCGGACCGGCCCGCGGTCGCCGATGGCGACGGTCACGGTTTCGGGAGTGTCGACCGTGCGGTCGCGCCGCGGGCGGCGAGTAGTTGTACGAGTCGCCGAGGTCGCCGCCGTCGACGAGCCGGCCGAAGCCGGCGACGCCGTCGACGGCGAAGGTGCCGTCGATCGGGTCGACCGTCACGGTCACCAGCCCGTTGGTCAGCGTCACGCCGCCGCCACTGCCGCCACTGCCGCCATCGCCGCCGTTGTGGTCGTCGGCCTCGGTGGCGGCGACCGGGTGGGCGAGCGGGGCGGGGGTGAACGACCGCCAGCCGAAGCCGGGGACGTCGGCGACACGGGCGGCGATGCGCCGGATGGGCGGCTGGTCGAGGCGGACGCGGACCATCACGTCGGGCCGGGCGCCGAGGCGGGTGTAGAGGTCCTGCTTGGCCTCGGCGATGGCGACGCCGGGCCGCTCGTCGGGGCCGATGGCGACGGTGAGGTCGATGCCGGTCTCGTCCTCGTCGATGCGGACGTCGTGGACCCAGGCGTCGTTGTCGATCTTCGGGCCCTGCAGCATGCCGAGGACGGTGCGGACGGTGTTGGCGTCGAGGGTCATCTGCCCGGGCAGGCCCATGCGCTCGGAGAGCACCTGGACGTCGTCACCGGGGGGCAGCTCGGCGCCGACGACGAGCTCGACCATGCCGCGGCGGGCGTGGGCGGACGGGTTGACGACGACGGACCCGGGCTCGGCCATCGACTGGCCGAGGGCCTTCAGGGCGCGGCCGGCGATGCCGTCGGCGATCTGCCGGGCTTCGGCGAAGCGGTGGAGGACGGCGTCGACGACGTCGTCGACGGAGCAGGCGCAGATCGAGTCGTGGGCGGCGTTGCGGACGACGTCGAGCCAGGCGAGATCGAGCAGGCGGCCGGGCCATACGTCGGCCGGCTGGAAGAGGGCGGCGTATGGCTCGGCTCGCCGTTCGAGCGCGCGCTCGGTGGCGCCGGCGGCCCGCTTGACGTCGACCCGGTTGGAGGTCACGCCCATCAGCACGTTGGCCCGGGCGCCGGACCGCAGCTCGCCCTGCCAGTGCTCGAGACCGTCGGTCGGCGCGTCGGCGAGGTACTCCGGCAGCGACGTGATCTCGAAGACGTAGTCGTCCTGGATGGCGTTCGCCTCGGCGACGACGCGACCGAGCCACGGCTGGGGGTCGAGGTGGTCGGAGCCGTTCATCAGCAGCAGGTCGTCGAGGAGGAACGAGCCGATCTCCTGCTCGTGGTCGGCGACGCGGCGGACGAGGGCCTTGGCGTCGTCGGGCAGGACGGCGCCGTTGCCGTAGCCGACGGGCAGGTACTCGGCCCGGACGGTCGAGCCGTCGGGAGCCTCCCACCAGAAGCCGGTCTTGGTGACCTGTGCGGGCACGCCGCGCCAGACGACGGTGTGGGTCGAGCCCGGCGAGCCGGAGGATCTGGGGCATCTGGGCGACGTGGCCGAACATGTCGGGCAGGTAGCCGACGTCCATCGCGCCGCCGAAGGCCGCGCCGCGGGCCATGCCCGATCTGGAGGTCGCGCACGATCGTCTCGCGGGAGACGAGGAACTCGTCCATCAGGATGTACCACGGCCCCATCGTCAGCCGGCCGGCGGCGGCGAGGGCGCGGATCCGCTCCTCGGCGTCCGGGCGGATCTCGAGGTAGTCGTCGACGACGGCCATCTGGCCGTCGAGCAGGAAGCGGGCGTAGGCGGTGTCCGTCTCCATCAGCGCGAGCAGCGTGTCGAGGGCGTCGACGAGGTGCAGCCGGAACGTCTGGAACGGCTCGTACCACTCCCGGTCCCAGTGGGTGTGGGGGACGACGGCGACTCGGCGTGGGCTCATCGGGTCAGGTTACGACTGGGGCAGCACCGCAGAGAAGCGCGACCGCTACCCAGCGGTCGGGAGCGGCTCGGCCGCTACCATGCCGCGGTGACCGCGGAGGAGTGGGCCCGTCACCTGGCGCCCGGCGTCACGCTGACCGCGGCGGACCTGGTGGCCGGGGGCAGCCTGCCGGCGGTCTGGGCGGGGCACTGGGCGGCCGAGCCGGCGCGCCGGGTCGTCCACGTCGGCGGGACGTGGTGTACGGCGGGCGCGCTGGAGGAACGGACGCGGTCGGCGGCGGGCCGGCTGGCGGCGGCGGGGCTCGGGCCGGGCGAGCGGGTGGTGTGGTCGACGGCGACGTCGCTCGACGCCATCGTCGCCTGCGTCGGCGCGTTGCGGCTCGGCGCGATCGTCGTGCCGGTCAACTCGGCGTACACGGAGCGGGAGCTGGCTCATGTCGTCGGCGACGTCCGCCCGGCGGTGGCGATCGTCGACCGCCCGGAGCAGGCGGCGTGGGTGGCGGCGGCGTCAGGGCCGGGGGCCACCGCAGTGGTCTTCCCCGACCTCTCGCCGGCCGGGGTCGCCGGGCGCCTCACCCCGGCCGCCGGCCGGACGGTCGCCGATCCGATCCTCGACCGGTCGGGCCCGGGCGACGCGGCGATGATCGTCTTCACGTCGGGGACGACCGGCGTGCCGAAGGGGGCGGTGCTCACGCACGCCAACCTGTTGGCCGGCGTGCGAGCGGTGGCGAGCGCGTGGCGGTGGTCACCGGACGACCGGCTCGTACTGGCGCTCCCGCTGTTCCATGTCCACGGGCTGTGCGCCGGGCTGTTCGGGACGTTGGCGACCGGGGCGTCGGCGGTCGTGCTCGACGGGTTCTCGGCCGCCGGTGTCCTCGACGCGGCCGAGCGGCACGGCGGGACGCTGTTCTTCGGCGTGCCGACGATGTACCGCCGGCTGGCCGAGTCCGGGCGGGTGGCCGAGCTGGCCCGGCTCCGGCTGTGCGTCTCCGGTTCGGCGCCGCTGCCGGCGCCGTTGTGGGAACGGGTGCGGACCGACGCGGGGGTGGCGATCCTCGAGCGCTACGGCATGACCGAGACGCTCTTGACGGTCTCGAACCCGTACGACGGCGAACGCCGTCCGGGGACGGTCGGGTTCCCGCTGCCCGGCGTCGAGGTCCGCACGGACGGCGCCGACGGCGGTCTGCTCGTGCGCGGGCCGTCCGTCTTCGGCGGCTACTGGGAGCGACCGGCGGCGACCGACGCGGCGTTCGAAGGCGACTGGTTCCGGACGGGTGACGTCGTTACCGAGGACACGGACGGCTACCTGGCGGTACGGGGACGGCAGACCGACCTGATCATCAGCGGCGGCTACAACGTCTACCCGGCCGAGGTCGAGGACGTCCTGCTCGGCCACCCGGCGGTGGCCGAGGTGGCGGTCGTCGGCATGCCGTCGGAGGAGTGGGGCGAGACCGTCGTCGCCTGGGTCGTCCTGGCCACCGCATCGGTGCCGGTCGCCGCGCTGGCCGAGTTCGCGGCGGCCCGGCTGGCGCCGTACAAGCGGCCCCGTGAGGTGCACCTGGTCGACGCGCTGCCGCGCAACGCGATGGGCAAGGTGCAACGGGCCGAGCTCCGGCGGCCCTGATGGTGCCGACCGAGCTCCGGCGGCCCTGACGGGCCGGGCGGCCGGTAGCGTGCGGTCGATGCGGATCGCGTTCGGCACGGACGAGCGGACGGCGCTGACGGCGGGGGTCGTGGCCGACCTGCGGGCGGCCGGCCACGACGTGACGGTGGTGGCCGATGGGATCGATTGGCCGGACGTCGGCCGGGCGGTCGGCGAGGCGGTGGCGTCCGGCCGGACCGATCGCGGGGTCGTCGTCTGCACGACGGGGACCGGCGTGGCGATCGCCGCCAACAAGGTCCCGGGCGTCCGGGCCGCGCTGTGCACGGACGCGTGGACGGCGACGGGAGCCCGGCGGTGGAACGACGCCAACGTGCTCGCGTTCGGCCTCCGCCTGACGACGGCGACGGTGGCGGCGGAGATGCTCGACGCGTTCTTGTCGACCGATGTCGACGACGCCGAGGACGCGCTCGTCGCCCGGCTCGAGCGGCCCCGTTGACGCCGTCACCGCGGCCCAGCCTGGACGAGGAGCGGCGGCTCTGGCGGGCCGGCCACCGCTGGGTGGCCGGCCTGGACGAGGTCGGCCGGGGGGCGTGGGCCGGCCCGGTGAGCGTCGGGGTGGCCGTCGTACGGCCAGGCGTGACGACCCGGTCGTTGCCGCTTTGGCTGCGGGACTCGAAGCTGCTGGCCGAGGACCGCCGGGAGTCGGTGTTCGACGAGATCGCGGCCTGGTGCGTCGACGGCGCGGTCGGGCACGCCAGCCCGGCGGAGTGCGACCGGTGGGGCATGACGGCCGCGTTGCGGATCGCCGCCTACCGGGCGCTGGCCGCCCTGGAGATCCGACCGGACGCGGTGCTGGTCGACGGGCCGCACGACCTGCTGCGGGCCCGACCACCGAAGCCGCCGGTGGACGGGACCGTTGGTCACGACCAACCGGCGCTGCCCGGGTTGGACGGTGCCGGGGCGATGGCCGAGCCGGCGCTGCCGCCGGTGACGAGCCCGTCGACGGTCGTGCCGGTGGTCGACGGCGATGCCCGTTGCGCGTCGGTCGCGGCCGCGTCGGTGCTGGCGAAGGTCGTCCGCGACCGCCTGATGCGGGAGGAGGCCGGGCACTTCCCGGCGTACGCGTTCGAGCGGAACAAGGGCTACCCGTCGATGGTGCACCAGACCGCGTTGCGCGGCTATGGGCTGTCGTCGATCCATCGGCGGAGCTGGGCGTTCGTCGCCGATCTGCCCTGGCGCTGATCCGGGCGCCGGCGGCCCCGGGCCGGCGCCGGGGCGGTCCGGGGGCGGGCTCCGAGAGGTGGAACGGCTTTTATCGACGACGGCCACGTACAATGGGCCGATCTCATGGTCTACCTCCTAGCCCTGGCGGCCGCACTGGCGAACGCGCTGACCAGCGTCATGCAGCGCATGGGCGTGGAGGACGCGCCGGCCGGGGACACGATGCGGCTGAGCCTGATGGCCCACGCGCTGCGCCGGGGGATCTGGCTGGCCGGCTTCGGGCTGATGACGGTGTCGTTCGTCCTCCAGGCCATCGCGTTGCACTTCGGGCGCCTGACCGAAGTACAGCCGATCATGACGACGGAGCTGCTCTTCCTGGTCCTCATTCTCGGCACGTGGTTCCGGTTCACCGTCGGTTGGCGGGAGTGGCTCGGGGCCGGCGCGGCCGCGGCTGGGCTGGCCGGCTTCCTCCTCTTCGCCGCGCCGAAGGGTGGTGACCTCGTCCCCGGGCCGGCCGAGTGGGCCGAGGTCGGTGGGTCGTGCGTGGCCGTCATCGTCATCACGGTCGCCCTGGCCTTCCACGGCCCGCGCTGGTGGCGGTCGGCCATGTTCGGGGCGGCGGCGGCCGTGGCATTCGCGTTCACGGCCGCGCTCACGAAGATCGTCACCGGCTTCGTCGCCAACGACTGGGTGTCGGTGTTCCGCCACTGGCAGACGTACGGCCTGGCCGTCTCCGGGCTGCTGGCCGTCTTCCTGACGCAGAACGCCTACCACGCCGGTCCGATCGCCGCCTCGCAGTCGACCCTGGTCCTCGTCGACCCGCTGGCCAGCATCCTCATCGGGATCAACCTCTTCGGCGACAACCTGCGGACGGCCGGCGCGTGGGGCCCGCTGGAAGCACTGTCGCTGCTCGTCCTGTTCGGTGGGGCGATCACGCTCTGCCACTCGCCGCTGGTCAGCGGCGTGAAGGGCGAGGATCCGGCGACCAGCGAGCTGCTGTCGGCCCGTTCGCGCCACCGGCGCGCCCCCGACGGTCTCGATCCGACCGTGCAGCCCAACGCCTGAGCCAACCGGGCGCCTGAGCCGACAGGCCCGCTGACCCCGACAGGTCAGTGGAACAGAGCCAGCGCGCCCAGCGCGGCGGCCATCGAGACCGGCACGACGGCGAGGCCCAGCCGGGAGTAGCGGGCGGCGGACGGCCGGCAGCCGAGCGGCCGCGACACCCCGAGCCACAGGACGGCGGACAGCGCGCCGGTCACGGCCAGGTTGGGGCCGAGGTTGAGGCCGACGAGCAGGGCCTTCGGGTCGGGCACGGTCCGGGCGGCCAGCAACGAGGCGGCCGGCAGGTTGTTGCACAGGACGCTGGTGACCGCGCCGATGGCTGCCTGCTGCCACGACGACGCGTGGGCGAGCAGCCATTCCGGCCCGGACCACGCCCGGCCGAGCGCACCGAGACCGACGGCCAGGCCGAAGAGGCCGGCCAGGACGGGCACGTCGACGGTCGACGAGAGCGCGGCCGGGACGAGGCGGCGTTGCGCCAGGCGGATGGCGACCGCGGCCGCGCCGAGGCCGAGCACGACGACGGCCATCGCGGCGCCGCTGAGGGCGAGGGTGACGACGACGGCGGCGCCGATACCGGCCAGCCCGACGCCGAGCCGCGGGCGCGCCCGCCGGTCGGGTCGCGGTCCGCTCGTCCGGAGGTGGCGCCGGAAGGCGACGGCCAGGACCGCCGGAACGGCGACGGAAGCGGCGACCCACGCCGGCAACATGCCGGCCGCGAAGGCGCGGCCGGACTGGTGCGTGCCGCCGAGGACGATGAGGTTGGTCAGGTTGGAGCCAGGGAGGAGCAGGGACGCGCCGTTGGCCAGGAAGACGGCGAGGTAGAGGAACGGCGCGTCGTCGCTGCCGCGCCGGCGGGCGGCCACGACGAGAACCGGCGTCAGGAAGACGACCGCGGTATCGAGGTTCAGCACGGCCGTCACCACCGCCACCAGGACCGCAGACGCGGCGAAGAGCGAGCGACTGCCGGCCGCCGTCCGGGCCATGAGATCACCGGCCGCGTCGAACAGGCCGTCGTCCCGGGCGACCAGGCCGAGCAGCAAGAGGCCGCTGACGAGTACGAACGGGGTCCAATCCTGGCGGGCGGCCGCGCCGGCGTCCGCCGGCGCGAGAACCGCGGCGACGACGGCCGCGCCGGCGCCGGCGGCGAAAACGGCCCGGCCGAGCCACCGTCGGGTCCCGGACCCCGGCCGACTGCCGGGCGCCGGCTCGGCCGGTCGCGGGGGGGAGTCGGCTGACGCCACCGTCCGCCGGCTCAGTCGGTGAACAGCGAGCCGAGCGCCGTGTCGATGTCCGGGTGGGCGAACGAGTGGCCGATCGCGGTGAGCCGGGCCGGGACGGCCCGCTGCCCGGCCAGGAGGAGCTCGTCGGCCAGCTGCCGACCGAGGGCGAGCCGGAGAGCCGGGCGGGGCACGGCCGCGACCGCGGGGCGGTGCAGCGCCCGCCCGAGCGCTGCGGTGAGCTCGGCGTTCGTGACCGGACCTGGCGCGGTGGCGTTGACCGGTCCGGCCAGCCCGTCGTCGTCGATCGCCCGCCGCACGACCGCCAGGTGGTCGTCGAGGGTGATCCAGCTCACGTACTGCCGCCCGTGGCCGAGCCGGCCGCCGAGCCCGAGCCGGAAGAGCGGCAGCTGCCGGGCCAGAGCACCCCCGTCGGCGGTGAGGACGATGCCGGACCGTAGGCGGACGACGCGGAGCCGCTCGTCGATCGCTTCGGCTTCGGCCTCCCAGGCCCGGCAGACGTCGGCCAGGAAGCCCACGCCGGCGCCGCTCTCCTCGGTCAGGATCTCGGTGCCGCGGTCGCCGTAGTAGCCGACGGCCGACGCGCTGACGAGGACGCGGGGCGGCTGGTCGAGCGACGGCAGCACCGCCGCCAGCAGTCGGGTCGACCGGACCCGGCTGTCGCGGATCTCGCGGCGACGGGTGGCCGTCCAGCGGTGGTCGCCGATCCCGGCCCCGGCCAGGTGGACGACCGCGTCGAACGGGCCGAGGCGGTCGAGCGCCGCCCGATCGACGGTGCCGGCCGCCACGTCCCACGCCACCGACGGACCGGTTCGGTCGGCGCCCGACGACGCCGGCCGGACGAGTGGGACGACCCGGTCGCCGCGGTCGGCCGCCTGATCGGCGAAGGCCCGCCCGATCAAGCCACCGGCCCCGCTCAACAGGATGTTCACCGGACCGGTGCCTCGATCCCGCGGTCGACCGGGCCGGCGCCGGGGACGGGGTCGGCCAGCGCCACGACGGCCCGGACGAAGGCGGCGAACGCGTCCGGATGGCTGAGGTGGGCACCGTGACCGGCGGTCGGGACGTCGACGAGCTGGGCTCCCGGGACGTGGTCGGCCAGCCAGGCGACCGACTCTCGATGGCGGGGCCGGCTGGCCGGTCCGCCGCGGCCGAAGGCCACGGGGACGGTGAGCGACATGACGTCGAACGGCGCCGGCCCTCGGATGGCGGCGAGATCGGCGACGAGCGCCGGCCCCTCCGACCGACGGCGGGCCCGGTCGGCTTCGGGCAGGCGGCTCCAGGCATCGTCGCCGACCATGCGGCGGAAGAACCGCTCGGCTTCTTCGGCCGGGTCGGCGCCGGGGGGCGGCCAGCGGCCGGTCGTGGCGCCGGTCGGGTGGAACCCGAGCCACGGCATCGGCGGTTCGTAGGCGCCGATGGACGCGAACCGGGCCGGCGCGGCGATGGCCGCGGCGATGACGACGTCGCCGCCGAGGCTGTGGCCGACCGCGCTGACCGGCCCGGCGACCGGGAGACCGTCGACGACGGCCAGCAGGTCGGCGACGTGGTCGGCCAGCGCCGCCGGCGGGTGCGGCGGGTCGGAGCGTCCGTAGCCTCGGCGGTCGTAGGCGACGACACCGAGGTCGTCGAGCCGCCGGATCGTCCGGCGGAAGCTGGCGGCGCGGTCGAGGGCGCCGTGGACGAGGACGACCGCCGGACCGTCGTGACCGTCCCATCCGGCGGCCGGCGGATGCTCGATCACGTGGAGTCCGGGCGGATAGGCCATCGGGCTCCCGACGCTACCGGGCCGGGGCCGCCGAACCCGCCGCCGCGCCCGGCCAGCTACCCGACCAGGGCGGGGGCGCCGGTAGGGTGGGACATATGGCCGACGCGGGTGAGGTGCAGCGCGGCGCCGAACGGGGCAACGGCGGACCGGGATCGACGGGCTCTTTCGGGCCGAATGCCTGGTTGGTCGACGACATGTACGACCGCTACGTCGTCGACCCGTCGTCGGTCAGCGAGAGCTGGCGGGAGTTCTTCTCCGACTATCGCCCCGCGCCGACGGCGTCGGCCGGCTCGCCGGCTCGCTCGGACGGCCTGACCGCGCCGACGGCCGGCGGCGGCGCGGCGATCCCGGCGCCGAACACGGTGCCGTCCGCGCCACCACCGCCGTCGTCCGGTCCGCTGGTATCGGCGGCCGAACCGTCGTGGCCGACCACCCCAATGACCACGCCAACGACCACCCCGGCGCCCTCCCCGCCGGCGCCGTCCGGCCGCGTGGCCGACGGCGGGGCGGTCGTTGGTGACGTCGCGGTGCCGTTGCGCGGCGCGGCGTCCCGGATCGTGGCCAACATGGAAGCCAGCCTGGCCGTGCCGACGGCGACGAGCGTCCGGACGGTGCCGGCCCGGCTGCTCGAGGTCAACCGGCAGATCCTGAACAACCAGCTCGCCCGGACGACGGGGGCGAAGGTCAGCTTCACCCACCTGATCGGGTACGCAGTCGTCAAGGCGCTCGTCGACGTGCCGGCGCTGAACGCGACGTTCGTCGACGAGGTCGACGGGAAGAAGGGGCCGGGCGTCGTCCGCCACCGCCACGTCGGGCTCGGGCTGGCCGTCGACCTCGAGAAGTCGGACGGATCGCGGACGCTGCTGGTCCCGTGCATCAAGGAGGCCGACACCCTCGACTTCCGGACGTTCGTCCTCGCCTACGAGGACCTCGTCCGCAAGGTCCACTCCGGAAAGGTGTCGCCGGACGACTTCGCCGGGACGACGGTGAGCCTGACGAACCCGGGGACGATCGGCACGGTCCAGTCGGTGCCGCGGCTCATGCCCGGCCAGGGGGCGATCGTCGGCGTCGGCGCGCTCGGTTACCCGGCCGGGTTCGAGGCGGCCGACCCGCGGGTCATCGCCGAGCTCGGCATCGGCAAGGTGGTCACGCTGACGTCGACCTACGACCACCGGATCATCCAGGGCGCCGAGTCGGGGCTGTTCCTCTCGCGGGTGGCCGGCTACCTGACCGGCGACGACGGCTTCTACGACGACGTCTTCGAGTCGATGGGCATCCCCTACGAGGCCGTCCGCTGGCAGAAGGACGCCAACGCGGCCGACGACCCGGCCGAAGGCGAGCAGCAGCGGCTGATCAAGCAGGTGCACGTCCAGACGCTGATCAACATGTACCGCGTCCGCGGCCACCTGATCGCCCACCTCGACCCGCTCGACGCCGAGGAGCCGCGGATCCACCCCGAGCTCGACCCGCTGACGTACGGGCTGACGATCTGGGACCTCGCCCGGCGGTTCGTCACCGACGGCCTGGCCGGCCGGGGGGTGGCCACGCTCGACGAGATCCTGCACGTCCTGCGCGACGCGTACTGCCGGACGCTCGGCATCGAGTACATGCACATCCAGGACCCCGAGCAGAAGCGGTGGATCCAGCAGCAGGTCGAAGGGGTCCCCGACTCGGTGACGTCGGACGAGCAGCACTACATCCTCGAGCGGCTGAACGCGGCCGAGGTCTTCGAGCGGTTCCTCCACAGCCGCTACGTCGGGCAGAAGCGGTTCGGGTTGGAGGGGGCGGAGTCGACGATCGTGCTCCTCGACACCATCCTGGACGAGGCGGCGAAGACCGGCACCGTCGAAGCGGTCATGGGCATGGCCCACCGCGGCCGGCTCAACGTGCTCGCCAACATCGTCGGCAAGTCCTACCGGGAGATCTTCGAGGAGTTCGAGGGCAACCTCGACCCCGACTCCGTCCAGGGGTCCGGCGACGTCAAGTACCACAAGGGCGCGGTCGGCAAGTTCACCGGCCGCTCCGGCCGGGACCTGCCGATCGCCATGGCGTCGAACCCGTCGCACCTGGAGGCCGTCGACCCGGTCGTCGAGGGGATGGCCCGGGCCAAGCAGGACCGGCTGGCCCCGCCGACCGACGGGACGCCGGCGGCGATGGCGACCCGGATCGACGACTACCCGGTCCTCTCGCTGCTGGTCCACGGCGACGCGGCCTTCGCCGGCCAGGGCGTCGTCGCCGAGACGCTCAACCTCTCCGGCCTCTCCGGCTACCGGGTCGGCGGGACCGTGCACGTCGTCATCAACAACCAGCTCGGCTTCACGACCGCGCCGGAAGCCGCCCGGACGTCGGTCTACCCGACCGACGTGGCCAAGATGGTCCAGGCGCCGATCTTCCACGTCAACGGCGACGACCCCGAGGCCTGCGTGCGGGCGGCCCGGCTGGCGTTCGCGTTCCGCCAGCGGTTCCACAAGGACGTCGTCATCGACCTCGTCTGCTACCGCCGGCACGGCCACAACGAGGGGGACGACCCGAGCTACAGCCAGCCGCTGATGTACCAGCGCATCGAGGCCAAGCGGTCCGTCCGCAAGCTCTACACCGAGATGCTCGTGCGCCGGGGCGACATCACCCTCGACGAGGCCGAGCAGGCCCTCGACGACTTCAACAGCCAGCTCCAGAAGGCGCTCGACGAGGTCCGGGCGGAGAGCCCGCCGCCGCCGCCTCACCTGCCGGTCCCCGACCGGTGCGGACGGCCCGTCCCGGCCGTCGAGACCGGGGTCGCCGAGACGACGCTGCGTTCGGTGGCCGAGATGACCACGAGGGTGCCGGACGGCTTCACCGTCCACCCGAAGCTGGCCCGGCAGTTCGCCCAGCGGGACGAGCTCGTCCGCGGCGGCCAGGTCGACTGGGCGCTCGGCGAGGCGCTGGCCGTCGGGTCGCTGCTCCTCGAGGGGACCGACGTACGTCTGACCGGCCAGGACACCCGGCGGGGCACCTTCAGCCACCGTCATGCCGTTCTCGTCGACTACGCCACCGGGGCCGAGTACGTCCCGCTGGCCCATCTCGACCGGCTCGACGCCCCGCCGGCCGACACCGGGCCGGCCGGCACCGGGCTGGCCAGCGGCGGCCGGGGCTCGAACCACCCGTTCGGCCGCTTCACCGTCCGCGACTCGCTCCTGTCGGAGTACGCGGCGGTCGGCTTCGAGTACGGCTACTCCGTCGAGTCGCCCGACGCCCTCGTCGCCTGGGAGGCGCAGTTCGGCGACTTCGTCAACGGCGCGGAGATCATCATCGACAACTTCATCGTCGCCGCCGAGGACAAGTGGGGCCAGCACGCCGGGCTGGTCCTGCTGCTGCCGCACGGCTACGAGGGCCAGGGGCCGGAGCACTCGTCGGCCCGGCTCGAGCGGTTCCTGTCGCTGTCCGCCCGGGGCAACCTCCGGGTGACGGTGCCGTCGACCGCGGCCCAGTACTTCCACCTGCTGCGGGCCCAGGTCGCGCCGCGCCCCGGTCACGCCGCTCGTCGTGATCACGCCGAAGTCGATGCTGCGGGCCGCGGCCTCCCGCTCGCCGCTGGCCGACCTCGCGGCCGGCTCGTTCGCCGAGGTGATCGACGACGCCGAGGTGGCCGATCCGGACGCGGTCCGGCGAGTCGTGCTGTGCAGCGGGAAGGTGGCGCACGAGGCCCTGCACCGTCGGGGCGAGCGGCTGGCCGGCCAGGGGCCCGAGCCGCGCAACGCCGAGCGGGTGTCCGGCGCTGGCGCCGGACGCGGTGGCAGTGGTCCGGGTGGAGCAGCTCTATCCGTGGCCGGAGGCCCGGATCGAGCAGGTGCTCGGTCGGTACGCCGGCGCCACCGAGGTCGTCTGGTTGCAGGAGGAGCCGGAGAACATGGGCGCGTGGTCGTTCGTCCACGCCCGGCTCCACCGGCTCCTGCGCGGGCGCTACGAGCTGCGCCACGTCAGTCGGGAAGAGTCGGCCAGCCCGGCCACCGGGAGCAGCGCCCTCCACCAGCTCGAGCAGGCCGATCTCCTCGATCGGGCGATTGGTTGACCGCGGCGGGCCTGCTGTCGCCGGCCCGGGGCCGGCGAGATGGTTGACTGGCAACCGGGATGACTGAGCGACAACACCACGTCGTCGTGGACGGGTCCAACCTGGCCACCGAAGGCCGGACGACTCCGAGCCTCCGCCAGCTGGACGAGGCCGTCCGGGCGTACGCCGACGAGGACCCGACGGCGCAGATCGTCGTCGTCGTCGACGCGTCGTTCGAGCACCGTATCGACCCGTCGGAACGGGCCGAGCTGGAGGAGGCCGAGCTCAACGGCGAGCTGGTCTCGCCGCCGGCCGGCGCAGTGGGGCGGGGTGACGCGTTCGTCCTCCGTATCGCCGAGCGGACGGACGCCACCGTCCTCTCGAACGACTCCTTCCAGGAGTTCCACGGGGAGCACCCGTGGCTCTTCGACCGACGGCCGCCTGATCGGCGGCAAGCCGGTGCCCGGCGTCGGGTGGATCTTCACCCCCCGCCTTCCGGTACGCGGTCCGAAGAGCCGGCAGGCGACCGGCAAGGCCAAGCGGGATGCCGCGGCGGCCGACCTGCCCGCTCCGGTGAAGGCGGCCGAGCTGGCCAAGGCGGCGCGGAAGGTGGCGGCCAAGCGGGCCCGGCTGCCCGACGGCTCGGCGCCGCAGGTCGGCGACGTCTGGCCTCCGGCTGGCGAGGCCGCGCCATCGACCGCGGTCCCGGCCTCCGAAGCGGTCGACGATGTCGAATCGACCACCGGGCAGCCGGTCGTGGCGAAGAAGACCGGGCCGTCGAGGAAGACTGAGCCGTCGAAGAAGACTGGGCCGGCGAAGAAAGCCGCGCCGGCCAAGAAGAAGGCGACGAAGGCGGCCGAGAAGGCCGCGAAGAAGACGTCGAAGAAGGCGGCGCCGGCCAAGGAAACGTCCGCCACGAAGAAGGCCGCCACGAAGAAGGCAACCCAGAAGAAGGTGGCCGAAAAGCCCGCGGCCGCCGGGAAGAAGGCGCGGGCGACGCCGACGGCCGAGCCGGCGACGGTGACCGCGGCGGCCAAGAAGACGACGAAGAAGGCCGCCAAGGAAGCGACCAAAAAGGCTGCGCTACCAAGACGGCGTCGACCAAGAACGCGTCGTCGACCAAGAACGCAGCGAAAGCCGGCAAGGCGGTGAAGGCGGCGAAGAAGAAGGCGACGGCGGCCGAGAAGGTGACGGACGCGTCCCCGCCGGTCGACGCCGTCCGGCCGGGGGACGCGAATCCACCGGCGGGCCGAGCCGAGCCGCCCGAGGCGAACGGCAACGCCACCCGGCCGAGGCGGACCCGGCGGGTGGCCCCGGAGATCCTGGAGGCGATCGACGAGGCGACGGCGGAGGCGTTGGACCCGCCGACCCCCGGTAAGGGACCGAAGAGCTCGGACGGCAGGAGCTCGGGCCGGGGCGCGGCGGGTGGCCGGTCGCGGAGCGGCAAGCGGGGCAAGGAGAGCAAGGAGAAGGACAAGTCGTCCGGTCGCCGCCGACGGAGCGCGGCCCCGCCGCCGGCAGTGAACGAGCCGCTGGCGTTCATCACGTTCGTCGCGACGTACCCGCTCGGAAGCGAGGTGGAGGGGGAGGTGGAGTCGTTCACGTCCCACGGGGCGATGGTCGAGGTCGAGCTGCCCGACGGCAGCCACCTGTTCTGTTACATCCCGCTCGCCGGGCTCGGCGACCCGCCACCGACGAAGGCTCGGCAGGTCATCAGCCGGGGCGAGCGACGCCGGTTCGTGCTCGTCGCCCTCGACCCGCCTCGCCGGGTGGCCGAGCTGGCGCTGCCGGAGCTGGCATCGGCGGCGGCCCGGGCCGCCGTCCGGTCCTGATCGAGCCGACGCTCGGCGGCCGGCCGACGGCGGCTCGCCGGCTGGTCCTGTGGGACATCGACGGGACCCTCATCGACTCCAAGGGGATCGGCGCCGAGGTCTTCGATGTGGCGATCGAGCGGGCGTTGGGGGTACGGCCACCCGCTCGGGTCCGCATGGGTGGGAAGACCGATCCACAGATCGTTCGCGAGTACCTGGCGATGCTGGAGATCGGGGAGGCCGAAGGGTCGGACCACCTGCCGGTCATCCTGGACCACTTGGCGACGGCGTTGGCCGCGGTCGAGCACGTCATCGCCGAGCGGGGCCGGGTGCTGCCGGGGGTCGAGGCGGTGCTCGGGCGGCTGGGGGACGACCCGACCGTGCTCCAGACCGTCCTGACCGGCAACCTGGCCGCCAACGCGGTGGTCAAGCTGGCCGCGTTCGGGCTCCAGGATCGGCTCGATCTCGAGATCGGCGCGTACGGCAGCGACGATGCCGACCGGAACCGCCTCGTCCCGGTGGCGCTCGACCGGGCGGCCGATCAGCGGGGCCGGCGGTTCGGCCAGGACGAGGTGTGGGTGGTCGGCGACACCCCGAACGACCTGGCCTGCGCCCGGGCCGGCGGGGTCCGGTGCCTGCTGGTCGCCAGCGGCCGACCGGGCTACGACGAGTTGGCCGCACTCGGTCCTGATGCCCTCCTGCCGGACCTCATCGACACCGACGCCGTCGTCCGCCTCCTGCGTTCGTGACGCCCGGGCCTCTGGTGCCGTGGCGCCCGATGCCGGGGCGCCCGATGTTCGGGAGATAGCCTCGCCGTCCGTGGAGCCCGCCGACGTCCTGCCGCACCGTGAGCCGTTCCTCTTCGTGGACGAGATCGTCGCCGTCGATCCCGGCCGGTCGGCGGTCGGCCGGTGGCACCTGACCGGGAACGAGGCGTTCTTCGCCGGCCACTTCCCCGGCCGGCCGACGCTGCCGGGGGTCCTGATGGTCGAGGCGCTGGCCCAGCTCGGCGGCATCGCGGTCCTGGCGGACGAGCGGTACGCCGAGAAGCTCCCGCTGTTCGGCGGGATCGAGAAGGCCCGGTTCCGCCGTCAGGTCGTCCCTGGCGAGACGCTCGAGCTCGAGGTCACCGTCGGCCGGCTGTCCGCCCGGGCCGGCACCGGCCACGGCCGGGCCCACGTCGACGACCAGACGGCCTGCGAGGCGGACCTCCTGTTCGTGCTGGCCGACCGCGCGTGAGCGACCGCGGGTGAGGGGGTAACGATGCGGCTCGCCACGTGGAACGTCAACTCGCTGGGGGCCAGGCTCCCGCTCGTCCTCGAGTGGATGGAGGCGAACGGGCCGGACGTGCTGTGCCTGCAGGAGACGAAGCTGGCCGACGACGCGTTCCCGGCCGCCGCCTTCGCCGACCTCGGCTACCAGTCGGCCCACCACGGGGACGGGCGGTGGAACGGCGTGGCCATCGTCAGCCGCGTCGGCCTCGACGACCCGGTCAACGGCTTTCACTCCGACGAGGACGCCCAGGGCACCCGGATCGTGGCCGCGACGTGCGAGGGGGTCCGCGTCCACTCGGTCTACGTCCCGAACGGGCGCAGCCTCGACAGCGAGCACTTCGCGTTCAAGCTGGCCTGGCTGGCCCGGCTCCGGGCGTACCTCGGCGAGACGGTCCGGCCGGACGGCGCGGTGGCGGTGTGTGGCGACTTCAACGTCGCGCCGCGCGACACCGACGTCTGGGACCCGGCCCAGTTCGTCGGGGCGACCCACGTCAGCGAGCCGGAGCGGGCGGCGCTCGGCGACGTCCTCGACTGGGGCCTCGTCGACGTCTTCCCCCGCTTCCACCCCGACGGCGGGATCTTCAGCTGGTGGGACTACCGGGCCGGCAACTTCCACAAGGGCCACGGCATGCGGATCGACCTGGTCCTGCTCACCCGGTCGCTGGCCGACCGGTGCACGTCGGTCGAGATCGACCGCGAGGCCCGGAAGAAGAGCCCGGCCGGGAACAAGCCGTCCGACCACACCGTCGTCGTCGCCGAGATCGACCTCGGCGACGCCTGAGCCCACCGCCTGAGGGGCCTCACAGCCCGGGCAGTACCACCTCGATCAGTGCCGGGGCCGGGCTCGGCCAGCGACCGTTCGAGCTGGGTCACGAGCTCGTCGGCGGTGGTGGCCCGGGCGGCCGGGACGCCCAGGCCGGCGGCGAGGGCGACGAAGTCGAGATCCGGCCGGGAGAGGTCGAGCAGGCGCCCGGCGAGCGGCCCACCGGCGCCGGCGCCGACCCGGGAGAGCTCGAGGTTCAAGATGGCGTACGAGCGGTTGGCCAGGACGACGGTCGTGACGTTCAGCCCTTCGCGGGCCTGCGTCCAGAGCGCCTGGACGGTGTACATGGCGCTGCCGTCGGCCTCGAGGCAGAGGACCGGTCGGTCCGGCGCGGCGACCGCGGCGCCGGTGGCGACCGGCAGCCCCTGACCGATGGCCCCGCCGGTCAGCGTCAACCAGTCGTGCCGGGGGCACCCGGCGGTCGCGCCGGGGACGTACAGCCCGCCGGTGTTGGCCTCGTCGACGACGATGGCGCCCTCGGGCAGCACCGCGCCGACCGCGGCGGCCAGGGACTCGGCGTCGAGCGTCCCGGTCGGCCGGTCCGGTCGGGCCGGCGGCGCGACGAGCGCCGGCGCCGCTCCGGCGCCGACCGCGTCGGCGAGCGCCTCGAGGGCGGCCGGGACGTCGTCGCCGACGCCGGCCAGGACGTGCACGTCGCAGCCGTCCGGGACGAGGTCGCTCGGCCGGTCGGGATAGGCGAAGAACGACACCGGCGACCGGGCGCCGGCGACGACGAGGTGCCGCAGCCCGGCCAGCTGGGCGACGGCGAACTCGGCCGAGGTAGGCGAGCCGTTCGACCGCCGGCAACCCGGCGCCCCGTTCGAGGTTGGCCGGGAACGTCTCGCCGAGCAGGCGGGCGCCGGTGGCCTCGGCCGCCCGGGCCGCGGCTCGCAGGCCGCGGGCTCGCAGCGCGCCACCCGCCGAGGAGGAGGGCGGTCGGCTCACCGGACCGCAGGGCCCGGGCCGCGGCCTCGACCGCGTCCGGCGCGGCCGGCGACCGGGTCGGCGGCGGGCGGGCGGCGACCGGTCCGGGCGCGTCCGACCACGAGACGTCGGCCGGGAGGACGAGCGTGGCGACGCCACCGGGCGGTCCGAGCGACGCGGCGACCGCGTCGGCCGCGTCGTCGGCCGCGGTGCCGAGCGCGGCGGTCCGGACCCACGCCGAGACCGTCCCGGCGAGGGCGTCGATGTCCGACTCGAGCGGCGCGTCGTACCGCTTGTGGTACGTCGCGTGGTCGCCGACGATGTTGACGACCGGGCTGTGGGCGCGGCGGGCGTTGTGCAGGTTGGCCAGCCCGTTCCCGAGGCCCGGCCCGAGGTGGAGGAGGGTGGCGGCCGGCCGGCCGGCGATCCGGGCGTAGCCGTCGGCCGCGCCGGTGGCGACGCCCTCGAAGAGGGCGAGGACGCCGCGCATGGCCGGCACCCGGTCGAGGGCGGCGACGAAGTGCATCTCGGAGGTGCCGGGGTTGGCGAAGCAGACGTCGACGCCCGCGCCGACGAGCGTGCCGAGGACGGCGTCCGCACCGTTCATCGGTCGCCACCTGTGCCGCCGGCGCCGCCAGCGACTGCCTCGTCCGGTCCGCCGACGGGGCCGAGGAGCCGGTCGGGCCCGAGGATGCCGTGGGGGTCGAACGCGGCCTTGATCCGCCGCATCAGCGTCAGTCGGAGCGGGTCCTCGAGCTCGAGGAAGTACGCCTGCTTCTCGGTGCCGATGCCGTGCTCGCCGGAGATCGCGCCACCGGCGGCGACGGCGGCGGACAGGATGGCCCGGACGAGGGCCGATCGGCGGTCGGGGTCGGGCTGGAAGACCGACAGGTGGACGTTGCCGTCGCCGACGTGCCCGCAGCCGGACACCAGCGCGTCGTCGTCGGCGGCCAGCCGGGCCACCGTGGCGAGGAAGTCGGGGATGGCCGACCGGGGCACGACGGTGTCGACGATGTCGTCGGCGCCGGCGGCCTTGGTGACGAAGAAGGCCTTCTCCCGGGCGGCGATCAGCTGGGCGCCGGCCGCCGGCGGCAGCACGTAGACGTCGAGCGCGCCGAGCCGGCCGAGCAGGGCGGCGACGGTCTCGGTGTCGGCGTCGAGCCGGTCGTCGTGCGTGCTCTCGAGGACGACGACGAGGTAGGCGAGCGCGGCCGCCTTCGTCGCCTCGGGCACGCCGAGGTCGAGCCCGGCGGCCGCGGTGATGCCGGCCATGGCCAGTAGGTCGAGGTACTCGAGGACGAGCGGCGCGACGCCGCTGGCGACGACCTGCGGGCACCGACCGGGCGATCTCGTCGAGCGTGGCGAACGGGGCGAGCAGGGTGGCCGTGTGCTGGAGCCGGGGCTCGAGCTTGACGGTGACCTCCGTGATCACGGCCAGCGTGCCCTCGGACCCGACCAAGCAGCTGCGTCAGGTCGTAGCCGGTGGCCGACTTCACGAACTTGCCGCCGGTGCGGAGCACCTGGCCGCCGGCGAGGACGGCCTCGAGCCCGAGGACGCGCTGGCGCGTCACGCCGTACCGGATGGCCCGCATCCCGCCGGCGTTCGTGGCGACGTTGCCGCCGAGCGAGGCGCTGGCCTCGCCGGGGAAGACCGGGTAGACGAGCCCGAGCGGCGCCAGCGCGGCGTCGAGCTGTTCGAGCGTCACCCCGGGCTCGACGACCGCGACGTGGTTGTCGACGTCGATCTCGACGATCCGGTCCATCCGGTCGAGGGCGACGACGATCCCGTCGGCGACCGGCCGGGCGCCGCCGGACAGGCCGGTACCGCTGCCCCGGGCGACCACCGGCACCCGGGCGGCGTCGGCCAGGGCCAGCAGCCGCGCCACCTCGTCGGTGGACGCCGGGCGGACGACGGCCAGCGGGACGACCGGGCGCTCACCGCAGTGCTTCGTCGTGGGTGTAGTCGGCGAGGATCGTCGTCCCCGGTCAGCACGAAACCGGCGCCGACGACCTCCCGCAGCTGCTCGGCCAGATCGCTCATCGCTGCCGGCCGACGCTATCCGGCCGCCGGGTCGGCGGCCCCGAGCCGGGTCCGCAGCTCGGCCAGCCGGACGGCGACCTGGTCGGGATCGGCCGGCGCGGCGTCGGTGTCGAGGTCGCGGCAGGCCCGGACGACGTCGCCCAGCCACGGCGACGCCGACCGGGACGGGACGCCGTCGGCCGCCGACCGGGCGTCGGCATGGCGGGCCCACGAGCACGTCAGCTCGATCTCGGCCCTCGTCAGCGCGACGTAGAGCAGTCGTCGCTCCTCGTCCAGCGGGCCGGACGATCGTGCGGAGGCGATCGGCACGAGACCGTCGGAGAGCCCGACGACGAAGACGGCCGGCCACTGCAGGCCCTTGGCCCGGTGGAACGTCGTCAGCGTGACCGCGTCGGCATCTTCGCCGGGGCTTCGCCTGTGTCGCCTGGACCGTGCTGCCAAAACCGTCGCTGCCGGGCTCGTCGTCGCGCATCGTCGACCGGTTGGACGGCGAGCGTGCCCGAGGCCGTCCGCCGGGCGCGGAGGTCGCTGGCCGGCCCGAGTCGAGCCGCCGGCCAGCCGGTACGGCACCCGTTCGGTGCTCAGCGCGTCGGTCAGCGCGGCCAGCTGGCCGTTGGTGCGGGCGAGCACCGCCAGCTCGGCCCACCGGCGCCCCGGCCGGTGGGCCGTCCAGACCTGCCGGGCCACCCACTGGGCCTCGTCGGCGTCGGTGGCGTGCTCGGTGACCCGGGGGACGACGCCGTCGGGGCGGCTGCTCGTCGGGCTGGTCGCCCCGGACAGTCCGAGCGCGGCCGACGGCGACCGCGACGACCTGCGGGGAGCAGCGGTGGTTCTCGTCGAGCCGCAGGACGCGGGTGCCCGGGAACGTCGCGGGCAGGCGGTCGAGGAGCGACGGGTCGGCGCCGTTCCAGCCGTAGACGGACTGGTTCGGGTCACCGACGACGAAGAGGTCCGGGTCGTCACCGACCAGCAGGCGGAGGAACCGGAACTGGGCCGGGTTGACGTCCTGCATCTCGTCGACGAAGACGTGGCGGTTCCGCCAGCGGACGGCGGCCGCGAACGTCGGGTCCTCGGCCAGCACGTCGGCCGCCCGCCACAGCAGGTCGTCGAAGTCGAGCGCCCCCTGCCGGTGCCGGGCCGCCTCGTAGCGGCCGTACAGGTCGGCCATCTTGGCCGTCCCGGCCGCCGGTCGACGGTGGTGGCGCCGGGCCTCCTCCTCGTAGGACTCCGGGCCGATCAGCCGGGCCTTCGCCCAGCTGATCTCGCCGTCGACCTGGACGACCCGGGGGAGCCGCCGTCCGTCGGGCCGCCGACGGGGGCCGCCGCCGCCGACCGGGTCGGCGAGCACGTCGGCCAGCAGCGCCCGCCGGTCGGGGAGCACCGACGGGGCCGGTCCGCCCCGGTCGGCCCGGTACTGGCGGAGCAGCCCGAGCGCGGTCCGGTGGAACGTGCCGGCGCGGACGTCGCCGACGCCGAGGGACCACAGTCGGCGCCGGAGCTCGTCCGCTGCCTTCCGGCTGAACGTGCAGACGAGGACCCGGTCGGCCCGGGCCGACCGGTCATCGGCCCGGCGGGCCACCCGGAGGGTCAGGACCCGGGTCTTCCCGGTGCCGGCCCCGGCCAGAACGCAGAGGACGGGGTCGTCGGCGACGACCGCGTCCCGCTGGGCGGCCGTCAGGCCGACCGTGCTCTCGATCGAGGACCCCACCGGTGCAAACCTACCGACCGGCTGGGTCGGCGGCGCCGGGTGAACGGAACACCCGGGTCGGAGACGGCGGTCGGTAGGGTGGACCGGATGCTCCAGACGTTCGCCGGCGGTGCCCTGTTCGGCAGCGCCACCGGCTCCCGACCGGCCCGAGTGCTCGCCCTGCACGGGTGGGCCCGGACCCATCGAGACTTCGACGCGGTCGTCCGGGCGCCCGATGGCGGTGCCGCCCTCGATGCGGTGGCCGTCGACCTGCCGGGCTTCGGCGCGACGCCACCACCGCCGGAGCCGTGGGGCGCGGCGGCGTACGCCGCCCGGGTGGCGGCGATGCTCGACGAGGGCGAGCTGGCCACCCCGGTCGTCGTCCTCGGCCATTCGTTCGGCGGCCGCGTCGCCGTCTGCCTGGCCGCGTCCCGCCCCGAGCTGGTGCGGTCGCTCGTGCTGACCGGCGTGCCGCTGCTGCGGACCGGGCCCGGCCGCCGACCGTCACCGGGCTTCCGGCTCGTGCGGGGCCTTCCATCGGATCGGCCTGATCGGGGACGACCGCATGGAGCGGGCCCGCCAGCAGCACGGCTCGGCCGACTACCGGGCCGCCGAAGGCATCATGCGCCAGGTCCTCGTCCGGTCGGTCGGCGAGACGTACGAGGAACAGCTCGCGGCGATCGACTGCCCGGTGCGGTTGGTCTGGGGGGACGACGACCGGGACGTGCCGCTGGCCGTCGCCGAACGGGCCGCCGGTCTACTGGCCGAGCGCGGCAGGTGACGGTGTGCCCGGGGGCCGGCCACCTGACCCCGTTGACGGTGCCCGGCGACGCTCCGGGCCGCGGTGGACGAGCTGCTCGGATGACCGTTGCCGCGGTGTGGAACGAGGCCGGTGGCCCGGCGATGTGGGTGGCCGTCGCGGTCTCGGTGCTGGCCCTCGGCCCGGCCGGCCTCCGTTGGCTCCGGGTGGCCCAGCGCGAGCACTACCTCGACGGCGCGACGAGCCGGTTCGCCATCCGATGGTGGACCAGCGAACCCGGCAACGTGGCCCTGCTGGCGGTGGCGCTGGCCGGCGTCGTGCTCTCGGCCCGCTGGCCGCTGTGCGCGTTGGCGCCGACCGCGGTCGCGGTCGTCGGGCCGCTGCACCTCTCGCTGCGTGGTCGGACGTCGAAGCTCGTCGTCACCCGGCGGCTGCGGTCGTTGGCCGCGGTGTGGTTGGTCCTGCAGGCCGTCGTCGTCGTGGCCGGCGTGCTGCTCGGCGCCCCGGCCATCTTCACGGCCGGTGGCGTCATCGCCGTCCCGGCGCTCGTCGACGCGGCCTGCGCGGTGATGGCACCGGTCGAACGGCGACTGTCCGGCCGGTTCGTCGACGCGGCCGAGAACCGCCTGCGCCGCGTCGACCCGGTCGTCGTCGCCATCACCGGCTCGTACGGCAAGACGTCGACCAAGAACCACGTCGCCCATCTGCTCGCCGGCACCCGGACGGTCGTCGCCACGCCGGCGTCGTTCAACAACCGGGCCGGGCTCGCCCGGGCGATCAACGAGAACCTGACCGACGGCGCGGAGGTCTTCGTCGCCGAGATGGGCACGTACGGGCCGGGCGAGATCCGCGACCTGTGCCGCTGGTGCCCGCCGAACCTGGCCGTCATCACGGCCATCGGCCCGGTGCACCTCGAGCGGTTCGGCAGCGAGGACGAGATCGTCCGGGCCAAGGCCGAGATCACCGAGCGGGCGTCGACCGTCTTCTTGAACGTCGACGACGCGCGGCTGGCCGCGCTGGCCGACCGGCTGGCCGGCGACGGCAGCGGGCGCGACGTCGTCCGTTGCTCGGCCGTCGACCGGGCCGCCGACGTCTGTGTCGCCCGAGGCGGACGGGACGGTCACGGTGACGGTGGCGGGCCGGGAGGTGGCCACCGACGTCCCCGTCGACGGCGGCGTGCAGCCGACGAACCTGGCCTGCGCGATCGCGGTCGCCCTCCGGCTCGGCGTGGCGGCCGAGCAGCTGGCCGACCGGCTCGCCGCGGTGCCGCCGATCCCGAACCGGTTGACGTCGGCCCAGGCGCCGTCCGGCGTGCTCGTCATCGACGACACGTTCAACTCGAACCCGGCCGGCGCCCAGGCCGCCCTGGCCCTGCTGGCCGCGGCGCCGGTCAGCCGCCGCCGGGTCGTCGTGACGCCCGGGATGGTCGAGCTCGGTCCACGGCAGCGGCCGGAGAACGAGGCGTTCGCCACCGCGGCCTGCGACGTCGCCACCGACTTCGTCGTCGTCGGCCGGACGAACCACCGGGCGCTGCTCCGGGGGCGGCCCCCCTCCGCCCAGTCGTCGTCCGGACCCGGGAGCAGGCCGTCACCTGGGTGCGGACCCATCTCGGCCCGGACGACGCCGTCCTCTACGAGAACGACCTCCCGGACAACTACCCTTGACCGTTCCCGGGACGGGAGCCGACCAGCGGGAGTAGGGAGCACGATCTTGTCCGATGTGGCCGTCATCTTCGGGGGGCCATCGCCCGAGCACGACGTCAGTGTCCTCACCGGCCTCCAGGCCGCTCGCGAGCTGGCCCGGCGCGGCGCGGCGCCGTGGGCGCTCTACTGGACGAAGGTCGGGGAGTGGCACGAGGTCGACCCGACGCTCGAGGCGACCGGCTTCCTCGATGGCGTGCCGCGGGGGTCGACGCCGCTCCGCTTCGGGCTCGGGACCGAGGGCGGGTTCGTCGCCGAGGGCGGGCGGTTCGGCAAGTCCCGGCCGTCGGCCGTCGACGTCGCCGTCGTCTGCTGCCACGGCGGCCCCGGCGAGGACGGCTCCCTGCAGGCCGCGCTCGACCTGGCCGGGATCCGCTACACCGGCCCGACGGTGGCCGGCGCGGCGATCGGCATGGACAAGCTGGCGTTCGGCGCCGTCATCGCCGCCGCCGGCCTGCCGACGCTGCCTCGTGTCGCCCTGGACGAGCGGACCGAGGACGTCGGCTTCGACGGCCCGTACATCGTGAAGCCCCGCTTCGGCGGGTCGTCGATCGGCATCGAGGTCGTCGCCGACCTGGCCACCGCCCGGGCCCGGCTCGGTGTGAACCAGCACCTGCGGGCCGGCGCGGTCCTCGAGCCGTACCGACCCGGCTTCTTCGACCTGCAGATCGGCGTGCGGAGCTGGCCGCGCTGCAGCTGTCGGCGATCGAACGACCGCTGCGGACGCCCCGGGCCGGCGGGGCGGCCGGCGAGCCGGAGATCCTCGGCTACGCCGACAAGTACGTCGGCGGCGAGGGCATGGCCAGCGCGCCGCGGCAGCTGCCGGCCGAGATCGACGGCCGACTCGAGGCGGCCCTCCGCCAGGCCGCCACCGAGGTCGCCGGGCTCGCGGGGGTCCGCGGTGTCGCCCGTATCGACTTCCTGTCCGACGGCGACGAGCTCGTCGTCAACGAGGTCAACACGATCCCCGGCTCGCTCGCCCGGTACCTGTGGATCGACCCGGCCGTGCCGTTCGGCACGCTGCTCGGCGACCTGATCGCCGAGGCCCGCGAGCGGCCGACGCACGTCTACAGCGCGGCCGGTGCCGACGGCACCGTCCTGCGTGGTGCGTCGTCGATCGCCGCCAAGCTGGCCTGATCCGGGAGCTCCCGGCACAGCTCGGTGTAGCGCCGCTCGGTGGCCGCGGACGGGACGCTGCCGGGGTCGAGCTCGTCCGCCCGGCGCAGGCATTCCTGCCACTCCCGCCGGAGCCGGTCGGGATCGCCGAGGTCGGCCGCGACCTGCATCGCCGCCCGGGAGAGGGCCTCGCTGTACGGCTCGACCAGTCGGGCCTGGGCGACCGCCCAGGTGGCGAGGTCGAAGTGGCCGGCCGCAGTGGCCAACGGGACGAGCCGGCAGGCGGCGTCCACCAGCGTCGCCGCCACCCGCTGTTCGTGGCCTTCGGCCTGCCACCAGCTGTAGCCGGACAGGGTGCGGGCCAGCGGCTCGCCCTCGACCAGGCCGAGCGCGGCCCGCAGGCAGGCGATGACCCGGTCGGCGTCGGCGGCGTCGTCGGCCGCGTCGGCCGCGTCGACCAGCGCGGCCACCCGACCGACGTCCGTCGACACGAGCGCCGAGATCCGGTAGTGGCTCCCTTTCGTCGCCGGCGGGAACAGGGGCTGGCCGGTGACGTCGCGGCCCATCGCCCGGCGGGCCACCCCGGCCGTGTTGAAGAGCGTCTTCGCCGCCGCGTCGGCGTCGGCCGACCCGAGGACGCGGGTCCGGAGCCGATCGCTCGTCACCGGCTCGGGGTGGTGGAGGGCGAGGTACGCCACCAGCTCGACCGCCCGCCGGGCCCGCTTCGGGGTCAGCTCGGTCGCCAACCCGTCCAGGCGGGGCACGGCCGTGAGCAGTCGCACGTCAACCGGTCCCGGCCGGAGCGGTGTCGGTCCTACGCCGGCCTCGGCCGGCTCGGCGGCCGGATCGTCGCCCGAGCGCGGCTCCCGGTTCTGGTCGCCGTCTGATCTCGGCGAGGCATCCGATGCTTCGGCGCCCACCCGTCGGGTCACCGGTCGCCGACCGACCACGGTCCGGGAGCTCGGCTCCGTCCGTCCGCCGGCGAGCATCTCCGATACCGCGGCATGCCGGTCGTCGTCGAGGAGGTCCGGCCGTACCGTCACCCCGAGCGGATGGAGTGACGCCGCGGTGGCATCGACCATCACCGTCAGGTCGGTCGCCGGCACCGGAAGGGTGGTGACCACCGAGCAGTGGGCGGCGGCCGAAGTCGAGAGTGACGACGGGTCGCCGACGAACAGCACGTCGGTGGCCGCGGTCATCGACGCCGCTGGGTCGTCCGGCACCTGCGACGGGTCGTCGGTCACGGTCACCAGCTCCGACCAGGCCCAGCTCTCGACGGCCATCCGCATGGTCCGTACGAGGGCGTCGGCTTCGGGGCCGATGACCGGGACGCAGTCGCCGGGACCGATCGGCACCAGCCACGTGCCGTCGTCGTTCGTCCCGACCGGCAGCAGCACCGGCAGCCAAGGTGTCGACCGGCGGCCACCGCGCCCGACGTCCGCCAGCTCCAGGCTGGCCGGCAGTCGCCACGACGATCCCTCCTGCTCGAGCACCCAGCCCGGCGGCGCCCACGTGACCGACCGCCGCAGCCGGACCTCGACGCCGTCGGACCCGACGCGGACGAGGCGGGCCGGCGGCGCGTCATCGGCCCGCCCGCTGGCGTTCAGCGCGCCCGTTAGGTGACGGTTGGCGGCCTCCAACCAGGCCAGCACCGGCGCGTCCTCGAACGGCACCAGGTCGGCCGCCGTCCCCGCGGCCGCCTCCGACAGGTCCACCGTGGCCTCCCCTTCCGACCGGGTCGACGAGGCCAAGTGGCGTACTCGCCGGGCCCGGCGGGCCATCGCCGCCGCCAACACGACACCCACGCCGAGGGCGGCCAGCTCCGGTAGCGGGATCGGTCCGGGCGAGCCGGCCGGCTTCCGTCCACGTCGCCGCTCGGATCCCCGACGCCCGCGGTCTCCGCCGGCGCCCGTGAGGGTGGCAGGCACGGCGGACGTCGGTCGGGCCACCAGGCGTGAATGCTCTGGCGGGCCCATGGGCGGCCGGGCCGATGTCGGTGCCGGCGTCGTCGCCGGGGTCGTCGATGGGGCCGCCGCCACCGTTGCCGTCGCGGGGGTCGTCGCGGCCATTGCCGCCGCCGGGTCGGCCGGGAGCGTCAGCACCCATCCGGGCTGGATGAGGCTGGGGTCGACGAAGCGGGTGCCGTCGTCCATGATCTGACTGAGGTTGGCTTGCGCGATGGCCGACCACTCGCTGCCGTCGTCGTAGAAGCGCTCGGCGATCGACCACAGCGAGTCGCCCTCTTCGACGGTGTAACGGACCGGGGTGCTGGGGTTGGCCGGGTCCGCACCCGTGGTCGTCGTGTCGGGTTCCGCCGACGGCGGGGGGCGGCGGCCGACACCGGTGCCGGACCGGCGCCAGCGGGTGATACCGGTGCCGGAACGGACAGCGCCGCATGCGTCGTGTGGGGACGACCGACTCCGCCGCCGTGATCGGCGGCTCCGGCGATCACGCCGGTCGAGAGGACAACGGAGCCGACGGCGAGCACGGCGGCGGCGATGCAGCTGGCCAGCCATTCCGGCGTCGGCGCTCGGCCGGTCGCCACGACGTCGCGACGACGGACCTTGCGGACGACGGCCGCGAGCAACGGACCGCAGCAGGCGGCCCAGGCCACCCAGGCCACGACGCCCAGTCCGTCGAAGCCGTGGTGGCCGGACCAGAAGTGGGCGTCGCCGGCGCGCATCGGATCCGGCAGCCCGACGAGGACGAGCAGCGCGGCCGGTACGGCGGCGAAGATCAATACGGCGGCGGCGATCCCGACGACGAGGTCGGCAGTCTTGTTCTCTCTCACGGTCTTCCCCCCCGGTGACCGGCTGGCGGGCCCGTCAGCTCGAAGCGAGCGAGACCGACAGCGAATATGAGACCGTCCCCTCCTCCGATGGGGGCTCGGCGAGGGTGACGTTACACGGAACACCCGGGCTGTGGTCATCGGTAACTGCCACTGATATGCCAGATTCGCCATTTCTTGATACATGCTGGCTTGTGCATGTGATCGTAAGCGAAAGTGTCGGTGTTCCGGTCCAGGTAGCGGTGGCCGAAACGGTCCCCCCGCCGCCGGTCTGGTACGTCGCCGACACGTCGTCGGGGTACGCCAGGTAGCCGGCGAACGTCTGGACCGCGGGGACGGTCGTCGTCGTGGTCGTCTCCGGTGGGCTGGTCGACGGGCTGGTGGTCGACAGGCCGGTCGGGGGAGCGACGACGTGGTCGCCGGGTTGCCGCCGGTACCGCCCGTCGAGCCGGGGGTGGTCCCGGCGGTCGGACCAGTCGTCCCGCGCGGTGTCGACGGGGCCGTCGTCGGCGGCGGAGCGACCGAATTCCCTGTTCCAAGCGGTGCGGTCGTCGGAGGCGTCGTCGAGCGGGTCGTCGGCGACGGTACGGCCGGACCACCGCCCGTCGACCGCGCGCCCGTCGTGCTCGCCGACGTGCGCGCGGCGCTCGTGGCCGGCGTCGACCGCCCGGGTCGGCCCGGTGTGCCCGGCGAACGACATCGTCGCCACGAGGGCCATCAGGCCGAGCGCGACGGCGAGGACCGCCCACCACACCGGACGACCCCGATAGTCGCCGGAGCGCCCGGGACTGCCGGAGGGATTGCCCGTTCCCTGCACGCCGAGACATTACGTAGGCTCAGGCGACGATTTCGTGCAGGGCCCGCTGTCGTCTTCCGCCGAGATGGCGACGGGACATCCCGGTCATCTGCGAGAGCTCGGTGATCGTCATCCCGAGGACGCCGTTGCCATAGAGGATGGCGGCATCGATCGGATCGAGGCCATTCCCGGCGAGCTCGTCGATCGTCCGGGCCAGCTCGTCGAGGTCGGAGCCGCCGTTGCGCCAGGGAACGGGGGCGAGGGCGTCGACGTCGAGACCCGGCACGACGCGTTCGTGGCCGGCCCGCTGGCTCAGGAGCTGGCGCCGGAGACGGCAACGGATGGCCGACAGGAGATCGAGGACGGCGTAGTCGCGGTCGTCGCCGGCCCACTCGACGACGACCTCCCAGGCCGTCGTCAACAGGTCGACGAAGAAGGCGCCGCCGCCGTTCCAGTCGCCACCGGCGCCCCACGAGAGCCGTCGAGCGACCGAGACGAGGCCGGGGAGGATGGCCTGGAGCACCGCCCGGGGGACGAGCGGGTGGACGGCCTGGGAGCGGAGCATCGCCTGGATGACCCGGGCGGCCCGGGCCCGGTCGGCCGCGTCCTTCGGATGCCGGAGCGCGTCGACGAGGTCGCCGAGGTCGGCGAGGTCGGCGAGGCCCAGGGCGGCGACGACGTCCTCGGCCGCCGCGAGCCGCCGGAGCGCGTCTTTCGATGCCGCCGACCGGCGGGTCGCCCGCCAGTCGGCGTCGAGCCGGTTGATGGGTTGGAGCGCACGATCTGTCATGACGGCACGATGCGCGACGGCCCTCCTCCGGTTGTTCCCACCGAATTCGCCGGGCTCGGTCGGGTGGCTGGGGAGCGCCGCCGACGGCGGGGGAGGGAGCGGGGCGGGAGGTGCCGACCGGTCGGTGACGCCCGCGGCCGGTGGGTCTCACCACCTCCCACTACAGTGCCCCGGGTGGATATCGAGGAGTTCTACGACGCCGACGAGCGCCGCCGGAGCTCGGCGGAGCTCGAGCTCGGTACCGACTGGCGGGACGACCACGGGGTCCGGCACGAGCTGAACTGGGTCGAAGACACCGGCGAGCTGTACGTGCTCCGGGAACCGGTGCCCCGCACGTACGCCACACCGTTCGGCGGGGTGCACGTCACCGGCACGCACGCGGTGGACGAGACCGAGGTCGAGGGGATGACGGTCGTCGTCGTCGGCCGGGTCGAGGCCCGGGCCGGCCTTGGAGTCGGCGCTGGAGGGCTGGGAGGACGCCATCGGTCAGCCGGACAGCATCGCCTGGCTGGTCGACCGGCTCCGCGGCCACGGGATCTTGGACCCACAGAACCCGAGCACGTCGTACCCGACGTAGCCGTCGGCGCGTCGGGGTCCGGCCGCCGCCTCGGGCGGCGGGCGGTGATCCCGCGCGGGTCAGGCGGCCGGCGACGGCAGGCCGAGAAGCTGGGCGGTGAACTGCGTCGCCAGATTGTTGGTGCCCATGTCGGTGTCCTCGGGGAGCTGCCCGCTCTCGACGAGCAGATCGGTGAGCCGGCACATGATGACGGCGAAGCGGAACCCGGAGAAGATCTCGTAGTACTCGAGGTTCCGGACGGGGCGGCCGACGAGCTCGGCGTACCGCTCGACCGTCGCCTCGTGGGTGGGGAACCCGGGCGGGCGGGGGACGTTGAGCCCTTCGGTGAACTGCCGGTCGAAGTACAGCCACCAGCCGAGGTCGAGCTCGGGTTGGCCGAGGGTGGCCATCTCCCAGTCGAGGACGGCGACGGGGGAGAAGTCGTCCCAGATGATGTTGCCGACGCGGCTGTCGCCCCAGCACAGGACGACGTCGCCGTCCTCGTCCGGCCGGTTGGCCACCAGCCACTCCCAGATGGCCTCGGTCACCGGCTGTGGCCGGCCCTTGGCCGACCAGTCGAGGAACTCGCGGTAGTAGGCGAGCTGCTGGTCGAGGCCCGGCCGACCGCGGCCCGGATCGGCCAGCCAGTCGAGCCCGAGGGCCCGCCAGTCGGTCCGGTGGACGGCGGCGAGGGCGTCCAGCCCGCTCCACCACATCCGCTCCTGCTGCTCGGGCGTGGCGTCGACCACCCATCCCTCCATCGTGTACGGCAGGTTGTCGGGCGGCACGAGCCCGTCGACGTGGTCCATCGTGAAGAACGGCACGCCGAGCCACTGGTCGTCTTCCTCGTACCAGCCGAGCGGGGGGAGGGCGACGCCGGCGCCGCCGTCGGCCAGCGTCTTCATGACGCGGTACTGGGTCGAGAAATGGGCGTCGAGGAAGAGGAGATGGCGGGTCGGGGCGACGCGGACGACGAGCCGCCGGGTGGTCCGCTGCCCGTCGTCCGTCCACGTCGCCCGGCAGAGGATGGTCTCGTTGGAGAACCCGTTGGCCGCCGGCGCGTTGACGTCGGCGACGTCCGGATCGGCACCGGCGGGAAGCTTGGTGGCGAGCCACGCCGAGAGCGTCTTGGCCACCTCGGCGGGATCACGTCCAGCGTTGTCGGGCATCTCCGTCTCCCCCTCTGTCAGCCGGCGACCGGAGCCTATGCCCGGGGTGGCCGACGGCCGGGGCTGGGCGCCTCGGCATCCGGCCGGTGGCCCGGACCGTGCGAGCTCGGCACTATCGTGGCGCCATGGAGATCGTCGTGGACCTGGACGCGTCGACCGCCGAACTGGCGGTGCCGGACGACTTTGCCCACTTCGCCGTCCGGGTGGCCCCGGCGGCCGCCGGTGCGGCGTCGGGCGCCGGTGGGCCGGATCGGGTGGGGAGGGCGCCGACCGGCTGGCCGCGGTGCGTCGCGTCGACCGGGGTGGGAGCAGTCGGGGGAACAGGCGACGTGTTCGTCCGACCGGAGGCGGTCCGGGCCCTGGCCGGGGCGTCGGCGGGGGAGGCGTGGGGGGCGGGTTTCGCGAAGATGTGCGAGTACGCGGTCTCGAAGGGCTGGGTCGACGATGCGGGCCGCATCCAGGCGCACGTCGAGTGGCCGACGTCGGAGGGTTGAGCGGAGCCGGCCTGGGCTGGCGACGGTGGCCGAGTCCGGTCGGCGCGGCTGTCGGGCCGACTGCGCCGTGGCTACGATGGGAACGAATTGAAGCGCGTTCTAGTTTTCGTCGCTGGACCGGGCTCGAACATCTGAGGAGGGGGCCATGCCCGTCAAGGACTACGACCGGCTGTTCATCGGAGGGACGTGGGTGGCCCCGGAGGGAACGGGCACGATCGAGGTCGTCTCGCCGTCCACCGAAGAGGTCGTCGCCCGGGTGCCGGACGCGACGGCCGCTGACGTCGACAAGGCGGTCGCCGCCGCCCGGGAGGCGTTCGACCGGGGCCCGTGGCCGCGGATGGCGCCGGCCGAGCGCGGCGCGGTCCTGGCCAAGGTGGCCGAGGCGATCACCGTCGAGATGGTCGACATGGCCGAGACGATCTCGGTCGAGATGGGTTCGCCGGTCTCGTGGGCGCAGCTCGGCCAGGTGCTGGCGCCGACGATGGTCTTCAACTACTACGCCGAGCTGGCGGCCAGCTACGCGTTCGACGAGATCCGGGCCGGCGTGCTCAACCCGGAGGTTCTCGTGACGAAGGAGCCGGTCGGCGTCGTCGGGGCGATCGCCCCGTGGAACGTGCCGCTCTTCATCGCGTCGGCCAAGCTCGGCCCCGCGCTGGCGGCCGGCTGCACGGTCGTCTTCAAGCCGGCACCGGAGACGCCGCTCGACGCGTTCCGGCTGGCCGAGATCTTCGCGGAGGCCGGCCTGCCCGAGGGCGTCCTCTCCGTCGTGCCGGCCGGCCGGGAGGTCGGCGAGCACCTCGTCACCCATCCCGGCGTCGACAAGATCACGTTCACCGGCTCGTCGGCCGCGGGCAAGCGGATCGGTGGCCTGTGCGGCGAGCGGCTCAAGCGCTGCACGCTCGAGCTGGGCGGGAAGTCGGCGGCGATCATCCTGGACGACGCCGACCTCGGAGCGACGCTGGCGAACCTGCTGCCGAACGCCATCATGAACAACGGGCAGGCGTGCATCGCCCAGACCCGGATCCTCGCCCCGCGGAGCCGCTACGACGAGGTCGTCGACGCCCTGGTCGAGCAGGTCAAGGCCATGACGGTCGGGGACCCGCTCGACCCGGCGACCGAGGTCGGCCCGCTCGTCGCCGGCCGCCAGCGTGACCGCGTCGAGGGCTACCTGCGCAGTGGCCAGGACGAGGGGGCGAAAGTCGCCGTCGGCGGTGGCCGGCCGGCCGGCTTCGACAAGGGGTACTACGTCGAGCCGACCGTCTTCTCCGGCGTGGACAACAAGATGAAGATCGCCCAGGAGGAGATCTTCGGGCCGGTGCTCGTCGTCATCCCCTACGACGGCGACGCCGACGCGGTCGGCATCGCCAACGACTCCAACTACGGGCTCTGCGGTTCGGTGTGGACGAACGACAACGAGCGAGGTCTCGGCATCGCCCGGCAGGTGCGGACGGGGACGTACATGCTCAACACCGGCATTCCGATCGACTTCGCCACCCCGTTCGGCGGGTACAAGGAGTCCGGCGTCGGCCGGGAGTTCGGGCCCGAGGGGCTCGAGCTGTTCCTGGAGAAGAAGTCCATCGCCCTCCCGGCCGGCTTCACGCCGGCCGTCTAGCCGGCCCGCCGGGGCGAGCCGGGTGCGGCGGCCCGTCAATTCGTCCGTCCAGTGACCGGTGTCAGGGTCAACCGGCCGGTGTCAGGGGAGAGGCATACCCCGACAGTGGCGAACCGCCGCCGTGGGTGTCGGCCCGGTACTGGTCGGTGCCGGTCTCGACGACGCTGAACCCGGTGCGGTCGCCGTCGCCGTTGACGACGTCGGGCCCCCGGGCCCCCGGCGTGTAGCCGGTGACGACGGCGACATGGGCGGCGGTATCGGTGGCCGTGTCGAGGCCGTAGACCGCGACGTCCCCCGGCTGGGGCGTGTAGCCGGCACCGGCCGGATGCCAGGTGCCGTGGTCGACGGCCCAGACGTAGAAGCTGGCCGATGCGGCGTTGATGTCTCCCGGTGCGAGCTCATAGGTGAAGTCGGCACCGGCCTGCTTCCAGGTCCAAGCCGCGAAGTCGGCGCACCACTCCTCGCTGCGCAGGCCCGATGTGCAGGTCGCTGTTCCGGCGTCCCAATAGGCGCTGAACTTGTTGCAGTACGAGTCGGGCGGATCGGTGCGGTAGCCGAGCTGGCTCTCCGCCGCGGTGACGATCCGGGCCCCCAAGGTCGACGGCGACGGCCCGCCGGACGACGACGTGGCCATCGCGATCCCGACGATCGCCAGCGCGCCCACCGCGACGATGAGAACGGTCGCCAGCCGGCGGCGACGTCGGGCCCGCCGGCTGCGGGTGCCGGATCGGTTGGGGGCATGGGGGACCGGGCGAGCGGTCCCGGCGGGTCCGGGCACTGGCGGTGGCTCCCTGCTGGGGCGACGAGCGCCTCCAGGCTACCGACGCCGGTCGACCGGCTGGCTTCACCACCGAGCCGGTCGACGGCGCCGCCAGCCACCACCACCGACGATCGGCTCGACCCGGTCGGGGCCCGACGGCCGCGGCTGGGGCGTATCTGTCAGAATTCCGGGACCCGTTCGCCGGTGACCGACCGGGCCGACGACGACCGCCCGGCCGCGCCGGGAGTGCCGTCGTCCTTCAAGGGGGAGGAGCCCGGCCAGGTGGCCCAGCACGAGCGCACAGCCGGACCGACCCGACCGGGCGATCCGGCGTCGGGTACCGGCGCGGTGCCCGATCCGGACGCGCCGCACGAGGAGCCGAACCTGTCGTACATCCCGGCGCTCGACGGGATGCGGGCGTTCGCCGTCCTCGGCGTCATGGCCTTCCACGGCGGGATCCCCTGGCTCGTCGGCGGCTATCTCGGCGTCGACGCGTTCTTCGTCCTGTCCGGCTTCTTGATCACGTCGCTCCTCGTCAACGAGTGGCACCGGCTCCGGACGATCCGGCTCGGCGCGTTCTGGGCCCGCCGGGCCCGCCGCCTGCTGCCGGCGCTGCTGCTCGTGCTGCTCTTCGTCGCCTGCTACGCCGCGTTCATCGTGCCCCGCGGGACGTACCCGAACCTTCGGCTCGACTCGCTGTCGACGCTGTTCTACGTGGCCAACTGGCACTTCATCCTGATCGGGTCGAGCTACTTCAACCAGACCGGGCTGCCGTCCCCGCTCACGCACACCTGGTCGCTGGCCATCGAGGAGCAGTTCTACCTGGTGTGGCCGCTCGTCGTCCTCGGCCTGCTGAAGCTGACCCGGAACCTCCGGGTGCTGCTCGTCGTCTCCGTCGTCGGTGCCGTCGCGTCGGCCGTCGAGATGGCGCTGCTCTACCACCCCGGGGTGAACACGACCCGGCTGTACTACGGCACCGACACCCACGCCCAGTGCTTGCTCGTCGGGGCCAGCCTGGCCGTGTCGCTGGCCATCATCGCCCGGGAGCGGAGCCGCCGGCCGGCGGTGCCCGTCAGCCGCGCTCGTCGCGGCCGGCCCCCCGGCGGCGATCCCCGGTGGGCGGCGACGACGCCGGCCGGTCGTACGGTCTTCACCGTCGTCGGTCTGGCCGGGGTCGCCGGGTCGGCCGTCCTGTGGTCCCGGCTCACAGGCAACGACGCGCTCCTCTACCGGGGCGGGTTCCTGTTGGCCGCGCTGGCCACCGCGGCGGTGCTCGTGTCGGTCGTCTGCGCCCAGCGGTCACCGGTCGCCGTCGTCCTGTCGATCGCCCCGCTCCGTTACCTCGGTCGCATCTCCTACGGGATGTACCTGTGGCACTACCCGCTCTTCATCTGGATCGACGGGACACGGACCGGGCTCAGTGGCTACTCGCTGTTCGGCGTGCGGGCGGCCGCCACCATCGCGGTCGCCACCGTCTCCTTCTACCTCGTCGAGCGGCCGATCCGGCAGGGGTCGTTCTTCCGGCAGTGGCGGGCGTGGCTGGCCGCGCCGGTGGCCGTCGTCGCGACCGTGGTCGCCCTGGTCGTCGCCACCACCGTGCCGGCCGTTGCCGGGGCCGGGCTGGCCGCGACCACGACGACCGTTCCGGCCGCCGACGCCGGGCGGCCGGTCAAGGTGCTCGTCATCGGGGACTCGACCGCGTTGACCCTCGCGATCAACCTGGGCGTCGACGCGAAGGCGTACGGCCTGACAGTGAAGGACGAGGGCATCGTCGGCTGCGGCGTGACGGAAGGCACGCTGGACAAGACAACAGGCGTCATCGGCAACGTCTGGAACGCCTGCAATTCGCGGGTCGCGCCGGGCACGCCGCTGTTCCAGTACACGCCAGCGTACGGCCACGAGATCCGGTCACCGGACGCCGAGCAGTGGACAGTGTGGGACCGCGACTGGGTCGACCAGTACGACCCGGACGTCGTCGTCCTGCTGGCCGGCCGGTGGGAGGTGCGCACACGCGTCTACGACGGCCAGTGGACGAACATCACCGAGCCCGACTTCGCGGCCTACGTCAAGCGGCAGCTCGCCTACACGGTCGGGTTCGCCAGCGCCAAGGGGGCGAAGGTCGTCCTCTTGACCGCGCCGTGCTACGACCACGGTGAGCAGCCGAACGGCCAACCGTGGCCGACAGACACGCCGGCTCGCCTCGACGCCTACAACCGCCTCGTCGACGAGGTGGCCGCGGAAAACCCGACGAAGGCCACGGCCGTCAACCTCGACGCCATGGTCTGCCCGAGCGGCCAGTTCGAGCAGGACATCGACGGCGTCCAGGTGCGGAGCTCCGACGGCGTCCACTTCCCCGCGACAGGGGCCGCGGCGCCGTACCTCGACCCGAAGATCCTGCCGGTCCTCGAGAGGATCGGCCGGGAGCAGATGGCCAGCCGCTGAGGCGTCGATCACCGCCGTGATGTAGGCACGCCGCACCGATCGGCTCCGGTATCGGGCGGACCCCCTTCCGGGAGCCTCGCGCCGCCGCTATCCCTGTCCGGGCAGCGTCGACGGGGTCGGTTGACCGGGGACGTGGTTGACGACCGGGGGCTGCTCGTTGGTCTTCGACGCCTGGGCGCACTGCAGGCGTAGGGCGGTGATGAGGTGGGCTTCGGAGTTCCGACCGACTTCCTGAAGCGTCGTCATCAACGGGTTCCACTGGCCGTCGGCCGAGTTCGCCTGGGCGGCCAATGGCAGGGCGGCCTCCAGTTGCTCCAGTGCGGCCTTCCGTTGGGCGGTTGCCCGACCTTGGTCCGTCTCGTGCGCCGCGTCCGTGTAGAGCCGGATCGACGTCTCGACGTGCGTGCACGCTTGCCGGGCCAGCGTCAGCCCGCTGTTACTGCACCCCGCCAGGAGGAGGGCGAGTCCGGCCAGCCCGGCGAGCGCGGGCGCGACCGCGGCCCGCCGTCGCACGTCAGCCGAGCCAGCTCTCGGCCGCGTCGAGCAGGAAGCGACTGACGGCGAGGCAGCGATCGAAGACGTCGCAGAGCAACTCCTCGCCGGCCAGCACCCGGGCCAGCGAGACCGGCTGGCGGGCCACGATGTTCAGCCGTCGTTCCGGACCGTCGGTGGCCGACGCGAACGAGTCGATGGCGGAGACCTCCAGCGGCAGCTCGATCCCGCCGACCCCGGCCAGGTCGATGGCCAGGCGGAGGAGGTCCGGGCCGTTGGGCAGCGGGGGCAGGGCCCACGTGAACGTGAGGGGAAAGTGGAAGTCGTCCGGCGGGTCGTCGTCCTCGGCCAGCCCCATCACCGCGTCCTCGAACGAGAGCAGGACCCGCGGGTCGACGTCCAGGGCCAGGTGGAGGTCGAGCGGACCGCCGCAGCCCTCCTCGGGGTGCAGGTCGACCTCCCAGACCTGGCGCAACGAGTAGGTCTCGACGAAATGCCGCTCGTCGTGGACGTGGAACCCATGGTCCACGGAATGGTCCTTCAGGTCGGCGACGTAGCCGGCGACATCGATGGCTGCCACAGTGAGCGTCAGCCTAGTGGTGGCGTGTGGCACCGGGGAGTGGCGGTAGGGTCACCCGATGGACGACGACACCCTGCTGGCGGTGTTGACCGACGCGGTGGTCGCCGTTCGCGCCGCGCTCGACGGGCTCGACGACTGGAAGCAGCCCGGCGTCCGACCCGGTCAGTACCGGCTGGATCTCGTCGCCGACCGGGCCGCGTGCGACGTGCTCCACGCGGCTGGCTTGGCCGTCATGTCCGAGGAGAGCGGGTTGAGCGGCCCGATAGGCCCCCGGCACGTCGAAGAAGACCTGCTCGTCGTCCTCGACCCGGTCGACGGGTCGACCAACGCGTCCCTCGGCATCCCGTGGTTCGCCACCAGCCTCTGCGTCCTCGACGGCGCCGGCGCCCGCGTCGCCCTCGTCGTCAACCAGGCCACCGGCGTACGGTACGAAGCGGTCCGCGGCCGAGGCGCCCGTCGCGACGGTCGGCCCATCGCCCCGTCCGGCTGCCGGACGCTCTCGAAGGCCATTATCGGGATTTCCGGTTTTCCGGATCTGCGGCCGGGTTGGGCCCAGTTCCGGGCCCTCGGGTCCGCCGCGCTCGACCACTGCGCGGTCGCCGAAGGCGTTCTCGACGGCTACCGCGTCGTCGGCGGGTCGTCGCTCTTCGGCTGGGACTACCTCGGCGGGATGCTGCTGTGCCTCGAAGCCGGCGCGGCCGTCGGCGAGTACTTCGGCAACGATCTCATCGTGCTCGACGACTCCCGCCGGTGGCCGGTCGCCGCGGCGACGCCCGAGCTCCTGGCCGAGCTCCTCGCGGCCAAGGTCTGACCGTCCCCACGCCCGGGCCACCCGGGCGTCGGTGTGCCGGGAGCAGGTTGCCGATCATCGAGCCCCCGAGGGCGGCACCTCGGGTTGGGTCGGTTGGGCGTCAGGCATCGACGCGACCGCAACGCCCGCCCACCCCGCCGTCCTGACGCCCCGTGTTGAGTACAATTTCTCGGCACACGACGGATGGTACGCCCCACGCGCCACGCCCCGGCACCCGGGCGTCGGCGTGCCGGGAGCAGGTTGCTGACCATCGAGCCCCCGAGGGCGGCACCTCGGGCTGGGTCTGCTGGGCGTCAGGCATCGACGCGACGCAATGCCCGTCCACCCCGCCGTCCTGCTGCCCCGCGTTGAGTACAATTTCTCGGCACACGACGGATGGTCGGACCGGGCCTCCGGGTGCCGAGCGCGGAAGGGGAGACCCGGCCAGCCCGGCATCTCGATCTCGGGCGGGCTTCTGCGGGCGTTTAGCTCAGTTGGTAGAGCAATTGTTTTACAAGCAACAGGTCGTCGGTTCGAGCCCGGCAGCGCCCACAAATCCGATGTAGATAATCAACTCTAGGCCGGCCGCGTAGCCGTGGTCAAGAGTGGCGACTCTGTCTGCGGGGGATTTCAGGATTCAGGCGGCCAGCCGACCACATCCTCAGGACCCGACCACTGGTCCGTTGCCGTGTCGCGACCGATGTCCCTTGGGGCGTGCACAATGTCTGCGTGGCGGTGGAGGACTACACGTTCGGACAGCGTCTGTCACTGGTGCTGCGATCCGCGATCACACGCTTCTCAGTCACGGTCCATGACCTACGCCGCTTGCTTAGCCAGGCCCGCCACGAGCAGCAGAACCGTCGCCCACCCGATGACCTCAAGGAGTTGGCCCACGCCATCTCCTTGCGCCACTCGGCTTCGATCATCAAGAGGATTGAACGGGCGGCGGACGATGCCTACGACGACGCGACCGGCTACCTCGAGAGCCTTGCCAAGACTGCGCCGGACGAAGATACGGCGGCGGTGCACCCGATCGCCTTGGAACAGCTCGTCGCCTTGCTGACGGTCAGTGCCCCGCCAAAGCAGGTGGCTGAGGCGTCACGCCGTGTTGCTGCCAGTGAGCAAAGAAGATCGCGACGGGATGCACTACGCCCTCCTCTATCTGCAATGGAAGCACGCTCCGTCGCTCACGACCCGTCTCGGGAATGCCCTCGTGCCGACTCTCACCGCGAGCTTCGAGGAGATGCTCGGTGCGATCTTTCGGCTCCGCCTCACGGCTTATCCTGGAGAGATTGGCAAGCGGATGATCAAGATGGAGACACTCGACCGCTACGCATCGAAAGAGGATCTGAAGCGAAAGGCCATCGACGACAAGGTCCGGGAGCTCATCCAAAAGACGCCGTCGGATTGGATAGTGAGGATCCAGGGAGACACTCAGTTCGACGCAACTGCGCTGGGTATCGACTGGGGAAGGGTCATCGAGATCTTTGCCCGCCGGGACCTCCTCATTCATACGGGGGGCCGTGTTGATGAGCGCTACCTCCAACGCACTGGATCACCTGACGTCCGATTGGGTCAGATTCTCATGTGCGACGAGGACTACTTCGATACGGCGGCGGAGCTTCTGAGTGAAGCAGCGCAGATTTTGGCAGTGGCCTACCTCGTCAAGCTAACAAGGACCGATCCGGCTCCAGCAGACCTCGCCTCGACACTGCTTCTGCACTACCTGGAGCAGAAGCAGTGGGACGAGGCCCTGAGGTTGGCCGAGATGGTGGTCAAGGGCCGAGATGTCGAATCGATCTCGCCAGAAGTGAGGGTCAATTGGTGGATGGCCAGACGAGAAGCCCGAGACGGGGTGGAGGGCATTCGCGCTGAAGTCAGCGTCTGGCATCCACCAAACGACGACCGCCGTTACCGTCTCGCGAAGGCGGCTCTTCTTTTCGAAGATAACTCGGTTCGCCGTATTCTACAAGAAAGGAGTACGGGACGGCAGTCTTTCGGACCTACGGTGGTAGATTGGCCGCTGGTCATTGCTATGCGTGAGCGACGTCCGAACCTGCAACATCTTTTGGTGGCTCGCGCCTCCCACCGGGCCGCACGTCGGAGGAAAGAGCGGCCGTAGACGTCGGCGTCAATTGCGACGGGCCGCGAGGTTAAACCTGAGCAACTGGCCAGATCGACGAGCTGGCTCGTGTGCTACTGATGAGTCAGCTCAATCGGCAGGCGTCGGCGGTGCACGTGAGGCAGCTTCGGCAATGGGTCAGGACATCGCGAGAGCTAAACCTGTCAATTGCAGGTTCCGGCGCGGCGTCGGGAATCCGGTATGTAAAGATCGTGAAATGGCCGTTGAAGCCCCAGAGGGTGACGCACTCGAGGATCTGGTGCAGCGGATCGACAGGGCCAGCGAAGGTGCCGTGAGATGTTTGGACGTCCAGCAACGTCTGGACATCGCCCAAGAGGAGACCGAGACGCCGGATGTAGCGATTTCGGATGCATTCCTATACATTGAGAACTCACAGGCGAAGACCGATGAGCTGTACTTCGGACCTATCTCCCAGTTTGGAGATTTCTCCAATCCACCGCCGATTGACCAGATGCCCGAGTGGGCTTTGGTGACCTGGGAGCGCTGTGCTGATCGAGTCACGGCACCGGTGGCCCGGGCCCGGCTCCATGACCTCTGCTTCATCACGCGCCGCGGCGACCGTCGGGATCACGCGCGCGGCGGCGGTGGAGGCCTACATCGAACTCGCCGGGCACTACCCGAACCCACCGGAGATGGAGGAGGTCGCCAGAATCCAAGTAGCGCTCGGAGCTGTCAAGGCGCTGGAGCGCGCTCTGGATCTGGCCAGACGCACCGGTCAAGAGGAACTTGCTGCCGAGGTCCTGAGGCGACTCGTAGATGCGGCTCGCATCGCCCTCGCCGACAAGGATGCTGGCGCAGGGGTGGTTCTGGGATTCATCGAGCCACTCGCTCATGACCGGGTCCAGGCGGATGAGTTGAACGATCTCCTGGCTACGGCACGTGCCCGTTACCGAGGTGACCTGTGGAACACCCTCTCCTCCATCCAACTGGAACTGAGCCGGCCAGGCATCGAACCAGCGGTCACCGAGCGGCTCCATCGAGAGGAGATCGAGGCGCTGCTCGAGGCCGCCGAGGTCTCCGAACCGATGATCGCCGTGAGTCACCTGACCGATGCCGCACAGCGCGCCGAGAAGTACAAGTTGGGAGACCTCCGCGAAAGGGCTGTCGCCAGACTCCAGGACTTTGCAGGGCAAGACATCGGGCTCGTTCGCCACACCTATCCCGTATCGCTGCCCAGAGACGTCGTGGAGGGCCTGATTCAGAGCATTGTCGGAACCTCAACGTGGGAGGAAGCGTTCCTTCGTCTGGTAGCTGGAGAGCCTCCGTCAGGTCAACTTGCGCGGAATCAGGCCACCGTCGCTGACCAGTCCCAGAACTCCTTCTCGACGTTCATCCCGGTGAATCAACTAGGCCCCGATGGGCTGCCTCGGCGCACGGCGAGCAGCGACGAGCAACGGGCGCGGCGGTTCGCCGCCGAGTACAAGCTGGCCATCCTGGCCGAGTACGAAGCCACTGAGGAGGGGCTGAATGGCTCGGTGCTGCGCCGAGAGGGCCTCTACTCCTCCCAGATCACCGAGTGGCGCCAGGCTCGCGAGGCCGGGCGCTCGGGGCGCTAGAGACGAGGACCCGCCAGTCCAAGCGCCACCCGGCCGAGGTGGAGCTCGAGAAGCTGAAGCGCCGTCAGGCGCGTACTGAGGCCGAACTGGCCCGGACCAAGACCGCCCTCGAGATCATGGGAAAAGCTTCCGCGCTCTTGGAGCTGTTGGCCGAGAGCGTGGACACCGACAAGAAGTCATCGACGTGACGGTCGCCGCCTGCGATGAGCTCGTCGCGGTGGTCGGCACCACCCGGGCGTGCACGCTCACCGGCCGGTCCAAGGCCACCCACTCCGGCGCAGACCGGACTGGTGCACGCCCACGCGCACCGTGGACCACGCCCCCGCCCAACGCCTTGGCGCGAGGAGCACCTCGAGCCCGAGAGCGGTGGCCACCCGCTGGAGGGTCGTCAGCGTCGCCCCGACGCCGCCGGCCTCCAACCGGTCCACTGCCGCCTGGCTCGTTCCCATTCGTCGTGCCAGCTCCCGTTGGCTGAGCCCGGCAGCCTCCCGGCCTCCCGTACCCGCTCGCCGACCTCGGCGGCCAGGGCAGCGGCGGCATAGGCGCGGTCGTACTCGACTCGTTCGGCCGCACTCATGGCGCCCAGCCGCTGTGCCTTCAGTTCGGTCCAACTCTTCGGCATCGCCTTCACCTCACTCGTCGGCCGTGTGGGCCTGTTCGCTGCAGCGTCGCATCGCCTCCCGAGCCCTGTTCACTTCGGCCCATTCGTTCGACCGCTGCTTGCGGAAGACCGTCAGCAGTACCACCCGAGTCTCGCCGGGAACGAAGAACGTGATTCGCTGCGCCACCCGTCCGAGATCGAACCGCAGCTCGAACAGTCCCTCGCCGAGCGACCGGGAGTGCGGCATCCGTAGCCGGGCGCCCCGGTCCGCCAGACGATCGACGTGGAAGGCCGCAGCAGCGAATTCGGTTGGCGGCAGAGTCTCCAGCCACGTCCGTGCTTCTGGCTCCAGTTCGACCAACCACGGTGACACCAAAGATGATGTCACTCCGTCCGGCCGGCGGTCAAGCCTCAAGGTCATCACCGAGTGAGCCCGATCGCGAGAACGACGCTCCTCGATCGGACTTACCCGAAGCCAGGCCCGGAGTGGGCATCGGTTCGATTCGCCTGGTGTCAGATGGCACGACCCTTGGCGTGCCCGTTCGTTTGTCGGCGGAATCGTCGGCAGCCCTGCACAGGTGGGGGTGTTCAGCAGGGTGTGCAGGCAGGGTGTGCAGGGGTGTGCAGCACGACCGGCTACCGTCCGACCAGGGACAACCAGCGAGGAGCAAACCACGTGACGTCGTTTCGCGAGAGCCAGCGCCCAGATTGCAAATACTTGCTAACGCATAAATAGTTACTGTCCTATTAATTGAATAGTGATTGCCCGATCGAGGTGTGTGGTATCAGCGCGGAATGGCGAGCCGTTTGGCTGTTTCGTCAAGCCCGAGCGTGCCGCTTCACGAACTCGAGGATGGCAATGTGCTTCTCGGTGTCCATTCGCATCAGGTCGACGAGGAGTGGCCACATCGTTGTGTCGATCCCTCCCGCCAGCTCTCGGGCCAGTCGGTGGAGCTCCCGTCGATCGGCCCGCTCGTGTCTGATGAGCCGGGCGGCGATCTCGGCCAGGGCGGGATCAGAGTCCATGTGGTCGAGGGGAGGGATAGCCGCTGGCTCGGGACGGAGCTCGACGTCAGTGCGAAGCGTCGAGGCCAAGTCTCGGAACAACGAGTGGTGACGCCGTTCGTCTTCGACGATGAGCCCGGTGAGGAACCTGACCGCGGCCGACGGTGACGATGCGGCCGTCTTTTCGTACTCGACGAGCAGTTCCCTCTCCTCTCGCTCGTGGGACGTCAGCTGCTCGTAGAGCGCCTCCTCCCACGTGCTGGCGCCGATCAATTTTGGTGATTCGTAGTCTGCGGTCGTCATGTCACCGATAGTGGACCGGCACGGCGCCGCTGGCTAGGGCCATTGGTCCCGGTGTGAATTCCCGACGGTTCGTCACGGCGACCGATCGAGAAGCGGACGTCGACGATGCCGTCTTCGGTGGAGGTCGTGACCACGAACCCCGAGCGCATGAAGACGTCCAGCATCTCGCGGTTCTCGGTGAGCGTCTGCGCGATGAACGTCGTGATGCCACGTTTCCTTCCGGCATCAGCGAGCCGTTCGAGGAGCACCGTCCCGATGCCGTGATGTTGGTAGGCATCGGCGACGACGAAGGCCACCTCGGCCTCGTCCGTCCCCGGGATCCGTTCGTAACGGCCGACGGCCACCAGTTGGCCGGCGTCCTCGGCGACGATGGCCAGACGGTCGACGTAGTCGACACAGGTGAAGTGCTCGATCTCCGCTGGTCCGAGCTCCGGATGGGTGCCGAAGAACCGCCGGTGGACGGAGCGGGTCGACAAGTGGCGGTGGAACGCGGCCAGCCGGACGCCGTCGTCCGGTCGGATTGGCCGGAGGTGCACGACCGGACCGTCGCGGGTCGGTACGTCGAGCTCGAGCTCGATCGGATATCGAGGATCCCGAGCCTCCGGACATCGCTTGACCTCCATGGCGCCACGGCGTCTGTCGACGTGCGCCGTCACGTCCAAGCTGGCTCGGCGGCGGTCGCCGGCACGTCGGCAGTCGGCACGATCACCAGTGGGCACGTTGCATCGTCGGCGCACTGCGCTGCGGTGGACCCGAGCAGCGCCGTCCGGAGCCGACCGCGTCCCCGCCGGCCGACGACGAGGAGGTCGGCGCGTCGGCTCGCGTCGACCAATGTCGGCACCGCGGCACCGAGGTACGACAGGACGTCGAGGTGGACCCCCGGTCGCCACCGCGCCGCGTTTGCTCGGGCCGCCTTGATTACCTGGTCGGCCTCGATCTCGTAGCCGACGACTGGGGCCGGGATGAAGGCACCGACCGGCGGGTACTGCCACACGAACAGCGCGGTCACGTCGGCGTCGCGCCTTTCGGCTTCCTTCAGGGCCCAGTTGAGGGCACCGTCGGACCCCGGCGATCCGTCGATGCCGACGACGATCCGTCGGTTGGCGGGCAATGCGACCGGATCGACGGGCTCGGAATGCACGACGACGAGGGGGCACCGGGCATGGTGGACGCAGGAGCGGCTCACCGATCCGAGGAGCCCAGCGACGCCGCCGGAACCGCGTCCACCGACCACCAGCATCTCCGCGAGCTCGGCCGTCTCCACGAGAGCCTCGGCGGCCGGCGCCTGGAGGACCTCCCCCCGGACTATGACGCCCGGGTGGCGCGTCGCCACCAGTCCGACCGCTTCGTCGACGAGCGCCCATGGCGCGGACTGGTGAAAGACGTCGGAGGCGAACGATGCCGACCCCGATCGCGGATGCGGTTTGGCCCCGCAGACCACCCGGAGGACCAGGTCCCGGAGGCGGGCCTCGTCGGCCGCCCACTTCAGGGCGAGCCGGGCATGCGGCGACCCGTCGATGCCGACGACGATCGCTCGTTCGTTACTCAGCATGGTCGGCTCCTTTGTCGTGCGACGACCACCGGCCGTCGGCCCGTCTGGGAGCATCGGCACCGTCCGGTCGAGGCGCCGACGCACCTCCATTGGACGCCACTGTGGTGGCGGCCGGCAGAGGCGAAGGTCCCAAATCTCCGGTAACCGGTCGGCTGGGACTTACGGCCCTAGTCGCGGCCGGACTTCCGGCGCATCCTCGTCAGAGAACGGTCGGTCGAAGGAGGGACAGCTATGGCAGTGACAACCGGAACGGCAGTGTCGACCGCCGGCTCGGCGGAGCATCGGGTAGTCGTCGGGATCGACGGTTCCGAAGGCAGCGATCGGGCCCTGGAGTGGGCCGCCGACCAGGCGGTTCGTACCGGATCAGTTCTCGAGATCCACGGCGCGTACGGAGCCGACTACGCCTTCGTGACCCCGAGCGAGGTAGAGCAACTCTTGGTGAAACTGATCGAAGAGGCCGCCGCCCACGCCGAGAAGGTGGCGCCCGGGGTGGTGACCAGGAGCGTCCCCGATGACGGCTCGCCGGTCAAGCCGCTGATCGAGGCGTCGGAAGGGGCCGATCTGCTCGTGGTCGGCTCCCGCGGCCTCGGCGGCTTCGCCGGCCTGCTCCTGGGATCGGTCGGCCACAAGTGCGCGTTGCATGCGCACTGTCCGGTGGTCGTCGTCCGCCCCAGACGATCGGAGCCCGATGGTGCAGACGGCCCGCAGCACACCCCGCCCAAGCGCATCGTGGTCGGTGTCGACGGGTCCGAGTCGTCGACCCGGGCCCTCGAATGGGCATTGCGCGAAGCGGAGCTGACGGGTGCGACGGTCGTCGCTATGACCACGTGGCAGTGGCCGAACAGTTTTGCCTGGGGCATGCCGGTCCCGGCCAGCTTCGACATGGCCGAGGACGCGAAGACCATCCTCCATCAGGTCGTGGATCCCGCTGGCCATCGACACCCGACCGTGACGATCCAGCCTCAGGTGGCGCTTGAGCACCCCGCCCCCGCGCTGGTCGACGCGTCCCGGTCGGCTGATCTGCTCGTCGTCGGTAGTCGAGGACATGGGGAGCTGGTTGACTCGCTGCTCGGCTCGGTCAGCGAGCACTGCGTGTCGCATGCTGAATGCCCCGTCGTCGTGATGCGACACTGAGGCACAGTGCTCCCAGCCACTGACCGCTGCGCTGCCGCCTGAGCACCGGGTTCGTCGAGACCTACTCCCCGTCGATCTGGCCTGACGCCCGGGGAACGTGGTGGCGGGCCATGCGGTCGAACGCCACGCGGTGGACCGGCCCGAGCAGCTTCCAGTAGAGAAAGCCCGGTATGCCGCGGGGACGGAACGCCGCCACCTGGCGAAGCACGCCTTGGCCGACGCGGTACCCCAACCACGCGTCACCGGAGAACCATCCGACGCCCCGCAGCACCAGGGCGCCCGACCCGATCTCGGCGATGGACCACCAGTCGACGAGCGCTCCCGGCTCCATGGTCGCGGGCCGGCGTCGTCGAAGGTGTTCGCCGAAGAGGCGCCCGAGGACGATGCGGGCCATCCACCCGGGCGCCGCGCCGTACCAACTGAACCGCCCACCGATCGTCTCCAGCTCGCGCTCGAGCACCGGCTCACCACCCGGCGGGATGGCGACATCGACCACGACCGAGTACACGCCGTCGACCAGACCGCGGCGGCGCTCGAGCAACGAACGGGTCACGTCCTCCTCCTGATCGTCGAGCGCGGTGGCCAGGGCACGCTCGACCCCCATCGGCGTGACGGAGAACGCCCGGCTCGCCGGCTCGGGATCGACCACCACCACCTCGGTGACGAGGCTCTCGATCAGCGCATGGCTGATCGAGCGATCGACCGGCGTCACGAGGTCGACCCAGTACGACGAGAGGTGCGGCGTGAGCCACGGGATGTCGACGATCCGGCGGGGACGTAGACCTCGGACGCGGGCGTACGCCGCGATCAACTCTCGGTACGTGGTGACGTCGGCCCCGCCGATCTCGTAGATGCCGGGGGCGACCTCGAGCGACTGCTCCAGGTAGGCGAGCAGGTCGACCAGGGCGACGGGCTGGATCCGCGTACGCACCCAGCGGGGACAGACCATGGCCGGCAGTCGCTCGGTCAGGTAACGGAGCATCTCGAAGGAGATGCTGCCCGAGCCGAGCACCACCGCGGCTCGAAGCTCGATGACGGCCACGCCCGCCGCGGCCAGGGCCGCACCCACCTCGTGCCGGCTGGCCAGGTGGGCGGAGCCCGGAGCGTCGCCGAGCGCTCCGAGGTAGACGATCCGGCCGACGCCGGCCTGCGCCGCCGCCCGACCGAACGCGGTGGCCAGGTCGAGATCCACCTCGCGGAACCCACCGCCGGCGGCCATCGAATGGACGAGGTAGTAGGCGACCTCGACACCCTCCAACGCCTCGGCCGTGGCGCGTTCGTTACCGACGTCGACCGCGATGGCCACCACGTCCGTCGAGAGGGTGTCCACGGAGCGGCCGAGAGCGACCACGTCGTGCCCGCGACCGAGCAGGTGCGCCGTGAGAGCCCGTCCGACGAAGCCGGAGGCGCCGGCGATGGCAACGATCATCGGGAGCCTTTCTCAAGGGACGGACCCTGTCGGGGTCAACCGATACGCCCGGTCATGCGTCCGTCACGTCGCGGTGGGCGAAGGCAAAGATACCGCCGATCGAACCGACCACGGCGAGGGCGATCAGCGTGCCCCAGCTCGTCCAGTCGACAGCGACCGCCGGGGCCGCGGCCACCTGGTGGAACACTGAAGTGTCGAGCAGCCAGCGGGTCGACCCGAGGAAACCGCCGAGCAGCTCGACCAGCAGCGACCAGACGAGGAGGCCGTAGGCGGCGGCCGACGCCAGGCGTGGGCGGAGCCCGAGGACCAAGACGCCGACCGCGGCCACGGCCAGTGAGGGGGCGACCACGTTCAGGCCCGTGGCGAGCAGTCGGCCGGGTGTCGACGGACTGCCCACGCTCGCCGTCCCCACCCAGGCAAAGAGTCCGGCGGCGACGCCGAGGACGGCCAGGGAAGAGGTGGTGAGGGCCAGGCGGCCGAGCAACCAGCCGGTCCGCGAGAGCGGCCGGACCAGCAGATGGTCGAGCCGCCCTTCGGATTCCTCCCGGCGGATCGCCGTCACCTCGCCGGCGGCGAAGAGCGCGACGACGACGGCGACGATCAGGAAGGCGACGCCGAGGTACTGGTTCTCGCCGACGCCGTGCGCTCCGAGCCGGGAGATCACCCGATCGACGGCCGCCGACGCCGTGACCGCCGACGCGGCCTGCCGGGCGATGGCACCCAGGAGGAAGGCCCCCGCGGCCGTTCCGAGTGCCCAGGCCGCCACCGTCGGCGCCCGCAAGCGCACCCCGAGGCCGATCGGGCCGTGGAGCAGGCCGAGATGCGGCCTGGCCGTCGCGTGCGGCGTGAGGATCCCGGCGCCGACGTCGCGTCGGCCGGCGACGAAAACGGCGGCCAGGGCGGCGGCGGCCGTAAATCCGCAGATCGGGAGCAGGGCAACCGGGTGGGGGTGCGTCAGCGGCTGGAGCTCCTCGATCCAGCCCAAAGGGGTGGCCCAACGGAGCCACGACAGGCCGGGGATCGAGTCGGCGACGAGTCGGAGGGCGTAGGCGATCCCGAGCACCAGCCCGGCGTACCCGGCCGCCCGGTGACGGTCCGGTGCCACCTGGCTGGCCAGCGCGCCCACCGCCAGGAACATGGCGGCACCGGCGACGAGGGCGACGGAGAAGAACAGCGCGGCCGGTGCGGCCAGGTTGACGCTCGACGACCGACCGACCACCACGATGATCGTCGCAGTGAGCGCCCAGAGGAGGAGCAGACCGCCGCCGAGGCCGGCGATCGCCTGCCCCGCGGCTCGCCGGCGGGTCGTCGCCCCGGCGAGCAGGAGCTCCCAGCGACCACTGTCCTCCTCGCCGCGGAGCAGCTTCGTGCCGGTCAGCAGACCCCACATGCCGCCGACGACGCTGAGAACGATCAGGCACTTCCACGCGGTGAAGCCGCCGACCGTCTCCAGCCGGTACGCCGGGCCGGCGATCGCCGCCGCGCCGCGATCGGAGCCGAACTCGTCGGCCAGCCGGAGGCGCTGGGCGGCCGTCGGATAGCCCGACGCGTAGCTGAACGCGGTTGACGCCACGTAGAGGCCGAACACGTAGCCCCAGACGGCCCCAGAACGCACCGCTCGCCGGGCCGTCTGGCGACCCACGACGGATCGCCCGCCCGTCTGGCTGTCGGCGACCGCCATCGGGCTGCCCGTCTCGACCGGGATCGGCCCGGGGACGGCAACGTCGACGTCAGTCACCGGCCCGCCCCAGCCCGTCGGCCGTCCCGCCGTCCGGCCCGTAGTGGGCGAGGAAGAGCTCTTCGAGCGACGGCTCGCGACTGACGAGCTTTCGGACGTCCGCGTTGGCCAGCGCATCCAGCAACGGCTGGACGCGCCCGTTGACGTGCAGCCGGACGAGCGGCCCGTCGACGACGACCGAGGCCACCCCCGGAACCCGGCCGAGCTCGGGGACAGGGCCGCCGAAGGTGACTTCCATCGTCACCGTCGACAGGTGCCGTAGCTCGTGCACGGTGCCGAGGTCGACGAGCCGCCCTTGGCGAAGGATGGCCACCCGGTCGCAGAGCGCTTCGACCTCGCTCAGCATGTGGGAGGACAAGAAGACGGTCTGTCCGCGCTGGCGTGCCTCCTCCACGCAGGCCCGGAAGACCTGCTCCATCAGCGGGTCGAGACCGTTGGTCGGCTCGTCGAAGACCAGGAGATCCGGCCGGGCCATGAACGCCGCCACGAGCAGGAGCTTCTGCCGGTTCCCCTTGGAGTAGGTCCGCACCTTCCGGCTCGGATCCAGCTCGAACCTGTCGATCAAGGCGTCTCGGTAGCCCCGGTCGACGTGGCCTTGGACGCGGCCGAGGAGGTGCAGCGTCTCTGCACCGGTCAGTCCCGGCCACAGGCTGGCCTCGCCTGGCACGTACGCCACATGGCCGTGGGCGGCTACCGGCTCGTGCTGGCAGTCGGCACCGAAGATCTCGGCCGTCCCCGCTGACGGGACCGTCAGGTCCAGCAGGATCCGGATCGTCGTCGTCTTACCGGCACCGTTCGGCCCGAGGTAGCCCAGCACCTCTCCTGGGTCGACCTCGAGATCGAGATCACAGAGCGCCTCGACGTCGCCGTAACGCTTGCCGAGACCGACGGTCCGAATGGCGGGGCGGCCCATGTCCGTCCGCTCATCGCCCGGGCGACGATGTTACGTCGGCGCTTCCCGTCAGCTCGCGTCGGGACGGGGGACTGACGAGCGTCGCGCCTGTCTCGTGGTCCGGTCCGAACGACCACGTCACCGTGCCGCCCGATCGCCGGGCCGCCGCCTGGATGCTGAAGAGCGCGTCGAGCCCGCTCTCGTCGGCGATCGCCAGCCCGCCGACGTCGACCAGAAGGTCCCGGTGACCTTCCGCGACGAGCTGGCCCACCACCGATCGGACGTTGACAGCCGTTCGATCGTCGAGGGTGCCGGCGAGGGTGACGACGGTGGGCGAGCGCTCGACGTCGACCCAGATCTCCAGGGCCACCTGATCGAGCCACGAATCGCCCGGGTCCCGTCCTACCAGTGGACGAGCGGGGCGCCAGCCGAGCGGGGGAGAGACGGTCATGACCGGAAGTCGAAGACGAGGCGGGCGTCGACCTGGGCCTTCTCGATCTGCTCGAAGGCCTCGTTGACCTCCTCGAGCCGACGGGTCTCCCGAACGATCCGGGTGCGCCCTTCGGCATGCAGTTGGAAGGTCTCGGCCAGGTCCACCCTGGTGCCGACGATCGACCCCACGACCGTGATCCCTCCGAGCACGGTCTCGAAGATGGGCAGGTCCATATGGTTCTCGGCCGGCAGGGCGACGAAGACGAGGGTGCCGCCACGCTTCAAGCTCCGGTACGCCTGCTCGAAGGCGACCGGCGAAACGGCGACGGCAATGGCGACGTCGGCGCCACCCAGCTCCTGGATGGCGGCCACCGGGTCGTCGACCGCGGCGTTGACGGTGTGCTCGGCGCCGAGCTGACGCGCCAGCTCCAGTTTGGCGTCGACGAGGTCGACAGCGGCCACCGACGCGCCGGCGATCCGGGCGTACTGGACGGCCAGATGACCGAGGCCGCCGATGCCGAAGACGGCGACGAGGTCCGACGATCGGGCGCCGGAGACCTTCACCGCCTTGTAGGTGGTGACCCCGGCACAGGTCAACGGGGCGGCGTCGAGCGGGTCGATCTCGTCGGGGACGTGGCCGACGAACGCCGCGTTGGCCTTCACGTACTCGGCGTAGCTTCCATTGACCGTGTAGCCCGTCATCTGCTGGTTCGGGCAAAGGGTCTCGCGCCCGGAAGCGCAGTACTCGCAGGCTCCGCAGGCCCACCCGAGCCAAGGGACGGCGACGCGGTCGCCTTCGCGGACACCCCGGACCTCCGGTCCGAGACGCGCCACCCGACCGATCCCTTCGTGGCCGGGCACGAACGGCGGCGCCGGCTTGACCGGCCAGTCACCATGCGCCGCGTGGATATCGGTGTGGCACACGCCGCAGGTTTCGACCTTCACGACGACCTCGCCGATGCCGGGCTCGGGGATCGGAATGTCCTCGATCCGCAACGGCTGGCTGAAGTCGTGGACGACGGCAGCTTTCATGGCAGGTCCCTTTCGATCGATCAGTGCACACTTCGACTCCGGCTCTGCATCCGAGAACCATCGGGCGACGGGAAGGACCTCCGTTCCCTTCACCGCCTCTACTTCGACGGTACGGCGGGCGATCGGGGCGAGCTAGGGCCGAAGGTCACAGATCCGGTCAACTGCGGCCTATGGCCACTGATCCCTCAGGTCAGCCGGCAGCAGCGGCGGGCGATCGCCAGGAGCTCGTCGATGACGTGCTCTCGGGTGAGGTCGGACATCTGCCAGCTGCCGATGCGGCCACTTCGCTTCCCTCCGGCCTTGCGCCACATGTCGCCTTCGGAGACCTGGATGGCTCGGTGCTCCACGTCTGCTTCGAGCTCCAAATACGGCTCGAGATCGGCACGGGGCGCGCCGACGATCTCTCCTTCCAGCGACATCCAAAGGATCAGAGAGGGGTGGCGAAACCGCGCCTCGCCGCCCGGATGCTGTTCGATGACGCCACCACCACCGTGCTCCCGCAGCCTTTCGAGCACCGCCTCCATTGCCGGGCGAACTTGAGCGTCGCAGGCGGCGTGGAACGCAGCCAAGAACCTCTGCATCTCGTCATGCGCTTCAGCGTTTTGCGCGGCCCGCTGGCGATCTCTCTCTGCCACCTTCGCCACGATGTTGTCGAGCTCCGCCAGGGGGTCGTCCCTCCTGAGTGTGACGGTGTTCATCTACGAGTCCCTCTGAGAGATGGAGAACCGTCGCCCGGTGACCACGTCGGGACGGATGGCCAGGATCATCGACCCCGGTTCGGGAACCAGCGGGTTGGGCGTTCGCCGTGTGCCGGGTTCTGTGGGATCGGGGAGCTCGGTGGCCAACCCCCGGATCAACACGCTCCAAGCCACCCCACATCCGAGATCGATGTGGTCGACCTCGAAAGCGACCAGCTGGCCCTTGGCCTGGTGCCAGAGAGAACCTTCCCCCACGCGCACCAAAACCTGGTGATCCGAGAAGGAGAAATTGACGGGGACCACGATCGGTGCTTGGTCTCCCGAGACGGCCAGCCGACCGACGCCGCCGTCTGCAGCTTCGGTCGCCACCAGACGGAGGCAGTCGGCCCTGATCAGTACTTCGGAGCCCCGGTTGTCGATCCACATGGGTGCAGTCTGTCCCTTCAGATCGACCTCTCCCAGGGCCAGACGTCACATTTCCCGCCTGCCGGTTGGAGATGCGGACCCCGTTGACGTCGTGACGTCGACGGCGGCGATGACGGTCCTCGTCAGCTGTCCCTTCGCGCTTCGGCCGGCCTGACCGTGAACGTGGCACCGGGAGGTTCGCAGCGGACCGGGGCCCGGTCGGCAATCCGCACGCGCATCGGTACCGCGCAGGCGACCGTCACGCCACCGGGTTCGGCTCGGACGGTCACCGGGTTCCCGAAGACCCGGAACCGGAGGGCCAGGGCATTCCACGCTGCCGGGAGGCGTGGATCGATCCAGAGCACACCGCCTCGTGCCCGTAGCCCCAGAAACCCCCAGGCCAGGGCTTGCCAGAGGCCTCCCATGGCGGCCAAGTGCAAACCCCCCGAGGTCGTCCCGCTGAGATCGTCCAAGTCGATCCGGGCGGCGAGCCGCAGCAGGGCCAGCGCCTGATCCGGTTCGCCCGCTCGGGCGAGGAGGGAGGCGTGGATGGCGGGGGACAGGGAGCTGCCGTGCGACCGTCCGGGGCTCGTAGAAGTCAAGGCAACGGGCAAGTGAGCCGGGCACCACCTCGTCGGGGATCAGGTGGTGGAGCATGAGGACGTCGGCCTGCTTCACCAGCTGCGATCGGGCGACCCGTTCGGGGCCCAACACCAAGTCGGCGGCGACCGGCGGTGGTGCCACCTCGGCCGCCATCAGCGGCTCTAGGTCGAAGTAGCCGGCGAACTGCTCGTAGATGGCGCGCCGCGGATCCCATCCATCGACCAGCTGGGTCGCCAGCCGGGACCAGTCGGCGGCCGTGGATCGATCGCCCGATCGGCCGACCACGTCGGCGCCGGCCCGGAGGTTCCAGCGGGCCATCACATTGGTGAAGGCGTTGTCGTCCACCGGCTCGTGGTACTCGTCGGGTCCCATCACTCCCTCGATATGACCGCGACCTCGGTCGTCGATGCGGACTCGGCTCGCCCAGTAGCGGGCGGTGTCGACCACGAGATCACCGCCCGGACCGTCGAGGAAGCCGCGGTCACCCGTCCATTCGGCGTAGTGGTTGGCCGCCCAGGCCACGTCGGCCACGATGTGCTCTTCGGTCTCGCCCGTCCAGATCTTGACCGGCTCCCCGTCGCGCCCGGCGATTCGTCGCGGGGTCACGTCTTGACCGTCGCGGGCCGACTCCCACGGAAAGCGGGCCCCTCGGCGGCCGAGCTTGGTGGCGGCCTCCCGGGCCGCCGGCAACCGCCGGATCCGGTACTCGAGCATGGCCCGGGCCGCGGCCGGGGCTACCGCCGCCAATACCGGCAGTACGTAGACGTCGGCATCCCAGAAAACGTGGCCCCTGTAGGCGTCGCCACTCAGGCCACGAGCGCCGACGGCGACCTCGCCCCCCTCGGCGGCGGCCGATAGGAGGTGGAACATGGCGAACCGGGCTGCCAGCTGGAGCTCGGGATCCCCGTCGATCGAGACCTCGGCATCGGCCCATCGCCGCGCCCAGGCGCGGCGATGGCCGGCCAGAAGGCGATCGAAACCCGTCACCTCGAAGCGCTCGAGCGCCTCGACCGCTTCGGCCGCGTCCGGTTCGCCGGTGGCAGAGGCCACCCAGGCGGCCAGCCGCTGCACCGTGCGGCGCTTCCCGGCCACCTCCTCCCGGTCGCGGACGGCGACGACGATCCCACCGTTCCCCGGCGTTCCGGTTCGAGCGATCGCCACCTCGCCGTGGGTTGCTTGCTCGAACCCCGGTGCCGCCGTCGGCATCGACAGCGGCAGGCCGGAATGAAGTCGTGAGGGGGTGGCCTCGGCCCGCAGGGCGAGGGCGGCTCGGTCGGCAACCGAGACGAACCGGAGCGACCGCAGTTCGTCGTTGCCGTTGCCGACCCTGGCCAGCACGCCGGTTCGAAGGTCGACCAGCCGCTCGTCGTCCCCGAGATGGACCTCGGTCCCGTCCAGCTGGAGCGAGGTCCACGTCGGGCCGGGCAGGAGACCGTCGCGGCAATAGATGCCGCTGGCGGTGAGCGACGGCAGGCCGCCGGTCACCTCCTCTTCTCGGGAGCCCCGCGTGCCGACCCGGCCGTTGGCGAGGGTGCCGAGGGCTTCGGTCGCCCGGATGCCGAGACGACGCTCGGGCAGGGCGAGGACCCAAGCCGGATCCCGGTCGATCGACGGCACCCGGCCAGCCCTACGCCGGTCCAACTGCCCGTCGAGCAACGACAGGAGCTGGGCCGGCCCCCCGCCCACATGTACGACAGCGGCGGGAACGCCTTCGGGCTCCACCCCCACCGACACGACCGGTGCCCGAGCCAGACCGTCGACCATCATGAGCGAATCGCTGCCCGCAACGCCGCCCAGGGAGCCCAGCTCGTCCCCGACGATGAGGATCAGCTGACCGGTGACCCCCTGCTCGGCCAGCCAGGCGGCCGCCCAGTTGGCCGAGTCGGCCTTGTCCGTCAGCCCGATCTCTACGTGTTTGACGTCGGTAGTGATCCTGGCTTCGGGCAGTCCGGCGCGTCGAGCGGCCGCGGCGGCGATCTCGGCTACCTCGGCCAGACCGTCGATCTTGGCGGCGCGGAGGCGACTGGTTACCGCCTCGACCAGATCACCGATGCGGGCCTTCGGAGGATTGGTCCACGTCGGTTCGGGGATGAGGTCGACCTTCCGCCGGTTGAGCCGTCCCGCAACCACCTGGGCGTGTAGGCCGCGGTGTGCGAGCTGCTCGACGGTGTCGTTCGCCGCCTCGTCCAGCGCTCGATCTTCGTCGGGGCTGGCTACTCGCCGTTCGATGAGGGTCGGGCCGCCTTCGCCTACCGAGAACACCTCCGAACCCCGGTTGAGACACAGGTGAAGGAGTCCAGGACCGGGTGGACGGGCCTGCAATTGGCCATCGACGTTGCCCAGGTGGGTGCCACTCACGATGAAGACGGACGCGCCGGCGGCACTGAGGGCTTCGAGACGCGCTCGCAGCGGACCGGCATCGGCCTGGCGGTCAGGGACCGCCGTGCCGTCCCAATCGAAGACGAACGCCTCGAACGTCCGGTCGAGGGGCTGGGTGCGTAGGGGACGGACGGTTTTTACGCTCACCGGGCGGCCGTCGGGCGGGGAGCGAGCAGCCGGCGGCACTCATGAGCGATCTGGAGCTCCTCGCGGGCGTGGACGACGAAGGTGCGGACTGGAGCGCCATCGGCCGAGATCTCGGCGTCGGCGACGTCGACCGCGTCGTTGGCGTCCCGATCGAGGGTGACGCCCAGCCATCCGAGACCCTCGCATACCTCGGCCCGGATCATCCCCGAGCCCTCGCCGACCCCGCCGGTGAACACCAGCGCATCGGTCCCCTCGGTCGCCGCCATCATCGCCGCGATCTTGGCCCGCAGTCGGTGGAGGTACACCGAGATGGCCAGCCCCGCCGCCTGGTCGCCCGCGGCTCGGTGGGCGAGCAGCTGGCGCATGTCGCTGCTGGCCCCACCCGAGAGCCCGAGCAGGCCAGCCCGGTGCTCGAGATCGTCGCCGGCTTCGGTGGCGTCCAGCCCGCGGCCGAGGGCGAACAGCAGCGCACCGGGGTCGAGGTCGCCGGCGCGGGTGGCCATGACCAGGCCTTCGAGCGGCGTGAACCCCATCGTGGTGTCAGCCGAGCGGCCTCCGCCGATCGAGGTGGCCGAGGCGCCGGCACCCAAGTGACAGACCACCAGTCGGAGCCGATCGGGCGGGCAGCCGAATAGCTCTGCCACCCGGCGGGAGGCCCAGGCACAGCTGATCCCATGGAACCCGTAGCGGCGGATCTCCCAACGAGCCACCCAATCCGCGGGCACGGCATAGGTGGTCGCCGCCGGGGGCAGGCTGGCGTGGAACCCGGTGTCGAAGCACACCACCTGGGGCACACCAACGACCAGATGGGCCACGGCGTCGATCCCGACCAGGGCGGGTGGGTTGTGCAACGGGGCCAGTTCGTTGAGGCCGTCGAGTGCCTCTCGGACACCGGCGTCGACCAGCACCGCGCCGGTAAAGCGGGACCCGCCGTGGACCACCCGGTGGCCGACGACGTCGAACGCTTCGGCGTCGTGCAGGAAGTCGCCGAGCTGGGCGGCCAGGTGGTGGTCGGGAGGGCCCAGGTCCCGGCTCTCCACCAGCTGGTCGTCGCCGTCCACGATCCGCAATTTCACGCTGGACGACCCGGCGTTGATCACGAGCACCCTCATGTCGTCGACGGGCTCGCCTATGGCGCTGATCGAGGAGCAGAGGACTCGATCGGGCCACGCGCCTGCGGCACCGCCGCCGCGTCCCACTTCCAGTTCAGGACTTCGGGCATGTCCTGGCCATGGGCGTCGATGTAGCGCGTGTGCTCGACCAGCTTGTCCTGCATCGTTTGCTTGAGGTAGCTCCCGGTGGCCCCCAGCTGCGGGAGACGATCGATGACGTCCTGGACCAGGTGGAAACGGTCGAGGCCGTTCTGCACCCGCAGGTCGAAGGGGGTGGTGATCGTGCCCTCTTCCGTGTAGCCGCGTACGTGGAGATTCGGGTTCGTCCGGCGATAGGCCAGTCGATGGATCAACCAGGGGTAGCCATGGAAGCCGAAGATGACGTGCTTGTCCGTGGTGAAGATCGAGTCATAGTCGGCGTCGCTCAGCCCGTGAGGATGCTCGGTGCTGGGTTGGAGCTTCATGAGGTCCACCACGTTGACCACCCGGACCTTGAGCTCGGGGAGGTATTGGCGGAGGATCGACGCGGCGGCCAGGACCTCGAGGGTCGGCGTGTCGCCGCAGCAGGCGAGGACGACGTCGGGCTCCGCACCCTGGTCGTTGCTGGCCCACTCCCAGATCCCGATCCCCTCCGTGCAGTGCACGATCGCCTGGTCCATGGTCAGCCATTGGGGCATCGCCCGCTTGCCCGCCACTACGACGTTCACGTAGTTGCGGCTACGCAGGCAGTGATCAGCGACCGACAGGAGGCAGTTGGCGTCGGGAGGCAGGTAGACCCGGACGATGTCGGCCTTCTTGTTGACGACGTGGTCGAGAAAGCCGGGGTCCTGGTGGGTGAAGCCGTTGTGGTCCTGCTGCCAGACATGCGAGACGAGCAGGTAGTTCAGCGAGGCGATCTCCCGGCGCCACGGCAGCTGCGAGGTGACCTTGAGCCACTTGGCGTGCTGGTTGAACATGGAGTCGACGATGTGGATGAAGGCCTCGTAGCAGTTGAACAGCCCGTGCCGTCCGGTGAGCAGGTAGCCCTCCAGCCAGCCCTGGCTCTGGTGCTCGCTCAGCATCGAATCGAGCACCCGGCCCTCGGGAGCCAGGAACTCGTCGTTCTCGACCGTTCCGGCGTTCCACTGGCGGTTGGTGACCCCGAAGACCGCACCCAACATGTTCGACAGCGTCTCGTCGGGACCGAAGATCCGGAAGTGCCGGCGGTCGTCGTTGAGCGTGATCACATCGCGGAGGAACTCACCGAGCACGAGCGTGTCCTGGCCGTCGACCGCACCGGGGGAAGGCACGGAGACGGCATAGTCACAGAAGTCCGGCATACGCAAGTCTCGCAACAGCGTGCCGCCGTTGGCGTGGGGGTTGGCACCCATCCGCCGATTGCCGGTCGGCGCCAGCTCGGCCAGCTCCGGCCAGAGCTGGCCGTCCTCGTCGAACAGCTCTTCGGGGCGGTAGCTCTTCATCCAACGCTCGAGGAGCTCGACATGGTCTGGGTGGTCGGAGTCCACGAGGAGCGGCACCTGGTGAGACCGGAACGTGCCCTCGATCTCCAGGCCGTCGACGACCTTCGGGCCCGTCCAGCCCTTGGGTGAGCGGAGCACGATCATCGGCCAGCGTGGCCGAGCGGTGAGGCCGCCCTGGCGGGCATCGTCTTGGAATTGCCGGATCTCCGTGATGGCTTGGTCCAGGGCACCCGCCATGAGCTGGTGCATCTGCTCGGGATCGTCGCCTTCGACGAAGTGCGGCGTCCACCCGCAGCCCCGGAGGAACTGCTCGAGCTCCTCGGGCTCGATGCGGGCCAGCACCGTCGGGTTGCTGATCTTGTAGCCGTTGAGATGCAGGATCGGCAGCACCGCCCCGTCGGTGATCGGGTTGAGGAACTTGTTGGAGTGCCAGGCGGTCGCCAGCGGCCCGGTCTCGGCCTCCCCATCACCGATGACGCAAGCCACGATGAGCCCGGGGTTGTCGAACGCGGCGCCGAAGGCGTGGCTGAGCGAGTACCCGAGCTCGCCGCCCTCGTGGATCGACCCCGGCGTCGTCGGGGCGACGTGGCTGGAGATGCCACCCGGGAACGAGAACTGAGTGAACAGCCGCTTCAGCCCCACCTCGTCCCGGCTCACGTCGGGATAGACCTCGCTGTAGGTGCCCTCCAGGTAGGTGTTCGCCACCAGCGCCGGGCCGCCGTGACCGGGACCGGCGACGTAGAACATGTCGAGGTCACGCTCCTTGATCACCCGGTTCAAGTGCACGTAGATGAAGTTCTGCCCCGGCGTCGTGCCCCAGTGCCCGACCACGAGCGGCTTTACGTGGGCCAGTTCCAGCGGTTTCCTGAGCAGCGGGTTGTCGTAGAGGTAGAGCTGGCCGACCGAGAGGTAGTTGGCGGCGCGCCAGTAGGCGTCCATCTTGTGGAGCAGGTCCCAGCGGAGAGGCTCGGTCGTCACGGGATAGGCCATCTCGCCGTCTCGATCGTGCTGCACGGGCGTCATGTTCTTACGGTCGCGCCGGCGAGGGTCGCCGGGCAGGGCCAAAGGTCACATTGCCGACTCCTCGAGGTCTGTCGCCGGAATTGTTGGTCCAAAGGCCCCGGCCGGAAGGCCATGGCCTCAGGCAGGCGAGAGTGGCACTCGCCAGAGGAGAGCACTTCCTCCCTGTGGCCGGTGCTCGATGACCAGCTCGCCCTTCAACTTCTCGGCCCGGCGACGGAGATTGCCGAGGCCAAGACCACCGTCCGCCGATGCGCGGTCGCCGAGATCGAAGCCGACGCCGTTGTCGAGGATGCGGACAGAGCAGACTTGGTCCTTCGCGGCCACGGTGACGCTGGCCGCGGTCGCCTGGGCGTGTCGACCGACATTGGTCAAGGACTCTCGGATCGTGGCCAGCAGATGTTCGCTGACCTGGTTCGGGATCGCGGTGTCGACCGGACCGTCGAATCGAACCTCTACTTCGAAACCCAGGATGACATCGAACTCTCGGACCAGTGACAGGACGTCGGCTCGGACACTCTGTTCCAAGCCGCCCGATCCGAGCTCGAAGATGGTCGTCCGGATCTGCCGGATCGTGTCGTCGATATCCGAGACGGCTTTGGTGAGGCGCTCGGCCACTCCCGTCGCCGCCACTGACTTGGTGAGCCCCTGGAGGGAGAGCCCGATGGCGAAAAGGCGCTGGATGACCGCGTCGTGGAGGTCCCGAGCGATCCGGTCGCGATCGTCCAGGACGGCGAATTCCTGGACCTGTTGGTGAAGCCGAGCGTTCTCGATGGCGATGCCGGCGGCCAGGGCCAGTGCGCCCACTAGGTGCTCGTCGTCCTCGGTGAACTCCGACCAGCCGACCTTGTCGGTCAGGTAGAGGTTGCCGTAGACCTCGTCCCGCACCTTCACCGGGACGCCCAGGAACGAGGTCATTGGGGGATGGCCGGGCGGGAACCCGTAGCTATTGCCGTGGGACCTGATATCGGGCATCCGCAGGGGCTCGGGCTCGTTGATGAGCAGGCCCAGCACCCCCTGGCCGGTGGGGCGAGGTCCGATCGCCTTCTCCTGGTCGGGGTCGAGACCCACCGTGACGAACTGCGCCAAGGCAGTGCGCTCGGTGTTGAGAACGCCGAGGGCCCCGTAGCGAGCGCCCACCATGGAGCGAGCCTCCTCCACCAGGTGCTCCAGCAGCACCGGGAGGCTCAGATCGGCCTCGAGGAGCAGCATCGCTGCCATCAGCCGGCGTAGCTTGACTGGATCGTCAATGGACCGGTATGGCACCCAACCGAACCTAGCGGGCCGCCACCGCTAGGTCTACGGGCATCGCAACATCAGGACAACCTTCACCAGGGACTTTGCCGGATAGCTGCGCCCGGTCGGTTGCCTAAATGCCGCCGGGCTGTGAGGATCGCCCGGTGGCGTTGCGGATCTTCCTTGTCGATGACCACGAGGTCGTCCGCGCCGGTCTCCGATCGCTGCTGGAGGCCGAGTCCGACCTGGAGGTGGTCGGGGAAGCCGGGACGGTGGCGGAGGCATTGGCCCGGATCCCCCCCACCCGTCCGGATGTGGCGATTCTCGACGTGCGCCTGCCCGACGGTAGCGGCGTGGAGGTCTGTCGGGAGATCCGATCTCAGGTCCCGGAGACCGCTTGCCTCATGCTCACCTCCTATGCCGATGACGAGGCGCTCTTCGCGGCGATCATGGCCGGAGCGGCCGGTTACGTCCTCAAGCAGGTTGGGGGCACCGACCTGGTCGAGGACATCCGCCGAGTAGCCGCCGGACAGTCCCTGCTCGATCCGGCGTTGACGCAGCGGATCATCGAGCGTATGCAAGCGGGTCCCGAGGAGGACCCTCGGCTGGCCGGGTTGACCCCACAGGAGCGGCGGATCCTGGATCTCATCGCCGAGGGACAGACCAACCGTCAGATCGCGGCGTCCCTCTTCCTGGCGGAGAAGACGGTGAAGAACTACGTCTCCAACCTGCTGGCCAAGCTGGGCATGGAGCGACGCACCCAGGCGGCGACGTACGCCGCCCGCCTGGACGAACGCAATGCTCGTGCCGCGGAGAAGGACGGCACCGGGACCTGAGGGGATCGGCCCTCACCTGTATAGAGCCGAATCGACACCATCCGCCGAGGGCGGAATCACGCCCTTGGCCTCGAGCGCCCGCTCCAGCCGTCTCCGCTCGGAATCAGGCTGGTCGAATGTTCGGACGTCGCACTCGATCCCTAGGCGCCGACAGAGCTCGACCAGCGCGATGTCGTAGTGGAGCTGATCGGCCACCGCGGCCGGCACTCGCCCCGGTCCGGGATTCGGCAATGCCGCCATATTGCCGCGCCGCTGAAGGAGCTCGGCCAAGAGCTGTCCGGGGGTGGCCTCGGAGGTCGATCCGTGCCGATCCTCGATCGCCGCCCTCAGCAGCTGCGAGTACATGGACATGAGTCCTCGACGCTTGCCTTTCTGGGAGGGCTTCGCCAGTGACGCCGGGCCAGCGGCCCGAGAACAGATCCGTGCCCGGATCGCCCCGCGTCTCGAGTCCACCGTTTCGCACGCCACCTCATGGGTCCTCCTCGGGTCGACTGACCACGCTGGTGATCGTTTCTTCTGCGAGTGTCCGCTCCACGAGGCCGCGAGGGCAGGGCCAAAAGTCCCGACCTGCCCAGACCTTTGCGGTCGGCGGTCTTTGGACTCCCCGATTGGGGCCTTTTGGCCCTGCCGGACTCGGTGCCGCCACCGCAATCTGGTGGCGGGAGCCGCTGATCCCCAGGGGCACGACCAAGGAGACGACATGAAGCGAAAGACCTTCGACCTGATCGTTACGGCAGTAGGAGGGGCCCTGGTGGTGATCCTGGTGGTCGCCGGAGCACTGCTGCTGGTTGGCGCCAACTACGCCAACTCCAGTGTCCACAACCAGCTGGCCCGCCAGGAGATCTACTTCCCCGCGGCCAAGACAATCAACACAACGCACAACGAGAACTACGCGTCACGGTCCGAGATCCTGCAGTACGCCGGCCAGCCGGTGCTCACCGGGGCGCAGGCCAACGCCTACGCCTACAAGGTGCAGATGGACGTCTACGGCCTGCCCTACCACGGCGTGTACTCGAAGATCTCCGGCTACGCGCTGACCCACCCGACAACAAAGAAGTTCGCGGCCCTCGTGACAGTCAGCTTCCGGGGAACCACGCTGCAGGGCCTGCTGCTCGAGGCGTACGCCTTCTCCCAGTTCGCCGTGATCGCTACGTGGGGCGCCGTCGCCTCCTTCGTCCTGGCCGGGATCATGCTGCTGCTGACGGCGCTCGGCTTGCTGCACCTCCGGCGGGTCACAGAGGACCAGGAGTTCCCCAAGGTCCACGAGGTCGACCGGGTGCTGGAGCCGGTCTGAGCCTCGAGCTGGCCCAGCCCCTCCCGACATCAGCGCCGCCCGTCCGGACCCCCCCCGGGGGGGGCGGGCGGCGCCCGTCGTTCCGAGACCTTGCGATCCGTCACCGATCCATCCGCCCCCGAAACTATTGCCCTACCCCTACGGGACGAGGAGTGCGACGCTAAGAGGCGTGCAGGGTGCCCGAGGATGTTGATCCTGGCCGGTCCGACCGGAGAGCACGAGCACGACGGCGGCCCCGGTCACCCCGAACGACAGCGCCGGATCACGGCCGTCATGGCGGGGATCGGTGACCTGCGACTCGGTCGGGAGCTCGTCTCAGTGGGCGCCCCTCCGGCCGAGAGGGCCGATCTGGAACGTGTTCATTCGGCGTCGTACCTCGACGAGCTGGAAGCGTTCTGTCGCCACGGCGGCGGCGAGCTCGATCCCGATACGTTCGCCGGGACGGACTCGTGGGAGGCCGCTCGGCGAGGGGCCGGAGCCGGTCTCGCGGCCATCGCCGCGCTCAGTGACCACGACGAAGGGGTGGCCTTCGTCGTGGCCCGGCCGCCGGGTCACCACGCCGACGCTGGTCGAGCCATGGGCTTCTGCTTGATCAACAACGTGGCGGTCAGTGCCGCGGCGCTCGCAGCCCGGGGCGAGCGGGTGTTGATCGTCGACTGGGACGTCCACCACGGGAACGGCACGCAGGCCATCTTCTGGGACGACCCGAACGTGCTGTACCTCTCGACGCACCAGTGGCCGCTCTTTCCCGGGACCGGGCGCGTGCTCGAGGTCGGCGGCCCGCAGGCGACGGGCCTGACCATCAACGTGCCACTGCCGCCCGGAGCAACGGGCGAGCTCGTTGGCCTGGCCATCCAGCACGTCGCCGGGCCGACGATCGAGCGCTTCGCACCCCGGTGGGTGCTGGTCTCGTGTGGATTCGATGCCCACCGAGACGATCCGCTCGGTGACCTCGCGCTGTCGAGCGGCGACTTTGCCGCCCTGGCCCGAATAGTCGGCGATGTCGTTCCCGGCCCCGGCCGCTTGGCCTTGTTCTTGGAGGGGGGATACGACCTGGACGCTCTTCGGGCGTCGACCACCGCCACCGTGGCCGCACTCCTGGGCGGAGGTCACCAGGCGGAACCGCCAACTTTCGGTGGCCCGGGGGCAGACCTCGTCTACGCCGCTCGAGTGGCGCGAGACCGGGCGGTCACCGGGACATGGCCATAGCTGCAAGCCGAAGGGGCTCCGGTTGGCTGGTCACGCCCTTACGCAGTGGTCGGCGCCGAGGTTCCCTCGCCCGAGCCGGTGGCCGGATGACGCCGGACGGTGATCCAGGCCAAGCCTGCCGCGACGGCGACCAAGCCGAGGGCGACGAACGGAAAGGCATCGTACGGCGAGGGCTGGCCCGGCTTGCACAGCTCGATGAAGGGAACGGCCAGGGCGACGACCCCCAGAGCCGGAACGACGATGTGCCGGACCGGCGAGAAGGCATCTCGGTGCCGCCGCCACATGAACACGGGTAGCGAGGCGCCGGTCAAGACGTAGACGATCAAGATCACGATCGTGCCCATGGTCGAGCACTCGGCGTACAGGCCGACGGGATCCATCGAGCCGGTGCCGACACCGAGGGCATGGACGACGGCCCAGACGCCGATGAGGCCGAGGCCGATGACCGCCATGGTCAGCAGGGCGTTCACCGGCGTCTCGGCTTTCGGGTGGAGCCGCCCGAGCGGCGCCGGTAGCAGGCCCGACCGGCCGCCGTCGTAGAGCATGCGGGCCTGGGAGCTGGTACCGGCGACCAGCGCGGCCAGCACCGAGACGGTGCCGGCGATCCACGCCAGGACGGCCGCGCCGCCCAGGTAGTGGTCAGCCACGGTGAGGAACGGCACTGAAGATCGACCGATGGAGGAGACGTCGTAGTGGAATCCGGTGACGGTGGCATAGGCAAAGCCGGTGAAGAGCACGGCCCCGATGACCACCGAGAGGAAGAGCGCCCGCGGCACGGTACGCCGGGGGTTGCGACACTCCTCGGCCAGCGCCGGACCGTTCTCCCAGCCGATGAACATGTACAGCGCCAACGGGAAACCCGCCGAGAGGCCGGTCAACCCACCGGTCAGATGCGACCAGGAGAACGGGGCACTGGACAGGTGGGATCGTTGCTCGACGAGCACGACGATGCAGACGGCAACCATCACGCGACCTGGGCCAGCACGGCAATCCCTACGGCGGTAGTGGAGATCCGCACACCCCGAGCCGTCAACCAGATGGCGGCGATCGTGAGCCCGACAGCGAGTGGACCCCAGGGCACGTTCCAGGAGAAGTAGTGGGCCAAGGTCATGGTCACCATGCCGCCGGCCATGGTGAACACCCCGGCCATGGCGATCGTGTAGCCCGCCGTCACCAGCAACGCCGTCAACACGCCGGCCCGAGCGCCGAGGCTCGTCTCTACGTAAGTGATGAAGCTGCCGGCCGATGGCTCGGCCCTGGTGAACTCGGCCACCGTCCAGGCCAGGAGGACGACGGCGACCCCGGCGGCCAGGATCGTCAGCGGAGCGGCCACCCCAGCCGTCACCGCGATCACTCCGAAGGCGAAGTAGAAGTCGATCCCCGGCCCGATGTTGGCGACCGTCGAGAGGGTCAGATCTGCCGTGCCCAACTGCCCGGGTCTGAGCCGCTCGTTGTCGGCGCTCTCGATCCGGCCGCCTGGACGCCCTCCGGCCGCGCTGCCGGTCGTCATCGGACCGACCGGGGATTGCTGTTCACCAGTCCATCTCCCGATGACCGCGACCGACCGGCCGTGAGTCGATGCCGCAGGTAGGCAGCGGTGGAGACGCCGAGCATCATCGGGGTCACGGTACCTCCGGCAGTCATCGAAATTTCGCTCGAGTCCGCCGGTCGGCAGGCGAATGGGACCTTTGGCCCTTTGCCACTGGCCGCAAAGCTGGGAGGGTGGCAGGGAGGGTTCCAGACCATCGACCGGCTGTGGGGATCGTGAGTAGTGATCTTCGGTCCCGGAAGAGTCGGCGTCGGACAGGGCCCACCGGCCCTATGGACACCAAGCGGAGGAGGCAGACCAGATGAGCACACCAGCAGAGGTCTCCGGTATCAGCGATCTCTCTCGGAGGATTTTGCGGCGGCGCGAGGAGTTGAAGCTCACCAGCGAAGAAGTCGCACGGCGCGCTGGGGTTGATCCGAGCTACCTCGACTACTTCGAGCGGAACCCGGTCGCCGTCTTGTCCAGCACGGCCATGCTGCGTTTGGCACGAGCTCTCGAGACGACCCCCGAATCACTCACGGGCGCAGACGTCGATCGACCGTCCGGAACCGGGCAGGCTGGTCCGCATCCAGTGATCGAAACCATGAGTGACGCGGCGTGCATCGCCCACCTGGCTGGTGGGGGCGTTGGTCGCATCGTGTTCAACTCCGCTTCCGGGCCGGTAGCCCTGCCGGTGAACTACCGCTTTGTCGACGGCCAGGTGGCCTTCCGGACGCAGGCCAACACGGCCGCCGTGTTTGGTGAAGGGAAGACCGCGAGCTTCGAGGTCGACCACATCGACGAAACGATGAGCGAGGGATGGAGTGTGCTGGTAACGGGTCGGGCACGGGAGGTAACCGACCCGGCGTTGCTGGAGCGATTCTCACGAGCCGGCATCGAGCCCTGGGCTGGTGGAGAACGTGAAGCGTTCGTCTGCGTCGACGCCACCGAGGTTTCCGGTCGCTGTATCCGCCAGGAATGACACGACGCTGATATAGGCCACACATAGGTAAATTGGACCCTGAGACTCCGGGCCTCGGCCATCAATCGGCGTTCGTGACGGCACGAGGTCCGTCGACGTTTCGCCGTCATGTTCGGGCCGCCTCACCGGGGGCCGCCGACACGTCGGCGGTCGGCACGATCACCACCGGGCACGTTGCGTCGTCGGCGCACTGCGACGCGGTGGACCCGAGCAGCGCCGTCCGGAGCCGATTGCGGCCCCGCCTCCCGACGACCAGGAGATCGGCGCGGCGGCTCGCCTCGATCAGTGCCGGCACCGCGGCACCGAGGCGCGACTCGGCGTCCAGGTGGACCGCCGGCCGCCACCGTGCGGCGTTCGCCCGAGCCGCCTCTATCACCCGGTCGGCCTCGGTCTCGTAGCCGACGACCGGGGCCGCGATGAAGGCACCGACTGGCGGGTACTGCCACACGAACAGCGCGGTGACGTCGGCGTTGCGCCGTTCGGCTTCCTCCAGGGCCCAGTTGAGGGCACCGTCGGACCCGAGCGATCCGTCGATGCCGACGACGATCCGTCGACTGGCGGCCGACTCGGCCGGACTGACGGGTTCGGAGTGCACGACGACGAGGGGGCACTGTGCATGGTGGACGCAGTGGCGGCTCACCGACCCGAGCCGGAGTCCGCCGGAGCCGCCGGAGCCCCGTGCGCCGACCACCAGCATCTCTGTGAGCTCGGCCACCTCCACGAGAGCCTCGCCAGCCGGCGCCTGGAAGACCTCCCCTCGGACGATGACGCCCGGGTGGCACGCCATCACTAGTCCGACTGCGTCATCGACGAGCACCCACGGCCCGGACCGGTGGAAGGCATCAGGAGTGCACGACGCCGGCGCGAATCGCGGATGCGGCGTTCCTCCGCAGAGCACGCGGAGGACCACGTCCCGGTGGCGGGCCCCGTCGGCCGCCCACTTCAAGGCGAGTCGGGCCTGCGGCGACCCGTCGACGCCGACGACGATCGCTCGCTCGTTGCTCAGCATTGGTCGGTTCCTTTTGTCGTTCGACGACCCCCGACCGTCGCCCTGGCCGAGGAGCGTCGGCACCGTCCCGTCGAGGTGCAGACACTCACCCCCATTGGACGCCATGGCGGTAGCGGGAGGCAGAGGCGAAAGTCCCAATATACGACACTTATTATAGCCTTCTTTTTTCTAGAAATAAATTGCAATTTACGTCGGTGAGTAGTAAATTGGCGCTGCGGCTCGGGTGATGATCGTCTTCGATGGTCATCTTCCCCCGGCCACGAAAGGGGGCAGCCGTGCGCTGCCCGCAGGTGCCGTTTATCCGGTCAAACCGGGTCGTCTTCTCCCCACCCTTCGGCGTTATGGGTGTGCTCGTGGTGACGCGATCGGCTACGGGCGCCTCCCTCCTGCCCACTGCGCGCCGACGACCGCCATGCGGTCGCCCCTCGCATCCGTTCCGCCAATCAGAAGTGTCGAGGTACCGCACATGAGCAAGAGACGAAAGATTTCAGTGATCGTGGCCGTCGCTGCAGCGCTCGCGATCGGTGGCGGCGCGTACGCCTTCACGGCGTCGAACACCGTTCCTGCGACCACTGCCGGTGCGGGGGCCGGTGCGGTCTCGGGCTACACGGTGGCCAACATCCACTACGTGCTCAATAGCACCACCCCAGGCAACATCGACTCACTGACGTTCACGATCAGTCCGGTGGTCCCGAGCGCCGGCAGCGGCAAGGTCACCATCGCTGCCGCCCTCAGCACCGGGGGGCCGACGAACTACACCTGCTCGACGGACTCGACTGGAGCCAACGTCACCTGCGCCACCACGAGCCCACAACTCACGGCAGCGCTGCTGACCGGCGTGACCGTCGTCGCAGCCCAGTAGCAGTGGGCCAGTGGTACGTCATGTCGCCGGCATCGTCCTGTGGGATGACCGTCGGTGAGATCGCGATACGTGAAGATCGCCGGTGTAGGCATCGGCGTGGCGATGGTCGTCGGGCTGTGGGCGTTCTTCGCTCCCGTCGAGCTCGGAGGCTCGACCAGCTACTCGATCACCTCGGGGATCAGCATGCAGCCGATCCTGTACAAGAACGACCTTGCCATCGTCCGCGCGCAGTCGAGCTACCACGTGGGGGAGATCGTCCTCTACCAGAGCCCGGTGCTGCACCGGCCGGTCCTGCACCGCATCATCATGATCCGGAACGGCGATTACTACTTCAAAGGCGACAACAACGACTTCGTGGACCCTGGTTATGCCACGCGAGCCGAGCTGTCAGGCAGCTTGTGGTTCGAGATCCCCAAGGTCGGCGCGGTGCTCGGGTGGTTCGGTACGCCGCTCCATGCCGCCCTACTGGCCGGGCTGGCGGCGCTCGGAGTAGCGCTCACCGGCATCACGACGAAGAGAAAGCGTCGGCGTCGTCGGCGGCGCAAGACACGTTTTCGGGGCCGACGAGATGAACAGCTCACGATTGGCGAGGTCATGGTCGACGACAGCACGGAACGTTCATCATCCGATGGTGCGCCGCGGCGGGACGTGATTCCAGCGCCGGCGAGTGGTGCGCGGGATACCGATGCCGTAACGCCCGCTCCGCCGATGGTCTTGCCAGCTCCGACGGGACCCGCACCGACCGCAGCGGTGGTCGCCAGGGGTCCCGGCGTCACCGCCGCGCTCACCTGCCTGTTCGCCGCTTTGGCCCTGCTCTTTCTCGGGCTGGGGTTCTCGCGCCCGCTCTACCGGGTTGTGCCCTTGTCCGGCGCCTACCAGCAGAGCGGTCGCTTCTCCTACACCGCGGCGACCAAGGCCCCGACCCCCGTCTATCCCTCGGGATTCGTCACGACCGGTGAACCGATCTACCCGAGCCTCGTGGACTCCGTCGCGCTGCGTTTTTCCTATCGTTTTTCGTCGGCCATGCCCCATCACATCACCGGCACGATCATGGTCAACGCCCTCCTGCTCTCCCAGACCAACACTTGGCAGCGGCTCACCGTCATCCGAAAGAGGGTCTCTTTCACCGGCGATCGAGTCAGCGTCGTCAGCTCCCTGCCCCTGAACGGCCTCTATACCCTCATCAGCAGTGTGTCGACGCAGTCGGGCGTCGAAGGGGTCGCCTATACCGCCGACATCCAGCCGATCGTGCACCTCTCGGGCACCGTCGGCAAGGAGGGCGTCCACGACACGTTCTCGCCGGTGCTGCCCTTTACGATCTCCCAGACCACGATCGCCGTGAACGCCCCCGCCGCTGCGGCCCCACCCGGCGCGACCTACGCGCCGAGCTCCGCCACCGCGGCGCTGGCTTCGGCCCTCCATCCGGTCCAGGCGGGGAGCATCCCCCACGTCGTGGCCAACGAGATCTCGGTCGCCAAGTACGACCTCCCTGTTCCTGCGCTGCGGTGGCTCGGCGTCTCTTTCGTCGTCCTCGCCCTCGTTCTCGGGGTGTTACATGACGTCCTGCGTCGCCGAATGGCCGGGCGCAGCGTGGAGGATCTGATCGCCAGCCGGCTCCATTCACGCATCGTGCCGGTCGCGGTGCTGACGGAGCCCGGCGAGCCGGTGGTCGTCCCCGACTTCTCGGACCTGGCCGGGCTGGCCGAGTTCCTCGAGCAGCCGATCTTGTGCGAAGTCAGCGATGGTCAGCGGACCTACGCGGTCGACGATGACGCGCACCGCTACGTCTACCGACCACCGAAGGCCCCGGCGAGCGACCCGGACATGGTGCTTACAGGTCGCGGCCCAACGAAAGTGGTGTAAGTGCGCCGCGACGCGCCAACACGTCGTCGCTCCCATCGGGTGGCGATGGTGCGAGGAGCTGCGGCGTGCGTCGTCGTCCTGGTCGTCATCACGCTCGTGGCCGCCGCCACCGCGAGCACGAACGTCCCGACGAGCAACGTCGGATCGTCGAAGCAGACACTCGCCGTCGCCCAACTCGCGCCCGTGCCGTGTGGAACGCTCGCCCTTACTGCGTTGGTGGTTGGATCGGGGACGTTCTCGACCAGCGCGTCGAACGCCCTCGTGCTCGGCAGCGCTGGGACAGACACCATCACCGCCAGCGGTTCGGGCAACTGCATCGTCGCCGGTGGTGGGACCAATACCGTCACCGGCACCGCCACCGACGTCTGCGTCACCGGCCTCACGCTCAACGTCGGTAGTCCGTGCGGCACCGGCCCCGGCCCGACCACCACGACCACTACGACCACCGTCCCGAAGTCCAACGGCGTCACGGTGGTACCAGCCGGCGACAACTACAACAACTACGGGGGGCAGGAGCGCCTCAGCATCACAAACACCTCGTCGATCACGGCCATGTCCGTCGTCATCACGGTGGCCCACACGACAGGGGTCTCTTTCAGTAGCCAGGCCAGCAGCTTCCCCGGTGGGTACCTGACCCAGAGCACGACAACGTCGGCCCGATCGATCACCTACACCTACGTGCTCACGGCCGGTGACGTGATCCCGGCAAAATATTCGAGCGGGGTGATCTACGCCCAATATGGAGGGAACGGCGCCGCCCACACAATGTCGGGCGACACCTGGAGCGTCACCACCACCTCGAAGGGCACCGTGGCCACGCTTACCGGCGTCTTCTAAATGCGGCTGCTCGGATCCTGAGATCGGGCGACCGCGGCGGACGTCCCGGGCGGTGCTCACTCCGGGAGATCCGAACCGTAATGGGAGCGTCGGATCCCGTCCACGAATACCTCGGTCCGGCAGTGAGGACCGCCGCGAGGATGATCCGGCCGGCTGCTCGTTCACCGCGACGGCCGATGACGCCGGACGGTGCCCGGCGTACAACGGGGCCTATGGAGCACTTCCTCCCCCGTCCGGTCGTGGCCGTCTGCCGGTCGGTGGCGGCCTGAACGATGCCGACCACGCTGCAGAGAGCCATGATCCTGGCCAAGATCGACCTCTCCCCGGATCACCGGCCGCCGTCGGCGGCGCGCTGGGTGGTGGCCACGGTGGCCTCGCTGGCCGGGTCGCTGTTGGTCGATGCCGGGCTGGTGGCCATCGGTGAGGCGGTGTTCCCGTCCACCAAGGGTTACGGCCACTTCCAGTTCGCCGACTACGCCAAGCTGACGGTGGTCGGCGTCGTCGCCTGCCTGGCCTGGCCTGGCCTGGCCTGGCCTGGCCGGTGGTGGTGCGGATCTCGTCCTCGCCGCGGTGGCTGTTCTTCCGGATGGCCATCGCGATCACCGTGGTGCTGTGGCTGCCGGACCTGTGCATCTTGGTGCAGGGGCAGCCGCCAAAGGCGGTGGCGGTGCTGATGGCGATGCACCTGGCCATCGCCCTCGTCACCTACAACTGCCTGGTCCACCTGGCCCCGGCCCGGCGGCGCCGACGGGCTCGGTCGGAGGTGGCGGCGTAGGACACCGCCTCGGAGCCGTCCTATCGTTTTTCGATATCGATAAGCGATATCGACTACATTGCCAGTCGTGCGGGAGTTCCTCCGAGGCGCCGTCCGACTGCACATCCTCCACCACGCCGCCCACGGCGAGGTGCACGGGGCCTGGATGGCGACGGAGTTGGCCCATCACGGCTACCGGATCAGTCCCGGGTCGCTCTATCCCACGCTGCACAAGATGGAAGCCGAAGGGCTCATCCGGTCGACCCTGCTGGTGGTCGATGGTCGGGCCCGGCGCACCTATGTCGCGACCGCCAAGGGGCGAAAGACACTCGAGTCGACCAAGCGCCAGCTCCGGGAGCTGGCGGCCGAGGTGCTCGGGAATGAGGCCCCGTGAGCGACGACGAGGGTGAGGCCGACCAGAGGCCGCCGGTGCCGGTCTCCCTCGGCACCATCAGCAAGGAGTGGCTCCGCCTCGGATGCATCGGGTTCGGAGGTCCCCCGACCCACATCGTCCTGCTCCGACGGCTCTGCGTCGAAGAACGTCAGTGGATCGAGGCGAAAGAGTTCGAAGACGCCATCGCCACCACGAACCTGTTGCCGGGACCGGCGTCGACCCAGTTGGCCATCTACTGCGCCTGGCGGCTCCGGGGCGCGCTCGGTGGCCTGCTCGGTGGGCTCTGTTTCATCGTCCCCGGGTTGGCCCTCATCCTGGCCCTGTCGGCCGTCTTCTTGGCCAGCCATCCCCCTGACTGGGTCCTTGGTGCGGCTGCCGGCGCCGGTGCCGCCGTGCCGGCGGTGGCGCTAAACGCCGCCCGTGGACTGGTCCCGGCCAGCTGGAAGCGGATCGGGACCGAGCGGCCCGAGCAGGTCCGCTGGATCGTCTACGCCCTGCTGGGAGCGGCCGCCGCGGCGACGGTCGGTCCGTTTCTCGTCCTCGTCCTCGTCGCCTGCGGCGTCACCGAGATCGTCATCCGGCGGCCGGGCCGACCGTTTTCACCGCGGTCGGCCCGGGCGTTCATCCCCGCCGTCGTCCTCCACGGGGCGGCGGTGGGTGGTCTCGGGGCCCTGGCCTGGGTGGCGTTCAAGGTCGGCGCCCTCTCCTACGGCGGCGGGTTCGTCATCATCCCGCTCATGCAGCACGACGCCGTCACCACGTACCACTGGATGACCGGCGGGCAGTTCCTCAACGCGGTTGCCCTGGGCCAGGTCACCCCGGGCCCGGTGGTCCAGACGGTGGCCGTGGTCGGCTACGCCGCCGGAGGGGTGGGTGGTGGGCTGCTCGGCGCCCTGATCGCCTTCGCCCCCTCGTTCGCCTTCGTCTTGATCGGCGGTCGGCACTTCGACCAGATCCGGGCGAACAGCGCGGTGGAATCGTTCCTGACCGGCGCCGGACCGGCGGTCATCGGCGCCATCGCCGGATCAGCCATCCCGCTCGGTCTTTCCTTCGGTCACCTCTGGCAGATCCCCGTCCTGGCCGGAGCGCTTGTCTGGCTCTTCGTGGCCCGCCGAGGTGTGGTCAGCGGGCTGCTGATCGCCGGCGCCGTCGGGGTAGCGGTGGCCGTAGCCGGGGTTCCCGCCTGACGAGCCGCCGGGGCTCAACCGCCGAGGGCGGCTCGCACCGAAGCGAGCCGAGTCGGCTCGACTCGCCACCACATCCACCGTCCCCGTTTCTCGCCGACCAGCAGACCGGCGTCGGCCAGGACCTTGGTGTGGTGTGAGACGGTGGGTTGGCTCTTGCCGAGCGGCGCCTCCAGATCACATGAGCAGATCTCGACCTGGGAGGCGACCAGGGAGAGCAGTCGGAGGCGGACCGGGTCGGCCAGCGCGCCGAGCACCCGGGCCAGTTCGACTGCATCGCTCTCGTCGAGCGGCGCATCGACCACCGAGGAGCAGCACAGGCCGCCGTCCGCCACGGCTCCCCTCGTGCTGGTTCTGGCCGTGGTCATCGCTCCACCCTAGATATTGACAAGCATCGATACGTTGTCCGATACTGAAGATCGATCACTATGAATATATCAGGAGGATGCCCCGTGTCCCGAGTCCAGCTCGCCCTCAACGTCGCCGACCTCGACGAGGCCATCACCTTCTACTCCAGGCTCTTCGCTACTGAGCCAGCCAAGGTTCGTCCCGGCTACGCCAACTTCGCCGTGGCCGACCCGCCACTCAAGCTCGTCCTGATCGAAGACGTCACCCAGGTACCGGGCTCGCTCAACCACCTCGGCGTGGAGGTGGGCAGCACCGACGAGGTTGCGGCTGCCCAAACCCGCTTGGCGGCGGCCGAATTGGCCACGGCGGTCGAAGAACAGGTGTCGTGTTGCTTCGCCGTCCAGGACAAGGTGTGGGTCGACGGGCCTGGCGGTGAGCCGTGGGAGATCTATACCGTTCTCGCCGACGCTGAGATGGCCGCGGGCGAGCTTCGTCCGGCTGAACCGAGTGGCGCGGCGTGCTGTGCCCCCAGGCCCGAGCTGGCGGTGGCTGGGCCAGCGTCGTCCTGCTGCTGAACGCCGGACCGACAACCAGGATCACGGGGCGAGCGAGTCGTCATGGACGAGCATCCCTTGTGGCGGCGACTCCTGGCCGAGCTGCTGGGCAGCGCCTTTCTCGCCGCCATCGTCATCGGCTCGGGGATCGCCGCTCAGCGGCTCTCCCCGTCGAACGGCGGGCTGGAGCTGTTCGAGAATGCGGCGGCCACCGCCGCCGGCCTGTTCGCCGTCATCTTGATGTTCGGCCCCGTCTCGGGGGCGCACTTCAACCCGGTGGTGTCCTTCGTCGACGCGGCATTCGGCGGTCTGCGGTGGCGCCACGCGGTCGCCTACTTGCCTGCCCAGGTGGCTGGTTGTGTCGGCGGCGCCATCTTGGCCAACCTCATGTTCAGCCAGACCGCCGTCAGCATCTCGACCAAGCACCGAGCCTCTGGCGCCCACTTCCTCTCCGAGGTCGTGGCCACCCTCGGGCTGTTGCTGGTGATCTTCGCCCTGGCCCGGACCGGCCGGAGCCGGTCAGCCCCCGCCGCGGTGGGGGCCTACATCGGGGCGGCGTACTTCTTCACCAGCTCCACCAGCTTCGCCAACCCGGCCATCACGGTGGGGCGCATGTTCTCCGATTCCTTCGCCGGCATCGCTCCTTCGTCTGCGCCGACCTTCATCGCTGCCCAGGTGGTCGGTGGGGTCCTGGCCGTCGTCGTCATCAAGGCGCTCTATCCGAAGCTGACGCCCACCGAAGCGGCCGAGGTGGTCGTCCCGCATCCCGCGGCGTCCTCGGGCCACTCACCCGAAGGCAAGGGCGTCGGTTTGGACGGAGCCGTGTCAGTGCCACCCACCCTTTCGAAGGAGTCCCCGTGAGCAAGAAACCTGCCGTGCTGTTCTTGTGCGTCCACAACGCCGGCCGCAGCCTGGCCGCTCGTGTCCTGCTCGACCACTATGCGGAGGGTCGAGTCGACGTCTTCTCGGCCGGGTCTGAGCCGGCCGATCAGCTCAACCCGTCGGTCGTGGCGATACTGCGAGAACGAGGCCTCGACCCCAGCCAGGAGCTCCCCAAGCTCCTTACTGCCGAGACCGCTCAGGCGGCTGACGTCATCGTCACTATGGGCTGCGGCGATACGTGCCCCGTGTATCCCGGGAAGCGGTATCTGGACTGGGATCTCGAAGATCCGGCCGGAAAGTCGATCGACGCAGTCCGTCCCATCGTCGGAGACATCGACCGTCGGGTCCGCGGACTACTGAACGAGCTCGCCCCGATGGTCGATCCTGGGTACGAGGAGGCGTGACGGGGCGAGGTCGACCGTCACCAACCCCCGGCCGACGTCGCTGGCCGCAAACAGCCTGGAAGGACCTCCTCGACCGCCGTCAGGATGACCCGGACGGCGGCCCTTTCATCCGAGCGGCCGATGACGCCGGACGCTGCTGGGCGTACAACGGGCTCCATGGAACACCTCCTCGGCCGCCCGGATAGACACGTCGCCATGTCCACGGAGGCCTGACCGTTGTCGACCACGCTGCAGAAGGCCATGACCCTGGCCAAGATCGACCTCTCCCCGGATCACCGGCCGCCGTCGGCGGCGCGCTGGGTGGTGGCCACGGTGGCGTCGCTGGCCGGGTCGCTGTTGGTCGATGCCGGGCTGGTGGCCATCGGTGAGGCGGTGTTCCCGTCCACCAAGGGTTACGGCCACTTCCAGTTCGCCGACTACGCCAAGCTGACGGTGGTCGGCGTCATCGTCGCCTGCCTGGCCTGGCCGGTGGTGGTGCGGATCTCGTCCTCGCCGCGGTGGCTGTTCTTCCGGATGGCCATCGCGGTCACCCTGGTGCTGTGGCTGCCGGACCTGTACATCTTGGCCCAGGGGCAGCCGCCGAAGGCGGTGGCGGTGCTGATGGCGATGCACCTGGCCATCGCCGTGGTCACCTACAACTGCCTGGTCCACCTGGCCCCGGCCCGTCGTCGCCGCCGAGCTCGGTCGGAGGTGGCAGCGTAGCCCGTCATCCCCGGAGCCGTCGCCAAGCCGATCTGGGCAGGTGGCGGAGAGCGGTGAAGACGAAACGGAGGATGGACGGGACCCAGATGACCGGCTCGTCTCGCTCGATCCCTTTCAGCATGGCTGCCGCTACCGCGGCCGGCCCGATGGCGAACGGGGCCGGTGGCCGTCCGGCGGTCATCTTGGTGAACACGAAGCCGGGACGGACGACGTGCAGCCGCACCCCGGAACCGCGCAGGGCCTCGCCGAGGCCCTGCGCGAACCCGTCGAGCCCGGCCTTCGCTGAGCCGTAGAGGAAGTTCGCCCGGCGTACCCGGATGCCGGCGACCGAGGAGATGACGACGATCCGGCCCTGGCCGGCGGTGCGAAGTCGGTTGGCGACGGCCGCCGCCGCCGCCGCCGGCCAGGTCAAGTTGATGGTTATCCGCTCGGCGACCAGCGCCGGGTCGACCTCGTCGGTCAGCTGGTCGCCGAGGGCCCCGACGGCGACGAGGACCAGGTCCACGTGGTCGTCGAGCGCGGCGAAGCACCGTCCGACGACCACCCCGGCGCGGTCCGGCTCGGTGGCGTCGAAGACGACGGTCTCGACGCGCTCGGCACCACCGGCTCGCAGGCGTGCCGCTACCACCTCTAGGGCCTCGCCGTTTCGGCCGGCGAGGACGACCTGGCGGCAACGGTCGGCGACGAGCATGTCGAGCGCCGCGCCGGCGATGTCGGACGTCCCGCCGAGGACGACGACCGACTGCGGACGACCGAAGGCGTCGTTCACGACGACCACCCTTGGTCCAGGCCGAGACGGCGGGAGAGGTCCGACTGGATGACCCGTTCAGGGTCGACCCTTCGGCGAACGTCCGCCAGCTCGCGGTGCCGGGGGTACATGACCGGGACGAGCTCGGGGCGGAGCCGGCCGTCCTTGGCCAGGTAGACACGGCCGCCCGCCGCGGCGACCAGCTCGTCGAGCCGGTCGAGCAGCGCGGGGAGGCGCTCGGGACCGACGGGGAAGTCGAGCGCCAACGTCCATCCTTCGACGGGGAACGAGAGCGGCCCGGGATCGCCGGGCCCGAGCCGCTTGAGGACGGCCAGGAAGGACGGCACGCGATAGGACTCGGTCATGGCGACGGCCCGGTGCACGAGCTCGGCGTGCGGCCAGCCGACGACGAACTGGTACTGCACGAACCCACGGCGGCCGTAGAGGAGGTTCCAGTCGGCGATCCGATCCAGGGGATGGAAGAACGACGACACGGTCTGCAGTGCGCCGGACTCCCGGCGGGGTGCCTTTCGGAACCACAGACCATTCACGGCTCGGATCAGCTCGGGCGACAACAAGCGACCGACGGACGCCGCCGGCAGGCGGTGGGGACGCTCCCGTCCGATGCCGGGCCGGCCGGCTCGGCGCGTCGACGGCAGGGCGTCTCGCGGTGCATGGTCGCCCCTCGTCAGGACCGATCGACCGCGGCGGCCGGGGCGGGCCGCCACGTCCACCCACGCCACCGAGTAGCGGTGATCGGCGTCCGAGGAGCTCATGGCGGCCATGACATCGTCGAGCCGGTCGAACCGTTCCGTGTCGACCGTCATCCACGAGCTCTCGACCGGGACGAGCTGGAGCGTCGCCTTCGTGACGACGCCGGTGAGCCCCATGCCCCCGGCGGTGGCCCAGAACAGCTCGGGGTCGTCGTCGGGCCCGACCACGTGGACGCCGGTCGGCGTCGCCAGGGTGAGCTTCGTCACGTACCGGCAGAAGCTGCCTTCGCGATGGTGGTTCTTGCCGTGTACGTCGGCGGCGATGGCGCCACCGACGGTCACGTGGCGGGTGCCGGGGGTCACGCCGACGAACCAACCGGTCATCAGGGCGCGGCGCATCAGCTCCCCGAGCGGTGCCCCACCCTCGACGGTGACCGCACCGGTCCGGGCGTCGATCGGTCCGATGGACGTCAGGCCTGACGTGTCGACGACGACGCCGCCGGCCCGCTGGGCCGCGTCGCCGTAGCTCCGCCCGAGCCCCCGGGCGATCACCGGGCGGTGCGCGAGTAGCCCGGCGACCTCGCCCGGTCCGTCCGGCCGAACCACCTGCGCCCTCGAGGGGGCCGTCCGCCCCCACCCGGTCAGAGTGCGCTCGGTCGTCGCAGCGCTCATCCGTAGAGCCCAATGGAGAAGAAGACCAACCAGAGAACCCCGAGGGCCTGGAGGAAACGGTCCCGCAACGCCAGAGCCTCCGGCGTGCCGCCCCGGCCGGCGTCGAGGAGCCAGAGGACGTGGAGCGTGCCGAGGATCACCGGGACGACGGTGAGCTGGATCCAGACGACCCGTGACCCGGCCCGGCCGGCCAAGCCGGTCGCCTCGAACGCCCAGAGGAAGTACGCGGTGAGGGCCACGGACGCGGCCAGGGTCAACGTCGACCGGAGGAACGACGGGGTGTAGCTGGTGAGGACCGGTCGGTGGTCGCCGCGCTCGCTCCCCAGCCGGGCGTGCTCGGCCGAGCGCTTGCCGACGACGATGAAGAGCGCGCCGAAGCAGGTGACGACGAGGAACCAGTTCGAGAGCGGCACGTGGGCGGCGGCACCGCCGGCGACGGCGCGCAGCACGAAGCACGACGCCACCGCCGCCAACTCGACGACCGGTTCGCGCTTCAAGCGCAGGCTGTACGCGGTGCTGACGATGACGTACGCCCCCACGACCACCGCCAGGCTCCATCCAGCGACCAGCCACGCACCGGCGATGGCGACGGTGGCCAGGGCCGCCCCGCTGACGACGGCGGCTCTCACCGGGATGTCGCCGTTGGCCACCGGCCGGAGCCGCTTGTCCGGGTGCCGCCGGTCGGCCTCGGCGTCCACCGCGTCGTTGACGAGATACGTCCCCGCGGCGGCGGCGCAGAAGACCCCGCACGCGCCGAGCACGTGGAGGAAGACCCCGAAATGGCTCAGGACCCCGGCGGCCGCCGGCGCCAGGAAGACGAGGAGGTTCTTTCCCCACTGCCGCGGCCGCATCGCTCGGACGAGGTGGCTGGCCCGGTCCCGGGCGCGGCGGTCGGTCGGTCCGGCGATCGCCTGGGGCGGGGTGGCCGCTCGGGCCCTCACCCACCGACCGCCGAGGACATCGTGATGAAGTCACGGGCCCACCAGCTCTCGAAGTAGCGGCCGGGCGAGCCGGCCATCGCCGGGAGCAGCTCCGTGCCGTTGCCGGCCGACGCCGCCCCGGTGGGGGAGGAAGGACGGTAGGTCGTGAAGTTGACCCATGTGGTGTTGATGTCGAGCTCCATGGCTCGGACGGCGCCGGCCCGGGCGAGTAGGTCGGCCAGGTCCGTGATGTTGAGCCCCGGGCCGCCCACGTACACGAGCGCGCCGTCCTGGGTCACCCCCAGGCCGGACCGCCACACGTAGACCGCGTTGCCGAGCGTCGCCCCCCATTGGGTCGTGTCGGCGGCATTCAGGCCGGGGACCGGCTGGCCGTTGTCGACCAGCAGGTCGAGGTTCTGGCGGACGGAGACGACGTCGGACGACATGGTCACGTCCCGGCCCCACTGCCCGACGGTCGCCGAGCCGTTCCGGTAGACGACGAACGAGGCGGCACCGGTACGCAGCGGCACGACCACTTGGCCGTCGGTGTAGTACCCGCCGTCGGCTGCCGACATCAAGAACCCGGCGTTGAACGCGGCGATCAGGCTCTGGGCTGCGGCCGGCCCGATCGGGGCGGTGTCGGGGTATGGGCCGCCGCCGGGGATCTGGCTCCCTGAGTAGAGGGTGGCGCGCAGGAGCTTGGTGTCCATCCAGGCCATCCCGACGACGTAGCTCGTGTGGACGACGTCGGGGCGCAGGGTGGTGGTGTAGACCGCCGGGATCCCACCGACGAGGCGGCCGGCCGGCGACCACTCGCCCTCGCCGGGGACGGCCGGGCTGGCGAACGGCTGGACCGGTGCCGGTGGCGGGAGGTGCGGTGGTGCGCTGGCCACGGTGACTGGCGTCGCCGTCGGGCGCCGGATCGTACCGGGAGGGAGCGTGCCCCCGACCTTCGGTTGGTGGTGGCCGTACCACTCGTTCTCCGTCCAGTTGACGATCGACGCTGCGCCGTGCCCGCGAGCCCACTCGGCGAACCGGGCGCCGACGGAGCCGCCCAGCGACGGGTCCGTCAGCGCGCCGCCCAGCGAGATCCCGAGCCATAGGAGGACTCCGCCGAGCAGGGCTATCAGGGCGACCTTTGCCCGCCGGCGACGGTAGGTCCGGCCCCGTTGGACGACGAACCTCGTCGACTGACTCACCGATTTCGCTCCACCAGGTGGAGGGCCTGCATCGGGCACCAGCGGACGGCCCTCCTGGCATGGTCAATCAGGCCTGGTGGGATCGACCCGGGGTTGACAAGGGGATAGCCCCACGGGTCGGTCGAGATGTGCTCGGGGAAGAGCTCGGCGCATACCCCGTGGCCATCGCAGGCGACGGGATCGACGACGAGCTCGATGTGCGATCCGGTCATCGCGGTTCTCGCTGGCGCGGTGGCCCGGACTGACCGGGGACGGGGAGCCAGCCGCCGCCCCCGGTCTGGCGGCATGGCCCGTGGCGGAGGTGGACGGCGATCTCGTCGGCGAAGACCGTGCACGCACTGCGGGTGAACCGAGCGACGCCGTCAGGGTGCCGGCAGGCGCCACGACCCTCGACGAGATCACACAGGTCGAGGATCGGGCGGACGCCGGACCGCGGTGAGCCGGTCCCGAACGTGCACCGCTCGAGCTCATCAGCCAGCGCCGGCAGACCCTCTCGGCACGGACCGCACTGCCCGGCTCCCTGGCCGGCCAGGTAGCGGACGACCCGGGCCACCTCGGCCAGGGGGCACGTCGTCGTCGGCAGCAGGGCGACGACCCCGGCGCCGAGCGACGCGCCGGCCTGGCGGACCTGCCGCTCGTCCACGCGCAGGTCGAGCAGCGCCTCCGGCGGCACCCATCCACCGCCGTAGCCGCCCAGCAGGGCGCCGCGGTACCGGCCGACGTCGGACGACGCCAGATCGAGGACGTCGGCGAACCGCGCCCCGAGTGGCGCCTCGACGACGGCGGGCCGATCCCAGCGGCCGCTGACCGAGAGCAGCATCGTCCCGGGCAGCTCGGCCGTGCCCAACCCCCTGAACCACCGGGCGCCGAAGCGGGCGACGAGGGCGACGTGGGCGAAGGTCTCGACGTTCTGGACCAGCGTCGGTCGCCCGTCGACCCCGCGCTGGCGCACCGACCGGAGGCCGACGAAGTAGGGCAGCGCTGGCCCGCCGTTCAGGCTGCGAACGACCGCCGCCTCTTGCCCGGCGAGGTACGTGTCGGGGGCACAGGCCACCATCATCGTGACCGGGTCCAGGTGGCGCCGACGTCGCATGGCGATCGCCGCCTCTACGGGACCGGTGAGGTGCTCGGGGACGTAGACGACAGCACCGACCGCCCGGAGGGCGACGCTGGCCGCGGCGAGGCCGTCGAGGACGAGGTGGGGCGCCCGGGTGAGGAGCAGCGCGTCCTTGCCGCTCGCCGGTTCGCCTTCGGCTCCGTTGGCCACGACGATCGGTCGGCGCCCTCGCTGTCGGGCGATTGCCCGCCACTTCGTACCGACCGGAAACCACGCGCCGCCGTGACCGGCCAACCCGCTGGCGTCGACCTCGCCGATCAGGCTCAGCCTCGTCCGGCGCCAGTCCACCGGTCCCCACTGATCGAGATGGGCGTCAAGCCCCGACGCCCGGCCGTCGGGCCGCAGTCCGGCCAGGAGGCGTGGCCGGGCATCGGCTCGAACCGGCTCGACCGATCGGATGATGGTGCCTCCGTTCATGACCCCGGGGTCCCCGACACCGATCCGCTGGCCGTTCCCGTGGCCCGATCGAGCGTGACCCGAATGGCCAGGCGCATTGGCCCAACGGGTCCAGTGACCGACGCGTCGATCGTGCTCCCGTCCAACGCGGTGACCGGGCCGCCGGCCGTCCCGAACGTCACCTGGCCCGAACGCAGCGCCACCCCGTCGGCGACCGGTGCGCCGGTCAGCGCGACGACGAGCGGCGGGGCGTCGGTCGTCGGGTGGAGGTCGAGCCGAACCGTGATCTCGCCGGAACCGGCGTCGGTCGTCGTGTAGCGGCCAGTGACGGGGACCGTGAACGGCGCCGACGGCATGGCGGCGGTCGGCGCGTCGGCCGCCGTCGCCGGCGCCGCCCGGTTGGCCGATTGGAGCGGTGCCGGCGACGTGGAGGTGGTGGCCCCGCCGAGCTCCGCGAGGACGGCGCTCGACGTGCCGGCACGATGGGACCAGCCCGGTCGGAGCGGGCCCAGGGCGGCGAAGATTGCCGTGGCGAGTAGGACGACGGCCCCGCCGATCGCCCCGCCGACGCGCCACCGCTGGGAGATACCGCGGCCGTCGACCAGTCGCCAGGCGGTGGCGCCGACGACCACGGCGACGCAGGCGACGCCGACGGCCTGGGTGACCGGTAGCCGGGGGTCGCTCCCGGTCCCCAGGCCGTGGAGCACGGCGATCGGCCAGCAGGCGTAGGCAAGCCAGTGCACGCCGCGCCACGCCCGCGGGCCGATCCGGCGGCGAAGGGCGCTCGTCACCGACACGGCAAGAAGGAGGTCGAACGCCAGGCTCCCGAAGCCGACCCAGATCGGGCGGTACGGCGAGCGGAAGGGCACGACGGCATCGAGCAGACCGATGGGGACATAGCCGTCGGCGACGGTCGTGACCACGTGCATCGCGACGAAGACGAGGCAGAGGAGCGAGAGGTTCCGGTGGACGGCCTGGGAGAAGAACCTTGGCCAGCGCTCGCCGGCCCGGCCCATCGACGAGACGATGCCAAGGACGACGGTGGCGGAGAGCAGGACGAGGGCGACGAGACCGGTCGCCCTCGTCAGGTACCACAACGCCGTCGATCCCTGACCGATCACCGCCGTCATGTTCCCGCCCAACCCCGGCCTGGCGTCTCGGCCGAGCCTTCGGTGCCGTCGGCGGAACCGTCGTCGGTGCCGGGCCATCCTCCGACCACGACGACGTGACCGTCGGGGGAAACCAGGCGGGCGGGGAGCGCTCGGGCGCGCAGCCACCGGGGCGCCGCCGCTCCCATGACGACGGCGGCCGTCGACGCCGCGTTGGCGGCGACGCACGACCCGGCACAGACGGTGACCGTTTGCCAGATCTCGCGCGCCGGTAGGCCAGTGGCCGGATCGACGATGTGGTGGACGCGGTCACGACCGAGACGCCACCGCCTCGCCGCGGTCCCCGACGTCGCCAGACCGCCGGAACCGATGAGGACGGTCTCGTCGCCGACTGCCATCCCACAGGTCCCGTCGAGCCCGACCGCAAAGCCGTCGAAGACGCCGGCCGTTGCGATGTCGCCGCCGAGGGAGACGAGCACGCCGCACCCGCACGTCCGGCCGACCCGGTCGGCGACCCGATCGGCGGCCAGGGCCTTGGCGGTGGCGCCCAGGTCGAGCTCGACGCCGGGCGGGAGCCGAACCGTCCCGCGGCTCTCGTCGATCTCGACCGCTCGCCATCCGGGTACCGGCTGGGGCTCGGGCAGCGTCCCGTCCCGGCCTCCGGCCACGTCGGCGAAGTCACGGTCGTAGCCGAGCCGGCACAGGGCCGGGCCGACGGTGGGGTCGACCGCTCCGTCGGTGGCTGTCGCCGCACCGAGCGCCACGCGGATCGCCTCGAAGAGCCCGTCACTCACGACGATCGGGTCGCCACCGGCTCGATGCACACGCGACAGCTCGGAATCGGAGCGGAACCGGCTCGCCGCTCGATCGATGCGCTCGAGCTCGGCCTCGAGGATCCCGATGGCCGTGGCCAAGGCGCGGTCGTCGGTGACAAGCAGCTCGGCCCGGGTGCCCAGCGCGGTCGTTCGGTAGGCGAGGCGGCTGCTCGTCGTCGCCGGGACCATCTCGTCAACTGACTCCGGTCGAGACGTGAGGCGGTGCCGACGTCCGCACCGGTGCGGTCGTCGGAGGGGGCAACGACGATGACGCGCCGGCTGTGCCCGTCGAGCTCGACGCCGGCGGCGCGGCTGCCGACATCGGCGTCGACGCCGATGTCGAGGGAGCGGCGGTCACCGACGGCGCAGGTGACGTCGGCGACGGTGACGTCGGCGTGGCGACCTGGCCGGCCGCCGTGCTCATCGTGCTCGACGCCGCCTGGTGGCCCGGGAACGCTCGACTGACGTAGAGCCCCAGTGCGCCGGCGAGCGCCACCGTCCCCACCGCGATCGTCGCCGTCGTCCGGGAGATCCGCGAAAGGGACGCGTCCCGCCGATCACGGGCGAGACGCGCCTGCAGCGGTGATGCCGTGCGCCGTGGTGCCATGGTTCCCACGGTAGGAAGGTCGACTGACAATCACGTGAAAGCCCACCGGGGTCAACGTAAGAAGGTCGGAAGAGCCGGTGTCCGGCCGACACCAGTCGTCCGCTCCGTCTGCCGTCCCGTCTCGTCCGACCGGCGTGTGCCGATCCGGCGCCAGGACACCTCCATCCTGGTCCCACCGAGCGGAGCCCGACCGATGTGCCACGTCCCGTTCGACGCCCGGACGACCGAGTCGGCGATGGCCAGGCCGAGGCCGGTCCCGCCCGGTTGGTCGACGCCCCGGTGGAAGCGGTCGAACACGAGTGAGCGTTGCTCCGGCGGGATACCCGGGCCGCTGTCGTCCACCTGGAGGACCACCCGGCCACCAGCCGAGCGGACGCGGACGACGACCCGGCCTGTTGTCCCGGCGTACTTGCAGGCGTTGTCGACCAGGACGCCGACCAGTCGGTCGATCCAGGTCGGATCGGCTCGCACGCGGGCCGAGTCCGAGCCGTCGACGTCGGTTCGCAGCGTCACCTGCCGGCTGGCCGCCACCGGTCGAAAGCGTTCCGTCGTGGAAGCGGCCAAGGCGGCGACGTCAGCCTCCTCTTCACCTGGCTCGACGTTGTGCCCGTCGTCTGCCCGGGCCAACCACAAGAGGTCGCCTACGATCTGGCCGAGGCGTCGCCCTTCGTCATCGACCCGGCGCAGGACGGCTTGGTACTCCTCGGCCGAACGCGGCCGGCTGAGCGCGACGTCGACCTCCGCTTGTATGACGCTGAGCGGGGTCCGGAGCTCGTGCGATGCATCCGCCGTGAACTCGACCTGGCGCCGGTGGATCAGCTCCAGCGGCGCCGATGCCCGCAGGCCGATGATCAGCGAGCCGACGAAGGCCACCGCGGCCAGGGCGATGCCGAAGAGAACCTCGGGATCGACCAGCGCACGCTGGGTGCGTTGGATCTGGGCCACGCTCTCCCCGGCGACGAACCACTCCCCGGCGGATCGCACGGCGTAGAACCGGAACGCCGAACCTCCCGCCACCCCGGCCGCGGCCCCGGACGTCCACTTCCGGACCTCGAGGGTGGGCCCCCCAGCGGTCAAAGCGGTCGGGATCCCGTTCGCATCGACCCGCCAGACGAAGACCGGCGCGTCGTCGAGGTCGTGGTCGTCGTCGGACGGTGGCTGCGGCGCACCGGTCGAGTGGAGCGTCGATCGGACGGCGTCACCGGCCCGGGTCGAGAGCCGCGCGTCGACCTCGGCCGCCAAGCGATGGGCTACCGACTGGTTGAACGCTATGGCCGCTCCGGCATAACACGCCACGACGATGACGGTGGCGACCACCGCCACCCTGGCGGCGTGGAGGCGCCGGCCGCGCTGGGCTTTCACCGTGCCGTCGACGTCGTCAAGAGGGGACCAGCCGGTACCCGGTCCCCCGGACCGTGTCGATCCGAGCGCGGCTCCCGTTGAGCTTCGCCCGGATCCGTCCCATATGGACGTCGATCGTGTTCGATCCGACGGCGTCCGCTTCGTCGTCCCACGCCTGGATAGCGATGGCGCGGCGGGTGACGACGGCCGGGCTTCGACGGATCAGGATCTCGAGGAGGCTCGTCTCGGTCGACGTCAGCGCGATCGGCTCGCCGCCGATGGTGACCTGGCGGCTGGCCGGATCGAAGGCGAGGTCGGCGCACTCGAGCACCGGTCCGGTCGTCAGCGCCGGTCTCCGCTGCAGGGCCCGGAGCCTGGCCAGCAGCTCGCCGAAGTCGAACGGCTTCACCAGGTAGTCGTCGGCCCCGCCGTTGAGGCCGGTGATGCGGTCGTCGGTGGTGTCACGCGCCGTGAGCATCAAGAGGGGCGTGTGATCGCCGCGACGGCGCAGCTGCTCGACAAGTTCCAGCCCGTTCCGTTTGGGCATCCGCCAGTCGACGATGGCGACGTCGTAGTCGTAGGCGGCGAAGTACCGTTCCGCCACCTCGCCGTCAGGGACGGCGTCGACGACATACCCGTTCTCCTTTAGGCCTCGCTCGACGACCAGTCGGAGACCCGCATCGTCCTCGGCGACGAGCACCCTCATCGGTGCCGGTCGCTTCGCTCGTGGCGAAAAGCCACCATGCGGGCGACCGTAACGGGTTCGGCTGACGGTTCGATGACAGTTGGCGCTCACGGCGACGATTTCATCGGTTCGTCGGGGCGGCACCCTACTGGAGACGGGTCGACGGCACGCCACAATCCGCCGCGAGGATGACGTTAAGACGCCCGTAGGGAACGAACGGCGCCCGTCGAGCACCGCACCACCCGGCGCCGACGAACCACCGGCCGTCGACGTGCCGCCGCCCGTCGACAGAACGTCGTCTCGAGTCGGTTACGTCAGTGCCCCAATGGCGGCCGGCGACGTGTGCCGGGCCAGGACGGGTGCAGTGATCGCCAATCCACATCGATGAGATGACGACCGCGGACTACGAACCACCAAAACTGATCGGCGCCAGCACGTGGGGGGAGGCGCCCTACGAGCGGTTTGACGTCTCACGAGCGAGAGGAGGGGAACTGCTGGTCCTGTCAAGCGAGCGGCGAGGACGAGGTGGTCGCCCGCGGCTTTTGAGACCGGGCGTTCGAGGAACCCCCGATGCTGAGCTGGCGGTGGCGCTCGGTGCTCGCCTCATGACCTTCGGTCCGCACCGCTGGGCCTTCAGATCCGCCGGGCATCAGATGGCATGACCTTGGCGTCCCCCGTTCCGTTTGTCGGCGGATTGTCGGCAGCCCTGCCAGGTGGGGGTGTGCGGAAGGGTGTGCTGGCAGGGGTGTGCAGGGGTGTGTACCACGACCGGCTACCTTCGGACGAGGGACAACTAGCGAGGAGCAACCACGTGGCGCCGTTTCGCGAGAGGCAGCGCCCACTCACCTCGTTGAGCTAGTCCGACGCGAACCGGTTACTTCTCTTGCGCGAACCGGAGGCGACGGCTGGCAGCGGGTGGTCCCGATCTCGCTTGCGCTGCAGTTGTCAGGCCGGGCGGGGCAGCTCGACGTGGCCGATGTCGACTGACTCCGGCGCTGGGATCGGAAGTCCATCGTCGGCGAGGCCTTCAAGGTGCATCGCGATGGCTTCGCCGATGAGCTGTTCGGTTTCTTCATGGGAGGCACCCGCTGCGCCGACGCCTGGCAACGCGGGCACATAGGCGCTCCATCCGGTCCGGGTCCGCTCGTACACGACAGTCCAGGTGGTCAACGTTCCTCCCTCGGCAAGCCGGCCTGCCTGAGAATGCTGGCCAGCGTACCGGCGCGAGTTCCTGACCAGGATGGCCAGCGACGGTCACCCTTCCTGGCTTGACCGGATGACTGAACTGACGATGGCTGCCGCGCTCGGGCTACCTGGTGCCACCCGTCACGTTCCAACAAGCGGACCACGTCTCGGACCTTCATCAGGACGGGGAGGGTAGTTGGCGGCTGTATTGCGCAGCAGAGCGATGGTCGACCCTGCGAAGGTCACGTCGGGCGGACTTATTGTGGGAACCATGGTCCACCCATATCAGGAATGTAAATAGTCGGCGTTCACTGGATCTCTCCCAGAAGCCGTCGGGGCTCGGGCGGTGGCCATGAGCCGCGGTCCGAAGTTGGCCGGCCATCGCTCATGATGGAGGCAATCAACTCTGCATGGTCGGCGTCTCAAAGGGAGCACGACCCTGGAGATGGGAGCTCGGGACATGGAGGAGGTTGGCCAGGCGTTCCTGGAGGCGACGCTGCCGCACCTCGACGTCCTCTATCGGGTGGCCCGCCATGCCGGCAACGACCACCATCGGGCGGAGGACGTCGTCCAGGAGACCTACCTCCGGGCGTACGCCAACTTCGCCAGCCACCGCGGTCCGAGCACCCGGGCCTGGTCGGTGGCTATCTGCCTCAACGTGGCCCGTTCGGAGGGGCGCCGCCGGTCCCGGCGCGTCGTCGAATCGCCGTTGCCCGAGACCGACGCCTACCCGGCGGCTGGACGAGGGGTGGCCGACGAGGTCTTGGCCGACCTCGACGCCGAGCAGATCGCCTGGGCCCTCGGACGGCTGCCCGACGAACAGCGGACGGCGATCGTGCTGATGGACCTGGCCGGCCTGACCGCGGCGGAGGTCGCCGACCAGCTCGGCTGCCCACGCAACACGATCCTCTCCCGGGTCCATCGCGGCCGTCGCCGGCTCGCGACACTGCTCAGTAGGGAGGACGTCGGCCGTGACGCATGACGACCGCCGGCTCGTGGCCTTCTTGAACGGCCAGCTGCCCGACGCCGAGGAGCAGGCCTTCGACGAGCACCTCCTCGACTGCGAGGCCTGTTGGCAGGCGAGCCAGGAGGACCGGGCCGGGCGGCTGGCGTTGGAGCGGCTGCGAATCCCCGCACCAGCCGGGCTCGCCGACCGGGTGGCCGCCTCGGTGGCCCTGGCCGGCAAGTCGCCCGTCGCCAGGGTCAGGGGCTCGGGCCACCGTCGTTGGCGCCGCGGTAGCGATGACCGGGAAGGGCCCCGTCGGTCGAAGCGGGTGGTCGTCGCGGCAGCCGCCGCCGCGCGGGTACTGGCCACCGTCGGCGGAATCGTCGGATGGACCCTCGGGGATCGGCCGGCCGGCGATCCGCCCCAGATCGCCGGCGTCGTGGCCATGATCCCGCCCGCGACGGCGGGGAACGCCGCCCTCCGCAACGGCGAACGGTTCGACCTCGGCGGTCAGGAGCTGACCGTGCGGGCCTACCGGGTCCATGGGGTGGTCACGCTGGTGGCGACCTCTGCCCGCCCGTTCCCGATGGCTGCCAGCTCGCACCTGCTCTCCGGATCGTCGCCGACGGCCTGGATGGCGACCCGAGGCTCGCTGGCGATGTACGGCGTCAACCGCCCGGTGGGCGCCAGCCGGGGGTCGATGTTCCTCGTGGCGGCCATGCCGATGGCCCAGCTTCCCCAGGTCGCGGCCCGGCTGCACCTCATCTAGCGGCTCCCTGGCCGACGTTGGTCGGCGCCGCTGGATGACGCGGCAATCAACGGGGCGACCCCGGCGTCTCTACCGGGAGGAACAAACTGCCGGAGGACCGGCGGTCGGAGGGAGCACCTGGACGTGGCCGAGCTGATCGTGATCGGGGTGGTGGCCGGCTTCTTGGCTGGGGTGTCGCCGTGCATCATCCCGGTCCTTCCGGTCGTGCTCGTTGCCGGCGGCACCGCGCCGGCTGGCCCGGCGCCGTCGCCGTCGTCCCGCCGACGGATCCGGCGGCCGGTGGCAGTGGTGGCCGGCCTGATCCTCAGCTTCAGCCTCCTGGTGCTGGCCGGGTCGGCGCTGCTCTCGCTCCTGCACCTGCCTCAGGACACCCTCCGCGACGTGGGGATCGCCATGCTGGGCATCGTCGGGGTCGGCTACCTGGTCCCCCCGGTCGCCGCCCTCATCGAGCGACCGTTCGCCCGGATCGGGTCGCGGCAGCCCAACGGCAACGCCGGGGGGTTCGTCCTGGGCCTGGCGCTCGGCCTCCTGTTCGTCCCCTGCGCCGGGCCGATCCTGGCCGCCATCGCCACCGTCGCCTCCGCCGACCGGGTGGGCCTGACCGCGGTGCTGACTGACCGTCGCCTTCGCCGTCGGGGCAGCCGTGCCGCTGCTCGCCGTCGCTCTGGCCGGTGACCAGCTCACCCACCGTGTCGGCTCCCTCCGCCGGCACGGGCCGGCGGTGCGCCGGGTCGGTGGTGTCGTCCTTATCGGGATGGCCGTCGCCATCAGCTTCAACGCCTTCGACGGCCTGCAGCGGGCGGTCCCCGGCTACAGCGACGCCCTGCAGGGCTCCAACGCCGTTCGCCAGCAGTTGAACGAGCTCACCGGCAAGGGCCACAGCTTGCTCGCCGACTGCAACGCCAACGCCACCGGCCTGGTCGATTGCGGGAAGGCGCCGAACTTCACCGGGATCACCGCCTGGCTGAACACTCCCGGGGGCAAACCGCTGTCCCTCTCCGCCCTGCGCGGCAAGGTGGTCCTGGTCGACTTCTGGACCTATTCGTGCATCAACTGCCAGCGGACCCTGCCCCACGTCGAGGCCTGGTACCAGCGGTACCGCCACGACGGCCTCGTCGTGGTCGGGGTCCACACCCCGGAGTTCGCCTTCGAGCACGTCGTCTCCAACGTCCGGGCCCAGGCCGCCGCCCTGGGCGTCCACTATCCGGTGGCCGTCGACGACGACTACAAGACCTGGAGAGCCTACCACAACGACATACTGGCCCGCCGACTACCTCATCGACGCCCAGGGCGTCGTCCGCCACGTCCACTACGGGGAGGGCGACTACTCCGGGACCGAGGGCCTGATCCGCCAGCTTCTGCGGGCCGCCCATCCCGGCGTCACCCTGCCGCCGCCCACCGACGTGGCCAACCTGACGCCGACGGGCGAGACGAGCCCGGAGACCTACGTCGGCTACGACCGTGTGCAGTACCTCGAACCCCTGGCCGGCGTCGTTCACGACGCACCGGCCAGCTACCACATCCCCGCCACACTTCCTCTCGGCGCCTTCGGCCTGTCGGGCACCTGGACCGAGCACGCCCAAGAGGCCACGGCCGGCAACAGCGCGGCGCTGGAGCTGCGCTTCCTGGCCAAGGACGTCTACCTGGTGCTCGGCGGCTCCGGCAGCCTCACCGTCTCTGTCGACGGACAGGCAGTGGAGACCGTCGACGTCGGTGGCGCACCCCGGCTCTACACGCTGTACCGCGCCGCTTCGACAACGACCGGCACCATGACGCTGAACGTGTCCGCCGGTGTGCAGGTCTACGACTTCACCTTCGGGTAGCCGGTTCGGCTGGCCCGTCGCCGGGCGACCGGCGTCCGGTCGAAGGAGCCGGCAAGATCAGGTTGATCGGGAAGGGAGCTGATCGGTGAGCAATGTGCCGGCGGTCGACGACTGCGCCTGCTGTGAACGACCACTCGCTGGAGGTTTCGTCAGGCTGTGGCCGGACACCAACCTCCGAATCTGTTACGACTGCCTCGACTGGATGAACCGTCAACGCGCGCTGCAGATCGAGAGATCGGGCGGCAGCGCGGTTCGGGTCGTCGGCCACGAGCCCGTCTTCGCGGTCATCGACGTCGCGCTGGCAGTCGAGCACTACCGGCGGCTCGGATTTCGGACCGAGTACCACGACGAGTCGTACGCCTTCGCCAGTCTCGGCAATCTCACCGTGCACTTGGCTCGCGATCCCGCGGCATGGCCCGGGTACCAACCGGACCGTCATATGACGAGCGTGCTGTACCTCCACGTCGAGGACGCCGACCGGCTCGCGGCCGACTGGCGCGCCGCCGGTGCGACGGTCACTGGACCACGCGACGAGGACTACGGCAAACGAGAAGGCGAGCACGTCGACCCCGACGGCAACCTCATCAGATTCGGTTCACCCATCCCGGACTGACGTCGAGCCAACCTCAATCGGACCACCGGGGAACGCACGGACGATCGTGTGGGAGGTCCGTGGTCATGCCCCGCGTCGCACCACGTTGGCGGCTTTGAATCGCTGGACACCGAGGGGACGAGGTGTTAGGCCTACGGCACCTACGAGACGAGGGTGAGGTGGCGCTATACCCACCGACCGCAGTCACGCCATGGATCATGTCGTCGTGGTCCGGTTCGAAAACCGCTCGTGCCCATGACGGCGAGACAAGCGCTACCCACTCAAGGTCCGCTCGCCCGCTACGAGCAAGAGGTCATCGACCGGGTCACCGACTTCAACGATCCCCGCCAGGAGTGGCGGCGCCTCTTCTCCGAGCTGCTGGGCACCTTCTTCCTCGTGCTCGTGGCCGCCGGCGGCGGGCATGATGAGTCACGCCTTCCCGGGCGTGATCACCCGCACGGCCGCCGTGGTGGCCCCGGCCCTGATGGTCATGGCCATCATCTTGTTCATGGGCAAGGTGTCCGGTGCCCACCTGAACCCCGCCGTGATCGATCGCCTTCGCCCTGCGCCGTGACTTCCCGTGGTGGCGGGTGCCGGGTTACATCGTGGCCCAGCTGGGCGGCGCGACGCTGGCCGCCCTCTTCCTGCGCGCGGTCATCAACGTCTCGGCCATGTACGGCTCCAACTATCCGGCCGCACGGCTACTCGGACCTGGCGGCCTTCTGGATGGAGCTGATTCTCACCATGGGTCTGGTCAGCGTGATCCTGGGCACGGCCTCGGGTGCCCAGAACGTCGGCATCGTCGGGGCCTTCGGGGTCGGGGGCTACATCGCCCTGGCCGGACTGTGGGGCAGCCCGATCTCGGGTGCGTCGATGAACCCGGCCCGCACCTTCGGTCCCGACCTGGTCTCCGCGCACCTTCACCGGCTACTGGGTCTACGTGGCCGGTCCGATCGCCGGTGCCGTCTTGGCGGTTGCCATCGCCTTCGTCTTGCGCGGTCCCGGCGGCGGGAGATCGGGTTCCGGCGCGGCCCAGGGCGACTTGTTCACCGAGGTCTACGAGTCCGGCAAGTCCTGACGATCGAGCCTCGACGGGAACCCGCCGCGATCCGGCGATCCGGCGACCGGAGGCCGGCAACTTTCGGAAAATCACCCGGAGTGGGTGATGTCGGCGGGCGCTGCAGATGGTTCTATCCGAGCAGAGCGTGACGCCCGTCCACTGCCGAGGAGAACCCTTACGTGCTTGCTACCAGCTACCCGTTGCTCGACCTCTTCTGGACGATCCTTGAGATCTTCCTCTTCGTCGTCTACATCTGGCTGTTGATCGCCATCTTCTCGGACATCTTTCGTAGCCACGACATGGGCGGCGGCCTGAAGGCCCTGTGGGTCCTCTTCGTCTTCGTCATTCCGTTCCTGGGGATCCTGATCTACCTGATCGCCCGGGGGGGAAGCATGCACGAGCGGGCGGTCCAGCAGGCCAAGCAGCAGCAGGAGGCCTTTGCCGGCTACGTCAAGGAGACGGCTGGGACCAGCACGACGGACGAACTGGCCAAGCTCGCCGACTTGAAGGCGAAGGGTGCGCTCACCGATGCCGAGTTCGAGTCCCAGAAGGCGAAGCTGCTGGCGTAGGGCGCTCGGCGACGGTCCTCCGTCAGAGGAGCCCGAGCTCCCGAGCCCGAGCGATGGCCGCGTTCCGGCTGTCCACGTCGAGCTTGCGGTAGATGTGGGCGATGTGGGACTTGATCGTGTTAATCGAGACGTAGCACCGTTCGGCCAGCTCGGTGTTCGTGGGTCGGCTGGGCAGATAGGAGAGAACCTCGAGCTCCCGATCGGTCAAGGGCTCGGACAGCCCCGGTCCGATGGGGGCTCCCCGCACGGCCCGTGCCCGCTCGAGAACGGCCCGGCGAAACGTCGGGTGGCCGGCCGAACCGGCGATCAGCCGGACGACCTGGGGCCCGGCCCGAACGCAGGCTTCGACCAGCCCGTGCCGTTCGGCCAGGAGCATCGCGTCGGTCACATGGGCTCGCCCGTCGTCGGTGGCTCCCTCGATGTCGGCCAGCCACGCCCGGAGCAACAACCACTCCAACTCGACCAACGGCATGGCCGGATCGGTCGACGTCGAGGACCCTTCGATCACCTTCCTCGCCCGGTCGACCTGGCCGACGGCCAAGAGCGCGCCCACCACCTCGGCCGCGACTGGCGGCGGCGGTTGTCCGGCCCCGTCCACCGCGAGCAGCGACTGGTCGGGCGAGCCGCCCAATCGGAGGAGGCGACAGCGGAGCGCCAGCAACCGCTCGGCCACCACCGGCGGCGGTGGCGAACCCGCGCCGTTCGCCGCAGCGGTCATCGTGGTGATCGCTTGATCAGGATGTCCTTTGGCGGCCTGCAGCTCGACGGAGACGACGCGACCCACCCACAGCAGCTGCGTACGGCGATTGGCCTCCGCCCGGAGCAGGCCCTCGCGGAGGGAGGGGGCCGCTCGGTGCGGATCTCCCCTCTCCAGCGTGGCGAACGCCATGGCGAAGTAGGCATCGGCGACCGCGGGATGGGCCAGCACGCCAACATCGCGCGCCACGCCCAACGCTTCGGCGGCGAGCACCTCGGCGTCGAGGATCGAGCCGCACCAGGCGTCGAGAAGCGCGAGGGATCCGAGGGCGCTGACCCGCCAGATCGAATAGCCGGCCCCCGCGGTCGCCAGCGCTCTTTCGAGCCACTCTCGGGCGGTACTGAGATGACCGGCGAGGAAATGGGCCCGGCCGCCCGAGACCGTTACTAGCGTCTCGAGGGAGTCCGGGTCGGTCAGACCCAAGAGCCTGGGCACTGGAGCACCGTCGAGGTTCTGCAGCATCTGGAGCGCACGGGTGGCCGTGGTGATTGACGTCTCGGGCCGGGATCGCCATTGGGCGAGAGCCGCGAGGAGGCTTTGAGCACAGACGCGCGCGCCGTACGGCGCATCGGCACCGGTCGTGACCTTTCGGAGGGTGTCCTCGGCCGCCACGGCCTGTCCTTCGGCGACCAACAGCGCACCGAGGAGCAGGGTGACATCCCATCGGGTGGCCTGCACCGATTCGGGGAGCTGGCGAATCCACCGGATGACGGTGCTCATCTCACCCTTCTCGAATATCTCGGACCCTCTCGAGAAGATCACGTCGACCGCCCGCTCCCATTCCCCGGCCCGCAGGAGGTACTCGACGGCGGGAACCACGTCCCCGCGGTCGAGGTACCAGTCGGCGGCCCGGCGCAGGAGGTCGGCTTCCGCGGTGGGGTCCTCGGCGCGCAGCCGGAAGTAGAGCAGGTCCCGGAACAGGTGGTGGAAGCGGAACCATTCCCGATGACTGTCGAGCGGCACGAGGAACATCGACTCTCGCTCCAGCTCCTCCAGCATGAGCTGGGCCCCCGGCGCCCCGGTGACCTGCTCGACGAGCGGTGCCGACATCTGGTCGAGCACGGCGCTTTGGAGCAGCAGCGCTCGTCGGCGCTCCGGCTGGGCGTTGAGCACCTCTTCGCTCAGGTAGTCGGCGACCAGGCGGTCGTCGCCGGTGAACCGCACGATGAAGTCCTCGGCATCGGCATGGGTCCGTAGGGTGACGCCGGCCAGCTGCAGCCCGGCCGCCCATCCCTCGGTTCGATTGAGCAACGCCGTCACGCCGTCGGCGCCAATCGGTCGCCCGGTGATCCGCTCGAGCAGCTCCGCCGAGTCGGCATGGCTGAATGCCAGGTCGGATTGGCGAATCTCGGTCACGTGCCGGTTCAGCCGGTAGTGGTTCCAGGCGAGGGGAGGATCGATCCTGGTCGACAGGACGAGGTGGACCTGCGGTGCCATGGCTTCGAAGAACCTCGCCAGATTGGCGACGAGCTCGGGGTTCGACAGATGGTGCAGATCGTCCAGAACGAGGACGACGTCGGGGAGCTCGACCGTCAAGGGCTCGAGCCGTTCGATGAGCGGCGCGCCGAGCCCACGACCGCTCATCGAAGCCAGGGGAGCCAGCTCGGCAAAGGCCGGACTGATGGCCGCCAGTCCCCGCAGCAGTCGTTGGGCGAACCGGACGGGGTCGTCGTCCGCCGGCTCCAGCTGGAGCCACACGAACGCGAGGTCGGGACGGGTGGCGGCCCATTGCGACAGCAGAACCGACTTCCCGGATCCGGCCGGAGCGACGACCAACGTCAACGGCCGGGTCAACCCCTGGTCCAGGCGCCGCCGGAGCAGTGGACGATCGACCGCGTAGGCAGGCACGACGGGGGTCATGACCATCTGCGGCTCGCTTCCGTCGAAACGACCATTGTCGCACCAATCACCCGTTCGGGGTGACGAGGCCGGAGGGGCTCCGGCGTACAACGGATGGTGTGGGCCCCAAGCCGCACATACGGCGCCTGTGCTCGCGGCAGCACGGGCCAGGCAGCCGACCGTCACACCAGGATCGCTCGGCCGGGCCGTCGATCGGGAACGAGACCCCGTTGAGCGCCGAGAGGTTCGAGATCGTCGTGAAGGGAAAGCTCAGTCCCGCGGTCGTCGTGGCGATGGTCGGGTTCGAGGTGAGTGAGGAATCGCAGGGTGTCACGCGCCTCGTCGGATGGGTGCCTGACCAGACCCGGCTACTCAGCGTCCTGGTCACCCTCCGAGATCTGAACATCGGGCTGAAGTCGGTGAAGCTCATCGACTCTTTCGAAATCGGGTTCCCAGTGGTCGATCGGGACGCGACATGAGGAGACGACGATGGTTGACGTAGCGCGCACCAACTTGCCGATCCCGCACCGGACGCACGTCGGCCTGACGACCTACGACGCCAAGGACCCGGACACCGTGTTCGAGCCGATCGAGCCGGTGCGGCCGCCCGAGGGTGTGCCCAACGTCCTGATCATGATGATCGACGACGCGGGGTTCGGTTCGGCCTCGGCCTTCGGCGGACCCTGCAACACCCCGAACGCCGAACGGCTCGCGGCCAACGGGCTTCGGTTCAACCGTTTCCACACGACGGCGCTCTGCTCGCCGACGCGCCAGGCCCTCCTTACGGGGCGTAACCACCATGCCGTGGGCATGGGCGGCATCACCGAGATCGCCACGTCCGCCCCCGGGTACAGCTCGGTGCGGCCCGATACCGCCGCTCCGCTGGCGGAGACGATGCGGCTCAACGGGTACAGCACGGCACAGTTCGGAAAGTGCCACGAGGTTCCGGTGTGGGAGACGAGCCCGATGGGGCCATTCACTCATTGGCCGACGGGAAGCGGTTTCGAGCACTTCTACGGCTTCGTGGGCGCAGAGTCGAACCAGTGGTACCCGGCGCTGTACAACGGGATCACTCCGGTCGAGCCCGCCAAGACCCCCGAAGAGGGCTACCACTTCACCGAGGACATGACCGACCACGCGGTCAAGTGGGTTCGTCAGCAGAAGGCCCTGATGCCGAACAAGCCCTTCTTCATGTACTACGCCCCCGGGGCCACGCATGCTCCGCACCACGTGGCTCCTGAATGGAGCGACAAATACCGAGGGGCGTTCGACGCTGGGTGGGACGTTCTCCGCCAGCAGACGCTGGACCGGCAAAAGGCCTTGGGTGTCGTGCCCCCCGACACCGAGCTCACGCCACGACCGGCGGAGATCCAAGCCTGGGAAGACGTCGCCGACGACCTGAAGCCCGTCCTCAGCCGACAGATGGAGGTCTACGCCGGCTTCATGGAGCACACGGACCACGAGATCGGTAGGGTCCTCGACACGCTCGAAGAGCTGGGCGAGCTCGACAACACCCTGATCTACCTCATCATCGGTGACAACGGTGCGAGTGCCGAGGGGACGCCCAACGGCACGTTCAACGAGATCATCTCGCTCAACGGGGCCGCGGCGTTCGAGACCACCGAGTTCATGGCCGAACGCATCGACAAGTTCGGGAGCCCTGCGGCCTACAACCACTACGCGGTGGGTTGGGCCCTGGCCATGAACACGCCGTACCAGTGGACCAAGCAGGTTGCCTCCCACTTCGGCGGGACCCGGAACGGGACGATCGTGCACTGGCCCGGTGGGTTCGAGGCCAAAGGCGAACAGCGCAACCAGTTCCATCACATCATCGACGTGGCCGCCACGGTCCTCCAGGTCGCCGGCCTGCCCGAGCCGACCTTCGTGAACGGCATCCAGCAGATGCCGTACCACGGCGTCTCCATGGCCTATGCCTTCGATCAGCCCGACGCCGCCGAGGCGCGCGAAACCCAGTACTTCGAGGTCGCCTGCAACCGAGGCATCTACCACAAGGGCTGGACGGCCGTCACCCGGCACAGCGTGCCCTGGGACTTCGGCGCCGAGCTGCCGCCCCTCGACGAGGACGTCTGGGAGCTCTACGACACGTCCGTCGACTGGTCTCAGGCCCGCGATCTCGCGGCCGAGCACCCGGAGAAACTGCGGGACCTCCAGCGGCTCTGGATGATCGAGGCCGTCAAGTACAACGTCCTCCCCCTCGACGACCGTCGCATCGAGCGGTTCAACTCGGACATCGCCGGCCGACCGACCTTGACCAAGGAGAAGACGCAGACCCTCTACGACGGCATGATCCGGCTCAGCGAGAACTCGGTCCTCAACATGAAGAACAAGTCGCACTCGGTGACCGCGGAGGTCGTGGTCCCCGAAGGCGGTGCCACCGGAGTGCTCGTGGCGCAAGGCGGTGCCTTCGCGGGCTGGAGCCTCTACCTTCACGAAGGGAAGCCGAAGTACTGCCACAACCTGGCCGGGCTCATGCGGTTCTACGCCGAGGCCTCCGACGACGTTCCGGCCGGCACGCATCAGGTCCGCATGGAGTTCACCTATGACGGCGGGGGATTGGCCAAGGGGGGAACGGCGGTCCTCTACATCGACGGGGGGAAGGTTGGCGAAGGTCGTATCGATGCCACGGTCCCCATGATCTACTCCGGCGACGAGACCTGCGACGTCGGCCGCGACACCGGAACGCCGGTGAGCGAGGACTACACCGGCGCCACCAGTCACTTCACCGGGCGAGTCAACTGGGTCCGACTCGACATCGGCGACGACGACCACGATCACCTGATCTCGCCCGAAGACCGCATGCGGGTCGCTACCGCCATCCAGTAGCGGCGATCGACTCGGCGACCATGACAAAGTCCATCGATCCACTCCCGAGCTGGCGGGCGACGCCGGCCAAGCGGGCCATCACGGACTTCGTCACCGCGGTGACCGACGAGGTATCGAGCTCGTTCGTGCCCGAGGTGGATCGTGTCGCCGTCTTCGACAACGACGGCACTTTGTGGGCCGAGCTCCCGATGTACGCCCAGCTGATGTTCGCCATGGATCGAGCCGCCGAGATGGGACGGCCCGTCGACCCGGTCGATCTGAAGGCTGGGGGGATCGGCGCCCTCCTCGATCTCGTGAAGCTGACCCACGGGAATGTGACCATCGACGAGTTCGACGCGGCCTGCCGGCGCTGGATGGCCACCGCTCGACACCCCCGATTCGGGACGGCGTACTCCTCGACCGTGTACCAACCGATGCTCGAGCTACTCGGCCTGCTCCATGGCCACGGGTTCTCGTGCTGGATCTTCTCGGGCGGCGGTGCGGACTTCATGCGCGCCTGGGCCAGCGATGTCTATGGCGTGCCGAAGCACCGCCTGATCGGCAGCATCGGTACGACCGAGTTCCGAATGGGTGCGCACGGCCCGGAGCTCTTGAAGGGGACGGATCTCCAGATCCTGAACGACGGGGCGCAAAAGCCGGTCTCCATTCACACCCACGTCGGCCAGCGGCCAATCCTGGCGGCCGGGAACACCGACGGCGACCTGCCCATGTTGCAGTGGACCGCCGCCAGTCCCTACAGGACCCTGCAACTCGCCGTCCATCACACGGATGCCGAACGGGAGTACGCCTACGACACGGACCCGATCCTCGGCAGCGGTACGGACCAGTTGCTTCGCGCCGTCGCCGACAACGGCTGGACGGTCGTCGATATGGCCGCCGACTGGGCCGCGGTCTTCGCCGGCACTCGTACCGAGCAGTGAAGGAGCTCGCATCTTCTGGCCACCATCCACCCCAGGACCATCGGAGACCGTCGACGATCGACCTGAAGTCGACGAGGAATCCGAGGAAGGAAATCACACCGTGAACGGCATCACTCCACCGAAGACGGCCGCCGCGACACCCGTCTACCTGACCTCACGCGAGCGAGTCGAACTGGGCAAGGCGGCGCGAACGACGGCGCCCAGGGCCACACAGGGCGCCTGGGAACGTCCCGCTGATCGCCGGGACCCGGTGGCGCTCCTCCAAGAGCAGGCCGTGTCACGGGTTCCCGAGTTGGTTCCGATTCGCTACGGCCGGATGCTGGTGTCCCCCTTCACCTTCTACCGAGGTGCCGCACTGATCATGGCATCCGACCTCGCCAATGGACCCCGCTCGGGGCTGAACGTCCAGGCCTGCGGCGATGCGCACATGAGCAACTTCGGGGTGTTCGCCTCGGCGGAGCGGACGCTGGTGTTCGACGTGAACGACTTCGACGAGACCTTGCCCGGCCCATGGGAGTGGGACGTGAAGCGCCTCGCGGCGAGCCTGGCGGTCGCCGGCCGCGAGCGAGGGTTCAGCGACAAGGAACGAACGAAGGTCGTGCTCGCATCGGTGCAGGCCTATCGGAACGAGATGGCCAAGCTGGCAACGATGACCGATCTCGCCGTTTGGTACGCCCGACTCGACGTGGACGAAGTGATGGTGGAGATGCGTAAGCAGCTCAAGCTGGTCGACGGCAAGCGGACCGACAAGACGATGACGTCCGCCGACGCCCGTACGCAGAAGATGTTGGCCAAGGCCAAGACCCGGGACAGCATGCAGGCCCTGAGCAAGCTGACCCACACAGTCGACGGCGAACCGCGCATCATCAGTGATCCGCCCTTGATCGTTCCCATTGAAGAGCTGTTGCCCGACGATCAAAGTGAGCGGTTCACCGAGTCCTTTCAAACCCTGCTCCGCAACTACCGGAAAACGCTACAGACGGACCGCCAGCACCTCTTGCGGCAGTTCCGGTTCGTCCACCTGGCGAGAAAGGTGGTCGGCGTCGGAAGCGTCGGGACCAGGGCCTGGATCCTGCTCCTGCTCGGCAGCAACGGCCAAGAACCGCTGCTGCTCCAGGCCAAGGAAGCCCAGGAGTCCGTATTGGCTCGGTTCGTCGGTAAGAGCCGCTATGCCAACCAAGGGGCGCGAGTTGTCGCCGGCCAACACCTGATGCAGGCTTCGAGCGACATCTTCCTCGGATGGGAAAAGGTCGTGGGACTCGACGGCGTCACCCGGGACTTCTATGTTCGCCAACTGCGCGACTGGAAGGGATCGGTCGACACGGACGTGATGGTTCCCGAGGGAATGGCGCTCTACGGCCAGCTGTGCGGTTGGACGTTGGCTCGGGCCCATGCCCGGTCGGGTGACCGCGTCGCCATCGACGCGTACCTCGGCGGCGGGAAAGCCTTCGACAACGCGATCACGTCCTTCGCCGAATCGTACGCCGACCAGAACGAGAAGGACTACGACGCGCTGAAGGCGGCGGTGGCCGAGGGGCGGGTCTCCGCCCGGTTCGGCCTCTGATCGACGGCAATCACCCCGAGTGGGTGATGGCCCGGAGTTTGGAGGCGTCCATGATGGAATCTTCACTCGAGCGTGGAGGCCCCATGACAGTCGGACCGGTCGAATACGTCGTCGTCGGGTTTCCCGGCAACCATTTCACGGGTGAGATCGCCCCCGAGCTGGCCAAGCTCGTCGAAAGTGGCGCCATCCGCATCCTGGATCTCCTCTTCATCGGCAAGGATGCCGCGGGCGACGTCATCGTCGTCGAAGCGACGGAGCTGGACGCGGCCAGCGGGTTCGCAACACTCGACGGCGAGGTCGGTGGGCTCATCGGTCCAGAGGACATCGCGCACGCCGGGATGGCGCTCGAGCCGAACTCGTCAGCGGCCCTGCTGGTCTGGGAGGACCTCTGGGCGGCACCGTTCGTCGATGCCTTGCGGAAGGCGGACGGCGTTCTGCTCGAGGGCGGTCGGATCTCCCACGAACTGATCACGTCAGCGATGGCGGCCTTGCCGCCGTCCGCTTAGTAGAGAGAAGGACGCCGATGCTCAGAAGACGACCGATCGCTCGACTGGCTGTTGGTACGGCGGTAGTCGCCGGCACCGCATCGGTTGTCGGGGGCCGGGCGGCGCGCCGCCAACAGGCCAACGCCCCGCAAGCGGCCCCGCCGCCACCCCAAGCTGCCCCGGTGCCACCCCCGGCCGCTCCGCCGTCCGATCCGATCCAGAGGCTCACGGAACTGTCGGCGTTGAAGGACAAGGGTGTGTTGACCGACGAGGAGTTCGCGTCGCTAAAAGCGGCCACCCTCGCCTAGGCCGTACATCGAGATCGCATGATCCTCGACCTGGCGCTGATCGCGTTGTCGATCACGCTCCAGCCGCTCCCTCTGGTCGTCTTCATTCTCATCCTCAGCGCCGACGGCGGGCTTCGAAGGGGTCTGGCGTTTCTCCTTGGCTGGCTGTTCTCCCTGGTCGTCATCATCGGCGTCGCCGTTGCCATCACCGGTGGGAAGCCGGTACAGGCGCACAGCGCGCCGTCGACAGCCGGACTGGCCATCAAGCTGGCGATCGGGGTGTTCTTGGTGGGCTTGGGCGCCCACCACCGGACGAAGATCGGTCGGCCGGTCAACGAGCCGAAGTGGATGGCGCGACTGGACGGCATCTCACTCCCGATGGCCGCCGGCCTCGGCGTGTTCCTCCAGGCCTGGCCCCTGGTCTTTGCCGGTGCCGTCACCGTGCTCGATGCCCAGGTCTCCAATGCGGGCGAGATCGCGGCGCTCGTCGGATTCTGTCTCCTGGCGTCCTCGACCCTCTTGGCGATCGAGCTCCACACCGCCTTCTCTCCGGAGGCCGCCCACCGCCGCCTCGAGTCCATCCGCCAATGGATCAACAGCCATCGGGATCAGGCGATCGTGGTGATCTCGCTCCTTCTCGGCTTCTGGCTGATGGGAAAGAGCATCTACCTTCTCGTCGGTGGCTGACGAGAGGATGGGACAACTGGTCGGCGGCGACGGCGGTTCGCCCCTCTCCTGATCGGGTAGGACACCGGCACAGCCGTCGGCGAAGAGAGGGACGACGTGAAAAAGGTCCTGCTAGTTCTCCTCTGCCTGATCCTCCCCTGGCTGGCCGTGCTGATCGAGGACGGTCCGAGCCTCAAGGTGCTGTGGGCCTTCCTGTTGCAGCTCTGCGGCCACATCCCTGGAGTCATCTACGGGATCTACCAGGTCGTCAAGGACTGAGGTTCGAGGTACCGACCCTCGCAAGCGGTTCCCCCATTGGGCTCTGGATCAAAATTGCGTCCTGGATCAGCGAACTTCGTCCTCGGTTTGTCTTCATCGGCCAGTAGGCGAGGGCCACCAGGAACAGGAGAAGACCCGAGTTCACGTCGGTCCCGGTGCCGGTGAAGATGTCGCCAAAGTCCTGGGTTACCCAGACCGCAAGGGCCACGACGACGGCGAGCCCGACGACCGGCCGGACCGCCGCCGGGATCAGGACGCCGAGGGCGATCACGATGCAGGCGATCGCCACCAGCACCGACAGCTCCGAGCCGTGGTGGTCGAGCGCAACGGCCAGGCCGTGGTCGAGCGAGCGGATCCAGCCCGGTTCGCCGGGCGCCATCGCCGTCACCATGTTGCGAAGGCCCTGGGGGGTTCGGTTGGCCGGCAGTAGTTGGAAGTAGGCGAAGCTCCCCCACAGGACCGCCCAGAGCAGCTCGGCGACCCGCTGGCCGAGCGGGCCGCTCTCGGCCACCGACCGGCGCACCGGTCGTCGCCCGCTCGGCCAGACCAAGACGGCCAGGAGGGCATAGAGGATGACGGCACCCGGATAGCCGGCCACCGGTGTCGCGCCCGAGAGCACTCCGCCCAGGCCTTCGCCGATCCACCAGACCCCGATCGACCAGACGATCGAGGCGGCCAGGGCGCCTCGCACCGTCGGCCGCCAGAACAGGCCGAGGGCGATCAGGAGCTGGACGGTGGCGAACAGGGCGTTCCATGGCCCGATGTCGTGCACCATGAAGTGGTCGGCCCAGAGCATCGGTCGGCCGATCACCGCCGGGTTTCCGGTCGCCGCTGGTTCGAGGACGTGAACGACGAAGCTCTTCGAGAACATGTAGGGCTGGAACTGCAAAGCGGCGTCGAGCAACCAGACGAGCCCGAGGGCGATCTGAAGGTGGCGGCGACGGCCGGCGAGGGGCCAGGGCTGGCCGCAGGTGCGGTCGACGTGGCCCGGGCTGGCGTCGACGGCTGGAACGTCGAGTTGGTCGGTCGGCCGGCTTGCTCGCACCGGCCGTTCTTCGACGCGAAGGCGGGCGGTGGATGACGTCGCGACCCGGCGACCGGTCGCCGGGTGCCATCAACCTTTCGACGAAAGTTCGACGGATGGTCATCCGCGACCGTCCCGGTCACCGAAGAACGCTTCGTATGGGGTTGGCTGGAGGCGCGTTGCGGCAACGATCGTCATCGACGGCATTGCAGCGCGCCGAGTGTGTACCCATCGGTCGGGCCGCATCCCGCGGGCCCGTTGGAGAGAGGGGTTCACCATGACCGAACGACTTCGTCCACGAGCAGCTTGGAACAGAACGGCGCTGTCCATCGTGGCCGCGCTCTTCGTCGTGCTCGGCCTAACCGCCACCGGCCTGACGGCTGGGGCGACCGCCGGCGCGGCAACGGCCAATGCCGTCCAGGTCCCGCCGCCCAGCGGCACATCCGGGACGACCATCGACCCGCTGCAGTACAACTGCGGCAACGACGCCCCGACCTGCGGCCAGGTCGGGGAGTCCTACGGCTACTACAACGGGACACAACGTCGACCTGCTCTACAGCGAGAACTACTACTGCGACACCAACGTGACGCTCGACAGCGTCGACCGGCTGCGAGGCCGGAGCCGGTCCGTCGGCCACCCCGAGCACCAACATCGGTTGACGGCACCTCGCTCGGGAACACCACCCACCAGGACACCCTCTACATCCCGGTGCCGCTGTTCGCGAACCCGCCGGCGACCCAGTGCACGGCCACCGCCACCTGCATCGACCACCCTCCGACCATCGACCTGTCCCGGATCGCCGGCGCCCTGCCCGGGTAGTCCGTCACCGACAAGCGTGAAGAACGTGCCGATCCCGGCCCACGACCACGTGGTCGGCACCCGCAACGGCGGTCTGCCGGAGTGGTGGAACGTCGAGGTGATCGCCACCACCGACCCGGCGACGTTCAGCACCCTGACCAGTGTGAGCGCCATCAACGCCGCCGTCACCGCCACGAAGGCGGTGTCGGTGCCGACCAACACGTTCCTCTTCTTCCAGGTCCTTCCCGGCACGGTTCCGGCCGCCCAAGCGGCCAACCTGACCGCGACGGCACCTCCGGGACGCGGCGGTGGCCACCGCTCCGACACCCGACCCCTCGGCGCAACCAGACCGAGACCGGGTACGACCTTCAACAACCTGAAGAACGACTGCGGGGCCACGGCACCCAACTGCCAGAACATCGGCATCAGTCGACGACTGGATCGACGGCCAGGACGTGGAGGCGCTCTACACCGAGCCGTACTTCTGCGACACCTCGGTGTGCTGCGGCCTCGTCGACCGGCTGTGAGGCCGGCGCGGCGCCGAACAAGGTGCCACCGGGCGTGGCCGACCAGACGCCACCGTCGCCGACGGTGACCAACGGCAACATCGATCCGCTGTACATCCCGGTGCCGCTGTACTCGACACCGCCGGTCGCCTACAACCAGTGCTCGAGCGCCATCACCTGCATCGATCATCCAGCCACCATCGACCTTTCCCGGCTGGCCTCGGTGCTCGGGGCGCCAGCGCGGCCACCTTGGACAACGTGCCGCTGCCCGGCCACGACCACCTGCTGACCACCCGCAACGGTGACCAGCCGGAGTGGTGGAACGTCATCGTCATCCCGGTGACCTCGCCGCAGGGCTTGGCCACGGTGGAGACCGCCAAGAGCATACTACGCCGTCAAGGCCCTGGAGAACGTGGCCGGCAGCGGCATCGGCGTCGCCGGTGTGGGTGAGGTTCCGACCAACGCCTACCTGTGGTTCCAGACGCTCCCGGGGGCCAGTCCGACAACGCCGGGCCCGACCCAGACCAACTGCATGTCCACCCTGCCCTCGGGCTCGGTGGTGGGTGCGGCCGCCCTCGACGACGGCACCGGCTACTACGAGGTCGACGCCCAGGGTGACGTCGCCGCCTTCGGCGCCGCCACCTGCTACGGGTCGATGACCGGCATGCACCTCAACCAGCCCATCGTCGGCATGGCCGTCGACCGGCAGACCGGTGGCTACTGGCTGGTCGGCCGCCGACGGCGGCGTGTTCGCCTTCAACGCGCCGTTCCTCGGGTCGACCGGGGGGATGCACCTGAACAAGCCGGTGGTCGGCATGACCGCCACCCTCAACGGGACCGGCTACTGGCTGGTGGCCTCCGACGGCGGGGTGTTCGCCTACAACGCGCCGTTCTAGGGCTCGACGGGCAGCCTCACGCTCGAACAAGCCGGTGGTCGGCATGGGTCTCGACCGGACAACCGGCGGCTACTGGCTGGTGGCTTCCGACGGCGGGGTGTTCTCCTACAACGCCCCCTTCTATGGCTCGACCGGCAGCATCCACCTCAACAAGCCGGTCGTCGGCATCGCTCCGGTCTCCGACGGCAGCGGCTACCGGCTGGTCGCCTCCGACGGCGGGGTGTTCTCCTACAACGCCCCGTTCTTCGGCTCGGCCGGCAGCATCACGCTGAACAAGCCGGTGATCGCCGGTCTCAACAACAACTCCTACGACGGCTACTGGCTGGTGGCCTCCGACGGTGGCGTGTTCACCTACGGCCCGCCGGGCGAGACAATGCCGTTCTACGGATCGGGGGTCTAACGGCCCGGGCAGTCTGGACAACGCACGTACCGCTGGGCGATTCCTTCCTAGCGGTACGTCGCGTTCGGGGTTATTCGACCGCGTCGAGCTGCCGTGACCCCGCACTGCGAGCGAAGACGATCGCCGTGACGAGCACGATCACCGCAACGATGCCCAAGGGCAGCGTTGCGCCTTGGTGGAGATAGAGCAGGGCGCCGACGAACGCACCGATCAACATGGCCGCGACGGCCGAGGTTCTCCGACCCACCTTCGGGTTGTTCCCTCCCGCCAGAGAAGAGTCGGCGGCCAACCCGGTCAAGGTCATGGTGAGGACGGTGGTCGTCACGTCCGGCACGGCGAGCCGGCGGATGGTCGAGTTGCGTACCCCCATGGCAAAGGCCATGAGCGCGATCACGGTGTACCGGGGCCAGCCCGACCCGATCACCCCATGGGCCGTCGCCGACACCACGGCGGCTCCGCCGGCGAACAGTCCTTCGGTGGCCATGGCGATGAGGAGCCATCGCCGGTGCGAGCGGACGTACAGGCACATCCGTCCGGCGCACACCGCACCGACCAGGAAACAGCCGAGCGAGGCCAGGCTGGCTGCCACCGAGAACCCCGGTGCGCCGGCGGCGGCGAACCCGAGGAGGACCACGTTGCCGGTCATGTTGGCCGTGAAGACGTGCCCGAGCCCCAGATAGCTCACCGCGTCGACCAACCCGCTCACGACGGTGAGGATCATCAACGTGCCGAGCAGCATCGGCGAGGTATGACGATCCGCGGCCATGATCCACACCCCCTGCCGACCAGCCCGGTCGAGCCGGCGCTCCTCTGTTGGCGGCCACGCAGGCCCGAGGGGCCATGGTAGCGACGACGGCCGACTGGGTCGCCGCCGCGCCATCACCCCCCAGTCACCCAGGCGTCACCCAGTCATCACCGAGGACTGGGCACGGCATGCCTGCAGCGTCAGGCGCATCCCGAGCACGTCGCTCAATACCATCTGCAGGACCTCGAGTGCATCGTCGCCCTTGCCGACGACGAACTCGTCCCGGAGCGTCACCGACGCCCCGGCCGCCTCGGCCTGGGCCGTCGCCGCCGGCAGGTCGTCGACCTCGACGGCCACGGTGTAGACGCCTTCGCCTCGCGCGTCGAGGTGCGCCCGCACCTGCGGACCGGCCGTGCCGCCCTGGCCAAGCGGTGCGATGATCTCGACACCCGCTTCCCAGTTGATGAGGACGCGAAGGCCGAGCTCGGGCTGGACGAAGTCGAAGAGCTTGGTCTCGAAGCGTTCTTTCCAGAACGCTTTGACCGCGTCGACGTTCTCCGGCTCGAAGCACCAGCAGACGTGATGGACGCGGAGCATGAAGCAAACGCTAGCTCGATTTTGTTGTCCGGCACCGGTGCGGTCGGCTCAGTCGGCGGTCCGAAGGCCCTTCCCGTCGAGTGAGTCGATCGTGACGCTCACCGGTCGACCGGCCACCAGTTGCGGCATCCCTTGGGCCCAGGCGGTCACTGCGTCACGGTGCCGTGCCTGTTCCCACTCGGCCTCGCTCGACCACGCTTCGACGACGTAGACGACGTCCTCTTCGGACGCCGACCGTCCGGCGATCATGAGCTCGCAGGCCGGATTGTCGCGTTGGATCTCCACCGCGTCGAGGAACTTTCGAACGAGGGCGTCGGCATTCCCCTTCGTGGCGACCAATCGGGTCTGCTGAGCGAACCGCGGCACCGAGATCAGCGCTCGAGGACGGCCGCCAGGCGGTCGAGCGTCAGGCGCATCGAACGGCGGTTCCGAGCTGCCCGGTCGTCGACCCCCGACAGCTGCCGGCTGAACTCCAGGGCTGATGCCGGCCGCAGGTCGTCGCTCCACTCCGTGACCCGGCAGCCACCGTCGATCGGCTCGATCCGGTAACCCCAGGTGGAGTAGTGGACGCCGTACATCGAGCACTCGAAGGCGAAGGCCTGTCCCGGCGTGGCCTCGACGACCTTGCCCTGCGTGGTCCATTCGTGATCGCCATTGCGGTTGTGCCCGTCGAAAATCGCGCCGACCGTCGGACCGTCGAACCCGTCGTGCCACGAACAGGCGTCGCACTCTTCGGACCACTCGCCCATGCGCGTGACGTCCGAGATGGCGGCGTAGACGGTGTCGGCGGAAGCGGCGACGTCGCGGGAGACCTCGAGCGTTTCGGCCATGGGGCCAGTTCATCACACCGGATCACCACATCGGTCACCCCACCGGGCCGCCGGGCGATCCCACCGGCGAACGGCAATCAGGCGAACAGGGATCAGGCGAACAGGCCGTCGCCCCAGTGCCGACCGCGGTGGACGCCACCTTGGACGGCGAACAGGCCGCTACCGATGTGCTGGATGTACTCGTTCAGGGCGTCGCCCGTGCCCAGCTTCTGTTGCAGCGTGACGAACTGCTGCGGCTGCTGCATGAAGGCGATGAAGAACAGCCCGCCCAGCAGGGTGCCGCGGACGGGGTCGATGCCGTCGGTGAACGAGTACCCGCGGCGCAGGATGCGGACGCCGCCGTTCTCCTCGTGGCTGGCCAGCCGGATGTGGGCGTTGGCCGGGATGACCGGCTGGCCCTGGTCGTTCTTCTCGTGGAAATTCGGGGTCGTGAGCTCACCGCCGCCGGTGAGCGGTGCGCCGGTAACCTTGGCCCGGCCGATGACGTTCTGCTGGTCCTGCAGATAGTCGCGGTCCCAGTTCTCGATGAAGATCTGGATGCGCCGGGCGACGAGGTAGCTGCCGCCCTTCATCCAGTCCTGGTCGGCGCGGTCACCGACCCAGACGCACTGGTCGAGCAGCTCGGTCTGCTGGGCCTTGATGTTGCGCGTGCCGTCCTTGAAGCCGAGCAGGTTGCGGGGGGTCTGCTGGGTGGTGCTAGTCGAAGAGGTCTTGCCGAAACCGAGCTCCATCCAGTTGTAGTCGACCACGCCGAGCCCCAGGCGGGCCAGGTTCCGCACGGCGTGGAACGCCACGAGAGGGTCGTCCGAGCAGGCCTGGATGCAAAGGTCGCCACCGACGTAGTCGGGGTCGAGCTGCTCGTTGGGGAGCGGCGGCAGGTCGACGAGGAGCGACGGCTTCTTCTGGGCCAGGCCGAACCGGTCGTCGAACAAGGACGGGCCGTAGCCGATGGTGATCGTCAGACCGCCGACCGGCGAGCCGATGGCCTCGCCGGTGTCGAGCGGCGGGTCGTCGAGGTTGGTGTCCTCGCCGACGAGCTGTCCCCGGGTCATCCGTTCCGCGGCGACGGTCCAGCCCCGCAAGAGTGTGCGCAGGTCACTGCGGGACGTGCCCGGCAGTACGTTCATGGCCGCGAACGCCAACCGATCCTGAGCCGGGGTGACGATCCCGGCCTGGTGGTCGCCGTAGAAGGGAAAGGTGCGGTTCGGGTTGCTCCCCGTGGTGACCGCGGCACCCGCGGCACCCGCCGGGGCGGCCAGCGGGCCGAGGGCCACCGCCGGGGCACCGCCGAGGGCCATACCGGCACCGGCCAGACCGAGGCCACCGAGCAACCGGCGCCGGGAGATGGGGCCCCGGGAGGAGGAGCCGCTTTCGCCCGGGCCGCCTTCTCTCGGACTGCTCCCACCCAGAATGGGCCCACCCGGACTGGGCTCACCCGGACTGGCGTCCGGTTCGGTCACGACACCTGGCCGGACATCTTGGACAGCGACTCGGCGAAGGCCTGCACGACGGCCGAGAGCTGGCGCCGCTGGGTTGTCAGCACGGTCGAGTACTCGACGTAGCCGGTTGTGTCGTAGCCGGGTGTGGCGTGGTACTTGGCGATGGCGTTCTCGACCGTCTGGTACCGCTGCTGGATCTGTGACACCAACGTCGGGTCGGTCTTCTGCAGCGCAGGCTTCAGCAGGTTGAACACTTCCATCGCGCCGTCGACGTTGGCCTCGAAGACGATGAAGTCGGTGTTCGAGTACCGCTCCTCCTCGCCGGAGATCTTGGCGGTCGCGGCCTCGTTGATGAGATCGGTGGCGCCGCTGGCCATCGTCACCGGGTCGTAGGTCGCGGTGGCGACGAGCTGTTGCAGCTGCTGCTCGTGCTGGACGAGCTGACTGCAGAATGTGGCCGCGCCGGTGAGGGTGTCGTCGTCCCACATGATCTCTTCGATCCGATGGAAGCCCTCGAGTTTGGTCGGGTCGGTCACCGGGTTGTCGATCCGGCCGTCGATGCTGGTGTCGAGGGTGCCCCAGACCTCGGCGACCGGCTCGATGCGCTCGTAGTAGATCCGGGCCTTCGGGTAGAGCTCCTCGGCCAGCGTCTGGTTACCGGCGGCGATGGCGTTGCACATCGTCTGGGTCGAGCTGACGAGTGTGGCGGCGTTCTGGTTGATGTATGTGCCGTACTGCGCCACCGCGCTGGACAGCACCGAGTTGGATTTCCAATCCTTGGCCTTCGACTTCCCGGTCACCGTGAAGGTGGCGTGCTGCTGGGACGCGCCGGGGCAGTTGATGACGTACTGGCCGGGCTGGACGACCAGGGCGAACCCGCCGGAGAGGCCTGGGGTCAGGTTCTCCTGTTCGCCGAGGATGTGGGACAGGTCCGACGTGCGCAGCTCGGCCTCGGACACCGAACCGGCGTTCTTGTTCTTGACGTTGAACTGGATCTGGCCCGTCGCCACCTTGGCCGGCTTGGGGGTGCAACCCTGTGGGGTCAGCGTGACGTTCACCGTGGTCGTCTTGCCGTCGGCCCCGACCGGGCTGGCCAACACGGCCGGGCCGGCCAGCGCGCCGGCCACGACCGCGACCACCGACCAGCGCCCCCAACGGGCCCGTCCAGCGCGGCCGGGTCGGCGGCCGGACCGGGCGAGGCGTCGGTGTCTCGGGTCATCGGGCTGGGTTGGTGCCACCGTGGGTCGCTCCTCGTGGTGCTGGTTCGGGTTGTGGTTCTCCGTGATGGACAGAGATCGTGGGTCCGGCGTCCGCCGTTGCCGGCGCAGCTGGCGAGGCCACCGTCGTCGGACGGCGCGGGGGCCAGAGCATGATCGTGAGCATCGGCACGAGATAGGCCAGCCAGGCGATCAGCTCGGTCCACGTCGGATAGGGCTGGATGCCGAAGACCCCGGTGACGAACGACGACAGCGGAGTGCCTGTCCGGACTAGCCAGGACAGGTCGAGGGCCGGTGTCTGGCCGAAGTTGACCCAGCCGGCCTCGTTGGCGGTGTGGAAGGCGGTCATGACCAGGCCGGCGGCGATCACGACGAGCACGATGCCGGTGATGCGGAAGAACCGCGACAGGTTGATGCGGACGCCACCCTTGTAGATGCCGTAGCCGAGGACGACCGCCAGGAGGATGCCGAGCACGGCACCCAGCCAGCTGGCGGTGGCATCGCCGCTGGCGTGGAAGGTGGCGAGCAGGAACACGACCGTCTCGAACCCCTCCCGCAGGACCGCCAGGAAGGCCATGACCACGAGGGCTCGCGAGGAGCCGCGGGCGAGGGCCGACCCCGCGGCCGCCTCCAGGTCCCGCTTCAGGTCCCGGGAGTGCCGCCGCATCCACAGCACCATGTACGTGACGATCACGACCGCGATGGCGCCGACCACCGTCTCCAACCCTTCCTGCTGCCGTTGGGGAAGGTCCTCGGAGATCAGCTGCAGGGCGACGCCGATGGCGATGCAGATGGCGACCGCGACGGCCACGCCGATCCACATGTGTCGGAGGGCGTCCCGCCGGCCCTGCTGGCCGAGGAACGCGGCGACGATGCCGACGATGAGCGCGGCCTCCATGCCCTCTCGAAGCCCGATGACGAACGTTGGTAGCACAGCCTACTCTCAGATATTCGGGAACCCTAAGTTCTAAATATCGGCATACCTTCTACTGAGAGTCGGGCGGTGTCAAGCCATCGAGGTATCGAAGAGACGGCGCGCCCTGGCCCGGGGCCGATGAGGGTCGGGTCGCGGGACCGACGAGTGCCCTGGCCCGGGATCGATGACGGCCGGGTTCCGGGACCGGCCGCGCCGGGTCCCAGCGTGGTGGAGGACTATCGGAAGTGCCGGTCGAGCTCGTTGGCGTACGTCCGGCCGAGCGTCGACCCGTTGGTCAGCAACCAGTCGACGAGCGACGTCGTCCCGGTGGTCGGACCGTCGGTGTCGGCCAGTCCGGCGGCCATGGCCCGGTACTCCTCCCGCGTGAGGAGGACGTCGTGGAGGACGAGCCCGAGGGTGGCGGCCAGCGTGGGCACCACCGGGCCGGGGACGCGGACGATCGGCGTCCGGCGGCCGACCGCGGTCCGGATGATCCGCGCCAGCTCGAGAAAGGTGGGGCGGTCCGGTCCAACGGCGTCGATGACGGCGTCGGTACGGTCACTGGCGGCGGTGACGCAGAGGTCGGCGAGGTCGTCGACGTGGACCGCCCGGATGCGGTAGTCGCCACGACCGCCGACGGCGAAGACCGGGCAGTGTCGGAGCAGCCACGCGATGTTGTCGAACAGCACGCTCCCGGACCCGCCGAACAGCACCGCCGGACGGAGGACGGCGTAGGGCACGCCGACCTCGGCGAGCGTCCGCTCCACCTCGGCCTTGCCGCGGAAGTACCCGTAGGGGGAGGCGATGTTCGGGTTGGTGATCGAGACGTGGACGATCCGCCCGACGCCGGCCCGGCGGGCAGCGTGGAAGAGCGTGCGGGAGTTCGCCACCGCGGCCCGGTGGTCGTTGGTGCCGCGGGGGAATCGGACCCAGTAGGTGTTGTAGAGCGTCTCGGCGCCGCGGAGGGACGCTTCGAGGCCGATCGGATCGTCGAAGTCGAGCGGTCGGATCTCGATCGAGCGGTCGTCGGCCCTGCGGTCGGGATGACCGGTGAGCGTCCGGACGTTGCGGCCGGCCGACCGCAGTCGACGGGCGATGGCCGATCCGGAGTAGCCGAACGCACCGGTGACGACGTCGAAGTCGCCGTCCGCCGCGGACGATGTGGAGCGGGCACTCGGATCGGTCAGGACGGTCATCGTTCCTCCTTCGGTGCGGTGGATGGCTCCGGGGTGGTGGTGGACGGCTCCGGGGCGGCCGGGCCACCGAGCAGCTCGAGGAGGCCGGCCAACCGACCGGCCCGGTCGAACAGCGCCAACGCCGGCGATGCGTCGCCGTCGAGATGGGCCAGCATCTCCAACCCGAGGTAGAGCGCGACGATGCCGTGCGCGACCTCCTCGGGCGGGGCCAGCTCGGCCAGCGCGGTGCCGGCCATCGACCGGCGGACGGCATCGGCGGCGAAGGCCCGCCACGGGGCGATGCGGCTGGCGACCTCGGCGCCGAGGCCGGGGGTCGACGACGCGCCGGCCATCATCTCCGCCAGGACGGCGATGTAGCCGGCCCGGAGATCCTCCTCGAAAACGGCCCGGGCCGCGTCGACCAGCCCGGCGAGTCCCGGCGGCGCGGCCACCGCCTCCTCGTACTGGGCAAGCCGGGCCGAGCTGACGTCGTCCAACGCGGCGAGCAGCAGGTTGGCCACCGAACCGAAGTGGTAGAAGACGAGCCCCTGATTGCACCCCGCCCGCTGGGCGATCTCCCGGGCGCTCGCCCCGCCGAACCCGTTCTCCCGCAAGGCGTCGACCGCCGCGGTGACGAGGGCTCGCCGGGTCTCCTCCGAACCGGAGCTCTTCGGTCGTCCGACCGAACGAGCTGAACCAGAGCTGGCCATCGGGCCCTCCATCAACTTGACCGAACAGATTGAGCAACTGCTCAAATAATACGCCGGCCGGTGATCCAGGTCAACCTTCGGGCCTGCCGTGGCCGTCCCGCCCGTCCTGGCCCGTCCTGGCCGCCAACCTGCTGACATAGTGCCGGTCCGCTGACCGGGCGATCAGGTCGGTCGGTACGCTCGGGTCGTGGAGCAGGCGATCACCGGCTATCACCAGGACGACGTCGGTGACTGGGTGGCCGAGCTGGCGTGCGGCCACGACCAGCACGTCCGCCACCGCCCGCCGTTCCAGCTCCGGGAGTGGGTGCTCGACGCCGACGGTCGGGCCGGCCGGCTCGGCCGGCCACTCGCCTGCCCGCGGTGCGACCGGGGGGAACCGCCCGACCGCTCACCGCGGGTGGGCTCGGTGCGGGACGAAGGCGGCGACCCGGCTTGTTGGGCGGGGTTGGTCTGCCCCGACTGCGGCGCCATCGTCGACGGCGGGGGCCATCGCCCCGGTTGCCGGACGAATTAGCCGGGTCGCTCGGGGGAGTCGCCGCCGACGGCGGCCAGATCGACGTAGCGGTCGCCGGCCGGCTCGAACGCGTCGAGCCGGGCGACGTCGGCCGCGTCGAGGGTCACGGACGTCGACGCGATGTTCTCTTCGAGGTAGCGACGTCGCCGGGTGCCGGGGATCGGGACGACGTCGTCGCCCCGGGCGAGCACCCACGCCAGGGCGACCTGGCCGGGCGTGCAGCCGTGGCGGTCGGCGACGTCGCGCACGACGTCGACGAGGCGGAGGTTGTGCTCGAGGTTGGCGGTCTCGAAGCGCGGTTGGGCCCGGCGGCGGATGTCGTCGGTGGCCAGCTCGGTCGTGGCCGAGATGGCCCCGGTGAGCAGGCCGCGACCGAGCGGGCTGTAGGGCACGATGCCGATGCCGAGCTCCCGGCACGCCGGCACGACCTCACGCTCGATGTCGCGGGTGAACAGCGACCACTCCGTCTGCACCGCGGTGATCGGGTGGACCGCCATGGCCCGCCGGATGGTGCGGGCGGACGCTTCCGACAGTCCGAGGTGCCCGACCTTCCCGGCGGCGACCAACTCGGCCATTGCCCCGACGGTGTCCTCGATCGGCACGTCCGGGTCGACGCGGTGCTGGTAGTAGAGGTCGATGTGGTCGACGGCGAGCCGGCGCAACGACGCGTCGCACGCCTCGTGGACGTACTCGGGCCGACCGTTCACCGACCGGACGAGCGGGTCGTCCTGGCGGACGATCCCGAACTTGGTGGCGAGGACGATGTCGTCGCGACGGCCGGCGATGGCTCGGCCGACGAGCTCCTCGTTGGCGCCGCGGCCGTACATGTCCGACGTGTCGAGGAACGTCACGCCGAGCTCGATGGCCCGGTGGATGGTGGCGATCGATTCCGGGTCGTCGTCGGCCGTCGCGCCGTAGAAGTCGCTCATGCCCATGCAGCCGAGGCCGGGCGCCGAGACGGTGAGGCCGTCGGCTCGGCCGAGCGTCCGGGTGAAGACGGTCGTCGGTTCGCTCACGCCTGCGACCCTACGGCGCAAGGTTGTGGCGTCGAGCAACGACGTCGACCCGTTCGGCGTCCGTCAGCGCAGGATCTCGACCAGCAGGACCCAGGCGTTGAGGGCGGCGATGACGATGGCGAGAACGAACGCCGGGGGCAGCCAGTCGAGACCGCCGCCGTTCCCGGCGGTGAGGGTCACCCCGGCGAGCCCGAGGAGGGCGGCCAGCGCGGCCGCGATGACGAACCGCCCGACCGTCGCGCCCTTCGGCACGCCGTCTGGCGCGCTGATCCCGCCGCTCGAGCGCAGTGCCCGGACCGGCGAGATGCCGCTGATCGCCGCGACGACGAGGATGACCGCGGCCAGCGCGCCGCGGGCGATCGACGGCGTCAGGGCGACGAACAGGTCGTGCCACGCCGCCGGGTCATAGGCGGTGGCCAGCGCGGTGGTCACCGGCCGAAGGTAACAGGTGGCCGCGAACCATCAGGTGCAAGTGGGAGCGACTCGGTCGTACGCTGCCTGCCCATGACGGGAACGGCCGCGGAGGAGCTGGGCCGCCGCGTCCGGGAGCGCCGGCGCAAGCGGGGGATGTCACAGGTGGAGCTGGCCAAGGCGTGCGGCATCCACGACACGTACCTCTCCTCGATCGAGGGCGGCCGCCGCAACGTCGGGCTCGACATACTCGTCCGGCTGTCCTGGGCCCTGGAGGTCGACCCGGGGACGCTCGTCCGGGGCATCGGTCGGCCGCCGCCGGGTTGATGGCGGGTTGACCGCCGTCAGAAGCCGCCGAGCCCCTTGCCGACGAGGACGACGCCGATGACGAGGAGCAGGACGGCCATCACGGTGGCGTTGTTCGCCTGCAGCCACTGGTTGAGCGACTCGAGCATCCGCTCACCGCGTGCCCCGAGGGCGTGGTAGAGCACGACGGGGACGACCACCGACGAGATGGCCAGAACGACGAAGACGACGGCCGCGACGGTCTTGCCGCCCGCCGTGGTCGGCGCACCGGCGATGGCCAGGCCGCCGCCGACGATCAGCAGGAGGTTCTTGGGGTTGACGGCCGAGAGGACGACGCCGAGCCCGGCGCTCTTGACCGGGGTGATCGCCTCGATGGCCTGGAGCCATTTCGGCAGTGGCGCGCTCTCGCCCGGCGCCGGGCGGCCGCGCCAGCGGCGGAGAGCCATGAGCAGCAGCGCAGCTCCCAGCACCAACTTCACGGTGGAGGTGCCCTGCGATGGGCCGCCGCCGCTGTTGGTGCCGATGGCCCCGGACACCGCGATGACGACGACCAGGGCGCCCGCCACCCCGACGACCCAGGCGGCGGCGAAGGCCAGGCTGTTGGCACCGGCCTTCTTCGACAGCAGCATGAGGATGATCGCGATGATCGGGATCGGGCTGATCGCGACCCCGACCGCGAAGGTGATGCTCTCGCCGATGGCCTGTCCCACGAGACGGATCCGCGCTCAGCCGGTGCGGACGGACCGGCGGGAGCCGGCCGGCGTCGCCGCTGGCGCTCGGTGCACCGGTGGCGTCACGTCTTGGCGGTCAGGTGCCGGAGGTAGAAGGCGCCGACCACCTGGAGGGCGCCGAGGACGATGAACCAGATCCCGAGCAGGACGGCGAGCGTGTTGAGCGAGCCGTCGGGAACGATGATGACGACGATCCCCACGGCCAGGCTGATCACGCCGAACGCCACCGACCAGGCCCGTCCCGGGCGGTTGGGGTCGGTGGCGACGAGCAGCTCGGCCACCCCCTGGATGATCCAGACGATGCCGATGAGGAGGGCGATCAGTGCCCTCGTCACGTCCAGGTGCCGGATCAGGACGACGCCGAGGACGACGAAGGCGAGGCCGACGACGGCCGACCACGCCCGGCTCGGGGCGGCATGGTCGAGCGCCCGGACGAGGTGGAACACGCCGGCGACGAGCAACAGGATGCCGAGGAGCACGGCGATCACGTTGATCGACGTGCTCGGGTGGAGCGTGACGACGATGCCGAGGACGAGCGTGACCAGCCCGACGATCAGCCCGATCTGCCAGGAGAGGCCGGCGAAGCGAGCCTCGTTGGAATCCACACTGCTGGTCTGCGCCATAACCCCTCCATGAGTCGCAGGCACGATGTTGCCCCGCTTCGTCGACCGCCCCCCGGGCAGACCGTGCCGTCTACAACCGCCGTTCCCGTCGGCGTCGACGTGAAGATACACCGGGGGCGCAACCGTTGCACTCCTAAAGTGACGACGAGCCGCCTCGAGGAGGAGCCCGATGACCGCTCCGTTCACCGATCTCGACCTGACGCTGCCGGTCCTCGCGGCGCCGATGGCCGGTGGGCCGACCGGGCCGGCGATGGTGATCGCCGCCGGGCGAGCCGGGAGCCTCGGCTTCCTCGCCGCCGGCTACAAGACGCCGGAAGCCGTCGCCGCCGAGATGGCTGCGGTGCGAGCGGCCGGGGTGCCGTTCGGCGTCAACGTGTTCGCCCCGAACCCCGTCCCCGTCGACGTCGACGAGTTCGACCGCTACGCCCGGGCCATCGAGCTGGAGGCCGACCGCTACGGGGTCGACATCCGCGGCGCGGTGCCTCGGGAAGACGACGACCGTTGGCGCGACAAGATCGATCTCCTGCTCGACGACCCGGTCCCGGTCGTCAGCTTCACGTTCGGCATCCCCGAGCCGGCCGTCGTCGCCGCGTTCCGCGCCGTCGGGACGGTCGTCGTTCAGACGGTGACGTCGCCGGTGGAGGCCGCGGTGGCCGTCGAGGCCGGCGCCGACGTGCTGGCCGTCCAGGGTTCGGCCGCCGGCGGTCACTCGGGCACGCTGACCCCGGGCCGCGTGCCGACGGCCGGGCCGACGGCCGAGCTGGTGGCCGACGTCCACCGGGCCGTCGACCGGCCACTGGTGGCCGCCGGCGGCGTCGCCCGTCCGGTCGACGTGGTCGACGCGGTCCGGGCCGGCGCGTCGGCCGTCATGGTCGGGACCGTCCTCCTGCGAGCGCCCGAGAGCGGGGCTTCCGCCGCCCATCAGGCCGCGGTGGCCGACGCCGATCGCGGCGACACCGTCGTCACCCGGGCGTTCACCGGCCGACCGGCCCGGGCGTTGCGCAACCGCTTCGTCGACCGGTACGACCGGGAGGCACCATCGGGCTACCCGGCCATCCACCACCTGACCAGCCCGATCCGTCGGGCGGGGACGGCCGCCGGCGATCCCGAAGTGGTCAACCTCTGGGCCGGCACCGGGTACCGGCTGGCGACGTCGGACCCGGTGGCGACCACGCTGGAGCGGCTGGCCGAAGAGCTGTAGAGCCGGCGCCGCCGGCGTCCTGACGCCTGGTCCGACCGGCCGACCCGTACGCTGGAGGCATGTGGTACGGGTACGGGCGCAGCTCGTGGGTGTTCATCGTGATCGTCGTGGTGATGTTCGTCCTCCGTATGACCGCCGGCCGGCGCCGGTCCTCCGGCGGCGGCCGACCGCGGCGGCCCGGCCCGCCCTACGGCGCCCCGACGTCCTCGCCGTTCCAGCCCGGTGGTCCGGCCGCGCCGCCGCGGGCGGACGGGACGCCGGAGAGCCCGTCCGGGGCGGACGCCGGCGCCAGCCGACCCGGCCACACCGGCATCCCGGCCGGCTGGATGGTCGACCCGTCCGGCCGGCATCAGCAGCGCTACTGGTCGGGGACGACGTGGACCGAGCACGTCACCGACGACGGCGTGCCCGGTATGGACTCGCCGCCCGGCTAGCTCGGCCCCCGGTTTAGCCCAGCGTTTGGCTAGTGTTCCGAGTCACCAGTTCATAGGGAATATCGGCTGATCGGGAATTTCGGGGCGGGGGGCGCGTTCGGGCATGTGACCATGGAGGTGCACATGCCCAGAACCGGCCGACCGAAGAAACCGCTCGTCCTGACCGACGACGAGCGCCAGACCCTCGAACGCTGGGCGAGGCGTCCGAAGAGCGCTCAGGCCCTGGCACTGCGGGCCAGGATCGTGCTGGCCTGTGCCGAGGCGGGAGCAACCGACCAGATGGTGGCGGCCGGCCTGGGTGTGCACCCGGTCACGGTGGGCAAGTGGCGGGACCGGTTCATCACCAAGCGCCTCGAAGGCCTCTCTGACGAGCCCCGTCCGGGCAGCCCCCGCACCGTCACTGACGACCACGTCGAGGCGGTGGTGGTCAAGACGTTGGAGGAGACCCCGACCGACGCCACCCACTGGTCGACCCGTTCGATGGCCAAGGCGACCGGCATGTCCCAGTCGGCGGTCAGTCGGATCTGGCGGGCGTTCGGGTTGAAGCCGCACCTGGTGGACACGTTCAAGCTGTCGAGCGATCCCCAGTTCATCGAGAAGGTCCGTGACGTGGTCGGGCTCTACATGAACCCACCGGACCATGCCGTCGTGCTGGCGGTCGACGAGAAGACCCAGGTCCAGGCCCTCGATCGGACCCAGCCCATCTTTCCGCTCCTGCCCGGGGTCCCCCAGCGCCAAAGCCACGACTACAAGCGCAACGGCACCATCGACCTCTATGCCGCGCTCAACTTGGCGACCGGGGAGGTCACCCACCAGCTCACTCCCCAGCACCGGGCCATCGAGTTCAAGAAGTTCTTGAACCTGATCGACAAGAACGTGCCCAAAGACCTCGACGTCCACCTGGTCATCGACAACGCTTCCACCCACAAGACCCCGGCCATCAAGAAGTGGCTGCTCGCCCACCCCCGGTTCCACGTGCACTTCACGCCGACGTCGTCGAGCTGGCTCAACCTGGTCGAGCGGTGGTTCGCCGAGATCACCACCAAGTGGATCCGCCGGGGCACCCACCGCAGCGTGAAGGAGCTCGCCGACTCCATCACCTCTTGGATCGGCACTTGGAACGAGAACCCCCGTCCCTACGTCTGGACGAAGACGGCCGACGAGATCCTCGAGTCACTCGCTGGATATCTTCAGCGGATCGGCGACTCACGACACTAGCCCGGCGTTTGGCTAGCCCGACGTCCGGTCAGCCCGGCCCCGGCTGCTTCGGCCGCTGGCCGAGCAGGCGGAGGAAGAGGCGGCCGAACCGGCCCGGCTGCCCGTTGTGGTGGTGGTCGGCGCCGTGGCCGAACCGCCCGCCCTCGTTGCCGACGCTCCCGCCGAGGCCGGCCAGCGGCATCGTGTTGGGCTCCTCGTACTTCGGCACCTTGGGCAGCGGTCGCTCTCGGCTTGCGCGGCTTGTCACCTTTTGATCCCATGCCCCTTCTCTAGCAGCTCACCGACCGGCCATCGGCCGCCGACCGCGGGTGGCCGGGATCGGCTACCAGTTCGAGGGTCGGCGCCGGGCACCCGTCCGATGATCCAGGCCAGCAGCGCCTTGGGATCGGTCCGCCGGGTCAGCCGGTCGAGCTGCGCGGGGGCAGCCACGCCGCCACCAACTCGTCGGGCCACTCGTCCGTCGTGTACCCGAGGCCGAGATCGGTGTGATGGACCTCCACTTCCGCCAGCGCGAGAACACGTGGTGCGGGCCGGCCGCTCGGCCCCGCTGACGGCGCGGGTCGAGGCGGTACCAGGCGTCCTCCGGCAGGCTGCGCAGGCCGTCTCCATCCGGTAGGCGGTCTCCTCGCACGTCGGCCACCAGCTCGGCCGCTGACCGCCCGGCGCCGCCGGCGATGTCCGCCGTCCGACCGGCGTAGCCGCCCGGGTACTGGTCGACGATCTCTCCCCGGGCCGCCCCCTCGAGGCGGCGGGTCACGCTGTCGGCGTTGCGGGCCAGGTGGGTCAGGACGTGGCCGACCGTCCAGTCGGGCAGGTGGCTGGGGGCCCGGGCCTGCCCGTCGGTGAGCGAATCGATGCCGCCAGCAGCACCTGATGGGCCGACGACAGCCGTCAATCTCCATGGTCGGGACGCTCACCGGGTCATTTCTACCACCGTCGTCGAACCGGGAGTTGGCATAGCCTGCAGGGGCATGCACCGGCCGGCCACGGGTCCCCGCCTCGTGGCGGCCTGAGGTCGGCAGGGACCTCCTGATGGATCCGGTCGAGGGAGGGCCGACGGCCGGCCCGTCGTCGTTCCGCCTCTTCCGCTGGCGGGATCCGCCGGTGGTGGGGGTGGCCCTGCTCGCCCTGGCCGCCGGGTTCGGCCAGTTCGGGGCCGTCGCCGCCCTCGGCGACGTCGCCAAGACGTTCGGCCACGTCACCCACGGGGCCACCTTCGCCGACGAGGCCGGCCTCTCGGGGACGATGCTCGGGATCGGCCTGGCCGTCATCCGGCTGGCCTCGCTGGGCGGTCTCCCGCTGGCCGGTCTGGCCGACCGGTTCGGCCGCCGGCCGATGCTGCTGGCGACCTGCGCCTGGCCGGCCCCTGCCACGTGGCCGCCGTGGTCCCCGACTACTGGTCGTTCGTCGTCATCTTCGCCCTCGGTCGCCCGTTGCTGAGTGCCACCCTCGGCGTGCCCAGGTGAGCGCGGTGGAGCTGACGGCCACCAGCCGAGCGGGCCCGGGCGGTCGCCCTGGTCGCGGCTGGCTACGCCGTCGGGGCCGGCGCTGACCGCGGTCATCCACAGCCTGGCCGAGAACACGCTCGGGTTCCGGGGGATCCTCGCGCTGGCCGTGGTGCCGCTCGTCCTCGTCCCGCTCGTCGCCCGGAAGGTCGTCGAACCCGAGCGCTTCACCCGGCTCGACCGCGACGGCCAGGCCGACCCGGTGCTCGGGCCGGTGGCCCGGGAGTTCCGGGGCCGGCTGGTGCTGGTGGCCCTGCTGGCCTTCGCGGTCTCGGTGATCACCGGGCCGGCCAACAGCCTGGTCTTCATCTACGCCCAGAACGTCCTCCACGTCTCCGGCTGGGCCACCTCGGTCATGGTGGTGGCCGCCGGGGTCGTGCGGCCTGGGCGGCCTGCTGGTCGGTCGCTGGCTGGCCGACCGGGTCGGCCGCCGGCCGACGGTGGCCGTGGCCATCGTCGGCATGGCGCCTGGCCGGGACGTTCGCCTACTCGGGGTCGACGTCGGCCCTGATCGTCGGGTACGTCCTCGGCGTGACGGCCGGCGGGGTCTTCGCCCCGGCCGGCGGGGCATTGGCCAGCGAGCTGTTCCCGACGGAGGTCCGGGCGTCGGTGGCCGGGTGGACGATCGCCGCCGGCGTGCTCGGCGCCGTCGCCGGCCTGCTCGTCTTCGGCGCGGTCGCCGACATCGGCGGGGTGGCCAACCACGCCGAGCTGGCCGCGGCCGCGACGTTCCTGCCGATGATGCTCGCTACCGGGCTGCTGCTCCGGCTGCCCGAGACCAAGGGTCGCGAGCTCGAGGACCTGTGGCCTGGTCGGACCAGCGGGGGCACCCGGCACCGATAGGTCGCCCGCCGCCCGGGGCCGCCGGAGGCGCCCGCGGCATTGTCGCCGTCAGGCCTGGCTGGCCCGCCAGTCCGCGGGCACCGCCTGCTGGTCGTCCATCATCTCGGCCATCACGGCCCGGATGAACGAGTCGGCTTCGTCGGTCATGCCGCCGGCGACACCGCCGTAGATGGCGCCGGACGCCGGGGCCTCGTCCCGGTGCGTCTTGGCGTAGTCCACCGCGTCGGCCAGGTCGCCGGCCCAGGCCGCGGCGACGCCGTCGCTGGTCTGGGGCCCGGTGACGGCCATGTGCAGCGCGTTGGGGTACTGCTGGCCGTTGAGCCGCCAGCCGCGGCGGCGGAGGAAGTCGTTGACGTGGTACACGTCGAAGTCGTCGGACGTGAAGCTGAACAGGAACGTCGGGCGGCCGAGGATGCGGAGCTCGGGGTGGGCGCGCACCGCGTCCTGCATCGCCGACGACGTCTCGAAGATCGCCGCCGCGTCGCGCCGGTAACCCTCCCGACCGAGCTGGACCATCGCCGCCCAGGTCGCGGCGAGCAGGCCGCCCGACCGCGAGCCCTCCATCCCCGGCGAGCAGTACTTCCCGCCGCTCCAGTCGGTCAGGATAGAAGTACTGGGCGTTGCGCAGCGCCTGGTCGCGGAAGGTGACGCACCGACGTGCCCTTGAAGCGCGTAGCCGTACTTGTGCGTGTCCGCGGAGATCGACGTGACGCCGGGGAGCCGGTAGTCGAAGATCGGGACGTCGTAGCCGAGCTCCTGGCCGAACGGCAGGATGAACCCGCCCAGGCAGCCGTCGACGTGCAGGCCGACGCCCCGTTCGACGGCGACGTCGGACAGCTCACCGATCGGGTCGACGGTGCCGTAGCCGTAGTTGCAGGCCGACCCGACGATGGCCACCGTCTGGTCGTCGACGTGGTCGGCCACCCAGTCGACGTCGACCTGGGTCGTCGCCGGGTCGACCGGCGCCCGGCGCAGCTCGACGCCGAAGAGGTGGCACGCCTTGTCGAACGCCGGGTGCGCCGTCTCCGGCTTGATCAGGTTGGGCCGCGTCATCGCCGCGGGTCGCCGCCGCGTGCTCGCGGTACGCGAGGACGGCGTGGCAGATGCTGCCGGTCCCGCCGGTCGTGACGAGGCCGGCCGGCGCGGTGCCGCTGGATGGCCTCGGCGTGCAGCAGGTCGAGCGTCATGGCGATGACCTCGGCCTCGAACTTGGTGGCGCTCGGGCACATGTCGCGCTGGAGCACGTTGACGTGGGCGAAGAGCCCGAAGGCCTCGTGCAGGAACGCGGTAGTGGTCGTGGTCGCCGCAGTACATCGTCCCCGAGCACCTGCCGGTCTCCCAGACCGCGTCCTCCTCGGTGGCCATCGTCCGCAGTTCGGCCAGGATCTCCTCCGCGGCGTCCCCTGCTCCGGGAAGGTCCGGTGGACGACGAAGCGATCCTCGTACGGGAAGCTGGCTCATCGTGCGCTCCCCGTCGGCCCCTCCGGCGGCCGGGTCGACCCGGGGCCGTCGAGCGGGCCGATCGGGACCCCCGTCGAGACGGGGAACGCCCGGTCGTTCTGGAACCGGTCGGCGTAGTTGCGGGCGTCGAGGAAGCGGAGGAACGGGATGTGCTGGATCTCGAGGATGAGGAGGAGGATCGCCCCGAGGACGATGCCGAGCAGGACGTGGCCGTAGCCGATGACGATCCCGATGCCGGCGACCGCGAAGATCGACGCCGCGGTCGTCAGCCCGGTAACGAGCTGGCCCCGGCGGAGGAGGACGCCGGCCCCGATGAACCCCAGACCGGTCATGATGCCGGCGACGGCTTGCGGCGATCGGACGCCGGCCACCGCGGTGACCGAGGTGGCGGCCGCGCCGACGAGCGAGAACGTCCGATCACCGGCCGGCGAGCCGCGGAGCTGTCGCTCGAAGCCGAAGACGAAGGCGACCGTGATCCCGACGGCCACTCGGCCGAGCAGGACGAGATCGCCATGGGACATCGCCCCAGTATCCCAGCGGGTCGCCGGCCGGGCCGGGACCGTCAGCCGCCGCGGCCGACGGCCAGTTCGGCGCGGACCGGCCGGTGGTCGGACCCGGCCATCGGCCGCGCCCGACCGTCGACGACGGTCACCGGTCCGCGGACGAGGATGTGATCGACCTGGCTGTGCGGCCGCCACGCCGGCCACGTCGGCTGCCCGAACCGCTCGGTGCCAGCCCCGGAAGAGCAGGCTGACCGGCGGGCCCCACAGGTTCATGTCGCCGGCCAGCACCGCCGGGCCGTCGCCGACCTCGACCTCGAGCAGCTGGCGGAGACGCTCGGAAGTGGCGCGGCGAGCCGTACGTGAGATGCGACATGTGGGTGCCGACGACGGTGACCGACTGACCCCCCGATCGCCCTCTGGTCGCCGACGGCCACCCGGAGGACGATGGCGGCCCGCGTGGCCGGGTCCCGCGACAGCGTCGGCAGCTCGATGAGCCGCTCGTCGAGCACCGGCAGGCGGCTCAGGACGGCCAACCCCCACCCTCCGGACTCGGCCGCTTCGGAACCGGGCCGACCGGGTGATCCGGGGCCCGAGCGGGCGGTTGTCGTCGAGGTAGATGGCGTGGCTGCTGCCCCGCCAGTCGAACGGCCGCATCCACCGGTGGTCGGCCCGCGGGTGCGGTCCGGCCCGTCGGCCGTGGGCGAGCGGGTGCTCGACGACCGCGTAGCCGAGCTCGGCGCCGATCGCCGTCGCCGAGGCGGGGGTGGCCGGCGGCCGCCGGGTGGGCCGGCGGCTCGTCGGGGGTCCACGTCTCCTGGAGAACGAGGACGTCGGCGTCGAGGTCCCGGCAGGCGGCGACGACGTCGAACGGCCGCCCCCAGCCGTCGATCCCGGCGTGCAGGTTGAAGCTGGCAACGGTCAGCGACGGTGGGGCAGCGGGCATGGAGCGCCTGACGCTACCGCCAGGTCGGGCGCCGCCGAGGTCGTCGGTAGCATCGGGCAGGTGCGAGACCCCGCAGGCGCGTTGCCGACCGGCACCGACCGCGTGCCGTACCTGAGCACGCGGCTCCAGCCGTTCGCGACGACGATCTTCGCCGAGATGTCCGCGCTGGCCGTCGCCACCGGGTCGATCAACCTCGGGCAGGGGTTCCCGGACACCGACGGGCCGGCGAGTGTCGCCGAGGCGGCCGTCGCGGCCGATCCGGGCCGGCCACAACCAGTACCCGCCGGGGCCGGGCATCCCCGAGCTCCGGGCGGCCATCGCCGAGCACCAGCAGGCGCTACTACGGCCTCGACGTCGACCCGGACGACGAGGTGCTGGTGACGGCCGGCGCCACCGAGGCGATCGCCGCCGCGCTCCTCGCCCTGTGCGAGCCGGGCGACGAGGTCGTCGTCTTCGAGCCGTTCTACGACTCCTACGCCGCCGGCCTCGCGATGGCCGGCGCGGTGCCGAAGGTCGTCACGCTGCGCCCGCCGGACTGGTCGTTCGACCCCGACGAGCTGGCGGGCCGCGATCACGCCGCGGACGCGGCTCGTCCTGCTGAACACCCCGCACAACCCGACCGGCAAGGTCTTCTCCGACGACGAGCTCGACCTGATCGCCGCCATCTGCGTCGACCACGACCTGCTCGCCGTGACCGACGAGGTCTACGAGCACCTCGTCTTCGACGGCCGGCACCGGCCGCTCGCCGCGCTGGCCGGGGATGGCCGAGCGCACGCTGACGATCTCGTCGGCCGGCAAGACGTTCTCGTTCACCGGCTGGAAGATCGGCTGGGCGTGCGGCCCGGCCCCGCTCGTCGCCGCCATGCGGGCGGCCAAGCAGTTCCTCACCTACGTCGGCGGCACGCCGTTCCAGCACGCGGTGGCCGCCGGCGCTCGCCGCCGGGCCGGCCCTGATCGACGGGCTGGCCGCGTCGCTCCGGGAGCGCCGGGAGCTGTTCTGCGACGGGCTCGAGGAGCTCGGGCTTGCCGACGTTCCGCCCGGCCGGCACGTACTTCGTCACGACCGACGTCGCCGCGCTCGGCGAGCCGGACGCCGTGGCGTTCTGCCGGGCGCTGCCCGGCCGCTGCGGGGTCGTCGCGGTGCCGAGCTCGGTCTTCTACCTCCACCCGGCCGAGGGCGCGTCGCTCGTCCGGTGGGCCTTCTGCAAGCGGCCCGAGGTGCTCGACGACGCGCTCGTCCGCCTGAAGGCCCTCAGCCGCGTGAGCGACAGCCCGGGCGACGGTGCCCGATCTACTGGGTCGACGCGTTCACCGACCGCCGCTTCGGCGGCAACCCGGCCGCCGTCTGCCTGCTCGACCGGCCCGGCCGACGAGCGGATGGATGCAGGCGCCTCGCCGCCGAGCTCGGTCTCTCCGAGACCGCGTACGTCTGGCCGACGGCCAGCGGGCCGCCGACGAGCTGTCGCTGCGCTGGTTCACGCCGACGACCGAGGTCGACCTGTGCGGCCACGCCACGCTGGCCACCGCCCACGCCCTCCGCCAGGCCGGTCGGGCGGCCGACGGCGACGTGCTGGTGTTCCGGACCCGGAGCGGCCGGCTGACGGCCCGGTTCGACGGCGACGTCGTCGAGCTCGACCTGCCGGCCACCCGGCCGGTGCTGGTCGACCGGCCGCCGGCCCTACCGGCCGCGTGGCCGGTCGCCGCGGTCGCCGAGTACGGCGGTTCCCTCGTCGTCGAGCTCGACGACGCGGCCGCCGTCCGCGGAGCCGTCGTCGACGTGCCGGCGATCGCCGCGCTGGCGTACCGGGTGGTCGTCGTCACCGCCCGGGGACCGGCCCCGGCGGACCGTCGGCCGGACCGGCACCGCCGGCACCGCCGTCCGGACCGGCACCGCCGGCCGACTACGTCCTTCGCGTCTTCGGCCCGAACGTCGGCATCGACGAGGACCCGGTGACCGGCTCCGCGCAGTGCGTCCTCGGGCCGTACTGGGCCGACCGGCTCGGCCGGAGCGTGCTCCACGCCGAGCAGCTCTCGGCCCGGGGCGGCCGCCTCCGGGTCGAGGTCGACGACGACCGTGTCCGGGTCGGCCGGGTCGGCTGTCACCGTCCTGGCCGGCCAGGTCGAGGGACCCCACCTCCAGGGATTGGCGTGACCTTCGCCGCCGAACCATCGACCGAGTCGCTCCGGGCGCTCGTCGCCGCCCACGGGCCGGCGGACGAGCGGGAGTCGTCGTCGCGCCGCCGGTTCCTGGCCGAGCTCGACCGTCTGCCCGACCCGTGCTCGGAGGCGGCGGACCCGGTGCACGTCACCGCGTCGGCCATCGTCGTCGGCCGCCGGGGGACCGTCCTGCACCGGCACCGGCGGCTCGGCCGGTGGCTGCAGCCGGGCGGCCACGTCGAGTCCGGCGAGGACCCGGCCGACGGCGGCGATCCGGGAGACGACCGAGGAGACCGGCCTCGCCGTCGCCCACCCGCCGGGCGGTCCGCGGCTGGTGCACGTCGACGTCCACGACGGCGGCCGGGGCCACACCCACCTCGACCTACGCTTCCTCGTCGTCGCCCCGGACGCCGACCCGGCGCCGGCGCCCGGGCGAGAGCCCGGACGTCGCCTGGTACGACTGGGACGCCGCGGCGGCGATCGCCGACGACGCGCTGATCGGGGCGCTGCGGGCAGCGCAAGAGGCGTGGAAGGGAGGCCGAAGTCGATGACGGATGCGGTCGAAACGGGGGCGGCGTCGGCGACACCGCTGGACGTGCTGATCCAGGTGCAGGACCGGGACACGGTGATCGCCCAGCTCCAGCACCGCCGGGCCAACCTGCCGGAGCGGGTCGAGCTGGGCGCGGTCGAAGCCGCGCTGGGGGCGCTGGAGGGCCGCGGCCGGGAGCTCGAGGGGCCGCGGCAGGAGCTGCTCGGCCGGCAGGCCGAGCTGGAGGAGCAGATCGAGGGGGTGGCGGGCCGCCGGCGGTCGCTGGAGGACCGCCTCTACGGCTCCCGGGGCTCGGCGGCGCGGGACCTGCAGGCGATGGACGAGGAGATCCGTCACCTGGCGGAGCGCCGAGACGAGCTGGAGGAGCAGGAGCTGACGCTGATGGAGGAGCAGGAGCCGCTCGACGGCGAGCTGGCGACGTTGGCCGCCGAGCGCGGCCGACTGGAGTCGTCGGCCGAGGTTCTCCGCGGCGCCGTCGCCGACGCCGAAACGGTGGTCGACGCCGAGCTGGCCGCCGAGCTGCGTCGCCCGGTCCGAGCTCGCCGCCGGGCTCCCGAACGATCTGGCCGACCGCTACGAGTCGCTCCGATCCCGGCTCGGCGGCGTCGGCGCGGCCCGGCTGGTCGGCAACCACTGCGGCGGCTGCCACCTGGAGCTCCCGTCCGTCGAGGTCGAACGGGTCCGCCGGCTGCCGCCGGGCGACGGTGGCGACGTGCGACCAGTGCGGCCGGATCCTCGTCCGGGCCTGAGGCCGGCCGCGCCGCCGTGCTCGTCCTCGTCCGCCACGGGCAGGCCACGGCCAACGCGGCCGGGCTGCTGCTCGGGCGATCCGACGCGCCGCTGACGGCCGAGGGTCGCCGGCAGGCCGAGGCGCTCGGCGCCTACCTCGCAGCGCCCCGGCCATGACGTGGTCGCCGGCCTCGTCAGCAGCCCGCTGCGGCGGGCCGTCGACACCGCCGAGGCACTCGGCCTCGACCGACCGATCGTCGTCGACCCCCGCTGGATCGAGATCGACTACGGCGTGCACGAGGGCCAGGCCCTCACCGACGTCCCCGCCGACGTCTGGCAGGCGTGGCGTTCCGACCCGAACTACCGGCCGACCGGCGGCGAGTCCTTGGCCGGCCTCGGCGGGCGGGTGCGAGAGGCGTGCGACGAGCTGATGGCGCCCGGCGCCGACGCCCGGTCCGCGCGGCGACGTGGTCGTCGTCAGCCACGTCTCGCCGATCAAGGCCGCGGTGGCGTGGGCCCTCGGCGTCGGCGACGAGCTGGCCTGGCGACTGCACCTGTCGACCGGCTCGATCACCCGGATCGGCTGGGGCCCGGATGGCCCCATCGTCCACGGGTTCAACTGGGTGCCGTAAGCCGACTGAGCCGGTTGGCCGGACTGCGCCGATTGGCCGGACGGATCGGACGGCCCGGACTGGGCTGGGCCGGACGGGTCAGTGCCGGAGCTGCCAGACGTCCCGGGCGGGGTGCTCGACGATCGCCGTATAGGTGATCACGCTCGTGAAGAGGCGCTGGTCGATGCCGGAGGCGGTGACGGCCCGTTCGAGGTCGGCCCGGTGCAGCCGCCCGTCCGGGGCCGGGCCGAGCGCGGCGACGAAGGCCTGTTCGGCCGGCGTGAGCACGACGCCGGCGTCGAGCGGCTCGGTCGACCGGACGGCATCGCCGTCGACGATGAACGCCGGGTGGGCGTCGAAGAACGCGCCGAGTACGTCGATCGGCGGCACGTCGGCGACCCGTACGCCGTGCCGTCGGCGGACCAGGCCCCGCTGGAGCTGGTCGACACCGAGCGGTGTCGACACCGCCAGCATCGGTCGGGTGGCGTTGCCCAGGCCGTTGCGGTCCGGATCGGCCGGCCGCCAATACCAGCCATCCCGGAGATGGGCGACGACGGGGGAGTGGTCGAGGACGAGCGAGACGATGGTCTTTGCGGCCGCGTCGCCAGCGGTCCGATCGCCAGCGGCCAGCCCGTCGACGACCTGCCGGGCGGTGAAGACCCCGCTGCGCCGGGACAGCCGATCGACCGCGGCCATGACCGCCGCGGCGTCGACTGCGCCGTCGACTGCGCCGTCGACTGCGCCGTCGACTGCGCCGTCGACTGCGCCGTCGACCGCGCCGTCGGTCAGGACCAGCTCGACGCCCGCGGTCGAGTCGACGACGAACCGGACCGGGTACCCGGTCAGGCCGGCCACGACGGCGACGACGTGCGGGTCGAACGGTTCGGTGCTCAGCGACCGGTCGGCGAGCAGGCGGGCCGCCGCGTCGATCGTCATCGGCGCCCGATCGGCCAGCAGTCGAGCCGCCCGTCCGACCTGCGGAAGGAAGGCGTGGTCGAGCCGGTCGGTCGTCCGGTCGACGATCTGGCGGACCCGCTCCTTGCTCATCGAGAACGCGTCGCCGACGTCCCGGAGCCGGCGCGGGCGGCCACGGCGCGTCGAGTCGGGCGATCGTGATCGCCAGGTCACGGGCAGATATCCCGAGGGCCTCGCACAGCCGCGGCACGGCCTCGTCGAGCGGTTCCTCGACCGAGCTCGACGACCCGGGCCGCGACGGCCGGGAAGGGCACGAGCGAGTGTCCGGGCCAGCCGCCCGTCGGACCCGGCGGCCACCGTGGCCAGCACGTCGTCGAAGCGGCCGGGGCGAGGCGTGACGACGTCGCGCAAGCGCGGATCGTCGACGTCGATCCTGGCCGCCCAGGCCTCCGTGGACGCGGCGAGCAGCGCGCCCGGACCGCGGCGTCCGGCGTGGTCGCCGACGGGCGTCGCCAGCCGGTCGACGATCGTCCCGAGCTCGAGCGCGCTCCGTCGTCCGGCCGTCGGGACGGCGAACAGCTGGCCGTACGTGACGCATTCGAGCCGGCCGGCGGCCAGGAAACCGCCTGTCCGCAGCGTCCGACCCAACCGGGTCGGCCACGCGATGTCCTCCGGCGGGACCTCGGCCGGCCACGGTTCGCTCATGATCCGCACGTCCCGGGCCGAACGGGACCCGACGACCGCGAGGACGAACGACGTCGACCGCGTCCGGCAACCGGTCGAAGCCGTTCCACACCGAGGCGTCCAGCGCGGCGACGGTCGACCCCGCCGGCAGCCCGAGGGCCGAGGCAACCGGTGCGGGGAGCGCTCGCCGGCCGAAGGCGTCGCGGAGCGACGACGGCAGCAGCGGGACGCCCCGTGTGCCCCGGGCGGCCCGGTCGTCGGGGGCCCGCCCGCCCGTCGGCGACCCGTCGTCTGGCGACTCGTCGGCCGCGTCGTCCTGTACCCCCCACGCTGCGATGGAGGCGAGATGATACTTAAAAGTAGCTAACGGACTGCGAAGAGGCTCCGGGGCGGCGTCGGGATCGGTCCGGTGACGACATCAGCGGTGAGCCCTGCCAGAGCTCACCGCGGTCGATGATCTCCTGAGCAAACCGTTCGATGCCTTCGCGCTGACGGTCCGGGTCGATCCCTTGCGCCTCGAGCGCCATCGTCCGACCGGCGTACCCGAGCGCCAAAGTGGCCACTCTTCGGGCCTCCGCCTGGACCGTCGCCTCGATCGTGGTGTTCGGCACGAACGCGTAGACGAGCGAGCAGTCCAACGCGGCCGCCACTTCAGCCAGCTTGGCCAAGGTGATGCCACCCGCCGGTTCGGCGCGCTCCAACTTGGTGACCGCTGGGCCCGAGATGTTCAGACGAGCCGCGAGGGCGGCCTGGCTCATGCCGAGGGCGCCGCGAACGGCCCGAATCCATCCCGACCGTGGCCGGGCGGCGATGGGATCGAGGTGGGCGGCCTCGAATTTCCGGTCCAGCTCGCGCCGGGCTTGAGCAGCTCTTTCGGTTCTGCGCATACCTATAGGTTAGCAGAGACCGGTCATTTATAAACTAATACGTTATTTTTTCATAAATTAATAACTGATAGGTTAGTTTATACTGCCGACCCGAGGAGAGGTGGACCGCCGGGCCCGCGGTGAGTAATCAGTCGGCCGCGGTGCCGGCGACGAACGAGAGGACCATCGCCGCCAGGTCGGGACCCTTGTCCTCCTGGAGGAAGTGGCCGGCGCCCTCGATCGTCACGTGGGCCTGGCCCTTCGCGCCGGGCACGAGCTCGCGGAACCGGCGGTCGGCCCCCCGCGTGATCGGGTCGCCGTCGCGAGAGCAGCACAGGAACGGCTCGGTCGAACGCGCTCGAGCGCCGTCCCAGGCCGCGCGGTTGTCGCCGACGCCGGGTCGTCGGGCGTCGTCGGCACGAGCGACGGGAACTGGCGCGGCGCCCTCCTTGTACGTGTCGTCGGGGAACGGCGCGTCGTAGGCGGCGATCGACGTCTCGTCGAGCGCGGTCGCGCACCGCGCCGGCGTCGACGATCGCGCCGACGTCGAAGCGCTCGGTGCGTCCTGGGAGTACTGCTGCCACGCGAGGAACGCGTCGGTCGGCCGCTCGTCGCCGGTCGGCAGGCCCGTGTTGCCGACGGCGACGCGGCGCGAACCGGTCGGGGTGCTCGGCGACGAGCCGGAGGCCGAAGAGCCCGCCCCAGTCCTGGCCGAACACGGTGATCCCGGACGAGGTCGAGGCGGTCGAAGAGCGCCTCGCGCAGCCACTCGACGTGGCGGGCGTAGGTGTGCTCGGCGCGGGCGGCCGGCTTGTCGGACCGCCCGAAGCCGACGAGGTCCGGGGCGACGACCCGGTGGCCGGCGGCGACGAGCGGCGGGATCACTCGTGCGGTACAGGTACGACCAGATCGGCTCGCCGTGGAGGAGCACGACGGTCTCGGCCGCGCCGGCCGGCCCCTCGTCGACGTAGTGGAGCCGGACTGTCGAGTCGCCGACCGGGTCGTCGTCGTCGCCGGCCGGCACGTCGACGTAGTGCGGCGCGAACGGGTAACCCGGCAGCCCGGCGAACCGCTCGTCGGGCGTCCTCCGCACCTTCATCGGGGCACCTTCACCGGGACACGGTCGTTCACCGGCAGCACCCTCACCGGTGCACCTCTTACCGGCCGGCCGATGTGCCGATGTCGAGCAGGCGGTCGAGGACGTGGATGACGGTCCGCCGGGCGGCGGCCGCGGACAGGTGCTGGGTCCGTCGCAGGCGGTCCCAGGCCTCCCACGACGTCGGCGAGGTCGAGGGCGTCGAGCAGCTCGCGGCGGCCGTCCCCGGCGCCCTCCAGCTCGGGATCGAACGTGCAGACGAGCAGGTGCCGGAGGAACACGTTCGAGTTCGCGAGCATCGTCGAGATCTCGTCGGACCGGAGCGCCTGGGGGCTGATCGCCCGCCGCACGGGGCCGATGGCGTCGTAGAGGCGGCTCCGCTGGCGTACGTGCGTTCGATCCGCTCGGCGAGCGGGAGGTCGGTGGCGAACCTCGTGGAGGTGGCTCCAGTGGCGGCTGGCCTGGAGCTCGACGACGGCCCGATAGAGGGCGTCCATGTCCTCGAAGTGGTGAAAGACGAGCCGCACCGAGATGTGGGCCTGTTCGGCGATCTCCTTGGCCGTCGGCTGGGGGTCACCGGCCTCGACCAGGCTGATGACGGCCTCGGCGACCTTCATCCGCGTCCGTTGGCCCCGGGCCAACCGCCCGTCGGAGGGGGTCGGACCACTCGAGACGACGTCACGGGTCACTCTCGTGCTCCTCTTCAGGAAAACGACAGTTGGGAACGTGCGGAAACGGTAGGTCGGCTGCGGCCATGCTGCCACTCGGGCCCGCGGGCCGGGGAGCACTGAAATTGTTGCGTTTTGGTCACGATGGACTTCTCGTCGCCGACCGTTAACAGTAGGGTCGTAGTTCGGAAACAGAAACCGGGGGCCTTGACAGGCGGAACGTTGGGGTCGCTTGGGAGGCCGCCGACCGTAGGGCCGGAGGATCGGGGGGGACGATGGCCGAAAGTGGGGAGATCGTTGCCAGGTCGTGGATATCGACGCGCCTGTCACGGAGTGATCGGGCCAGGTGAGGTGGCGCAGACGTTGGCTGAGGCAGGGAACGCGGCAAGTGGACCGGTGATCCTGCCGGGAGGCCGGTCCCCTCGGGGCGCCGACCGGGTCGTGCCGATCGGTCGGCACGGCCACCCGCGAGAGGAGATCCGTGCCGTCCAGCGGGCGAAAATCCTCGACGCCTTCGTGGCGGAAGTCGGCGAGAAGGGTCTGGTCGGCGCCCGGGTGATCGACGTCTGTCGGCGGGCCGGGGTATCGGCCAAGGAGTTCTACGGCATCTTCGGCAGCAAAGAGGACTGCTTCTTCGTCGCCTTCGACCTCGGTGCCGACCAGGTCTGCGAGCAGGGCGAGCGGGCGTTCGTCGAGGCGCAGGGACCATGGGAGGACCGTCTCCGGATGGCCGTCGAGGCCATGCTCGACCGTGCTTGGCGGCCAACCCGGCGTTCTGCCGGCTGTGCATCGTCGAGGCCGGCCACGGCGGACCAGCGGCGGCCGAGCGGCTGAACGGCGTGATCAAGCGGTGTCGCCTGATCTTCGGCGGCGACCAACCGTTCGACGTCCCGGCCTGGGTGTCCACCGAGGCGTGCGAGAGCGCGCTGGTCGGTGGGGCGATCCAGCCGCTGGCCGAGTACGTCATCGAGCGGGCGGGCCAGCGAGCTGGCCGAGCTGGCGCCGCTGGTCACCTACGTCATCGCCCTGATCGTCGTCGGCCAGCCCCGGGCGCTCCGCCAGCTGGAGAGCGCAGCCGAAGGCTGAGCCGGTCAGGTCGGGCCCGGCTCGACGACCCGATCTGGCTCGACGACCCCTGGCTCGACGACCCGGCCCTGCTCGACGACGACCGTCCGGTCGAAGCCGGCGAGGTCTCGCTCTCGGTGGGTGACGAGGAGGACGCTGCGGTCGGCTGACGCGGCCAGCACGTCGGCGACGAGGCGGACGGCGGTCGGCTCGTCGAGCCCGGCGGTCGGCTCGTCGAGCACGAGGACCGGGCCGCCGGCCAGCAGGGCCCGGGCGAGGGCGATCCGCTGGCGCTGGCCGCCGGACAGCTGGGCGCCGTCCTCGCCGATCGGCGTGTCGAGGCCGTCGGGGAGGGTGCGGACCCACGGTCCGAGCTGGGCCAGCCGGACGGCCTCGGCGACCTCGCGGTCGTCGGCGTCCGGCCGGGCCAGGGCCACGTTCTCGCGGATCGTCCCGGCGAAGAGGCTGGCGTCCTGGCCGACGAGCGAGATCGTCCGGCGGACGTCGGCCTGGGTCAGCCGGTCGATCGGCACGGTCCCGAGGGTGGCGGACCCGTCCTGGAGAGGCCAGAACCGCAGCAGGGCGTTGACCAGGCTGCTCTTCCCGGCGCCGCTCGAGCCGACGATGCCCACCCGTTCGCCGGCGGCGACGGCGAGGTCGACGCCGTCGAGCGCCCACGGCAGGTCGGGCCCGTAGCGGAGGCGGGCGCCGGCGACGGTCACGTCCGGGCAGCCCGGCGGCAGCGCCTCCGGCCGGTTCGGGTCGCGGACGGGGACGGGCACGTCGGTCGAGGGCGAGCAGCCGCCGCCCCGCCGCGACGACGTCGCCGGTGCGGAGGGCGGCCGCGGCGACGGCCGGGACCGACTCGAAGGCGCCGACGGCCGTGAGCGGCAGCACGGCGAGCATGACGGCCGACAGGTGGTGGTCGTGGACCGCCGTCGACGCCGACCGCGAGCACGCCGACGACGGCTGCGCCGAGGCAGAGGGTGACGACCGCCGAGGTCGCCCCGGCGACCAGCGGCGCGGCGCCGGGTCGTCCGGGTCAGCTCCCGGTCGGCCGCGTCGATCCGGTCGAGCAGGCGGTCCTCCTGGCCGAAGGCCAGCAGGTCGGGCACGCCGGCGAGCAGGTCGACGACCTCGGCCGACAGCTCGCCCCGGAGCGCCGCCTCCCGTCCGCGTCCCGGTCGGGTGGCGACGGCGATCGCCGGCGTGACGACGACGGCCACCACCAGGACGAGGCCGAGGACGAGGCCGGCGACCGGCAGGATGACGGCCATGACGACGACGGCCAGGCTGGCCGCGGCGACAGTGACGGTGACCGGCAGCAACCCCCGCAGGTAGAGATCCTGGAGCGTGTCGACGTCGTCGGTCGCCCGGACGAGCAGGTCGCCGGTGCGCCACGCCGGCCAGCCCGGCCGGGGCGAGCGGTTCGAGCCGGTCGTAGAGCCAGACCCGCCACTTCGACAGCGACCGGAAGGCCGCGTCGTGGGCGACCAGCCGCTCGCCGTAGCGCAGCGGGCCGCGGACGAACGCCAGCACCTCGACCGCGGCGAGCAGTCCGGCGATGGCCCCGAGGCCCGGGCCGGAACGCGGCCCGGTCGACGACGTAGCCCGAGCCGGCCAGCAGGCCGACGGTGGCCAGCGCCGCCGCGACGCCGAAGGGCGGCCAGCGGCCAGGCGCCGCAGGCGGCCGATCCGGACCAGCCGGCGGAGCACCGCCGTCGTCGGAGCGAGCTGCTCGCGGCCAGGACCGGTGGTCGGGCCGGCCGGGTGGCGTCCGCGGTCGTGCCGGGCTCGTGTCGCGCTCATGCCGGCGCTCCGACCGGGCGGCCCTCCGCCTCGGGGACGTCGCCGGCCGAGCACCGCGGTCCGGTCGATCCGGCCGACGAGCTCGGGGCGGTGGGCGGCGACGAGGACGGTCCGCCCGTTCGAGCCACGGGTCGAGCGCCTCGCGGAGGAGGGCCTCGGTCGTCAGGTCGAGATGGGCGACCGGCTCGTCGAGCAGGACGAGCGGTGCGTCGCGCAGCGCGGCCCGGGCGACGGCCATTCGCTGTCGCTCGCCGGCACTGAGCGTGAGCCCCCCCTCACCGACCCGCGTCGCCAGCCCGGCGGGGAGCGCAGCGACCAGCCTCGGCCAGGCCGGTCGCCTCGAGCACGCGGTCGAGCCGTTCCGGGGCCGCGTCGGGGTCGCCGAGCCGGAGGTTGTCGGCGAGCGTCCCGCCGAAGAGGTGCGGTCGCTGCGGTACCCAGGCGACGTGGCGTCGCCACGCGGCCGGGTCGACGTCGGCCAGGTCGACGCCGCCGATCGACACCGTCCCGACCTCGGGGCCTGACGAAGCCGAGGAGCACCGCGAGGACCGTCGACTTGCCGACGCCGGACGGGCCGACGAGTGCGACGTGCTCGCCCTCGTCGATCGTCAGGTCGAACCGGTCGAGCGTCGGTCGCGACCGGCCCGAGAACGTGACGTCGATGCCGTCGAGGCGGACCGGGAACGGCCGGCCGGGGACGGGCGTCCGCCGCCGCGGTCGGGCGGGTGTGCCGGTGGCCGTCGTCGGGGTCGTACCGATGGCGGTGGCCGGACCGACCGCCGCCGTGCGGCCTGGCGATGCCGGCGCGGCCGGTCGGCCCGGCCGGCTGGTCGAGGAGGTCGAGGATGCGCTCGGCGGCTGCCCGGCCCTCGGCGCTGGCGTGGAACTCGGCGCCGGCCCGCCGGAGCGGCAGGAAGACCTCCGGGGAGACCAGGAGGACGGCGAGCGCGGTGTAGAGCGAGACCGTGCCGCCGAGCAGCCGGAGGCCGAGGACCATGGCGACGAGCCCGGTGCCGATGCCGGCGAGGAACTCCATCGCCAGTGCGGAGAGGAAGGCGACCCGCAGCGTCGCCATCGTCGTCTGGCGGAGGCCCTCGGTCGCCGCGGCCACCTCGCGGCGGCCCTGGGCGGCGCGGCCGAACGCCCGGAGGGTCGGCAGACCGCGGACGAGCTCGAGGAAGCGGGCGGACAGCGACGAGAGGCGCCGCCACTGCCGTCGCGTCTCCGCCGCGGCCCGCCGGCCGAAGAGGATCATCGCCACCGGCACGAGCGCGACGACCCCGAGCAGGACGAGCAACGAGACCCAGTCCGTCCAGGCCACCCAGGCGAGGATGCCGACCGGGGCGAGGCCGGCCAGGATCGCCTGCGGCAGGTACCGGCCGAAGTAGACGTCGAGCGCCGTGGTGCCCCGCGTCGCGGCCAGGGACAGCTCGCCGGCCCGTTCGCCGGCCAGCCACACCGGTCCGAGATCGAGCGCGTGGCGGAGGAGCTGGCCCCGGAGGACGGACGTGACGGTCGCGCTGCAGCGCTGGGCGGCCGCCTCGCCGGCCCAGGCGGCCGCGGCCCGGACGACGAACGCCACGACGAGCCCGACGAGCAGTGGCGTGACCGACGCCGAGCGATACGCCGTGGAGCACCGACCGCTCGATGATCGTCGCCAGGAGCACCGGCCTGGGCGACGACGCACGCCGTGCCGACGAGACCGACGGCCACCGCGACGACGAGATAGCGGCGGGTGACCGTCACCCGGGCGGCCAGCCGCCGGTCGACGAGGCCACCGGATGTCGACCGCCGATCGGCGGCCGTGAGTGGGCATCGAGCCACGCTACCCACCGGCGCTGGCACCCTACGAGTCGGGCGCCCGACGAGTCGGGGCGCGGCCGCAACGGCCTCGGGCGCCCGGCCAGTCTGGCGGTCGCCGCGCGGCATCAGGCCGGAACGTGAGCCCGTCGACGTCGACACGGGTGCCGATCAGCCCGTCGTCGACCGCATGGGCGGCCAGCTCGGCGTCGTCGGCGGTGGCGACGCAGCGGACCGGGTCGTCGTCGATCCCCCCGCGCCGGCCCACCGCACCGGGACCCACCGGTCGACGTCGGCGACGACGGCGACGCGGACCGGGTCGAGGCCGTCGTAGGTCACCGTGAACGACGCGACCGTCGCCGGGCCATGGTGCTCGTCGAGGACGTCGAGAGTCGGCGTGGCGTCGGCGGCCGGCCCGGCCAGGTCGTCGAGGAGCGGCGGCTGCCCGTCGGGCTCGGCGGACCAGACGGCGAGACCCGGCTTCGTCAGCAGGCCGCAGACCGTCGTCACGACGCCGACCGAGCCGGGCCGTTCCCGCAGGCGGGGGACGACGGCCGCGGTCGCCTGGTAGACGAAGTTGTTGAACGGTCCGCCGGCGAACGCCATGCCGCCGGTGATCGTCGGCGTCCCGTCGACCGGCAGGTCGAGCTCACGCTGCTGGACGCGGACCGCGGACGGGAAGCACGAGTAGACCTCGACGACGTCGGCGTCGGCCAGCGGGCGGCCGAGGCGCGGCGGCCGCGGCCTGTCCGAGCACCCGCATCGCCGGCCACCGGTGGAGGAAGCGCCGGCGGCTCAGCGAGACCGAATGGTTGGCGTCGACGCCGACGAGCGGGAAGATCCATCGGTCCGCCGGAACGCCGTGCCGACGAGCCGCCTCGGCGGAGCACACGACGAGCGCCGCGGCCTGGTCGACCGTCCACTGGCTGGCATGCCACTTGTTGTACGGGAACGCGAGCGGCCGGTTGCCGGCCGACGGCGTCAGCAGATCGTCGGCCGTCCTCGGTTCGCGCGAACGCGGCAGCCGGGTTGTCCGCCGGCGACCTCGTTGAACCGGGCCCAGAGGTCGGCGATCGCCTGGCGGTGGGCCGCCGGTGCCTGCCGCTCGTCGTGGGCGAGCGCGTTCTCGATCAACGTGTACTGCTGGACCGGCGGGACGACCATGCCGGCGGCGAGCTCCGGCGCGGCGAAGAACTCCGGCTCGCGCGTCTCGACCTCGTCGGGCGCCGCGCCCGGCTGGGCGGTCTCGGCGGCGCCGTCCGTCCGGGCCCACGCCCGGGCCTCGCCGCCGACGACGACCGCCACCTCCGACCGGCCGTCGGCGATCGCCCGGAGCATCTGGCTGACGACCGTCTGCTGCGAGACGCCGATCTCGGCCAGATGGGTCCGGGCGCCCGGTCGCGCCGACCCGGGCGGCGACCAGCCTGGCCGGGTCCGCGTACGACCACGTGCCCTGCGGCACGGCGATCCGGTCGGCCGCGACGACGAGCGTCGACGACCCGGCGTCGTGGGCGGCCGCCTCGACCGCCCGGGCCATCATCTCCGCCGGTTCGCACGGGTCGGCGGCCGTGCCGACGCCGACGAGCACTGGGGTCCGCGAGTCGACGGTGGCCAAGCGCGGCAACGTTAGCCAAGCCCACGGCGTTAGCCCCGGCCACTTCGGCCCCGATCCTCGGCGCTCAGGGCGCGGAGCCCCTGGTCGGGCGTCCGTTCGAGGAGCTCGCCGACCATGCGTTCGAGGCGGTCCAGCCGTTCGACCAGCTCCGCCCGATCGTGGTCGGCCGTCTGCCCGACGAAGTAGCTGGCGACCGTGGCCGTCAAGACGCCGATCAGTCCGATCCCGACCAGCATGAGCACGACGGCCACGCCGCGACCGGCCGCGGTGACCGGGTACGTATCGCCGTAGCCGACGGTCGTCACCGTGACGATGGCCCACCACAGGGCCTGGCCGTAGTTGTGGATGGTCGATCCCCTGGCGTGCTGCTCGAACTCGAGGACGAGGGCGGCGCAGCCGAAGATCACGGCGACGACGGCCAGCAGCACGAAGTGGACGTTGCGATGGGTCGCCAGTTCCTTGATCCGCTGGAGGGCGTTGGCCAGCACGGCGCCGACTCGACCCAGATTGAGCAGCCGCAGCAGGCGGAGCGCCCGCAGCGGCCGGAGCATCGGCAGGACGATCACGGCCAGGTCGACCAGGTTGTGGGTGAAGAAGCGGCGCCGAGCCGGCGTCAGGTAGAGCTTGGCCAGGTACTCGACGACGAACGTGGCCCAGACGAAGTAGTCGATGGCGGCGAACGTGTCGTCGACCGCCGCCGGCAACGTCACGATGTACGGCAGGACGAGGACGGGCAGCCACAACAGGGCGAGCACGGTGAGCGGCAGCTCGACTGCCGCCGAGAACCGGTCGAAAGCCTCGGCTGTGCGGCCCAAGCTGCTGATTGATCGGGTCGACTTCACGCCGGCCACGTCGTTCCTCCCGGGACCCCCCGTACCCAGTGTGGAGATGGATGGTAGCCGTCGACGGCCGGGCCTTCGAGCCCGTACGGTGACGCGATGACCACGAACGACGACGGCGACCGGAACGCGATCAAGCTGCTGCTGGCCGACGTCGACGGGACGCTGGTGACGCAGGAGAAGGTGCTCACCGATCGGGCGGTCGCCGCGGTCGGCGCGCTGCACGACGCCGGCGTCCTCTTCGCCGTCACCAGCGGGCGACCACCTCGGGGGATGGCGATGCTGGTCGAACCACTCCACCTGACGACGCCGATCGCCGCGTTCAACGGCGGGCTGGTCGTCGACCCGGACCTCACCGTCGTCGAGCAGCGGACCGTCCCCGACGAGATCGTCCCCGAGGTGCTCGACGCGATGGCCTCGTCCGGCCTCGGGACCTGGCTTTATCGAGGTGCCGACTGGTACGTCACCGATCCCGATGGCCCGCACGTCGCCCGGGAGGCGTGGACGGTCAAGTTCGATCCGACGGTCGTCGACGACCTCGGCCCTTACGCCAAGGGGGTGGCCAAGGTGGTCGGCGTCAGCGACGACCGGCGGGCCATGGACGAGGCCACGGCGGCAGTCCGTGGACGGTTCGGCGACCGGGTCTCCGCCGCCCAGTCGCAGCCGTACTACCTTGACGTGACCCATCCGGACGCCAACAAGGGGAGCGTCGTCCGGTATCTGTCCACCCGGTACGACATCGCCCCGGCGGCGATCGCCACGATCGGCGACATGCCGAACGACGTGCTCATGTTCGCCCACTCCGGTCTCAGCATCGCCATGGGCAACGCGTCGGCCGAGGTCCAGCGGGCCGCCCGACGGGTGACGACCGCCAACGACGACGAGGGGTTCGCCAACGTGGTCGAGCGGTTCGTCCTCCCGCTCGCCGAGCACCCGCCGACCAGCCATCCGGTCCGTCGATCGACGGTGCGCCGGCGGCCGGAATGATCCAATCGAGCCGGTCGGCCGTAGTGCAGGATGACGACCGGCGTGTACCGGACAGAACGAACCGACCAACGGACGACGAACCGAGGAGCAAGATGCCACAGCGAGCCAGCGGTCGACGGGACGGAGCGGGTCGG
>CAVUYB010000006.1:0-60756 GCA_963745595.1 uncultured Actinomycetota bacterium | reverse complement strand
AAGCAGGTTGGTCGTGGTCGGTCGGCTCGTCGAGCAGCCGGCCCAGCCGGGCATGGGCGTCGTGGAGGGTGCTCGACACGGTGCTGCGGGAGATGCCCAGGGTCTCGGCGATCTCGGCTTCCGGCAGGTCGGCGACGTGGCGGAGCACGACGACCTCGCGCTGGCGGAGCGGCAGGTCGGAGACGATCCGCCAGATCTCGCCGGCCGGGGCCGGGACGTCGGCCGGACGGGGCGAGCGGGCGAGGAGCCGCCGTTCCAACGCCGATCGTCGGAGGCTGCGGCGGCTGACGTTCCGGGCGACCCGGAACGTCCATCCGGTCGGGGAGGCCATCGAGCGGACGTGGTCCCAACGCTCGAGCGCCCGGGCGAACGCCTCGTCGACCGAGTCTGCCGCCAGGCCAAGATCGCCGGTCACGAGCAACAGCGTGGCGACGAGGCGGGGATGGGCGTCCCGGTACCACGACTCGAAGTCGCCGGTCGTCGGGCCGACTCCGGGTCAGTGACCGCCGGGCCAGCCGTTGCCCCGGCCGGGCCGGTCGTCGCCACGTCGGGATCGTTCATCGCAGTACAGAGTCACCACCGGTTCCGAATGCCGGGCGGTTGCTGAGAAATTCCGGATCGGTTCTCGGCTCTTCCCGGCGCGACGGCTCGTACCGGCTCGTATGGCTTGGCGGCTCAGACGGGTTCGACCCGGGCGAGGACGTTGCGGCGCCGGAGCTCCCGTACCGCGGCCCGAGCGGCCGGCTCGGCCATGACCGCGGCGACAGCCTCGCCGGTCGTGTGCACCCGCATCGCCAGCGCGGCCGGCGTCGTCGGCGGTGTAACCGAAGAGGACGATGCACGCCGTCTCGACCTCCGCGAACGTCGTGAAGTCGCTGTCGATGATGACGACCGTGTGGTGGCCGTCGAACAGGTCGCCGACCTTGCCGGCGATCTCCCGGTCCGCGTCGACGCCGGGAATGGTGATCTCGGGCACCGTGGCTGCTCCCTGCTGGACAGTTGACCAGCTTAGGACGCGCCGCTGCGGCGGCGACTGACCCGCCGGCTCCGCCGGCCGGCGGAGCCGGCGGACGGCTCCGGAGCCCTGCTCGCCAGCGGGAGGTAAAACGGATTAGAACGTTGGCGGTGGTGTACCTCTTCTCGATCGCCGCCGCGTTCACGAGTGCGCTGGCCGGGGTCATGCAGCGGCTCGGCCTCGAGTCGGTGCCGGCCGAGAAGGCGATGCGGCTGGGCCTGCTGACCCACGTGCTGCGGCGAGGCGTGTGGGTGGCCGGGTTCGGCCTGCTCCTGGGCACGTTCGTCCTGCAGGCCACCGCGCTCCGTTTCGGCCAGCTGAGCGTCGTCCAACCGATACTGACGGTCGACCTGCTGTTCGTGATCGGCATCCTCTCGGTCTTCTTCCACCACCGACTGAGCTGGCGGGAGTGGGCCGGCGCCGGGGCGATCGTGGTGGGTCTCGCTGGCTTCCTCGCGCTCGCCCACCCGGCGGTTGGTCGCGGTATCCCCGGATCGAAGGCGTGGGCGGCGGTAACCGCGGTCGTCGTGGTCGCCGCGGTAGCCCTCGTCATCGGGGCGCGGCGGGGGCCCCGTTGGTGGCGGGCCGCGGCGTTCGGCGCGGCCGCCGCGGTCCTGTTCGCCTACAACGCGTCGCTGACGAAGGCGACGACGACGCTGATCACCCAGGGATGGAGCCACGTCTTCACCCACTGGGAGCCGTACGCCATCGGCGTCACCGGCCTGGTCGGCTTCTTCCTCCTCCAGAACGCGCTCCACGCCGGACCGATCGCCGCGTCACGGGCGACGTTGGTCATGGTCAACCCGTTGGTCAGCATCGTCATCGGCATCACGATCTTCGACGAGCACCTCCGGACTGGCAGTGGCTTCGCGGTCGGCGAGGTCGCCGCCCTGCTCGTCCTCTGCGCCGGCGCGTACGTGCTCGTCCAGTCACCGATGGTCAGCGGTACGGCCGGGAGCGGCGAGTCCGGTGAGCTGCTCCGGGCCCCGGCGGCTCAGAGGCCGCAGACGTAGCGGGTGCTCCACGGCTGCCAGCCGTACTCGGCGTAGAGCCGGAGGGCGAGCGCGTCCTGGATGGCCGGCGCCGCTTCGTAGGGCCAACCGCTGTAGCCGAACGACCGCCACGTCGACGCGAGGATGCCGTAGGCGCCGGACGGCCGGGACGGGTCGTTGTACTCGTCGCCCGACTCGTGGACCCGGATGCACTGCCAGTCTGTGGTGGCCGTGCTCGTCGCGTCCGTCGGCGGTGGCGGCGGCGGCGGTGGTGGTGGTGGTGGAGCCGGCACCGCGACCGGGATGGCACCGATGGCGGCGGGGTCGCCGGCCGTTGTCGCACTGCTCGCAGCGGTGATGCTCCCACCGGTGCTGCTCGTCGACGTCCCGGCGGCTGACGAACCGGTCCCTTGGGACCCGCTCGTCGTGGCGGTGCTGCCGAACAGCCCGCCATTGGGGACGAGCAGTGCGTTGGTCAGCGGTTTCAGATCCGTCGTGCCGTGGCCCGTCGGGATGGCTTCGTGGAACGCCGCCAACGTGTCGTCGACGGTGTCGTATTTGGTTGCGCCGGCCGGAGTGGCGGCGGAATGTTGGCTCAACGACAAGGTTGAGCCGATGATGGACGTGGCGGCCGTAGCCGCCGCGAGTGCAATGCGGGTCCGCATGGCACCTCCCTTCGTCGGGCGCCGATGACGGCGCCTCCCTCTGCTCGGTGTTGGCGGGCTCCGGCCATTGCATTCGCGCCCCGGGCGGAGAGCGGGAAGGCTTCCTCCGTCCTGGCTTCACGCCGCAGGGTGTGCGGCCGGTTTGTCGTGTGCCCGATGACTTACGCCGTCGGTGCAACCTCTCTTCGGTCGGTGGGCGGACGGACGTGCCTCGCCGCTCTATGGACACGGACGCGTCAGATTCCGACGGCGTTCGTCCTTCCCGCACCTTCCGGTACCGAGCCAGTGGCCCCGGGTACCGGGCCCCGGCATTCGGCCGGGAGCGGGATCGTGCTCCGGGTACTCTACCGGTCGTTTGTCACATTTCGGGGACCGGGCGGCCGGTGGCCGTCGGGCGCTCCTGGGATTTTACCGAAAGAGCACCAGCTCAGACGGTTTTCCGATTTTCTCGGAAACCCGGGGTGCCGCAACGGTTTCGCAACCATATGACAGGCGAGAACGGTGTTTCCCGATGTGGAGCCGCCCGGCCGCCCAGCCGGTTCGGCGGTCGATCGAGCCGCCTCCAGGAGTCGGTCAGGCGGGGCAGAGTCGAACGAGGGTGGCGTCAGGGCCGAGCGGCCCAGGCGAGCCGGGACTGCCGGGCCGCGTTGACGTACCCGTGCTCGACGAACCATCGAGCGGAGTCGGCGATGGCGTCGGCGGACGGGCGCGAGGTGTAGCCGAGCTCGCGGCGGGCGCGGGAGTCGTCGAAGACCATGTTCGTCGTCGACATCCGCGCCGCTTCCATGGCGACGAACGGCTCGCGGCGGAGGAGGCGTCCCTCGACGTAGTCGGAGACGACGCCGGCGGCGAGGGCGAACGCCCGTGGGAACTGGCGGGTCGGCGCGGGCAGTCCGGTAGTCGCGGCCATGGCGGCGAGGAGATCGCCCATGGACACGTTCTCGCCACCGGCGATGTAGCTGCGGCCCGTCGCGCCGCGTTCGAGGGCGAGCAGATGGGCCGCCGCGAGGTCGTCGACGTGGGCGACGTTCAACGAGGTGTCGACGTACCCGGGGATCTTGCCGTTCAGGAAGTCGACGACGAGCTTGCCGGTCGGCGTCGGTCGGCGGTCGCGCGGGCCGAGCGGGAACGTCGGCAGGACGAGCGTGACCGGCGCGCCCTGCGCGGCGGCGCGCAGCACCTCGTGCTCGGCGACGTACTTCGACCGCTTGTAGAGGCCGAAGAGATGGGCGATGTCGGCGAAGCAGTCCTCGTCGGCGGGCTCGCCGCCGCGGGTGCGGTCGAGCCCGATCGTCCCGACCGTGCTCGTGTAGACCATCCGCTCGCAGCCGGCGTGGGCGACCGCATCGAGCACGTTGCGGGTGCCGCCGACGTTGACGTCGTAGAAGACGGCCGGGTTCGGCGCCCAGAAGCCGTAGATGGCCGCGGTGTGGAAGAGGAACCGGCAACCCTTGGCCGCGGCGCGCACGCCCTCGGCGTCCCGGACGTCGACGGTGCGCCGTTCGACGTCGATGTCGTCGAGGTTCCGCTCGTCGCCGCCTGGCGCGACGAGCGCGACGACGGACGCGCCCCGGGCGAGCAGCGCTCGGGTGATGGCGGAGCCGATGAAGCCGGCCGCGCCGGTGACGGCGACCCGATCGCCGCTCTTCAGACTGACGAGTTGCGGGTTCCCGGCCGCCGGTGCGACGGCGCGATCGCCGGCCGCGCTGGCGGGGTCGGCCGCGCCGGCCGCGTCCGCAGTCGTCACGAGGCCGCGGCGGCGGTCGATTTAGGCGCGCCCCGCCGGAGCGCGCTCTTCGCCATCGTCGTGCCGAACTCGACGAGCAGGCCGGAGCCGCGGTGGGCGTCGGCGAGCACGTCGTCGAGGGCGTCGACGAAGTAGTCGACCTCGTCCTGGCCGGCGATCAACGGCGGCAGGAGCTTGATGACGTTCATGTTGTCGGCCGCGACCTGCGTGAGGATCCGGTGCCGGTGGAAGAGCGGGACGACGATCATCTGCGAGAAGAGCGCGGTCCGCATCGACTCGAGCGCGTTCCAGCGCATCCGGAGCCGCCGGCTGGTCGGCTTGTCGAAGACGAGACCGATCATGAGCCCCTTGCCGCGCACGGTGTGGAACATCTCGTACCGCTCGATGAGCGGCGTGAGCCCCTTCTCGAACGCCTCGCCGGTCCGGCGGGCCCGGTCGACGATGTCGTCGTCGTCGAACGCGGCCAACGTCGCCAGCCCGGCGACCATCGCCAGCTGGTTGCGGCCGAACGTCGTCGAGTGGACGAGCGCTCGCTCCATCGAGCTGTAGACGTTCATGAAGACGTCGTCGGAGCAGAGGACCGCGCCGACGGGGATGTACCCGCCGGAGAGCGCCTTCGACATCGTGATGATGTCCGGCCGGAGGCCCCAGTGCTCGTGGGCGAAGAAGCGGCCGGTCCGGCCCATGCCGACCTGGACCTCGTCGGCGACGAGGAGGGTCTTGTGCTGGCGGCAGAGCTCCTGGACGGCCGCCCAGTAGTCGTCGGACGCGACGTTGACGCCCTTGCCCTGGATCGGCTCGACGACGAACGCCGCGACGTCGCCGCGCCGCAGCTCGCGGGCGAGCGCGTCGATGTCGCCGAACGGCACCTCCGCCGTCTCCGGCAGGTACGGCCCGAAGCCCTTGCGGAACTCGACGCCGCCGTTGAGGGCCAGCGCGCCGGTCGTCAACCCGTGGAACGCGTGGTCGCAGTAGACGATCCTCGGCCGGCCGGTGGCGTGCCGGGCGAACTTGATCGCCGCCTCGGTCGCCTCCGCGCCGGAGTTGCAGAAGTAGACGCGGTCGATGCCGGCGTGCGCCCGGGCGACGAGCTGCTCGGCCAGCAGGCCGGGCAGGAGCGCGCAGTCGATCTGGACCATGTTCGGCAGGTCGAGGTCGATCGCCTGGTGGAGCGCCTGCTTGATCGCCGGGTGGCTCCGGCCGAGGGCGTAGACGCCGAAGCCGGAAAGGAGGTCGAGGTACCGGTCGCCGCGATCGTCGAAGAGGTAGCAACCCTCGCCGCGGACGTAGAAGCGGTCGAACCCGAGCGTCTTGAGGACCCGGGCGAGCTGCGGGTTCATCAGGTCCATGTGGAGCTGGAAGTTCTCGCCGTGACGTTCTTGGAGCGTCTGGGCGACGTCGAAGGGCATAGGTCGATCTCCGTAGCGGACCTGGGGTTTGGTCAAGGCCTGGGGTTTGGTCAAGGGTAGTGGGTGCCGACCGTGGTCAAGATGTCGTACAAACGATCGTTTGACTCCGGTGAGGCAGGCGGCGGGCGGTGGTTCAGGCGGCGGGGGCCCGTCGCAGCCGGGCCGTCACCGCGTCGATCGTCGCGTCGGCGGCGCCGGCCACCGCCGGCTGCGCGGCGGCGAGCAGGCCGGCGACGAGCGGGACGTCAGCGGCGTCGAACGCCAGGCGCGGCCGGCGGCGGACCAGGCCGTAGAGGCGGTCGGCGACGAACGCGGGGTCGTCGTAGTGGCGCCACCACTGGTCGGTCCGGACGGAGTCGACCAGGGCCGACCACCGGTCCCGGTCGGCCGGCGCCAATGCCGGCGCCACGTCGGCGGCGCCGGCCATCGCCGCCAGGAAGCCGTCAACCGCCGGTGGCCGGTCGAGCAGGGTGCCGTCGAGCAGGAGCTCCCACCCGACGTGCCCGACGGCCCGGCTCGGTCCGGGGGCCAGGCCGTGGGCGACGGCGGCCGAGCGGATGGTCGCCGCGCCGGTCAGGAAGCCGCGATCGGCGTGGAAGCAGCTGTCCGCCCGGTGATGGCACGCGACGCCCCGCCGGAGGTCGGGGGTGAGCCGGTCGTTGTCGAACCGGCAGCCAGCGATGGTGGCGAGGTCGGGGAGCGCGGCACCGAGGGCGACCGCCGGCGAGTCGCCCTCGACCCGTTGGGCGACGACGACGTGGGCCAGGAAGTTCACCGTCGGGCCGGCGCGGCGCATCGGCCGACCAGGCCGGCGCCACAGCGGACCGGCCCGGTCATCAGTCGACCGGCACGAGCTCGACGACCGGGATCGTGCGGTCGGTCTTCTCCTGGTACTCGGCGAAACCGGGGTACAGGCCGGCCTGGTGGGCGTAGATCCGGTCCCGCTCGGCGCCGGTCACCTCTCGGGCGGTGGCGCGAAGCTCGTCGGTCCCCACCTCGACGGTGACCTCCGGGTTGGCCTTCAGGTTGTGGTACCAGTCGGGGTTGGTCGGCGCGCCGGCCTTCGAGGCGAAGACGTACCGCCGACCGCCGTCGTCGAGGTACATCATCGGGGACGTCCGCGGCTGCCCGCTCCGGGCCCCGGTGGTGGTGAGGAGGACGAGGGGGGCGCCGGCGAACTGGCCGCCGACCTTGCCCTCATTGGCCCGGAACTCCTCGATGATCTGGCGGTTCCAGTCGTTGGCGTCGGTCATGGCGTCATCCTCTCCCGGTGGCTCCGATGCTCGTCCGCCCACGGTACCGGCCGCGGTCGGGGTTCACGACGGGAGGCCGCGGGTTCACGACGGGAGGCCGCGGGTTCACGACGGGAGGCCGCGGGTTCACGACGGGAGGCCGGAACTGGCGGGACGGCCGGCGTCGAGCGCGTGCTCGGCCTGGGCGATCCAGGTCTCGTACATCTCGGCGTACCGGCCGCCGGCGGCGACGAGCTCGTCGTGGGTGCCGGACTCGACGATGCGACCGTGGTCGACGACGACGATCCGGTCGGCGCGCATCGCGGTCGAGAGCCGGTGGGCGATGAGGACGGCCGTCCGGTCCTCGAGCAGCACGTCGAGAGCGCGTTCGATCTTCGTCTCGGACTGCAGGTCGAGGTTCGACGTCGCCTCGTCGAGGACGAGCACGCGGGGATGGGCCAGGAACGCCCGGGCGAGGGCGATGAGCTGGCGCTCGCCGGACGAGAGCGACTGGCCGCGCTCGTGGACGACGGTGTCGACGCCGTCGGGCAGGCGCTCGACGAGCTCGGTCAGCCCGACCCGGCGGACGGCCTCGTCGACGTCGTCGTCGGACGCGTCGGGTCGGGCGAAGGCGATGTTGTCGCGGATCGTCCCGGCGAAGAGGAACGGTTCTTGGGGGACGACGCCGAGCTGGCGCCGCAGCGAGCGCATCGTCACCGACCGGAGGTCGTGGCCGTCGATCGAGACGGTCCCGGCCGTCGGGTCGTAGAAGCGGGTGACGAGCTTGGCCATCGTCGACTTGCCCGCGCCGGTCGGGCCGACGAAGGCGACAGTCTCGCCGGCGGCGATCCGCAGGTCGACGCCAGTGAGGACCGGGACGGCCGGGTCGTAGCCGAAACTGACGTCGTCGAAGACGATCTCGCCGTCCACCAGGGGCAGCTCGACCGCGTCGTCGCGGTCGTCGACGGTCGGCGGCGTCTCGAGCAGCGTGCGGAGCTTGGCGATCGACGCCTGGCCCTGCTGGTACGTGTTGTACTGCTGGACGAGCAGCTGGATCGGTTGGAAGAACCGGTTGAGATAGAGGAAGAAGGCGACGAGCGCGCCGAGGCTGAGCTGGTGGTGCAGGACCATGTTGCCGCCGACGGCCAGCAGGACGGCCTGGCCGAGGACGCCGAGCAGCTGGGTGCCGGGCCCGTAGACGGCGTTGATCTGCGCGGTGTAGTTGTTGGCGTCGCGGTACTCGCCGACGACGTTGCGGTGGTGGAGGACGTTGTGCCGCTGCCGGTTGTGCGCGGCGACGATCCGGATGCCGTGGAGGCTCTCGGAGAGGTCGGCGAGGACGTTGGCGATGCCGTCCCGGACGCGGCTGTAGCCGCGCTCGGACGCCCGCCGGAACCAGAGGGACGCGACGACGAGCAGCGGGACGACGATGACGACGGTGATGAACGCGAGCCGCACGTTCGTCGTGAACAGGATGACTCCGATGACGACCATCGTCAGGCCCTGGACGGCGAACTGGGCCAGCCCGTCCTGGAGCAGCTGCTGGAGGTTCTCGATGTCGCTCGTCATCCGCGTCATGACGACACCGGCCTTCTCGGCGGTGAAGTAGTCGAGCGACAGGCGCTGCAGGTGGGTGAAGACCTTGATGCGCAGGTCGTTCATGACCCACGCGGCGAGTCGGCCGGTGACCTTCACCTGGCCCCGTTGGGCGAGCGCGGCGACGAGCACCGAGACGAGGTACAGGCCGGCGACGACCGCGACGATCCAGAGGTGCTCGTGATGCGGCGACATGCCCTGGTTGATGGCGATCTCCGTCAGCTTCGGGCCGGCCTGGGCGACGACGCTGACGACGACGACGAGCACCGCGGCGAGGACGAGCATCCCGGGGTACTCGGTGAGGAGGCCCCAGAGGGTGAGCCGTCGCTCGTCGCCGGGCTGCGGTCGCTGGCTGAAGCTGACGTCCGGGTCGCCGTGGTCCGTCTCGTCGGCCAGGAGCCGGTCGACGCCGGCCTGCAGCTCCGACGGGATCCCGCCGAACGGCAGGCCGGCGCCGGGTGCGCCCGGTCGGGCGCCGCCGCCCATCGGTGGTCCGAACCCGCCGCCACCCATGCCCCAGGCCATCAGCCGTCCCCCTCGACTCGCCCAAGGTCGACCCGCCCAGCCCCGTTGAGCCCGCCAGCCCCGTTGAGCCCGCCAGCGCCGTTGAGCCCGCCAGCGCCGTTGAGCTCGACTGCTCCGTCCAGCTCGCCGGCCCGTCCGGCGTCGTCGGCCTGGGCGAGCACCGCCGCGTAGAGCGGCGTCGTCGCCAACAGCTCGGCGTGGGTGCCGTCGGCGACGACGCGGCCGCCTTCGAGCAGGACGACGCGATCGGCGAGGCTGATCGTCGACAGGCGGTGGGCGATCACCAGCGTCGTCCGGCCCTCCATGAGCCGGCGCAGCGCGGCGTGGATCCGCTGCTCGACCTGGACGTCGATGGCGCTGGTGGCGTCGTCGAGGACGAGGACCGGCGGATTGACGAGCAGCGTGCGGGCGATGGCGATGCGCTGGCGCTGACCGCCGGAGAGGGTGTAGCCGCGTTCACCGACGACGGTGTCGTAGCCGTCGGCCAACGCGTCGATGAACTCGTCGGCGCCGGCGGCGACCGCGGCGGCGACGACCTCGTCGTCGGCGGCCGTCGGGCGACCGTAGGCGATGTTGTCGCGCACGGACGCGGAGAAGAGGAACGGCTCGTCGAGGACGACGCCGACCTGCGCCCGCAGGCTGGCCATCGTGACATCGCGGACGTCGTGCCCGTCGATGCGGACGGCACCGCCGGTCACGTCGTAGAACCGGGTGAGCAGGCGGGCCACCGTCGACTTGCCCGCGCCGGTCCGACCGACGAGGGCGACGGTCTCGCCGGGTCGGAGGTGCAGGTCGAGATGGTCGAGGACGTTGCCGCCGCCTCCGGCCACCTCGCCGTCGTCACCGGCCACCCCGCGGTGGTCACCGGCCACTCCGCCGCCGTTACCGGCCACCCGACCGCGGTCACCGGCGTAGGCGAACGTGACGTCGTCGAACCGGACGTCGCCGTCGCCACCGAAGAGGTCGACCGCGCCGGGCCGGTCGACGATGGTCGGCTGTTCGTCGAGGATCTCGTAGATGCGGTCGGCCGACGCGGCGGCCCGCTGGCCCATCATGATGATCATGCCGAGCATCATGAACGGCGCCTGGAGCATCAAGAGGTAGGCGTTGAAGGCGAGGATCGTGCCGACGCCGAGGTGACCGTGGATGACCATGTAGCCGCCGAAGAGGAGGACGAGGGCCAGGCCGACCTGCGGCAGGTTCTGCAGGGCCGGCGTCCACTGGGCCCGCAGGTCGGTGTCCTTGACGTAGCCCCACTGGACCTTGTCGGCCGCCTTGGCGAGGGTCTCCAGCTGGTCCTGCTCGGCCGCGAACGACTTGACGACGCGGACGCCGTTCACGTTCTCGTCGACGATGGTGGCGACGTCGGCCAGCCGAGCCTGGATGATCCAGGACACCGGGAACATGGACTTCCGCATCTTGACGCCGACGAGGTACACGAACGGCATGGTGGCCATGGCCACGAAGGCCAGCGGCACGTCGATGGAGAGCATGAAGCCGAAGGCGACGACGCCGATGCCGCACTGGACGAGGATCATCGGGGCAAACGTCATGTACATCTGGACGGACCGGATGTCCGAGTTGGCCCGGGAGATGAGCTGGCCGGACTGCACGCGGTCGTAGAACGGGAACGACATCGTCGTCAGGTGCTCGTAGATGATGTTGCGGAGATCGAACTCGAAGCCGTAGGCGGTCTTGAACAGGAACAGCCGCGACACGTAACCGGCCACCGCGCCACCCACTCCCAGGCCGACGACCCACCACACGTAGAAGTGCAGCGGCACCGTCCGGTCCTGGAGGGAGTTGGTGATGGCCTTTGTCAGCAGGTCCGGGATCAGGACCTGCAGCACGAGGCCGACGAACGAGAGGACGAGGGCGGTGATGAACGTCCCGCGGTGCGCCTTCATGATCGGCAGCGCGCGCTTGAGCCACGACTTCGACCGGTCGGGGTCGATGGTGGCCTTCGGTGGGCGGTAGCGGGAGGTCACCGCGACCGGCACGAACGGGGACGCGGCATCCGCCCCCGACGTTGGCGACGCCGGCCTCGCGGTCAGACGGCGGCTCACCGGCAGGGGAGCGGACCGAGGTCCAGTCGGGCGAGCAGCGCGTCGTGCCAGCGGACGACGTCGTCGACGGCCTTACGGGCGAGGTCTGGCTTCGGCAGGCAGCCACCGACCGCGTCGAGTCGCCGGTCGACGGCTTCGTCGGCCGCGGCGAGCGCCCGCCGTCCTTCGGCAGTGAGCGTGTGCGAGACCTGCCGGCGGTCGTCGTCGGCGTGCCGCCGGTCGACGAGGCCACGGGCGACGAGCCCGTCGACGACCGCGGTGACGCTCGGCCGCCGGACGGCGAGCCGGTCGGCGAGGGCGGACGAGATCGCCGGTCCGGGATCGAGCAGGCCGAGCACGCGGTACTGCGGGAGGGAGAGGTCCGCGTCGCCGGCGCCGAGCTCGACCTGCCGGGCCAGCCAGGCGAGGGCGCGGCCGGCCGGTCGGTCGCCGACGGTCGATCGACCGAGCACTCGATCCGTTCGGGCCGAGCGGACCTGGGCCGAGGCCGCCGCCGCCAGGGTTTCGTCAAGCGTCATATAGTTAGAATATCGAATCAAATGCCCCGTCCGTGCGCCCCGGTCGGCGGCGGGCGGGGTCGCCGGTGGTGCGACGCCCGGTCCCGCCCCCTCCGCTCGCCCCACCCTCGTTCTGCAGGACAGAAGCCAGTCTTCGGGCGTTGTGGTAGACAGAAAATGAGCACCCGGTCGATGGTCTTTGGTCGATCCGGGCACGCGGTCAGGGGAGGGAGGTGACCGTGTCGAGCGTCAAGGCTGAACCGGCCTCTGACCGGCCGGACACGGCCGGGCCGGCGGCCGATGGGCCGGCCACGCCGGGTCGGTCGTACGCGGTCAGCTCCGTCGACAACGCGCTGACGCTCCTCGGCGCCCTCCGGGACCACGCGTCGTTGGCGGTGAAGGAAGGGGCCGAGCTGCTGGGCGTCGCGCCGTCGACGGCCCACCGCCTCTTGAGCACCCTGCAGTCGCACGGCTTCGTCACCCAGGACCCCTCGAGCCGTCGCTACGGCGCCGGCCCGGCGCTGCTCGCCGTCGCGCTGGCGTCGCTCCGCCGGGTCGACGTCCGGCGGGTCGGCCGGCCGCACCTCGTCGCGCTCGCCGCGGAGACCCGGGAGACGGTGAGCCTGGCCGTCGCCGAGGGCGTCTCGGTGCGGTTCATCGACTCGGTCGAAGGCCCCGAGCTCATCCGGGTCGGGTCGCGGACCGGCGAGGTCCTGCCGGCCCACGTCAGCTCGGTCGGCAAGATCATGCTGTCGAGCCTGACCGACGCGGAGCTCCTCCGCCTCTACCCGACGCCGCGGCTGGCCGGGCTGACCGAGCGATCGATCACGTCCCGGCCGACGCTCCTCGAAGAGTTGGCGATCGTCCGGGCTACCGGCTTCGCCACGTCGTTCGAGGAGAGCGCGGTCGGGCTCTCGGCCGTCGCGGTGCCGATCGCCGATCGGTCCGGGCACGTACTGGCGGCGATCGGTGTTTCCGTCCCCGCGTCCCGACTGGACGGCGGCCGCATCGACGGGATCGTCCGCGCTGCGCTCGGGCGGGCGGCGCGGATCGAAGAGGAGCTGGACCAGATCTCCCCGCCGGCCTGATCGGCCCGGCGGCGACCCTCCTGACCGGGAAGTTCTTGGTACCTCTAAATATGACTTGATCACTCGTAAATGTTGGTTTAGAGTACAAGGGACGCTTGCGGTTGTGCCGGGCCGGGACAGACCAGCTTCCCCCTCCTGTGTCCCCGGCCCGGCACAACCAAGAGTGCTCCGCCACCCTCGATGTGCTCCCCCGTCCTTCGAGGACTGTCTAGTTGGCACACCATGTATCGGCCACTGAGTAAGCTGCGGCAATGCGGGGTCACCCGTTCGGACCACATCAATTTCCGTTCCAGGTGCCCCACGCAACGACGGACTGGCCGGCATGGATTACGGCGGTGGCAACGGGTTTGCTCGCGCTCGGAGCGAGCATTGCCCTGTTCCAGCTCCGAGAAGCGCGGCGTACCCGGCACACCGAAGCGGCAGCCCGCATGTCGAGCCGTTGGGACTCCCAGGAGTACATCGAAGCTCGGAAGCACATCGATGCGTATGAAGACACGATGGCCCTCCGGGACGCGTTCGCCCTCGCCATGACGGACAGAACGTCCGATGAACGTTACGTGTTCTTGCGTGAGCTTGGGTTCTTCGAAGAACTGGGAGCGATGGAGAAGCTGGGCGCGATCAGCCTGCGCTGGATCGACGAAACCATGCATGACCTTGTCCTGGACCGTTGGGAGCTGTGGCACCCAAGTATCGAGGAGCTAAGAAAAGACCTGCCCCAAGAGGAGGGGGTCTACAAGAACTTTGAGCTCCTGATCGGGAAGCTCGGTGGGAACAACCTTCCTCGAAGGAAGCGTCTGGCCCGATGGCTGATCAAGCAACTCGACTATTAGTCGGGCTGACTCGGAGTTTGGCCCACCGGACGCGGCGGTGCATTGGGGGGGCGGGGCTCTACGGGGCGCTGTCTACGGACCAGCATGGTGCTCCATCAGGTGAGATGACCTTTCGTGTGCACCCTACAACGCCTACAGGCGAGTTCCTAGTCCCACATCGTCATCATGACAACCACTGACGAGGAGGAACATAGAGGCCAAGAACTACTGTTCACTGTCCATCTTCGTAACCCTCGAGTCGTCGAGCTCTCTTCGGTGCTTACCTGACAATCCCTTCGGGGCCACCCTCAGGGCAGCCGCGACGAACTCCTCAAACTGCCCTGAGCTGGGATTCTTTGGGGAAAATGGCGGACTGCCCCTCATCGACCACAGTGTTACCAATGGCTTCCGGGTAGCGGCCACGCGCAGTCGGTGGGCCGTGAACCAGGCGGTCTGGTAGGCGACGTCGAGGTGGCGCTGCAATTCCAACGCTGGCACGCCGTTCTTGCCGGCGTTGAACAACCACATGGCGAGCAACCACTTCGACACCGGCACCTTGGACGACTCGAAGATGGTGCCGACCAGCACGGAGAACTGCTTTCGACAGTGCCGGCATCGCCAGAGTCGGCGGTAGCTGGTCTGGCCGGTCCGGGTTTTGCGAGCACCCGACCGAGCGGCGATGAAGTAGTGCTTGGAGTCGATCACGCCGCAGTGCGGGCAGACGATCTCACCAGCAGGCCAGCGCAGCCGCTCCAGCAGCTGCCAGCCGGCGGCCTCGTCAGAGAGGTACTTCGGGAGAGTTGTGAGGGTCAACCGCTCCATGCGGCCAGTCTGCTTGAGACAACAAGGTGCGTCGACTACAGCCCGCCGAGTGCTCCGACCCTGCCGAGGATCTCGTTGATGACGGGGACCGGTGGACAACCAGAATGAGAGTGATTATCATTTTCGTTCATGAGCGGACGCAGTCGTGAAGTGGTCCGGGCCATAGTGGTCCGGGCCATAGTGGTCCGGGCCATAGTGGTCCGGGCCATAGTGGCCCGGGCGGTAGTGCTCCGGGTAGTGGTGCTCGGGACGGCGCTGACCGGGGCCGGCATCCTGACGCTCCCCGCCGTCGGCGGACTGGCCGGTTCGGCGGGCGTGGCCGGAGCGGCGACGAACGGCGGCCGGGTCGTGGCGGTCGGCGCGGAGAACGAGTACGCCAACGTCATCGGCCAGATCGGCGGCTCGTACGTCACGGTCACCGCGGTCATGAGCAACCCGAATACGGACCCGCACTCGTTCGAGTCGAGCCCGAAGGTGGCGGCGGAGGTCGCCGGCGCGCAGCTCGTCGTCCAGAACGGCCTCGGGTACGACGACTTCATGGACAAGATCGAACAGGCTGCGCCGGACGCCCAGCGCAAGGTGATCGACGTGCAGACGCTGCTGCACCTGCCGGCGTCGACGCCGAACCCGCACCTCTGGTACAAGCCGACGACGATGCCGGCGGTGGCCAAGGCGATCGCCGCCGCGTTGTCGTCGCTACAACCGGCGCACCAGGCGTACTTCGCGTCCCGGCTGGCCGCCTTCGACACGTCGCTGCAGCCGTGGGCCACGGCGATCGCCGCGCTGAAAGCCGCCGACGGGGGCGCGCCGGTGGCGACGACGGAACCGGTGGCCGACTACGTCCTGCAGGCGGCCGGTCTCGACAACCGGACGCCGTTCACGTTCCAGGCGGACATCATGAACGGCGTCGACCCGTCGCCGCAGGACGTCAGCCTGCAGGACGGCCTGTTCACCGGGCACGAGGTGCGGGTGTTCGTCTACAACGAGCAGGTGACCGACTCGCTCACCGACTCATTGCTCCAGCTGGCGCACGAGAACCACGTCCCGGTCGTCGGGGTCTACGAGACGATGCCGACGCCCGGCTACGACTACCAGTCGTGGATGGTGGCCGAAGTGAAGGCGCTAGCCGATGCACTCGGCCACGGGGCGTCGTCGCCGAAGCTGTGACCGCGGGCGACGAGGTCCTGGCATTCGACGGGGTGACCGTCCGGCTCTCGGGCCGCGAGATCCTGCACGACGTCCACTTCGCGGTCGGCGCGGGCGAGCTGACGGGGATGATCGGGTCGAACGGCGCGGGCAAGACCACGATCTTCCGGGTCGCGCTCGGCCTGCAGGCGCCGAGCGCGGGGACGGTCCGTATCGACGGCGAGCCGCGGTCGCGGCGGAACCGTTCGATCGGGTACGTGCCGCAGAAGATCGTCTTCGACGCGGACGCGCCGCTCCGGCCGCGCGATCTCGTCGGTCTCGGCATCGACGGCCACCGGTTCGGCGTGCCGGTGCCGTCCCGCCGGCGCCGGGAGCGGGTGGACGAGATGCTCGAGGCGGTTGGCGCGCTCGGCTTCGCCGACGCCCGGATGGGTGAGCTGTCCGGCGGCGAGCAGCAGCGGGTCCTGATCGCCCACGCCCTCGTCGGCCGGCCGCGGCTCCTCCTGCTGGACGAGCCGCTGGCCAACCTCGACATCCGGGCGGCCCAGGAGGTCGTCGACCTGCTGGCCAAGATCACCCGGGAGCACGGCATCGCGGTCGTCATCTCGGCCCACGAGATGAACACGCTCCTCCCGGTGATGGATCGGGTCGTCTACGTCGCCGGCGGGCGGGTGGCCAGCGGTACGACGGAGGAGGTCGTCCGGACCGAGGTGCTCACCGAGCTGTACGGCCACCCGGTCACGGTGCTGCGGGTCGACGGGCGGGTGCTCGTCGTCGCCGGCTCGGAGGTGGCCCTTCGGGAGGGTGGGCCGGGGTGAGCGTTTGGGCGGCCGCGGTCTTCGAGCCGGGCTTCTTCGGCAACGGGCCGGTGCAGCTGGCACTCGAGGCCGGCGGGGTGGTGGCCGTCGTCTCGGCGGTCGTCGGCGTCTTCACGGTCGTCCGCGGCCAGTCGTTCGCCGGTCACGCGCTCTCGGACATCGGCACCGTCGGCGGTTCCGGCGCGTTCCTGGCCGGCGTCAGCCCGCTCCTCGGGTTCGTCGTCGTCGACCTGGCCGGTGCGGCGACGATGGAGCTGCTCGGCGTGCGCCGGCCGCGGGGACGGGACGTGGCGACCGGCATCGTCCTCGGCGCCGCGCTCGGCCTCGCCGCGTTGTTCTTGTACTGGGACACGACCGTGCACAGCACGACCGGCGCGACGGTCACCGTGCTGTTCGGCTCGCTCTTCACGATCAGCAGTGGCGTCGTCCCGGCGCTGGCCATCCTCGGCGCGGTGTCGCTCGTCGGCATCGCCGTGCTCTACCGGCCGCTGCTCCTGAGCTCGCTCGACCCGGACATGGCCGCGGCCCGCGGCGTGCCGGTTCGCACGGTCGGCGTCGGCTTCCTGCTCGTGCTGGCGGTGGCGGTGTCGATGTCGTCGGTCGTCGTCGGCGCCATCCTGAGCACCGCTCTGCTCATCGGGCCGGCGGCCACCGCGTTGCGGTTGACGAGGCGGCTCGGCCTGGCGATGGTCGTCGCCGCCGGGATCGGCCTGGCGGTGACGTGGCTCGGGGTCCTCCTCGCCTACGACAGCTACTACTGGCCGCCGTCGCACCAGGGTTGGCCGGTGAGCTTCTTCGTCGTCGCCCTTGTCTTCGTCCTCTACGTCGTGGTCGACGTCGCCAGCTCGTGGCGCCGACGCCGGGCCGGCACGGCGGCCGGACCGGTGGTCACGCTCCCTCCGGCCACACCGGGAACATGTTCTCCGGCCTGATGGTCCACGCCTGGGTGGTGGCGACGATCGTCGCCATCGTCGCCGGCGTGGTCGGCTTCTTCGTCGTCGTCCGTGGCGCGTCGTTCGTCGCCCACGCCATCCCGCAGTCCGGCTTCGCCGGTGCGGCCGGCGCCGGCCTCCTCGGCGTCGACACGCTCGTCGGCCTCGGGGTCTTCGCGCTGATCAGTGCGCTGACGATCGGCTGGCTGGGCCGGCGGGGGCGCCACGACGTCGTGACCGCGCTGGCCGTCGTCATGATGCTCGGGCTCGGCGCGCTCTTCTTGAGCTGGAGCCAGGAGTACGCGCCGGAGCTGTACGCCCTGCTGTTCGGCGAGATCCTCGGCGTCACGACCGGCGAGATCGTCGTCACGGCCGTGCTCGCGGCGTTGTCGATCGCCGCGGTCGTCCTCCTCTACCGTCCGCTGCTGCTCAGCTCGGTCGTCCCGGAGATCGGCGAGGCCCACGGGGTCCGCAGCCGGCGGATCGAGCTGCTGTTCCTCGTCGTCGTGGCGATGGTGACGACGACCGCGGTGCCGGTGGTCGGCGCGCTGCTCATGTTCAGCCTGATGGTCGGCCCGCCGGCCGCCGCCCGGTCGTTCGTCCGTGGCCCGGCCGCGGCGATCGTCCTCTCGGTCGGCATCGCCCTCGCCACGGTGTGGGCGTCGGTCGCCGGTTCGTACGCCACGAACTGGCCGATCGGCTTCTTCGTCGGCGCCATCGGCGCCGGTGCCTACGTCGTCGGCCGCGGCTGGGCGGCGTGGCGGACCCGGCGGGCGGTCGTGCCGGTCCATCGCCCGGTCGCCGTCACGCCGGCCACCTGATCACCGGCCACCTGATCCCGGCGCCCGACCCCGCGCCGGCGCCGTTCAGGAGCCCTCGCCCCCCTTGGCCGTGCAGGCCCGGGGGTCCCAGGCGGACAGTCCCTCGTCGGGGGAGCTCGGGGCGGCGAAGGCGCCGCTGCCGCCCGTCGAGCCGCTCGTCGTCCCGCTGGCTGTCGTCGCCGCGGTCGGCGCCGCGGTCGTCGTCGTGGTGGCGGTCGATCCCGCCTTCCCCTTCCCCTTCGCCTTGGCGTTCGGCTTCGCCGCAGTGGTCGTCGTGGTGGGCGCCGGCGCGCTGGCGTTCACGGAGAAGTCGGTGCCGGTCGTGACGGTTACCTGGGCACCGTCGGTGGTCGGGCCGTTGGCCATGATGACCGCGCCGGAGAGCGACCGGGCGACCAGCTCGGCCGCGGCCTCGTCGGCTGGGGTCTTCTGGGCGTAGGTGACGACCGTCTCGGACTGCTGGCCGACCGGTGTGGTGTCGCCGGTACCGACGATCTTGAACCCGAGGTTGCCGAGGGCCTGGGCGGTCGTGCCGGCCTGTGTCGCCGCGCCGGTCCCGTTGAGCACGGACACCGTCACCGAGCTCGGGCTCGGGAGCGCCCCGCCGGCCATCGTGTTGGCGTCGACTGTCACACCGAGGAACTGGTCGACGGTCGACTGGTCCTGGGGCTCGGTCGGGAACTCGACGTCGCCGTATGTCCCGCCCTTGAAGGTGTAGCTGCCGAAGTTGGCGACGAGGACGGGCACGGTCAGCTGCGGGGACTGGTTGACGTCGACGCCGTGGTACGTGAGGACGAGTGTGACCATGTCGGACGCGGAGAACCCGCTGTCGACCGTCAGCTGCGGGGCGACCGCGTTGACGAGGGACAGATCGGTCGTCGGGCTCGACAGCCCGCGCTTGGCGACGGCCGTCGCCAGCACCCGGAGGAACTCGTGGTCGCGGACGATGCGGGCCAGGTCGCTCTGGTTCTCCTGCGGCCATGTATGTGGTGTCGACGCGGTCACTGTCGGCGACTTGTACTGGAGGTGGCGGGCCCGGACGACCTGGAGCGCCTCGACGCCGTTGAGATGGCGGCAGCCGGTGGTCTGCACGTTCAGTCCGGAGTAGGCGTCGAAGACCGGTTCGGGGAAGTACATTGTGATCCCGCCGAGCGCTGTGACGACGTTGGCGAACGTGTCGAAGTTGAGCTCGACATAGTGCTGGATCGGGATGCCGAAATCCTCCTCGATGGCCGCGACCAGCTGGCCCGGCCCGTTCAGAAGGGCGGCGTCGATCTTGTTGGCCCCTGTCGGGTTCAGCTTTGTTGTCGGGCTCCGGGCGTTCGGGACGAACAGGTCGCGGGGGATGGACAGGATGGACACGGTGTGGTTGGCCGGGTCGAGGTGGAGGACCATCACGACGTCGCTGTTGATGCCGGTCACCCCTTGTGTGCAGAGCCCGTAGGCCGGGTTCTGGACCTTCAGCGCACACCGCGACGTCGAGCCGACCATGAGGATGTTCTCGGTGCCGGCGTCGACGCCCTTGGTCGGTGCGTTCGAGAGCCCCTTGACGGCAATGCGATGGACCTCGTGGTTGAGGTACCAGGCGTAGCCGGCGGCCGCGCCGGCGAGCAGCACGACGACGACGCCGACGGCGATCAGCGCCCGGGTGACCCGGCGTCGACGGCGTGACCGGGGAGGCTTGGCCCGGCCGTGCCGACCTCGCCGACCCGCCCCACCCGGGCCGCTGCCCGACCCGCCCCCCGATTCACCGCCCGGACCACCGGACCCGCCGTCGGACCCGCCGCCTGGCGTGGCGGCCGCCGGTGCGGCCGCCGCCGGCGACGACGCGTGCTCGTCCACCTGCCGGCCGAGCGCGCGCAGCCCTTCCTCGTTGGGGATCGGGCCCGACATGGGGTAACCGTACCGAGCGGCGCCTTTCGCCCCGATGAAGTTGGGCCATCCGACCAGGTCGGAACGCCCAGGTCGGATGGCCCGTATCCGGAAGGCCAGCGCGGAAACGCCCGGGCCGGCCGTTCAGCTGCCGACGAACCGGGGCGTCGATCCCCAGCCGGCCGGGATCCGGTCGCCCCGGAGCGGCCGGCACATCCGGTCGGTGACGCGCACGAGCATCTCGAACTCGCGGTGCTCGCGACGGCGGAACGGGACGGTCCGGCCGATGCACAGCACGAGCCCGGCGTCCTCCATCTCGCCGGCCATCACGCCGCTGCCCGACGACCCACTTTCCGGGGCGGCGCTGCGGGCCCCGGCGACGAAGGCCAGCAGCCAGTCCAGCCGGGGCGCGTCGCCGGTGCTCTGGATCGTCGTCTCGGTGTGCAGGTCCAAGACGGCGGACCACTCGACCTCGAACAGGTCGCCGGCCAGCCCGACGAGGGCGGCGAGCGACGCCGACGCGTTGGCCGTCTCGAGAATGGCCACGGCGGCCGAGATGACCTGGAGGCCGCGCTCCTCGGCCCCGGCCGGGACGATGCGGACCTCCTCGATCCCCGCGCCGTCGATGGCCTGGAGGGCCCGGCACAGCTCGTCGGACTGCCCGGCCTCGGGCAGCTCGACGACGAGCTCGTCGACGGCCACCTCGCCGGACCGCTCGAGCACTTCGAGGCCGACGACGTTGCCGCGGATCGCCGCGATACGAGTGGCCACCGCGGCGAGCATCCCGGGCTCGTCGGGCAGCCAGAGACGAACGACCAGCCGCTCGATCACGCGACCCTCGTCACCTGGACGGTCACCGACGCCTCGTGCGTCGCGCTGCCCGCGTAGACCCCTCGCACGGGCGTCACGTCGGCGTAGTCGCGGCCACGGGCGACGACGACGTGCCGGACGCCGATGCCCTCGCCGTTCGTCGGGTCGAGCCCCCACCAGTCGCCGACCCAGGCTTCGACCCAGGCGTGGCTCTCGCCAACCGACATCGTCCCGATCTCGGCGTCCGGGTCGGGGTGGAGGTAGCCCGAGACGTAGCGGGCGGGGATGCCGCCGGCCCGCAGGACGGCCAGGGCGACGTGGGCGAAGTCCTGGCAGACGCCGCTGCCCGCGCCGTACGCCTCGGCCGCCGACGTCTGCACGTGCGTGACGCCGCGGACGTAGGCGAGCGAACCGTGCGTCCAGGCCATCACCGCCTCGACCGTCTCGGTCGGCGTCGCGGCCCGGAGCGAGCGGGCGGCGTCGGCCAGCACGCCGTCGGTTTGCGTGTACTGGCTGGGAGCGAGCAGCTCGGCGTGCCGGGCGCCGGCCGCGGCCACCTCGGCCCACGTCCCCTGCGGCGTGCCCCCGGTCGGTTCGGTGTCGACGAGCGAGACACCCTGGACGACCAGTTGCTCGTGGGGGGCGTCGACGTTGAACGCGACGACCTGCGTGCCCCAGTAGTCGCGGTACGTGTACTGCGGGGCGGACGGCGTCGTCGTCACCTTCGCCTCGAGCGTCGTCTGGCGGGCCGTCGTCAGCGGGATCTGGCGGACCTCGTTGTACGACGCGCGGGCGGCCGCCGTGTAGTCGAACGTCGTCACGTGCTCCGTCCGGAGCCGCCAGCCCGGTTGGTGTTTCACGATCCCGCTCCCGATCGCCACTGCGTCGGCAGGTCGTGGGCGAAGTAGCGCCGGGTGACGGCGTCGGAGACCTGGGAGATCGTCCGCTGCAGCCGTTCGAGCCGGCTGTCGAGCCCGGCGGCCAGGGAGGCGGGCGGGCAGTACTCCAGCTCGGCCCGGGCCAGGCCGATCAGCCCGCGGGCCTCGTCCCACTCGTCCGACCGGCCCAGGCTGATCTGCGCCAGGCAGTCCTCGGCGACGGTGAGCGACGCGAACGCGGAGCGGGGGAACAGCCGGTCACGGAGCAAGAAGTCGAGCACCCGACCGGCGTCGACGACGCCCTGGGACAGCCGCAGGTACGGCTCGTAGCCGCCGCAGGAGCGCAGGAGCATGACGAGCCCGCTGTCGGGGACGTCGTCGAACGAGAACGAGAGCGACGCCAACTGGCGGGCGACGACGTCCGTCCGCTCCAGACAGCGACCGAGCGTGAAGAACAGCCACGTCTGGTCCCGGCTCATCGTCGTGTCGGCCAGGCCGGTGATCGCCGCGGTCTGGGTCTTCACGAAGGCCAGGTACGACGCGGGACCGACCCGCCGGGCCAGCTCCCACTGGTGCGGCAGCTCCGCCCACGTGCCGTTGATGCGCTCCCACAGCTCGACCGGGATGACGTGGCGGACGGCCCGGGTGTTCTCGCGAGCCGCGTTGATCGCCCCGGCGATCGACGACCGGCTCGACGGGTCCCGGGCCAGCCGTTCGGTCACCTGCCACAGGTCAGCGCCGCCTTCGTCCGGCGGGAGGCCCATGACCGCCAGCAACCGGGCCGACGCCGGTCCGCCGGCCTCCTCGCTCTGCTCCAGCGACTGGTAGACGATGACGTCGAGGATCCGCGACGTGCCCTCCGCCCGCTCGACGTACCGGCCGACCCAGAACGTCGACTCCGCCACCCGGCTCAGGAGGGCGTTGCTCACTGCTGCTGCTGGCCTTGCTCGGCGTCGATCGGCGGTCCGGCGTCCATCGGCGGTCCCATCCCGACCGGAACGGGCCCGGCGGCGGGCGGCCGCGGGACGGCTACCGGCGCCGGCCGTCCGGCGCCCGACGGTGCCGGACGGACCGCCCGGTGGTCGACGACCCAGGTGTCCTTGGAGCCGCCGCCCTGGCTGGAGTTGACGACCAGCCCACCCTCTTGCAGGGCGACCCGGGTCAGGCCGCCGGGGAGAACCCACACGCGTTCGCCGTCGTTGATCGCGAACGGGCGGAAGTCGACGTGCCGGGAGGCCATGCCGCCGCCGACCCACGTCGGCGACGTCGACAGGGCGACCATGCGCTGGGCGACCCACGACCGCGGCGACCGTTCGACGGCGGCCGTCACCTCGTCGAGCTCCGCCGGCGTGGCGTACGGCCCGATGACGAGGCCTTTGCCCCCCGACCCGTCGACCCGCTTGAAGACGAGCTCGCGACGGCGCCGGAGGGCGAGGGCCCGCTGGTCGTCGTCGGTCAGCCGGAACGTCTCGACGTTCTGGAGCACCGGGTCCTCGTCGAGGTAGTAGCGGATCATGTCCGGCACGTACGAGTAGACGAGCTTGTCGTCGGCGATCCCGTTCCCGACCGCGTTGGCCACCGTCACTCGCCCGGCCCGGGCAGCGTTCAGCAGACCCGGGCACCCGACGAGCGAGTCGGGGCGGAACTGGAGCGGGTCGATGTAGTCGTCGTCGACCCGCCGGTAGACGACGTGGACGGGGACCTCGCCCTCGGTGGTCCGCAGGAACACGTCGGTGCCGTGGCAGACGAGGTCCCGCCCCTCGACCAGGTGGACGCCCATGAGGCGGGCCAGCAACGCGTGCTCGTAGAAGGCGGAGTTGTAGACGCCGGGGGTGAGGACGACGACCGTCGGGTCGGTCACGCCGCCGGGCGCGGCCAGCCGGAGGGCCCGCACCAGCCGGGCCGGATAGTCGGCGACGAGGTGGATCGGCCGGCCCCAGAAGACCTCCGGCAGCACCCGCGCCATGGCGGCGCGGTTGGCGAGCACGTAGCTGACGCCGGACGGGCACCGGATGTTGTCCTCGAGCACCCGCAGCTCGCCGGCCTCGTCCCGGACGACGTCGATCCCGGCGACGTGGATGCGGACGCCGTTCGTCGGGTTGACGCCGTGCACGGCCCGCAGGAAGCCGGGCGAGCTGGTCACGACGTCGTACGGGATCACGCCGTCCTGGAGGATGCGGGCGCCGTTGTAGACGTCGGCCAGAAAGGCCTCGAGGGCCCGGACGCGCTGGGCGACGCCCTCGGCGATCTGGTCCCACTCCCGACCGGCGAAGACCCTCGGCATGACGTCGAGCGGGAACGGTCGCTCCTCGCCGTCGAGGTCGAAGGTCACGCCCTGGTCCATGAACGCCCGGGCCAACCGCCCGGCCCGCGACGACACGTCTTCGGGGCTCATCTGGGAGAGGACGGCGACGATCTCGTCGTACGGCGAGCGGGCCAGCCCGTCGGCCGCGAACACCTCGTCCACCGCCAGGCCGAGTGGTCCGGGGTCTCGCCGGCCGTAGCCGTCGAAGAGGTCACCCACGCTGGCACCTTCTCATCGCGATGTTTCCTCGGCATTTCCGCCAAGAGAACAGTTCGTGCCGGCGCCCTGGGCTGGGGCCAGGAAATTTTCTCAAAAATCTTGTCACGTTTGGGGTGGTCATTCGTTAACGGCTGTGAGAACGGGGTTCTCCCGAGCTCCCGGCGGACAAGGCACAGCGCCCACGGCGGAGCGGACGAACAGGAGGTCGGTGGCGCGCGGCGCCCCGACAGGAGAGGGGAAAGAGATGAAGAGGTACACCGGGCCGCTACTGGCGGCTCTACTTCCCATTGTCGGCGTCGGCGCGCTCGCCGTCGCCCCGGCGTCGGCGTCGGCGGCGACGTCGACGTCGACAAGCAGCGCGACGCCGAACTGGTCGTCGCTGGAACAGACCGCGCTGGGCGTGACGGCCAGCGCCCGGGGCGACGGGACGCTCGACGTCGCCGGCGCTGCCCAGCCCGGTCGCCCAGTCGACGATCACCACGGCGTCCGGGTCCGGTATCGCTGGCCCAGCAGACGGTCGTCGCCACCGACCAGTCCGGCGTCGTCGTCCTCGACCTGGCCCTGCTGGGCGGTCGCCAGCTCGTCGTCAACGAGATGAGCCCGGCCGCCAGCGACCAGGGCGAGACCCTCGTGCTGGCGCCGGGCACGTCGACAGTGACCGGCACGTACCGGCTGGCCGGGGCCAGCCAGGCGACCGCCCAGACCGCGGCCCTGCGGACCGCGTCGCACCGTCACGGGACCGGCATCGTCGCCTCCGACGGCGTCCTGCACCGGGGTGGTCACCACGTCGCCACGCTGGCGACTGCCGGCGGCTGCTTCCCCGCCCCCCAGGAGCCCGGCGTGATCAGCTCGATCTACGGGCCGCTGATCCAGGGCACCGGCGTCATCGACTGCACGTCGAGCGCGGAGACACTGTCGCAGATCATCGGCCTCTACATGGGCAGCACACAGCTGAGCAACGCCGGGCGCCGCCAGCTACGGCAGCTATCTGGCGGTCAACTCCTACTCGCCGTGCTACTCGTCGTCCGGCCATTGGTTCCAGACGGCCGAGCTGTGGTCGGTCAACGGGACGCTGCAGTCCGGGGCCGACTCCGGTTGGTCCGCGCTGAACTGCACGTGAACCACGCCGGCGGTCCGGTGGTCTGGTAGAGGTGGAACATGGGGCCCGGCGCGTCGCGGTGAACGATGCGCCGGGCCCTGTGGTCCGTGGTCGTCGGCCGACGAACGTCCGACCCGACCGCCCGGTGTCGGATCGGGTGAGCCCGGACGAGCGGGAACGTGCGGTCGAGCGGGAGGTCGCCGACCTCCGGCCGATCCTGACCGGCGTCCTGCCCGACGGCTGGGACGGCCCGATCACCTCGGGTGATCGGGCCACGCTGGACGCCGCCCTCCGCAAGGCCTGGCGGATCGTCTACTACCGGGCGCTGGCTCGCATCCACGACCGGGCGGCGGCCGAGGACGTGGCCCAGGAAGTCTTCCGCCGGGTGCTCACCCGGCTGAGCACCCGGGACGACGGTGTCGCCATCGAGCAGGCCTACCTGACCCAGGCGGCCCGCAACTTCCTCCAGGACCAGTGGCGCACCGCCGCCCAGCACCGGGCCGACGACACCGCGGTGGCCCGGGACCCGTCGGGGGCGCCGGCCGACCCCGAGGAAGAAGTGCTCCGGCGGATCGAAGGCGACGAGGCCATGGCGGCCCTGGATACCCTGCCGCCGGCCCAGCGCCAGGTGCTCCGCCTCCGGTATCTTCGAGGGGCTGACCGCCGAAGAGACGGCGGCCGTGCTCGATCGCAACGCCGAGTGGGTCCGCCAGACCCAGTTCCGAGCCCTCCGGACGCTACGCGACCGACTGACCAGGAACGACGCCGATCCGGGCGGTACCCGATGAGGGCCCGCCGACCGCTCGTCGAGAACAAATTCTTGATTTCTGCGTGTTCAGTGTCACATCAGCCGTTCTCGTTCGTTGGTAGGGGTATGACGAGCGATCTCGACGACGGGTACACCTCGATGCTCCGGGTCCTGGTGGACGGCATGAGCGCCCCATGGGGCGGGGAAGTGCTGATCCGCTGGAGCGGACCGGAAGAAGGGCCGTCGGCCGACGACGAGCCCGAGCCCGAGGGTTGGGACCACATGGTCGAGCGGATGCTGGTCCAGAGCGCCTGTCAGGGGGACGACGAGTCGCTGGAGGCCCTCTGCCGGCGGGAGTGGTTCGTCATCTTCCGGCTCGTGTCGGGGTCGGTCCCGGACACGGCCGAAGCCGAGGAGCTGACCCAGGAGGTGTTCGCCCGGGCCATCGCCAGCCTGCCCCGGTTCCGCTACGTCGGCGTCCCGTTCCGTTCCTACTTGAGCCAGATTGCCCGGAACCTGCTCCGTGACCGGTGGCGGCAGGCCCAGGCCCGCCCGGACGTGGACGGTCCGGTGCCCGACCGGGCGACGGTCGAGCCCGAGCCGGAGGCCATCGTGCTGGCCGCGGCCGAGCGGCACCTGCTGGTCGAGGCCATGCGCCGGCTGCCCCACCGCTGCCGGGAGGTGCTGTTCCTGCGCGTCCTCGAGGGCCGCACGGCGACCGAGATCGGCGTCGAATGGGGTCGCACCCCCGAGTCCGTGCGCCAGATCCAGCACCGGGCGCTCTCGGCCCTGCGAGCCGAGATGGCCGACGAGGACAGCCGTTGAGACGTCGTCGCCACGTCTTCTGGAGGTCGGCCGCCGGCGGGCGGACCGTCGAGCCCATCGTTGGGGAGCCCACCCCTGACGAGCCCACTCCAGATGAGCTCAATGCCCTCGACGCGTACCTCGACGCCGTCGCCGCGGCGGCCGAGCCGCTTCCGGCGCCGGCCGGCGTCGACCCGGAGCTGACCGCGGTGGTCCGCCGGCTCGGCCGGTTGCCCGCGGCGGCGTGGGACGCCGCCGCGCCGCTCTACCAGGGCCCCGCACCCGCCCCGGCGGTCGTCGATCCGATCGCGGTCGACCGGCCAGCGGACGACCGCCACCACCCTCGCACCGGCCCGCGTCGGTTCGCCCGCCCGGCGGCTGCGGCCGCCTGGGCGGCCACCGCCGCGGCAGTCATCGTGATCCTGGCCGTCGTCGGGATCAACACGTTCTCCGGCCAGCCGCCCGAGCGCCCCGTCACGGGTGTCTCCACGGTTCCCGCCTCGTGGCGGCTGGCCGGGTTCATCGACCAGATGGCGTGGCAGCCGTCGTCCTCGGGCGCGGTGGCCGCGTCGGTGGCGGCCACCTGCCCGACCGTCACCACCTGCTACGCCGACAACCTGGGCAGCAGCCAGTACGGCGCGGTCGTCGAGGTCACCACCGATGGTGGCGCCGCCTGGCAGGCCGCCCCGCTGCCGGCCGGCACCTGGCTGAGCTCCAATCTGACGTGCCCGACGGCCGAAGGGTGCCTGGTGGCCGGCTACACCGGCGTCCCGGTCGGGGCGGCGAGCCCGTCGGGCGGCACGTCGGCCATCTTCGTCACCACTGACGGTGGCGCCAGCTGGTCGACGGTCCCGGTACCCGTCCAGGCGATCGACATCGTCTCGCTGGCCTGCCGGTCGGTGACCGCGTGTGTGGGCGCGAGCTACGGCACACCGACGTCGACATCCCCACAGGGGGCGGCCGTCTCGGTGCGCACGACGGACGGCGGCGCGTCATGGTCCGTCGGCTCGTTCCCGACCGCCATCATTCCTTCCCGTCCCTACGGGGTGAGCTGTGCTGATGCCGGCGACTGTGTGGTCGTCGGCACGACCGGCTTCAGCACCACCCCAGCCGGGTCGTCGACGGCCAGCGGGGCGGCCCTCTACTCCGCCGACGGCGGGGCCAGCTGGGCGGCTGCCGCCGTCCCGGCCGGCATCGCGGTCGTCCGCGCCGTCTCGTGCTCGGACGACGGCGCCTGCACGGCCGTGGGCAACGGACCGTCGTCGGCCGCGACCGCGGCTACAAGTGCGGGCCCCTACGGTCCGAGCACCGTCCTGGTCAGCGTCGACGGCGGCCGTTCGTGGACGTCGCCGGCGGCCAAAGGCCTCGTCCCGGCGCAGCTGGAAGCCATCGCCTGTCCGTCCGCTCTCGACTGTTGGGCCAGCGGGTACACCGGCGGCACGGGTGACAACGGATCGCTGGTCGGCGTGATCGAGTCGACCGACGACGGTGGCGCGACGTGGTCGACGGAGACACTGCCCACCCGGGCGACGCCGGCCCAACAGGCGAGCACCGGGCTGGCCGACCTCGACATCGAGGACGTCTCGTCGATCTCCTGCCCGGCCGACGCCAGCTGCCTGGCCATGGCCGGCCAGGGTTCGTCGACCGCACCCACTGACCAGCACCTGGTGCTGCACAACTGAGCCGCCCGCCGCCCGCCGCCCGCCGCCGGCCGGCGAGACCGCGGAGCGGGCCGGCCAAGGTCAGGTCAGGTCCGGGGGCCGCGCCGGTCGTAGGCGGTGACGGCCGAGTCGATCGCGGTGGCCATGGCGCCGGTCTCCTCGGCGACCAGCCGGGCGAGCGGCGTCGGCGGGATGGCGTCGGGCGGCGGGGGGGCCGGCCGAGTCGACGGCGTCGGGCCGTCGTCCTCGACGGCCGCGGCCAGCTCGGCGAAGGCCGCGGTCAGGTCCTGGCGGACGGGGCCGAGCACCGGCAGCCCGGTCCCGTCGGGGTGGGCGACGTGGACGCGGAGGGAGAGGCCGGCCAGGCCGTAGTGGTGCATCTCGGCGAGGATCGCTTCGGCGACGTCGAGCGGCAGCGTCCCCTTGTCGACGCCGGGGGTCTCGGCCCCCATGCGCTCCACCGCGGCCTCGGCGTTCGAACGGGCCAGTCGGGCTTCCCGGACAAGGCCGTCGACGGTGGCGTCGTCGACGGTCACATGGTCGACCGGCTCGGTGGCCGATCGCCCGGGTGGGCGGACGAACGCCGCCAGCACGGTGTCGCCGAAACGGTGCTCGGCCCGGAGGCAGGCGGCGACGAGCCGCGGCACCTCGGTCGCCACCCACGTCGGCCAGACGACGACCGCCATGATGGCCAGGCCGGACGCGATCAGGTTGTCGACGGCCCGGTTGGCCACCGCCGTCATCGCCGGTAGCCCGATCATGGCGGCCAGGGCGACGGTCAAGCAGGTGAGGAAGACGGTGAACGCGCCGTAGTTGGCGTTGAAGAGCGCGTACGCGAACACCGCGGCGATGACGGCGATGACGGCGAGGACGACCGGCCCCGGCCGCAGCGAGGCCAGGAGGAGGGTGGTCAGCGTCACGCCGGCCAGCGTGCCGACCGCCCGGAGGATCCCCCGACCGACGGTCGATCCGAAGTCGGGCTTCATGATGAAGAGCACCGCGACGACGATCCAGTAGCCGTCGTGGGTGTCGATGACGCGGTAGAGCACGGTGGCGACGGTCACGGTGACGGCCAGCCGGAGGGCGTGCCGGCAGGCCGTCGACCGGAGGGTCAGGTTGGCCCGCAGCGCCAGCCGAACCTCGTCGAAGTTGTCCGGCCGGCGGGCCAGCGACCGGAGGCGGTCGCGGTGCCGCGCCGGTCCGGCGGATCGCCCGGCCCGGTCGTCGGCCGTCTCGTCGGCCAGCAGCCGGCGGACCGAGCCGACGAGCTCGTCGACCTCGGCGAAGAGCTCGACCAGCGGGACCGTCCGGTCGTCGCCCACTCCGGCCAGCGATCGCCGGGCCGCCCGCAGCCGTTCGTCCGCCGGCCCGGCGTCACCCGGCGCCCGGTCGGTGGCGCAGCAGTCGGCGAGCTCGTCGAGGAGCGTGCCGATCGTGTCGGCGAGCTCGTCGATGACGGCCACCGCCCGACGGGCCGGTTCGGCCGCCGCGCCGTCGGCGAGCCGGTCCCGGGTCACGGCGAGCGCGGCGAGCACCGTCCGCAGCCGCTCGGCCCGCTCGGCCAGGGCCCGGTCGCGGGTGGCGAGGGCGCGGGTCCGGTGCGGCCCGGGCCGCGCCAGCGTCGCGCTGACCGCGTCGAACGCCGTGCCCTCCGGCAGGGCCGAACCGCCGCGGCCGATGCCGTGGGCGTAGCCGGCGAGGACGCGGTACGCCGCGCCGAGGGCGCCCGCCTCGGCCCGCTGGCCGCGTCGGTGGAACGCGAACGCGAGCACCGCCGCGCCGAGCCCGCCGGCCAGCGCGGCGGCCGCGTCTTCGAGCGCCTCGGTCGGCGTGGCGTTGAGCGCCGTCGCCACGGCCAGGCCGACGGAGGAGACCACGCCGATCATCGCCGCGCTCGGGCCGAGGGCGACGAGCAGGCCGGCCAGGAACGACCAGATGGCGATCAAGGGGAAGACGGCCGGGTTGTCGATCCCGGTGACCGCACCGAGGAACGTGGCCACGGCGATGACCGCGCTGGCGACGACGACGATCCGCACGCGGACCCGGTAGCCCGGTTGGTAGACGGAGAAGTTGGCCAAGAACGCCCCGATCGCCCCCCAGGCGGCGGTGACCGGGTGGCCGGCGGCCAGGCCGACGATCAGGGGGAGCGCGATCGCCGCCGCGCACTCGATCCCGAGCCGGACGTTGATCTGGTGGCGGTCGATCCGGAAGGCGGGACGGATCAGCCCGCTGGTCAGGCTGGAGACCCCCACGTCGGCAAGTTACCAATCAGGGGCCCAGCCAACGACGGACCGCCTCGGCCACTTCGTCGTCCTTGCGCCGCAGGCCATGGTCGCCGCCGTCGACCCAGACGTGCGTGACCGGGCCGGCGATCGTCGCGGTGGCCGCTTCGAGCTCGGCCGGCGTACCGAACGCATCGCGGGTGCCCGAGACGAAGAGGCACGGGACGCGGAGGTCCCCGAAGTGGTCCGTCCGCAGCCGGTCGGGGCGGCCGGGTGGGTGGAGCGGGTAGCTCACGAGAACGAGGGCGGCGGCCGGTAGGCCGTCGGCGACGGCCATCGAACAGATCCGCCCGCCCATCGACCGGCCGCCGAGGGCCAGCCGGTCCGGCGGGACCCCGGCCGACTCGGCCAGCTGCGTCGCCGCGTCGACGACCGCGGCGAGCAGCACCGGCGGGCGGTCCGGTGCCCGGCGACCGGCGAGCCGGTAAGGGAAGTCCATGCGGGCGACGCGAACGCCGGCCGCGGTCACCGCGTCGTCGATGGCAATCAGCGACGGCTGGTCGCTCCCGGCGCCGGCGCCCGGGGCGAGGAGAAGCCCGGCCGGTGGCGGGGTCGGCGAGCCGGAGCGGCGGGACGGTCGGGCCATCGCCGGATCATTGCCCACCCCGGGCCCAGACGCTCTGTGGCCACGGCACCGGCGGCTGGCCGGCGACCTGCCGGGAGAACTCGAGCAGGAGCCATTTGCGAAGGGCGACGGTCTCCCGGGTGGCCGGCAGCGTGATCAGCTCGGCCGCCCGGCAGAAGTGGTCGGCCTGGTCGAGCAGCTGGTCGTAGTGCTCGCAGGCCGGCCCGACCGCGGCCGGCACGTCGAGCTCGAGGTCGACCGCGCAGTCGCCCCGGGTGACCGCGGTCCGCCAGTCCTGGTCCATCCCGACCGCGAAGCCAGCGAACCGGGTCCCGAGCTCGTCGATGAGCGCGAGCAGCCGTTCCGGCGCCCCGCCCGGGTTCGCCGGCCCCTGCTCGACGACGAGCCGGAACTCGCGGAAGAGGGCCTCGTACTGTTCAGCCGCCCGGTTCAGCACGGCGACCGGCACGTCGAGCAGCCGGACCGGCACCGGCGGACCGGCCGGGCCCGGCCGGGTGGCCGGCGGGTGGTCGAACGGCACCGCCAGCTCGTCGAGGTCGAACAGCTCGTCGAGGTCGAACAGCTCGTCGAGATCGAACGGGGCGTCGAGGTCGAACGGGAGAGCGCCGGGCTCGAAGGCGTCGCCGGGTGCGTCGACGGGCAGCTCGAACCAGACGATCTTCCCGGTCGGGATGATCGGGCGCGTCCCCCAGGCCGACGCGAGGTGGTCGAACAGGATGAGGCCCCGGCCGGTGGCCGCGTCGGTCGGGTAGTCCTTGTGGACCGGCTCGACCGGACTGCCGTCGGCGACGTCCACCCGGATCCGCTCGTCGCCCCGGTGGATCGAGACGATCACGTCGGTGCCGGCGTGCAGCACCGCGTTGGTCACCAGCTCCGACGTCAACAGCGTCGCGGTATCGACCAGCTCGCTCGACAAGCCGGCCAGGCGGTCGGCCACCCACTGGCGGGCCGCCAGCGCGCTCGACGCCAGCGGTGGCAGCTGGAGCCGCGGTGCCGCACCGGCCGCCGGGCCCGACGCCGACTCGCGGTCGCCGCGGGCCGGGCGGACGGACCGGCGTCGCCCGGCGTAGCGGATGGCCAGGACGGCGACGCCGCCCGGCGGTTCGCCGGTCGGCTGGTCCGCCATGAGCGTCGCCAGTCCGGCCACCCACCGGTCGAGGGCCCGACCGGCCGGGACGCCGGTGCCGGTGGCCAGCCGGGGCTCGTCGGCGAGGTCGTGGCCCGGCCACTCGCCGGCGTGCAACAGGACGGCGTCGCCCCGCCGCAGCACGAGGCGGTGCTCGGGCCGTTCGCCCCGACCGCCGCGGCCACCGGCGCCGCCCGGCCCGAGCGGCGCCGACCGGGCCTCGTCGAGCGGGGTCGCCGAACCCGACGCGGTGACGAGCAGCGGCGCGGCGTGGCCGGCGTTGGCCAGCCAGACTTCGCCGCTCGCCGGGTCGGCGATCCCCGCCACCGTCGTGACCGTCCGCTCCTCGCGCACGACGTCGAAGAGGCGGTCGATCCCGCTGAGGACGGCGGCCGGCGACGGGTAGTCGACGACGTACGCCCGGATCGCCGCCCGCACCTGGGTCATCAGCGCGACGGCGGCCGGGCCGCCGTCGAGCACCCGGCCGAGCCCGAAGAAGAGGAAGCCGTCGTCCAGCTCGACCGCGTCGTACCACGTCGCCCCGCCCGGCCGGCCACCCGGGCGGTGGTGGGCGCCGACGTCGATCCCGGGCACGCAGAGGTCCGGTCGGACCGCCGGGCCGCGGCAGGCGTCGACGATCGCGTGCTCGTGTTGGAGGCGGGCCACGTCCACCAGCGCCCGTCCGGCCCGGACGGCGACGGCCAGCGCGACCGACACGTCATCGGGGCCGAGCTCGCCGTCCCCGCCCATGGCCAGGACGCCGAGCACCGCGCCGTCGGCGAGCAGCGGAAGCGCCACCACCGTGCGTCCGGCCGGCTCGGCCGCGATCTGCAGGTCGCCGGTCCGGAAGGCCGACGCCACCTCGGCGGCGGCCACGCCCGGCAACCGGCCGGCCACCCGGCGGAGGCCCCGGTCGTCGTGGAGCCAGACCGCGACGTCGCCGAAGCGCTCGGTCACCCGCTCGACGAGCCGCCGGGCGAGCGTCTCGGGGTCGGGCGAGCGGCTGAGGTGGACCGAGAGGCTGTCGAGCAGCTCGGCCCGGGCGAGGGCCGCCGCGTACTCGCTCGCCGTTCGCTCCCGGTCGGCTCCGGGGGCGCGCCGCCGGCGGCTCGCCGGGGCCGGCGGCTGGTGGCTCCCCACCGGCACGATGCCTCCTTGCGCCATGTCGTGGTCGGAACGGGGCCACCCGGCGGCGCCATCGAGGGCCCTCGATAGGGAAACGGACGACCCGCCCCGGCCGCACGGCCCGGGTTGGCCGCTGACGGGAGCCGCCGGCACCTCGGGTGGGCGACGGATATCGGCGTTCACCATCGGAATCATCGGTGAGTCCGTCGAGTAGGACCGGCAAACCGCTCGGGATCAGCCACCAGAAGCAGTGCAGGCGCCCGTCCCGAGAGTTAACGTCGGGGAACCGGAGTCGCCAGCACCGGGACGGGGAGGCAGCGATGGCGGAGGGCATGGACGGCGCGGGCGCCGGCATCGACGACCTGTCCGTCCCGGGAGCGCCGAGCGCGGTGATCGCCGCCCATCCGGGCCAGAAGAACCTGAAGCACGGTGCGCTCGGTCTCGTCTCCAGCACGGTCGTCGGCGTGGCGTCGACCGCGCCGGCCTACAGCCTGGCCGCCACTCTCGGGTTCGTCGTGGTGGCCATCGGCCTGCAGGCGCCGATCATCACGATCCTGGCCTTCATCCCCATGCTCTTCATCGCCTTCGCCTACAACGAGCTCAACAAGGCCGACCCCGACTGCGGCACCACGTTCACCTGGGGCACCCGGGCCTTCGGTCCAAGGACCGGCTGGTGGGGTGGCTGGGGCATCATCGCCACCGACGTGCTCGTCATGGCCAGCCTGGCCCAGATCGCCGGCCAGTACCTCTTCCTCCTGTTCGGTGCCAACGGCATCGGGAGCAACCCGGCCAGCGGCTGGGTCCTGCTCGTCGGCGTGCTGTGGATCGTCGGCATGACGTGGATCTGTTACGTCGGCATCGAGGTCTCGGCCAACCTGCAGAAGGTGCTCCTCGCCATCGAGGTGACCATGCTCGTGGTCCTCTCCGTCGTCGCGCTCGTCAAGGTCGGCAACGGGTCGGCGCCGCCGGGCCACCTCGACTTCTCCTGGTCGTGGTTCGACCCGTTCAAGATCGGCTCGTTGTCCGCCTTCGTCAACGGCGTCCTGCTGATGCTGTTCATCTACTGGGGCTGGGACACCGCGGTGTCGGTCAACGAGGAGACCAAGGACCCGAACAAGACGCCCGGCCGGGCCGCCATCGTCTCCACCCTGCTGCTGCTGGGCATCTACGCCCTCGTCGTGCTCTCCGTCCAGTCGTACGCCGGCGTCGGCACCCACGGCATCGGGCTGGGGAACCCGGCGAACGTCGGCGACGTGCTGAAGGTGCTGGGCGGTTCGGTCTTCGGCACCTCCGGGTTCGGAAGCGTGCTCTCCCACCTGCTGATCCTGATGGTGCTCAGCTCGGCCGCCGCCTCGACCCAGACCACGATCCTGCCGACCGCCCGGACGACGCTGTCGATGGCCACGTACAAGGCCATCCCGAAGTCGTTCGCCCGCATCCACGGCCGGCACCTGACCCCGACGGTCTCCACCGTCGTCATGGGTGGCGTCTCGATCGTCCTCTACGTGATCATGAACTACATCTCCGCCGGCACGGTCATCGCCGAGGCCGTGTCCGCCCTCGGCGTGATGATCGCCTTCTACTACGGCCTCACCGGATTCGCCTGTGTCTGGTACTACCGCAAGACGCTGACCGACAGCGCCCGGAACCTCTGGATGCGTGGCATCCTGCCGCTGCTCGGCGGGCTCATCCTCTTCGCCGCCCTCGGCTACAACCTCTGGTACTACTGGCGGCCGGCCAACTCGACAACGACGTGGACGATCCCGTTCTGGCCGCACTGGCACATGGGCACCATCTTCCTCATCGAGGCGATCACCGTCCTCATCGGCATCGTCTGCCTCGTCACGTTCCGGCGGTTCCGGCCGGCCTTCTTCCGCGGCGAGGTGCTCAACCGCGACACCCCGACGCTCGTGCCCGAGTCGGTCTACGCCGACCTGCCCGGCGTCGAGCACCACCCGCGGCCGCCGGTCGCGCCGGCCAGTTGACGTCCTCGTCGCCGCCTCGTCGGGGGCAGCCCGTTTCGCCACTGGGCGGCGCGGGTACCTGCTGAAGAACGGCAAGGCCGGTAGCGTCGAAGCGCGGTCGCCGCGCCGTTGCCGCGCCGTCGCCATAGGAGGTGGGTTATGGCCGCCAGGATGGAGATGCCCCAGTCGGAGCCCCCCGGCCCGGCGGACGTGCCGGCCGGAGCGCCGACGGTCCGATCGGCGAGGCGCACACGGGCCGCCCGATCAGTGCCGGCCAGCCTGATCGTCGTCGGCGTCATCATCGCCCTCGTCGCGGCCTGGGGCGGGATCGTCGCCTACGTCGGCCCGACGTTCGGGTTCAGCGGTGACGGATCGGCCGCGTGGCGGTGGACGTCGTCCCATCTGTTCCTCGCGCTGCTTCCCGGCATCCTCGGCCTCGTGGCCGGACTGCTGCTGATCTGCGTCGCGCCGCTGACCGCCGAAGGCCGTGGCCGGGCCGACCTCGTGCTGCTCGGCGGCGCCACCGTCGTCGGCGGCGCCTGGTTCGCCGTCGGCCCGTGGGCCTGGCCGGTGCTGCGTTCCGTCGGGCCGTACTTCGTCGTGGCGACGCCGTTCCGGGTGCTGACGTTCGAGCTCGGCTATGCCCTCGGGCCCGGGCTCGTGCTGATGGCCTGCGGCGGGTTCGTGATCGGCTGGGCGGCCCGTCACCGGCCGGACGCCGCCCCAGCGACAGGGCCGGCGCCGGTCTCGCCGACCCTCGTCGCCGTGCCGATGCCCGACGGCGGTACTGGCGCCCCCGTTGCCGGCGCACCTGTTGCCGGCGTGCCGCAAGGCGAACCGACCGTCGGCGCGCCCCCGGCGCCCCCGGCGCCCCCGGCACCCCCGGCACCCCCGGCACCCCCGGCACCCCCGGCACCGGTCGTTCCCTCGACACCGGCCGAGGGTCGGCACGTGGCCACGACGCGTCCCACCGCCCAGGTACCGTCGGTCGGCTCGTCCGGCCCGGGGTCCGGCGGAGCCCCGGCCGGACGACCCGACGGCTGGACGGTGGACCGCCTGTAGCTTCGGCTCCTCCCGGACGGGCGCCGGTGCTGATCTGAAGCCGGCCCGGTCGACAGCCGGGTCAGAAGAGGTGGCGCAGCGTGCCGGCGCGGACGAGCACCGCGACACCGATGGCGCAGTAGACGAGCGGCGTCACCCACGCGCCTGCCCGCTCCAGGGTGGCCAACGTGCGGGGGCGCCGACCGACGACGACGGCGAGGCCGCAGAGCCCGACGTCGAGCGCGAGCAGCCAGGCGACGGCGAGCCCGCCGGCCGCCGGGCTGCCTTGGCGGAGGAGCGGGATGTAGACGGCGAGGTTGTCCCCACCGTTGCCGACCGTGACGATGGCCGCGGCGAAGAACCCGCCGCCGACCGGTTCTGGCCGGCTGGCGTCGTGCCGATGACGGCGCAGCGCGACGATGCCGCGGATGCCGAGGGCGATCGGCACCAGGCCGAGCAGCCCGACGGCCCAGACCGGGAACGCGGTGAGGACCGCCGCGCCGCCGGCGCTGAGGGCGACGATGAAGGTGAAGCCGGTGAGCTGACCGCTGACGATCCGCCGGACCCGATGCGGCGGTGCCGTCGCCAGCTGGGCGGTCGTCGCCAACCCGTTGTCGACGTTCGTGCTGGCGAACGCCGCGGTCGTCAGACCGATGACGGAGAGCGCGTCCACGGTGGCAGGAGGGTCGGGAGCATCAGGAGCAGAGGTTTTGGAGGAGCAGAGGTTCTAGGAGCACAGGTAGCCGATCTCCCGGGCCGTCCGCTCGAGCTCGTCGCGGAACTCGGGGTGGGCGATGGCGATCAGTCGCCGGGTGCGGTCGCCGATGCTGCTGCCGCGGAGCTCGGCGACGCCGTACTCGGTGACGACCTTGTCGACGAGGTTCTTGAACGTCGTGACGGCCGCGCCGGGGTGGAGCCGGGGGACGATGCGCGAGACGGTGTCGTCGGCGGCAGTCGAGTGCAGCACGATGAACGCCTGCCCGTGCTCGGCCATGACCGCGCCGCGGGCGTAGTCGGGCTGGCCACCGGACGACGAGAGGTAGTCGCTGCCGAGCGACTCGGACGCGCACTGGCCGAGGAAGTCGACCTCGAGGGTGGCGTTGACCGACGTCATCAACGGCTCGCGGGCGATGACGACGGGGTTGTTCGTGTAGTCGACCGGCCAGAACTCGACGCCGGGGTTGTCGGCGACGAAGTCGTAGAGCCGCTGGCTGCCGAGGGCGGTCGTGGTCACGATCTTGTTGCGGTGCGTGCGCTTGCGGGTCCCGGTGACGACGCCGGCTTCGACGAGGTCGACGAAGCCGTCGCCGAGGAGCTCGGTGTGGACGCCGAGCTCGGTGTGGTCGCGGAGCTTGGTCAGCACCATGTCCGGAATGGCGCCGATCCCGGCCTGCACGGTGGCGCCGTCGGGGATGCGCTCCGCCACCAGTTCGGCGATGGCCCGGTCCCGGTCGGTGATCGGTGGCGTCGCCGCCTCGACGAGTGGCCGGTCGGCTTCGCACCAGCCGACGACGTCACTGATGTGCAGCTGGTTGCCGCCGTAGGTGCGGGGCATGCGGGCGTTGACCTCGACGAAGAACGGCACCTCGCCGATGAGCGCGGCCGCGTACTCCGCGTCGGTGCCGAGCGAGAAGTAGCCGTGGCGGTCCGGCGGCGAGACCGACGCGACGACCAGCGACGGCTCGGCCGACTGGCGCAGCAGGCGCGGCACGTCGCTGAACGAGTTGGGGACGAGGTCGCAGACGCCGCCGTGGAAGGCCTGGCGGGTGGCCGGGGAGAGGAACCACGACACGTGGCGCAGTCCGGGGAACGCGCCGTCGATGTACCGGCGCGGATGGAGCGCCAGCATCTGGTGGAGCCGGACGCGGTCGCACGCGTCGGCGCCGGCTTCGATGGCGTCGACGACGGTGACCGGCTCGCCGTTGGCCGCCCCGACGACGACGTTCGCCGCCGGACCGATCCATTCGAGAACGGCGTCGGCCGGCCGGCGCCGCTCGGCCACGGTGTCGGCGATCGTCACCACTGGGCGACGGTGTCGGCGATCGTCGTCACTGTGGCCAGCCGTCCGGGGTGATCGAGCCGGTGATCGACCGCGGGTCGACCGGCTGGCGACGGTCGGAGGCCGCGTAGACGGCGAAGCAGAGCTGGAGCACCTTGGCCGCCTGCGTTGCCGTCATCGTCGCCGGGGTGCCGGCCAGCAGCGAGTCGACGAAGTGGGCCGACGAGCGAGCGAAACCGGTGGCCCAGTCGGCGTCGACGTCGGCGAACTCCGTGACCGCGATGTCGTTGTCCCGGCCGCGGTAGAGGATGACCGGGCGCGAGGTCGAGCATCCGGCCGGTCGCCCGCGTGACCCAGAGCATCCCCTCGTCGCCTTGGATCTCGAAGAACTCGTCCGCGCCGTAGTAGTCGGAGCGGAGCCACATCTCCGGCGCGTAGTGGACGTCCATCATCCCGACGAGGCCGGGGTCCTCGTACTCGAAGATCGCCGCGGCCGGCTCGAAGAAGAAGTCGCGGCGGCGCACGACGGCCTGGACGGAGACGATGTCCTGGTCGAACAGCCACAGCGCGGTCGCGTACTTGTGGACCATGTCGTCGAAGAGGTGGCCGCCGGGGCTCGCCGTCCAGCCGCCAGCCGTAGCCTTCCGGGCGCAGGCCGATCTGGAAGCCGAGTCGGTCTGGCCGACGACCGTCTTCAAGCGGACGCCCGTCGGTTGGCCGATCACGCCGTCGCGATGAGCGCCTTCGCCAGCTCCAGCGGCGGGTAGTGGAGGAAGCATTCCTGATCCGCAGCGTGCGGCCCGTCGCGCTGCCTTCTCCATATAGCTATCTCCTCCTCACTCTCCAACTGTGCGCGATGCGATCAGCCGCCGCGTGCGCTCGCGATGAGCTGCCGCGCAGCTCGGCCACGCCGTACTCGGTGACACCTTGTCGACGATGTTCTTGAACGTCGTGACGCCGCGCCGGGATGGAGCTGCGGAACGATCCGCGAAACGGTGTCGTCGGCGGCGTCGAGTGCAGCACGATGAACGCCTGCCCGTGCTCGGCCATGACGCGCCGCGCGCGTAGTCGGGCTGGCCACCGGACGACGAGAAGTAGTCGCTGCCGAGCGACTCCGACGCGCACTGGCCGAGGAAGTCGACCTCGAGCGTCGCGTTGACCGACGTCATCAACGGCTCGCGGGCGATGACGACGGGGTTGTTCGTGTAGTCGACCGGCCAGAACTCGACGCCGGGGTTGTCGGCGACGAAGTCGTAGAGCCGCTGGCTGCCGAGCGCGGTCGTGGTCACGATCTTGTTGCGATGCGTGCGCTTGCGCGTCCCGGTGACGACGCCGGCTTCGACGAGGTCGACGAAGCCGTCGCCGAGCAGCTCGGTGTGGACGCCGAGCTCGGTGTGGTCGCGGAGCTTCGTCAGCACCATGTCCGGAATCGCGCCGATGCCCGACCTGCAGCGGTCGCGCCGTCGGGGATCCGCTCGGCGACCAGTTCGGCGATCGGCCCGGTCCCGGTCGGTGATCGGTGGCGTCGCCGCCTCGATCGAGTGGTCGGTCGGCTTCGCACCAGCCGACGACGTCACTGATGTGCAGCTGGTTGCCGCCGTAGGTCCGCGGCATGCGGGCGTTGACCTCGACGAAGAACGGCACCTCGCCGATGAGCGCGGCTGCGTACTCCGCGTCGGTGCCGAGCGAGAAGTAGCCGTGGCGGTCCGGCGGCGAGACCGACGCGACGACCAGCGACGGCTCGGCCGACTGGCGCAGCAGGCGCGGCACGTCGCTGAACGAGTTGGGGACGAGGTCGCAGAAGCCACCGTGGAAGGCCTGGCGGGTGGCCGGGGAGAGGAACCACGACACGTGGCGCAGTCCACCGAACGCGCCGTCGATGTACCGGCGGGGATGGAGCGCCAGCATCTGGTGGAGCCGGACGCCGTGGCACGCATCGGCGCCGGCTTCGATGGCGTCGACGACGGTGACCGGCTCGCCGTTGGCTGCCCCGACGACGACGTTCGCCGCCGGGCCGATCCATTCGAGCACGGCGTCGGCCGGCCGGCGCCGCTCGGCCACGGTGTCGGCGATCGTCACCACTGGGCGACGGTGTCGGCGATCGTCGTCACTGTGGCCAGCCGTCGGGGGTGATCGAGCCGGTGATCGACCGCGGGTCGACCGGCTGGCGGCGATCGGCGGCCGCGTAGACGGCGAAGCAGAGCTGGAGCACCTTGGCCGCCTGCGTTGCCGTCATCGCCGCCGGGGTGCCGGCCAGCAGCGAGTCGACGAAGTGGGCCGACGAGCGAGCGAAACCGGTGGCCCAGTCGGCGTCGACGTCGGCGAACTCCGTGACCGCGATGTCGTTGTCCCGGCCGCGGTAGAGGATGACGGGCGCGAGGTCGAGCATCCGGCCGGTCGCCCGCGTGACCCAGAGCATCCCCTCGTCGCCTTGGATCTCGAAGAACTCGTCCGCGCCGTAGTAGTCGGAGCGCAGCCACATCTCCGGCGCGTAGTGGACGTCCATCATCCCGACGAGGCCAGGGTCCTCGTACTCGAAGATCGCCGCGGCCGGCTCGAAGAAGAAGTCGCGGCGGCGCACGACGGCCTGGACGGAGACGATGTCCTGGTCGAACAGCCACAGCGCGGTCGCGTACTTGTGGACCATGTCGTCGAAGAGGTGGCCGCCGGGGCTGCGCGCGTCCAGCCGCCAGCCGTAGCCTTCCGGGCGCAGGCCGACCTGGAAGGCCGAGTCGGTCTGGCCGACGACCGTCTTCAAGCGGACGCCCGTCGGCTGGCCGACCGCGCCGTCGGCGATGAGCGCCTTCGCCAGCTCGAGCGGCGGGTAGTGGAGGAAGCATTCGCTGATCCGCAGCGTGCGGCCGGCGTCGGCGGCCGCCTTCTCCATGTCGAGCGCGTCGTCGACCGAATTGGCGACCGGCTTCTGGACCGACACGTGCTTGCCGGCGGCCAGCGAGTCGACGACGTGGTCGTGATGGAGGTGCGTCGGCGTCAGCACCTCGACCGCGTCGACGTCGGCGTCCGCCAGCAGGTCGTCGAGGTCGGTGTAGACGCGGCGCGCCCCCCAGCGGCCCGCGGCCGCGATGGCGACGTCGCGGTCGACGTCGCAGACCGCGACGACGTCGCAGGCCGGGTGGTCGACGTAGCCGGCGACGTTGAGGTCGGCGACGTTGCCGGCACCCACGACGCCCAGACCGATCCGTGTCATCTTCCTCCGTCGCCACGGTGTCGGCGATCGTCACCACTGGTCGACAGTGTCGGCGATCGTCGTCACTGCGGCCAGCCGTCCGGGGTGATCGAGCCGGTGATCGACCGCGGGTCGACCGGCTGACGGCGGTCGGAGGCGGCGTAGACGGCGAAGCAGAGCTGGAGGACCTTGGCCGCCTGCGTCGCCGTCATCGTCGCCGGCGTACCGGCCAGCAGCGAGTCGACGAAGTGGGCCGACGAACGGGCGAAGCCGGTGGCCCAGTCGGCGTCGACGTCGGCGAACTCGGTGACCGCGATGTCGTTGTCCCGGCCGCGGTAGAGGACGACCGGGGCGAGATCGAGCATCCGGCCGGTCGCCCTCGTGACCCAGAGCATCCCCTCGTCGCCTTGGATCTCGAAGAACTCGTCCGCGCCGTAGTAGTCGGAGCGGAGCCACATCTCCGGCGCGTAGTGGACGTCCATCATCCCGACGAGACCGGGGTCCTCGTACTCGAAGATCGCCGCGCCCGGCTCGAAGAAGAAGTCGCGGCGGCGCACGACCGCCTGTACGGAGACGATGTCCTGGTCGAACAGCCACAGCGCGGTCGCGTACTTGTGGACCATGTCGTCGAAGAGGTGGCCGCCGGGGCTGCGCGCGTCCAGCCGCCAGCCGTAGCCTTCCGGCCGCAGGCCGACCTGGAAGGCCGAGTCGGTCTGGCCGACGACCGTCTTCAAGCGGACGCCGGTCGGCCGACCGACCGCGCCGTCGGCGATAAGCGCTTTCGCCAGCTCCAGCGGCGGGTAGTGGAGGAAGCATTCGCTGATCCGCAGCGTGCGGCCGGCGTCGGCGGCCGCCTTCTCCATGTCCAGCGCGTCGTCGACCGAGTTGGCGACCGGCTTCTGGACGGACACGTGCTTGCCCGCGGCCAGCGAGTCGACGACGTGGTCGTGATGGAGGTGCGTCGGCGTCAGCACCTCGACCGCGTCGACGTCGGCGTCCGCGAGTAGGTCGTCGAGGTCGGTGTAGACGCGGCGCGCTCCCCAGCGGGCGGCCGCCGCGGTGGCGACGTCGCGGTCGACGTCGCAGACCGCGACGACGTCACAGGCCGGGTGGTCGACGTAGCCGGCGACGTTCAGGTCGGCGACGTTGCCGGCACCCACGACGCCCAGACCGATCCGTGTCATCTTCCTCCGTCCGCCGGCCGCTCGCGGTGTCTTCCGCCGGCCGTGGTCGACCGGCTGCCCGCGGTGCCGTCGACGGAGGGACGATACCGGCCGTCGATGCCCGTGTTGCTGCAACGTGTATGTAGGACACCTCGGCGGAGCCCGACGCGGGCCTGTGATAGCACGGCACCGGCAATATGTGGGCACCGCGGACGATGGAGTAGGGAAGGGAGACGGGATGGGGACGCCAGGATCGAAAGGCGCGACGCGTCGCGGTGCTGGAGCGCGGTGGGCGAGCGGGCTGGCCGGCCTGCTCGTCCTCTCGTCGGTGCTCCTCCTGGTCAGCGCCCCGGCCGGAGCGGCCCCGCCGCCGGCCTCCGTGCACGGCGCGGTCGCCGCCACGCCGAGCGCCCGGGCTCGTCCCGACGTCTACGTGGGCAGCCCGAGCTACTGGCTGGTCGGCTCGGACGGTGGCGTCTTCGCCTACGGCAACGGCGCCACATACCTCGGCTCGACCGGCGGGATGGATCTCGCCGCCCCCATCGTCAACGGCGGCAGCAGCTCGCCCGGCGGGTACTACCTGGTCGCCTCGGACGGCGGCGTCTTCACGTTCGGCGACGCCCAGTTCTACGGCTCGACCGGCGGCATGCACCTCGCCGCGCCGGTGGTAGGCATTTCGCCCGGCCCCGCCGGGTACTACCTGGTCGCTTCCGACGGCGGCATCTTCGCCTACGGCGACGCCCAGTTCTACGGCTCGACCGGCGGGACGCACCTCAACGCCCCGATCGTCGGGATGGCGACCACCCCGGACGGCCGGGGTTATTGGCTGGTGGCGGCCGACGGCGGCATCTTCGCCTACGGCGACGCCCAGTTCTACGGCTCGACCGGCGGCATGCACCTGAACCAACCGATCGTCCGCATGTACCCGACTCGGGACGGTGGGGGGTACTACCTGGTGGCAGCCGACGGCGGCATCTTCGCCTACGGCGACGCCCAGTTCTACGGCTCGACCGGCGGGACGCACCTGAACCAACCGATCGTCGGTATGGGCGTGACCGACACCGGCCACGGCTACTGGCTGGTCGCCAGCGACGGCGGCATCTTCGCGTTCGGCGACGCGCCGTTCGAGGGCTCGACCGGCGGCACGAAGCTGGCCGCACCGATCGTGGCCATGATCGTCGTTCCGGCGCCTTACGACGTGGTGACCGGCATGGCCGCGACGCCCGACGGCCGGGGCTACTGGCTGGCCGACAGTGATGGCGGCGTCTACGCCGCCGGCGATGCCACCAACTACGGGACAGTCTTCACAACGATCCTGCCCGACCCGATCATCGGCATCGAGTCGACGCCGGACGGGAAGGGCTACTGGCTGGCCGATACGGCGGGACGGGTCTACGCGTTCGGTGACGCCCCGACAGTGGGGTCGCTGCGGGCTGGCGCCCCCCCGATCGTCGCCATGGCGGCCCTGCCGCCGAGCCGGGGGGCCGGGTTCTGGTTGGTGACGCTCAACGGTGGCGTCTTCCCGTTCGGCGCCGCGCCGTGGTACGGGCCGACATCGCCGTTCCCGAGCACGATCACTGCCCTGGCGTCGGATCCGACCGGATCGGGCTACTGGCTCCTGCAGGCCAATGGCGGCATCACGCCCATCGGCCTGGCGCCGTCCTACGGGAACGACATCTCGAAGTCGACATGGGCAATGGTCGGGTTGGCCGACGACCCCGGTGGCGAGGGCTACTGGTCGGTCGACGCGGCCGGCACCGTGTACGCGTTCGGCAACGCCGCCGACTATGGCTCGGCCACCCAGCTACCGGCCGGCCTGGGCGAGGGCATCGTGGCGACGCCGGACGGCAACGGGTACTGGGTCTTCGACCTGGTCGGTGACGTCTACGGCTTCGGCGACGCGGCGGCCTACCCGTTCCACACATAGTCCCGTTCGGTCGCGCCAACCCGGTTGACCACCGGCGTCCCGCTGGTACGGTCCGAGACCGATGGGGATCTACGAGATCGACGGTGTCGTACCGGTGGTGCACCCCGAGGCGTTCGTCCATCCCGACGCGGTGCTGATCGGCGACGTCGTCGTCGGTCGGGGCACGTACGTCGGCCCGATGGCCAGCCTGCGGGGCGACTTCGGCCGGATCTTGGTCGGCGAGGGGGCGAACGTCCAGGACGGCTGCGTCCTCCACTCGTATCCGGGCGCCGATTGCGTCGTCGAGGACGAGGGCCACATCGGCCATGTCGCGGTCCTCCACGGCTGCACGATCCGCCGGGGAGCACTGGTCGGCATCAGCTCGGTGATCCTCGACGGGGCCGACGTCGGCGCCCGATCGCTGGTCGGCGCCCACTCGTTCCTGCGAGCCGGCTTCGAGGTGCCCGAGGAACACCTGGCCGCCGGCAGCCCGGCCCGGATCGTCCGGCCGCTGACCGAGACGGAGCTGGCCTGGAAGGCCAACGGGATCCGGGTCTACCAGGACCTGGCCCGCCGGTCGCTGGCCACGCTGCGGCCGGTCACGCCGCTCACCGAGGTGGAGCCGGACCGACCGCGGGTCAGCACGGGCCGGGACGTCGCGACCCCGCCGCACGAGCTCCGGGGCCGCTGATTCCAGGCAGGCTGGACGAGCACCGCGGGCGGCGAGCTCTCGCAATCCGCGCGAGATCGAGACGGCTGGATCTCAGCCGATTTTAAAGCATTCGCTTGGTTGGAACGGGGGCCGACGGGCGGGTACACTTCGTCGGTCGGCGCGGGGTTGCGGTCATTGCACCCCCCGCATGCCCGTGGCCTCGTGTCGACGCCCTCCGCCGACCCACTCCTTCGGCCGACCCGCGCTCGCTCAGCCGCCGGTCCGCGCCCCCAGCCGGTCGAGGGCCTGACCGAGCCAGGCGGCGCCCCGGGCGACGGCCGCCGCACCACCTTCGGCGTCGATCCGCGGGCCGAGCAGCTCCAGGTCGAACAGGCCGTCGTAGCCGGCGGCGAGGACATCGGCGAGCAGTCGCTCCAACGGTAGGTCGCCGTCGCCGGGCACCCGCCGGTCGGGCTGGGCCAGCGAGCGGAGCTCGCGGTCGCTGACCTGGACGAGCCGGATGACGTCGATGCCGTCTCGGAGGATGGCGGCGAGGTCGGGTTCGACCCAGCAGCAGTACAGGTCGGCGCAGACGCCGATGCCGAGCTGACGGGCGACGGCGACGGTGTCGCGCAAGGTGAACAGGAAGCTGGTGTCGGTCCGTACCGATAGGGCGTTCTCGAGCGCCAGGTCGATCCCGGCGGCTCGGGCTCGGTCGATCGCCGGGGCCAAGCGGTTACCGAGCGCGGCGACCGCGTCTTCCCAGCGGAGCGGCCCGGGTGGCCCGGTGCAGAGATAGACGAACGGGGCGCCGACGGCCGCCGCGGCGTCGATCGCCCGCCGCAGCTGGTCAGACTCGGCGGCCCAGCCGGCGTCGTCGTCGACCGGCGTGAAGACGCCGTGGACGAGGTAGGCGATCTCCAGGCCGGCGTCTTGCAGGGCACGTAGGCCACGGCCCCAGCCGCCCGCCTCGAGCTTCTGCGACGCGACGCCGATCCGGCGGGCGCCGATGGCGGCGAGGGCGGCCGCTTCTTCGTCGACCGGGAGCGCCCGTAGGGCCATCGGGTTCACCGACACCCGGTCGTGCATGGCGGTCGGCCCGGCCGTGGTCTGTGTGGTCAGGCGTCCGTGCGGTCAGGCGTCCGTGCGGTCAGGCGCCGGCGGTGCCAGTGGCGCCGGCGGCCGCGACCGGCTGGGTGCCGCTCTCCAGCCGCCGGAGCGTCTGGTCGGCCTCGGTCATGATCCGCAGGATCAGCTCCCGGCAGCTCGGCAGATCGTCGATCAGCCCGGCGACCTGGCCGCTGGCGAGGGTGCCCTTGCTTGTGTCCCCGTCGACGAGGCCGGCGGACAGCAGGACCGGGGTGTTGGCGGCCATCAGCACCTGGCTCCACTGGAGCTCCTGGTTCTTCTTCATGTTGAGACCTTCCTTGATGATGTCCTTCCAAGGGGTCTTGGTGCTCTTCTGGAAGGCCACCGACAGCTGCAGGGAGCGCTGCCAGCGCTTGAAGGCGTGCTGGGAGATCAGGGTCTCGGCCAGCTCGGTCCGGAGCACCCGTTGGGGCACGCCGTCGATGGCCTTGGTGACGACCGTGTCGTTGACGGTCTTGCCCAGGTACACCTGCTTGATCTTGTCCGGCACCGGGCTGTCGCTGGTGAGCAGGAACCGGGTGCCCATGGCGATGCCGGCCGCGCCGTAGGCGAGGGCCGCGACGAGGCCGCGGCCGTCCCGGAACCCGCCGGCCCCGACGACCGGGATGTCGACGGCGTCGACGACCTGAGGGAGGAGGATCGAGGTCGGCACCGAGCCGGTGTGACCGCCGCCCTCGCCGCCCTGGACGAGGACGGCGTCGACCCCCCACGCGGCGACCTTCTCGGCATGCCGCCGGGCCCCGATGGACGGGATGACGACGATGCCGGCGTTCTTGAGCTTGTCGATGGTCTCCCGCTTGGGGGCCAGGGCGAAGGAGGCGACCGGGATCTTCTGCTTGATCAGCAGCTCGGCCCGCTCGATGACGTCGGGGGCGTCGCCGCGGACGTTGACGCCGAAGGGCTTGTCGGTCAGCGCCTTGGTCTGGGCGATGGCGTCGGCCAGCTCGTGGAACTGCAGGGTGCCGCTGGTCAGGACGCCCAGGCCGCCGGCGTTCGAGGTGGCCGCCGTCAGCTCGGGGACGGCGACGAAGCCCATGCCGGTCTGGACGATCGGGTACTGGACCCCGAACAGCTTGCAGATCCGGGTGTAGAGGGTGGGGTGCAGGTCCGTCCGGCCGTCGCTCGTGGTCTCGCTCATTGCCACTCCATCCGCTCTGTCTCCTATTGGTCTATCTGGCCTGCGGTCTCGGCCGACCGCTCGGTAGTGCCGTCTGTTGCGCCCGCCTGGGATGTGCCCGTAGGGAGAACCGCGGCTCGGCCAGCCGGCTGGTCGGAAGGCGACCGCCAGGCACCCCGGCCACCGCCAACCGGCACGACGTGGCCGTACTGTAGCAAGCGCTTGCTGGAGTTGAGAGCGGCTAGGGTCACCGTCCGATGGACCTGCACTTTACCGAGGAGCAGCGGGCCTTCGCGGCCGAGGTTCGGGCGTGGTTGGAGAAGGCACTGAGCGGCGAGTTCGCCTCGGTGCGCGGTCGCGGCGGGGCCGGTGACGAGCACGGCATGGTCGAGGAGCGACGGGCGTGGGAGCGGGCGCTCGGGGCGGCCGGTTGGATCGGCATCGGCTGGCCGAAGGACGTCGGCGGTCGTGGCCTCGACCTGTGGCACCAGGTCGTCTTCGCCGAAGAGTACGCCCGGGCGGGCGGACCGGGCCGGCTCAGCCACATGAGCGAGCAGCTCGTCGGCCCGACGCTGCTGGCGTTCGGGAGCGAGGCGCAGCAACAGCGGTTCCTTCCGCCGATCCTGCGGGGCGAGGAGCTGTGGTGCCAGGGGTTCAGCGAGCCGGACGCCGGGTCGGACCTGGCCGGACTCTCGACGCGGGCGGTGCGCGAGGGCGACGAGTGGGTGCTGACCGGCCAGAAGGTGTGGACGTCGTTGGCCCATCTGGCCGACTGGTGTTTCGTCCTTGCCCGGACGGACCCGGACGTCCCGCGCCATCGCGGCCTCAGCTTCCTGCTGGTGCCGATGGACCAGCCGGGGATCGAGATTCGGCCGATCCGCCAGCTGACCGGGGACGCGGAGTTCAACGAGGTCTTCTTCGACGGGGCGCGGACGTCCGTGGACCACGTCGTCGGCGGTCCGGGGCAGGGCTGGGCGGTGGCGATGGGCACGCTGGCCGTCGAGCGCGGCGTGTCGACGCTCGGTCAGCAGCTCGGGTTCGGCAACGAGCTCGAGCTGATCAAGGCGGCGGCCGCCCGCTCCGGTCGGCTGGCCGACCCGGTCCTCCGGGACCGCCTGGTCGATCTGAACATCCGCTTGCGGATCATGCGGATGAACAGTCTCCGGGCGCTCACGGTCGCCGACCGCGACCCGGGCGCCCCGGTGGCGATGGTCGGGAAGCTCTACTGGGCGACGCTCCACCGGGACATGGGCGAGGCCGCGGTCGACGCGCTCGGTTCCCGGGGGATGCTCGGTCCGCGGGCAGCGTCGGGGGGAGCCTCGGCGGATGGGCTGGCCGACGGAACGGCAAACGGCTCGGCCGATCGGCCGTCCGGTGTCGAGCTCGACGAGCGGCGGCTGCAGCTGCTGTTCGAGTTCAGCCGTTCCGACACGATCTATGGCGGGACGAACCAGGTCCAGCGCAACATCATCGCGGAGCGAGTGCTCGGGCTCCCGAAGGCTCCATGACTCGAAGGCTCCAAGGCTCCATGAAAGGCCGAAAGGCTCGATGAAGAAAGGACCGTCGTGACCGACGCCCCCTCCGCCAATCAGCCCTCCGCCAACCAGCCCCCCGCCTATCCGGCCGCCCACGGGCTGCTGGCCGGCAAGACGGTCCTCGTGACGGCGGCCGCGGGAACCGGCATCGGCTTCGCGACGGCTCAGCGAGCGGTCGAGGAGGGCGCGACGGTCGTCATCAGCGACGCCCACGAGCGACGGCTCGGCGAGGCGGCCGAGAAGCTGGCCGACCTGGCCGGCGGAGCGCCGCTGGCGGTCCCGTGCGACGTGACGGACGAGAGCCAGGTACAGGCGCTGTTCGCCGCGGCGGTGGAGCGGCACGGCGACATCGACGTCGTCGTCTGCAATGCCGGGCTCGGCGGCACCGCCGACGTGGTCGACATGACCGACGAGCAGTGGGCGAAGGTGCTCGACGTCACGCTGACCGGGACGTTCCGCTCGAACCGGGCGGCGGCCCGCCACATGTACGAGCGGGGCCGCGGCGTCATCGTCAACAACGCGTCGGTGCTCGGCTGGCGAGCGCAGGCCGGCCAGAGCCACTACGCGGCGGCGAAGGCCGGCGTGATGGCGCTGACGCGGTGCCTGGCGATGGAAGCCGCGCCGCACGGTGTCCGGGTGAACGCGGTCTCGCCGAGCATCGCGATGCACCCGTTCCTGGCGAAGGTGTCGACGGACGAGCTCCTCGACGAGCTGACGAGCCGGGAGGCGTTCGGCCGGGCGGCGGAGCCGTGGGAGGTGGCCAACGTGATCGTCTTCTTGGCCAGTGAGTACTCGAGCTACATGACGGGCGAGGTCGTGAGTGTGAGCAGTCAGCGGGCATGAGGAAGCCCCGGACGGTGTTGCAACCAGTTGGTGCAGGGGGCTCCCGCCGGTGGCGGGGGCCCGAGAACGAGGGAGTGAGCTCATGAGCGAGGCGTACATCGTCGACGCGGTGCGGACGCCGGTTGGCAAGCGGGGCGGCGGCCTGGCCGGCGTCCACCCGGCTGACCTCGGGGCGGTCACGCTGAAGGCCCTGATGGAGCGGACGGGAATCGACCCTTCGGCGGTCGAGGACGTGATCTACGGCTGCGTCGACCAGGTCGGCCCCCAGGCCGGGGACATCGCCCGCACCGCCTGGCTGGCCGCCGGCCTGCCGGAGGAGGTCCCGGGCACGACGGTCGATCGGCAGTGCGGCTCGTCGCAGCAGGCGATCCACTTCGCCGCGCAGGCGGTCCTCTCGGGCACGTCCGACGTCATCGTGGCCGGCGGTGTCCAGAACATGAGCGCCATTCCGATCCAGACGGCGATGGCCGCGGGCGAGCCGCTCGGTTTCTCGGACCCGTTCAGCGGGTCGGAGGGCTGGCGGGCCCGCTACGGCGACCAGGAAGTGTCGCAGTTCCGCTCGGCCGACATGATCGCCGCCAAGTGGGGGATCTCCCGGGAGGACATGGAGCGGTTCGCGCTGGAGTCCCACCGCCGGGCGGTCCGGGCGATCGACGAGGGCCGGTTCGAGCGGGAGATCGTCCCGGTGGCCGGCGTGACCACCGACGAGGGCCCGCGCCGCGAGACCAGCCTGGAGAAGATGGCTGGCCTGCCGCTGCTGCGGCCGGACGGCCGGGTCACCGCGGCGGTGTCGAGCCAGATCTCCGACGCGTCGGCCGCGCTGCTGATCGTCAACGAGCGGGGGCTCAAGACGCACGGCCTGACGCCGCGGGCCCGCATCCACCACCTGAGCGTCCGCGGCGCGGACCCGGTGTGGATGCTGACCGCGCCGATCCCGGCGACGGCGTACGCGTTCGAGCGGACGGGCATGAAGATCGGCGACATCGACGTCGTCGAGATCAACGAGGCGTTCGCGTCGATCCCGATGTCGTGGCTCCAAGAGACCGGGGCCGACCCGGAGAAAGTGAACCCGAACGGCGGGGCCATCGCGCTCGGGCACCCGCTCGGCGCGACCGGGGCGCGGCTGATGACGACGCTGCTCGGCGAGCTCGATCGCACCGGTGGCCGCTACGGCCTGCAGACGATGTGCGAGGGCGGCGGGCAGGCCAACGTCACGATCGTCGAGCGCCTGGGGTAGCGCGCCACCTCGGGGGGCTCAGTCCGACACCGGCTCGAGGTCGAGGACCCCGAGGGTCTCGGGGTCCATGAGCAGCTCGATGCTGACGACCCGGCCGCCGCGCACGACGAAGGCGAAGACCGACCGGGCCTGGCCGCCGACCGACCAGGCCGCGCCGGCGAGCCCGTCGACGAGGGTGAGCTTGGCCACGCGGGCCCGGCCGGCGAAGACGCGGGCGACGGCGTCGACCCCGCGCACCTCCTCGCTCAGCGCCGGCGCGCCGGCGCTCGCTCGGCTGGCGGCCATGTCGATGGCGACGGCGTCGGCCCGGAGGACGACGCCGGGGTCGAGCAGCCGCAGCAGCCCCTCGAAGTCACCGTCGCGCGACGCGGCGAGGAACGCCGCGACGACCTGGCGTTGGATCGTGGCGGACGCGTCGGGGACGGCCGGGTCCGACTGCACCCTCCGCCGAGCTCGGCTGGCGAGCTGCCGGGTGGCGACCGGCGTCCGGCCGACGATCGGGGCGATCTCGTCGAACGGGACGGCGAACATGTCGTGCAGCACGAACGCCAGCCGCTCGGCCGGCGGCAGGGTGTCGAGCACGACCAGGAGCGCCAGGCCGACCGAGTCGGCGAGCAGCGCCTCGTCCTCGGGGGAGCCCGCGGCGGTCGGTTCGGCGGCCTCTTCGTCGGGCGGGACCTCCCGTTTGGTGGCCCGGGAGCGCAGCATGTCCAGGCAGACGCGGGCGACGACGGTGGTCAGCCAGCCACCGAGGTTGTCGACGGCGTCGGCATCGGCTCGACTGAGCCGTAGCCACGCCTCCTGGACGGCATCGTCGGCTTCGTGGCTCGACCCGAGCATGCGGAGCGCGACCGCGCGGAGGTGCTCCCGGTGGGTCTCGAAGCGCTGGGCGAGCAGGTCACGGTCGCTCACGGTCACATCCTCCGGCTCTTTGTCACATCTGGCGGTTCTGTCTCGTCATACCCTTGACGAGACAGACCGGGTCGACGTGACCCAGGACTCTAGGAGCGACGATGACCGACTCTTCCACCGACAGAACCTCGACCGAGGGCATCAAGACGGTGCTGCATCCGGTGTCCGACTTGGCGGCGGCCAAGCCGGTGTACGCCGCCCTCCTCGGCGTCGCACCTTCCGCTGACGCGCCGTACTACGTCGGTTTCGACACGGCCGGGCAGCACATCGGGCTGGTGCCGGCTGGGGGACCGCAGGCGATGACGTCGCCGGTGGCCTACTGGCACGTGTCGGACCTCGACGCGAAGCTGGCCGAGGTGACGGCGGCCGGTGCGACCGTGAAGGAGTCGCCCCGTGACGTCGGCGGCGGTCGCCTGGTGGCCACGGTCACGGACCCCGACGGCAACGTCCTCGGGCTGATGCAGGACCGGTGAGCGCTCGGCAAGTTGCCGACGGCCACGACCTGATCCGCGTCCACGGGGCGCGCGAGAACAACCTGAAGGACGTCAGCGTCGAGATCCCGAAGCGCCGGCTGACGGTGTTCACCGGCGTCTCGGGCTCGGGCAAGAGCTCGCTGGTGTTCAGCACGATCGCCGCGGCGTCGCAGCGGTTGATCAACGAGACGTACAGCGCGTTCGTCCAGGGCTTCATGCCGGCGCTGGCCCGGCCGGAGGTCGACGTGCTCGAAGGGCTGACGACCGCGATCGTCGTCGACCAGCAGCGGATGGGTGCCGACGCCCGTTCGACGGTCGGCACGGCCACCGACGCCAACGCGATGCTGCGCATCCTCTTCAGCCGGCTCGGAAAGCCGTATGTCGGGTCGCCGAGCGCGTTCGCCTTCAACGTCCCGTCGGTCCGGGCGAGCGGCGAGATCACGGTCGAACGCGGCGGGAGCAAGACCGTGCAACGGAGCTTCAGCCGCACCGGCGGCATGTGCCCGAGCTGCGAGGGGCGGGGGACGGTCTCCGACTTCGATCTGTCCCAGCTGTACGACGACACCAAGTCGCTCGCCGACGGCGCCATCGTCGTGCCGGGCTACACGGTCGACAACTTCTTTGCCGTTCGGCCGTTCCTCGAGTCGGGCATCCTCGATCCGGACAAGCCGATCCGCAAGTACACGAAGAAGGAGCTACACGACTTCCTCCACCACGAGCCGATCAAGGTGAAGGTCAACGGCGTCAACGTCACCTACGAGGGATTGATCGTCAAGATCCAGCGGTCGATCCTGGCCAAGGACCGAGGAGCGCTGCAGCCGCACATCCGGGCGTTCGTCGATCGGGCGATCACCTTCACCGCGTGTCCCGACTGCGACGGCACCCGGCTCAGCGAAGCGGCGAGATCGTCGAAGATCAAGCGGGTGAGCATCGCCGAGGCGTGTGCGATGCAGATCAGCGACCTCGCCGAGTGGGTGCGGGGCCTCGACGAACCGTCGGTGGGGCCGTTGCTGGCGTCGCTGCAGCGGACGCTCGACTCGTTCGTGGAGATCGGGTTGGGCTACCTCTCGCTGGACCGGCCGACGGGCACGCTCTCGGGCGGCGAGGCCCAGCGCGTCAAGATCCTCCACCTCGGCTCGTCGCTCACCGACGTCACCTACGTCCTCGACGAGCCCACGACCGGTCTGCACCCCCACGACATCCAGCGGATGAACGGCCTGCTGCTGCGGTTGCGGGACCGGGGCAACACGGTGCTCGTCGTCGAGCACGAGCCGGAGACGATCGCCATCGCCGACCACGTCGTCGACCTCGGCCCCGGCGCCGGTTCGGCGGGCGGCACCGTCTGCTACGAGGGCACGGTCAAGGGGTTGCGGGCCAGCGGCACCGTGACCGGTCGTCATCTCGACGACCGGGCCGCCGTCAAGGCGACGGTGCGGACGCCCACCGGCACGCTGGAGATCCGCCAGGCGACGACGCACAACCTGCGCGACGTCGACGTCGACATCCCGCTCGGCGTGCTGGTCGTCGTCACCGGCGTGGCGGGCTCGGGCAAGAGCTCGCTCATCCACGGCTCGGTGGCCGGCCGTGACGGCGTCGTGTCGGTCGACCAGACGCCGATCCGCGGCTCGCGGCGGAGCAACCCGGCGACGTACACCGGATTGCTCGACCCGATCCGCAAGGCGTTCGCCAAAGTCAACGGCGTGAAGCCGGCGTTGTTCAGCGCCAACTCGCAGGGCGCGTGTCCGAGCTGCAACGGTGCCGGCGTCATCTACACGGACCTGGCGATGATGGCCGGCGTGGCGACCGTTTGTGACGAGTGCGACGGGAAGCGCTTCGGGGCCGACGTGCTCGGCTACACGTTCGGCGGAAAGGACATCAGCGAGGTGCTCGCGATGTCGGTGACCGAGGCCAGCGAGCTCTTCGGCGCCGGTGAAGCGGAGACACCAGCCGCCCACAAGGTGCTCGATCGGCTGGCCGACGTCGGCCTCGGCTATCTCCGCCTCGGCCAGCCGCTGACCACGCTGTCCGGCGGCGAGCGGCAGCGCCTCAAGCTGGCGACGCACCTGGCCGAGAAGGGTGGCGTCTACGTCCTCGACGAGCCGACGACCGGGCTCCACCTGGCCGACGTCGAGCAGCTGCTCGACCGGCTCGACCAGCTCGTCGACTCGGGCAAGTCGGTCGTCGTCATCGAACACCACCAGGCGGTCATGGCCCACGCCGACTGGATCATCGATCTCGGGCCGGGCGCCGGCCACGATGGCGGCCGGATCGTCTTCGAGGGCACGCCCGCTGACCTCGTCGCCGGCCGCTCGACCCTTACCGGCGAGCACCTCGCGGCCTACGTCGGCCCCTGACCATCGGCCTCGTGATCAGGTCGGGCCGTTGCTCTCTCGGTACGAGGGACGGGAAACCGACTCGCTGATGGCGCTGACGGGCACCGGGCCCGGGCGGAGCTCCTCGACCTCTCGATCCAAGATCCGGACGAGCGTCGACGGCTGGCCGTAGACGCGGACGAGGTCGTCGCGCACGACCGCCACCGGCTCGTCGGGCCACGACATGGCGTCGGACAGGGTCAGCGGCTCGCCGAGGGCGTGGTCGCCGGCGCCGGAGCGGTTCAGGCTCGTGGCGGTCACGGGCTCGCCCAGGGCCGAGACGATCTGGAGCGTTGCCGCCGCGTCCGGCATCCGGATGCCGACCGTCCCGTCCAGCACCACGTCCGGGCTCAGCCCGTGCGCCGCCGGGACGACCACCGAGACCGGACCAGGCAGCCAGCACGCAATGGCTCGCCAAGCCTGCGTACTGGGTTCGGCCACCGACGCGATCATGGCGGTGGTCGAGCAGGCGACGTGCATGGCCTTGTCGGCTGTCCGGCCCTTCGTCGCCCGTACCTTCGCCGTCGCCACGTCCGAGCGCGCCCGGGCGGCGAGCATGTACCCGGTCTCGGTCGGCAGTACGGCCAGCCCGTCGCGTCGCAAGATGGCAACGACCTCGTCGACGTGACCGAGCGACAGGTGCCCGCCACCGCGCCGAGGCACGAGCTCGACGAACCTAGCCATCGGTCACTCGGTGCTCGTCGGCCGCTCGGCGGTGCCGCATGCTGCTCAGGATAAGAGACATGAGCACGGCCGTCGTCGGATCGGTGCCCGCCGTCGAGTCGAGCGGCGACAGGCGACGGGGTCAGGCGACGGCGTCCCCGATGGCGGCCAGTCGCTCCAGGGCAGCGCGGAGGCGGTCGGTGTCGTCGAGCGGCAGGCCGACGGACATCCGGTGGACGCCGAGGTCGGCGTAGCGACGAGCCCGTTTGGTCAGCTTGGCCAGCACGTCGTCGTCGTCGATGTACCACGTCTTGCCGAGTAGTTGGCCCTCCATCTCGACGACGGTCACCGGCGGCAGGGCACCGCCGGCCCGCTCGGCCAGCGCCGCCACCTTCTCGGGCAGGTCGGGGGAGCCGAGCGGGTACCACCCGTCGCCGAGGTTGACGACGTCGTCGAACGTCGCCGGGGTCCCGGCGGCGCCGATCAGGACGGGCGGGTGCGGCTTTTGTTGCGGCTTGGGGTACACCCAACTGTCGGTGAAGCGGACGAACTCGCCGTCGACGCCGACGACGTCCTCGGTCCACAACCGGCGCAGGACGGCCAGCTTCTCCCGGAAGATGGCCCGCCGGCGCTTCGGGTCGATGCCGTTGTTGACCATCTCCAGCGCGTTCCAGCCGAGGCCGACGCCCACCTCGACCCGACCGCCGGAGACGACGTCGAGGCTGGCGATCGCCTTGGCCAGCTCCAGCGGATTGCGCTCGGCGACGAGCAGGACGCCGGTGCCGATCCGGACCCGGTCGGTCACGGCGGCGGCCACCGCCAGCTGGACGAAGGGGTCGAGGAAGCGCTTGTAGAACTCCGGCAGTCCCCCGGGGTACTGCGGGTGGACGGTCGCCACCGGGGTGTGCGTGTGCTCGCCGAGGAAGAGGGCGTCAAGGCCGTACTCCTCGACGAGCGGGGCGACCTCCCGCATCGGCAGCGTCGTGTCGTTCAGGATGAGATTGGCACCGATCAGCATGGTGGTCGCGAGGCTACGGTCCGTGGCCCGAATCGAGCAAGCGCTTGGTGAGGCGGCGGACTCCCAGCCGCGGTCACCCAGCTCGCGACCGAGACCGTCCGGCGGTAGTCAGGCCGGAGTCACGTGAAGGCCGGCGGCGCGTGCGCCGTCGCGGAGCCGTCGATTCCAGACGGCCATGATCAGGTCGGTCGGAAGGATGGCGAGGGCACTGGCCAAGTGGACGGCGTCGGCCCCGCCGAGCGCGTACGTCGTCGCGACGTGGCCGGCCTGGCGTTCGACCGCCGGCGTGAGCTCGACCGGTTGGGTTGCCGCCCAAAAGTTTTCCCAGTCCTCCTGGGCGGCGCGAAGCGCCCGGGCGTCGATCCGGTGGTCGCGAGCGGCCGCGGCCAGCGCCGCCCGGACCTCCGGATAGGCGAGGCGACTGGACACCGCGGCGTCGCTGCCGTCCCACAGGGCGGCGGCCAGCTCGCTGCCGTCTTCGTCGACGACGAGCTTCACCAGCGCGCTGGAGTCGAAGTAGACGACCGCCACGTGGGGTCAGCGGCGCTGGTCGCCGACGAGGTCGGCCACCGAACCCTTGGCCGGGACCCGGCGACGACCGGTGGCTCTCGGTCGCTGGTCTCGGTCGGCTCGGCCGATGACGCCCTCGGCGATCAGCCGCTCGAGATCGGGCGTGGTGTCCACGCCGACCAGACGGGCGACCGGGATGCCGCGATCGGTTACCAGGATCTCCTCGCCGGCCTGGGCACGATCGACCCATTCGCGGAGGTGCGCTCTGAGGAGGCTCACGGCCACGTTCATGCCCCGATTGTACATTTATAGAGGGAGGACTTGTACGTCAAGATCCTGGGCACGCGTCCGATCGGCCGCCCCCCGATCGGACGTGCCGACCATACTGAGGGCATGGCGGGCACTCCTGGTGGGGCGGCATCTGGTGAGGCGGCACCTGGCGACGCGGCTTCCGGCGCGACCGCGCTGCAGGTCCTGCTCGATAAGCAGGCAGTGGCGGAGGTCGTCCTCCGGTACTGCCGCGGCGTCGACCGTCTCGACCTGCCGGCGGTGCGGGCGTGCTACCACGACGACGCGATCGACCACCACACCGGGTTCGACGGCAATCCGGACGACTACGTGGCGTGGCTCGACGTCGTTCTGCGCCGGTTCGCCGGCACGATGCACTTCGTCGGGAACTGCCTCGTCGAGGTGGACGACGACCGGGCGCGGGCGGAGACGTACGGCAATGCCCATCACTGGGGCGACCCGGTCGACGACCCGACCCGCAACTTCGTCTCCGGGTTCCGCTACGTCGACCGGTTCGAGCGGCGTGACGGGGTGTGGCGGGTCGCGGAGCGGTGGGCGGTGCGGGAGTGGACGCGGTCGATCCCGGCGGACACGGTGCGGCCGAAGGAAGGGGTCGGCCCCGACCCGCGGCGCGACCGGGACGACCCGGTCTACCGTACGCTTGCTTGGTAGGCACGACACCGAGCCGAGCAGGAGGAGCACGCGCCGATGAACCGCGAGGACATGGAGTACCGGACGATGGGCCGGTCGGGGTTGCCGGTCTCGACGATCGGCCTCGGGTGCAACAATTTCGGGATGCTGCTCGACCAGGCGGACTCGACGGCGGTGGTCCACGCGGCCCTCGACGCGGGCATCACGTTCTTCGACACGTCGGACAGCTACGGCAACAGCCACTCGGAGGAGTACCTCGGGGCCGCGCTGACCGGCCATCGCGACGACGTCGTGATCGCCACGAAGTTCTCCACCCGGCTGCGCCCGGGTCCCTACGGCGCGGGGGCGTCCCGGAAGTACGTCGTGGAAGCGTGCGAGGCCAGCCTGCGCCGGCTCGGCACGGACTACATCGACCTCTACTACCAGCACAACCTGGACCCGGCGACGCCAGTCGAAGAGACGGTCGACACGTTGGACGACCTCGTTCGGGCGGGCAAGGTCCGCTATGTCGGGTGCTCGAACGTGAGCGGGTGGACGCTGGCCCGGGCTCAGCACGTCGCGGCCGAGCGGGGCCGGCAGCGCTTCGTCGCGTGCCAGAACGAATGGAGCTTGGTCAACCGGGCGATCGAGGCCGAGGTCGTCCCGGCGTGCCGGGCGTACGAGGTCGGGATCGTCCCGTACTTCCCGCTGGCGTCCGGACTGTTGACCGGCAAGTACACGAAGGGGGAGCCGTTCCCCGAGGGCTCTCGTCTGGCCGCGGCCTCGTTCTTCGCCGAGATGGCGACCGACGAGGTGTTCGAGACCGTGGCCCGCCTGCAGGCCGTCGCCGACGACACCGGCCACTCGCTGGTCGAGCTCGCGCTCGGTTGGCTCCTCCACCAGGACGGGGTGGCGTCGGTCCTCGTCGGGGCGACGAAACCCGAGCAGGTGGCGACCAATGCGGCGACGGCCGGCGTATCGCTGGCCCCGGATGTCCTGGCCGCGGTGACGGAGGCTGCGGGCGGCTGAGCGGCGGCACGCCGAACCCGGGTGAGATCGTCAGTACCGGCCTGGTGGATACCACGGCCCGGTGCCACTCGCTGGCGCGGAGTCTCTGCCGGCCATGCGACCTCGTAGGCGATCATCTCGACGAACTGTGGCGGGGAGATCTCGACACCGAGCTCCTGGGCGATCGGCATCAGTTTCGACTCGAGGGCCTCGAAGGCCTCCTGGCTCTCCTCGACCGTCATCGAAGAGCTCTGCATGTAGACACCGATCATCGTTCCGCCTTTCATTGACGAATGGAGCGGGTCTCGCATGGGTGTCCGCCGCGTCCATGGCTCCTTCAAAAGTGGGCCAGCTTGGGACTACCAACCACCCAACGCTCGCGGTAGGGCGTCGGCGGCCTCGGCCAGCGCGGGATGCCCGGCGATGTCCTCTACCGACACGACGCCCAGGTTCGGCGCCTTCCACAGCGTCACCACCTGCCACTGCGGCCGGTGATATGACCAGGACTTGATGCCGGCCCATCGGCCGTCCCGAAAGATGTCAGCGGCGATTCGTTGCGTCTTGGGTCGGTCCCTGATGACCACGTCGGTGGGGCGGATTCCCCGGTCGAGGAGCGCCTGGGCATCATCGAGGTCCAGGAACGGGTGGTCCTCCTCGTCGAAGCGGTAAGTGGCTAGACGACGCACCGATCCGGGCAAATCGGGCCGAACCAACATCTCGGGGCGCCAGGACCGTAGATGTGCGAACGCCTCACCAATGGCTACCTCAGGGCCGATGCCGAGGTAGCGGGCCAGGTAGAGGTCAGGGTTGTCCCAGCGTCCGGCTCCTTGGCGCGGGTAGACGAACAGCGGGTGACCGGGCTTGTCCTCTTCGACGCTTGGGAGGTGGGGAAAGACGCGGTAGAGGAGCACGGCCTAGGCGTAGGCCTCGGACGCCTCCGCGTCGATGGCTTCGACCACCGGGAGAGGTCCTTCACGCTCGATCACTTCGAGCGGCGACGCCCCGTCGAGGAAGCCGTTGGGGGTGCTCAGCCAGTCACGGGCTACCGATTCGTCCCAGACCAGCAACAAGCGGGCCAGCACGTAGTCGAGGTCGACCAGCCCCGCCGCTGCCCGGTCGCTCGGAGCCTCGGCGCCGGACTTCCAACGGCTGGGCTGGCTCTTGTTGACACGGAGCGCTGACGCGACGGTCTGGTTGCCGAGAACCTCGACGACGAAGGAGGTCCGACGCTTGGGGTCGTACACCACCCGTGCCTTTTCCCGCTGGACGTGGCGGCCCGATCCGGGCTTGACGATCTTGGCGCCGACTCCGAGCTTCGTGATGCCGAGCTTGCCCTGGGCGATGCCCGGAGCCGCCGCCGTGCGTCGGGACGCCACGGCCGATACCGGGGCCTG
>CAVUYB010000005.1:0-374567 GCA_963745595.1 uncultured Actinomycetota bacterium | reverse complement strand
TCACATCGGCCAGGGCCACGTTCGGGTCCTCCCGTCGAGCGTGCACCTCGGCTTCGGCCGGGGTCATCGGCACGACCGCCAGCCAGACGAGGAGGAGGAACGCCGCGGCCATGACGCTCCAACCGATCAGCGCGGCGCCCTGCCACATGGTCACCAACGAGGCGACGATCCCGCCGGCCAGGCCGAGGGCGGCGACGAAGGCGAGCCGGCCGGACGCGGACACCCGGGTCAGCAGGCGGCTCGACGGCTCTTGATCCACCGCCGGAGCGTACCCAGGCCGTTGGGTCATCGTTCGAGGAACGGTCCGAGGCGGCGTGGACCGATTGAAGATGCATCCTTCCGGCCAATTCTGGCCGGTACCTCCGGCGACACGCGACCTTGGCGGCTCCCTATCCAGGAGGTCCGCAAGATGGAGATCCGATCCGCCCGCGAAGCGTTCATCCGATGGCTCGAGAGGACACAGGATCTCTCTCCCCACACGGTCCGGGCGTACGCCGGAGACGCCCTCGCCCTGCAGCGCCACATCGCTCCGCTGATTGACGTCCGCGACATTTCCACCGACGCTTTGACCGCCTTCGTCGACACCCAGCGGGCGGCGGGCATGTCGACCACCTCGATCCGTCGCCGGGTGGCCGGCACCCGGAGCTTCACTCGGTGGCTGGTCGCCACCGGGGTGGTCGACTCCGACCCGTGGGCCGAAGTCTCGATCCAATTCCGTCGGGGCCGCCGCCTTCCAAGGTCGCTTCCGGCCGGAGATCTCAACCGGCTCCTCAGGCACCTCTGTCAGGCCGCCCGAGTCTCGCGCACCGAACGGCCGCCGGCTACCTTGCCTCGTCCGCACGACGCCACGACCCTCCTGGCTGTCGCCCTCATGTTGGCCACCGGATTACGGGTCAGCGAGGTCGTCGGGATCCGCTGCCGAGACATCGATCTCGAGGAGTACAGCATCCGGGTCACCGGCAAGGGTTCCCGGGAACGACGAGTCTTCCTCCCCGACCCTTGGCTCACCAACCTCGTTGCCGCTTACCTGGTCGCCCGTACGACCCTCGGCATCCGCCATGACCGCCTGCTCTTCAACGGCCTCGCCAACCCCCTGACCGAGCCCACGATGCGGTCCCGACTGGCCAAGTCGGCAGACCGGGCAGGCATCCACCGACCGACGACTCCGCACATGCTGCGCCATTCGGCTGCTACCCAGCTGATCGAGTCCGGCGTCGACATCCGGTACATACAACGCCTCCTCGGCCACGCCGAGCCTGTCGACCACGGAGATCTACACCCACGTCTCCGATCAGGCCCTCGCCCGCACCCTCAGCCAGGCAAACGTCGTAGGGAGGTGCCTCACCGCTGATAACTAGGAATTATCGTCCGTGCCGCGCGTTAGCGTCATCGTCCCGATCTTCAACAGCATCGCCCACTTGCCGGCATTCTTCGAGTCTTTGGCTGTCGCGTTACCGAAGGCGTCACAGGTCGTCGTAGTTGATGATGCGTCAACCGAGCCCGTGTTGAACGCCATACCTGAGCTGCCGGACGCTAACGTTGCTCGGCTGCGCAACGAAACGAACCTTGGCAACGCTGGGGCCGTGAACCGAGGATTCAGCGTGGTGACAGGAGACATTGTCATCCAGCTCAACGTTGATGTGATCCTCGATCCCAATTGTCTTGTTGCGATGATTGAGCTCATCGATCGGCATACCACGGACGTCGGAATCGTGGGTTCGAAGCTTATCTATCCAACCACCGGCCGTACCCAGAGTGTTGGGATGGCATTCGGTAGCCACTCTAAGCGGCACGTATTTCGTCATCTTCCAAAGGACCACCCGTTGTGCCTACCGACGCGTGAGCTGCAAATCGTGACCGGAGCGACGGCTGCTATGACGAGGAGAGCCCTCGAGCTTCTTGGCCCCCTAGACGAACAGCTCTACAACCATAACTCTGACCTCGATCATTGCCTCCGAGCTGTCCACTATGGGCTACGAAACTTTATGTGTGCGAAATCAGTCGCCTACCATTGGAGGAATCGGTCTGGGACCGTGCGGTACGCCCGTGTCGACGCGGCCGAGGCAGCCTTCTGGTCAAAGTGGGGCGGTAGATACAGCGTAGACCTCGGGACATTCATCGACGAAGGACTTGACCACGCGATCGCTGTACGTCCAGAGCTGGAGACGACGCCATTCGGGGTCCTCGACCTCTCTCGCGGTGCGGATCAGACCATCGCGATCGAGCGTCTTGAGGCCCGCTGGCCAGGTATTGGCCATCGGATCCGAGACTTTAGACAAATGAACAACGCGTCAACATGTCTGTGGCTGCCGACTCTCCTCCCTCACTGGATGATCAATGATCCGACCCCATTTCTTTACCTTGTCGACAGCCATGAGGAGCTAGATGAGAACTCGATGTGGTTTGAACGCCGACGCCAAGTGGTCGTCGAGGAACTCATCGTCGACCTCTCGGCAACGGTCGTGACCTCGTCCGAACTTTGTGAATTTCTGCTAGGCGACAGCGACAAAATCTCAGTAGAGGATGTAGTCGACGTCGTCGACCCTTAGCCACTGATAATGACGTTCGGTGCCATCGAACGCCGCTAGTTCCCCGGTTTTCGGGTTTTGAAAATGCGAGCGGAGACGTGGATACCGATCGAGGATCGTCACGCCGGTTTCATCGCCCGTAGCGATCAGCATCCATACAGCATTAGCCATGCCCACACGGAGCATCTCGAAACGCGGCGAACGGTCAGGCTGAGAGTATGGCGACAGGGTGTCCTGCATGATCTCCAACGCTGCGACCGCGTGGTCATGGCTGCTCTGCGAGACTCCGCCGGCCTTCCGGTAGAGCGCAGTCGCCAGGTTGATGTGCGACCGCCACAAGGTCTCCATCTGTCGTCCTCGGGCTGCAGCGGCTACGCCCTGCGCAAACCATGATGCTTCATCGCCTTCACCAGTAAGTGCAGCGACAACCCCCCGGACGAGGGCAGCGGCACCAGCGTCTGGGTAAAGCCCCAGTCGCCGACAAGAGCTGTTGACGCGGGTCGTTCGTTCGCGTGCCTCGGCCAACATGGCGTCCCGCTTTTCGGATCCAGGCGGGCAGCGATGCGCCTGTAGGACGAGGGCCATGCTCAGATGAACATGCACAAGGAACCCGTCGCTGGAGTCGTCGTCGGGCCAGTTCGCAAGACATTCTCGAAGCAGGGTCTCACCTGCCTTTGGATCCTGAGACAGGAGCATGGTGCCGCAGGTGCTCACGATCTTGCGTGCCAGGGGAGATGACGACCGCTTCGCAATCGTTACCGCAGCTTCCGATGAACGGACGGCCGGTCCGAACTCGCCTGAGATGGCCTGGGCGCAAGATTGGGTGTACAGAGCCTCCATCTCAAGGGACTCCCACGAGGGATCGGCAGACGAGATGAGGCTATGTGCCCGCACGCCTTCGACGACTTCCGCTGCAATTTCCGCCGATTGGGCCGGACAGCGGTCGTTGAAAAGCACCTGTGCATGCACTGCCTCTGCCGTGAGGTGCCGTCGATCGAGCCCGTCACGAGCTTTGGCAGAGATGCCACCGCCAGCCGTTCCGAGTCGACTGTCGATACGCTGTCGCAGTCGTTGAAGCCGCGGGACCGCTAGGTCGCGATCGACCCCGAGCAGCTCGCGGCACAAGTCGATCTCGTCATCGCAGTGACGCAGAAAAACACCCATAGACACCGGGGACTGTTCGTCGATGTACCAGATCTGATCGAGATAGAAAGCGAGAATCCGCCGAGCGAGCCATACGTCCCCGCGTCGCCGAGAACCCTTCAGGGCGGTGACGAGCAGGGTCCACGCGTGGGATCGATCAGGGTTCGGGAACTCCAATATGGCACGAGCCCAGAGGAAGCGGTCAGCGGGACTGGGCCGTCGAAGCTCAGCGAACCAGTCGCAATACGCGCTGACGACCCGCCGGCGATCCGCCTCGGAAACTGTGAAACGTCGGAGCGACTCAAAATAGTTTTCGTGTCGGAATGCCACCTCACGGGCCGTTCCGTCCCCCGTCCAAAAGATGTCGGTTCCATCGATGTCGCGGAGCGACACATCGGGCGCCAACTCGCGCCACAAGCGCCGGAAGAGCTGCGTTGGGAGCTGGTCCTCCAAGAGCGCGCTCGCCCACAAGAGCAACGCCAGCGACGGCGCCCGATCTCGCAGGTAGTGCCATCGCAACCGGATCGCCGCGAACACGGAGTCGGGCAGTGCGGACGCGGTCGGTTCCGGCCGGACCATGTACAACAATCCGGTCTTCCTATTCTGCCCGAGCACCCCGAGCTCCTTCAGGAGACGTACCTGTTCCAGCGTGTGGAACGGATTGCCGCCGGCCGTCCTGTGTACACGGTCAATCAATCCGTGCTGGAGGAGCAGGAGGTCATCGGAAACAAGACGGTGAGCGTTGTGTCGATCCTCGAAAAGAAGGCGGGCGAAGCTGAGCCCGTCCTCGTTCGTAAAGGATGAACAAATCACCGTCGTACTGTCGGCATTCTGGAGGAATGCCTCGAATGGCGCCGAGCTCCACGCATCGCCTGAGTCACCGCTTTCCCGCACGCGACCCTCGAAAAGAAACAGGACGCCGTTCAGCCCCGGACGGTCGGCAGCGGTGCGGGTGCATGCCACCTGGCTCAACTGCCTGACAAGACGCTCCAAGAGTGACAGCGTGTCGGCACCACACCAGTGCAGATCTTGCAAGTGAACAATGAGGGGTGCATGACGGCTGCGTGCCACGATAAGTAGGAGAAGGGCCGAGACGATGCTCTGCTCTGTGGTGTCAACTGACTCTGGTGTTCTTGCGCCGAAGACCGACCGGATCGCAGGAGTCGCCCGAGCGGCAAGAGATCGGTCGTAGTAGGCCACCGAGCGGATGACGTTGTCAGCCGGACCTTCGACGGTCGGTCCATCCGAAGCGAGCTCTACAAACAGATCCGCGAAGATCCGATGCGGTGCGTCATGGGTCTTCGGATGCTTTGCCGCGACCACTCCACATCCCCGTCTCCTCTTCTCAAGCGCGAACTCCTCACACATCCGGCTCTTGCCGCTGCCCGCCGCTCCAATGACTCCGACTGAGGTCACGGTGCCAGTCGACGCTTGGTCGTAGGCATCCGAAAGTCGGATAAGCCCCACTCGGTAGGGTCGATCAAAGAAGCGGGGACGCATGGTTTCGACAACATCGATTTCGCCGAGCACAACGCGTTCCGCCGAACCGGGGCCAGCTGTGTCGAGGCCGACAAAAACCTCGCCAAGGTCGACACTGCCAACGGCATGCGTCACCAGCTCTACCGTGCACGACGCTTGCAGCGGGTCGTCCGCTGGGGCTTCGCGGAACAGCTCGACACCGGTAGGGCAGTCGGCCCCAACCGGCCCGATGAGCATAACGGCGTCGGCGTCGGCGTCGGCGTCGGCGTCGGCGGATCGCGGTCGCCACCAGAGACGTGCGGCCGGATGAGACGCCAAGGTCCACTGAACGTTGACATCGATATGGAACGGCACTCCGGCGAGCACGCGAGACGGCGGGTCCACAGCAACCGAGGGCGACGGAGGGGCCACTCGACGGTCCTCGAAATAGCTCAGTACCTCGTCGACTTCGGATTTGGAGAGACCGTCGCAGAAGATCTCCGAGACGACACCGAGGTAGTCGTTGAAAAGCCCCTCGATCTGGGCACGGTCGAGGATGTGACAGTGACGCTGACATTGACGTTCAAGCATCCCCCGTGCCTTCTCAACACGTTTTCTCGTCAGGCGAGCCGACAGCGCAACGACAAAAAACGTCGGATTGATTGCGTCTGCCATTCGAATCAAGCTTCCGGAGATTTCGGTCAGGATGTCATTGACGGTAGTTCTCTTCTTGCACTGTCCACCGACCGTGATGGCCGCGGCTATCCCGAGATCGCTATCATCGAGGAACTGATAATAGCCAATGAAATCCAGTCCGTTATCCTGGTGATTTGGCGTGACGCGCCATGAGAACTCGGGCCGCATGTGAGCGAGGATGGTGGTGATCGCCATCTCGAAGATCTGCAAACGGGCCGAACCCGAGAATTCCCCCGTTTCGTTGTAGATATTCACGGGATGATGGGCCGGCACAACCCAGTTAAAATCGCGAGTGAGGAGTTCCCAAACCCGTCGCTCTTTTGCAGTCTCTAGCGTCACACCAATCAGCCGACCACTGAACTGCCGATAATTCCTAGTTATCCGAACTCGCCGGAGGCACGACAGAAAGATAGCTCCCTCGTCGTGCAATTTCCAGCGATTCCCGCCCGCGGTCGACGAGACACCACGGATGACGGCGGGCAGGGATAACAACCGGATCAACTGTTAAAGGCAGCACGACCAGAGGTCGATCGGGTATTCGTGCGGCGGGACCGTGACCAGTCGGGTAATACCAGGCTCGGCGAGCCGGGGCTCAGCGCTTCTTGCCGAGCTGCTCCTCGCGCTGGCGGGTCGTCGAGTGGACGGGGTCCTTGTCGAACTGCGGCAGGACGTGCTTGCCGAACGTCTCGACGGCCTCGAGGCAGACGTCCCGCTCGATCGACGACGAGAGCATGCCGAAGGCGAGCTGGTCGGCGCCGGTGTCGACGAAGGTCTGGACGGCGCGGACGCACTCGTCGGGGTCGCCGACGGCGACGGCGCCGCTGTCGATCATCATCTCGACCTGCTCGGGCGTGGCCGCGGGGATGACCTCGGGCCAGTCGGGGATGCCCTTGGGCTTCGGGAACGTGTCGAGGTACCGGAAGACGAGGCTGAGGTGGTAGTTCGAGTCGGCGGTCAACATCGCCTGGCGGGCCTTCTGGCCGTCCTCCATGCAGATCATCTGGGTGGTGATCATCACGTTGTTGTTGATGTACGCGCCAACCGGGTCGGTGCAGTCCTGGATCATCTCCTTGTACTTGGCGATGAGCGGGGTCAGGACCTGTGGCGGGGTGAAGGCGAAGCAGAGGACGCCGACGCCGAGCTTGGCGGCCAGCTCGAACGTGCTCGGGCTGCCGGCGGCCATCCAGATCGGCGGGTGCGGCTGGGTGTACGGCTTCGGCAGGACGTTGCGCTGGGGCATCGAGAAGAACTGGCCGTCGTAGGCCGGGTAGTCGTCGTCCTTCCACATGCGGACGATCTGCGGCAGCGTCTCGGCGACCATCTCCCGGGTGATCTCGGGGTCGGTGATGCCGAAGCCGCGCTGCTCGGTGGTCGAGGAGCCGCGGCCGGTGCCGAACTCGAACCGGCCCTCGGAGAGGTGGTCGAGCATGGCGACGCGCTCGGCGATCCGGACCGGGTGGTTGGCCGGCGGGGTGATGTTGAAGATGCCGGAGCCGATGTGGATGTTGTTGGTCTTGGCCGCGCAGAACGCGAGGAACGACTCGCTGTCGGAGAGGTGCGAGTAGTCGGTCAGGAAGTGGTGCTCGGAGGCCCAGGTGTACTTGATGCCGGCGGCGTCGGCGGCCTGGATGAAGGCCACCTCGTCCATCATCCGGTCGTGCTCGGCCGCGGCACCGTGGGCCTCGCGGTAGCGGGGCAGGATGCTGATGGCGTTGAAGATCCCGAACTCCATGGCGCTGAGGGTTCCTCTCGCTCCGCGCGCTCCGGGACACCCCCGGAGGCTCTGGCGGCGACGGTAACACGGCGTCGGCTAAATTGCAACGTGTTCCAGAAATGACCACTCCCGCCCTGTTCACGCCGGTGCACCCCTGTACGGTGCCGCCGGCCGACGACGATCCGAGGTAACCCGTGGCCCCAGCCGAGACCGCTCCGGAGACGCCCGCGCCAGAGACCGTCGCCGAGCTGGTCCTGCGCCGGGCCGGCGATGGCCGGCCGGGGCTGGCGACCGCCGACCGCACGTACTCGCACGCCGAGGTCGTCGCCGAGGCCGCGGTCCGCGCCGCCTGGCTGGCCGATCGGCGCCGGCCGGGGCCGTTCCACGTGGCGGTGCTGCTCGACAACGTCGCGGAACACGTCTTCTGGCTGCAGGCCGCCGCGCTGGCCGGCGCGGTCGTCGTCGGTGGGAACCCGACGCACCGCGGCGACGAGCTGGCCCGCGACCTGTCCCACACGGAGTGCCAGCTGCTCGTGACGTCGACCGCGCAGCTCCCGCTGGTCGACGGCCGGACACTCGGCGGCGCCCTCGGCACCGCATCGGCCGGAAGCGACCGGGTGGTCGTCGTCGACGACCCGACCGGTGAAGCCGCGCTGGCGGAGTTCGGTGGCGTCGACCCGCCGGACCCGGCGGCCGGCGGGGTCACCCCGGAGAGCCTCGGCTACCTGCTGTTCACGTCGGGCACGTCGGGGGCGCCGAAGGCGTGCCGGTGCACGCAGGGACGGCTGGCCCGCATCGGGACGATCGTCGCCCAGATGTTCGAGCTCACCGCGGACGACGTCTGCTACCTGTCGATGCCGCTGTTCCACTCGAACGCGCTGATGGCCGGGTGGGGGCCGGCGCTGGCCGCCGGGGCGACGGCCGCGCTGCCGAGCCGACGGGCGGTTCTCGGCGTCCGGCTTCCTGCCGGACGTCCGCCGGTTCGGCGTGACGTACTTCAACTACGTCGGCAAGCCGCTGGCCTACGTGCTGGCCACGCCGGAACGGCCGGACGACGCCGACAACCCGCTCGTCCGGGCGTTCGGCAACGAGGGGGCGAGCGCGGACGTCGCCCGGTTCGCCGCGCGGTTCGGCTGCGCGGTGACCGATGCCTACGGATCGACGGAGGGCGGGGCGACGGTGCAACGGACGCCGGACACGCCGCCGGGCGCGCTCGGCCGGGCACCGCAGGGCACGGTCGTCCTCTCGGCCGAGACCGGCGAGGAGTGCCCGCCGGCCCGCTTCGACGAACACGGGCGGCTCGTCAACGCCGAGGTGGCGATCGGCGAGCTCGTCAGCAAGGCCGGGGGGGCCGGGTTCGAGGGCTACTGGCACAACGACGAGGCGGAAGCGGCCCGGCTGCGGGAGGGCTGGTACTGGACGGGCGACCTCGCCTACCGGGACGAGGCCGGGTTCTTCTACTTCGCCGGCCGCGACCACGACTGGCTCCGGGTGGACGGCGAGAACTTCGCGTCGGCGCCGGTCGAGCGGATCGTGGAACGCCACCCCGACGTCGTCCTCGCCGCGGTCTACGCGGTGCCGGACCCGGTGGTCGGCGACCAAGTCATGGCGGCGGTCGAGCTCCGCCCGGGCACGACGTTCGACCCGGCCGGGTTCGCCGACTTCCTGGCCGCCCAGGACGACCTCGGGACGAAGTGGGCGCCGCGGTTCGTCCGGGTGGCCGAGCATCTCCCGACGACGGCGACGAACAAGGTGCTCAAGCGGACGATCCGGGCCGAGCGCTGGCGCACGGCCGACCCGGTCTGGTGGCGCCCCGAGCGCGGCGGTGGCTACGTCGCGCTCGACGACGCGGTCGCAGCGGACCTCGACGCGGCGGTCGCCGACCGGTCGGTCTGACGGCAGCGCCCCATATACATCACTTTCTTCGACAGTGTGTATATTGGAGTCGTGCGCCGGATCAACATCTACATCGACGACGAGCTCGACCGCCGAGCGGAGCGGGAGGCCCGCCGACGTCAGGTTTCCAAGGCTGCCCTGATCCGCCAGAGCCTGCTCACCGAGCTCGGCCCGGCGGAGCACTCGGACCCCGTGGACGACCTGGTCGGCCTGTCCGATGCCGAACCGGCGAACGACATCGACGCTGTCGTCTACGGCGGGTGAGGTTCGCCGACACGAGCTTCTGGGTGGCCCTCGCTCTGCGGCGAGACCACCGCCACGAGACGGCGGGACTCCTCTGGGCCCAGCGGGACGAGCCGCTGCTCGTAAGCAACCACGTCCTCGGCGAGGTCTGGACGTTCCTCCGGCGCCGGGACGGCCACGCGACGGCGAGCCGGGCTTGCGAGCTCATCGAACGGTCCGACGCGGTCGACGTCGTCCACGTCCCGCCGGACACCGAGGACGAAGCGTGGCACTGGCTGCGGCGCCACGACGAACGGGAGTACTCGTTCGTCGACGCCACCAGCTTCGCCGTCATGCGCCGGCGGGGGCTGACCGAAGCGCTGGCCTTCGACGGGGACTTCTCGGCCGCCGGGTTCGTCGAGGTCCGACCTCGGAGGACCTAGCCGCCGGTCTGACGGGACCGGACGAAGGCCCCCGCGCCGACGGCGACCGCGACGGCCGCCGCGACGACGAGCGTGATCGTGAGGTCGACCCGGAGGTAACGGTCCAGGACGTCGAAGACGTTGCCGGACAGCGTCTGGTCGAGACCGAGGCGGGTGGCCCGGTCGACCGCGACGGCCCGAGCGGTGGCCAGCGCGCCGAAGGCCAGCGCGGTCGTCGCGACCGTGGCGACCGCCCCGCCGAACAGGACCCGCCAGCGCCGGGGCGCGACGGCCAGCGCGACCGCGGCGGCCGCGGCCGCGCCGACCCATAGCGGCCACTCGGCCCCGACGACCTCGGCGAAAACCGTCCGCCCTTCGTGTACCTGGGCGGCCGTCAGCAGCGTCACGGTGATCCGCTGTCGCCGGATCGTTGTCGCCACGGCCGGAACGAGCGGTGCCAGGAGCGGGTCGTGGACGCCGTCGACCACTGTGACCACGACCGGCGTCAGGTCGACGACGACGTCCCCCTGATCGTCGGCCCCCGGACCGGTGAAGACCTGCACGGCCCCCTGCTGGGCGCTCCGGGTCGCTCGGTTCCAGGTCGTCTGGAACGACGGCTCGGCCATCCGTTCGGCCAGGGCCTGGCGGAGGGCCTCCCGGGCCGATGTAGTCAGCGCCGCCGACTGCACCGACGGCGGCAGGTCCCGGTAGACGCGGTCGGTCAGCTTATCGGCCAGCTCGTCGGTGAACGGCCGGTCGTGGGCCAATGGCGCCATCGTGGCGACGAACCGGTTGGTGTCGGTCAGCGAACGGTGGGCCCAGTGGGCGGTGACGGCGAGCGGGAGGAGGACGGCCATGCCGATCGCGGCCGCCCAGGCGACGATGGCGCGCGCCACCCGTATGCCGCCGCGTCCATCCTGTCGATCAAAGCAGACGGCGGTGGCCCGGGAAACGCATCCCCGGGCCGACGGTCGCTGGGCCCGACGGTGGCTGGGACGCGACGGCTAGCGGTCGGTGCCGAGGACGAGGCCGCTCGTCGGGACACCGGTGCCGGCGGTCACGACGACGTGCTCGACGTCCGGGACCTGGTTGACCGACGTGCCGCGGACGAGCCGGACGCCTTCGGCGATGCCGTTCATCCCGTGCAGGTAGCCCTCGCCGAGCTGGCCGCCGTGGGTGTTGATCGGCAGCCGACCGCCGAGCTCGATGTTGCCGTCGCGGACGAAGTCCTTGGCCTCGCCCTTGCCGCAGAAGCCGAGCTCCTCCAGCTGGTACAGGACGTACGGCGTGAAGTGGTCGTAGAGGATCGCCGCCTGCATGTCGTCGGGGCCGAGCCCGGAGGTGGCCCAGAGCTGGCGGGCGACGACTTCCATCTCGGGCAACCCGGTCATGTCGTCCCGGTAGTACGACGTCATCATGTCCTGGCCGTCGCCGGACCCCTGGGCGGCCGCCCGGATGACCGCCGGCGGGTTCGGCAGGTCCCGGGCCCGCTCGAGCGACGTGACCACGAGAGCCTGGCCGCCGTCGGTCTCCTGGCAGCAGTCGAGCAGGTGCAGCGGCTCGACGATCCAGCGGCTCGCCTGGTGGTCGGCGAGGGTGATCGGCTTCTCGTAGAACCACGCCTTCGGGTTCGTCGCCGCGTGCTTGCGGTCGGCCACCGACACCCGACCGAGATCCTCGCTGGTGGCCCCGGTGGCGTACAGGTACCGCTGGGCCTCCATGGCCACCCACTGGGCGGGGGCGAGCAGCCCGAAGGGCGAGTAGAAGGCGAAGTGGGCGTTCTCGCCGTTGGCGATCGGGGTCCGGTCCTGCACGCCGGCGCCGAACCGGTTGCCCGACCGCTCGTTGAACGCCCGGTAGCAGACGACGACGTCGGCGACGCCAGCCGCGATGGCCAGCGCGGCCTGCTGGACCGTCGCGCACCCTGCGCCGCCGCCGTAGTGGATGCGGCTGAAGAACGTCAGCTCGCCGATCCCGAGGGCCCGGGCGATGTCGATGTCCGGGTTCGTGTCCGAGCTGTACGTCACCATGCCGCCGACCTCGGCCGGCTCGATGCCGGCGTCCCGGAGCGCGGCGTCGACCGCCTCGGTGGCCAACCGCAGCTCGGACCGGCCGGACGCTTTGGAGAACTCGGTGGCCCCGATGCCGGTGATCGCCACCCGGCCGGTGAAGGCGTGGTCGGTCATCCGGCGGCCGGGCACAGTGCGGCTGGTCACGGGACGGCTGGGCTCGAGTGGCCGGTCATGGGGCGGGCGCTCAGCGGTCGACGCCCAGGATCATGCCGCTCGTCGGCACCCCGGTGCCGGCCGTGACGACGACGTGCTCGACGCCGGGCACCTGGTTGACCCCGGTCCCACGAACCTGGCGGACGGCCTCGGCGATGCCGTTCACCCCGTGCAGGTAGGCCTCGCCGAGCTGGCCGCCGTGGGTGTTGATCGGCAGGCCGCCACCCATCTGGATGTTGCCGTCGCGGACGAAGTCCTTCGCCTCGCCTTTGCCACAGAAGCCGAACTCCTCGATCGTGTAGAGGACGAACGGCGTGAACGCGTCGTAGAGGACGGCCGTCTGGATGTCGGCCGGCCCGATGCCCGCGACCTCGTACAGCTGGCGGGCGACCAGCCCCATCTCGGGCAGTCCGGTCATGTCGTCGCGGTAGTACGACGTCATCATGTCCTGCCCGTGCCACGACCCCTGGGCGGCCGCCCGGATGACCGCCGGCGGGTTGGGGAGGTCACGGGCCCGCTCCAGCGAGGTGACGACGATGGCCTGGCCGCCGTCGGTCTCCTGGCAGCAGTCGAGCAGCCGCAGCGGCTCGACGATCCACCGGGAGGCGAGGTAGTCGTCCATCGTGATCGGCTTCTCGTAGAACCAGGCCTTCGGATTGGTCGCGGCGTGCGTCCGGTCGGCCAGGGCGATCCACCCCATCGCCTCGCTCGTCGCCCCGGTGGCGTGCATGTACCGGCGGGCGAACATGGCCGCCCAGCTGGCCGGGGTCAGGAACCCGGTCGGTGAGTACCACGAGAACTGGGCGTTCTCGGCGCTCGGGTTGACCGGTCGGTTCTGGATGCCGCCGCCGAACCGGTTCCCGGACCGCTCGTTGAACGCCCGGTAGATGACGACGGTGTCGGCCACCCCGCTCCAGACGGCCAGGGCGGCCTGTTGCATGACGCCCAGCGTGGCGCCGCCGCCGTAGTGGACCCGGCTGAAGAACGTCAGCTCCCCCATCCCGAGCGCCCGGGCGATGTCGATGTCCGGGTTGGTGTCCGCGCTGTACGTCACCATCCCCTGGACCTCGGACGGCTCGATGCCGGCGTCCCGGAGGGCCGCGTCGACGGCCTCGGTGGCCAGCCGCAGCTCGGACCGGCCGGACGCCTTGGAGAACTCGGTGGCCCCGATGCCGGCCACCGCCACCTGGCCGGCGAACGTGTGCTCGGTCACCGGGGCAGCGCCACCGTGACGGTGCCAGTGACGTGGTCGCCCAGCCGGTTCGCGCCCCGCACGGCGACCTCGACGACACCGCGAGCCCCGTCGGCCTCCGGACCGTGCAACGCCGTGACCGACCCCGTGAACGTCATCGTGTCGTCGGGGTAGTTCGGCGCCCCCAGGCGGATCGAGACCGACCGCAGGATCCCGCCGGGCCCGGACCAGTCGGTCACGTACCGGCCGACGAGACCGTTGGTCGTCAGGATGTTCATGAAGATGTCCGGCGACCCGCGCTGGCCGGCGAGCTCGGCGTCGTGGTGGACGTCCTGGTAGTCCCGGCTGGCCAGCGCCCCGGCGACGACGAGCGTCCGGGTGATCGGCAGGACGAGGTCGTCCAGGGTGTCGCCCACCGCGACCTGGTCGTACGTGCGGGTCTCCATCAGCTCGCCACCCCCATCGCGCCGCCGGCGGTCGTCACCCGGGCAGCGATCTCGCGGCCCAGGCGAGCGAGCTGGGCGCTCGGCCCGCCGAGCAGCAGCTCGATCTGCTTGCCCCAGAGGAAGTACCGGTGGATCGGGTACGTGACGTCCGCGCCCATCCCCCCGTGCAGGTGCTGGGTGGCGTGGACGACCCGCTGGCCCCGCTCGGCCGCCTGCCACTTGGCGACGGCGACCGCCTCGGCCGACGGTCGCCCGGTGTCGATCCGCCAGGCGGCCTGCCAGAGGGTGACCCGCATCGCCTCGATGTCGATCGCCGCGTCGGCCGCCCGCAGCATCGTCCCCTGGAACGCGCTCGAGCGGCCGCTCGAACTGGTGCCGCTCGTTCAGGTACGCCGCGGTCTGCCGGACCGCCGACTCGCTGACCCCGACGGCCAGGGCGGCGAGCCCCGTCCACGCCGCCTCCAGCGTCCAGCCCAGCGCGGCGGCACCGTCACCCGGGCCGGCGACGACGTCGCCGGCCGGCACCGTCACCCCGGACAGGTGGAGGTGGGGGTGGACCTCCCGGTTCGTCGTGACCGTCCGCTCCAGTCGGACGCCGTCCGCCGCTGGGTCGACGAGCGCGAGCACGACGTCGCCGCCGGCCGTGCGAGCCGGCACGAGCACCCGGTCCGCCACGTGGGCGTGCGGCACCGTCGGCTCCGTGCCGGTCAGCCGCCAACCATCGCCGTCCGGCACCGCCTCGACGACCGGCCGGCCGGACGCGCTGGCGGCCGAGCCGGTCAACGCGGCCGTGAGAAAGACGTTTCCCGCCGCCACGCCCGGCAGCCAACGGGCGGCCAGCTCGGCCGGGCCGAACCGGGCCAGCGGCAGCGCGCCGAGGACGAGCGTCGCCCAGAGCGGCACCGGCGCCACCCGCTGTCCCTGGGCTTCGAGCAGCAGGCCGAGCTCGGTGAGCCCGAGCCCACCGCCGCCGTGCTCGACCGGCACGGCCAGCCCGAGTAGGTCGGCCGCGGCCAGCGCGGCCCACAGCTCGCGGTCGATCCGGTCGTCCGTCTCCTCGACCACCCGCACCCGGTCCGGGTCGACGAGACCGTCGAAGATCCCGTCGGCCGCCTCACGGACGGCCAGCTGCTCCTCGGTGAACGAGAAGTCCACGATCAGTTGCCCCCCTCGTCGGCCGGGCGGAACACCGGCAGGGAGAGCTCGTCGTCGTAGTCCACGAAATGGGCGACGACCGGCAGGCCGACCCGCCACTCGGCCGGGTCCAGGCCGTCGAGGTCGGCGATCAGCCGGGTCCCCTCCTCCAGCTCGATCAGCCCGATCGGCAGCGGGTAGTCGAACGCCGGGATCTGCGGGTAGTGGACGACCACGAAGCTGTAGATCTCGCCCCGGCCGGACGCTTCGACGGTGTCCCAGTCGAACGATCGGCAGTGCGCGCACGCCGGCAGCGGTGGGTGCCGCAGCTCCCCGCAGCTGGTGCACCGCTGGATGAGCAGCTGGTGCTGGCGGGCCCCCTCGAACCAGAACGCGATGTCCTCGGTGATCGCCGGCCGGGGCCGCTTCGGCCGGGGTGCCGGCGCCTCGTCGGCGGTAGGCGCGGACGCCTTCGGCCGGTACTTCAAGATGCGGAACCGCATCGTCGCCACCGGCTCGCCCCGGGCGACGATCGCCTCGGGCGTCTCGTCGGGACCGATCGAATCGTCCGGCACCGCCAGGAAATCCAGCCGGCTCGTCATGAACCGGCCGACGCCGAGGCCGGTCGTCTTGACGTCGGAGACCGACTCGATGACCGACGTCATCACCACCCGGTCGCCGACCACGAGCGGCCGGTCGTACGTCTGGTCGGAGTTCGTCGCCACCACCGACGTCATGCCCTCGTCGTCGAGCAGCGACATCATCCGGTCCGTCGCCGAGTCCCCGGTCGACCGCCCCTCGGCCCGGGCCACCTCGACCTCCAGGCTGGCCCGCAGCCCGCGCATGATCCATGCCTGGAGCATCGTCGCCGGGGCGGCGATCCCGTCCAGCCCGGCCGCCCGGGCCGCGTCGACGTCGACGTAGACCGGGTTCTCGTCACCCATCGCCTCGATCCAGTGGCGGATCATCGGCTCGTTGACCGGGTGCGGCGACAGGTTCGGCTCGCCGGCCGACTGGCCGACCAGCGCGGCCAGCTCGGCACTGTGGTCCGGGTACTCGTCCGTCATCGGGCCCCCCGTCGCATGCCCAGCCCGGCCATCGCCACGATCTCTCGCTGCACCTCGTTCACGCCACCCCCGAACGTGTTGATCTGCGCCTGCCGAGCCGACGCCTCCAACCGGCCACCGAGCACCGCCCCCGGCGATCCCGGCCGCAGGTACCCGGCCGCCCCGACGATGCCGAGCAGCAGGCGGAAGATCTCGAGCGTCCGCTCCGTGCCGAACACCTTGATCGACGACGACTCCGCCGCCGTCAACCTGTCCGCGGCCACCGAGCCGGCCATCCGCCAGTTGAGCAGGCGCATCGCCTCCAGCTCGGCCTCCGCCCGGGCCAGATCGAGCTGGACCCACGACTGGTCGATCACCCGCCGGCCGTCGTCCGTCGGCTCCGCCGCCGCCCAGGCCGCCACCTGGTCGAACAGCAGCATCGCCAGGCCGCTCCAGGCGGCCAGCCCGACCCGCTCGTGGTTGAGCTGGTTCGTGATCATCCGCCAGCCCTCGTTCTCCTCGCCGACCCGGTTGGTCACCGGCACCCGGACGTCCTCGTAGAACGTCGCCGTCGTCGTGTTGCCACCGACCGTGTTGATGAGGTGCCACTGGAACCCCGGCGCCGACGTCGGCACGCAGAGGATCGAGATGCCCTTGTGCTTCGGCGCGTCCGGGTCCGTGCGGGTCGCCAGCCAGACGTAGTCCGCGTTGTCCGCGCCGCTCGTGAAGATCTTCGCCCCGTTGACGACGTACTCGTCACCGTCCCGCAACGCCCGCGTGCGCAGCGATGCCAGGTCGGTACCGGCCTCCGGCTCCGTGTAACCGATGGCGAAGTTGATCTCGCCCGAGAGGATGCCCGGGAGGAAGAACTGCTTCTGCTCCTCCGTCCCGAACCGCATGATCGTCGGCCCGACCGTGTTGACCGTGACGAACGGGAACGGCGCACCGGCGCGGCGCGTCTCGTCGAAGAAGATGAACTGGTCCGTCGCCGGCCGGCCCTGACCGCCGTACTCCGTCGGCCAGCCGATGCCGAGCCAGCCGTCCTTGCCGATCGTCCGCACCACCTGGCGCCAGACCGACCCGCCGTCGCCCTCGCCGTCCAACGCCGCCCGGACGTCGTCGGTCAGCAGGCTGGCGTAGTAGCTGCGCAGCTCGGCACGGAGCTGCTCCTGCTCTGCGCTTTCCTCGAGGAACATCGCTGCGCCCGCCCTTTTCGGCCCCCGCATGCCGGTCCCAGGAGGTCCAGGCCGGCCGGGCAGAAACTGTAACACGTTCTCGAAATGGCCTCCCGGGCCGCATCCGGTGGCCGACCGAGCCCAGTCCCGCCGTCCGAAGCTTGGCCCACGAAGCCCAGGTCGCCCCCGTCGGCGCCGCGGGCGATGCGCCTATGATGGTGATTGATACGTGTTCTAGAAGTAAACGGTTCGCGGCGACCGACAGACGATCGTCCGGAACCAGGCGGGGGGAGGGAACCGTGGAGAGCGACCGACAGACCGTCGACTCCGGCTCCGTCGACCAGAGCGCCATCGATCTGAGCACCGTCGACCTGACGGCCATCGATCTGAATGATGGCCGCAACTTCGTCGACCACGTCCCGCACGAGTGGTTCCGTCAGCTCCGCCGGGAAGCCCCGGTGTTCTGGCACCCTCAGCCGGGGGCACCCCGGGAGGGGTTCTGGTGCGTCACCGGCTACGACGACTGCGTCACGATCAACCGCGACTACGAGCATTTCTCGTCGTACCGCGGCGGCGCCCTCTTCCACGACATGGACCAGACCGGTCTCGAGCAGCAGCGGCTGATGATGCTGAACATGGACCCGCCGATGCACACCCGGTACCGGCGGCTCGTCAACAAGGGGTTCACGCCGAAGATGGTCCGTGACCTCGAGATGCGGATCGTCGACTACGCCGACGGCATCATCGACGCGGTCTCCGAGCGCGGCACCGCCGACTTCGTCGAGGAGATCGCGGCCGAGCTGCCGCTGCTCGTCATCGCCGAGATCCTCGGCGTCCCCCAAGAAGACCGGCGCCAAGTCTTCGACTGGTCGAACCGGATGATCGGCTCGGACGACCCCGAGTACCAGATCAGCCAGGAGGCGGCCGGCGAGGCCGCGATGCAGGTCTACGCCTACGCCGACGAGCTGTCGGCCCGCCGCCGCAGCGCCCGCCAGGACGGCGCGGCGGCCGCGACGGACGTCGTCTCCGTTCTCCTCGACGCGGAGGTCGACGGCGAGAAGCTCGACCAGATGGAGATCGACCTCTTCTTCCTCCTCCTCATCGTCGCCGGCAACGAGACCACCCGGAACCTGATGTCCGGGGCGATGGCGACGTTCTTCGCCCACCCCGACCAGTGGGAGCGGCTCCGACGCGACCGGTCGTTGCTGCCGTTCGCGGTCGAAGAGATGCTCCGCTTCGTCACGCCGGTCATGCACTTCCGGCGGACCGCGACGATGGACTGGCACATCGGTGACCACGAGATCGAAGAGGGCGACAAGGTCGTCTTCTGGCACATCTCCGCCAACCGCGACGAGCAGGTCTTCAGTGACTCGGACGCCTTCGACGTCGGCCGAACCCCGAACAACCACATCGCCTTCGGCGGTGGCGGTCCGCACTTCTGCCTAGGGGCCAACCTGGCCCGGATGGAGATCACCGTCATGTTCGACCGGCTGCTCGAGCGGCTGCCCGACATCCGCCTCGACGGCGAGATCCAGCGGCTGCAGTCCAACTTCATCAACGGCACGAAGCACCTGCCGGTCGCCTTCACGCCCGCCGCCCCGCTGGCCAGCTGACCGCCCGGACGACCGTCATGCGCTTCCACCAAGCCCTCAGCTTCCTCCCCGTCGACCAGGCCGTGCCGTTGACCGTCGCCTCCGACGAGCTCGGCTACGCCGGCATGTACCTCTCGGACCACCTGTTCAACCCCCGCGACCTGGCGTCGCGCTACACGTACTCCGTCCAGGCCGACGGCGCACCGGGGTGGGAGAAGGACACCGCGTGGCCCGACCCGATGTGCCTGTGCGCCGGCCTCGCCACCGTGACGAAACACGTCACGTTCACGACCGGCGTCTACGTCGCCCCGGCCCGGGACCTCATCACCGTCGCCAAATCGGTCGGGACGACCGCGGTGCTCTCCGGCAACCGGATCCGCCTCGGCGTCGGCGTCGGCTGGTGCGAGGAGGAGTTCGTCCAGACCGGCCAGGACTTCTCGACCCGCGGCAAGCGGCTCGACGAGATGATCCCCGCTCTCCGCGCCCTCTGGCAGGACGGCTGGGTCGAGTACCACGGGCAGTACTACGACGTCCCGGCCTGCCAGATGCAGCCGGCCCCGACCGAGCCGGTGCCGATCCTCGGCGGCGGCCACTCCCCGGTGGCGCTGCGTCGGGCCGCCTCGCTCTGCGACGGCTGGATCGCCGCCGGCGCCTACAGCGAGGCCGAGGCGTGGACCCATCTCGACAGCCTCCGCAAGGCGCTCGCCAAGGCCGGGCGGCTCGACGAGCCGTTCGTCACGTACCTCTCGCTGGCCGAGCGGCCCGACCCGGACCTCTACCGACGGTTCGAGGACGCCGGCGTGACCGACATGGTCTGCGCCCCCTGGATGTTCGCGCCGACCCCGGCCGGCGCGTCGCCCGACGAGGTCCTCGCCGCCCGCATCGGCGCTTGCGAGTGGTTCGCCGAGCACATCATCGCCAAAATGGTCTGACCCATCACCGAGATGGTCTGACCCACCGCCGAGGTGGTCCGGCCGGCGCCCTGCCGGGTCGACCCGTGGAGGACACCCCATGAAGGACATGAAGATCGGCCTGCAACTCGGCTATTGGGGCGCCGGGCCACCGCCGAACGCGGTCGAGCTGGCCGTCGAGGCCGAGCGGCTCGGCTTCGACTCGGTCTGGACGGCCGAGTCGTACGGCTCCGACGCCCTGACCCCGCTCGCCTGGTGGGGATCGCAGACCTCTCGGGTCCGGCTCGGGACGTCCCTCTGCCAGCTCTCCGCCCGGACCCCGACGGCGATGGCGATGGCCGCCCAGACGATGGACCACCTCTCCGGCGGCCGGTTCGTCCTCGGGCTCGGCGTCTCCGGCCCCCAGGTCGTCGAGGGCTGGTACGGCCAGCCGTTCCCCAAGCCGCTCGCCCGCACCAGGGAGTACGTCGACATCGTCCGGCAGGTGCTCGCCCGGCAAGGCCCGGTGACGAACGACGGCCCCCACTACCCGCTCCCCTATCCCGGCGGGACCGGCCTCGGGAAGCCGCTGAAGTCGATCGTCCATCCGCTACGCCCCGACATCCCGATCATCCTCGGCGCGGAGGGCCCCAAGAACGTCGCGCTCGCCGCGGAGATCGCCGACGGCTGGTTCCCGATCTTCTTCTCCCCCCGGGCCATGAAGTCCTTCGAGGCCTCCTTGGCCGAGGGGTTCGCCCGGCCGGCGGCCCGCCGGAACGCCGAGAGCTTCGAGGTGCTCGCCTTCGCCCCGACCGTCATCGCCGACGACGTCGACGCGGCCGCCGACGGCTTCCGGCCGTTCATGGCCCTCTACATCGGCGGTATGGGCGCCAAGGACATGAACTTCCATTTCGACGTCTTCGCCCGTATGGGTTACGAAGAGGCCGCCACCAAGATCCAGGCGCTCTACCTCGATGGCCACAAGGACGACGCCGCGGCGGCCGTGCCGACCGCCATGATCGAGGACATCGCCCTCGTCGGGCCGAAGGAGAAGATCAGCGACGACCTCGACGCGTGGCGGGAGTCGATCGCCACCACGCTGCTCGTCAGCGGTGACGCCGCCACCCTCCGAACGATGGCCGAACTCGTCGGTTGAGAGATACCGCTGACCCCGGGGCTGGGATTAGTGCCCCGGGGCCAGCGGAGCGGCCAGCCTGCGGAGTTGGCCGGCCACCGGTGGTTGCCGCTATGCGCCGCCGAAGCTTCCGGCCCGTCGGTCACCGCGATGACGGACTGCCGCTCGAATAGGGCTGACCTCCATTGCCCTTTACATGACGACTCCGGGCCCAGCATTACGAAAAGTTTGAAGAATTCCTGAAATCCCTTGTCAAACGGCAATTGTCGTCGACCACCCCTGTCCATCGCCGACCGGCCCCGCTAACGTGGGCTCCGAGCGGGAGAAGAGGTGAGAAAAATCCGTAACGTCGCGCCGCGTCCCGATGAAGCACAGGACAGTGCCGTCGTCGCGATCGACCAGCAGGCCGAGGTCCTCGAGGCGCAGCGCGGGGACGAGGACGCCTGGGAGAACCTCTACCGCCGCGTCTACCCCCGGCTCCGCGCCTACCTGGCCCGCAAAGTCGGCGCCAACGATGCCGACGACGCGGTGAACGAGACCATGGCCCGCGCCGTCGCCGGCATCGACAACTTCCGCTTCGGCGAGGCCGGGTTCGACGGCTGGGTCTTCGGGATCGCCCGCAACGTCGCCGCCGAGCACTACCGCCAGGCTGACCGGCGCCGCCGTCAGGTGGCGGCCGGCCAGCAGGTCGCCGCCGGGACCGAGCCGTTGGAGGTTCCCGGCGACGGGCTCGTCCTCGCCGACGACCAGGAGCTCGTCCGTCGGCAGTTCGCCCGGCTCTCACCGGCCGAGCAGGAGCTCCTCGAGCTCCGCGTCGTCGCCGGGCTCTCCGCCGACGAGGTCGCCGCCGTGCTCGGCAAGCGACCGGGCGCCGTTCGCACTGCCCAGTCCCGGGCCCTCGAGCACCTCCGGCGGTTGATGGAGGGCGACGATGCTTGACCACGACCTCCTCCCGGGCCCCGACGCCGAGGAAGCGCTCCTCGCCCGTCTCGAGCTGGCGCTCGCCCCCACCGTTGCCGTCGTCGAACCGCCGGCCGCCGGGCTCGAGGCTCTACGGGCCGCCGTCCGGGCCGAGTGGGAGCCCCAGCCCCAGCCCCAGCCCCGGCCCGTCCCGCCCCGTCCGGCCCGGCCTCGCCAGGTCGTCGTCCGGCCGCGGTACCGCCACGGGTGGCGCCGGCCGGGCGTCGTGCTGTCCACCGTCCTCGGCTCCCTCGTCCTCGGCAGTGGCGTCGCCTTCGCCGCCGGTGCGCCGATCCCGCGGTCGATCCGCACCGTCGCCAACGAGATGGGCCTGCCCATCGCCTCACCGGCGGTCGCGACAGCCCGGCAGGCCACCTCGACGCTGCACGACGACCTCCAGCAGCTCGGCCTCGCGCCGGCCGACACCGAGGACCACGGCGACCGGACCACGAGCGGGTCGGCGGCGGCCCGGGCCGCCACCGTCCGAGCTGCGCAGTCCCTCGCCAGCCAGCTCGGCCAGCTCGACCCCCAACAGCGGGCCGAGGTCGGCGGTCAGTCAGATCAACTGCTGCAGCAGGCCTGTCAGACGCTGTACGCCGGTGGTGGCCTGATCAGTAAGGCCGACGGCCCCGGCCGGCCGGCCGTGAACCCCCCGACCTATTGCCTCTCGTCGAACGGTGACAGCCCGTCCGCCGCCGGATCGAGCTCCTGGTCGGCCGGGATCGGCCAACATCAGTCCTCGGGTTCCGCGTCGACCACCACGACGCCGGCCGCCAACCACCGAGGCGGCAGCACGACCTGGCCGACCAAGCCGGCCACGACCCCCTCTTCCACATCGTCGACGCCGTCGGGATCCAAATCGTCGTCGTCCGGGTCCAACCAGTACCCGTCGAACCAGCCGACATCCACCAGTACCGGACCCAGTCGTCAGGGCGGGACCGGGTCGGGAGCGACCGGCAACGGCCACACCACCGAACCCCCGCCGTCGTCCAGCCACCAGTCCGGTTCGGGCGCCGGCAACGGATACGGCACCAGTCACCAGCGCCCCGGCTCGACGGGGTCCTCGGGGTACCGCTCGTCGTCGGGTTACGGCTCGCCGTCTGGCTATGGCTCGCCATCGGGTTACGGCTCGCCGTCGAGTTCTGGCTCGCCGTCTGGCTATGGCTCGTCATCGGGTTACGGCTCGCCGTCGGGCTCGCAAAGCGACGGTGCAACTGGCAGCACCGGCCAGAGCCAGGGCAGCGGTTCGGACCAGGGCACCGGCCAGTCTCAGGGCAGCGGTTCGAGCCAGCCCGGTGATGGCGCCGGCTGGCCGTCCACCGGCTCGGGGTCGACGTCCGGCGGGTCCGGCAACAGCTCCAACGGCTCCGGCACCAGCAGCTCCAGCCCGACGGGCGACAGCGGGAGCTCGTCGAGCAGCACGTCGGGCACTGGTCAGACCGGCACGACCTCCCCCTGGTCGCCCGGCACCGACGGGACCGGATCGGGGCCGGGGTCGGCCGGCAGTTCGACATCGCCGGCCGGCGCCGGGGCGGCGTCGGGGACGGGGACGGGCGGCTGGCCGTCGGCGGGCGGGAACCTCGGGACGGGCGCGACGCCTTCGACCGACGGGCCCGGCTCGAGCGGAACGGCGGACGAGTCCGACGTGGCTGGACCGAGCAGCCCTAGCAGCACCGGTCCGGGCAGCCCGTCCGAGACGACCGCCAGCTCAACCGATCAGGCAACAGCGCGATCCTTCGGCGGCTGACGCTCTCGGCCAGCCAGTTCGTCCGGTCAACCACGCTTCGCATCCGGCGAGTCCCCAAGTAGCCTGGGAGCTGAGCAAGGGAGCGACGATGACGGACGGCGAAAGCACCGCCGGCCGACGTCCGGTGGTGCGGGGACCAGGCGAAGGTCGGGAGTACCCGATGGGCCGCCTCTCGGCGGTCTTCAAGGCCGACGGCGCCGAGACCGGGCAGGCGTACTCGATCTCGGAGTGGTGGCTGGACCCGCACACGAAGGGTCCCGGCCCGCATTCGCATCCAGAGGACGACGTCTTCTACATCCTCACCGGTACCATGAGCGTCCTGGTCGACGCCGAATGGATCGAGGCGGCCGCCGGGTCGTTCGTCCTGGTGCCGGGCAACGTACCCCACGACTTCGAGAACCGCAGCTCGGAGCGGGCCGGAATGCTCAACGTCTCGACGCCCGGCGACTTCGAACAACACATGCCGGGCATCGCCCAGTGGTTCGTCGAGCGTCCTCCCGGCGACTCGGTCGTCGACCCGAGTCGCTGATCGAGTCGTTCGCTACCCTCGTAACTGTCGGGCTGGGGCCAGCGCTCATCCGGAGGGGGATCACAAACGGACGAGTTCACCCCAGCCCGACAGACTTCCGCCCCCTCCGGGGGTGATCACGGCCGGGCTATTCGTCGCGATGCCGTGAAGCAGTCGGTACGCAACGCGGACAGGCGAAGAGGCCGGATTCCCCACTACAAATCTTCGGTACTTATTCTAACACACCGGATGCGATCGTCCAGTTTTCTATCAAAGAATTCTGTCCACGACCCGCCGTTGACCATCCGACGCGGACGTTGCTTGGTGACTTATTCGTTAAGAAACACCACCGAGTACCCGACCGCCCCCACTCGCCGTCGTCGCTCAGCACCATATTGGCTAGCCGGATCGGAGCCCATACTCGCGAGCCGGAGCTGATCGTCTCTCGGTGGGCAAACGCCGGCAGAAACTAGTAGATGGCGAGATCGCAACCTCGCGTCGGCTATAGAGGGCATCCTGTCGTTTCTCGAGGTGCTGATCGGCCACCCGGGCCACCGGCCGCGGAGGGCGAAGGAGGGTCCTTCTATCAAGACGCCGATCATCTAACCATAAATGCGGTCGATTCTCTCCTGAAAAAGGAGGAATCGTGGCTGATATTCCGGCCGGATAAATGCCTATTCATTCAGTGATCTAATCGATATGATCGCAGCCGTAATCGGACGCACCTCGATCCCCTGGCCTCGCTCGATCGGGTGCCCCCGGGTCCTGGACCGGCGACCCCGACGGCTACGCCGGCTCGACGGCCAGGACGGCGCCGAGCCGCCGGAGGCTCTCGTGGGCGCCGCCGAGGGTGAGCTCGATCTGTCGGGTCAGCAGGAAGTAGCGGTGAAGGGGGTAGTCACGGTCGACACCCACGCCCCCGTGCAGGTGGACCGCGGCGTGGACTACCCGCTGCCCACCGTCGGCGGCCCAGAATTTGGCCACGGCCAGCTCGGCGGTGGCCGGGAGGCCGGCCGAGAGCCGCCAGGCCGCCTGCCAGGCCGTCAGGCGGATCGCCTCGGCATCGACGTAGGCGTCGGCGGCCCGCTGGCCGACGGCCTGGAACGTGGCGATCGGCTTGCCGAACTGTTCACGGGTCTTCGTGTACTCGCCGATGAGGGCTACTGACGCCGCGGTAGCTCCGGCCTCTTCGACACAGAGGGCAGCCATCGCGTGTTGCGCAGCGAACGTGATCGCCACGGCGCCGTCGGCCCCCGGACCACCGAGCAGCGCGTCCTCGCCGACGACGACCCCGGAGAGGTCGACGAGGGCCTCCGGCAGGGCCGGACCGTCCTGGCGCGTACGACTGACGCCAGCCGCATCGGTGGCGACCAGGAAGACACCGACCCCCTCCGGTTTGCCGCCCTGACCGAGCAACGTCGCCGGAACGAGCACGAGGTCGGCCACGAGGCCGGCCGGAACGCAGGCCTTCGTGCCGTCGAGCCGCCATCCGCCGGCCCCGTCCGGGGTGGCGGTGGTGGCGGGCGCCGCGTTGCCGGGCACCACGACGTCACCGACCAACTCGGCCAGGCCGGCCGTCAGCACCAACTCACCGGCCGCGACCCGAGGCAACCAGGTCGAACGCTGCTCGGCCGTGCCGAAACGGTCGATCGTCGCCGCGCCACAGGCGAGCGTCTCGACGACCGGCACATGCGCAGCGGTCCGACCGGCCGCTTCGACGACGAGGCAGACCGCGACGAAGTCGAGCCCGGCCCCGCCGACGTCCTCGGGCAGGCCGATCCCGAGCAGGCCGGCACCGGCCAGGTCGGCCCAGAGGTCACGGTCGAACGGCCCGCTGGCGTCGGCCGCCGCCTCGACCGCCTTCAGGCGCTCGGGCGTCGACCGCTCGGTGAAGATCCGATCGGCCAGCTCCTTGACCGCTTCCTGCTCCTCGCCGTACGCGAAGTCCATGTGAAGGTGCTCCCTTTCCTTACCGCAGCGACCGCGGCAGGCCGAGGCCGAAGATGGCGATCAGGTCCCGCTGGATCTCGTTGGTCCCGCCGCCGAAGGTCAGGATGATCAGGCTGCGGGCGTACATCTCCAGCCGCCCGGCGACGACCGCGGCCGGCGAGCCGCGCTTCAGGTAGCCGGCCTGGCCGATGACCTCCATGAGCAGCCGGAACGCCCGGAGGTAGAACTCGGTGCCGAAGACCTTGATGGTCGACGCGTCGGCGACGTCCAGATGACCCTGGGTCGCCTGCCAGGCGACCTTCCAGTTGATGAGGCGCAGGAACTCGAGCTCGGCGTGGACCCGGGCGAGGTGCTCCTGCACCCACGGTTGGTCGATGACCAGCCGGCCGTCCGGCAGCTTGGTCTGCTGCGCCCACGCCCGGACGTCGGCGAGCATCCGGTCGACGATGCCGGGCGAGCACAGCGTGACCCGTTCGTGGTTGAGCTGGTTCGTGATCAACGTCCAACCGCGGTTCTCCCCGCCGACGAGGCTCGTGGCAGGCACCCGGACGTCCTCGTAGAACGTGTAGTTGATGTTGTGATCGGAGAGCAGCGTCATGGGGACGACGCGAACACCGGGCGCGTCCATCGGGACGGCGAACATCGAGATGCCCTTGTGCTTCGGCGCCTCCGGGTCGGTCCGGGCGGCGAGCCAGACATAGTCGGCGTCGCCGGCCAGGCTGGTGAAGACCTTCGCCCCGTTGATGACGTACTCGTCGCCGTCCCGGACGGCCCGGGTGGTCAGCGACGCCAGATCGGTACCGGCGTTCGCCTCCGTGTACCCGATGCAGAAGTGGAGCTCGCCCGCCAGGATCTTCGGCAGGAAGAAGTCCTTCTGCTCGGCCGTCCCGAAGTTCATGATCGTCGGCCCGACGGTGTTGATCGTGAGCATCGGCACCGGCGCGCCGGCGCGCATCGACTCGTCGAAGAAGATGAACTGCTCGATCGCTGAACGGCCCTGGCCCCCGTACTCGGTCGGCCAGCCGATTCCCAGCCAACCGTCGGCGGCCATCTGGTGGACGACCCGACGGACGACCGGGCCGACGCCGTTGGCTTCGGCCAGCTCCGCCTCGACCTCCGGGGTGAGCAGCCGGGCGTAGTAGTCGCGGAGCTCTTGGCGGAGCGTCTCTTGCTCCGCGGTGTACCCGATCTGCATGCGTCCTCCCCTGCGGCCTTCCACCATCGCCCGGCACGAACGCCCGAAAACGGGTCGCGGCCCCTGAGCCGCCGCCGTCACCCAGGCCTCCCGGGCCCGGTAGTAGAACACGTTACAGTCTGCGGCCGACCGCGGCCAGCCACCTTCCCCGTCCGTTAGCCTGAGGGCGGAGCACCGTTATTACCAAGTAGTAACTAGAATTGAGACGTCCCGGCCGCCGCCGCGGTCTCACCGAACCGAGGAGGCAGCCATGCCCGAAGCCGTCATCGTCGCCACCGGCCGGACCCCGATCGGCCGGGCCATGAAGGGCTCCCTCGTCGACTGCCGGCCGGATGACCTGACCGCCCTCGTCGTCAAGACCGTTCTGGAAAAGATCCCGCAGCTCGACCCACAGACGGTCGAGGACGTCATCATCGGCTGCGCCCAGCCGGCCGGCGAGTCGGGCTACAACCTCGGCCGCGTCGCCGGTCTCCTGGCCGGGCTCGACGTGCCCGGGACGACCGTCAATCGCTACTGCTCCTCGTCGCTACAGACGATCCGGATGGCCGCTCACGCCATCAAGGCCGGCGAGGGCGACGTCTTCGTCGCCGGCGGCGTCGAAACGGTTAGCCGGTTCGGCAACGGTGCGTCCGACCGCGGCCCGCACAACCCACGGTTTGCCGACGCCGAGGCACGGAGCGAGGCCCGGAGCGCGGCGGTCGGCGAGATCTGGGCTCCCGGACCGGGCCTGCCGGACGTCTACATCGCCATGGGCCAGACGGCGGAGAACGTCGCCGAGCTCAAGCACGTCTCGCGCCAGGAGATGGACGAGTTCGCTCTCCTCTCCCAGACGCGGGCCGTCGAGTCACAGGCGAACGGCTTCTTCGAGCGGGAGATCATCCCGGTCACGACGCCCGACGGGACCGTCGTGACCAAGGACGACGGTCCCCGTCCGAGCACGACGCTGGAGGGACTGTCCCAGTTGAAGCCGGTCTTCCGCGAGGGCGGGACCGTCACCGCCGGCAACGCCTGCCCGCTCAACGACGGTGCCGCGGCGGTGATCGTGATGAGCGACACCCGCGCCCGGGAGCTCGGGATCACCCCGTTGGCCCGGATCGTCGCCAGCGGCGTCTCCGCCGTCAACCCCGAGATCATGGGCCTCGGGCCGGTCGAGGCCGTCCGCCAGACCCTCGAGCGGGCCGGGATGACGATCGACGACATCGACCTCGTCGAGATCAACGAGGCCTTTGCCGCCCAGGTCATCCCCTCCGCCCGCGAGCTCGGGATCGACTACGACCAGCTGAACGTCCACGGCGGGGCCATCGCCCTCGGCCACCCGTTCGGCCAGACCGGGGCCCGCATCATGACGACGCTGCTCAACGGTCTCGAGGACGCCGACAAGACGTTCGGCCTCGAGTCGATGTGCGTCGGCGGCGGCCAGGGCATGGCGATGATCGTCGAGCGGCTCCGTTGAGCCCCGCGCCGGCCTGAGCCCCCTGAACCTCCAGCCGGGCTACGCCCCCAGCCCGGGCGCCTGGCTGATGGCCGTGGCGATCTTGCGGGCGATCGTCAGCTCGTTGACCAGCCGCCCGATGATGATCCCGCCGCCGTGGACGTGGAACTTCGTGCCGGCCGGCACCCGCTCGATCCGCACCGAGGCGAACGACATCGTCGACTGCTTCACCGACAGCGCCTCGTGGGCACCGTCCTTCGGCGTCACGGTAAAGCGGCCACCGAGCTGGGCCCGGAGGGCGGTCGCCGCCTCCTCTTTCGTAACGTCGGACCGGGTGATGGTGACGGTCGGCATAGCGCTCCTCTCGGTGCCAGCTCCTCTCGGTGCTGGCCCGTCATCTTGCCCGATCCGCTCGAGCCGCACCCGGATGAGGTCGTCCACACGACGGTCGGACTTCCCGGATCAGCCGCCCAGACTGGCTCGCAGCTCCTCGAGCGCCGCCTGGAGCGACGCCACGTCGGACGTCAACCGGTCGACGTCCGATCGCAACTCGGCCATCGAGCTGGCGAGCCCCGACGGCGGTCCGGCCGTCGGCGACCCCGAGGACTCCTCGATCACCGTCGACGGCGAGCCGCCCGGAGCACCCGGCGAGACCGGGATGCCCAGCGAGCCGGGGCTACCGATGGAGCCGGGCGCCGGTGGAGCATCGCCCGAGAGGTCCGGCTCCCGGAGGAGCTCGTCCCAGCGTTCCTCCTTCTGCCCCGGCCGGCGGGCCAGCCGGGCGACCAGCGGCGGCGCCGCGCCGGCCAGCAACGCCAGCTCGTGCTCGACCGCCGCGAGCCCGTCGAAGCTGGCCATCCGGTCGGTGCGCGTCCGCAACTCGCCGATCGTCTGCGGCCCCCGGAGGAGGAGCATGGCCAGGATGGCCAGCTGGGGGGCATCGACACCGAAGGCCTCGTCGAGGACGTGCCGGTACCGGACGACCGAACGACCGTGCGACGGCAGGACGAACCGCACGAGCCGGCGCTCCTTCAGCTCGTCGAGCGCGCCGACCACTTGCTCCTCGGTATACGCGACCACCGGCTCCCGGTTGGACGCCTGGTTGCAGGCGAGCACGAGGGCGTTGAGCGTCAGCGGGTACTGCTGGGGCGTCACGAGTTGTTTCTCGATCAGGCTCCCGACGATGCGTCCCTGCGGCGCGCTCAGCCCGATGGCGCTGGCGGCCGGCTCGCTGGCGGTCGGCTCGCTGGCGGCCGGCTCACCGAGGCGCGGCGCGATGGCGAGCGACTCCTCGTCGGGCGCCGCGGTCGGTGTCGGCGTACCGGTCATGTGCGCACCCGCTCCTTGATCTCTGTCAGTACCGGTACGGGGCCGGGGTCCGTCCCCTCCTGGGCGGCCAGGTGCAGCGAGACGATGTCGCCGAAGAGGACGAGGTCGAAGAGATGGGCGATCGGGTCGTCCCCCTCACCTCGGACCTCGACGACGTCGGCGACCACTTCGAGCAGCACGTCGGTCACGAGGGCGAACCGGCGGGCGACATGCGGGTGCTCGCCCGGGTGGCGCAACAGGACGAGCGTCAGGACCTGCCGGGTGACGTCGCCGCCCTGCCCCCATCCGGCGACCTCGTTGTGGCAGAGCTCGGGGACGGCCGACCAGAACGCCGGGGACTTGGCGTTCTCGTTGACCTGGGTCTTCCAGCGCAGCGCGGCCACCGCGGCCGGTCCGCTGGCCCCGTAGACGAGCGGGATCGTCCGGCCGATCCGCCGGGCGACGTCCTGGGCCGGACTGTCCGGCCCGACCAGCCGGTCCCGCCGACGGGCGAGCGCGTCGGCCGCGGCGGCGATCCGCGACGTCGTCCCGTCCAGCAGGCCGAGCCGTTCGAGGACGACGAGCAACGGGACGGCCATCGCCCCGAGGGCGGCCCGGGGTTGGGGAATGTCGGCCGGCACCGTGACGAGCGGCCCATCGTCGGCCTCGGCCAGGCGGGCCAGCTCCCCGCCGCCAGCCACCGTGACGAGCTGGGCGCCGGCCGATCGGGCCGCCGTCGCCGCCGCGACCGTCTCCTCCGTGTCGCCGGAGCAGGAGACCGCGAAGACGAGGGAGTCCGGCCCGACGAACGCCGGCAGGTCGTACGACTTGACGACCATCACCGGCACCGCCAGCTCCGGACCGGCTATCGCGGCGAGCACGTCGCCGGCGATGCCACTGCCGCCCATGCCACAGACGACCACGTTGGTGATCGGCCCGATCATTTCGAGGCCGTCGAGCCGGCTCGCCGCGTCGAGCGCGGCCGTCATCTGCTCGGGCAACCCGGCCGTGGCCTCCCACATGCCGAGGGAGTCCACCCGGAGCGTCACCCCCGGCTCCCTCCGCCCGGCGCGTCCCCGGCCGTCCCGCCGGCGACGACGTCACCGGCTCCCCGCCGGCCGGTCTCGGGAACCCCGCCGGCGGCCGCCTTGGCGGTCAGCCGCTCGTGCTCGGCCTCGCCGACGGCCGTCGACTCGTCGGCCAGGAGCACCGGGATCCCGTCCCGCACCACGTACGACCGCCGCAGTCTCGGGTTGTAGAGGACGTCCTCGTCGGCGAACCACAGCAGCGGGCCCTTGTCGACCGGGCAGGCCAGAACCTCGACCAGCAACGGGTCCAGCGGCATCGGCGTCCTCTCCTCTTGTTCTGGCTCGGTGGGCGCTTGCCCCGGGCCGTTCCGACCGATCAGCTCCCGGGCACCGACGTGGCGGCGACCAGGTCCAGGACCTCTTGCACGTGCCGCCGGCACTCGTCGTCGGTCCGGGCTTCGACGTTCAGCCGCAGCAGCGGCTCGGTGTTCGACGGCCGCAGGTTGTACCACCAGTCGCCGTGATCGACGGTCAAGCCGTCGAGCCGGTCGACGTCGTTGCCGGCCGCGGCCTCGTGGGCGGCCACCGCCTCGACCGCCGCGGCCGGATCGGCCACCTCGGTGTTGATCTCGCCGGAGTCGGCGTACCGGCGGTACGGCTCGAGCAGCGCAGACAGTGGCTGGCCGCTCCGGCTCATCAGCTCGAGGACGACGAGCGCGGTGATGATGCCCGAGTCCGCCCGGTAGTTGTCGCGGAAGTAGTAGTGGCCGGAGTGCTCGCCGCCGAAGACCGCGCCGGACTCGGCCATGACCTGCTTGATGAACGAGTGACCGACCTGGGTGCGGAGGCCGACGCCGCCGTGCTCGGCGATCACCTCCGGCACGACGTGCGAGCAGATGAGGTTGTAGAGGATCGTCGCCCCGGGGTACTTGTCGAGCATCGACGCGGCGACGAGGGCCGTCGTCAGTGAGCCGGACACCGGCTCGGCCCGCTCGTCGACCAGGAAGACGCGGTCGGCGTCACCGTCGAAGGCCAGGCCGATGTCGGCGCCCGATGCCAGGACGGCCGCCTTGAGGTCGACCTGGTTCTCCGGCTGGATCGGGTCGGCCGGGTGGTTCGGGAACGTGCCGTCGAGCTCCGGGAAGAGGATCTCGACGTCGAACGGCAGGGCGTCCATGACCAACGGGACGACAAGGCCGCCCATCCCGTTGGCCGTGTCGGCGACGATCTTGAGCGGCTTGAGGGCCGTCCGATCGACGAACGACCGCACGTGGTCGGCGTAGGCCTCGAGGACGTCGGCGTGGTCGAGCGGGGCCAAGTCACCAGCCGCCGGTGGGTCGGCGAGCAACTGGTCGGCCAAGAGCTCGTTGGTCAGCGCTTCGATCTCGGTCAGCCCGGTGTCCCGGCCGATCGGCCGGGCGCCGGCCAGGCAGAGCTTGATCCCGTTGTACGCGGCCGGGTTGTGCGACGCGGTGAACATCGCCCCCGGCGCGTCGAGGTGACCGGACGCGAAGTAGAGGAAGTCCGTCGAGCCCATGCCGAGGTCGGTCACCGCGGTCCCCTGCGCCCGGGCCCCCTCGGCGAACGCCGCGGCCAGCTCGACCCCGGACGGCCGCATGTCCCGGGCGACGAGCAGCCGGGCCGCCCCGGTGAACCGGGCGACCGCGCCGCCGATGGCCCGGCACATCGTGGCGTCGAGCTGGTCGGGGACGGTGCCCCGGATGTCGTAGGCCTTGAAGACGTCACCGGTCGCACCCATGGAGGGGTCAGCCTAACCCGGCACCCGGCGCCCCCGGCGGCCCCGGCGGTGGGCACCCCGCCGGCGGCGGGCGACGAGCACCGGAGCGACGGCGAGAACGACGAGGGCCACGACGCCGAGCACGGTGCCGGCGTCGCCGAGCCGGTTGGCGTTGGTCGTGCCGTACGTGAGCGTGACGTCGTGGCTGGTCGGGACGACGACCATCAGGTTCGGCGCCGACCGCCACGGGCCCTTCGCTCCGGTCGCCTGCCAGTTCGGGAAGAACGACGTCTTCACCGTCACCGGCACGCCGACCCGGCTGACGTGGAAGCTGATCGAGCTGTCGGTCGTCTTGATGTCGGTAACCGTCGTCTTGGGCACCGCGACGGCCGGCGCGGCACCCGCGGTAGCGGCGGTCACCTTCGGCCACGATGCCAAACCGCCGGCCGTCAGCGCCACGCCCCAGCGGGCCGGGTCGTCGTACCAGGCCAGCGACGGCCCGGCCATCGGTTCTCCGTCGGGCCCGACCTTGCCCAGCCATGTGCCCTGGCTCGGCCCCACCCCCTGCAACACCGCCGGCTCGTTGCTCAACGGCGTGACGAGCGCGGCGTCCCGCACCTCGTAGACGTCCCACGTCGTCGACAGCGACTGGCCTGTGAAGACCGTCTTCCACGGGCCGGTCGACGCGACGAGTTTGAGTGACGGGTCCGCGTTGGCCGCCTGCTCGACCTCCGAGCTGGCGGCCATGAAGTACTTGACCCCCAGCATCTGCAGATGCTGGATGCCGAGCGGGATGTCGAGCGACCCGTACGGCAGGCCGACCATCGGCTCCGACGGGTCCGGCGACAGCTCGGCCTGGTTGAGGAAGTGGAACGGCGTCGTCGTCGACGACTCGAACAACAGTCCCTCCATCGAGTCGACGCAGCCGTTCGTCCAGTACGGCAACAGCATCAGCGCTTCGGGCGTGCCGAAGCGGTTCTCGTCCGCGTTGTACTCCCACATCGCCCGGCCACAGCCGTACTTGCGGCCGACCTTGGCCATGAGCTCGACGACCGCCCGGTACTCCGGGTAGTCGGCCTTCCCCTCGTAGCCCGTGTAGTTCCACTCCGCCCAGTTCTTCACCTCGTTCGCTCCCGGCGTAATTCCGAGGTCCGGCAACGCCGACGCGACGGCCGGGATGAACGGCGGGACGACGACGAGGAGCGCGCCGAACAGCGCCAGCAGTGCCCCGCCGACCGCGCCGGGGGCCCAGCGGGCCGACGGCGGGCGACGCCACCAGCCGTACGCGACGGCGTCGCCGGCGGCGGCCCCGTGGCCAGCGGCGGCCGCGTCGTCGGCTGGCGGATCGGTCGCTGGCGGATCGGTCGCTGACGGCTCGGTCGCCGACCGCACCGCCCACACCCAGCGGGCCAGCCGGGCCCGGCGCCACCACCGGGCGGCCGCGGCGACGCCGACCCCGAAGACCCAACCGGCCATCAGGTAGACGCACAGGAACCACAGCGGAAGGAACCGGACGTTGTAGAGGCTGGCCTGCGGGTCGACGATCAGGGCGACCGCGGACAGGCCGCCGAGCAGCCCGAACAGCAGACCGAACCGGCTGCGGCGGACGACCGCGACGACGACGGCCACCCCGGCGAGGACCAGCGCCCACAGGTCGGCGTGGGGGAACAGCAACGTCGCGTACGTCGTGACGTTGGCGTAACCCATCGACGTCGAGTACGGCTGGCGGATGCCGAACGGCACGAGCCACCAACCGGACAGGAGCACCCCGATGGCCGTCGTCGAGACCCCCCACCACACCGCCGGCCAGCGGCCCCGCACGCCCTCCCGGCCGGGTGCCCGGGCCACCGCGGACGACGGTCGCGTCGCGTCGTCGTGGAGGCGCAGCCGCTCCGGCAGGAGCTCGAACGCCGTGAGCAGTCCGGCGCCGACGAGCGCCAGCATCGCCGGGACGATGTGACTGACGATGCACAGCGCCAGGACCACGGCCGCCCACGTCCGGTGTCGGCCGGTCCGCAAGCCCCGGGCCATCAACCCGAGGAACAGGACGGCGAGGGCGATGCTGAGCGAGTAGGCGTACTCCCCGGCCAGCGTCGAGAACAGGTTCCCGCCGTAGATCGTGTACGTGTAGTCGAACAGGAACGGCAGCGTCACCGCGGCCAACGCCGCCGGGATCGGCGGCCGGAGCCGGAACAGCCTCCCGCAGGCCCACGCGGCGATCGGCAGCAGCACCGACCCGAGCACCGTCGCCAGCTTGAACGCGACGTTGTACGTGATGACGTGCGACGCCAGCGCGACGAGCGCGTCCGGCAGGACGAAATAGAACGTGTAGATCGGATAGCCGTCGTACCAGGCCGGGTCCCACCCGGTCAGGTGGGGGAAGAGGTCCGACGTGAAGTACGCCGGCATCATGTAGTGCGCCCCGGTGTCGCCACCGGTCGTCGAGGTGTCCGAGAGCAGCAGGTTGAGGTGGAGCTGCCAGAGCGTGACCGCGATGACCCCGACGATGACGAGGAGGGTGGCGACGATCGGCGCCCAGCGAGCCATCCCCCGCCGGCGGGGCCGCCAAGCCGGCCGCAGCGGTTCGGCGCCCGCGTCGCGGTCGGTCGTCCCGCCGGCCGGCGGATCGTCGGTGCCCGAGGTGAGCGTCGTTACCGTCATCGACCGTCGCCCGCCGTCATCGACCGTCAGTGGATGACGCCGTTGCGGGTGGAGAGGACCGCGACGACGGCGACGAGGTTGAACGACGCATGCGAGACCATGTTCATGCCGAGCCGGCCGGTCCGGTAGCTGACGATGGCCAGGATCATCCCGAACACCGCCAGGCCGGCGAGCTGCTCCAGCTCGCCGTGGGCCAGCCCGAACAGCAGCCCGTCGAGGACCACCGCGCCGACGAGACCGATCGTTCGGCGGCCCGACGGCCCGATCGTCGTCGGCGTGAACAGCCGGGCCAGCGCCTTGAAGAGCAGGCCCCGGAAGAACAGTTCCTCGAAGAACGGCGCGCCGACGACCGTCAAGATGGCGATGACCGCGAAGCCGCCACCGTGGGATGCCCCCGTCAGCTTCTGCGTCGGCGCTGTGAAGTTCTTGAGGTGGCTCCGGAACGGGGCGTAGAGCAGGGCCACCAGGATCTGGCCGCCGATGCCGATGACGATGCCGACGAGGTCGATCCAACGGAACCGGACGCCGAGATCAACCAGGAACCGCCCCGTCCCCCGAACCTTGCTGGCCAGCCATGGGCCCCCCAGGAACCCGACCCAGAGGCCGACCAGCGACGCCCCGACGTACCACTCCGGTGGCTGGGTCATCGCGGCGATCTTCTGGAGCTGCCCGCCCTGGCCGGCTACCGACGCCGCGATCTCCGTGGCGATCAGGGCGACGATCTCCCCACCGGCGAAGCCGATGAGGGCAAAGAGGAACCAGAAACCCGCGGCGCCCCGAGTCGCCGGCGGCGCGCCGGGCACGTCGAGGAACGGCACGTCGCTCCCCGGCGGAAGCTCGGGTGGTGGGTAGCCCGGCGGTGGTCCCGGCGGGAACGGCCCGGACGGCGGATAGCTAGGTGGTGGGTACCCGGGGGGCGGCGGATAGCCGGGCGGTGGATACCAGCCAGGCGGGGGGTAACCGGGCGGCGGATAGCCAGGCGGCATCGGGTAGCCGTTCGGTGGTGGCGGGTCCGAGCCCGGCGGCGGCGGGTCGCCGGCGGCGGGGCCCGGCGCGGCGGACGGCTCGTTGGGGTCGGGCCGGTCCATCGAGGGCCAACGATATCGTCCGCCCCCACGTCGAATCGGGTCGCGCATCGTTACCATGCCGACCATGCGGTTCCACGCCGACCTGCACATCCACTCGAAGTTCTCCCGGGCGTGCAGCCGCGACTGCGATCTCGAGCACCTGGCCTGGTGGGCCGGCCGCAAGGGCGTGGCGGTCGTCGGCACCGGTGACTTCACGCACCCGGGTTGGATCGACGAGCTACGGAGCCAGCTCGTCCCGGCCGAGCCGGGGCTGTTCCGCCTCCAGCCGGACGTCGAACGACGGATCGCCGAGCGGCTGCCGCCGTCCTGCCGGACGCCGGTCCGCTTCCTGCTGTCGTCGGAGATCTCGACGATCTACAAGCGCGACGATCGAACCCGCAAGGTCCACCACCTCCTCTACGCCCCGGACTTCGACGCGGTCGACCGGATCACGCAGCGGCTGGCCCGGATCGGCAACCTGTCGGCCGACGGCCGGCCGATCCTCGGGCTCGACTCCCGCCACCTGCTCGAGATCACGTTGGAGAGCGGACCGGACTGCTACCTCGTGCCGGCCCACGCCTGGACGCCATGGTTCGCCGTGCTCGGGTCCCAGTCCGGCTTCGACGCGGTCGACGACTGCTACGGCGACCTCGCCGAGCACATCTTCGCGGTCGAGACCGGGCTGTCGTCGGACCCGGAGATGAACTGGCGCGTCTCGTCGCTCGACCGCTTTCGCCTGGTGAGCAACTCCGACGCCCACTCGCCGCCGATGCTCGCTCGCGAGGCGACCGTCTTCGACACCGACGTCGACTACTTCGCCATGCGGCGGGCTCTGCAGACGGGCGACGGCTTCGGCGGCACCGTCGAGTTCTTCCCCGAAGAGGGCAAGTACCACCTCGACGGCCACCGGGCCTGCGGCATCCGGACCGAGCCGGAGGAGACCCGGGGCCTCGACGGCCGCTGCCCGGCCTGCGGGAAGCCGCTGACCGTCGGCGTGCTCCACCGCGTCGAAGCTCTGGCCGACCGGCCGTCGACCTACCGGCCGGCCGACGGCGACGACTTCTCGTCGCTGATCCCGCTGCCCGAGATCGTCGGTGAGATCCTCGGTGTCGGCCCGAAGTCCAAGACGGTGACGGCCAAGGTCTCCGACCTCGTCGGCCGGCTCGGCCCGGAGCTGGCCATCCTGCGCGACGTCCCCCTCGACGACGTCGCCGCGGTCGGCTCCTCCGTCCTCGTCGAGGCCCTCGGTCGCCTCCGGCGCCGCGAGGTCGTCCGGGAGGCCGGCTTCGACGGCGAGTACGGCACGATCCGGCTCTTCGACGCCGACGAGCTCGCGGCGCCCGAAGGATCCCAGACGCTCTTCGCCGTACCCGGTCCGGCGTCCGACGCCCTCGGTCGGCGCGGCCGCCGGCTCCCCACCCCGCCGACCTCGTCGTCGCCGACGGCCGGGCGGACCGCGGCCGGCGCCCCCTCGGCATCGGGACCGGCACCGGCACCGGCAGCCGGGCGACGGCGGGAGACCCCGGCGACCGTGGCGGCTCACCCCGAGCCGGCGGTCCCGGCCGTCCTGGACGGCCTCGACCGCGACCAGCGGGCGGCGGTCGTCGCCGACGGCGGCCCCCTGCTGGTGGTGGCGGGCCCCGGTACCGGCAAGACGCGGGTCCTCACCCGACGACTGGCGTACCGAGTGGTCGAGGACGGCGTGGCGTCGGAGCGGTGCCTCGCACTGACGTTCACCCGGCGGGCCGCGGCCGAGATGGAAGACCGCCTCCGGCACCTCGTCCCCGGACGGACCGACCACGTCCCGGTCGCCACCTTCCACCGCCTCGGCCTCCAACTCGTCCGCGAGCACCACGAGGCGCTCGGGCTGGCGGCCACCGTGTCGGTGGCCCACGAAACCCTCCGGCTCGACCTCGTCATGGGCCTGCGCCGCTGCGGGCGGGCCGAAGGACAGCGACTGATGGCCCGCCTCGCCGACGCCAAGCGCCGTCGGGCGGTGAGCCCAGGGGCGTCCGAGGACGCGACCGCCGATGACGAGCAGGCCTTCTCCGACCTGCTCACGCTCTACGACGAGGGCCTCCGCTCCCGCGGCCTCGTCGACGTCGACGACCTCCTGACCCTGCCGGTGACGCTGCTGCAGTCCGATCCGGCACTGGCTGGCCGCCTGCAGACCCGGTGGTCCGACATCGGTGTCGACGAGTACCAGGACGTCGACGAGCTGCAGTACCGCCTGCTCCGCCTCATCACCCGGCCGGGCGGCAACCTCTGCGCCATCGGCGACCCCGACCAGGCCATCTACGGCTTCCGCGGCGGCGACGTCGGCTACTTCCTCCGCTTCCGCCACGACTTCCCGACCGCCCGCGTCGTCGAGCTGACGCGGAGCTATCGGTCGACGCCGACCATCGTCCGGGCCGCGCTCGGCGCCATCGCCCCAGCGACGCTGGTGCCCGACCGGGCGCTCTCCGCCGAGCGGACCGCAGCCGACGACGGGCCGATCGCCGTCCACCGCGCCGCCGGTCCCCGCGAGGAGGGCGAGGCCGTCGCCGACGCCATCGAGCGGACGCTCGGCGGCGCGTCGTTCTGGACGCTCGACCGACGAGCCGCCGACGGGAGCACGAAGCCGGGGCTGTCGTTCGCCGACTTCGCCGTCCTCTACCGCACCGACGCCCAGGCCGGACCGATCGCCGACGCCCTCGACCGCCGCGGCTTCCCGGTCCAGGTCCGCTCGCACGAGCGGCTGGTCGACCGGCCGGAGGTGCGGGCCGTCGTCGCCGCGCTCGACGCGCGACGAACGGTCGCGAGGCCGTTGGCCGGCGGCGCGCCGACCGTGAGCGTCGCCGAGCAGCTGGACCGCGCCATCGACGTCGCCGGCCGGCCGGGCGGCGCGAGCCGCGTCGATCCGCTCGCGGTGCGGGCCCTCCTCCGTCCGCTGGCCGAGAGCTACGGCACCGATCTCGACCGCTTTCTCGACGACGTCGAGCTCTGGACGGAGGTCGACACCTGGGACCCCCGAGCCGACCGGATCTCGCTGCTCACCCTGCACGCCGCCAAGGGTCTCGAGTTCCCGGTCGTCTTCGTCGTCGGCTGCGAGGACGGGCTCCTCCCGTTCCACCTCACCCCGGCGGCCGGGGACGGCGACACCGCGGAGGAACGGCGGCTGTTCTTCGTCGGCATGACGAGGGCGATCGACCGGCTCGTCCTGACGTCGGCGGCGACGCGGCACCGCTGGGGAGCGGTGCGGGAGCAGTCGGTGTCACCGTTCGTGGGCGACATCGACCCGGCGCTGGTCGAAGCGGTGCCCGGTCCGGGCCGCGATCAAGCCCGACGATCCACCTCAGGGCGGCAATTGCGCCTCCTCTGACCTGGTCACGGGACCGTGGCCGCCACGGGCGGCGAACCAACCCCGGTCACCGGTCCGCAAGGGGGGCGCATAGCATGGGGCGGTGAGCCCTCAACGGCCGGACGCCACGCCGCCCCGACCTCCCGCGCCCGGCAACGGTGGATCGCCGGGATCGTCCGGCGGCGGCGAGCAGAACTGGCGATGGATCTGGGTGGCCTTGATCGTCGCCGTGCTGGCGGTCCTGATCATCCCGTCGCTCCTTCCCCACTCCTCGGCCAAGTCGCTCAGCTACTCGCAGTACATGAGCGACGTCAGCGGCAAGAAGGTGGTGACAGCCAACATCGACAACACGTCCGGGGTCATCACCGGCAAGCTGACAACAGGCAAGCAGTTCACGGTCAACGGCCCGAACCCGGTGATCGCGTCGGACGTCAAGGAGATGCAGACCGACGGGGTCAAGGTCACGTTCTCGACCCCGAGCGACCTGCTCGGCTCGTTGCTGCCGTGGATCTTCTTCGTCGGCATCGCGGTCATCCTGATGATCTTCATCAGCCGCCAAGCCCGCGGGCAGATGTCGGGCATCATGTCGATCGGACGGTCGAAGGCCCGCCTGTTCAGCGCCGACCGGCCGTCGACGACGTTCGGCGACGTCGCCGGCTATAGCGGGGTCAAGCAGGAGATCAGCGAGGTCGTCGACTTCTTGAAGACGCCCGGCCGTTTCAAGGAGATCGGGGCCAAGATCCCGAAGGGCGTGTTGCTCGTCGGGCCACCGGGGACCGGCAAGACGCTGCTGGCCCGGGCGGTAGCCGGGGAGGCCGGCGTGCCGTTCCTCTCGGTCAGCGGCTCGGACTTCATGGAGATGTTCGTCGGCGTCGGCGCCAGTCGGGTCCGTGACCTCTTCCAGACCGCCCGCAAGCAGGCGCCGGCCATCATCTTCGTCGACGAGATCGACTCGATCGGGCGCAAGCGGGGCGCCGGGCTCGGCGGCGGCCACGACGAGCGGGAGCAGACGCTCAACCAGATGCTGAACGAGATGGACGGCTTCGACCCGGCCGAGGGCGTCGTCGTGATCGCCGCCACCAACCGGCCGGACATCCTCGACCCGGCGCTGCTGCGGCCGGGCCGGTTCGATCGCCAGATCGTCGTGCCGTTGCCCGACCTCGAAGAGCGGCTCCCGATCCTCCAGGTCCACACGAAGGGCAAGCGGATCACCCCGGGCGTCGACCTCGAGCTGGTCGCCCGGGGGACGCCGGGGATGAGCGGCGCCGACCTGGCCAACCTGGTCAACGAGGCCGCGCTGCACGCGGTGCGCCGGGGCAGCCCGGCTATCGAGATGGAGGACTTCGAGTCGTCCCGCGATCGGGTCCTGATGGGCCAGCGCCGGGACAGCCTCGTCCTGTCGGACGACGAGAAAGAGCGGGTCGCCTACCACGAGGGCGGGCACGCCGTCCTGGCGTACGTCCTCGAGTTCGCTGACCCCGTTCACAAGGTGACGATCCTGCCGACCGGCATGGCGCTGGGCGTCACGATGCAGCTCCCGATGGAGGAGCGGCACATCCACCCCCGCGTCCACATCGAGGACTCGCTCTGCGTCCGCATGGGCGGCCGCGTGGCCGAGCTCATCATCTACGGCGACCTGTCGACCGGAGCGGCCAACGACCTCGTCGGCAACACCGAGCTGGCCCGCAAGATGGTCCGCGAGTGGGGCATGAGCGAGGAGATCGGTCCGATGGCCTGGGGCTCGCAGGGTCAGGTCTTCCTCGGCGAGGACCTGATGCACACCCGCGACTACTCCGAGGACACCAGCCGCGTCATCGACGACGAGGTCGAGCGGATCCTCCGGGCCCAAGAGGAGCGCGCGCTCGAAGTGCTGACCCGGCACCGGGGCGGCCTCGACGCGGTCGCCCGGGCGCTGCTGGCCCAGGAGAGCATCGACGGCGCGGAGGTCGGGCGCCTGGTCGACGGGGCGTTCGGCCGCCCGGTCCACGAGCACGGGGCCAAGGCCGTTCCCCATTTCAACGGCAACGGGCACAATGGCTCGAAGGACAGCAACGGCTCGGTCCGGGCCCCGGTTCCGGCCGGCGCGCCGGTCGTCGCCGGTCCGGTCGAAGAAGCCGAGCCGGGGCCCCACCACGAGACGGGTGGCTGGCCGCCGCCCCAGTGGCCCCCGCCGCCCGGTGGCTGGCCGCCGCCCCAGCCGCCGCCTACGTCTGCGGAATAGCCGCCAACGCCACCACGCCGGGAACCCCGGCCGGCACGCCTTCCTCCATCGCCGCCAGCGGCCCGTCGGCCTCGAGCACCAGCGCGTCGCTGCCGGCCTGGGCCAGGACATCCTGTTCGATGACGGTGAACACGCCCGGCGGGATGCGCAGCTTCGCCACACCGGCCAGCCGGCGGAGGCCCTCTGAGGTCGATCGGTAGACCGTGACGATCACGTCGCGGTTCCCGGTGTTCTGCAGGTTGAGGGCCAGCGGGCCGATGCCGGCCACCGGCGGTGTCGTCGCCACCAACGGCGACGGGACGATCCAGCGCCCCGACGGCGCGGTCGCCGCGGCATCGCTGACCGCCGTCACCGTTCCCCACTGCGGGACCGCGCCGGCCGAGGACGACTGCACGGTCCGGTCGACGACGACGCCGGGACCGCCGGTGGCGGTGACCTCGACGGCATATGTTGTGTTGGCCGGCACCCGTGAGGCCGAGCTGACCGGCAGCGTCCACGACGAGTCGGCCGGCAGGCTGTCGGTGAACGGCGCCACCGGCCCCGACCCCAGCTGCACGTGCACGGTCACCTGCTCCGGCCGATCGGTCGGGTTGAGCACGGTGAGGGCGGACGAGCCACCGGTCACGTCGACCGTCCTCGGCACGTACCAGCGGCCAGCCGGCGACGGCGCACCGAGCCGGAGCGACAGGCCGGACACGCCGTTGACGACGTGCTCTTGGAGCTCCTCGGCGACGACCCGGCCGGAGCGGGCCATCACGATGGTGCCGATCGACTTCTGGTCCTGGACGAACGACGCCACCCCGGCCACGACCAGCCGGCCGGGGTTGACCAGAATGCCCTCGAACGGCTGCGGCTCGGTCAACCCCTGCGAGGTGACGAACCCCAGGTCGACGACGGCGGCCGTGGCCGTAGGGTTGAACAGCGACACGTAGAGCGTGTTGCCGTCGGTCGTCGACCCGGACGCGAAGAACCATGTCGACGACGTCGTCGTCGAGCAGACCGACTGCGCCCAGCCGGCCGAGCCGCTGACGATCTCGTTCACGGTCACCCCGCCCCCGTCGAGCTCGACCTGGCTGGCCAGCCACGGCCCCTGCTCGATCGTCGACGGCACCACCGTCAGTTGACCGCGGGCGGGGACCACGACGGCGCGGCTGGCCGTCGAGGCGGCTGTGTCGACGACGGTCACCGTCCCGTCGACGGGACGCGAACCGGTGTTCACTAGGGAGAGCGTGGCGTTGGCGATACCCGCCGATGTGCCGCTGCCACCGGTGCAGAACCACGTCGACGACTGGGCGTCGACCGGCGCCGCCGCGGCGACCGCCGGACTCGGACCGGCCGGGCCGGTGGCCGACGGCACGCCGAGGGCGGCGGCGATCAGGCCGACGCCGACCAACACCACGACGACGGCCGCGATCACCGGGAGCCGCCGGATCCCCCGTCCGTCGTCGCCGGGTTGTCCCCGACCGTGGCGCGGCACCGCGGTCACGAGTCCCCCCGGGCCTGGCGGCGGCGGCGGAGCGGGCCCCACCACCAGTCGAGCCAGCGTCGCCGGCCGAGGAGCGCCGCCGCGGTCGCCACCCACAAGAGCAGCTCGAGGGCGACGCCGAGCGGGACGAGCGCCGAGCCGTCGAATCGGAGCACGGCCGACCCGGCCGGGGCGGACCGGTACTGGGCGGCCCATCCGAACGCCGACGAGGCCGGCACTGGGCGGCCGTCGACCGTCAGCTTCCACCCTCCGGCCGGCGCGTACGACGCGAAGACCGTGCCTGGGTTGACTGGCCCCGCGTACGACGACGAGCCGGCCGGCCCGGGCAGGACGGGCCGCCAGCCGGTGAGCTCGTCCGGGCTCGGCCACGCCGACGACGAGCCAGGCACGGCCGCCGATCGCTCCGCCCGCGCCGGCAGGTACGCGGTGTTCTCGAAGACCTCGTAGCCCGAGCCACTGGTCGGCACCTGGAGGAGGTCGTCCTGGTCGAGCAGCGCGCCGACCAGCCCGGGCGGTGGCGCGAACGCCTGCGGCTGCTGGATGCCGGTGATCGTCGGCGCTACCGCGTCGACGACGACGACGTAGCGGACCGCCGACGGCGCCAGGAGCTCGCCGAGCTCCGCGGTGCGGCCGCCCTGGGCCAGCTGCACCGCCGCGGCCAGATCCGCCGCCGGGCCCGGCGACGCCGGCGACCACAGGTTGGTGGCGTCGGGCGTCCCCTGCTCCGACGTAGCGTAGGCCAGCCCCGGGACGACCGACCATCCGCCGGTCGGCAACGCCCGGGGGTCCCCCAGCCACAACACGCGGTACGCCGAGTTCGCGGTCGAGCCGCCGTTCGAGCTGGTGCCGCTCGAGCTGCCGCCGTTGGAGCTGCCGCCGTTCGAGCTGCCGTTCGAACCGCTGTCGGCCAGGAACGACAGCGGCTGGCCGTAGCCGGTGACCGGCAGGCCCCAGCGACCGCCGCCGGCCGCCACGATCACCGGGAGCAAACCGATCGCGGCCGCGGCCACCGATATCGCGGCCACGAGCTGGCGCCAGCCGAACTGGTAGCCGGAGAGGTCGATCTCGAAGGCCGAGATGCCGAGGCCGACCCCGCAGGCCACCGCCACCGCGGCCGGGGCCAGCAGGACATCGACGGATGGGGAGAACGGCGCAGTCCAGCCACGGGCAACGGCCAGGGCGAGGACCCAGCTGCCGCAGGCGACGATCCAGAGCCGTCCGGCCCACGCCAGCCGGTCACCGCGGGCCAGCACGAGCGGGACCAGCCCGGCCGCCACGAGCAGCCAGCTCAGCGCGGAGCCGCCGGTCGGCCCGACGTCGAAGCGGAGCAGCTGGCTCCAGTCCGGAGCCGCCGACGGCGAGCCGGCCAGCCCGAAGACCGACACTGCGCTCTGGCCGGCCGCCAGCGTGCCGATCACCCACGGGAGGCACAGGACGGCCGCCACCACCGTCGACCCGGCCGCCACGCCGAGGGCCCGCAGGCTGCGCCCCCCCTCCCCGACGAGGAGGGAGCCGACGACGATGCCGGCGCCGCACAGCAGGACGACGACGGCCGTCGCCGGTGCGACGGCCACCGTGACCCCCTCGATCACCCCGAGGACCACGATCTGGCCGACCACGCTCCGCCGCCAGCCGCCGCCATCGCCTGCGCCGGAGCCGGTATCGCCAAACGGCCGGAGCCCGGCCGCCCGGGCCAGCCGGGCCAGGATCCACGGCACCGCGGCGTAGGCGATCAGTCCGTCCCAGCGACCCTGCGCCAGCGCGTCGTACGGCAACGAGAGGCCGAGGTAGCAGACCGCGGCCACGATCCGAGCCCGTGGTGACACGAGCGGCTTCAAGAACCGCGACACCCCCCAGGCTCCGAGCGGGATGCAGCCGATGACGAGGATCTTCTGCAACAGCCCCATGCCACCGAACAGCACGGTGCCGGCCAGGCCGAGGACGCCGAACGCCGGGCTGGCCGGCGCGGTCGTCCCGACTCCCGGCGCCTGCCAGCCGGCGAACAGGTGGTGCCACGTCCCGGTCCAGCTGAGGAACGGCAGAAACTGTCCGACCAGCGGCAGGCCCCCAGCGACGAGGTCCCGGGTGCCGACGGCCAGGACGACGGCCGTGACGATCCAGACGGCCAGCCGGGAACGGCGGGACGTGAGGGCCGGCCGTCGTCGGCGGCGGCCGAACCGGTCCCGGCCCGACCGGTGGCCGAGATCGTCGAGCTCGTCGAAGTCCGAGTCCTCCGAGAAGGCCAGGCCGACGCTGCCGGTCAGGACCGGCTCGTCCTCCACCTCCCGGCCGGCCGCCTCCGCCGACGCCCGGACCCGACCGTGGGCCACGTCGAAGCCCTGGTACGTCAGGCGCGAGGAGTACGTCGACAGGCGGGCACTGCCCCGGAGCTGCAGCCGCCGGACCTCGCGGTCCGGGAAGACCCGATGGGCCCGCACCGACCGCCGGAGCTGCCGCAGCTCGCCGAGCCGGCGGAGGTTCCACCGCCACGCGCCGATCACCGCCCGCGCCCGGGCCCGGTCCCGCACCGCGACCGCCACTACCGCCTCGCCGATAGCCAGGAGCGCGGCCTGCGGGACCACCCGGACGAGGTGGAAGAACGTGTAGCACTTGAGCACCGCCCGCAGCTCGTGCCGGCGCTGGAGCACCTGTCGGGACGGCGGCGGCGTCTCCGCCGGTGGCGCGGCGGGCGGGCGCAACCCGCCGGCGACGGCCTCCAGATGGCGTACCCGGGCGTTCGGCGCCACCACGACGCGAGCGCCCGAGATCTGCGCCCGCCACGACAGGTCGAGATCCTCGCCCATCGACGGTATGCCCACGTCGTAGCCGCCGAGCTCCCGGAACAGATCGGCCCGCACCAACGTGAACCCGCCGGGAGCCACGAAGACGTCCCGGACCGCGTCGTGCTGGCCGTGGTCGACCTCGCCGACCTGGACCCGCTCGACGACCGCGCCGGCCTTGTCCGCGTTCATGCCGACGTGCAGCAGGACCGACGGGTCCTCCCAGGAGACCATCTTCGGCGTGACGACCCCGGCGTTCGACCGGTACGACTCCTCGACGAGCACGTGGACCGCGTCCGGGTCCGGCACGCAGTCGTCGTGGCAGAGGAGGAAGAACGCCGCCCCCTCCACCATCGACAGCACCTGGTTGACCGCCTCGCCGTACGCCGGGCTGCCCTCCAGACGCCCGACGTACGCCTCCGGCAGGTACCGGCCCACCCGGGTCGCCGGGTCGTCGTCGCCCCCCGAGACCAGGACGAGCACCGACAGTTCCTCGTAGTCCTGCGCCGCCAGCGCGGCCAGCGTCTCGTCGAACCACGGTCCCGGGTCCCGGGTCGCCACGACCGCCACGACCGCCGGCGCCCGGGCGTCCACCGTTTCGGCGTCCATCAGGATGGCGAGGCTATCGGCTCCCGCCAATCAGCTCTGGTCTATCCAGGCCGTCCGGCACCACCAGCGACCCCCCATCGGGTGCTTGCAAATGTTTATGTTTCGGTATACTCTTGCTACAAGAAGGACAGAGAGGACCACGCCATGCCGGAACTGCAAGAGATCACCGACGAGGTAGCGACCTGGGCCCGTGACGTCGCCTACGTGGCCGTCGGTCTCGGCGTCCTCGGCTTTCAGCGCGCCCAGGTCGAGCGGCGACAGCTCCAGCAGCGGCTCGGCACCGACCTCCCCCACGTCGAGGGACGCCTGGCCGACGTCCGGTCGGCTCTGCCCGATCTGGCCGACGTCCGGTCGGCGCTGCCCGATCTGGCCGACGTCCGGTCGGCGCTGCCCGATCTGGCCGCCGTCCGGTCGGCGGTCGCCGATCTGGCCGACCTCCGGTCCGCGGTAGCCACCAGCCTGCAGCGGTTGGACGAGGTGGTGGAAGAGGCGACGCAGCTGATCGAGTCGACGCTGGAGCCTCTCGAGCACCAGATGCCGGCCGCCGCCCGGGAGCTGACCCATCGGGCGCTGCAGCAGGCCCGCGAGGTCGGCGGCCAACTCCGGGGCCTGGCCGGGCGTCGGCGGCCTGAGCCTGGGCCAGGGGAGCCCTGAACACCGCTACTTCGACATGCCCCAATCTCGGGGGATTTCGAAGGAAATCTAGGTCACCCGCTCGGAAATCCTCGGCTCAGTATCGACTCTCGTCACAGCCGCTACGTACGATCGACCGGCGACATGAGCGACATCCGGAGGGGTCGGCCGACGATTCGCTGTCTCATCGAGGATCTCGGCATCGAGCTGTCGGGCCTTGCAGTCGACATCGGCGAGTTGGACAACCCTTGGCTCGCCGAGCTGCGCCGAATCGCTCCGACAACCCCGGTCGGCCAGAAGCGGATCCTGTCGATCGATCATCCGCTCGTCTACCGCATCCGGGTCTCGTCCGGACGCGGAGCTACTTGGCTCGACGAGGAAGGCGTCGTCTGGCTCTGCGCGGTCCGGCGCCGAGAAGAAGGATCGGACGACGATGCCTTCAAGTGGTTTCTCGAGTTGCACCGTGCTGGTCGGCTGCTGCCGACCGAGGACGACCGACTCCGGGACGAGGCAGAGGAGGCGCTCCGCTCGTTCCGACGACTGAGCGGAGCATTCTTCGATCTGGTCGAGGGAGCGCGGCACAACCCGGGGACCGACTGCGACGCCGATCTCGACGGATGGCTTCCCGGCCGGGCGCTGGTCTACCGGAGCGAGGAAGTCGAGGAGATCTGGTGCGCCATCAGCGTCCGCGCCGTAGACGGCAGCTTCATTCGCGCCGAGGTGCGCGACCTGCTGTTCGTCGCCCTGGAGGAGCGACTCGCTCCGGCCGTGTTCGAGGCACGGGACGACTGGCCCACCGGCGACGTCGGGTGGTTCGAGACCGTCAGGCTCGGGCTGCGGTAGCCGAGTGACCTCCGGCGACCCGCTCGACCACCTGGACGGGAACGTCGAGAAGATGGGCGGCGATGGCGGCGTCACCAGCGCCGAGCACCGACCGGGCATGGTCGAGGCCCTTCTCGATCAGGTCGGCGTGACGGACGGCGTACTCACGGACGGCTCGGTCCACGACGTCGGCCTGGGTGGTGTCGGTGAGCGCAGCGAGGTAGCGGATCCGCTCTTTGGTTTCCTCGCCGACCTTGATGGGCGCCTGGCTCATTCGGACCTCCGTGAGAAAGTATAGGAGTACCGAAGTACCTCATCAAGCAAAGAACTACCCGTCAGGTGAGACGTGCCCGCCCGCAGGAGGCTCACCCCTCGGCGGGCTGGGACTCCCAGTAGTCGAGGACGTCGCGGAGGGTGTCATCGAGCCGGATCGTCGGCTTCCAGCCGGTGGCTTCCTCCAGCCGTGACCCGTCGCCGCGGAGCACGGGCACGTCGACCGGCCGGACGAGCGACGGGTCGGTGACGAGGTGGAGGTCGGAGCCGGCCTGGGCGAGCAGCCGGTCGGCGACCGCCGCGATCGGCACGTCCTGGCCGGAGCAGACGTTGTAGACGGTCCCGGGCACGCCCCGTTCGATCAGGAGGCGATAGGCCTGCACGACGTCGCGCACGTCGGTGAAGTCCCGGCGCGACGTCAACGTCCCGACGGCCAGCTCGGTGGCGCCGGCCCGGCGGGCCTCGACGATCCGGCGGGCGAGGGCGGAGACGGCGAACGACGGCGACTGGCCGGGGCCGACGTGGTTGAACGGCCGAACGACGATCACCGGCTGGTCGTAGCCCCGCCAGGCCTGGAGGGCGACCTGCTCCGCCGCGGCCTTGCTGGCCGCGTACGGCGTCACGGGGGCGACGGGCGACGCCTCGGTCAGCGGCAGGTCGGCGGGGGTGACGATGCCGTACACCTCGGCCGAACTGACGACGAGGACGGTCGGGCTCGACGGCACCCGGCGGGCGGCCGCGAGGACGGCCGCGGTCCCGAGGACGTTGACGCGGAGCACCTCGGCGGGCACCTGCCAGGACTCGCCGACGTGCGTCCGGGCGGCCAGGTGGTAGACGGCGTCGGGGGCGGCGTCGGCGACGACCGGGTCGAGCGCGGCCTGGTCGGCGACGTCGGTTTCCAGGTCGATGGCGACGACCTCGTCGCCCTGCTCCCGGAGGTGCTCGGCCAGCCAGTTGCCGACGAACCCCCGCCCCCCCGTGATCAGCGCGCGCACGGCAGCACCCTATCGGCCAGCGCCCTATCGGCAAGCCCGGTGGTAGGCCTCGACGTGGAGGGCGGCGCTGGCCGCCCAGGTCCGGGCGGCCGCGACGGCCAGGCCGCGCTGGCGGCGCGCCGTCGTCGCCGCACCGCCCCGGTCGGTCAGGACGGCGTCGAGCGCGGCCGCCAGGTCGGCGGTGTCCGCCGGCGGCACGAGAACCGCGGCGTCGCCGGCCAGCTCGGCCATGGCGGTACCGGCGGTCGTCACCAGCGGCGCTCCGCAGGCCAGGGCCTCGAGGGCCGGGAGGCCGTAGCCCTCGGCCAGCGACGGGTAAGCGACGACCGCGGCCCGCCGGAGTAGGGCCGGCACGGCGTCGTCGAGCACGTAGCCGGTCCGGACGATCCGGTCCTGGTGCCGCTCGGCCGCCATGATCGCCCGCTCGACCTCGTCGGCCCCCCAGCCGCGCTGACCGGCGAGCACGAGGATCACGTCGGGGTGGGTGTCGGCGATCCGTTCGAACGCCCGGACGAGCGTGGGCACGTTCTTGCGAGGTTCGATCGTGCCGACGAAGAGGATCATCGGCCGGTCCGGGTCGAGCCCGAGCGCGGCCACCGCGGCGGCGTCCGCGCCCGCTTCGACCTCGTTCGGGCTGAACCGGTCGTGGTCGACGCCGTGAGGGGCGACGACGACCGGCGCGGCCACCGGGCACACTTCGTCGAGCCTCGCCGCGGTCGTCGCACTGACGCAGACGATCGCCGAGGCACGGCGGGCGGCGACCCGGATGGCCCGCCGGAACAGGACGACCTTCGACCGCTCGTGCCACTCCGGATGGTCGAAGAACGTGCAGTCGTGGACCGTGACGACGACCGGCAGCGAGGTCCGTTCCGGCATCGTGTAGTGCGGTCCGTGGTGCACGTCGACCGCGGCCCGGCGGAGGACACCGGGCAGGCCGACCTGTTCCCAGGCCAGTCGGAGCGGCCGGGGACCGGGGGCGACCGCGGCGACGGTCGGCCGTCGGGCCGGGGCGAGCCGTCCCCAGCGGGCGGCGTCGTGGCGGCGGGCGACGACGGTCAGGTCGACGTCGGTCCGATCGAGCAGCGCGGCGGCCAGCTCGACGGTGTAGCGACCGGCGCCGGCCGGTGTCGCTGGTACCGCGCTGACGTCGAGCGACAGTTCGAGCGGCTCGAGCGGCGGGCCGGTCATCCGAGCGACCGCCACAGGTCCGCGTGCCACTGGGCCGCCTCTCGCCACGTCCGGCCGGCGACGAGGGCATGGCCCCGGGCCGACAGCTCGTCCCGGAGGTGGTCGTCGCTGGCCGCGGCGACGAGGGCGGTGGCGATGGCGTCGATGTCCATCGGGTCGACCCGCAGGGCCGGCGGATCGGCACCGTCGACCGGGGCGGCGCTCGGGACGCCGGTCGACGCCACGACGGGGACGCCGAACGTCATGGCTTCGAGCGGCGGCAGCCCGTAGCCCTCGGCCAGCGGCACGTAGACGAACGCCCGGGCGCCCTCGTAGAGGGCCGAGAGGATCTCGTCGGTCACCAACCCGGTCGTCACGACGCCGGCCGGCACCGCCGGGTGTCCGGTGCCGTCGACGTCGAGACCGACGCCTGTGCCCCCCCACCCGGCCGGGCCGACGAGGACGAGCGGCCACGGCTCGGGCAGCGACGGCCGGGCCCGGGCGTAGCCGGCGACGAGCCGGTGCAGGTTTTTCCGCGGCTCTCGCGTGCTGGCCGTGAGCAGGTAGCCGTCGGTGACGCCGAGCCGGCGCAGCAGGGCCGCCGCACCGTCACGGTCCGGCGGCGGGAGATGGTCGGTCCCCCAGTGCAGGACGGCAACGGTGCCGGGTCGGGCCCCGGCCGCCTCGAGGACGGCGACCGCGTCGGCCGACGGGACGAGCAGGACGTCGGCGCGGCGCAGGGCTCGCTGGAGGGCGGCCTCGTGCCAGCGCCGGCCGCGCCGGGTCGCCGCCTCCGGGTAGAGGCGCCAGGCCAGGTCGTGGACGGTGACGACCAGCGCGGCGCGCCCGTCCCCCCCGTCCCTCCCGGACTCGCCGCGGCCGGACCCACCACTCCCGCCGGCTCCCGGTGACCGGCCCCAGCGGACCGGCGGGGCCGCGGTCGAGACCGCGTGGACGACGTCGAAGCCGGACGGCGCCCGGCGGAGGCCACGGTCCCAGGACCGGGTCAGGACCGGCCCGGGCAGCCGCGACGTGACGACCGGCATGCCCCACCGGGCCAACGGGTCCGGCCCGGGACCGGCCCAGCGGCTGGCGAGCAGCGAGACGTCGTTCTCGTCGTCGAGGGCGGCCAGCCCGCCGAGCAGGCCGGACGCGTACCGACCGATCCCACCGGGAACGGCCCGACGGAGCTGCTCGACGACGACGAGCGTGCGGGTGCTCACCGCCGGGCGTCCCGGTAGAGCGTCTCGAGGCCGTCGGCGCAGGCGGTCCACGTGAACCCGACGGCGCGGGCCCGGCCGCGGGCGACGAGGTCGTCCCGGCGGGCCGGCGAGTCCAACACGTCGGCCAGGGCGGCGGCCAGCCCGGCGCGGTCGCCCACGTCGACGAGGGCGGCCGCGTCGCCGAGCACCTCGGGCAGCGCACCGGCGCGGGTGGCGACGACGGGCACGCCGGCGGCCATCGCCTGGAGCGGCGGGAAGCCGAAGCCTTCGTAGACCGACGGGTAGGCGAGCACGGTGGCGGCGTGCAGCAGCCCGGACAGCGTCCGGTCGTCGACCCAGCCGGTCCGGACGATGCGAGCGCGGGCGGCGGCGGCACCGACCGCGTCATCGACGGCATCGGTACCCCAGCCGTCGGGACCGGCGAGGACGAGGGCCAGGTCGGGCCGGTCGGCGGCGACGTCGTCGAAGGCGCGGACGAGGCCGGGGAAGTCCTTGCGCGGCTCGGCGGTGCCGACGGCGAGGACGTAACGGGCCGTCCCGGCCGGCCGGTACCGGTCGGCCGCGCCGGGGTCGGGCGGCGGGAGCGACGGGACGCCGGAGTGGACGGCGCGCACGCGGTCCGGATCGGCGCCGAGCCGCTCGACGACCTCGCCGGCGACGAAGGCCGACGGCGTGTGCACCCACGCGCCGTGGCGCAGCGCCCGGCGGATGAGGTCCGGGTAGGCGAGCGTCGGCCGGTCGCAGAGCTCGGGAAAGCGGACGGTCGTCAGGTCGTGGACGGTCATCACCCGGCCGGCCCGTCGGGTCGGCGGCACGACGAAGTTCGTGCCGTGGACGACGTCGGCCGGGCCGACGAACCATTCGAGCGGCGGCCGCTCGCGGTGGGCCCAGGCCCGGTGCAGCGGCCGCGCCGGCATGGCCCGCTGCCGGACGTCGACGCCGGGCGGGACGAGCGACTCGACCAGCCGACGCCGGCGCCAGCTCACCGCGAAGGCGGCGACGGACAGGTCGGCGCCGGTCGGCCAGGCCGGCGAGCGCACCGGCACAGAAGGCGCCGACGCCGGTCGGTCGGCCGAGCAGGGGCGTCACGTCGAGCGCCACCCGCAGCGACGCGCCGGGCGGGCGGTTCTCGGCCATCCGTCGAGCCTGGCACACCGCCCGGAGGCGGAGGAGGTTCAGGCGCTCAGCGCACCGTCGACGGAGAGGATGGCGCCGGAGATGTACGCGGCCTCGTCGGAGGCGAGGTAGGCGATGGCGCCGGCCACCTCGGCCGGGCTGCAGAAGCCCATCGGCGTCATCATCCGCTCGAGCTGCTTCGGGTCGGCGCCCTCGGGCAGGCCGAACTCCCAGACGAGCGGCGTGTCGACGCCGCCGGGCGCGACGCCGTTGATCCGGACGCCCTTGTCGACGTACTCGACGGCGAGCGCCTTGATCATCATCCCGACGCCGCCCTTCGACGCGCTGTACGCGGCGGAGTACGCCTGGCCCATGACGCCGGTCGTCGAAACGACGTTGGTGATCGAGCCGCCGTGGGCGAGCAGGTTCGGCAGGGTGGCCCGGACGACGAGGAACGTCCCGGTCAGGTTGACGGCGAGGATCTTCTCCCAGCCGTCCAGCGTCTGGTCGACGGTGTGGGCGAACCGTCCGATGCCGGCGACGTTGCAGACGACGGTGATCGGGCCGAGCTCGGACGTCGCCTGGGCGACCGCGTCGATGACGGACGCCTCGTCGGTGACGTCGCAGCGGATCGGCACGCCCCGTCCGCCGGGCGCCCACTCCGGCGCGGCTGCGGCCGACTCGGCGATCTCGGCCGCGACGGTCTTGACCGCGTCCTCGGCGATATCGAGGCACGCGACGGCCGCGCCCTCGGCGGCCAGCCGCCGGGCGGTGGCCCGGCCGATGCCCGACCCGGCGCCGGTGACGAGGGCGGCCTTGCCCGCGAACCGCCCGGGCGAGAGGTACTCCGCCGCCGTCCCGCGGTCCGGGTCCGGACCTCCCAGGCTCTTGATCGGGCTCATCCGACCCCCCCTCTTTCTGCGCGGCGCTTCCGGCGCGTCGACCGGTCGGGCCCTCCGACGGCTACGGCTCTGCGATGGTAACAGGGCTTTTCATCACCCCAGCCGGCGGCCCGTCGAGCTCGGCGAGGACACGATCGGCGAGGTCCGGCCACGCGTCGGCGGCCCACGGCCCGAAGTCCCGGTCGGCCAGGCCGGCGCAGGCGACGCCGGCGACCGGGTCGACCCAGAGGAAGCTGCCGGACTGCCCGAAGTGGCCGAACGTCTGCGGGCTGTTGCGTCGGCCGGTCCAGTGCGGGTGCTTGCCGTCGCGCAGTTCGACGCCGAGCCCCCAGTCGCACGGGTCCTGCCGGCCGAAGCCGGGCAGCACGCCGACCAGGCCGGGGAAGGCCACCTCGGTCGCGTGCTCGAGGGTCGAGCGGCCGACCAGCGACGGGACGAGCAGCTCGGCGCCGAGCGCGAGGAGGTCCCGCAAGCGGCCGGACAGGCCGGAGGCCGGCGAGCCGCCGTCGGCGAGCCGGACCCCCCGCATACCGAGCGGATCGAGCACGGCCTCGTGGAGGTACGTCGCGAAGGGGAGGCCGGCCCGGCGGGCGAGCACGTCGCCGAGGAGCTCGAAGCCGGCGTTCGAGTAGATCCGGCGGCGTCCCGGCGGGGCCAGCACCGCGGTGCCGGTCGGGGCGAGCCCGGACGCGTGGGCGAGCAGGTGGGCGACCGTCGACCCCGGCGGACCGGCCGGCTCGTCGAGGGCGATCGTGCCCTCCTCGACGGCGACGAGGACGGCAAGCGTGGTGCACAGCTTCGTCACCGACGCCCACGCGAAGACGCGGTCCGGATCGCCGGCGATACCGACCAGGGCTGGATCGCCGGCCGTGCCGGTCGTGCCGACCAGGGGCGGGTCGGGCGCGACGGCCAGGACGCCGGCCGCGGCCGCGCCGACCGGCCAGGTCGAGAGCCCGTCGAGTGCCCTCATGCGGGGGCCAGCGTACCGGGCCCGCTCTACGGCAGCCCCCTAGGGTGAGGGCCCGTGGCACTCGACACCCGGACCAGCCTGACCGTCCTGCCGGTGACCGGCGTCGGAGAGATCGAGCCCGGTGACGACCTGGCCGCGGTGCTGGCGGCGGCCGTCGGTCCCAGTGACGACGGCGTCCCGGCGCTGCTCGACGGTGACGTCGTCGTCGTGACCCAGAAGGTCGTCTCGAAAGCCGAGGGGCGGATCGTCCCGCTCGACGCCGCCGACCCGGCGGCGAAGATCCGTCTGGTCGAGCAGGAATCAGTCCGCGTCCTGCGCCGCCGGGGCGAGCTGCTGATCACCGAGACGGCCCACGGCTTCATCTGCGCCAACGCCGGCGTCGACCTGTCGAACGTCGCCGACGGCACGGCCGCGCTGCTGCCGGTCGACTCGGACCGCTCGGCCCGTCGGCTCCGGGCCGGGCTCCGCCGGGCGCTCGCCGTCGACGTCGGGGTGATCGTCTCCGACACGTTCGGCCGGCCGTGGCGGCAGGGCGTGACCGACGTCGCCATCGGCTGCGCCGGGGTGGCGGCCGTCGTCGACCTGCGCGGCACCGTCGACGCGCTCGGCCGGCCGCTGGTGGCCACCGAGGTCTGCGTGGCCGACGAGATCGCCGCCGCGGCAGAGCTGGTAATGGGCAAGGACCGCGGCGTGCCGGCAGCCGTCGTCCGGGGGGTGCCGGCCGCGTGGCGTCGGGACGGATCGGTGGCCGGCGAGGTCATCCGCCGGGCCGCCGACGACCTCTTCCGCTAGTCGGTCGGGTCAGTAGTCGGCCGGGTCAGGCTGGGCGGGTCAGGGTTGGGCGGACCGGGCCCGGACGAAGTCGACGACGGCCCGCGTCCCATCGGCCAGCGTGGTCCACGGGCTCCAGCCGAGCTGGATGTTGGCCCGCCCGTTGTCGAGGCTGCTGCGGAGGAGCTCGCCCGGCCGGGCCGGCGCGTGGACGGGCTCGACGTCCACGCCGGCCTCGGTGGCCATGACCCGGTAGAGGTCGTTGACCGACGTCTCGTCGCCGGTGCCGATGTTGCAGACGAGCCCGCCGCCTCGGGTCGCCGCCCGCACGAAGGCATCGACGACGTCGTCGACGTAGACGAAGTCCCTCGTCTGGTCCCCGCTGCCGAAGATCGTCACCGGCGCCCGGTCGACGAGGTGCTGGGCGAAGATGGCGACGACGCCGGCCTCGCCGTGGGGGTCCTGGCGCGGCCCGTAGACGTTGGCCAGGGCCAGGGCGGAGAACTCGAGCTCGTGCAGCTCGCGATAGGCGACGAGGTAGTCGATCACCGACTTCTTGGCCACCCCGTACGGCGACAGCGGCCGGTGCGGGTGGGCCTCCCGGACCGGCAGGTCGGCCGGGGCCGGCTCGCCGTAGAGGGTCCCGCCGCTGGCGGCGAAGACGACCCGGGCGGCGCCGGCCCGGCGAGCGCCCTCCAAGACGTTGAGGCTCCCGAGGATGTTGACGTCGGCATCGAACACCGGCCGGGCCACCGAGACGCGGACGTCGGCCTGGGCGGCCAGGTGGAAGACGACCTCGGGACGGCGCCGGACGACCAGGTCGACGAGCTCCGGCAGGCGGATGTCGAGCTGGTGGATGGTCAGCGCGCCGCCGGCCGTCGCCCGGGCGTCGGCCAGGTTGCCGAGCGATCCGGACGACAGGTCGTCGACCACGTCGACCTGGTGGCCCTCGGCCAACAGTCGATCGACGAGGGTCGACCCGATGAACCCCGCCCCGCCGGTCACCATCGTCCGCATGGAGCCTCCTTCCTCAGCCGGGGACCCGCTCTCCGTCGAGCGACGTCCCCGACGCCACCACCGCGCCGGCACCGAGCACCGACGTCGGGCGGACGTCGCAACGTTCGCCGACGGTGGAGCGCGGCCCGAGGATCGAGCCGGCGACCGTCGAGCCGCTGGCTATCCGGGCACCGGGCAGCAGCACCGAGTCGACCACGGTCGAGCCGGCCTCGACCACGGCTCCGGCGCCGAGCACGGAGCGTTCCACCCGGGCGCCGTCGGCCACCCGGGCGCCGTCGGCCAGGAGGCTCGGTCCGACGACCGTACCGTCGACGACCGGCGAGCCGATGATCCAGAGCGACTCGCCCTCCAGTCGCGCCCCCGGGGACGGCGACGACGGGCGGCGCCCCTCGAGCAGGTCGCGGTGAGCCTGGAGGTACGCCGCGGGCGTGCCGGTGTCGAGCCAGTAGGCGTCGTCGGGCCGGGCGTAGAGGCCACCGTCGCGGACCATCGCCGGGAACGTCTCCCGCTCGATCGACACCCGGCGGCCCTGGGGGACCCGGGCGAGGACGGACGGCTCCAGCACGTACGTGCCGGCATTGATCAGGTTGGTCGGCGCCTCTTCGCGCGGCGGCTTCTCGACGAAGGCGGTCACCCGGCCGTCGCCGTCGGTCGGGACGACGCCGAAGGCCGACGGGTCGGCCACCGGGTGCAGGGCGATCGTCCCCTCTGCCCCCCGGTCCCGGTGGAAGGCGATCAGCGCGGTGACGTCCATGTCGGTCAGGACGTCGCCGTTGACGACGACGAAGGTGTCGTCGACCCCGGCGTGGTCGGCGGCGAAGCGCACCGCCCCGGCCGTGTCGAGCGGTTCGGGCTCGACCGCGTAGGACAGCCGGACCCCGGCCGCCAGCCCGTCCGGGTAGGCCGCCATGAAGGCGTCCGGCAGGTAGCCGAGCGAGAGGACGGCCTCGTCGATGCCGTGGGCGGCCAAGTGGCCGAGCACCCGTTCGATCATCGGCTGCTCGACGATCGGCAGCATCTGCTTCGGGGACGACAACGTGAGCGGCCGGAGACGGGTGCCCTCCCCGCCGACGAGGACGACGGCCTTCACTACTGCTTGTTCTTGGCCGTCGTCGTCGCGGTCGTCGGGGCCGTCGTCGGCGTCGTGGCCGACGGGGCGACGGTGGTCGTCGGGGTCGTCGCCGCCGTCGTGCCCGGGGCCGTCGTCGTGGAGACGCTCGTCGTCGCCGCACCGGTGCTGGCGCTGACGAGCGCCTTCACCACTGTGCCGTTCGGCTTCGGCAGCGTCGTCCCGGACGGCACGAAGCCGACGGTGATCAGCTGGTTCTCGGTGAACTTGAGGTCGGCCGGCTCGCCGCTGTAGGCGACGGCCTGGCCCTTGGAGTTGAACGCGTTCGCCCAGTAGGCGAGCTTGACGCTCCCCTTCTTGCCGGCATCCGGCGTGCCCTTCGGGCAGGCCTCGCCGTTCGTGTAGGTGGTCGTCGCCGATGCCTTGCTCGTGGCCGTCGTGGTCGTGGTCGTCGACGTCGTCGTTGTCGCCGACGTCGGGAGCACGAGCGCCGAGCTGGTGACCTTCAGGCCGCCGTAGGCCGAGACGAACTTGCCGAAGGTGGCGTTGCTGCCGGTCTCGGCTGTCGTCTTGGGCGCGATCGTGACGACGCCCTTGCCGGTGGTGAAGAAGGCCTGCTTGGACGTTGTCGACGCCGCGTTCGACGCCAGCGAGGGCGCCTGGGTGCCGCACACGTCGAAGGCCAGCCCGGCGTACCAGGTTGTCCCCTTGTCCGGCTTCGTCGTCGAGGCGGCGGCGGGGTGCCGGTACTCGTAGCTGGCGAAGATGACCGAAAGGATGCCGAGGACCACGATGATGACCAGCGCGGCGTACCAGTTCACCGGCCGCTGGCCGCGGTAGGTCCGCCCTCCGCCGGTCGCGCCGGCTCGCGCGACCCACTTCCCGGCTGTGTTCCTTGGCATGGCGGGTGCAAACCCTACAGCCTGACGAGGGGCGTCCCGACGGCGGTCCTCCTCCGGGTCAGCGCCCGGTAGAGATCGGCCGTCCGCGGGTGCACCCACGTCGCGGCATCGACGGTTGCCGGCACCCGTTCCGGCCGGCCGGGGAACGGCCCGGACCCGCCCAGCAGGCGGACCAGCTCGGCCATGGCCGACTCGACCCCACCCGGATTTCCCTGTTCGTCGGCGGCCCGCAGGAGGAGCCGGTAGAGGCGCTCGTCGTACGGGCTGGCCCGCAGGCCCCGGCGGGCCGCCTGCTCGGCCGCCGCGCCGTCCCCGGCGGCCAGCTCGTGCTCGGCCAGCCGGACGGCCAGTCGGACGACCGCGTCCTCGACGGCCGCGGCGTGTCCCTCGAGCACCGTCCAGTCCGGGCACCGCAACCCGTCGAACGGCCGGCCACGGACGAGCGCCAGCCCTCGGCGCCAGCATTCGGGGTCCGGCGTCCGGGCCAGCCCCTCGAGCCGGGACCAGTCGCCGGCCACCGTCGGGCCGAGCCGCACGGTCCCATGGCCCCGCGGCAGGTGGTCGAGCCCGCCGGTCGAGCGGCCGAGCGAGCGCCGGGCGGCCGAGACGGTGCTGTGCAACGTCGACGCCGCCACCACCCGCTCGGGCCACAGCGCCGTCGACCACTGCTCGGTCGTCGCGCCCCTCGGATGCATGGCCAGGTAGGCGACGAGGTCCAGCGCGCCGGCCCGCGAGAACGGCCGCGCCGCGCCGCGGACCTCGACCGAGCCGAGGACGAGCACGTCGATCTCGGCCGGCGACGGCGGCTCGCCGGTAGCCGGTGGTTCGCGCACGCCAGAGAACGGTCGGGCCGGTTGCACCGGCTGGTGGCCGCTGATCTGGAAAACTGATGCTCCGCGGCCCGGGGGGCCCAGAGACTGCCGAGGCCGACGAGAGGAGCCATGCCGGAGTCGGACGCCAACCAGCCGGCGGAGAGCCTGCGACCGGACCTGACGGACGACGTTCGCCGGGCCGAGGACGAAGCCAGCGCGTGGCGAGCCCGGTACGAGGCGCTCGATGGCACGGTCCCGGTGCGCCTGATGCACCGGTACGGCGCCTGGGTCGAGCGGATGGCGCCGCCCGGGAAGATCCGTCGCCGGCTCTACGACCGGGTGGCCGGCGCGGTCCGCCGAGTCGTCCTACCGTCTGGTGAGCCGCCCCCCGACGACGGCGGGGTCGTCGTCCCGGCGCCACCGGTGGTCGACGACCCGCCGGTCGCGGTGCCGGCGCTGCCGACGACGGGCCAGCCGGACGTGAGCATCGTCGTCCCGGTCCACGACCACTGGGACCTGACGGCCGGCTGCCTGACCTCGATCGCGGAGGACCCCACGTCGGTCGGCTACGAGGTGATCGTGGTCGACGACGCGTCGACCGACGAGACCCCCGGCCGGCTCGAACAGGTGGCGGGGGTCCGGGTCGTCCGGTTGGACGACAACGTCGGCTTCCTCGGTGCGACCAATGCCGGGATCGCCGCCGCGCTCGGGCGCTACGTCGTCCTCTTGAACAACGACACCATCTGCCGCCCCGGTTGGCTCGACGCCCTCGTCGCCACCGCGGACTCGAACCCGGCGATCGGCGTCGTCGGGGCCAAGCTCGTCTACCCCGACGGCCGGCTCCAGGAGGCCGGCGGGATCATCTGGCAGGACGGCTCCGGCCACAACTACGGACGCGACCAGGACGCCGACGATCCGCGGTTCAACTTCGTCCGCGACGTCGACTACTGCTCGGGGGCGTGCCTGTTGGTGCGCCGCGAGATCCTGAGCGCGCTCGGCGGCCTGGACACTCGCTTCTCGCCGGCCTACTACGAGGACACCGACCTCTGTTTCTCGGCTCGGGCGGCCGGCTACCGAGTCGTGTACCAGCCGGCCGCCGTCGTCTGTCATCTGGAGGGTGCCAGCCACGGCACCGACGTGACGAGCGGCGTCAAGCAGCACCAGGTCGTGAACCAGGCGCGGTTCGTCGACAAATGGGGCGCCGTCCTGGCCGACCACGGCGAGCCGGCGCCGGCCAGTCCCCGCCTGTCGAGCTGGCGGCGGCCGGCCGGACGGGTGCTCGTCGTCGATCACCAGATCCCCACGCCCGACCAGGACTCCGGGTCGCTGCGGATGTTCGAGCTCCTGCTCCTCCTCGACGATCTCGGGCTCGGCGTGACGTTCGTGCCCCAGGACGGCGTCACCGTGCCGCGCTACCGCGACGCGCTGGCGTCGCTCGGCGTCGAGGTGCTCGACGGGCCCGGCGCCCTCGACCCCTATCTGAAGGCCGTCGGGCCGTCGCTGGCGCTGGTGATCCTCTCCCGGCCCACCGTGGCCTGGGCCAACTACCCGATGATCCGCTCGCTCGTCCCGCAGGCGACCATCGTCTACGACACCGTCGACCTGCACTACCTGCGCGAGCGGGCGCGGGCCGCGGTGGAGGGAGGCGTCGCCGCCCAGCGGAGCGCCGATTACCACTACGGGATCGAGCTCAGCCTCGTCCGCCTGGCCGACCAGACGTGGGCGGTCTCGCCGGAGGAGCGCGACGCCCTCCTGCTCGAGGAGCCGGGCCTCCGGATCGCCGTCGTCCCGAACATCCACCGCGACCATTCGGCCGGGCCTTCCTTCGCCCAACGGTCCGGCGTCCTCTTCGTCGGCAACTACACCCACCACCCCAACGTCGACGCGGCCCGATGGCTGGCCACGGAGATCCTGCCGATCGTCCGGGCCGAGGTGCCCGACGTCACCCTGCACCTGGCCGGCGCCAACCCGACCGACGAGGTGCAGGCGCTGGCCGGCGACGGCGTCGTCGTCCACGGCTGGGTGCCGTCGATGGACGAGCTCTACCGCCAGGTCCGGGTGTCGGTCGCGCCCCTCCGCTTCGGCGCCGGGATGAAGGGCAAGGTCGGCGAGAGCCTCGCCTACGGCGTCCCGGTCGTGTCGACGCCGACCGGCGCCGAAGGGATCGGGCTGCGGCACGGCAACGGGCTCGTCGTCGCCGAGGACGCGGCCGGGCTGGCCCGCTCGATCCTCGGCGTCCACCGCGACCCGACCCTCTGGGCCCGCCTGTCGGCCAACGGTCGCCAGACCGTCGCCCGGCAGTACTCGCCGGCCAGCGTCCGCGTCGGGCTGAGCCAGATCCTGGCCAAGCTCGGCGTCCTCACCCTGCCGGCCGACGGCGAGCCGCAGTAGCCGTCGGCTGTTCCTTGCCAGCTATCGGCCGAGGCCGCCGGTCGGCGGTGCCACCGGCCGGCGGGAAGGGGCCGGTATGCTCGTCCGGTCCGCACTCCGCGTCGTCCGGTGAACCGTCCCGGGCCCAGAGCACTTCGGAGCAACAGCTTGCCGAACTCTTCTTCGCCGCGCCGTGCCGGGCGCGGCGCCCACGTCCGGGCGCGGCGCCGGCCGAGCTGGACCCGCTGGCTGGGTGCAACGGCCGGGGTCGTCGTCCTGGCCGCGGGGGTGACCGTCGGCACGCTGGCGACGTCGTCGGACGGCGCGTCGACGTCGTACCAGCCACCGAGCCAGGCCCACCCGGTGCTGGCCGCCTTCTATTTCGGCCAGGCGAGCCCGGTCAACTTCTGGAACAGCGACCTGTCCGGCGCGCCGGCCGCGTTCGCGCAGATCAAGCAGGAAGGGTTCAACGCGGTCGAGCTGGCCGTCCCGTGGGGGGAGTTCCAGCCGGGGATCAGCCCCATCTCCTACAACGCCGGCGCGTTCAAACGCCTCGTCTCGCTGGTCTCGCTGGCCAACCGGCTGCACCTGCAGGCCGTCCTCCGGCTCAGCTACTCCGTCGACGTCTACCCGAAGGACCAGGCGCCGAACCGGTTCATGACCGTCTTCGGCAACCAGACGGCGTACAACGCCTGGCTGGCCTATATCAGCCAGGTACGCCAGAGCGTCGCCCGGTTCCCGAACGTCAAGATCGGCGAGCTCTCGTGGGAGGACTTCTGGCAACCGGTGGCGGTGGCCCAGACCACGACGACACTGCCCAACCGGCTGCAACTGGCCACGGAGACCGGCTACCGGGCCTGGCTGCAGAAGACCTCCTCCCTGGCCAAGGTCTCGAAGCTCTACGGCACGACGTTCACCAGCTGGTCCAAGGTGCCGACCCCGCTCAACACCCAACCCGCGTTCCGCCTCGTCTACCAGTACGACGACTGGGCCGTCGTCAACCGCTTCTTCGTTCCGGCGTCGAGCCGGTTCCCCGGCCTGAACCTCGAAGCGCGGGTGGAGAGCGACGCGCTCTACAACGGCTCGACCCAGATCGGCCTGTACTCGCATGCCAGCACGTTCAAGCTGCCCGGTACGTCGTACATCGGCATGTACTTCGAGCCGTACATGAGCGACCCGTCGACGACCAAGGTCGAGACGGCCGCCCAGGCCCTCACCGCCCTGCAGACGACGCTGTCGTCGACGCACACCCGCTCCGGAGGCCTGCCGCTCTACATCTTCGAGTTCGAGATCGTCAGCAACAGCCCGGTGATCTCCAGCGCCCCCGGACTGCCGTCGACACAGGTGCCACAGTTCCTCCTCGGCAGTGCACCGCTGCTGCACCAGTACACGATCGGCTATTCGCTGTGGACGTACCGGGACTACAACCAAAGCCCGCTCTACAACCCGTCGTTCAGCCTCGGCACGAGTGGCTGGACGGTGGCCGGATCGGCCACGCCGTCCTCGTCGTCCGCCGGGAGCGGCCTGGCCTTGGCCGCCAATGCCTCGATCGGCCAGAAGTTCAACGTCGGTGACCTCGCCGGGCCGGCCGGCAACACCGTGACGGTCAGCTTCACCGCGTCGACGCCGACCGGCTCGTCGGCCACGGTCCGGGTGAACGTGGCCGGGGCGGCGACCCGGTCGGTGACCGTGCAGGGTGCCTCGCAGACCTACCAGGTCCAGCTCCCCGGCTCGGCCTTCTCGAACGGCGCGCCGACCGGCCAGATCTCGATCGCCACGACCGCACCGGTGACGGTCTCCGACGTGCAGCTGTACAACTTCACCCAGCTCGGTGACGTCTACAGCGCCACCGGCGCCCCCGAGGCCGGCGCGGCGCCGCTGGCGACACTCAACCGCCAGCTCGCCGGCAGCCAGTAGGCCTCGGCCGTCCCCACCAGGGACGCGGGCCCCACCAAGGACGCGGGGAGCGGCCGGTATGCTGGCGCCGTGAGCCGCGCCCGCCGATCGAGCGTCGGTCGTCTGCGGTCAGCCCTGGCCGCCCGGTCGAATGCCCCGCTCATCGAACGGTCCGGGTTCTTCGACCCGTCCTGGTACGTGCGGGCCTATCCGGACGTTCGGGCGGCCCGGTACGGGGCCGCCCGGTACGGCCCGGCCCGGCACTACCTCCGCCACGGCTACCGGGAGGGGCGGAACCCGGGTCCGCTGTTCGACGCCCGGTGGTACGAGACCCACCACCTCGACGCCGGCCACCGGGGCGAAAACCCGCTCGTGCAGTTCCTCCGGGCCCGGGCAGCCGAGGGCCGCGTGGCCTGCTCGCTGACCGTTCCGGCGGCGCCCGGGCGGGAGAACATCGTCGTCCATCAGCCGGCCGAGCTCCGACCGCCCGGGTCGGTGGCGGTCATGGTGCACGCGTACTACCCCGACACGTTCGACGAGATCTGCGCCACGCTGCGCCGAGCCCTCCGGTTCCCGTTCACGTTGCTCGTCTCGACGCCGACCGACGAGGTGCGGGCGGCGGCCGACGCGTCGATCCAGCGCCACGGGCTGCCGGCATCGGCGACCGTCCGCGTCGTGCCCAACCGCGGCCGGAACTTCGGCCCGTTCGTCGCCGCCTTCGCGACCGAGATCGCCGCGCACGACTACGTCCTCCACCTCCACACGAAGCGGTCGCTGTTCACCGGGAGCGACCAGGCCCACTGGCGCGACCAGCTGGTGTCGTCGCTGGTCGGGTCCCCAGCCGTCGCTGGCGCCGCCCTCCAGCTGCTGGCCGGGGAGGCCGGCGGACCGGGCCGGCCGCCGATCGGCCTGGTCTTCCCGACGACCGCGGCGACGATGCCGCACTGGGCGCACCACTGGCTGAGCAACGCCGCCGCCGCGCCCGGCCTCTTCGCCCGCCTCGGCGTCGGCCGGTTCCCGACCGCCGGCTACTTCGAATACCCGGTCGGCGGGATGTTCTGGGCCCGGGTGGATGCCATCCGCCCGTTGCTCGACGCCGGCCTGACCTTCGACGACTTCCCGGTCGAGAGCGGGCAGACCGACGGCACGCTCGCCCACGTCATCGAGCGCTGCTTCGTCCCGCTCGTGCAGTCCCGCGGCTACGACTTCGTCGAGCTCGATCGGGAGACCGGCGCGTGCCAACTCGGCTGGGGGACGAGCAACCTCGACCAGTACCAGGCCCTGTCCGCCGACGGCTTGCGAGAGGCGATCGACGCAGCGGACGTCGTCTCCTTCGACGTGTTCGACACCGTCGTGACGCGCCGCTCGACCCGGCCCGACTCGGTCATCCGCCTGGCCGGTGAACGGCTGCGCCGGCTCCGCCCCGAGGCCGACGACTTCTTCGCCGTCCGCAAGGAGGCCGAGGACCGCGCTCGGGCCGGTCGACAGTGGGCCGGCGACGTCTCGCTGCCGGAGATCTACGACGCCTTCCCCGGCTCGGCGCCGTGGGACGGCGAGCTGCAGCAACGGGCGCTGGCCATCGAGACCGACGACGACCTGGCCACGAGCGTCGTCCGGTCGACGGTGGCCGACGCGGTGCGCCACGCCCACTCGCTGGGCAAGCGGGTGATCGGCATCAGCGATACGTACTTCGAACGCCCGCACGTCGAACGGCTGCTCGCCCAGGCCGGCGTCGGCGACTGCTTCGACGAGCTCTACCTCTCGTCCGAGCGTCGAGCCCGCAAGGACCGGGGCGATCTCTGGGACGTCGTTCTCGACCAAGAGGGCGTCGCCGCCGATCGATGGCTCCACGTCGGTGACAACGAACGGTCCGACATCCAGGCGGCCGCCGACCGGGGCATTCGGACCTACCACTGCATGAACCCGACGACGCTGCTCGAGCTCCGGGGCTTCCGCTGCCTCACCGCGGCCGACGCCGAGCACTGGGGGACCGATCTCCTGCTCGGTCCGGTGACGGCCACGCTGGCCAACGACCCGTTCCTCGCCGGCGCGGTGTTCGATCCGGTCGTCGTCGCCGGCGCCGACGACCTCGGCTACGCGGCGTTCGGTCCCGTCGTCATGGCCTTCCTCGTCTGGATGGCTCAGCACCCGGCGCTGGCCGACGTCGACCACCTCTACTTCCTCGCCCGCGAGGGCCACCTGCTCCGGCAACTGTGGGAGCGCGTTCGGGCCGCGGGACGCCCCGACCTCCCCGCATCGACCTACCTCCTGACCTCCCGCCGAGCGTCGATGGCCGCCGCCCAGGCCGTCTCCTTCGACGCCGACCAGATCCTGCAGGGCTTCGGGTTCGACGGTACGGTGCGCGAGATGTTGGCCAGCCGGATCGGCCTCGTCCTGCCCGAGGGCGAAGAGCTCGCCGACCTGCGGCTGACGCTGCCCGACGACGACGTGGCGGCCCGCAAGATCCTGAACGAGCTCGAGGACGTCATCGTCGCCCACGGAGCCGGCGAGCTCGAGCACATGGTCGGCTACCTCCGCCAGGTCGGCCTGGCCGGCCCCTCGACCGCCGGGCCGTCGGCGGCTGGCGTCGTCGACATCGGGTACTCGGCGACCATCCAGAAGCACCTGCAGGTACTCGTCGGGCGCGGCCTCACCGGCTTCTACATGGGCACGCTGTCGAAGGCCAACGAGGTGACCGCGACCGGCGGGGCGGCCTACGGCTGCTTCGCCGAGGACGTCCCGAAGTGGACGCCGACATCGCCGTTCCACCGCTACTCGATCCTGCTCGAAGCGTTCCTGACCGCGCCGCAGGGCCAGGTCGAGCGGGCCGAGATCCACGGGCACGACGTCGTCCACCACTTCCGCCCGGAGTACCGGACGGCCGGGGAGCTCGAAGTGATCGAGTGCCTCCACGCCGGTGCCACCCGCTACTGCGAGGATCTCCTCCGTTCCTACGGGACCGCCATCCTCGACGTCCCGATCGACCTGGCCGCCGTCCTCGACCTCGTCACGATGGTCGCTACCGGCGCCATCCGCTCCCCCGCCGCGACGTCGGCCCTGGTCGTCGACGACGACTTCTGCGGGCTGCCGCGACGGGTCATCATGGCGAACGGCTCCCGGCTCGGATGACCCGGCCGGTGAGCGACCCGACGCCCTCGACCGCCCCTGGGAGGCACCGCTGATGCTCAGCCGACTGCTGCGACGGGGGCGGGCCCCCGTGCACCCCGACGAGCTCCGGTTCGTCTGCAACGTCTGCGGCGCGACGTCGACCGTGCGGCGCCCCGACCTCGGCCGGGAGCACAACAGCTGCTCGGTGTGCACGTCGATCGTGCGCTGGCGCAGCGTCGTCGCCGCCGTCTCCGTCTCCCTCTTCGGCCGGTCACTCCTGCTCGACCAGTTCCCCGTCGACCACGGCATCCTCGGGCTCGGCATGTCCGACTGGGACGGCTACGCCAGCCGCCTGGCCCGGGTCTTCGACTACCGGAACACCTTCTACGACGAGCCGCCGCAGTTCGACGTCATGGCCCCCGTGCCCGACGAGATGGCCGGCACCTACGACTTCGTCATCTCCTCCGACGTGCTCGAGCACGTTGCCCCGCCGTACGAGCAGGCGCTCGCCAACCTGCGCCGGCTGCTCAAGCCCGGCGGGTTCCTCGTGCTGACCGTGCCCATGAAAGCCGACGGCTCGACCGACGAGCACTTCCCCGAGCTCTTCCAGTACGACCTGGCCACGCTGGGCGCCGACCGCGTCCTCGTCAACCGGACCCGGACCGGCGCCATAGAGGTCTTCGACGACCTCGTCTTCCACGGCGGGCCCGGCGCCACCTTGGAGATGCGACTGTTCTCGCTGCCCGACCTGATCGAGAGCCTCCATCGCGTCGGCTTCACCGACGTCGCCCCGTTCGACCGGGCCATCCCCGAGCACGGGATCGTCTGGAACGACCCGTGCGGGTGGCCGGTGATCGCCCGGGCGCCGCGCTGACGGACCCCCGTCACGGCCCAGGCAACGCCCGCCGCAGGAACTCGTCGAACAGTGGGACGGTGAACGCAGTATCGCCGTGGGCGGGACTGTAAATCATCCCCTTGGAGATCAGCCCGCTGCGCCGCGGTGCAACGGATTCCACCTTGACGCCGAGCTGTGCAGCGATGTCACCGGACCGGTGGGGGCCTGGGCCCAGTTCTGCCATTGCCCGCAAATACTTCTTCTCGGCCGGCGTCAGCCGGTCGAACCGCACGAGAAAGAAGTTCGTATCGAGGTGGGCCACCACACGTGGCGTCACACGGTCGACGACCTCTTGACGGACCGGGCTCTGCTCCGCCTCGTTCCAGACGTGGTATCCCCATTCCTGGAGGAAGTAGGGATAGCCGCGTGCCTGCTGGATGATCGTCTCCACTGCTTCGCTCGAGAATTCGAGCCCCTGTTCGGCGGCCGGAACCTCGATGGCGGCCCGGGCGTCGCCAGCTTCGAGCGAGCCGATGAGCGGGAATTCGAACAACCTCTCGGCATACGACTTGGCGTCGCCAGCAATGCCGGGTAGCTGTGGCAGCCCGGCGCCGACCAGGACGACCGGCAGGTCTCGCTGAGTCGTTCTATGGATTGCCGTAACGAGGGCAGCGAGCTCGCTCTCCGAAAGGTACTGGACTTCGTCGACGGCAAGAAGGATGCCGCCGTCTCGCTCAACGGCTGCCTCACCTGCCGCGAGGAGCAGATCGGTCACGTCGTCCTGAAGGTTGCCGCTATCTGCCGATCCGGTCAGCGCGTCGATGTCGATTGACACGCTCGAACCGTGTGGGAGCTGCAAGGTGAACGCCTTCAGCACTCGGAGCGCCTTTAGGACTTTCGCGGTCTTCCGCTGGTTGTCATAGGACAACAGGATCTTCCGCAGATGTCCGGCCAGCAGCAATCGAAAATCGGCGGATTCTGGGGCCTCGATGAAACCGACGGCAAAACCCCGGTCCTCGGCGATCTCTGCGAACCGGTTGAGGAGCACCGTCTTGCCCACGCCCCGCAGTCCGATAGGCATCAGGCTCTTCCCCGGGCGACCGGCCAGAGCGCGACGGACGGCCGTGTCGAAGTGAGCGATCAGCAGATCACGGCCGAGCAGGGCGGGAGGGCTCGTGCCTGCCCCGGGGCGATAGGGATTGGCGTACTCGTCCATCTCAACATAAGTTACCAGAGCTTATCGTTCTTATCGCCAAATAGATAAGATCGGTCAAAATGTCCCCGGCCGGCGGCGAGGGTGGGCACGTCTTCCCAGATGGACGACCCAGTCGGAGCCCTGTCATGACCTACGTACGCCTGAGTGTGGCGCTGGTGCCGACCTGCGCCCGAGGCGGGCACGCCGGACTGCAGTCACCCCGTTCGAGCGAGAGGTTCGGGCTGTACGCCGGGTCGTCGTCGAGCGCCGGGCCCCATCGCTGGCGCATGTACCGGACCGCGTCGACGTCCGCCGCGTCGTCCGGTTCGTCCGGTTCGTCCGGGGCCGTATCGGACCGGCGCGGCCGGTGGGAGACGAGCTCGGCGAACGGCGTCCACACCGTCGCCCACCCGGCGTCGCGGAGGCGGAGGCACAGGTCGACGTCGCCGTAGGCGGCCGGCAGGTGAGCGGCGTCGAAACCCCCGGCCCGCTCCCAGGCGTCACGGCGCACGACGAGGCCGTCGGCGGCAACCGCCGAGACGTGCCGGGGCGCGGCGGCCCGCCCCCAGTAGCCGATGTCGAGCCGGTCGAGCCCCTCGTGGACCGGCCCGGCGACGCCACCGAGCCCGAGGACGAGGCCGGCGTGACGGAGCCGGCCCTCGTCGTCATAGATCGTGGCACCGGCTACGCCGACGCCGGGCTGGGACACGTGGCCGACCAGTACCTCCAACCAGTCCGGCGAGACGATCTCCGTCGCCTCGTCCAAGAAGCAGAACACGTCGCCCGTTGCCCGGACTGCACCACGGTTGAAGAGCGCGTACCGGCCGTCGGGTTGGGCCGTCGAATGATCGACATCGCCAGGGCGATCGGGGTCACGGTCGGCGTCGTCGAGATCGGCGGCGTCGGCGACGACGATTCGGCCGATCTCCCGGTCGAGCAGTACCCGGACGGCGGCGGCCGTCGCGCCGGTCGTGACGACGACGATCTCGTACGACGGGTACGTCGTGCGGACCCAGATGCTCTGGAGGCACCGCGCCAGGGACGGCTCGTCGGACGCCCGGACCACGATGCTGACCAGTGGCGCCGGCTCCGGCACCGGCCACGACACCCGGTTCCAGCCCAGGCCGGGCACCGGGTCGACCGTCGCCGCCGTCGACGAGCCGGCCAGGTGGTCCCGGACGGCCCGCCAGCCGGCGCCGGCCGCGTACGGCTTCGCCCCGAGCGACGACGCGGTCGACGCCGGGTACGTCCGCCAGTGGTAGAGGACGTGCGGCACGTGGACGACCTGGTCCCGGTCGAGCCCCGCGGTGACCCGCAGCAGGAGGTCCCAGTCCTGGCTGCCCTCGTAGCCTTCGCGCAGGCCGCCGACCTGTTCGACGAGATCACGCCGGACGACCGCGAGGTGACAGACGTGGTTCTGGGCGAGCAGCAGCAGCGGGTCGAACGCCGGCTTGAAGTAGCTGGCCACCGGCCGGCCGCCGTAGTCGACGAGGTCTTCGTCGCTGTAGGCCACCCCGGCGTCGGGACGGTCCGCCAGGTGCACGGCCATGAGCGCCAGTGCGTGCGGCGCGAGCAGGTCGTCGTGGTCCAAGAACGCCACCCAGCGCCCGGTGGCGAGAGCCAGCCCGGTGTTCGACGCGGCCGAGATGTGCCCGTTCTCGGCCCGGTGGACGACCTTGACCCGCTGGTCACCGTCGGCGCAGTCGTCGAGCAACCGGACGACCGCCGGGTCACGCGAACCGTCGTCGGCGATGCACAGCTCCCAGTGCCCGTAGAGCTGGGCCCGGACGGAGTCGACCGCGGCGCGCAGGAGCTCGGTCGGCGGATCGTGGACCGGCAGGACGACGCTGAACGTCGGTGGATCAGCGAGCGCGTCGACCCGGCGGGCGATCGCCGCGAGCCGATCGTCGTCGAGCGTGTCGTACCGGGCGACCCATTCCGGGTAGGTGATCGGCTCGGCGGTGTCGGCCCAGGGGGGCGTGGTCCCCGCGGTACCGACGGCGCCGGCCAGGCTGGAGGATCGTCCGGATCGGGCGAGCCAGTGGCGCCAGTGGCGACCGCCACCGGAACGGCCGGCCCGGTCGTCGGTCACCACGTCAGCGTACCGGGTCGGTCAGTACTCCTCGCCGTCGAGGATCCGCTCCATGTTCGGCGCGCCGACCTGGCCGATGGTGTCGAACTCGGCCATGGTGGCCCGGGCGGCGTCGAAGCTCTGGTCGCCGGCCTCGGCCGCGTCGGCCCGGAGGAGATCCGAGCCGTTCGACGCGTCCGGGTCGACTTCGATCCGGACGGGAGTCAGCGTCGGCGGCTCGTCCGGCGGCTCGTCGTACGACGTCACGCCGTCGTCACGGACGAGCTTCGTCGGCGTGCCGTCCGACAGCCAGCGGGCCTCGTGCCGCCCGAACGGGTCGGTATACCAACCTTCTTCGGCCTGCTCCGACATGGGCGCTTCCTCCTGTGGCGGGCGTCCCGACGACGGCCGACACTACCGCCGGACGCACCTGGCCGCGACCGGTGTCAGCCGAGGATCTTGGCCTTCGCCTTTTCGAACTCGTCGTCGGAGATCGCACCCTTCGACTTGAGCTCGGTCAGCTTGGCCAGCTCGTCCGCCGCGCTCGACCCGCTGGCGCCTGCCGTTTGACGGACGTAGCTCTGGAAGGCCTCGTCCTGCGCCTTCGCCTGCTGGACCGCCCGCTCGTGCATGCTGCCGCCGCGGACGATCAGGTAGATGAAGGCGCCGAGGAACGGAAGGATGATCACCAGCAGGACCCAGAAGAACTTGGCCACCCCACCCATGTCGTGGCTACGGAAGATGTCCATGAAGATGCTGATGATCAGCCAGATCCAGATGAAGAACAGGAAGAACTCGAGCATCGTCCAGAAGATGTCGAGCAGCGGGTAGTCCGTTCCGAGCATCGTTCGTTCCCCTCGTCGTAGCCCCCGGCAAAGCTGTCGGGCCGAATTCAACCACGGCGGTGCCGGGCGGCGCCGGATGGCCAGGTCAGGCGCCTCCGGCTCGGCGGTCCGGCCGAGGCCGGGAAATAGATCGGCTAACTGACTTAGAGTGCAGAGGGGGCGGGTCGGATCAGTGGGGACGACGCGGCAGGAACGAGTCGAGCAGAGGGGTGGGACGTATGGGAAAGCTGGACGGCAAGGTGGTCTTCGTGACCGGCGCCGCTCGTGGACAGGGCCGCGCCCACGCCGTCGTGTTGGCCGGCGAGGGTGCCGACATCATCGCCGTGGATACGTTCTCGCCGATCGACACCGTCGAGTACCCACTGGCGACGCCCGAGGACATGGAGGTGACGGTCAAGGAGGTCGAGTCGGCGGGCCGACGGATCATCACCGGCGACGTCGACGTGCGGGACCTCGCCGGCCTGACCACCTTTGTGGACGCGGCGGTGGCCGAGCTCGGCCGGTTGGACATCGTCGTGGCCAACGCCGGGATCCACAGCGCGGCATCGACCCTCGAGATGACCGAGCAGATGTGGCAGGAGATGATCGACGTCAACCTGACGGGGGTGTGGAAGACGGTCAAGGCGTCCGTGCCGCACGTCGTGGCCGGCGGGCGTGGCGGCTCGGTCGTCCTCACGAGCTCCGTGGCCGCCGAACGGGCCCTGCTCGCCATGGCTCACTACGGTGCCGCCAAGGCCGGCGTCGTGATGTTGATGAAGACCCTCGCGCTCGAGCTGGCGTCCGAGAGCATCCGTGTCAACACCATCCATCCCGGCACCGTTCTCTCCGGGATGGTGCTGAACGACATGACGTTCCGGCGGTTCCGGCCGGAGCTCGAGAACCCGACCCGCGCCGACTTCGACGAGGCGTCCCTCAAGCGGCATGCGCTGCCGACCGCCGGGCTCGACTGCGAGGAGATCGCGCAGCTCGTCCTCTACCTGACGTCCGACGACAGCCGGCACGTCACGGGTTCGACGTTCTACATCGACGCCGGTACCCGCCTGATCTGAACTGCGCCGAGTAGGTCGGGAAAGCGCCGAGTACGTCCGGGAAGCTCAGACCGGGGTGACGAACTCCCACTTGAAGAGCGCAGATGCGTTCGTGTGCGTGATCTGCTCGACCTCGTCATCCGGCACACCGTCGAAGACGATCTTGGCACCGTCCTGGGTGTGCGGGAACGTCGTGTCGGCGTGCGGATAGTCGCTCTCCCACAGGATCTTGTCGACACCGATATCGGATCGGTACTTCAGACCGATCGGTTCTTCGATCATGCAGAACCACATGTTCCGGCGGCAGACGTCCGAAGGAAGAAGGTCATCGGCGTCCCTCGACCAGTACCGGTGACGATCGAACTGGCGGTCAGCCCGTTCGAGGGCGGCGGGGATCCAACCGATACCACCCTCGGACCACACCATCTTGATGTCGGGGAACTTCCGCGGGATCGGACTGAGCATCATGTTGACGGACGAATGAGCCGCTCGGGTGAAGGCGGCCGCGATCTCGACGATCCCCGGTTCCTCGGTCGTCAGGACCGTGCTCTTGCCGCTCGACGCGATGTGCATGCAGATGGGGATGTCCGCTTCGACACATGCCTCCCAGAGCGGGTCCCAATGGTCCGTGTGGAACGACGGCAGGCCCAGCGGTGCGGGGTTCTCGACCATCGAAATTGCCCGAGCCCCCTTGGCGACGCACCTCCGGATCTCGGCCGCGGCCAGCTCCGGATCCCATAGCGGCAGGATCACCATGGGGACGAAGAGCTCTGGCGCCGCCGGGCACCACTCGTCGATGACGAAATCGTTCCAGGCGGCCACGCAGGTCTGGGCCAGTTCCTTGTCCTTGAACTCGAGGAACAACGTGCCGGCGAACCGTGGCAGCGAGGGGAAGTTCACGCTGGCATAGATGCCCTCGGACCGCAGATCCTTGGCCCGTTCGACCGGGTCGTAACACCCGGGGATCATGTCGGCATAGCGAACCGGCTCGTTCTGCCACTCCTCTCGGGGCTTACCGGCCACTGCGTTGAGCCCCATCGTCGGTGCCCGCTGGTCCTCGTAGACCCAGAACTGTCGTCCTTCGTCCTCGATCACGTGCGGGGCCGCCGCTTGGAACTTCTTGGCCACCCGGTCGGCCCAGACGCCAGGCGGCTCGATGATGTGGTCGTCCACGCTGAACAGCTTGTACACGATCCCCTCCCCTGCCGATCGAACGCTTGGTAGAATTTAGAACTCGGATGCACCAGTGTCAACGACGTCGCACGCCGAGGGCGAGAGGCGAGCCGGCCCGGCCGACATGGAGGGGACATGATCTTCGACGGACCTCACCTCTAGCCATGCGCACGTCACATACGGGCGTCGCCCTCGGCGATCATCCGCACGACCGAATCGTTTTGGTGCTTGCCTGCGCCGCGCAGTTCATGGTCGTCCTCGACGTCTCGGTCGTCAATGTGGCGCTCCCGTCGATCGGCACGGGCGCTCGACTACAGCCCGGTAGGGCTGCAGTGGGTGGTCAACGCGTACGTGCTGACGTTCGCCGGGTTCTTGCTACTGGGTGGCCGAGCGGCCGACCTCTACGGTCGCCGGAAGATCTACCTGTTCGGTGTCGTGCTCTTCTCCGCCACCAGCCTGGTCGGCGGGTTCGCCCAGACATCGACCTGGTTGACGGCGGCCCGGGCCGCCCAGGGGATCGGGGCCGCGTTCTTGTCACCCGCCACCCTGACGATCATCGTCACGACGTTCTCCGGGCTGCGGCTTCCCCGGGCCCTCGGTCTCTGGGCCGCCGCGGGTGGCGCGGGCGGCGCCGCCGGGGTGTTGATCGGCGGCGTACTGACCTCAGAGCTCGGCTGGCGGTGGGTGCTGTTCGTCAACGTGCCCATCGGTGCCCTGACCATGATCGGCGCGCTGACCTACCTCACGGAAGTCCGTCGGCCGGGTGCGGCCGCACGGCTGGACGTGTGGGGTTCGGTGACGGTGACGGCGGGCCTGGCGGCTCTGGCGTACGCGATCGTCGACACCGATGAGTACTCCTGGGGGTCGACCCGCACGCTGGTGGCCCTGGCCATCGCGTTCGTGCTCTTGGGCGTGTTCATGGTCTTGCAGGTGAAGGTGGCGTCGAACCCGTTGATGCCGGTTCGGCTCTTCCGGTCTCGGTGGGTGACGGGGGCCAACGTCGTCATGCTTCTGGCGGCGGCCGGCATCTTCTCGGTCTGGTACTTCCTGTCGCTTTTCTTGCAGAACGTGCTGCAGTACGACGCCCTGCGGACCGGACTGGCGTTTGCGCCGTTGTCCGCCATGATCGTCGTGGGCGCGCAGACCGCGCCGCGGTTGCTGATCCGGCTGGGAACGCGTCGCGTCCTCGTCGCGGGGGCCTTGATGGCCGCGGCGGGTTTCGGCTGGCTGACCCAGATCGCATCGAGCCGGGGGTACTGGACAGTCGTGTTCGGCGGGGCGACGTTGGTGTCGCTGGGCATCGGCTTGGTGTACACCGCACTGGCCTCGGCGGGCACGGTGGGCGTCGAGTCAGCCGACGCCGGACTGGCATCGGGGGTGCTCAACACGTCGCGGCAGGTCGGCGGCTCGATCGGCCTCGCCGCACTGGCCACCGTGGCGTCCAGCCACACGGCCCATCTGGAACACGCCGGGATACCCGACACGAGCGCTATTGCCGCCGGTTATGGGCGCGCCTTCACGATCTCGTGTGGGCTGATGGTCGCGGCCTTCGTGGCCGCGTTCGTGGTACCGACCGTCGCCAAGGCATCGGCCGAGGCGGCGGCGCCCTTGGGCATCGCGAACGACGACCCGCGTCCGTCCGGCGCTCGACCCGAATGACCGTCACCGACCTCTGATCGTCAGGAGCCAGACTCGTCGCCCGGGGTCAAGGTCTCGTGGTGGCCTTAATGGAACACCTTTCCAGTCATTCGTCAACCCTGTTATCCCTGGTCAACGAGGTAGAAGCGGATAACTGGCCCGCACGCTCTCCCGAGATCAATTGTAAGAGAAGCGAGCTCCGTCACCAAGTCCAAAATCGACTGAGTCCGGAGCAAGTCGCTGAGCTCGTCCTTGCCTATCAAGCTGGCACTACGGTAAACGAGCTGGCCCGAGCCTATGGGATCAACCGGACGACCTTACTGGAACACCTCAGACGTCAGGGTATCCAACGGCGGCGACCAAGACGGCTGCAGCAGGTGGACATCGACAAGGCAGTCAAGCTCTACGCCTCTGGGGCATCAGTCAACTCAGTGGCTTATGAGCTTCGGGTTGGGCCGACGACTGTGCGCCGAGTCCTCAGGCAAGCTCGCGTGGAGCTGCGGCGCCGAGGACGACCCAGCCGTGGCAGTCGATTGATCCCCAGTTCGAGCAAGCGGGTCATGGTAGAGCTTGCAAGGGATTACTCGGAGTCAGTTTGACAAGTGGCGGCACCTCCGGGGGGGTTCACCGATGTCACCAGCGAGCTATCGTTACCGCCAACCAGGAGGGAAACATGTCCGAGCAGCTCGACCCATTGGCGCAATATTTTCTCGACGCTGCGATCAGAGCCGCTGCTAGCGGCATCAGTGAACGAGAGTTCATGGATAACCTTTCCCTCGACACGCTGGTTCAGAGCGACGCTCGAAGTGAGAGTTACGGCGAGGCATACTCTCGGGCGGCGAGCGAAAGTGGGTGGCCCTGGGACACGAGTCAACCGGCCTCGTAACCAGAATCTTCACAAATCGGGACTGCAAGTCTAGAGGGAGGCCATCGTCAGGTCACTTCGCGGTAGAGCTTCAATATCCGAGGGTTAGGCGTCTCATCGTTTAGCCTGACATAGTAGGTATGTCCATCCCGGAGCGATATTTCGGAAAAGATCCAGTCGACATTCCCAAAGTATGAGCTTGCCTTTGACATCACCTCGTATTTATATCGCCAGCATCTTTGGACTCTCAGATACTCGCAGGAGATGATTCGGAGGGTAACCCGCTGGCCATTCATGTGGACGCTTCCACGTTCGACTGACTTTTTCGTTTGCTTTCGTCGAACACTGACGACGTTAAGGGGCGGGTTTAGGGGCCCCTTCGCTGACTTCTTGGCCAGCTTGTCTGCTGCATTGTTGTGAACACTTTTCTTGTGTGCCTTTACCCACTGAACCTCCACACGCTTCCCACTGTTCGCCGCAAGCCTTAGGAATATCTTCCACAGATCTGCGCTGATGACAGGCGTGCCGTCTTTAGTCATCCACCTATTGGCGGCCCAGTAGTGACGGGCTGATTGGTACCCGTTTACCAGGTACATCGAGTCAGTCTTGATAATGATTTTGCCAAAGGCATCCACGTCGACGTTGGTCCGGCCTCGATTGAGGAGTGTCAGCGCCTCGACGCACGCCTTGAGTTCCATCTGCTGGTTCGTGGCACCCTTGTATCCCGGCAGCTGAACCTCTTCCACAATCTCATACCCGTCAGATCCGACAGTTATAAACCGGATCCCAATCCCGCCAATTCGGGGGGTGGAGTACGAAGATCCATCCGTATAGATGTTGATAGCATTCTCGTCGATGGTGTCGACCTTGTGCGTGGAGGTCACGGTTTTGTCAGCTCCCGATGGTCATAAGACGCCGTGTGCCGAGGGTTTCGAGCCACCCTCAGGGCCCCCGGCAGGTTCACGACGAATGGAGGGTACCGCCTACTTCTTCTTTCCGCCCTTGGCTTGCGCCAGGTCGCTGCCCGCAACGCTCTTGACCGATAGCTGTCCTCATCTTTAAGATCGAGGGCCCGATGAGCTTGCCGGACTACTTTCTGATCAGTCGGCGAGTGGTATGGTATCTGGTATGGCAACTAGGAAAGTCACGGTCACTCTGGACGAGGGCCAACTGGACCGCATCCGTGCTCTGGTCGAGTCCGGCTCGACCTCAAGCGTGTCAGGATTCGTACAGCACGCGGTCGGTGTAGCCCTTGATGACGTCGCAGGTTGGGGTGCCATGCTTGCAAGCGCGCTGCACGAGACCGGCGGGGAGCTGTCGAGCGAAGAGCGTCGCTGGGCCGACGAGACGCTCGGCGTCAAGCGACGCCGCAGTCCCGCGGCCTGATGGCCGGCGTCACGCTGGACGCGGGAGGTCTGATCGCCCTCGACCGGAACGACCGTCGCGTGCTCGTGTTGCTGACGCGGGCCCAGGAGACCGGTGCTCGCGTCACCATTCCCGCCACCGCGCTCGGGCAGGCCATCCGACAGCCGGAACGACAAGCCCGCCTCGCCCGGCTGATCCGGCAACCGACCACTGACGTCGTCCCGCTCGACCGTGTAGACGCTACGAATGTCGGGCGATTGCTGGCCGCGAGTGCAACCGCCGACGTCATCGACGCTCACGTCGTGATTTGCGCGCGTCGGGCTCAGCAATCAGTCGTTACTTCCGACCCCGACGATCTACGGATACTCGATCCGAGGGTCGGCCTCATAGTCGTCTGATCCCCCGGAGGACGCCGATCGTCTATCGACCAAGCAGCCAGCCACTCACGAGTGAGCCGCAAGACCCGGTGCGCAATCTGGACGGCTTAGTGGTCTTGACCTCACAGAATACGAACCGCGGGCCGATCGTGGCAGGCCCGGTGGTCAGCCTGGGCGAGCCTTCCCCCTCCGTCGGGCATCGCCTCGAACCAGTCCAGGTCGCCGAGCTGAGCGGCGCATACCTGGCGGGTGCCACGATGGGTCAGCTGGCCGAGCACTATCGGCTTGACCACGTCACCGTGCTGCGACACCTCGAACGCCAAGGCGTCCCCCGACGACAACCCCGAAGGCTGCAACCAGACGAGGTCAATGAGACGGTCCGGCTCTATGCCGAGAGAATGTCCGTAAGATCGGTGGCCGAGAAGCTGGCCACGGGTCAGACCACTGTACGGCGAACGCTGAGAAAGGCGGGCGTCGAGATGCAGCCACGGGGACGAATGAAGCGGTCACGCTGACCTGCCGACGGTGGCAGCCTTGACGTGTGGGCCGGTCAGGGCAGCCCAACGGCAGGTCGGCTGAGATTGTCGCCCCGAGGTCGCTGCGGTTGGCATGTGGCGGCGCCGTCCGGGGTCCAGCCGATCTGGTATCTGGCACCATCGTGGGATGGAGCAGCCCCAGATCAACCGACGGGGGATGAGGATCGCAGCCGACCTGCTGGCCACCGTCGGCCGCAGGCTTGACGTTCTTCTGATTCCGGGAGAGGACGGTTGGTGGGAGTGCGAGTACTCCCTCGACCGCGTCGACATGGGTGGGTTCGGACACCATTTCGCCTCGGAGGAGGAGGCGTTCGTCGCCGAGTTGGCTGGAGACCTTCGCGAACATGGGCTCGACGAGGCGATCTGGGGTGGATGGCCGGACTGTCCTGTCCACAAGTCCCACCCGCTGGACCCGGTCCTTGACCAGACCAATACGGCAGTCTGGCAGTGCCCGAACGGTCGGATCATCGCTCGCATTGGCGACCTGCGGCCGCGGTAGCCGAATCGGATGACAGGCGGGTCGACAGGTACCGTGGGCGCGTGCCGAAGGCCAAGGAGTACCTCGATCCTGACGGCGACCTGGACCTACGGAGTGTTCGCTACTTCCTGGCCGCGGTAGACCACCGTGACCTGGATCGTGCCGCGGCCGCAGTCGCGACCGACCAGGAGACCCTCAGCCACGCCATCGCCTCCTTGGAAGAGCGGCTCGGCACCCTCCTGCTGACGAGCCACCATTCGGGGTTCACTCTGACCATTGCCGGCGCAGCGTTGGTACCCGAAGCCAACGTGGTGCTGCACCGGGCGGCCACTGCACGCCGCGTCGTGCGGACGGCGCTGGATGCGACCACCCTCAGGATCGGGTCCGGCCCCTACGCCTTGCTCGACGAGGCCCTCGCTCGATACGGGCAGGCTCGTCCCGATATCACGATCTACAACCTCCGCAGCAACGACGGCGAGCAAACTGCTTCCCTCCTCGCCGGAAGTATCGATCTCGCGCTGGTGCGTCTCCCGACTGAACTGCCCGACGTACGCATCGTCGAACTCCTCGAAGATCCCCAGGTCGTGATGGCCCCGACGACCCACCGCCTCGCGTCCGCCGACCAGGTCGCCCAAGCAGACCTGACCCAGGAGCGGCTCCTCGACTACGACGGGGTGCCGGATGCTCCGGCACAGTGGCACAAGGACACCTGGTCCTGGAACATGGACCCGCTGCTCGACGCCGTGGCCGCAGGCGAAGGATTGCTCCTGCTGCCACAGTCCATGGCGGCAAGCCTCCAACGCCCGGACCTCACCTGGCGGGTCGCTAACGACGCTGCGCCCTACCGGCTCGGATTGGCCTTGATTGCCGACCGACCGACCTCGCCGGAAGTCGACACCTTCATCGAGATAGCCGTCGACACCTACCGCCACGGGCTCTCCGATGACGTACCGTCACCCTGGGTGGTGCGGTCCGGCAAGCTGCCCTCGATGGGCTTCAACACCGTGCCGCTGAGGGGAGACGGGGCCGGCACCGTCGACCTGGCAGTGCAGTACCAGGACAAGAGCCACTACTCGTTCCCACGACAGGGTTGGCGCTGGGTGGACGTGCGTCGCTACACCTTCGACGCGAACCTGCCCCATCCTGACGCCTTGGCCGCGCTGATCGACCACCCCTACTTCGCCGATTCCTACCTCTACGGTGGATTCGGCGGGAGGGGGTCTGGTGGCGAGATCGTCCACGGTCCCTATTTCCTCGACGCCATCGACGTCGACAGCTTCATCGACGTGCCCGCAGTGGCCGCCGTCGCCACGCTTGACGCCTTTTTTGCCTGGGGTTCGCCACCAGCGACCAGAGCTGACGTGGGCGTCGACAGCCTGATCGAACGGTTGGAAGCCGCCACAGCGATCCGCTACCTCACTCCGAAACACAACTCGCGCTACGCCAACAGCTGGCCACTGGGCGAATTCGAAGAGTTCATCGCCTTCTCCTCGCCAGGCGAGCTGCTCCAGATCGCGCTCGGAGAAGACTGAGAGCCGCAGGACTGCTACCCCAGCCTCAGGCTCGTAGCCGTCTTCGATGGTCGGCCGCCGCCGCTGGCTAATAATCGCCCTCATCCCTGCCCGATACGCCGACGACGTCCTGCCCCCTTGGGAGCCTCGGATAACCTGAGCAGGTGGCAATCGACCCCGTTGACCTCGGTCCCGAGCTCGGGGAAGCTGTGGCACGCGCCCGCAGCGCAGCTGTGGCGGCTGGTGAACTTCGGACCCGACTCGGGCCGTACCGCTCCCCTCTTCCCCCCGAGGCCAGCGACGCCATTCTCGGACTCCTGCGTGATGGGACGTACGACGAGGCGGTCCGCAGCGTTGTCGCCGACGAACCCGAACTGGCCGACGAGTAGCTCGCTGTTTCTCGGGTGATCGTCGTCGACGACCACGTCCTGTTCGCCGTCCTGGCCGGCCGAGCGAACGAGGCGCTGACGCCCGTCGCAGGTGAGGACGTCTACACCACCGGCGGCTGGTACTACCGGCTCGCCCGGGCCATTCGCGACAGCGAGTTCACCGGTGCCCTGTCGCGGCGGATGAGCGGGCTCTCCCCCGAGGGGCAACATGCCGTCACGATGTCGCTCCATCAGCTGCCGCCGGAGATCGGGGTGCTGTCGCCAAGGACGACGGTCCCGGTCATGGCTGCGTTGAGCAGCATCGGACGTTTCAATCTGCTCCAAGCCGAGGCCCTCGCCACGGCCCTCGTGCTCCATGCTGGGCTCCGAGTCACCGTGGCCTCCGAGAACCTTCGAGCCGCATGCGTCCGGCTCCACCTCGACCTGACCGTGGCGGCCATCTGATCGTCTCGACGCGCCCCGAGGGTCACGGACCCCGTGCCACCCCGATCCGAGACTTCGTCAGACCTGGCGAAGTCCGGGGTGATTGGAGGAGAACGTGACCACGGCGACGGCACGATCCGACCGGTCTTCGTCGTCAGGCACGGCCTGGTGTCGACGACGGTCTAATACTGAGCACGTAACGCCGGTCGAAAACACGGGGGCGGCGGCATTCGCGGGCTGACGTCCCGCAGGCAGTGTGTCGATCCGCACTATGACTGCCCAATGTGGGGTGGTTCAGCCAAGCGCTCGTCGAAGCAGGGACCACAGTCCCCTGACGCAGCGTCGGAACCGTGCTTGACATTGTCACCTGGCAGGACTGATCAGTGCTTGGCGACCTGCCTAGAGCGGTTGATCACGACAGTCACGCCGAGGGACCGGGGAACTTTAGAAGACCCGACGCCCATTCAGCCGACCTTCCGTGTATCGATGTTGGTAACCGCGGTTCGTAATCTGTTCCGCTGTGGCGCTACTGGAGCATCTTTCCAGTACTTCGTCAACCCTGTTGTCCCTGGTCAACGACCTAGAACAGGCCGGTAGCCGGCCGACAGGAGCCCTGCCTGCTTCCCCTTCGACCCGTCTTCCCCAGATCCAACATCGACTGGGCCCGGATCAGGTGACTGAACTCGTGGCCAGCTACCAGGCGGGTACCACGGTCAACGCACTGGCCCGAACCTATCGAATCGACCGAACCACGGTTCTGGAGCACCTCCGGCGACAGGGTGTCCAGCGACGCCACCCACGACGTCTCCAGCAGGCCGACATCGACAAGGCGGTGGAGCTCTATGGCGAAGGTGCCTCACTCGACTCGGTGGCCCTGGAGTTGCGAATCGGGGCGACGACCGTGCGACGACTTCTCAACAAGGCCGGAGTGGAGATCCGGCCGAGAGGACGACCCTTCCGCTGATGGGGCCTGCTCCGGTGTCGCCGCGAACTACCTGCCGACCTCATTCGCTACTCTGACGCCGAGTTGACCGGCCGTTACTTCCAAAGCATTCGTTCCAAAGATCGTCACCCACGTCTCATTCATGGACGCCTCCGTGAGATGCCGTACGACTGGTCGGGTCCCGCGAGGATAGAAGACGGGTATGAAACCGCCGGACCAGATTTGGCATCCGTAGGCGGCAGCTGGGATCGATCCCCCTTGATAGCCGAGGATCCCCAGGGCCACCGGCCTCGCTATCGTCGACGACGCACGCCGGCCAGGCCCATGCAATAGCCGTTCTACCTTGTTAGCGGTAGACGCGAACAGTCTCGACATCTTCGTAATGATTGGGAGGTCGACTTGGGAGGTCGACAATGAAAAACATTGGGTACCCAATTGACGGACTCAACCGAGCCGGTGTCACGATGAGACCACGGGGTCGACCAAAGCAATCTTGAATCTTGCTGACCTCCGACGGTCGGGGCACGGTCAAGGTCAGGATTCGAGCCACACGACGAACCCACCGGGGTCTCCCAACGCTACAAGGAGGTGGCATGGTAAAACGAGGCACACAGCCCAAGCAATAACATATTTTCAATTGTGCCGAGGCCCAGTTTGCGTTGGGGGATACATCATGATCCGTAAATTCCTGGTCCTATTCGGAGCTATCGGGATCGCCGTCGGCGGGACGGTGGCTATCGCCAGCTCGCAGATCCCCGCCAGCGCCGCGGCACCGTCATCTCAACCCGCCGCGATTGCCGTGGCCTGTCCTGGGCCAACATGCTCTTACTCCACACCCACCTTGGCCGAGCAGGGCGCTGCCACTGACATCTTCAACCGCATCAATCTCGAACGCCTTGCTCCGGCCCGGGGCTACACATACACAGGGTCACGATGGACATTGCCCGTGCTGAGGGTGGCGGGCGGCGCCGAGGCAACGGCCCAAGCAGCGGCGGAGTGGGAAGCCAGCCACGAGACGATAGGTGACTACACCGGCCCCAATCCTGCTGGCCTCTACACAGGGCCCACAGGGGAAATTGCAGGACAGAGCACCGACTCGGCCGGCATTGACAACACGGTGATGCTTTCTTACGCGGATGCCAGAACGGCACTCTCGGCGGCACCAACATCGTTGGCCGTCGGTACTGCATGTGCGCCTGACGGGGTGATGTACTTCGCCGAGCTGTTTTACAGCCTGGCGACAGGCCGGCAATGGGCCCAGGCCCGTGACAACGCCGAGATCGACCAAAACAACGTGTACACCACCTCCGGTGGGACCGTCACGACAGTCACCGACGCGACAGGTACCAGCCCAGCGGCCAACGCCTTCCCGCAGCAGCCAATCATCGCCGGATTGAATGACGTCTACGCCACCGGAGTGGACTGGACCTGCAACGGCCCCACCTACAGCTCGTCCTCCGAACCGACAGACACCGGAGGCCTGGCACCACCGATCGTCGGCATGGCGGCAACCCCGACAGGCGGCGGCTACTGGCTCGCTGACGCGACGGGCGCCGTCTCGACGCATGGCAATGCGCAGTCCTACGGTTCGATGGCAGGAAAGACGCTCAATGCCCCCATCACCCACATCGTGGCGACCCCCGACGGCCGGGGCTACTGGCTGGTGGCCTCCGATGGGGGCGTCTTTGCCTTCGGCGATGCCGCCTTCTTCGGGTCGATGGGGGGTCAGCCCCTCAACGCGCCGGTGGCTGGGATCACCCCGACGCCGACAGGTGCCGGTTACTGGCTGGTCGCCTCCGATGGGGGCGTCTTTGCCTTCGGCGATGCCAGATTCAAAGGCTCGATGGGTGGCCAATCGCTGGACAAGCCGGTCGTCAGCATGGCGGTCACCACGACAGGCGGTGGCTACTGGCTGGTCGCCGCCGATGGGGGCGTCTTTGCCTTCGGCGATGCCAGATTCAAAGGCTCGATGGGTGGCCAATCGCTGGACAAGCCGGTCGTCAGCATGGCGGTCACCACGACAGGCGGTGGCTACTGGCTGGTCGCCGCCGATGGGGGCGTCTTTGCCTTCGGAACCGCCAGGTATCAAGGAATCAACGGCAGGCCCACACTCGTGGCGCCAATTGTCGGGATGGTGGCCGACCCGGCGACGAGTGGCTACTGGCTGGTCGCTTCCGACGGCGGCGTCTTTAGCTACAGCGCACCATTTTTCGGCACCCACTGATCCCAATGGGTGCCGATGCCCCATCGTTCAGGTTGACGGACAGAGTCGCCACTGTGGGTGCTGCCAGCCCAAGTCGAGGCCGAGATCGTCCCCGTCGAGCACTACCTGCCGCCTTCGAAGCGAGGACCATCCTCGAGTCGTTGTCCCCGACTGGAAGAGCTGGCCGAAAGCATCGCCGGCCTGCGCTGCCGCAAAGGGGAACTGTCACCGGACTGGACGACGAGCCGGACGATCCCTACGACGACCTCGACCTGGCCGAATCGGCGGCCTCGTGGATGACGTCTTCGCCTGAGAGGGAGAAGCCGGCCCGCTCGCCATCAAGGCGCTGTTCCGGCAGCTCGTCGACGGCGTGGAGATCGACAGCCGGGCGCCATTTCGTCCAACCTTCCGCGTACCCGCCCTACGCCCGCGGTTCGTAATCTGTTCCGCCGTGGGGACGGAGGGGCTCGAACCCTCACTGGAGGCGTTTTAAGCGCCCTGCCTCTGCCGGTTGGGCTACGTCCCCTCGTTACGCCACCGGTCCTCCCCGGTGTGCGCACGACGCCAGCGTCTCGCGCCGGCCCACGAAGCTAGTGGCGGCCGACCGTCGCGGGGCCGACCACGACCGCCGGCCGGCAACCCTCGACCGGCTGGCGCCGCGTCAGCCGACCGGGTCGGCCAGGGGTAACGATCCCCAGGCCGCGAGCTCGTCGTTCCGGGGGGCGTCGACCAGCTCGGTCGTCCGGCCGAAGACCATCGTCGCCCGCCGATCGGCGTCCCACGCCGGCCACTGACCGATACCGTCGTGGCTCGGGTCGCCCGAGCGGGCGAACGAGAGCCACGCCCGCTGCATCTCGTCGGTCAGCGCGTCGGCTTCGGGGCCGCGGCCGGCGAACGCGGCGATGACCGGCTGGCGGATGCTCCCGAAGACGAACGGGATCTCGAGCGCGTGGCAGGAGCCGAGCAGGCCGCCGAACGCCGGCGACTCCCACGTGAACAGATAGACGTACGTCGCCGGCTGGTAGCGCCGCTGCGCCGCGGCCAGCTGCAGCGACGGCCAACGGAAGACGCGGTCGCTACCCGCGGCCACCCAGAGGTCGAGCGGTCCCACCGGCTCCCCCCGGGCCTGGCGAGCGGTCCGGTACGCGTCGACGATCCGCTCCGGCGGGATCGTCGGGTCCGCGAGCTGCAGCCAGTGCAGCAGGCCGTCGTCGTCCATGCCGTGCAGCCGGCGGTCGCCGAGCGCGAAGAACGTCAGCTCGTCCCGCGTCGTCCCGATCAACAGCGGGACCGACGCCGCCTCGCCGGCCGCGACCGCGTCCTCCGGCCGTCGCGGTAGGAAGTGTCCGTCGACGACCGGCAGGAACGGCAGCGGCAGCTCGCCCGGTCGCGGTGACCGGTTCTGCAGCTCCGCCGTCGCCGCGACCAGTTCGTCGGCCGGCACTGCCTCGAGCGACTGCCGTGTGACGTCGCCGACGCCGAGCAGGCCGGCCAGATCGCTGGCGGCCCGCACCGCCTGGTCGACCGAGTGCGTGTACGGCGGCCCGCTCTCGACGACCGCCCGGTGGAACAGCCCGCGGGCCGTCGGGACGCCGAGGAGCGCTGAGATCGCCATCCCTCCCGCCGACTCGCCGAAGAGCGTCACGTTGTTCGGATCGCCACCGAACGCCGCGATGTGCTCACGGACCCACCGCAGGATCGCGATCTGGTCGAGCAAGCCCCAGCTGCCGATCGTCCCCGTCGCCGGATCACCGAGCGCGGGGTGGCCGAGGAAGCCGAGCGCGCCGAGCCGGTAGTTGCCCGTGACGACGACGACGTCGCCGTCACGCGCCAGGTCCCCGCCCCGGTAGAGGAGGCTCGACCCGGCCCCCGTCGTGAACCCGCCGCCGTGCACCCAGACCATGACCGGACGGACCCCGTCATCGAGCGCCGGCGTCCAGACGTTCAGATTGAGACAGTCCTCGTCCTGCGCCACCGGATCGCCCGGCACGGCAACGCCCGGGATCGGTGGCGTCTGCGGCGCGATCGGCCCGAACTCCACCGCCGGGCGGATACCTGACCACGTTGCCGGCGGCTGCGGCGGCCGCCATCGGAGCGGACCGACCGGCGCGGCTGCGAACGGGATGCCGGTAAACACCCATCCGCCGTCGAACTCCCGACCCTCGACTCGGCCGCCAACGACCTCCCGCACACCGTCCACGGACGCACCCTAGAGCGCCCTGCCCGCCGGCCGACCGGTGGCGATCGGTGACCAGGCCCGGCAAGTACGGTGTTCACGACTTCCGTCCGACGCCGTCCGAGCGGGCTCGACCCCTTGGATTGTGTGACTCGAGGGGTTACTGTTGCGGAAGTGGCTGCTGTGAATTGTCGGAGCACACGCCGCATTCTTTCGCCCACCCTCGCCGGTGGGATCGTGGCGATCGCCCTCATCGCCCTCATCGCCCTCGCCCATCGCCGTCGGCACGCCGCTCGCCGGCGCCACCTCCACCTCCTCTTCTTCCGGCAGCTCGGCGAGTGTTCCCACCCAGGCGCAGATCACAGCCACCCAGCAACAGGCCGCGACGCTCGCGACGACGATCGCCCACGAGCAGGCCCAGACCGCCGCACTGAGCCAGCAGTACGACGCCGCGCAGCAGACGCTACAGACCGTCAACGCCCAGCTCGCGACGACCGCCGCCGACCTGAGCAGCACCCAGGCAAACATCACCGCCGACAAGACGAAGCTGGCCCACGACGCGGTCATGGCCTACGTCTCCGGCGCCCCCGCCACCCAGATCTCCTCCCTCTTCGCCACCTCCGCCGCCAGCTCCGACGCCCGGACCGAGTACGAGAGCACCGTGATCGGCAATGTCGTCGTCGACCAGACCGCGCTCGTCGGCCAGCAGAACAAGCTCCAGGCCGACCAGGCCGCCCAGAAAGCCCAGGAGCAGCAGGCCCAGGCCCAGGCTCAACAGGCCCAGGCCCTCCAGCAGGCGAACGCCAGCGCCACCGCGGCCGACGAGGCGACGCTGCAACAGGTGAAGGGGACGCTGGCCCAGGAGGTCGCTGCCCAGGCCCAGGCCCAGGCGGCGGCAGCCGCCGCGGCAGCCGCCGCGGCGAAGACGGCCGCCGCGCACCAACAGGCCGCGCAACAGGCCGCCAGCGCGGTCGCCGTCGCCACCGCGGTCGGCGGCTCCAGTGCCGGCGCGGCCGCCACCACTGCGGCCAACCAAGCCGCCGCGTCGGCCAGCCAGTCGGGCAAGAGCAGCTCCGGTTCCGGAAGCAGCGGCTCGAGTGGTAGCGGTTCGAGCAGCTCACCGCCGACGGTCAGCGCCAGCGGCTCGTCGAGCGGCGGCGGCAACGCGGCCGTCCAGGCCGCGGAGAGCCAGCTCGGCGTCCCCTACGCATGGGGCGGCGAGACGCCCGGCCAGGGCTTCGACTGCTCCGGCCTCACCCAGTGGGCGTGGGCCCAGGCCGGCGTCTCGATCCCGCGGACCGCCACAGCCCAGTACGCGTCGATCCCCCACGTCTCGCTGTCCGCCCTTCAACCCGGCGACCTGCTCTTCTACAAGAACCTCGACGGCGACGGCATCATCGACCACGTCGTCATGTACGTCGGTTCCGGCCCCTACGGCAGCACAACGATCATCCAGGCCCCGTACACCGGGACGACCGTCTCGTACTCGCCGATCTACGACACAGACCTGATCGGCGCCGGACGACCTTGACCCGACGGCGGACGAACTGCAGCAGGCTGCCGGCTCGCTCCGTCGCCACCTCGGGAAGGGCGCCGGTACGCTGACATCCGAGGAGGCCGTCGGATGCGCTTCGAACGGATAACGGTGAAAACGGGGCAGATGGGCGGCCAGCCGTGCATTCGCGGTCTGCGCATCCCCGTCGCCACCGTTGTGGCCATGGTTGCTGACGGGATGACCGCAGACGAGGTCGTGGACGCTCTTCCAGCCCTCGAGCCTGTGGACGTGGCTGAGGCCTTGCACTACGCCGCCGCTGCGGTCCAGGAGCGCACGGTTCCGCTGCTCGATCCCGCTTGAGGTTCTTCATCGACCAGTGCCTGTCGTCACAGTTGGCCGATGGTCTTGTCGCGGCTGGACATGACGCTGTGCACGCGGCCGCATATGGGCTGTCCCGGGCCGCCGATGAAGAAATCTTGGCCCGAGCTGCGCAGAACAACGGGTGTTGATCTCGGCCGACACCGACTTCGGCGGAATGCTCGTCGCTCGAGAAAGCACGGTGCCCTCGGTCATCCTCTACCGTCGGCAAGGCCGCCGCCGGCCGCATGAACAGGTCATGATCCTTCTCGCCAACATGCCAGCCCTCGAAGAAGATCTCGACGCGGGGGCAATCGTCGTTATCGAGAACCGTGGTATTCGGATCCGGAGGCTGCCGATCGGCGGATAGCGGTCGGTACGATGGCGACGTGGCAGCCCGCCGGGAAGTCGCGGCGCCGGCCCGACCGAGCACCGAGATCGTCCCCCTCCGGCTGCCCGCCGACGAGCGAACGACCGTCTCGCCGCCCGCCGACGAGAGCCGCCGCTCCGACGTCGACGAATGGGGCCGGTCCGAACGCGTCCGCGCCGTCGTCCGACAGCTCTACGACCCCGTCTACGCCAACTGGTTCCGCGCCGACTGGGACGGGCTGGAGAAGATCCCGACCGACGGCGGCGCGCTGCTGATCGCCAACCACGCCGGCGCCATCCCGTCCGACGCACCGGTGATCATGCACGGCATCGAGAAGGAGCTCGGCCGCGCCGTCTACGGCATGGCCGACTACTTCTTCCGGACGCTCCCCGTCCTCGGGACGCTCTGGAGCCGGGCCGGTGGCGTGCCCGCCCGGCCCGACAACGCCTACCGGCTCCTCCGTGAGCAGCAGCAGCTCGTCCTCGTCTTCCCCGAGGGGACGAAGGCGACCGCCAAGTCGTACACCGACCGCTACCAGCTCCGGCGGTTCGGCCGCGGCGGCTTCGTCGAGATCGCCATGCGCGCCGGCGTCCCCGTCGTCCCGATCGCGGTCGTCGGCGCGGAGGAGGCGATGCCGACGCTCTTCCGGCTGCCCGCCGTCGCCAAGGCCCTCCGGCTGCCGTACTTCCCCGTCACCGCCAACCTCCTCCTGCTCGGCCCCGTCGGTGTCGCCGTGCCCTTCCCGGCGAAGATCACGCTGCGCGTCCTCGACCCGATCACCTTCGACGTCCCGCCCGATCAGGACCGGTACTCGAAGAGCCGCGTCATGGAAGAGGCCGAGACCATCCGGGCCCGGCTGCAGGAGACCCTCTACGACATGCTGCGCGACCGCCGCAGCGTCTGGTTCGGCTAGCCCGCGGTGGGCCGTCGCGTCCTCGTCACCGGCGCCGACACCTTCTGGGGCGGCCGCGTCGTCCAGGCCCTCGAGGCCGACCGCGACACCGACGTCGTCCTCGGCCTCGGCAGCCGGAGCCCGTCCGTGCCGTTCGAGCGGGCCGAGTACGTCCGCTCCGACCAGACGTACTCGATCCTCAACCGCCTCGTCCGCGCCACCCAGGTCGACACGATCGTCCACACCTTCCTCGTCGTCGACTCCACCCAGGTCCCCTCCCGCGCCCTGCACGAGATCAACGTCATCGGGACGATGAACCTCCTCGCCGCGGCCGGCGCCCCCGGCTCGCCCGTCCGTCACGTCGTCGTCAAGTCGTCGACGCTCGTCTACGGCTCGTCCGAGAAGGACCCGAACACGTTCGCCGAGGACACGCCGCGATCGGCGCCACCGAGGACCGCGGTCGAGCGGTCCCTCGTCGAGGCCGAGGCGCTCGTCCACGACTTCGCCGACGACAACCCCGACGTCGTCGTCACCCTCCTCCGCTTCGCCAACGTGCTCGGCACCGACATCGTCACCCCGATCACCAAGAACCTCTCCCGGCCGCTCTGCCCGTCGATCTTCGGCTTCGACCCGCTCGTGCAGTTCGTCGAGGAAGACGACGTCGTCCGCGCCGTCGAGCTTCGTCACCCGCAACCGGCTTCCCGGCGTCTTCAACGTCGCCGGCCGCGGTCGGCTGCCCTGGAGCGAGGTCGCGTCGATCTGCGGGACCCGGCTCCTCCCCCTGCCGCCCGTCCACCCTGCCCTCGCCATCGCCCCGCTCGTCCGCCTCCGTGTCTTCGAGCTCCCGCCCGAGCTCGAAGCCCTCCTGCGCTACGGCCGTGGCGTCGACACCCGCCGCCTGACCGATGCCGGCTTCGACTACCGCTACACCAGCGCCGGCGCCGTCGAGAACTTCGTCCGAGCCCTCCGCCTACGACGAAGTACCGGCCGCCGTCCCGTGCCGTACACGTACGAGCACGACGTCGAGCAGTTCTTCCGGCACTCGCCGTCCGTCGTCCAGACTGGGGACGGCTGAGTCGATGCATGGGGGCCGTCCACCCCCGTCGTCACTCCCCTTGCAGCGAGCTCGAGGGAGAACCCTCACCGGCGGTCCCGACGGGATTGACCGAGCGGTCCGTCACAGTCGTGACAACAGCTGGCGGTATCGATCGCTCGGTCGTCGCGTTGGCGCATGTCAGATAATTAGCTACACTTTCTGACGTGAGCATGTCGACCACCACGGCGATCCGACGGGAGTTCGAGCAGGCCACACCAGGGGCACTGATTCCGACGTCCCGACTGCTTCGCTATGGCACGAGAGCGGCCGTGGATCAGACGCTCAGCCGCCTCGAGCGGGCTGGGGAGATCACGCGCGCCGCCCGTGGCGTCTACTGCCGGCCGAAGACCAGCCGCCTCGTCGGCGCGGTCCCTCCCCAGCCTCAGGCCCTGGTCGAAGCGCTAGCCGAGAGCCGGGGTGAGTCGATCGCCGTCCATGGCGCCGAAGCTGCCCGACGGCTCGGCTTGAGTACCCAAGCCCCGTTGTCCCCGGTATTCCTCACTTCTGGCCACAGCCGAACCGTGCAGCTCGGCCAGCTCAGCGTGCAGCTCCGGCACGCAGCCCCCAGAGAGCTGGTACTGCCGGGCACTCCGGCCGGCGACGCGCTGCGCGCGCTGCGTTACCTCGGCCCCAAGCAGGTGACCCCAGCGGTCATTGCGCAGGTACGGGGCGCGCTACCGCCTGCGGAGTTCAAGACGCTGCGCGAGGAGACCAACGCGATGCCAGCCTGGCTGAGCGACGAGTTCTACCGTTTCGAGCACCCCGGAGCCGGGGCCTCGACGGGCCAGATGGTCAGCGAGCCGGCAATTGCCTGACCAGTTCTTGCTCGAGGAGCCCGACGAGCAACTCGACGTCTACGCCGCATGTGCTGCCACCACTGGCCTCCCGCCCAAGATCCTCGAGAAGGACGTCTGGCTCTGCTGGGCCCTCGACGTCCTCTTCGACCAGGACGACCGGCCGCCGATGGCCTTCAAGGGCGGTACCTCGCTCTCGAAGATCTATGGGGTCATCGACCGGTTCTCCGAAGACATCGACGTCACGGTCGCTCTCGATCCCGACACGAACGCCGAGCTCCCTGCTTCGAGGAGTGCCGCCAAGAAAGCCCGGGAACGGCTCGGCACCCAGCTAAAGGCCCACCTCGAAGCGGTCGTGGTGCCACTCGTCAGTTCTGCCCTCGCTCCTTACATCGACAACCCGAACGAATGCGTCACCATGCTCGACGACGAGACCGTCGTCCTCGACTACCCGAGCTGTTTCATCAAGGAAGGTGGTTACCTCACCGAGCGGGTCAAGATGGAGTTCGGGGCCCGCAACCGTGTCGTTCCGAGCGAGTCCCACACGATCGCTCCGTACGTGGCCGACTTTCTCACGACCGAGGACGTGGAGCTTCCTCTTGCCACCGTCGACGTGCTCTCCGCGGCGCGGACGTTTTGGGAGAAAGCCACCCTGGCCCACGATGAGTGCAACCGCGGACAGTGGGACCGGGGGGCCGATCGGATCTCCCGCCACTGGTACGACCTGGCCCGGCTGTCCGAGCATGAGGTCGGGGAGGCCGCACTCGAGGACCGCGATCTCCTTGCCGACGTTGTCGCCGTAAAGAACGTCCACTTCTCCAGGAGCACTTCCCACTACGAAGACTGCACGACGGGCGGGATCAACGCCGACCTTCCGAAGAACGACGGCGCGAACCAGACGTGACACTTCGTCCAGAGTGATCGGCAACCGGCTTCGACTACCGCTATACCAGCGCCGGCGCCGTCGAGAGCTTCGTCCGCGCCGTCCGGCTACGACGGAGCATCGGCCGCCGACCCGCGTCGTACACGTACGAGCACGACGTCGAGCAGTTCTTCCGACACTCGCCGTCCGTCGTGCAGGCCGGGGACGGCTGACCGAGACCCGCCACCTGACGCCAGTGCTCAGTTACCGAGCACCGATCCGATAGGCGACCGACAGAGCGCCGGAGACCGATCGGACTGCACACTTCCAAGCCGGACAACGACGATCTCCCGCGGCGGGCGGCCCTCCTCGGGACGGACATACACTGCGGACATGGAGGAGCCGACGGAGATCGAGTTCGTCTTCGAGCCGCAGGAAGAGGGCGGGTACAGCGCCTACGCCCCCGACCTACCCGGGCTGCACACCCAGGGTGACGATCTCGAAGAAGCGGCAGCGAACGCACAGGAAGCCCTGGCGCTCTACGTCGAGGAGCTTCGTGAGGAAGGTCGGTCGGTCGGGGCGGGGGTCGTGCGGCGGAGGCTGCCGATTCCCGCGTGAGCGACCGCCAGCCCGTCCTGTCCGGTGCATAGCTGATCAAGGTCCTCGAACGAGACGGCTGGCGTGCCACTCGACAGCGGGGAAGCCACGTCCTCTTGAAGAACCCCGAACGGTCGACCACCCTCGTCGTTCCGTTGCATCGAGAGCTCGAGCGGGGGACCCTCGCGGGGATTCTTCGGGATGCCGGTATGGACCGGGAGAACTTGGCGAATCTTCTTTGACCGCGAGGCTGCGGGAAACCGGCTGGGAGTGGCTCCATTCCCCAGCCGGCACCACTCGTCACTACGGCGCCGATGGGGCATTATGGGCAGATGCCGTCGCCGACCTACGAGGTCCGAAACGGAAAGTCGTCATGGAATGGTCGACGGCTCAGGGAATGGGCCGATGACATCACCGCGCTCATCGTCGAGCGATTCGAGCCGGCCAAGGTAATCCTGTTCGGATCGGTTGCCGAAGGCACCGACGGGCCTGACTCCGATCTCGATCTCTTGGTGGTGCTCGATGACGCTCCGGTCGATCAGCGCCGCGCGTTGATGGTCGCACTACGACGGGCGACCCGGACCCTGGATCTGCCCCGGGACCTCCTCGTAACCAGCGTCGCAGATTTCGAGCGAAACCGATCAGTCGTCGGAACGACCGAGTACGAACCGGCGAACCACGGCATCGTCGTCTATGAGCGACGGCCCGCTGCCTGACTCGCCGGCCGCCCGGTGGTACCGGCTGGCAGAGGAGGATCTGGCCGCAGCGCATGCACTACTTCATGCCGACGACATCGTGCCGCGAATCGCCTGCTTTCTCTCCCAACAGGCCGCCGAAAAGGCGCTGAAGGCCGGGTTGATCGCGATCGGCAGACAGTTCCCAAAGTCTCATGGGCTCACGAGGCTTCTTGGCACATTCCCCGAAGAGCGACGGCCAACGATCGACGAGGACGACCTCGACGCACTCGACCCGTGGGTCATCGACGGCCGGTACGCAGCCGACCTGCCACCGGTCAGTTCGGCGGAGGCGGTCGTGATTGCCGGTATCGCCGAACGTGTCGTCGAAGCGGTGCGTCCCTTCGTGCTCGAACACCGCTCGTCAACAGGCTGACTTCTGCCGTTCGGCTTCTCCCCCTCCCATCTGTCCACCCGACGCTCGCCATCGCCCCCCTCCTCCGTCTCCGCGTCTTCCACCTCCCGCCCGAGTTCGAAGCCCTCCTGCGCTACGGCCGTGGCGTCGACACCCGCCGCCTGACCGATGCCGGCTTCGACTACCGCTACACGAGCGCCGGCGCCGTCGAGAACTTCGTCCGCGGTCTCCGGCTACGGCGGAGCACCGGCCGCCGTCCCGCGTCGTACACCTACGAGCACGACGTCGAGCAGTTCTTCCGACACTCGCCGTCCGTTATACAGACCGGGGACAGCTGATCATGCCCGGGGTGGGTGCGGACAATCTCCTCTGTCGCCACGCGGAAATGGCCTACGGCCCGAGCGATCCGAGAGGGATCACGGCGACACCGTCGTCGCGCGTGTAGCCGTACCCGGTGCTGACGATCACACCGAGCACCGCCGGGCGGCCACAGCTGTCGGTGTCGACCCGCTCGGCGAACCTCCGCAACGAGGCCGCTCCGGCAGCCACCGATCCCGTACCCAGCTTGACCTCGAACGCCCCCCACCGACCATCGGCTGCTTCGACGATGGCGTCGACCTCCAGGCCCGTGTTGTCCCGATAGTGCAGGACTCGGGCGTCGGATGCCTGTGCGTACACCCGGAGATCGCGCACGACCAGCGACTCGAAGAAGAACCCGAACAGGTTCAGGTCCGAGAGCAGGCGTTCCGGCGTCAACCGGAGGGCGGCGACCGCCAGTGAGGGATCGACGAAATGACGCTTGGGTCCGCTCCGCAGGACGGACCGGGACCGCAGTCGTGGAGCCCACGCGACCTGGTCCTCGACGATCATCAGGCGTTCGAGCGCGCCCAGGTAGTCACGCACGGTGTCGTCGTCCAGCGCCCCGTCCGCACCGCCGGCACCGCCGGCATCGGCGGCCAGGGTGGTAGCCGCGGCATAGGTCGACACGTTGCGGGCCATCGAGGCCAGGAGCCGGCCGACCCGCTCGGGATCACGGCGGGTCCCGTCGACCCGGACGATGTCGGCACGTCGGATCTCGTCCAAGTAGTCGCGGACAGCTCGCAGCGCACCGATCGTGGTCCGATCCTGGAGAGCGGGCCACCCACCCACGGCGATCCGCTCGGCCAGGTCGCGCACCGACAGCCCGGGGTCCGCGCTGCGAGCCGGCACACCGTCGAGCAGACGGCGCAGCGAGACGGCCCCGTCGGCGTGGCCGGTCTCGTAGAGGCTCATCGGGCGCATCCGCAGCCGGGCGATGCGCCCCGCCCCGGTGTGCCGGGTGACGTCGTCGGCCGGGACGGCCGAACCGGTGAGGATGAACTGCCCGGGCTCGGTCCGCCCATCGACCGCACGACGGATGTGGTTCCAGATGGACGGCTCGATCTGCCACTCGTCGATCAGGCGAGGGGCCGGGCCGTCGAGAACCAGTCCTGCGTCCACCTCAACCGCCCGGCGGGCCGACTCGTCGACGTCCAGCAGCACCTCGCTGGCGGCGAGCTGACGGGCGGTCGCCGTCTTCCCGCACGCCTTGGGTCCTTCGATGACCACCGCGCCGGTGGCGGCGAGCAGCTCGACCAGCTCACGGTCGACGACACGGCGCCGGTAGGGCGCCCTGCTTGTCCAGCATTCGGGAGATTGTAACCGAAATGTTCGGGAAATTGTTATAGATGTGACCGGTGATTTATCACAACTTCAGCCGGGACATTGCAAGCACGGTGCCGGGGGTATCGCCAACCCGCACGGCCGGCGCCGCCTTCTCGCCGTCTGTCGTGCAGGCCGGGGATGGCTGACCGCCGCTGACGGGAAGCGCCTCGAAACGTAAAATCCGCCGGCAAGCTGAACGACGTGTCAACTGATCCGATCTTCCTCGGACCCGGCGGCAGCCTGGAGCTTCCCGTCGAGGAACTGCTCCGCCGGGCCCGGCCGCGGCCACCCGAGAAGAGATGGAGATCGACGACCTCGACGAGGCGGAGGGCGCGACGTTTCTCCGCGCGCTGGAAGCGTGACCTCAGCGTCCAACGCGAGCACCACGCCGCTCTACGCCTCGGCCTGCCGCTCGTGTCCAACGACGGCATCTTCGCCGAAGTCTCACTCTCGAAACGGCACCTCGCCCGTAGCGTTCGACGTCAGGTGCGCGTTGCTACCGCGGTCTCGTCTCCAACGACCACCACCAACGCCCATTCGAAGAGCTCTTCCGATATGCGTCGGAATCGGGCAAAGCCTGACCGTCCGAGCAGGCGTTGGCTCTCCAAGTTGCGTTCGTCGACCCAGGCAACCACGATCGTCCGGCCGTACCCGGCCGCAGCAGAGAGGCGCGTCGCCTGCGACAGCGCCTCGGTCATCGCTGCATCGGCGATCGTCCCGTCTCCTCCCCGAACGGTTAGCGAGACGGCGATCGCCTGAATCTTCACGATGGCGATCGCCTGGCGCTCGTCAGCAAGGACGAGCGCGGCGACGGCCTGAACTGACACGTCGTCCGTCTCGATGCGAAGGGCCTCACCGGGACCCGCTGGCGGCGTTTGGACGCGAATCCACGCCTCGACGTCTCGTTCCCATGGCCGCTGGTAGGGAAGCGGTCGGTCGCGGTCCGGCCAGGGTCAGGGGTGCACGAGAATCCTTGGAGCAAAGGGCGGTCGTGGCGCGTCGCGTCTCGCCATTCGAATCCCCCCGCCATCGTCGATCCGACTCGTGGCCTACCCAGCCAAGCGGAGACGTCTCACCGGGAGCTGGCCAGTGACAGCAGCGTCGACCAGGTCGTCCCAGTGGCTCGACGACGGTAGCAGTGCCGCCGTTGCCGCATATCGCTCTGCGCCGGCGAGCTCGCCGTCTGACGTCGTCGATGTCGGAAGTCCGATCACTTGCGCCCACCCGAGGCGTCGGGCCACGCTCACCGGCAGCGCTACAGATACCGCGCGGTCCACCTCGAGAAGCGTCGCCTCACCGAGGACTCGTTCGACCACCCATAGATCAGCCCCGGGATGAAATCCTCCTGCGGTGAGCATCCTCGCCGGAAGGTCAACCACCGTCGGGCAACCGAGCGGCGACAGACCCGTCACCCGCCCAAACGATTCATCGAGGCCCCCAAGTTTCCCGGAGGCGACAACCATTAGCTCGAGAGCGTGGCAACCAGCCAGCGCACGCGCCGTCAACCGCATCACGTCGCCGAAGAAGGGTGCCGCAGGGAGCTCCTCGATGTCGTGGTGCGCAAGGTAAGACTCGAACGGTGCGGCGAACTGCTCCTCGAGCGCTCGGCCCGCCTCGCGCAGCGCCACCGCACTCTCCGGGAGATCCGCCCTGGCGCAACGCTCGGCCCATACCCAGAGGATGCTGTTGTAGGTCCCCCGTCCTCGAAACCCGCGATCGTCATGCCGAGTGACCGTCACGCCGCTAGACAGGAGCCCGTGTTCGCGTAGCGAGCGAGCGCGGGACCGAGTGACGTCGCGGGCCGGGTCCTTGGCGCGCAACACCGACGACCACTCCACGAACGGGAACGGAAGCGTGAACTTCGCATCCTGAGGTCGCCGATTCGCCATAGCTCAATGATAGCGGTCAGAGAGGCTGCTACGGCCGGTCGGTCGGCCGACAGCTGAAACGGTCTCCGGACTCGCTTGCCGAAGAGGACGCTTCGCACGTACTGCCAGCCGCCCTCACCGACCTGTCGGACGGCTGACGCCCCGGCCTGCCGGGCGAGGGCGAGGAGCTTCCGCCAGCGACGTTCGTCGAAAACTTCGTTGGGAGATCTCGCGCCATCGCCGGCAGTCATCAGGTGGATTGGACCGTCACAGGGCGCCGGAGACCGATCTCGCTGGGACCGGACATAAACCGCGGACGTGGAAGAGCCGACGGAGATCGACTTCGTCTTCGAGCCGCAGGAAGAGGGCGGGTACAGCGTCTACGCCCCCGACCTGCCCGGCGACCCAAGGCGAGGACATCGAGGAAGCGGCGACGAACGCACGGGAAGCCCTGCCACTCTACGTCGAAGAGCTTCGGGAGGAAGGCCGGTCGGTCGGGGCCGGGGTCGTGCGGCGGAGGCTGCCGATTCCCGCGTGAACGACCGCCTGCCCGTCCTATCCGGTGTGCAGCTGATCAAGGCCCTCGAACGAGACGGCTGGCGGGCCACCCGGCAGCGGGGACGCCACGTCCTCTTGAAGAACCCCGAGCGGCCTGCCACCCTCGTCGTTCCGCTGCATATCGAGAGCTCTAGCGGGGGACCCTCCGGCTTCGACTACCACCAGATCAGCGCCGGCGCGGTCGAGAGCTTCGTCCGCGCCGTCCGGCTACGACTGAGCACCGGCCGTCGTCCCGCGTCGTGCACGTACGAGCACGACGTCGAGCAGTTCTTCCGACACTCGCCGTCGGTCGTTCAGGCCGGGGGTGGCTGGCCGACACCTCGGTGCTGTCTCCATCGGGGACTACGCTTGACCACATGTTGGACGGTCGACGGTTCGTCACTTTCTGATGGCCAGGACCAGGGAACGTTCCGTTTACCGCGACGGCCGATGGAACGGGAAGACGCTCCGCGAGTGGGTCCCCTCCGCCGTGGAGGACGTGGTGCGCGCCTTCGATCCCGCGCAAGTGATCGTCTTCGGTTCCGTGGCCCTCGGTTCGGAGTCCCCGGACAGCGACCTCGACCTCCTCGTCGTCTTCGACCATGTGGACAGGTCCGAGATCGTCGACCTCATGGGCAAGATCCGCCGGGCCATCGCGGCTCCAGTGCCCTGTGACGTAATCGTCACCGACGTGGACGAGCTTCAGCGGCAGGCGAACATCAACGGTTCACTTCTCTACCTTCCAGCTCACGAGGGCAAGGTGGTCTACGACCGAGCCTCCGCCTGACGTGAACACCGAGGCAAGACGCTGGCTCCGCGAGGCTGACGAAGAGCTGGCGGTTGCCCGAGCCCTCAGGGAACGTGCGGACCTACCGCCGCGAGCGGCCTGCTTGCACGCACCTCTCTCTGCGGAAAAGGCAATCAAGGCCGCACTCATCGAGCGAGCGGTCACCCTGCGACGTTCCCACGACCTCTTCGAGATCGTCGGTCTCTTGCCGGACGATGACGCGGCACTCATCGACGAAGGCGATCTCGAACTGCTCAACCCCTGGGCGATAGAAGGTCGCTACCCGGCCGACCTGGGCGACGTCACCGCCGACCGTGTCGACGCGGTAGTGACTGCCGCGGAGCGAGTGGTCACTTCCATCACGTCGCAGTTCACGTGAACGGTCACCGAAGGCACCGACAGGCCTGACTCCGATCTCCCTCCTCCGTCTCCGCGTCTTCGAGCTCCCGCCCGAGCTCGAAGCCCTCCTGCGCTACGGCCGCGGCGTCGACACCCACCGCCTGACCGACGCCGGCTTCGACTACCGCTATACCAGCGCCGACGCCGTCGAGCGCTTCCCCTTCGGCCTCCGGCTGCGGCGAAGCACCGGCCGCCGTTCCGTCTCGTACACCGAGCACGACGTCGAGCAGTTCTTCCGGCACTCGCCGTCGGTCGTCCAGACCGCGGACGGCTGATCGTGCCCGGGGTGGGTGTGCATGATCTCCTCTGTGCCACGCGGAGATGGCCTACGGCCCGAGCGATCCGAGAGGGATCACGGCGACACCGTCGTCGCGCGTGTAGCCGTACCCGCTGCTGACGATCACACCGAGCACCACCGGGCGGCCACAGGTGTCGGTGTCGACCCGCTCGGCGAACCTCAGCAACGATGCCGCTCCGGCAGCCACCGATCCCGTACCCAGCTTGACCTCGAACGCCCCCCACCGACCATCGGCTGCTTCGACGATGGCGTCGACCTCCAGGCCCGTGTTGTCCCGATAGTGCAGGACTCGGGCATCGGATGCCTGTGCGTACACCCGGAGGTCGCGCACGACCAGCGACTCGAAGAAGAACCCGAACAGGTTCAGGTCCGAGAGCAGGCGTTCGGGCGTCAGCCGGAGGGCGGCGACCGCCAGTGAGGGATCGACGAAATGACGCTTGGGTCCGCTCCGCAGGACAGACCGGGACCGCAGTCGCGGAGCCCACGCGACCTGGTCCTCGACGATCATCAGGCGTTCGAGCGCGCCCAGGTAGTCGCGCACGGTGTCGTCGTCCAGCGCCCCGTCCGCACCGCCGGCATCGACGGCCAGGGTGGTAGCCGCGGCATAGGTCGACACGTTGCGGGCCAGCGAGGCCAGGAGCCGGCCGACCCGCTCGGGGTCACGGCGGGTCCCGTCGACCCGGACGATGTCGGCGCGTCGGATCTCGTCCAAGTAGTCGCGGACAGCTCGCAGCGCACCGGTCGTGGTCCGATCCTGGAGGGCGGGCCACCCACCCACGGCGACCCGCTCGGCCAGGTCGCGTACCGACAGCCCGGGGTCCGCGCTGCGAGCCGGCGCACCGTCGAGCAGACGGCGCAGCGAGACGGCCCCGTCGGCGTGGCCGGTCTCGTAGAGGCTCATCGGGCGCATTCGCAGCCGGGCGATGCGCCCCGCCCCGGTGTGCCGGGTGACGTCGTTGGCCGGGACGGCCGAACCGGTGAGGATGAACTGCCCGGGCTCGGTCCGCCCATCGACCGCACGACGGATGTGGTTCCAGATGGACGGCTCGATCTGCCACTCGTCGATCAGGCGAGGGGCCGGGCCGTCGAGCACCAGTCCTGCGTCCACCTCAACCGCCCGGCGGGCCGACTCGTCGACGTCCAGCAGCACCTCGCTGGCGGCGAGCTGACGGGCCGTCGCCGTCTTCCCACACGCCTTGGGTCCTTCGATGACCACCGCGCCGGTGGCGGCGAGCAGCTCGACCAGCTCACGGTCGACGACACGGCGCCGGTAGGGCGCCCTGCTGTCTAGCATCCGGGAGATTATAACCGAAATGTTCGGGAAATTGTTATAGATCTGACCGGTGATTTGTCACGACTTCAGCCGGGACATTGCAAGCACGGTGCCGGGGTGTCGCCGCCCCTCATGGCCAGCACCTCCTTCCCGATGGCTCCGGCCCGGCCGACGTCGACCTGGACCGGAGGCTCGAAAGCCAGTCGAAACCCCGGCCGCGACAGGCACGTCGAACGGGCTCAAGGACCCAGGTCTGACGACCGGGCCAGGACACGTTCGATCTACCGCGACGGCAGGTGCAACGGGAAGACGGCGACTTCGCCGACGACAACCCCGACGTCGTCGTCACCCTCCTCCGCTTCGCCAACATCCTCGGCACCGACATCGTCACCCCGATCAGCAAGAACCTGTCCCGGCCCCTCTGCCCGTCGATCTTCGGCTTCGACCCGCTCCTCCAGTTCGTCGAGGAGGACGACGTCGTCCGCGCCGTCGAGCTCGTCACCCGCCACCGGCTCCCCGGCGTCTTCAACGTCGCTGGCCGTGGCCGGCTGCCGTGGAGCGAAGTCGCGTCGATCTGCGGGACCCGGCTTCTCCCCTCCCGCCCGTCCACCCGACGCTCGCCATCGCTCCGCTCGTCTGTCTCGGCGTCTTCGACTTTCCGCCCGAGCTCGAAGCCCTCCTGCGCTACGGCCGCGGCGTCGACACCCGCCGCCTGACCGGCTCCAGCTTCAACTACCGCTACACCAGCGCCGGCGCGGTCGAGAGATTCGGCTGCGGCCTCCGGCTACGGCGCAGTACCGGCCGCCGTTCCGTCTCGTACACCGAGCACGACGTCGAGCAGTTCTTCCGGCACTCGCCGTCGGTCGTGTAGAGCGGGGACGGCTGACCGGCACGCCGGGTCAACCAACAGGAACCATCATCACGGTCTTGCCGGAAGCAAACCCCGTACCGCCGTCCTGATAGCAGCCGGTGGCCGCACCACTACTGGCGACCGCACAGGTTTCGAGCAGCCCGTTGCCGTTGTCGTAAGCCACCATCGCGGTACCCGAGCCAGTTGACGCGATGACCGGCTGGGCTCCAGTAGCGAACCCAATCGCCCCCTCGGAGCAGGTGCCGGCGCCGGTGCTGGCGACCGCACAGGTTTCGAGCAGTTTTGACCCATTGTCGAACGCCACCATCGCGGTACCCGAGCCAGTCGGCGTGATCACCGGTTGGGTTCCCGCCGCGAATCCGTACGCCGTGTCCTGATAGCAGCCGGTGGCCGCACCACTACTGGCGACCGCACAGGTTTCGAGCAGCCCGTTGCCGTTGTCGTAAGCCACCATCGCGGTACCCGAGCCAGTTGACGCGATGACCGGCTGGGCTCCAGTAGCGAACCCAATCGCCCCCTCGGAGCAGGTGCCGGCGCCGGTGCTGGCGACCGCACAGGTTTCGAGCAGTTTTGACCCATTGTCGAACGCCACCATCGCGGTACCCGAGCCAGTCGGCGTGATCACCGGTTGGGTTCCCGCCGCGAATCCGTACGCCGTGTCCTGATAGCAGCCGGTGGCCGCACCACTACTGGCGACCGCACAGGTTTCGAGCAGCCCGTTGCCGTTGTCGTAAGCCACCATCGCGGTACCCGAGCCAGTTGACGCGATGACCGGCTGGGCTCCAGTAGCGAACCCAATCGCCCCCTCGGAGCAGGTGCCGGCGCCGGTGCTGGCGACCGCACAGGTTTCGAGCAGTTTTGACCCATTGTCGAACGCCACCATCGCGGTACCCGAGCCAGTCGGCGTGATCACCGGTTGGGTTCCCGCCGCGAATCCGTACGCCGTGTCCTGATAGCAGCCGGTGGCCGCACCACTACTGGCGACCGCACAGGTTTCGAGCAGCCCGTTGCCGTTGTCGTAAGCCACCATCGCGGTACCCGAGCCAGTTGACGCGATGACCGGCTGGGCTCCAGTAGCGAACCCAATCGCCCCCTCGGAGCAGGTGCCGGCGCCGGTGCTGGCGACCGCACAGGTTTCGAGCAGTTTTGACCCATTGTCGAACGCCACCATCGCGGTACCCGAGCCAGTCGGCGTGATCACCGGTTGGGTTCCCGCCGCGAATCCGTACGCCGTGTCCTGATAGCAGCCGGTGGCCGCACCACTACTGGCGACCGCACAGGTTTCGAGCAGCCCGTTGCCGTTGTCGTAAGCCACCATCGCACCCAAGCCCTTGACGGTCACATTGAACCGTGAGCTCGCCTGGCCCCCATAGGGACCGGTGGCCGTCACCGTGAAGGTGTACGTCACCGGCGACGGCGATGTGTTTGTCGGAATGCGGACCGTGACACCGGCGCTACCGGTCGATGAATGGACGGTCGTAGGCAACCCTGTCAGGCTCGGACTGGCAGTGAATGTGTAGGTGACCGCCCGTGTGGCGTGCGCGGTCAGGGTGACTGTCCTGTTCCCACCTGTCGCCGGCAGTGTGGAAGCCGACGCCGTGAACGAGCTGATCGACGGCGTCGTCGCACTGAGCCCGCTCACCTGGTTCACGTAGAGCTGGCGGGAGGCCCCACAGCCGTACCCGAAGTAGTTGGTGCAGGCCAGGTTCCACCCGTGGTAGGCCATCAGCCAGTTGCCTGTGGTGGCGGTGAACAGCGAGGCGCCGCCGGGCCCGTACGGGGCGCTGGTGGTGTTGTGCAGCACCTCTTGGGATGTCCGGGCGCTGCCACAGCCGCCTGTCGGCCCACTGCTGCAGGTCACGTAACCCTCGGAGTATGTCTTGGTGCCCCAGAGCCCACCCGAGTAGAAGAGGTAGTAGGTGGTTCCCGAATAGATCATGTCGGGGTTCTCGATGGTTGTGCGGTCCCAGAGGCTCGGTGTTGTCGTCGGCTGGGTGATCAGGGCGTGGGGGCTGCCGGTCGTGTGGAGACCTGTCGTCGTGACCGGCATCGACCAGAGGGTGGCTGTGACGTTGTCTCCCGCGTACGTGCTCGACTTCCACTGGAGCCAGGCGCCCGAGTTGCCGACGAAGAGGTTCGGGTCGGTCGACCCGCCTGTCGACGCTTGGTACATGATGGGTCCCCTTGTCGAGGGGGTAGAGAACCCGATCGTCGGGCTCGACGAGGTGGCGTCGTAGATGGCGAAGGCCTGTCCCGACGAGGTGTTACGCGCCCCGTAGTACATGACCCACTGGCCGCCGAAGTTGGCCACCGACGGCGCCTGGAGGCCGTACTTGATTGTGATCGAGCTCGGGATGTTGCTGGGCACCAACGCCACGTGCGCCTTACCTCCGATCGTGCAGCCTGTCTTGGTGCAGTTGAGCGGGGTGAGGCTGATACCGCCGGGCGAGATCATCCCTTTCTTTGTTGTTGAAGGTGTGACCGTTGTCGTCCACACGGCGGGCACCGATCCCGGCACCACCGTCCCTGTCGGCTTCACGAATGTGGTCGTCCCCGTGGCATAGGCGTAGTACGTGGTGCCGCTGCCCGAGTAGACGACGTCGGGGTCCGGGGTGTCGAGTGTAGACACCTTGGTCGCACCGCTCACGCTCACCGTCGCCCCGACGGCATGGACCCCGACCACCATCATCGTGACCAAACCACCCATGAGCAGCGACCCGGTCGCCAGGCCGGCCCGCAGGTACCTGGTGGCTCGCTTGTAGCCCTGTCGCACTACCCCTCCTCGTATAGCGGTCGTCCGTCGCTCTCGACGGGATGGAAAACGGTGGTCATGATCCGGTGATGGCGTTACCGTCGGCGTAGACGGCGGTGCAGAGCTGGTTGCTCGTGCACGACACCGCCGTGATGGCAGTTGTCCCCTTGACTGTCGTGGCGTGCCAGGTCTTGGCCCCGCCGGTCGGGTCGGTCGAGGTGATGACCGGGCCCGAGGCCCAGGTGGTGACGCAGAGCGATGCCGTCGGGCAGGAGATGGCCGGGCTGCCCGCCCCCTTGGGGGCGATCGATGCCGTTTGCCAGGCAGTTGGTGGCCCGGTGGGATCGGCCGTGGTGACCACGTCGCCGCCAGCATCGACCCCAGCGCACAGCGTGGTGGTGGGACAGGAGATGCCGATGAAGAGGTTCCCGGTCACGCCTTCGGCGACGGTCGAGCTGTCGGTGTCGACCACCAGCGATGTCCAGCCGGCCGCGCCCCCGGCCGGATCGGTCGAGCGGGCGGCGATGCCGTTGGCCCCGACGGCCACGCACAGCTTGGCGGTGGCGCACGAGACGGCGGTGAGCCGGACCGGGTGCGACGGCGTGGCCGTCGTCCACTGCGGTGTCGCCGTCCCCGGGTTCGTCGAGGTGCCGATCCCACCCCCGAGCGTGGTGGCCACACACAAGGTGGTGGTCGGGCACGAGATGTCGGTGAACGGCTCGGTCGAGCTCACCGGGGTCTTGGTCCAGGCACCGGCTCCGCCGGTCGGATTGGTGCTCGTCCAGACGTTCCCTTGGTAGTCGACGGCCGCGCACAGGGTGGTGGTCGGGCACGAGATGCCCGAAAACCGTGGGGTTCCGGCGATCGCCGTCGCCGTCCACTGCGGGGTCGGGGCGGTCGGATCGGTCGTGGTGTGGACGTTGCCGCTGTAGTCGACCGAGACGCACAGGGCGCTCGACGGGCAGGCCACCCCGACCAGGCCGACGACCTGGCTGGCCGAGGTGGTCGGCGTAGTCGGGGCTGTGGCGCCGCTCGGTGCTGTCGGCACCACCGGAGTGGGCTTGGACCACGAGATGGGCGTGGCCGCCGACGGGGACCCGGAGGACGCCTTGGTGCCAGAAGGAGACGAGCCGGTCGTCGTCGGCGTCGAGGAACCGGCTGCAGCTGCCTTCGGCCGCGACACCGACCCGGCCGCGTTGGTAGTGGTCGGCTGCGCACCGCTGGCCACCGTCGTCGGAGAAGATCCCGAGCCGAGGGCACCGGCCATTCCCGCGCCGTACCCAGAGGCGGGGATGGTGTTAGAGGCCAGCCGCGAAAGGTTACCGGAACCGCCACCTACCGAGAGGACCAGACCGACCACCAACGCCACGATCGCTAGGCCGCCGACCACCGCTGCGCTTCGCAATCTGACTCGTCTCGAAAAACGCAACGATTTTCCCCCATAGAAAATATCTCTTACAGCATTAGTATCTTGTAATCCTTGTGGAATTTAACCGGCTAATTCTTACAAAATCGAGTTTTACTAATTAAATACCCGACTCCGTTACAAAGTCAAGGGGTGGGGAGACCTGGGAGACGCGCGTCGATTTCTCTACACATAGACGACGAAAACGTTCGAATTAGGCCATGGCGCACCGGGTGATCACACCGTCGCAACCTAGACAGTGGGGCGTAATTTTCGTGGCCCGAAGACCGAGACCCCAGTGATGTCAGCGGGCCATTGGTCTAGAGCCCAAGTCGAGACACGCCGACGGCCGGGCTCGTTGCTGAAGCCAAGGGCTCCGTGGCATCGGCTTTAGCGCTAGTCGAGCCAGCCGCCCACGAGTTCAGCCCGACGCACCTGCCACTCCTCGACGGTAATGCCGAACCGAGCGTGGTCCTCCCACTGCCCGTCGATCTCCAGGAAGCGCTGGGCGACCCCTTCCGAGCGGATGCCGAGCTTCTCCACGACCCTAAGGCTGGAGTGGTTGCGGGGAATGATCGAGATCTCGACCCGGTGGAGGCCGATCGAGTCGAACGAGAACTGGAGGACTCTGACGACGGCTTCAGGCACGTACCCCCGTCCGGCCAGGCTCCGGTCGACCCAGTATCCGACGTGGCCACTCTGGAACGGTCCCCGCTGGATCGACGACAGCGTGATCTCCCCGGCGAATTGCCCCTCGACGAAGATACCGAAGCCGTAGCCGGTGCCGAGCTGGCGCTCCCGCTCCCGGATGGCGCAGCGGGCGGCGAAGCTCTGGCGGTCCTCGGCCGGCGGCGGCGCACCCTTCGGCCGCGGCTCCCACGGAACCAACCAGTCCCGGCAGCGGTCGCGCACCGCGAACCATGCGTCGTAGTCGCCGTCCCCCATCGTGCGGAGGGTGACGCGGCGACCAACGAGCTCCAGGGGGGCGACGTGGACGGTGCGAGCCACTCGCGCATCGTGGCAGGTCGGCGCATGAGTGCGCCAGTGAACCAGGCTGTCCAGGGCAGGCCGACCGTGGTACACCTCCACCCACCTGGTGAGATTGCCGGCCACGCCGTAGATTCCCGGCGTGGAACGGGTCCTCTTCGCGCCGCGTGACCTCCTGCGGCTCGGGCCGGACGTGGCTGATGACCTGCCCCGTTACCGGACCTGGGTGCGCCAACGGGAGGCCGAACGCCTGGGCGGCACCGTCCAGCCGGCCATCGCCCGACCGCCGGCCGCTGGCGCGGCGATTGCGCCGGCGATCTCGGGCATCGCTTGGCTCGTCGTCGTCGACCGGCCCGACCCCGACGCCCTCCGCCGCACCGTTCGCTCAGTCGCCGGGCAAACCACGGACAAGTGGACGCTCACGCTGGCCGTCGTCGGAGACGGCGACCCGGAGAACGACGCAGCCCTCACCTCGCTCCTCGATGATCTGCCAGCCGACCGCTCGGTGGTCGTCGAGCTGCCGGCGGAGACCCGTGTCGCCGACGCGGCCGCAGCCGCCTTCGCCGCGAGCGAAACCCCCGGCGTCGCGCTGCTCGACCCCGGCGACGAATTGGCGCCCGACGCTACGGCGATCCTGATCAGTGCCTTGGACGGCGCCGACGTGGCGTATGCCGACGAGGATCACCTCGGTACCGGCGACGGTCTGACGAACCCGTCCCTGAAGCCAGACTGGTCGCCCGAGTTGCTCCTCTCGACGCCGTACCTCGGCCGCCCGCTCGTCCTGCGACGGGAAGTTGTCGACGCGGCAGGCGGCATCGGCATGCTGGCCGGCGGGGATTGGGAGCACGACCTGATGCTCCGGGCCACCGAGACGACCGATCGCGTCGCCCACGTCGCCGAGATCCTCTACCACCGCGGTCTCCAGCCTCCGGGGTCACGATTGCCAGTCGGGTCTGGTGCGGTGACCGGCGCATTGGCCCGCCGCGGCGACGACGGGTCCGTCCAGCCGGGCCCATTTCCAGGCACGTGGCGGGTCCACCGCCGGGCGCGCACCCGGCCATCCGTCAGCGCGATCATCCCGTTCCGCGACGGCGCCCGGTTCCTGCGGACCTGCGTGGACTCGGTCACCGCGACCGCTGGCGACGTCGACCTCGAGCTCGTGCTCGTCGACAACGGCTCGGTCGAACCGGAGACTCGGACCCTGGTCGAACGGCTGGCCGGCCGAACGGACGTCGTCGTCGTCCGCGACGACCGCCCGTTCAACTGGGCCGCGCTCAACAACCACGCAGTCGACAACGCCCGAAGCGATGTCCTGCTGTTCCTCAACAACGACATCGAAGCGCGGCACGACGGCTGGCTGGAGGTGCTGGCCGCCCAGGCCCTCCGTCCCGAAATCGGGGCGGCTGGAGCCCGGCTCCTCTACCCGACTGGCCGAGTCCAGCACGCCGGCCTCGTGATCGGGCTCGGAGGAGCAGCCGGCCACGTCCTCGTCGGCCTCGACGGCGACGCCCCTGGTTACCTCGGCATGGCAATGCTCGCTCGGGACTGCTCGGCCGTCACTGGCGCCTGCCTCGCCATCCGGCGGGCCGTCTTCGACGATCTCGGCCGGTTCGACGTCTCCCTCGGCCTCGACCTCAACGACATCGACTTCTGTCTCCGGGCCCGCCAGCGCGGTCTGCGAGTCGTCTACGAACCACTCGCCGAGCTCGTGCACTACGAGTCGCCGAGCCGCGGCACGTCCGGCAGCGTCGACGACATCGCCCGGTTCGTCGATCGCTGGGAAGGGCTCATTGCCGCCGGCGACCCCTTTCTGAACCGTCATCTCACCCGGTTAAACTCCACCTGCGCGTTGCGGGGGCCCGATGAAGAGGGATGGTGGCAGGCATGGCGCTCGACCCTCGGGACATCGTGAACGACATCCAGCGCCGTTCTCTTGGCGCTGCCGGCAGTACCGTCGACGCCGGGGCTAGAGGCACCGACACGACCGACGGCGAAGCCCCGCTCCTTCTCTCCCGACCAGTCCCGAGCCGGCCCCCGTCGGCCCCGTTGCGTGACGAGCCGACGGTGGCCGCGATGCACGAAGCCTGGGCACGAGCTCGCGACCTCGACCAGGACAGCGGCCAGCAGCCACGTTCGCTGCGCACCCGGGTCGAGTCAGCGGTGTCGGCAGTGACCGGGCCCGCCCAACGCCAGGACCGGGCAGTCCTCGCCAACGTGATCCAAGCCGTCGACGCGGTGGCCCGGCGCTGTGACGAGCTCGTCGGGCGGGTCGCGGAGCTAGAGGCCGTGATCGGCGAGGTCGTCGACGTGCTCGGGGCCGATCTCGTCCGGGTACGCGCCGAGCTCGCTCGCCGCCCTGCCGCCAGTGGCGTCGGCGAAAGCACGGACGCGCTTGCCGGCGACGGGGAGAGCCGCCGCCAGGATGGGTGACGGCCGGTCCACCCGGCGGATGACCGTCCTGAGCGGCACATGGGGCGGGCGGGACGAACGGGCCTTCGTCGTCCGCAGCATCGCCGGGGCGGCGTCGAGAGTGGCCGACGTCGACGTCCTCGTCCCCGGTCCGGTGGGGCCGACCCAGGCCGACGGGCTGTTCGACCTCGTACCAGTCGGTCCCCCGACCGCTGGCGGAACCTGGCCGACGATCGACGACGCAGCCTGGCCGGCCGCGCTCACCCCCGATGTCGTCCTGCTCGATCGACCGGACAGCGGCGCGGTCGCCCTCGCCGAACGGTTCGCCCCATGGGCGACGGCAATGGCCCTCGACGATGGCGGCGCGGTGCCGGCCGCGATCGACCAACTCCTGTCAGTCGCCGCGGCACCGGCGCCCGACCGCCAGCCGACACCGGTGCACCCCATCGGCCTGCACGTACCGGTCCATCCGCTCGCCGCCCAACGCCGGCACAACGGTCTCGGGTTCACCGGCTACGTCCTCGTTCTCAGCGACCGAGGTCCGACCGGGGAAGACCACGACGCTCCCACTCCCCAGGCGGCATGGCTGATCGCCGCGCTGCCCCGCCACGACGTCGTCATCGTCGAGGACGGCGTTGCCTCGGCCTGGCGGTCCCGTTCGCTCCGCGGTCGGATCGTCATCGACACCCGGACCGACCTATGGCGGCTGGTCGCCCATGCCCTCGTCACCGTCGATCTGGGCCCCGGCCAGCTGCTCGCCCGGGAATGCGTCGAGTCCCTTCGCTACGGCATCCCGGTGGTCGTCCCAGCCGCGACGGCCGCCGCCGAGCTCGCCGCCCATGGTGGCGGCCTTTGGTATCGCAATGCCGCCGAGCTGATGGCCTGTGTCGATGCGGTCAACGACCGAGAACTACGCGACACGCTCGGCGGCCAGGGGCGGCGGTTCGCCGACGACTGGTACGGAGACGCCGACCGGTTTGTCGAGCGGGTCAGCAGCGTCCTCGACGCCGTCCTGGAGAAACGTCAGCGATAGGAGGCCCGGGGCGGCCACGCCAACGGCATGGTCTCGTGGGCGAGTGACAGGTTCGGGCTGTACGCCGGGTCGGCGGCAAGCACGGACGCCCACCGGGTGTGCAGGTAGCGGATCTCACGGGCGAACCGGATCGCGTTCTCACCCTCCGATTCCCTGGGCTCTGTCGGCGACGCGTATCGGGTCATCTCGGCATTCGGCGTCCAAGCGACCCGCCAGCCCGCTTCCCCCAGTCGGAGACAGAAGTCCACGTCGACGTAGGCGCCGGAGAGGTTCGCCTCGTCAAACCCACCGACCGCTTCGAACGCCTCGCGGCGGACCACCATGCACGCCCAAGAAACGGCTGAGAACGACTGACTCAGCATGGCCCGGCCGCCGTAGCCCGGATCGAGCCGGTCGGCCCGCCGATGGATGTAGCCGGCGGTACCGCCGATGCCCATCACGATGCCGGCATGGTGGATCGTCTCGTCCGGATAGAGCAGCTTGGCGCCGACCGCGCCGATGCCTGGCTGCAGGAGCAGGCCGACCATCTCCTCCAGCCAACCGTCCGACACGGCCTCGACGTCGTCGTGGAGAAAGCAGAGGATCTCGCCGCTGGCTTGCCCAGCCGCGGCATTACGGAGCGCGCCGTCCGAGACGTTCCGGTAATCACTCACCACCGTCACGGTCTTTCGCCAGTCTCTCATGAAGGCCCGGAGCATCGGCCGGCGGTCGCCGTCGTCGACGACCATGACCTCGACGTCCGGGTAGGCCGCGCGAGCCCTCGCACTGTTGATGCACCGGGTCAAGCGGACGCCGGTCCGGGGCAGGATGACGACCGTCACCGGCGGCGGCGCTTCCGGCAGCTCCCACCGGATCCGATTGAACCCGGTCCAGCCGGCTGGCAACACCCGGGCCTCCTGCCCGACCCGCTGGAGGTGGTCGGTCACCGCCCGCCGGGCGGCGATCGCCGCGTACGGCTTGGCGGCCAACGACGACGACGTCGATCCCGGGTGGACCCGCCAGTGGTACAGGACGTGGGGCACGTGCACGATCTGGTCAGGACGGAGCCCCTCGACGACCCGGAGCACCACGTCCCAGTCCTGACTGCCCTCGTAGCCGACCCGGAAGCCGCCGGCCTGGAGAATCAGCGATCGGCGCATCATGCACAGATGAGAGAAGTAATTCTGGCCGAGCAGGAGGATGGGATCGAAGTCCGGTTTGAAGTACGGGAACGACCGCACCCCGTCGTCATCGATGAGATCCTCGTCGCTGTAGAGGGCACCGGCGTCCGGCGAATCGGCCAGGGCCAGCACCGCCAGGGCAAGAGCGTGCTCGGCCAGGAGGTCGTCGTGGTCGAAGAAGGCGATCCACTCGCCCGTCGCCATCGCGACCGCCGTATTGGAGGCGGCGGAGATATGGCCGTTCTCCTCGCGACGCTCGACCCGGATGCGGGGATCCAAGGCGGCGTACTCCTCCAGGACCTTCGGCACCCACGCGGCCGTCGAGCAGTCGTCGGCGATGCACAGCTCCCAGTGCGGGATAGAGCTGGGCCCGAACCGAGTCGATGGCCTCGCGGAGGTACTGCTCGGGCGTGTTGAAGACCGGGAGAATCACCGACACCAGCGGTGCGTCGGTCAGCCCATCGAGCCGCTGTCGGATGACCTGTCGGGCATCGTCGTCGATCGTGTCGAAGGCGGCGACCCACGTCGGGTAACGATGATCCTCGGGAAGGCTGGGCGGCGGATCGATCAGCCCGGTCCCACCGCCATCGGGCAAGCTGGTCGACTGAACCGCTGATCGGGCGCGTCGCCGTTCGGACAACCGTCGAAGCACCGCCCCGTACCGAACCAGTCGGTCCGCTCTCAAAGAGGCCAGCTCGGTGGCCTGCTGCTCGCGTTCACCTTCCAGCCGGTCCAGTTCGGCCGCCTGCTCGGCGACCTTGGACGCCAGCCATTCCTCGCCTTCGACCCGCGCCAACAGCTCCTCAATGGTGGCCCGTGACACGGCCAGGTAGCTGCGGAGACCAGGCTCGTCGAGCGCCTCGATGTCCACTGGGGCGTCGGCGGGATCCGGCTTTCCGCCCGGTGGGGGCCCCATGGAGCCGAACCTAGCAGAACCCCTGACTCGGGAATCGTGAGCTTCGGGTGCCCAGCTGGCTGGAAATCAGTTCAGCAGGCTGCGAGCCAGACCATCGAGAATGTCCAGCTCCGAAACCAGGCACTCCTGCATCGAGAAGCGTCGCATGACCCCTCGAAGGATGAGAACCCCGCCGAAGATCACGTCACGTCGGCCCGGGTCCATGCCCTTGCGCCGGCCGCGAGTCTCGGCAGATTCGTCGGCGAGGACGCCGCACCAGTGCTCTACTCGATCGATGGAAAGAACGGCATGATGCACGGCCAGACGTGTGTACTCCGCCAGCCCGCGGTCCACCATGGCGAGCGTCGAGACCGTTCCCGCCAGCCCGATGAGCCGCCGAACCGCCCTCAGGCGATCGAGCTCCGGAATCTGGTCGACCGCCCGCTCGAGCTCGGTGTCGATGATCTCCTGGGCCTGGGCACGCTCGGCGACGGTCGGTGGATCCTGGCGCAGCGTCCGCTCGGTCAATCGAACGCAACCGAGATCCAACGACACCGCTCTGATCTCCCCGTCCCGCTCCAAGATCAGCTCGGTGGAACCTCCCCCGATGTCCACCACGACGTCGTCGCCGTCAACTGGCGGAAGGTCCGCCGTGGCACCGATGTGGGCAGTCCGCCCCTCCTCCAGGCCGGTGAGAAGTTCAGCACTGAAGCCGACAACCACTGAAGCGGCTTCGAGGAAGTCGTCACCGTTGACCGCATCGCGAACCGCCGACGTGGCCACCAACCGGGCCCGCCCAACGTTTCGTCGGTCCATCGTGCACCGGAACTCTTCGAGCACCCCCAGCGTTCGGGCAATGGCCTCCGGAGCCAGTCGGCGGTTCGCGTCCACCCCCTCCCCCAGCCGCGTGATCCGCATCTCTCGATCCAGCGTCTGGCCCGCCGGGCTCAGGATGAGCAATCGGGTCGAGTTCGTGCCGCAATCGAGCGCCGCGACCGCTTGACCGGCCGATCGGTCAACTGAACCCGGATCGCCGCCCGGCGCTGACACGTTCACGCCATCGACTGCTGGTACGCCTTGATGTCGGCGAGACAGCGGTCGCGCATCGAGGCCTGTCCGGCGTAGTACTCCCGATACCAGTCGATGGTGTGCACGACGGCCTCGGCGAAGTGCCACGTCGGGCGCCACCCCAAGACCGTGACCGCCTTGTCGATGGCGATCCTCAAAGTAGCGGCTTCGACGCTGGCGTCGGCTCCGTCTGCCCGGACCCACCTCCCCTCCCCCCACGCGTCGATGACGGACGTCGCCAGATCAGCGACGGTCGCCTCGTCGTCGGGAAGCGGACCAAAGTTCCACGAACTGGCCCAGCGGGCCGGATCCGGATCACCTGCGAGCCGGCCGGCCAGAGACAGATAGCCCGACAATGGCTCCAGCACGTGCTGCCACGGTCGGGTGGACATCGGATTTCGGACCACCAGGTCGGCGCCGGCGGAAAGTGCCCGTACCGCATCCGGCACGATCCGATCGGCGGCCCAGTCACCGCCACCGATCACATTTCCGGCTCGTACGGAGGCCAGACGAACGCCGTGGTCCCCCACCCTGTCCAGCGAGAAGAACGACGACCGGTAGGCGTCAACGACCAGCTCCGTACCCGCCTTGCTCGCGCTGTAGGGATCGTGCCCCCCCAAGGGGTCACTCTCTTGAAACCCCCAGACCTGGCCGTCGTTCCGGTAGCACTTGTCACTGGTTGCCACGACCACCGCGCACGGCCGACCGGCAGCGCGGACCGCATCGAGCACCGAGGCGGTCCCGATCACGTTCGTGTCGAACGTCTCTCGGGGCGCTTGCAGGCCCGCTCGTACGATCGGTTGAGCAGCGAGGTGGAAGACGAAATCGGCACCTGAACGACTAACCGCCCGTTCGAGCCGATCGCCGTCGCGGATGTCCCCGCGGACGTCGTCGACCAAAACCTCGGACACCCCGGACGCCGCGTAGTTGCTCGGGTCCGTCGGCGGATCGAGAGAGTACCCGGTGACCTTCGCCCCGAGGGCGTCGAGCCACAACGCCAGCCAAGAGCCCTTGAACCCGGTGTGGCCCGTCACGAACACCGATCGGCCCGCGAACGTGCTCATGCGCGATACGTGCTCATTCGACGGTTGGCTGGTCTCGTCCGGGGACCTCGTCACGGCCGACCAGCGTATCCATCTCCGCGACGAGAGCTCGGCCGAGACCCAGGTCGACCTCCGGCGCCGGACTCATGACCTCTGAGGTCGACTTGCCTCCGCTGGCGACGACGACCGATCCAGCCAAGACGCCGACGAACCCACCGAGACGAAGCGCCAGGGTCCCTGGATTCGTCGGAAGCTGTTCCCCGAAGACGACCGTCCCCACGGCGACGAGATAGGTGCTGCACACGACGTCGGACATCGAACCGACTACGGAGATACGGGACCGCTGCAATCCCGTCTGGTAGAGCAGGAGCCCGAAGAGCGAGAAGACCAGGAACACGTACGGGTACACCGACGCGAGGATTCGCGGGAGGGCGTGCAAGACGCCGTAGTGCACCACCATGGTGGACGCACCTTTGACTCCCAGAGTGGCCACCCCGTACAAGAGCCCGGCGGCGATCCCGTAGAGGAAGGCGGTGGCTCCACGCCCAGCCTTGATCAGGAGAACCACGATGACCACAGCCGCCGTCGTCGGCAAAGCGACCAAGATCACCGACAGGCCAGACCCCTTGAGACCTACCTCGCCGGCGGCACCCCCCAGCGTCACCGAGACGGATAGCAACGACGCGATCACCAGTGCCAGTCCGACCCACTCTCGCCGATGGAGGCGCTCCCCGATATGCAGGCGGGAGAACACCACCAGTACGACGATGCCGACGTTGAAGATCGACTGAACGACGGAGATGGGTGCCAGAGCGAAAGCCAGCACCTGAAGCCCGAGGCCTACCAGGCAAAGCACGAACCCGAGCATCCACTGTCTCGATCTCACGACCGTACCAATGAGATGCCCCCCTCGCCGGGCTGAAATCTCCGGGAGGCGACTGACGGCCTTCTTCTCGATCAGGTTGCCGACATTGATGACAAAGGACGAGAGCAGGCTGAAGATGATTCCCGCAGCCACGGTGGAGTACCCGAGGCTAGAAGCCGGACGAACCCGGCCCAGCTTCGCCCACGGGAGCCTCGGCGTACGAGGAACGACCATGGGCCGACCAGCTGGGGTCGGCACTCCTCAAGGGCCTCCTGGCTAGGTGACCATTGTCGGCGGCGCCGGGAAAACCGACCTTTCGACGGATGACGAAATTGGGTCGACCCTTTACTTCTTCGTAGATCAGCCCCACGTAGATACTCACCACGCCAAGCAGGCAGAAGAGCACGCCGAACAACATGACCATCAAAGCCACGATCGTACCGAAACCAGGGAACGGCACGCCGGAAACGATCCAGTTGATCGTCAAGGCCAAAAGCGCCAATATCGAAGCGCCGAAAAGACCGACACCAACCAGAGGGATGATCACCAAGGGAATCGAGGAGTGAGCGAAGATCGCTTTCACTGCGAGCTGGGCAACGTGAGTCGATCGGGCTTTTGAGTCGCCCGCAAACCGCTCGGGCCGCTCGTGCTCAACACCGATCGATTGAAAACCCACCCAGGCGATGAGCCCCCGAACGAAGCGGTTTCGCTCGTCCATCTCCCGGATCTGTTCGTAGACGACTCGATCGAGCAGTCGAAAGTCGCTGGCGTTCTTCGGGATCAAATTCCCCGTCATCCGACCGATGGTCGCGTAGAACATGTGAGAGTTGAACTGACGCAGCCAGCTCGACCCATTTCGGGCCGTGACGACGCCGTAGACGTTCTCGTACCCCGCTTCCCAATGCGCGATGAATTCGGGGATCATCTCCGGTGGGTCCTGCAGGTCGGCAGTCATGAGCACTACCGCGTCGCTATCAGCCCACTCCAACCCGGCCGTGATTCCACCGTCCATGCGGAAGTTCCTCGCCAGCTGAATGATCCTGAAGCGAGGATCGCGGGCACGGATGGCCTGCAGCCGCTCGAACGTATCGTCAGTCGAACCGTTTTCGACGACGATGACGTCAAAATTGTAGTTGGGCAGCGAGTCGAAGACTGCCGTGAGCCGCCGCGCGAGCTCGTCGACACAACCGGACTCGTTGAACGCCGAGGTTATGACCGAGATCCGTTTGGTCACCGCTGTCTCGGACCCCTCACATCGGCCTCTCTGAGCGCAACATCTGCCCTACCGGCCATGGTTCCGCGGGTTTCACCAGCCATCCGCTCTGCAGTATACGACGCAACGAACGGACGCCACATGATCCAGCCGAGCGACGGACAAGGCCCACCGAGCGCCGTCATCCGCGAAGCCGTACGCCGTGGACGCCCGCCCTTGGCGTCAGTGACCTCCGCCAGGACCCAACCGCGTCATCGGATGCCCCGAAAAGAGCACCGCGTTCCCTCGACCTCCATCAGGACGCCAGATTGCAGGCGGATCTGTCGGGGTTCCGGATCATCGGTCCGGAAGGTTTCCAGCGGCTTGATCCGCTTCGCGTGCCAAGGACAGACCAACGAAGAACCGGCCAGCCGAGCCGAGTCCAGACATGCGCCTTCGTGGGAACAGACTCGGTCGAACACCAGGATCTCCGAACCAACGCCACGCACCAGCCGCACCCCCGCCGAGCCGTGACCGACCACCACGGTGGCCCCAGACTCGGTGAGGGGTCCCAGATCTATCAAGCTCCTGTGCTCCAGATCGGGCTCAGGAGCAATCACGTTGGTCACGGTGAGATCGACGGTCTCGGCGAACGTCCGAGGACGGCCGTCGGACTTGAATCGATATCCCGCCCGACGGAGGCGCCCCCGTTGTTCTCTCATTGGCAGGTCTTCACTCATGAGCACGTGGTAGTTGGCCGTCAGCAGTCGTCGAAGGACAGGGAAGAGCCACATCAGCACCTTGGGGCCACCGATGCGATAGGTCGTCTCGACCCGGGCTCGACAGGGGGCGGCGTCCGCGCCGACCGGTGTCGTGTCGATGATCCGGGTCTCCACTACGAGGACGAACACGAACAGCGTCGTGTAGTAGACCTGCGATCCGTCGGGCGCCACGTAGTTGGCCAGCGCGATCGGCATCGGCAGGCCGCCGATCCGTTGGATGTTCACCGTAGCGATGACCTCATCATCGATGGCGGCCGGAACGGTGCTGGCCAAGCTATGGACCTCGTTCAGGTGGGGAACGTCCTTGTAGTTCCAGTCCGCGTCCTCGGCCGCCCATTCGCCTTCACTCGAAACCACGAACGATCTGAAGACGAGACCATGTCGCTCGAGCCCTCGGGCGAGATCCGCGGCGGACCGGCGGATACTCATGCTTTTGCCCCCATCCTTTCCATGCTCGTCAGTATTACCCATGGTCGATGAGCTGGACGATCTCTCTTGAGGCATCGAGTCCACCGATGCCGCTCGATGGATCGGCCATCTGGGCCCTGCGCCGTGTCTTCATACCGTCATAGATGATCACCGCGGTCAGGGCAAGGAGTATCGGTGCCGTCGAAAGAACGCTGACGTCGATGAAGTTCCCGAGATAAAAATAGGCGCGAGGCGCGAGAGCGATACCAAAAAGTCCGGCGATGGTCAGCCGGAGGCAATTGACTTCCGCTTGCTTAACGAACAGAGCAAGAGGCACAAACAGTAGTAGCATAATATAGTAATTTGAGATCCCGGTAAACAGTATAATAGATAGGGTGATCAATGCCACCCCTCTCCACAGAGATTCCTCTTTCCATCGGAGATACCAAGCAAGTATCAATCCCTCAACGATTTGCAGGGGCGTCACCACGGACGCGATAGCATTTCGGACCGCTTGGGCTCCGCTTTCCCCACCGATGGCATAGCCAATGGACTGAATCCATCCATAGATGGAGGCATTGTAAGAAGTGGATTGGTTTGCTGTGTTTAGCTGATTCTGAAGCGCCGACTCCGCAGTTCGAAAGCCTGAGATATTGCTGCCAAGTGATCCATGGAAGCTCAAGAATGCCAGCAAAGTTGCTAGGATCGCCACCCCCAGCCCAAGCACCAACAAGCGCAGCCGCCTACCGCGGAGAAATACGAAGAGAAAAAGGACAGGAATCACCTTAGTGGCTGCCATCAATCCGAGTACAGATGCGGACAGAACGCCGTAATTTCTCTCGAGCGCCGCTATGCCGATGACCAACATGATAAACAATATAAGATCGACATTACCTCGATCTATGGCAAACGTGGCCGGCAGCGAAAACATGGCGACGATCGTGACGATAACCCGCTCCCATAGGCGTCCAACCGATGAAAAAGACCGGGCGAACCACCAAACGAGAAATCCGATAACAGCGGCCAAAAGAACGAAGAGGGCAGCATATTCGCTCAACCAGGCCACCGGCGACACCAACCAGTAGCCGAGTGGTGGATAGCTGCCGTTCTGGACACCATATGGATTCATGCTGCGGAAGATTTCGTAGACTTGAAAGAAGTCGTTGAACCTCGGATACTGAGCGTATAGCCAGGTATTCCTTTCAAAATATGGTATCTGAGCCTTCTGAAAATGTCCCCAGTCCACCAAGATATTTATAAAGATGCCGACACCCATCGTCCCGAAGGCGACTCGGACGAGAGGCTGACGTACGGTCACGGACACCGGAATAAGGGTGGACACGAACCGGCGAAGGATCAGGATCGTTCCCCCGACTATGGCAAGGATTGCCATAGTCTGACCGAGTCGTATCAGTACCACATGAGCGATCGACGTAGGCGACCCATAGGTAGTTACATTCATCGACACATTCCGTATGAGGATGCCGTCCGGACTGCTGACGCGTAGCATCTTCGGAGTAGCGTTCCACAGTGGAAGATTCCACGTGAAGGACTGAACCACGCCACCATCGATCCGATAGCGGAGAGATTGGTTACGGTCGACGACACCGCTGATGGTCATCCACCGGCCTACGGGAACCTGCGTTGTCAGCACTATGGCCGTCGGGTCTACAAGACCGGGCGTGCCACCCACGGTCGCCACCAACGCCCGCTGCTTCGTAACTTCAAAGGCCATCCCCTGGTGGCCGGCGAACGTCGACACCACCGTTACGGGCGTGGCGATCGAAGACGACGACAAGCGCAGTGTGAACGACAGGCTCACATCGAGTAGAGACGCTCGGCGAAAAATTTGAGATTCATCTCCCACCCGATGTGTCGAGGACTGGCCGGGGGCGACGCCGTCGACGCGTACCGCCCGGTGGCCGGTCTGATGAACGATCACGTTGTCGAGCGGCGTCACCCATGCCATCAGGGCTACGCCGGCGATGACAAGCCCTACTCCGAAAGCCCAAGTCGGTATCCATTGAGGGATGATCCTGGGCCGGTGGAGCCGTTGCATTCCCCTCACATTTCCCACCGATTCTCAGGACGGCGCAGGCATTTCGATCGAGAAGATCCCGACCGCGCCACGGAGCGCCAGCCCCTGGACCGTCCGCAAAAGGACTGTTCCTGGCCCGACGGCGTCCTGTTGGCTGGACTGATCGCCCCCCTCGCCAGGCCACCCTCGTCAGCGGGGTGTCCCTCGCCGGCCGACCTCATGGGCGCCGACCGAACCGCGCGGACCGACGAGCGCTGACAGACGACAAAAGTAGTGGGCGCCAGCTCAGCCGGGTGAGTTCCGTTGTACCCACGCCAGCAACCCGAGAGTTGGCATCACGGTCGTCAACTCGGGTGCCCCACGGCCACATGCCGCTCAATAGTGGAGCAGATGTGGTCGAGGTGGACCTCGGTCATACCGGGGAACACCCCGAACCACAGGGCGTGGTTCATCAGTCGGTCGGTGTTCGTCAGATCGCCGATCTGGCGGAATCCCGATCCGGTGTCGCGCATCTCGTCGAAGCACGGCTGGCGTACCAGGTTCCCGGAGAACAACATCCGCGTCTGGACTCTGGCGGACTCCAGCGCGCCGACCACGCTGTCCCTGGTGACCGGAGCGTCGTCCTCCACTACGACCAGGAACCCGAACCAGCTGGGCGTGGAGTTCTCGGTGGCCTCAGGAAGCCGGATCACGTCCCCGAGCGGGGCCAAGCGCTCTTTCAGGTAGTCGAAGTTGTGCCGGCGGGCCTTGACGAACGAGGGAAGCTTTTCCAGCTGGGCCACCCCCACCGCAGCCTGCATATCGGTCATCTTCAGGTTGTAACCGAAATGGGAGTACGTGTACTTGTGGTCATAGCCCTCGGGAAGAGTCCCGAGGCACCAACCGAAGCGCTTTCCGCAGGTGTTCGACCGACCGGGTTGGCAGTAGCAGTCGCGGCCCCAGTCCCGGATGGATTCGGCGATGGCCGCTAGCTCTTCGTCGTCGGTATAGACCGCTCCGCCCTCGCCGGTCGTCATCTGGTGGGCCGGATAGAAGCTGCTGGTGGCCAGGTGGCCAAAGCTGCCGGTCCGTCGGGTCGTCGGGACGCCACCCCGCCGGGTGGTGTACTCCGCGCCGAGAGCGTCGCAGTTGTCCTCGATCAACCAGAGCCCGTTCTCGTTGCAGAAGTCGAGGACCGCGTCGATGTCGAACGGGTTCCCGAGGGTGTGGGCCACCATCACGGCCCTGGTGCGAGGACCGAGTGCCTCCTCCAGCATGGTGGTGTCGATGTTGTCGGTACGCCGGTCCACGTCCACGAAGACCGGGACGACGCCGTGTTGGACCGCGGGTGCCACCGTCGTCGGGAAGCCGGCGGCCACGGTGATGAGCTCGTCCCCCGGCCGTACTCGACGGTCCCCCAGCTTGGGAGAGGTCAGCGTCGAGAAAGCCAGCAGGTTGGCCGAGGAGCCCGAGTTGACGAGCCGGCACTCGGCAACCCCCACGTACTCGGCCAGTCCCTTCTCGAGCTGACGACAGAAGCGACCGCTGGTCAACCAGAAGTCGAGGCTGGCGTCGACCAGCGAGACGACTTCTTCTTCGTCGAACACCCGCCCGGCATAGGGCGCCGGGGTCTTGCCCGGGACGTAGATCGGCGTCGGCCACCGTCGACGGGCGTAGACCGCCACTTTCTCCAAGATCTCGCGCCGGAGGGCAGCGACGGACGGTTCCGGATCGCCGCTGGGCTCCGGGCCGTCATCGAGATCTGCCTGTCCATCTCCACCAGGGAGTTCTCTGTCGTCGCCAGCGATGTTCCCGCTGATTGTCGGCGTCCCACCGGCCGCGTCGACGTCGACATCACCGTCAACGGACGCGTTCGCCGCTACCGGAGAGGCTGCCGAGGGATCAGGGGGCCGGGGCACGTCTGCACTACTTTAGAGGCTTCCGGGCAAACGGAAGGGCACAGAGATGAACCATCGCGAACGTCAGATGCTCGACATCTTGCGGCGAGGTCGGGACGAGTTCGGCTATGCGGCCGTGAAGGCCGAGTTCGAGGCCGAAGGAACCAGGCCGGACGAGTTGTTGCGTCTGATGGAGATCGCCCGAAAGGCCGATCTGGGCCTCGGGCTCAAGATCGGCGGCTGCGAGGCCATGCGGGATCTGATGGAGGCCAAGCAGATCGGCGTCGAGTACGTCATCGCGCCCATGATCGAGACCACGTACGCCCTCTCCAAGTACATCGATGCCAAGAACATCGTCTTCACGAAGGACGAGCAGCAGGACACCAAGTTCCTCTTCAACCTGGAGACGGAGACGGCGTTCGGCCACCTCACAGAGCTCGTGGACATGGCCAAGTCGCCCAATGGGTCGGACGGCATCGTGTTCGGCCGGGTCGACTTCACCCTGTCGACCGGTCGCGACCGCGACGACATCAACTCCGAGGCGATCACCGACTACTGCGTGCAGACGGCGAAGGCGCTGGACGGCATCGGACTGGACTATGTCGTCGGTGGCGGAGTCTCCATGGATGCCCTAGAGGCGTTGCGGACCATCCGATCCGTCTACCTCTCCCGGTTCGAGACTCGGAAGGTGATCTTCGACGCGTCGTCCCTGGACAGCGGGGATCTGGAGAAGGGACTCGTCGAAGCGGTCCACTTCGAGCTGCTGTGGCTGATCAACAAGCGGGAGTACTACGGCGCCATCCAGCAGGAAGACGCCAAGCGCATTGAGATGTTGGAGCGGCGGTGGCACGTTCTCACGGCCGAGGACCGCGCTTGACGGAACCTGACGTGCGTGTCGCCGACTACATCGCCCGGCTCGTCGCCGACGACGGCGTCGACCGGGTCTTCATGATCACCGGTGGCGGCGCCATGCACCTCAACGACGCCTTCGGGCGCGAGCGGCGGCTTTCCACGGTCTTCTGCCACCACGAACAGACGTGCGCGATGGCCGCTGAGAGCTTCGGACGCCTAGCCAACCGTCCGGCCCTGGTCAACGTCACGAGCGGCCCCGGCGGCATCAACGCGTTGAACGGCGTCTTCGGCGCCTTCGTCGACTCCGTCCCGATGATCGTGGTCTCCGGCCAGGTCAAGCGGGAGACGCTCGTGACCTCGTACGACCTTCCCCTGCGCCAGCTCGGCGACCAGGAGGTCGACATCGTGGCCATGGCATCACCGGTCTGTAAGACAGCCACCCTTCTCGACAACCCCGCGACAACCCGCTTCGTGGTGGAGCGAGCCTTGTGGCTGTCCCGGCATGGCCGTCCTGGGCCCGTGTGGATCGACGTGCCGATCGACGTGCAGTCGGCCCCGATCGATCCGGCCACCCAGCGGGGATTCGACCCAGCGGTCGATGGCGCCGCAGCCCAGCTCCCCGCTGAGCGAAGCCCTTTGTCCGGACCTGCTCTCCGCGGTGTCCTCGCCGAGGCCCTTGAACGGCTTTCGCGGGCGCAACGTCCGGTGATCATCGCTGGCGCCGGCGTGCGGCTCTCCGGCGCACACGACGCCTTTCTCCGGGTGGTGGAGAGGCTCGACATCCCCGTGACGACCGGCTGGAACGCCCACGACGCCGTCTGGGATGCCCATCCGCTCTACGTGGGGCGGCCAGGTTCGATCGGCGACCGCGCGGGAAACTTCGCCGTTCAGAACGCCGATTTTCTCTTGGTCCTCGGCAGTCGCCTGAACGTCCGCCAGGTCAGCTACAACTGGGCGGCCTTCGCCCGGGCTGCCTATCTCGTCATGGTCGACGCCGACCGGGCGGAGCTGGAGAAGCCGACGCTCTCGGTCGACCTCCCGATCCAAGCCGATCTGGCCGAAGTGCTGTCGCTGATCGAGACGATCGACTACGAACCGCAGCCCGCCCACCGCCGCTACCTGGAGTGGTGCCGGGAGCGGACGGCCCGCTACCCGGTCGTCCTTCCCGAGTACACCAAGCGGGACAGCCCGGTGAACCCGTACGTGTTCGTCCAGGCGCTCTTCACCCAGCTGGCCGAGGGCGATGTCGTCGTCACTGGAGACGGGACGGCCTGCGTCGTCACGTTCCAGGCGGCGGAACTGAAGCGCGGCCAGCGGCTGTACACCAACTCGGGCTGTGCCTCGATGGGCTACGACCTCCCGGCTGCCATCGGCGCCGCGTATGCCGCCGAAGGTCGCCGGGTGGTCTGCCTGGCCGGTGACGGCAGCATGATGCTGAACCTCCAGGAGCTCCAAACGATCGTGGGCAACCGGCTGCCCGTCAAGGTGTTCGTCCTCAACAACGACGGCTACAGCTCCATCCGCCAGACCCAGCAGAACTACTTCCCGGACAACGTCGTGGGATGTGGACCCGAGTCGGGCCTCACCTTCCCCGACTTCGTCGCCATCGGGGCAGCTTTCGGCTTCCCGGCTCCCGGCCGTTGCGACAACCACCGGGACCTGGACGCCGCCATCGGCCGGGTTCTGGCCGCCGACGGGCCGCAGCTCCTCGAGGTCATGCTCGACCCCGAGCAACCCTTCTCGCCCAAGCTGGCCTCCCGCCAACTGCCCGACGGACGGATGGTGTCATCCCCCTTGGAAGACCTGGCCCCCTTCTTGCCCCGTGACGAGCTAGCCGAGAACATGCTCGTCCCGCTGGTCGAGGAATGACCGGGTCCCACCCGGCTGTGCTCGTCCTCGGCGCCCGGGGCGATCTCGGTGCCGCCATCGTCGATCGCTTCGCTGCGGCGGGCCACGAGGTGATCGGGACCGGGCGGGCCGAGTTCGACTTGACCGATCCCTCGTCCATCGACGCCTGGTTCGACCAGCCGCGACCACCGATCGGGGTCCTGGTCCACTCCGCCGGCTTGAACCATCCCAAGCCGTTCCTGGAGCTCGCCGACGCGGAGATCACTGAATGTTTCGCCGCCAACGTCCAGGGTTTCCTCCGGGTCTGTCGGTGGGTCATTCCTGAGCTGGTGGCAGCCCGAGGGCGAGTGGTCGTCCTCTCGTCCATCTTCGGCTTCCTCTCGCGTGTCGGGCGCCTCCCGTACGCGATGTCCAAGCACGCGTTGGTCGGCGTGGTCAAGACGCTCGCCCTCGAGTTGGCGGCCGACGGCGTGCTCGTCAATGCCGTCTCCCCCGGGTACATCGACACCCGACTGACGTCGGCGAACAACGACCCGGCCACCATCGACCGCCTCCGCGCCGCCATCCCGCTCCGGCGTTTGGGTAATCCGAACGACATCGCGGAGATCGTCCACTTCCTGGGCTCTTCGGCCAACCGCTACATCACGGGCCAGGACGTGGTAGCCGACGGAGGGCTGTCGATCGACGGCGGGAGAGGATGACCGTGTCGACCTTCACCATCCAGGAGACCCGGTTCGAGCTTGCACCGGTCGGCACTGACGGGGATGCCGCCGAGCTGCCCGTCAAGTCCTCGCCCCGTCCCTACACGGTGGACTTCGCCGCGGACCGTCCCCTCGTCGGCGCCGTCGAGGCCCTGCTCGGCCGGAGTGGGCACCCGGTGGTACTGGCCGACCGACGGGTGCTCGAAGAGCACCTGTCCGGATCCCCGGAGCTGGCGAACGTCCCCACCATGGCGGTGACGGCGACCGAAGAGTTCAAGAGCGTCGAGGGGGCCCTCTCGGTTGTCGATTTCATGGACGCTCAGCGGGTGAGCCGCAGCTCCCTGCTGGTGGTCATCGGGGGGGGGATCGTCCAGGACGTCGGCGCCTTCGCCGGCTGCGTCTACAAGCGCGGCGTGCCGTGGGCCTATGTCCCCACCACCCTGCTGGCCCAGGCCGACAGCTGCATCGGGGCGAAGAGCGGCCTCAATTTTCACGGTGCCAAGAACCTGGTGGGCGTGTTCTCGGCCCCCCGTCGCATCCTGGTGCATACGGGCTTCCTCCAGAGCTTGGCCCATGACGACCTGCTGTCCGGACTGGGTGAAGTGTTCAGGTTGAGCATCATCGGCGGCCCCGCCACCCTCGACGCCTTCGCCGACCAGCTTCCCGACGCGGTGGCCGGCGACCCCGGGGCCCTCGACCGGCTGATCCGACTGGCCCTCTCGGTCAAGCGAGCCGTCGTCGAGGTGGACGAGTTCGAGCTGGACCTTCGACGGTCCATGAACTTCGGGCACAGCATCGGGCACGCCCTCGAGGCGTTGACCGATCACGCCGTTCCGCACGGCATCGCCGTGGCCGTCGGGGTGCTGGTCGAGAGCGACATCAGCCACCGGAGGGGCCTGCTCCCGGACGAGGAGCGACGACGGCTGGTGGATATCGGAGGCGCTGTCATCCCGACCTCGATCCGGCAGGTTCTGGCCGGCGTGTCCTTCGACGACGTTCTGGATGTCCTCTTTCGCGACAAGAAGACCGAAGGTTCGGTATTGAAGCTCGTCGTTCCCGAGAGAATCGGGGCGATCCGCTTCGTCGACCTGGCCCTCGAACCGGCGACCGTCCCGATGCTCGAAGAGTCACTGGGTCGGGTGCTGGACGAATTGTGACCACCGCGACGCTGCGGTTCTCGGACCGCGTCGCCACCCGGCTGGTCGACAGCGAACTCGGGGTGGTCGTCACCGGGGGCGGCGGTTGGCTCGGGCAGGCCACGCTGGAGATGCTGGACGGTGCGCTGGGCCCCGAGCTGACTTCGAAGGTGCGGGTCTTCGGATCGTCGTCCCGGCGGATGACCCTTCGCTCCGGGCGAAGCATCGCCGTCGAGCCGATGGGACAGTTGGCCGACCAACACCCAGGGCGACGCACCCCACAATTGCTGGCGCACTACGCCTTCGTCACCCGCGAGCACGCCGGGACGCAGTCGCTCTCCGCCTACGTGGACACCAACCGAGCGATCTCGGACGTGGCGGTGGACCTCGTCGCCCGGGAAGAGACGGTCGGTGTCTTCGTTCCGTCCTCCGGAGCCGTCTACGGACCCGACCGGACCACTCAGGAAGACCTGGATGCCAACCCCTACGGTGCACTCAAGCTGGCCGACGAGCGCCGGTTCTCTGCTCTGGCCGGCGGGTCGGCAGCCCGGCGGGTGGTGGTGAGCCGGGTGTTCAACCTGGCGGGGCCGTTCCTCAACAAGTCGAACCTCTACGCCCTCGGCGCCATCCTGACGGACATCGAGCGCGGGGGGCCCATCAGGATCCGGGCCGCCCGCCCCGTGATCAGGTCGTACGTGCACGTGCAGGACCTCGTCGAGTTGGCATTCGCCGCCATGCTCGGCCTCATCGCCGTCCCGGACCACCCGTTCGACACCGCCGGCGAGATCGAGGTGGAGCTGACCGAACTGGCCGAGCTGGCGACCACGGTCCTCGGTTGTCCGGGGATGCCGGTCGAGCGCCCGCCCCTCACGGAGACGCCGGACGATCGCTATGTAGGCGATCGCACGGCCCTGGCCCGGATGGCGGCGGAACACGGGAGGACGCTGCGTCTCCTGCCCGTCCAGATCAAGGATACGGCGGACTATCTGGCCAACGTGATACGACCGGACTGATCGGACGGACCGGTCTGGCCTACCAGACCTTCCAGGGCGCCTCTCCCGACTGCCAGAGCTCTTCGAGCTGGTGAAGCTCACGTACGGTGTCGACCGGCTGGAAGAAACCCGGATGCTCGAACACCGAGAGCTCTCCGGACGCGGCGAGGGCGCCCAGCGGGCCTTGCTCGAACAGGGTGTCATCGCCCTCGATCCCGTCCAGGACCTTGGGCGAGAGGACGAAGAAGCCACCGTTGATCCAGTTCCCGTCGCCGTGCGGCTTCTCGAGGAACGCAGTGGCACGATCGCCGTCGATCTCCAACGCCCCGAACCGGCCGGGCGGCTGCACCGCGGTGACGGTAGCCAGACGTTCCCGCTGGCGGTGGAATTCGATCAGGGCCGTGATATCCACATCGGCGACACCGTCACCGTACGTGCAGCAGAAATCCTCCCCGGCGACGTAGTCCGCCACCCGCTTGAGCCGACCGCCGGTCTGCGTGTCCAGTCCGGTGTCGACCAGCGTGATCCGCCACGGTTCGGCCGCCGTCTGGTGGACCTCCATGTGGTTCTCTCGTAGGTCGAACGTCACGTCCGACGTGTGGAGGAAGTAGTTGGCGAAGAACTCCTTGATCACGTAGCCCTTGTACCCACAGCAGATGACGAAGTCGGTGACGCCGTGGGCCGCGTAGATCTTGCAGATGTGCCAAAGGAGCGGTCGGCCGCCGACCTCGACCATCGGCTTGGGCCGCGTTACCGTCTCCTCGGTAAGGCGAGTGCCCTTCCCACCGGCCAAGATGACGGCCTTCACCAACGCCCTCCAGCCCCATCGTGGGCACCCCGTCTTCTGCCCGTCCTGACCACCCGGCAACTCTAGGGCGCTCGCACCTCAGGCGAGAGCGATCGGCCGTCCGTACCGGCAACGGCGGACCGTGCCGTCAGAAGGCCTTCGGACGGGTTGACTAAGATGACTCGATGGCCGGAAACTCTGGCTCCTGGTAACGGAGTCTTGAACCGACCCTGTTGCGGAGGACCGTGCCCGGCGTAATCGCCTACACGATCGTCTCTCGTGCCTATGTGCCGCACGCCCGCGTGCTGGCAGCGTCGTACCTCCGGCACCATCCCGGCGGTGAATTCTGGGCCCTCCTGATCGACGATCTCTACGACGAGGTACAGGAGGTGGACGAGCCGTTCCACGTGCTCAGGCTCCGCGACCTGACGATGGACGGGGCCGAAGTACATCGGATGGCCATGCTGTTCGGCAATCGGATCATCGCCGCCATCAAGCCGTGGGTCTTCGAGCATTTCCTGGCCCTCGGGGCCCAAGCCGTCGTCTACATCGACAGCGACTTCGTCATCTACGACGAGCTCGGCCACGTCGGTGAAGCCGCGATCAACCACGGCGTCGTCGTCGTTCCCCACGTGGTCACCCCGGTGCCACACGACGAGCTCTTGCCCGACGAGACCCTCATCCTCGGGGTCGGCACCTTCAACGCCGGGTTCTTCGCCGTCGGGCCCGGTTCGACGGCCTTCGTCGAGTTCCTGAAGGAGCGACTCCGGCGAGAATGCCATACGGACGTCAGCGGGATGCGGGTCAACGAGCAGCGATGGCTCGACTTCGTCCCCGCCCTCTTCGACCACGCCGTCGTGCGCGATCGCGGGATCGACGTGGCCCCCTGGAATCTCCACGAACGACACCTGGTTCAGGTCGACGGCCGGTTGTACGCCGGGGGCGTCCCCCTGCGGGCTTTCCACTTCAGTGGCTTCGACCCACGAGTCCCGTCGGTCCTGAGCGCCCGCGACTACTGGGAACGGCCACGGGTCCCGATGACCGAGGAGCCGATCCTGATCGGGCTCTGCGACGACTACCGCCGGGCGCTCTTCGACGCCGGGTTCGAGAAGGCCCACCGAACCCCGTTTGCCTTCGACTTCCTTCCCGACGGCCGACCGATCTACGGCAGCCTGCGCAAGCTGTACGCCGCCGCCCTCCGCCGCGACGAGGCGGCCAGCCATGACGGGCCGCCGGACCCCTTCGACCCCGCCGCAGCGGCGGCGTTCGATGAGTGGGCCACCCGGGCCTACCGGGACGCCGGCCTCTCGGTACCGATCCGGCTGCAAGACGCCGGAGCTGCCGGTGCCCCGGTCGAGGACTGGCTCGGTCGCATGAGCGTCGTACGAGCCGGCAACCGGAGGCCGGCAGGTACCGTCGAGCTCGACCCCGAGATCAACGACTTCGTCGCCGTCGGCCCCTACGCCCAGCTGAGCACCGGCTGCTACCGGGCGGCGGTCGAGGTCCGCTTCGACCCCGGCCTCTCGACCGCGGCCGACCTCGCCAGCCCGCTATCGCTCGACGTGACCTTGGACGGCTACGTGCTGGCGAGCGCCACGGCCCGCCCGCAAGACGGCGGACCGGTGGTCATGGACTTCACCGTCTCCGATCGTCTGGAGCAGTCGTCGTTGAGCGCCGGGGTCGAGGTACGCGTCTTCTCTCCGGGCGGGGTCCACGCGGCGATCGACGGGGTGCTGGTCGAACGGTTGGGCGATGCGCCGATGGACCAGAGCGGCGTGCTCGACCGCTTCGAATGGCTCTCGGTCATGGTCCCCGGCGACGCCGGCGCTCGGCGAGGGCCGTCGATCGCCCAACTGCCCGACCGACTCGGCTTCGTGGCCATGGGCCCGCACTGGCGGTTCGAGAGCGGCCGCTACCGGGCCGAACTCCGGCTTTGTTCCGGGGCGGCGATGCCGGTGGAAGACGACGACGTCCTCGGCCTGGTAGAGGCGGTCGTCAACGACCATCTCTTGGCCAGCCGGGCCATCGACCACCGATCCATCGCCCAAGGCCCGGTCGCCATCGACTTCGAGGTCGGTACCCCGTGGGTCGGGCTCCGCACAGCGCGAGTCGAGCTGCGCCTACGGGCCGGGGCCGAGTCGGCGTTGGCCTTGGACGGGGTGTCGGTCAGACGGATCGGCGACGCCGGAACCGTGGCCGAGTCGGAGAAGGCGGCCGAATGGATCTCGGCGATGTGGGTCAGCGACATCGGCGTCCGTCGCGGATCGGAGATCCATGCCAGGTCGGCTGATAGCGGCATCCTCGCCTACGGTCCCCACTGGCGGCTCGGCGGTGGTCGGTACCGGGCGGTAGTGCTCGTCGGCGCCGAGGACTCGACCGAGGGCACGGATGCCTCGGTCCCGGCCGCATCGATCGAGGCCGTCGTCGACGGCCGGGTCGCCGCCGAGCGGACGGTCACCTCCGGGACGCTCGCCGGCACGGACGACGGGGTCCGCGGCGGAACGCACGTGCTCGAGTTCGAGGTGGCGGGCAACGGGCATGCCGGACAGGACGTGGAGGTCAGGGTTATCACCACCGGTTGCCGGTGGATCGCCGTCCGTTCGGTCGTCGTCGGCCGGGACGACGCGCCATGATCGCCTACACCGTCGTGTCGCGGGCGTACGTACCGCACGCCCGGGTCCTGGCCCGCTCGTTCAACCAGCACCATCCGGGGGGCGAGTTCTGGGCGCTCCTCGTCGACGACGTCGACGGGGAGATCGACGAGCGCCACGAACCGTTCCGGGTGCTGAGGCTCAGCGATCTCCCGATCGACCAGACCGAAGCGCATCGGATGGCCATGTTGTTCGGCAACCGCCTCATTGCCGCCATCAAGCCGTGGGTATTCGAGTACTTCCTCTCCCGATCGAACGGTGCCGTCATCTACATCGACAGCGACATCGTGATCTACGACAGCCTCGGACCACTGGAGCAAGCGGCCACCGCGGGCGTCGTCCTGGTCCCGCACGTGCTCCACCCGATTCCCCAGGACGGGAAGGACCCGGACGAGACCAAGATCCTCGGCGTCGGCATCTACAACGCCGGCCTCTTCGGCACGGGACCGGACCACGGCGGGTTCGTCCAGTTCTTGAAGGACCGGCTCCGCCGGGAGTGCGTCTTCGACGTCGCCTCGATGCGGGTGAACGAACAACGTTGGCTGGACTTCGTCCCGTCGCTCTTCCCCTATCACGTCGTCCGAGACCCGGGCGTCGACGTCGCCTACTGGAACCTCCACGAGCGCCCGCTGACCCGCCAGGGAGCTCGACTGTTGTCCGGTGGTCATCCGTTGCGCTGCGTGCACTTCTCCAGCTTCGATCCCCGCATGGGCTCAGTGGCGGGACGGTTCGAGACGGGGGCGCGACCACGGGTCACCCGGGCGACCGACCCGCTCTTGGCCGAGCTCTGCGAGGACTACGGCCGCCGGCTCTTCGACGCCGGCTTCGAGGAGCTGCATGGCACCCCATTCGCCTTCGACACGCTGCCCGACGGCACCCCGGTGTACGACAGCCTCCGTGCCGTCTACGCCGACGCCCTGGCCGAGGCCGAGGTAGCCGACCTCCCCCGGCCGCCAGACCCGTTCGACCCGGCGGGCATCGCGTCGTTCCGCCAGTGGTCGATCGAGGCCTACCGACGTGCCGGGTTGCCCCTGCCGTGGCGGCTCCGGGATCGCCCGGCTCCGGCCGACCACGCGCCAGCACCGGGCCCGGGTCCCGAGCCACCGCGCGACATCGCCGCCATCGTCCGCCGACAGGGCCACCGCCTCCGGACGTCGGCACACCAGATCCGGCAATCCGGCATCCGACGGCGACCGGGCACCGGCGTGCTCCCTCAGCCCGAGCCGTCCGATCCCGCCGTTGCCGCGCCGCTCGAGGCGACCGAGCCAACCGGAAAACGGTGGATCACCGACTGGCTCGGCTCCCTCCAGGTCGGATCGGCCGGCGGCCGGCAGTGGCCGGTCGGTCGCCAGGTCGGCCCCATCCGGCGCCGCCCGAAGCCGACGGTCGACGTGACACCGACAAAAAGCGGCTTCGTCGCCTCCGGACCGCGAGCCCAGCTGGATCCCGGGCGCTACCGAGCCACGGTCGAGATCTTCCCCGACGGACCGCCGCCGAACCTGTCGCCGCTGGACCAGGCGTTGGTGGTCGAGGTCTTTCTCGACGGCTACGTCCTGGGCTACGGCACGGCCACGTTCGGGGACCTCGCCGGGGGGCCCATCGCCGTCGACTTCGTGGTCCCCACTCGTCTCGAACAGGCGGCACTGCTCGACGGGATCGAACTACGGATCCTTTCTCGCGGCATGGTCGACGCGGTGCTCGGGGCCGTGCTGGTCGAGCGGCTCGGCGCGCCGGACGACCGGCTCGACCCGGTCCGTCTGGACTGGCTGGCGGTGATGGCCGCGGGCGAGGCCGGCCGGCGGGCTGGGGTGGAGGTCAATACGGTGCCCGAGGCCAGGGGGGTGGTCGTGCACGGACCGTTCTGGCGCCTGCCGGCCGGCACCTACGTGGCCACCGTCAAGACCCGCCAGCGCGGTCCCGCCGAAGGCCCGGATCCGGGTGCCCCGGTGGCCACGCTCGAGGTGATCGTCGGTCGATCCACCCTGGCCGAGATGCGGCTGTCGACCGCTCGTCTGGCCGGCGACCAGATCGCCCTGCGGTTCGACGTCGCCGAGGCGGACGCCGGCCCCGAGTCGCGGGTGGGGCTACGCCTACGAACCGAGTCGGCCGTCGACGTCGCCGTCGAGGCCATCTCGGTGGAGATGGTCGCCGCGTCGACCTGATCGCCGGCCGAGCGTCGCGGCACCAGGCTTTCCAACCCCGCCACCGCCAACAGGGCCAGGACGAGATGGGCAACGACGGCTTCGGGCTCGTACAGCCGGGCCAGCTCGGACGCGGAGAGGTTCCAGACCGCCACCGTCCAGACGTAGTCGAAACCAACCGCCAGCAGGCAAACCACCATGAACGGCGTCAAACGGCGGCGGACAGCGGCGAGCACCACGAGGACCGCGGCCAGCGACGCCAGCACCAGCAAATAGGTCGAGGTGTCCCCATAGACGGCGTCCGACAACCACGACGGAAGCTCGATCGCGTGGACGTAGTCGGGGTTGACGGTCATCAGGTAGGGCGCGTTGGCTACCGGCGGACCAAGGACGTCGCCCGGATGAGAGAGGAGGTACCCGGCGTACACGTCGTCCCAGTGCTGGTCGACCCAGGCCACGAGGGCGGGATCCTCGATCAACCGCACCATGTCCCGGCTGTTGGCATGCTCGGTGACGTTGACCGGCAAGCCGACTCGAGCAAAAGGGATCGGGCTCCGGAGCGGCGCCACCTCCGGCAGGCCATGGCGCCGGAGGTAGGCGAGCTCGGCCGGGTCGGTGCCAGCTCGGTAGCGGATGATGGCGATCGAGTTGAACCGCGAGATCGCCTCCGGCTGTACCGAGTCGGCGATCCCCCAGACCGCCAACCCGGCGATGACCACCGCTCCGGTAAGGCACAGCACCCGCCGCCCGGGCCATCGCACGACCAGCACCAGGAGGGGCAGCGCCAGCAGGACGACCACGAGCGCCTGGACCTGGCGGCAGAAGGCCCACGCCAGCGCGGTGGCGCACAGGCCGCCGAGTGACCACCACCCGGGCCGCCGGGCGAACCAGAAGCCGCAGGCCAACAGGAGCGCCGACATCGAGAGGGCCAAGGACTCGCTCAGGATGGCCCGGTTCCACTGCACGACCTCCGGCGTCAGGGCCAGCAGCAAGGTGACCACCACGCCGACCAGCCGGCCAACTCTCGTGCCCAGCCCCCGGGCCACCTGCTCGGCCAACGCACACCAGCAGGCCACGCCGACGAGCGTCTGAAGGACCACTCGTCCGATGTCGCCACCGGCCAGCCGGAACACCAGGGGGACGAACCACAGTCGACCCGAGCTGCCCGTGAAGCTCACCGTCATATAGGTGGCGCTGTCGTTGAACCGAACCGAGTGTGGCTGTCCCCAGAAGCTCAAGCACAGATCGGCCGCGGCGAACAGCCCGTAGGTCGTAATTTCGAGCCATCGGTCCCGGAGGGTCCCGGTAATGCTCAACCGACGTCGAGCCCCGCTGAGCGTGCGTTGACGGTGAACCCGGGACGCCAGCTGGTCTCGGCCAGCTCCTCGGCCAAGTCGGCCGGGTGCTCCTCGTACCACGATGCGTCGTGCCGGGGAGCGCCGATCAGTTTCCAGTCGGCCCGTGACCCGAAGCTGTCGCTGTGGCGTCGGCTTCCCAGGACGGCGGCGGCCGTCGCGGTGGGCGCCCGCAACAACATCACCAGGCTCTCCGTAGCCACATCGCGCTCGACGCGCGAGATCGTGCGCGGCATCCCCGACGTGCCTTGTCGGAAGTCCGTCACGAAGTCGACCGCCCCGCGCTGAACCTCTTCCAGTACCTGGCCGTCCTCGTCGGCCAGTTGATCGGGCGCCCGAACGATCGTCCAGCCTTCGGCGATCGGCGTACGGGCCCCTCCCCGTCTCTCGGCCGGACCGGCTACCGGCGGGTCCGGCGAGAGGAAGAGAGCCGTCCCCTCAGGGCGGGTGAAGCAGAACTCGAGCGGCGCCACCGAGCCCACGATGAGATTCTCGTAGAGGCCACGATCGGCCCCCTTGGCCCCGTCGACGAAGCTCTCGGCGATCTGCCCCGCGTACGGAGGCCGACCTGGGTGCAGGCCGAAGTAGAACCCGTGCAGATCGGACGTGAGCCCGGCGAGGCGTAGCACCGTCCGGGTGGCGTGCTGGAGGGACCCGTGCCACCCGATGTCCACCAGGCCGGGCCGGCGGGCACCAAGAAGGCCGACCGTCTCCCAGTAGGCGAGCAACCGGCTCCTTTCCTCGGCCGCTGCCGCCACCAGCGGGGTCCGGAGCCGCCAGAAGATCGCCCGAAGCTCGGCCCCGTGGGCGGTCCCCGGGTCGCTCGTACTCAGCCCCATCGATCGAAGGTGTTCCGCCGCCTGCGCACTCACCTCTGGCAGGTCGAGCCGATCGAAGTAGTCCTTCACCGTCATCGGCCAGGACGTCTGCGTGAGGAAATCGATGTCCTGGTTGGTCAGGTCCGGACCAATAGCGGGCATCCGGAGGAGCCGCCTCGAAGCCGCCAGGTACGACGCGGGAAGTGCCTGTTCCCCCCAATACGCCTCGTAGGCCCGCTTCATGACCTGTCCGTCCCGAGCCAAGAAGTACAGGTGATCGCGACCGTGCCCGGTTGCGGTCCGGTGAAGCCACTGCACGAACCCGAGCAGCGCCGGGCCGAAGGCCCCATAGCCGACGGCGTACGCCGCGCTCGGGCCGGGTTCGCCGGACAGCTGGTTGGCGGCCAGGCCGGCCACCAGACTTCGGTGGACGTTCTTCAACCGGAACTCGTCGATCTCCAAATGCCGGAAGGTCCAGTCGCCGTTGAGGGCCTGGGTGCTCCCCGACCCTTCCCGGTACGCCCGAGCCGGGTTCGTCACCGGCTCGGCCGTGACCTGAAAGGCCCGGGGGTGGATGACGTCGCCGACGAGATTGTCGCCGAAGTGAAGGATCCTGCGATCGGCGTACGTGGCCACGATCTGGGCCCAGATGCTGCCATCGGCCTTGGCCGCCTGTCGCTCCGACGACAGCCAAAGGTCGTACCCGGTGGGGACCCCGATCGAGTCCAGGACCTCCTCGACGAAGGCCCGGGACAGGTAGGTGTCGCTGACGACCAGCACCGGCTTTCCCTCATCGGCGCTGAACTGGAGGAGATCGACCATCCCGGTGACCGGGCGCAGGAGGAGCCGTTCGGCCGCCAACTCGGCCTCGGCCAGCGCCGACGTCATCTCGGGCGTCAGCCCGGCCAGGTCGGTCGTCCGCCGGTAGATGGCTTCCAAGGTCACTGCGTCGGCGCTGGTACCGGCAGCGACCGCCTCCTCTCGAAGCGCTACTTCGGCGGCGAACCGTACCGGCGCCACCTCGTCGGTCAGGTAGTGAGGCGTCCGGTCGTTGAACAACTCGTGGGCCAGTCGAAACGCATCGACCGGGCGGGCCACGGACCGCACGACCAAGGTGTCGAACAGATCGAACGACACGACGTCGGCTTCTTTCACCAATCGACGACGGTCGGTCATTCGGCACCACCGCGGTCGGGATCGGACGAACCGTGAACGAGTCGGCCCACTCGGCGCCGGACTCGATCCGGTGCCGCTCGGGCCAGGTCCCGGATCCGCTCCTCCGCCGCTTCGGCGCTCAGGCGATCCTGCACCAGCTCCTCTAGCCGGCCGAGATGTCGGGCCAGTCGGTCGATGGCCTGGCCGGCGAGCTCCAGCTCTCGCCGACTCTCCGCGACGACCCGGTCATTGCGGTCCCCGGCCTCTCGCACCGACCGGAGCGCCACCGAGAGCTGCGCCAGGCCGTCTTGGAGGTCGTCGTAGGCCGCCCGGAGAAAGGCAGCCCGATCCCGGTCGCGGTGGAGCAGATTGGCCAGATAGCCGAGACCGAGGCCATGCCCGTCCAGATCGGCCCGGAGATACCGGTTGAGCAGCTGCTGGCGCACTCGCTCATGCGAGCCGTCCTGGTCGGTGACCGTGTTCCCCATGGCGGTGCTGCCCGGCTCGCGATGGTGGTAGTAGGCGAGAGGGGCGTCGATGAAGTCCACGTCGAAGTGTCGGAGGAACCGGAGGTTGAAGTCCCAGTCGCCGAGCACCGGGAGGCTCTCGTCATAGAGCCCGACGACGTCGAGGGCCGCCCGTTCGTAGACGAACGCGTTGCTGGTGAACTGGTTGGCCTCCAACAGACGAAACAGGCTGGTCGGCGGTGGTCGACGACCGGCGATCTCCGACACCCGGTCGGCGTCCGGTGCCGTCGCCGAGGAGATCCCGTGTTCTCCCTTCTCAGCACGCGCCCTCAGTAGGTGCGTGTCACTGGTGAAGGGGACCGAGTGAAGGAGACGGATACCGTCGTCGTCCACTCGCTCCACGAACAATTTGGTTGCCGTGACCGCGCCCATTCTTCCCGACCGAGCCATCGCGTCGACGGTGGTCTCCAAGAAGCGAGGATGCCAGGAATCGTCGTCATCGAGGATCGCCAGGTATCTGGAATCGGAGGCCAGGATCCCGGCATTGGAGGCGGCCTCCATGCCGCGGGAGTCGGCATGGTGGACGACCGAAAGGCGCCCCCTGGCGAGGGCGTGATGCCGGGCTGCCACCGCGTCGACGACGCTGGCGTCACCCCCGTCGTTGACGATCACCATGTGCAGGTCACCGAGGGTCTGCTGCATCACCGACCGAACCGCCCGGTCGAGGAGGAGCGGGCGATCCTTCGTCCTCGTGATCACCGCAACGGTTATCGGATCTCGGGCCATGCCGCCCTTTCGGTCTTGCGAGCGCAAAGGTCGCATCGGTCACGATCTCCCGGGGACCAGGTCACGGTCGAATCTATTTCGTCTGTCGGCCGGTGGGCGGCCGGCCGGCGATCGTTGATGTGGCGAGCTCCTCCACCTTCTGGGCCACCCACTCCCCCACCGGGTCGTCACCGCCGGCCAGCCACCAGGCCAGGTGGGCGTGGAGGCACTTCACCCCCTGACGCGTGCCGCCGACGCCGCCGGACGGGCGGGGCCCGGCGTGGTCGTCGGCCACGACGGCGTCCCGCTCGGCCGCGTAGCGGGCGTGAGCGGCCGCCAACGCGTCCGGGTCGACCTCGGCCTCGGCCTGCCGGACACCACCGGTCGACTCCAGCCGGCTCACCGCCTCGCGCAGCGCCGGGTCGACGAGCCAGTAGCGGGTGGGCATCGGCGTGCCGTCGGCCAGGAACGGTGCGTTGACGATCACCATCGGGGAACCGTCGGCCCGACGCACGGCGACGGTGAACTCGCCGGCCGGGCGGCGGCCGAGCAGCCGGGTGCCGACCGACTCGTCGACAGTCGTCCGGCCGACGTCGCCGGACGGATCGCCCGGCCGTGGGTTCAACGCCAGAACTCGAGCGTCTGGAGGATCCGGCCGCCGACGCTGGACGCGGTCGATCCGCGTCGGCCGTCGAGCCGTTCGTCGAGCCGCTGCCGTCCTTCCCGGACGCCGCTGCTGCCGCGGTCGGTGCTGTCGGAGCTACCGGAGCGCCGGTGCTCGCCGCACCGGACGACGAGTGGCTGGTGCCGTCCGGCAGCTCGGACTCCCCGGACGGCGTGACCGGGGCGCTCAGCCCGGGGTCGCCGGCGTCCGGCGCGTTCGAGCCGGAGCCGTCGCTCGGCGGCAGCACCTCGTACGCCTGCTGCCCGGGCTTCACCAGGTCGTACTGCTGACGGGCGATCCGGGCGATCTCGGCCGGGCTGGCCAGGCTCTTCCGCTCCTGGTCGAGCGCCTTGTCCTGCTGCCGCAGCTCGGTGAGCTGGGCGGTGCTGGCGGCCGAGCTGCTCGTGCTGGTGGTAGAGGGCGGACGCCGGGAACCAGGCCGCGACGATAACGACGGAGACGACGGCCGCCCCGGCCAGCAGCAGCCGGTTGCGCCGCACCTTCACCGCGTGCCGCCGTTCCGTCCGGCTCAGCGACTGGGCGGTCGACTTCGGCCGGCTGGTCGATCTCGCCGGCGACCGGGTCGGTTTCCGGAGGCTCGCCGGAGCGCTCTGGCGCGCTGCGGGACGGGGGCTCCGGTTGGTTGGGGGCGGCGTCGAGCGCCGGCGGTCAGTCCCGGCCACCGCGTCCACGGACCACGGCGTCGGCACCGCCGAAGCTGGCCGACCCGCCGAGATCCTCCTCGATCCGCAGGAGCTGGTTGTACTTGGCCACCCGGTCGGACCGGCACGGCGCACCGGTCTTGATCTGCCCGGCGTTGGTGGCGACGGCGAGGTCGGCGATCGTCGTGTCCTCGGTCTCGCCGGACCGGTGGGAGATCACCGAGCGGTAGGCCGACCGGGTGGCGAGGTCCACCGCGTCGAGCGTCTCGGTCAGCGTGCCGATCTGGTTCAGCTTGATCAGCACCGCGTTGGCGACGTTCGACGCGATGCCGCGCTCGATCAGCTCGACGTTCGTGACGAACAGGTCGTCGCCGACGAGCTGCACCCGGTCGCCGATGGCCGCCGTCAGCTCGGCCCAGCCGTCCCAGTCCTCCTCGGCCATGCCGTCCTCGATCGAGACGATCGGGTACCGGTCGACCAGGTCGGCCCAGTAGGCGACGAGCTCGGACGAGCTGAGCGTCCGGCCCTCGCCGGCCAGCTGGTAGGCGCCGTCCTTCCAGAGCTCGCTCGTCGCCGGGTCGAGGGCGATGGCGATCTCGTCGCCCGGCGTCCGCCCGGCGGCGTCGATCGCCTCGAGCAGCAGCGTGATCGCCTCCTCGTTGGACGGCAGGTCGGGGGCGAACCCGCCCTCGTCGCCCACGGCGGTCGACAGGCCCCGCTCGGCCAGCACGTTCTTGAGGGCGTGGTACGTCTCGGTGCCCCACCGCAGCGCCTCGCTGAACGACGCCGCGCCGACCGGCATGAGCATGTACTCCTGGAAGTCGATCGAGTTCCGGGCGTGGGCGCCGCCGTTGACGACGTTGAGCATCGGCACCGGCAGGACGTGCGCGTTGGCCCCGCCGATCGCCCGGTAGAGCGGGATCTCCAGCTCGGCCGCGGCGGCCTTGGCCACGGCCAGCGAGGTGGCCACGCGTGGCGTTGGCCCCCAGCCGGCCCTTGTCGGGCGTCCCGTCGAGGTCGACGAGGGCCAGGTCGACCGCCCGCTGGTCGAGCGCGTCGTAGCCGACGAGCGTCTCGTTGATCTCGCCGTCGACGTTGGCGACGGCCTTGAGGACGCCCTTGCCGCCGAACCGCTCGCCGCCGTCGCGCAGCTCGACCGCCTCGCGGATGCCGGTCGATGCCCCCGACGGGGCGATGGCCCGACCGCGGGCCCCGGAGTCCAGGACGACCTCGACCTCGACCGTCGGGTTGCCCCGGGAGTCGAGGACCTCGCGGCCGACGACGTACTCGATGGTGCTCACGGTGCTCACTTCCTCGGCGCCGTCCCTGGTGGGCGCCGGTCCACCACGCTATCCGCTGGCCGGCAGGCCGAGGGGGACGCGGCGACCGGCGCTTCGGTGGCCTGGATCGACCATTCGCTGGCGCATCCGGCTACCGATCTGCCACGATGCCCGAGTGCTCCGCACCCCGCCGGTGGCGCCGTCCGAGCTGGCGGTACGAAAGACCGCCCAGTCGCCCAAAGCCGGGCGGGTGTCGTCCTCTGTCGCGACCATTCCCGCCTCCGGATGATGGACGAGCTGACCGTCGACCACGAGGGGGGTGAAGTTCGGCGGCCAGGGGGGCCACCCGCGACCCCGCCCTCCCGACGAGAAGCGGGAGATCCGACGAACGGAACTGGGTACGCGCTGGATCGACCCTCAAGCCCGTTCATCCGGACCCGCCGTGGCATAGCCTTCGTCGCTGCTGGAGTCGCCCCCTTTGGGCTTGCCTATCTCACCGCAACGTACGTGATGCCAGGCGATTGGGTTCCGTTGTTGTTTGAAATCTTTGCTCTCTACGGGCTCTATGTGATCGCGCTGTACTGGGCTTTTCCACGACGTCATCGATCTCCAAAACCACGGAATGATGCCGATACCGTTCCGGTTAACGAACGAGGACAACGAACCGACTGGCTCCTCTTGCTTCGAGGTATCGCCGCCGCCCTAGTTTTCGTGATGCACACCGGGATTGTGTTCAAGCACGATTTCCAATGGGGGGGGTCGAGATGGGCATGGATCGCGTTCTCGCCGGCATGGCTGGGGATGATCCTCTTCTTCACCCTCTCGGGTTACCTGATGGGAAAGGGTTTCAAGTCAGGTAAGTATCCACTGGATAGACGGGGAGTCAGCCACTATCTACGGAATCGATTCCTTCGCATTGTTCCACTATCTCTCGTCGTAGCAGCAGCTATCATAGTCTTGCAGGCACCCAGTTGGATCGGACAGCCAGATCTCATTATCCGAACGACCTCTTTCACCTTCAACGGGATCGTCAGCCCGGAAGGGCTCGGCTCTTACTGGAGTCTCTCCACCGAGTGGCAGTTCTATCTTGTAGCTCCTATCGCCGCGCTCGTCTGTTTCTTTCTGTTTCGTCGAAGGGCCATACTTCCCGCAACCGTGGCAGCCGTAATGATCGCCGGGGTGGGCATACGTTGGATTCTCTGGGTTCGACACGATGGTATCATTGGGTGGAATCCTTTTGTCTATACCCCACTATATGGAAACATTGACCTTTTTATCCTGGGATTCGTCGCGAATTGGATTCGCCCAAACATCCAGAGGCTGTCTGGGATTCTCCGGCGAACGTGGGCTCCTATACTGTTGGCAATATATTTGGCATATTCGTACGTGTCGTACCGCGTTATGGAACTTGGAGACGTCGGGATTCAAAAGTTCTTCGCCGTCGTTATGCCGGCCATTGTGGCGCTATTTTTGCTTCCCGTCCTCCTTGGAATGGAAGCATCGAATGACGCGGCGAACCTGCGCCCGACATCGACCAGGTCCCGTCTCAGATCACGCACCCTGTACTGGATCGGGGCATTGACGTTCCCTGTCTACCTCTGTCATTCGGCAATCCTGGTGTCGGTCGAATCCGGGATTCCCCGGTCCCCCTATTTGACCCGACTTCTCGTCGCCGCCGTGCTGACGTTCGCGACTGCCCTCATATTGCATCTCACCGTCGAGCGAACGGCACTCTCGTGGCGGATCCGGCTGGGGCAACGATCGCCCGCACCTCGGCAAACCGACCGTGTCGCGGAGCCTCTCTGACATATTTCGCAAGTCCCACCTACAGCCCCACCCGCAGAAAGACGCTGTAGTGCAGGCCACCACCGTCCGAGATCGCGATGTCGGACGGTGGTGGCTCCGCTGCCGGTACCTCCGCCGACGGCCAGCCAGCTGCGCTCAGGACCGGCCGATGCCCGTGTATTCGAAGCCCAGCCGTCGCAGCGCCGTCGGGTCGAGCAGGTTGCGGGCGTCGACGATGCGATCGCCCACCATCAGCTCGCGTACCTTGCCGAAGTCCAGCGAGCGGATCTCGGGCCACTCGGTGAGGACGGTCACCACGTCCGTTCCCCGGGCTGCTTCGTAGGCGTCCGCACAGACCGTCACACCGGCGAGGTCTCCGCTGCCGAGACCCGGCGCGACGGTCGGGTCGAACGCGGTCACCACCGCGCCCACGTCGATCAGGCGACGGACGATCGCCACCGCCGGAGACTCCCGCCGGTCGTCGGTCCCCGCCTTGAACGTCAGGCCCCACGCGCCGACCCGGAGCCCGTCCGGTGACCGGTCGCCGACGATCTTGGCGACGACCCTTGTCTTCTGGGCATCGTTGACGACGACCGCCTCCCGGACGAGCGGCAGGTCGTAACCGGCCGACTCGGCAATGTGCAGGAGGGCCGCGGTGTCCTTGGGCAGACAGGAGCCCCCCCACCCGGGGCCGGGGCGCAGCGACTCGAAGCCGATGCGCCGGTCGTAGCCGAGACCGAGCACAACGTCCCGGACGTCGGCCCCGACGGCCTCGCACAGGCCGGCGAGGGCGTTGACATAGCTGATCTTGAGAGCCAGGAAGGCGTTGGAGGCGTACTTGATCGTCTCCGCGGTCGTCGTGTCCGTGACGATGAGCGGCGCCCGGGTCCCGCTGAAGAGCGCGCCGACGGTGGCCGCCACCCGCTTGTCGTCGGCACCGACGACGATCCGCTCGGGATGCAGGCTGTCGGACACCGCCGTGCCCTCCCGTAGGAACTCCGGGTTCGAGACGACGGTCACGTCCTCACGATCGGTGACCCGTTCGACCAGCAGGGCCGTCCCGACCGGGACCGTCGACTTGTTGACAACCACCGCCCCCCGACAGAGGTGCGGCGCCACCTCGCGGGCCACCGCTTCCACCGCGCTCAGGTCGGCCGACCCGTCCGCGCCCTGTGGCGTCGGGACGCAGAGGAACACGAACGTGGCGTCGGCCACCGCCTCCGTCGCGCTGGCCACGAAGCGGAGCGTGCCCCGGCTCGCACCCTCGTGGACCAGCTCGTCGAGCCCGTGCTCGACGATCGGCAGCTCGCCCCGCTCCAGGGCGGCCAGGCGCTGCCGGTCGCTCTCGGCACAGACCACCTGGTGACCGAGGTGCGAGAGGACAGCCGCCGTCGGCAGGCCGACATAGCCGGCACCGATCACCGCGACTCTCGAACGGTTGGTGGGAGTGGGCGTCGTCATGGATCTGGGCGCCCCGGCCCGGACGGCCCGGCCGGCACGAAGGTGCCATCGTAACCATCAGGGGCCCGAGGCCGGACCGGCGGTGCCGCGGGCTGTCCGACGCCGTTGAACAGCCGGCTCACGGTGGCCGGTTATGCTCTCCCCGCCTGGCAGAGGACTCAGTGATCACCGACACCATCGAAGAGACAGAAGGCGTCAGGACTCGGTCCGTCGTCGACACCGATCCCGCCCTCCGTGGGCTCGACGATCCGAGCGCGGCCGTGCGCGTGGCCGTGCTGCTGCCGTGCCACAACGAGGAAGCGTCGATCGCCACGGTGGTCGACGCTTTCCTGGCGGCCCTCCCGAACGCCGGGATCTACGTCTGCGACAACGGGTCGACCGACGCGACGACGCCCCGGGCGCTGGCGGCCGGGGCGACGGTGCTGCACGAAAACCGCCTCGGCAAGGGTCACGCGGTGCGCCGGATGTTCGCCGACGTCGAGGCCGACGTCTACGTGCTGGCCGACGGCGACGCGACGTACGACGCCGCGTCGGCAACGACGATGGTCGCCCGGCTCGTCGACGAGCACCTCGACATGGTCGTCGGGACCCGCCAGGCGGACGACGATCCCGAGACGTTCCGGCGAGGCCACGCCACCGGCAACGCCGCCCTGACCCGGGCCTTCCGCCTCTGCCTGGGCGGCAGCTTTACCGACGTCCTGTCCGGGTACCGGGTCATGTCCCGCCGCCTCGTCAAGTCGTTCCCGGTGCACGCCGGCGGCTTCGACATCGAGGCCGAGCTGACGGCCCACACCGTCGAGATCGACGCCAACTGGCTCGAATTCCCCACCCCCTACGGCAGCCGGGAGGACGGCTCGTCGAGCAAGCTGCGCACCTACCGCGACGGTGCCCGCATCGCCGTCTCGCTCGTCCGGCTGTTCGAGGCGATGTACCCGCTCCGGTTCTTCCTGCTGTGCTTCGTCGTCCTCACCGCGATCGCGCTCGCCCTCGGCATCCCGGTCGTCGAGACGTTCAACCAGACCGGCCAGGTCCCCCGCCTGCCGACCGCCGTCCTCGCCGCGTCGGTCCAGATCGTGGCCTTCCTGTCACTGGCCTGCGGCGTCATCCTGAAGAGCACCAAGCTGGCCCGCCAGGAGGCGAAGCGGCTCGTCTACCTGCAGGTGGGGCCGCCACGCCCAACCCGTTAGCGGATCAACGGGCCAGTAGGTAGAAGAAGTCCAGGCCGCACAGCCCGACAGCGACCGTCCACAGGCCGCCGAGCACCCACTTACCGCGAGCCGACGCGACGAGGGCGAGGGCCAGGAACGGCAGGAGCGGCAGCCCGTAACGGCCGGAGAGACCGGGGTCGGCGTTGTAGGTGAGCCAGATGCCGACGCCGAGCACGATCCCGCCGACGAACAGCGCCGGCAGGGATAGCAGGCCGAGCCAGTGGTTCCACTGGCGGCGGCGGACGAACAGGCCGGCCGCGCCGCCGGCGATGAACAGGTAGCCGAGCAGCAGGCCGGTGATTGTCTGCAGGTGCTGCGCCAGCGCGCTGGTGGCCGGCATGGTGGCCGAATTGTTGGACCGGAACGGGTCGAACGAGCCGGTCGCCGGCGTCAGCAGCGTCGTGGCCTCGCGGGCGATGAGCGCGACGCCGACCGGGTAGCCGCGCAGCACACCGAGGGACGGCAGCGTCTTCGGTGTGATGAGCGACAGCTGGCGACTGATGACGCTCCACGCGATCACGGTCAGGACGGCGCCGATGGCCAGCGCCCCGCCGTTCGGCAGCCACCGGCGGAACCACGCCCACGCCGCGGTGGCCCGGCTCTCGGTCGCCGGCCGCTGGACGTAGGTGTAGATGGCGAACATCACCGCCACGACCACTGCGGCCAGCGCGCCGGTCTCCTTGGCCGCCGCGGCGAGGACGCCCACCGCGAACAGCGTGGGTGGCACCCAGCGCCCGGGATATCGATAGGCCAGTGCCCCGGTCAACGCGACGAGCGACCCCATGAAGATCATCGACGCTGTGTTCGTGACGATCGAGCTCTCGTAGATCACCGCCGGCGAGATGGCGACCAGCAGCACGACCGCGCCGATCACCTTCGGGTCGAGCCGTAGGACCCGACCGGCGGCCCACAGCAGCAGCAGCCCGACCGCCAGCCACAGTGCGCCGACGGCCCGCGTCCCCGACAGGGGGCTCAGCCCGACGACATGGACGGCCAGCCAGCGCAACGGGGCGGTGATGGCGTAGTACGCCGGCGGTTGTTGCGCCTCGTAGGAGAGGCCGCCCCCGCCGAACTGGTCGGGATGGATCACCGGCACGGTGCACGGCGGCTGGACCGCGCCGGGCAGCGCACTGCCCCGGCAGGCCACCGTCCGCAGCGTCGTCGACAGCATCGGCTGGCCCAGCCGGGGCACGTCGCCCTGGGCGATCCGGTTGACGTAGTCGAAGTGCGCGGCCTCGTCGATCGGCGAGAACATCGGGTTCTCGTGGATGTGGATCGCCACCATCGTCACCGGCGCGGCGACGCAGACCAAGGCGGCGATGACGATCGACGCGGTCGTCGGGAAGCAGAGCCGCAGGAACTGCCGCAGCCGTCCGCCGGACCGCCGGTGGGCGGGTTCCGTCGCCGCCGCTTCGTCAGTCGCCACTTCGTCCACGCGCTCGTCGGTACCCTCGACCGTCACCCGACCCCTTTCGACGACGACTGCTCTACCTCTCGAATTCGTGCCCGAAGGCGGTGGGCGGCCGCCCGGAGCGCGTCCTCGGGGTCGACCCCGAGGAGCTGGCTGGCGTTGGCCACGGCGAGCAGGAGCTCGCCGACCTCGTCGGTCACATCGCCCGGCGTGCCCGGGACCGGCAGGGCGGCCAGGATGGCCTCGGCCCGTCGACGCTCGTCGTCGAACCCCGACCGCTCGGCCCCCGGTACCGCCGCGGCCTTGCGGGCCAGCTTGGCCGCCAGGGCAAGGGCGGGCAGGGCGCCCGGGATGCCGTCGGTCACGCTCTCGCGGCCCTTCTCGGCCTTCTTGATCTGCTCCCAGTTGCCGACCACCGTGCCGGCATCGTCGGCGACGACGTCGCCGAAGACGTGCGGATGGCGGACGACGAGCTTGTCGTGGACGCCGCGGGCGACGTCGGCCAGCGTGAACCGGCCTTCCTCGGCGGCCAAGCACGAGTGGAAGTAGACCTGGAACAGGAGATCGCCGAGCTCCTCTTCGAGGTGGTCGACGGCGTCGGCCACCGCCGCACTGTCACCGGCGGCCGACGACGCGGCCGCGGACGGGGCAACGGCCCCGTCACCGACCGCCTCCGCCCGGGTCAGCTCGTCGATGGCGTCGATCACCTCGTACGACTCCTCGAGCAGATGGCGGGTCAGCGACGCGTGCGTCTGCTCGCGGTCCCACGGGCAGTCCTGCCGCAGCCGGCGGACGAGCTGGTCGAGGGCGACGAGGTCGCCGGCGACGGGCCCGACCAGCGACGGGATCCAGACCGACGTCAGGTGGTCCGGCGCGACGGCCCGGTCGAGGTCGTCCCAGTCGACGGTCTCGACCCGCTCGTCGGCCAATCCGAGGTGGTGGAGGACGGTGGCCGTCGGCGCCGGCTGGTCGGGCGGGAGGCGGTCGACGTCGACGGAGAGCTTGATCGCGGAGAGCACGTCGGCCGACCAGCACTGGGCGACGAGCAACGGGCCGCGCTCGCCGGCCGCCTCCGTCTCGAACCGGGTGCCGTCGACCAACCGGACACCGGCCGCGACGGGGTCGACGCCGAGCCGCGCCCAGGCGAGGTCGAGGAAGGAAAGGGCCGGGACGATCGTGACCGTCACCCGCGGGTCGGCCCGGAGGAGCTCGACGGTGCGCTCGGCGACCAGCGGCGAGCCGGGCACGCCGTAGACGACGGGCTCGCCCCGTTCGGCCGCCGCCGCCGCGGCGGCGGCGACGAGGTCCTCGACGATGCGGGCATAGACGTCGTCGAAGGTCGCCGCGGCCTCGTAGTGGCCGTCGAACGACGGCACGGCGGAGAGGTCGACGGCGGCCGGGTGCCGGTCGGTTCGCAAGAACGCGGTCGACGCAGTGGCGAGCAACTCGACGGCGGCCGCCGTCCGCAGGTCCGGACCGGCCGGGCCGAGCCCGACGACGGTGACCCGCGGCCGGGCCGGATCACGCGGCTCGGTCTCGTCGACCGGCGCCACCTCGTCAGCCGGCCGACGCCGAACCGGTGACGGCCGGCTGGTTGGCCGAGGGGTTCAGGACGAACGGCTCGGCCGGGCTGGCCGGCGGCAGTAGGGCGATCGACCCCGGCGTGACCCGGCCGTAGCGGGGGTCGGCGGTGACCTGGGCCCGCTTGGCGGCGGCCCGGAGCGTCACCGCCGCCTTCGTCTCGCCGGCGCCCAAGATGGCGGTCTCGACTGTGGCGCGGACGGCGACGAAGGTCGACGCCTGCTGGCTGGTCATCTCGAAGAGGGCGTACTGCCCGTTGCCGAGCGACGCCGGCTGCGACACCTGGCCGACCGGGAGTGTCGCCACCCCGCTCGGCAGCTCGCTGGCGGCGGCGGTTCGCAGGCCGCAGCCGATCGGCGTCGCCGTCCCGACCGATGTGAACGATGTGCCGGCGGCCACCTTGGCCCGGGCGGCGGTGGCGTCGGCGGAGGACGTGAAGAGGACGTAGCTGAAGCAGAGCTTGGTGAAGTCGGTCCGGTGCAGCGTGTAGTAGCGGGTCAGCCCGCCGGTGGCCAAGCTGTAGCCGGCGGCGTGGCTCAAGAGCAGGTCCTGTTCGGCGACGGCCTGGACGAGCTGGTCCACGAACGTCGCCGGCAGCGACGCCAGGATGGCCGAGCTGGTGGCCGGGCAGCTGATGCCGCTGGACTGGGCGGACTGCAGGACGCTGTCGATCTGCTGGCCGAGGACGACCCGGCCGATGGCCCGGGCCGCCGGCGTCACCGCCAGGTGCTCGTCGGCCACGACCTGGGCGACGAGCTGGTCGTTGAGCAGTTCGCTCAACCAGTACCGGGCGAACAAGGCGTTGAACGTCGACGGGTTCGTCGTCCCGGCCGGGACGCCGACGCCCTCGATCGGGAAGGTACCGGACTGGGTGGTGCCCGCGAGCGCCTCCGAGGCGTACAGATAGCACTGGAAGCCCTCGCTCCGGGCGATCACCGACAGGTTCTCGTTGAGCGTCTGCTGGCTGACCGACGTGCCGTTGACGCTGCCCGCGTTGGACGGCACGGTGAAGGCGGCGGCGGCCACGACGGCGGCGACGGCGACGATGAGGACGACGAGGCGTTTCACGCGCCGGGCATGCTACCGGGTCACTCCGCCGGCACCGAATCGACCGCGCTGGCCGGGGCCGGGACGAGCTCGGCCAGCAGCGACCGCAGGGCATCGGCGGGCCGGCCGTCGGCGTCGAGCGGGACGACGAGCTGGCGCTGCTCCTCGCGGTACGTCGCGCCGGGCGCGACCCGCCGCAGCCGTACCTGGGCGCTGGCCGGCAGCACCAGGGGGGAGATCCGGGCGACCGGGTGGCGGGCCCCGCCGACCCGGGCCGGCTGGACGGCGACGTCGGTCACGCCGACGGCGAGGCAGACGACGCGCAGGCGGGCCAGGGCCAGTAGTCCCTCGGCCGGCCCGGGCAACGGCCCGAACCGGTCGGCCCACTCCGCCGCGATGTCGTCGACGTCGGCGGCCGTCGTCACCGAGGCCAGCCGCCGGTAGCCCTCGACCCGGGCGTCCTCCGCGGGGACGTAGTCGGCCGGCAGGTGGGCGTCACCGGGGACGTCGAGCGAGATCGTCGTCGGCACGGGCCGCGGCTCGCCGCGAGCCTCCGCGACCGCCTCGGCGACGAGCTGGACGTAGAGGTCGTAGCCGACGGCCGCGATGTGGCCGGACTGGTCCTGCCCGAGCAGGTTGCCGGCGCCGCGGATCTCGAGGTCGCGCATGGCGATCTTGAAGCCCGACCCGAGCTCGGTGTGCTCACCGACGGTGCGCAGCCGCTCGTAGGCCTGCTCGGAGAGCACCTGATCGGCCGGGTGGAAGAGATAGGCGTACGCCCGCTGGTTGCTCCGGCCGACGCGGCCGCGGATCTGGTGGAGCTGGCCGAGCCCGAGCCGGTCGGCGCGATCGACGACGAGCGTATTGACCGACGGCATGTCGATGCCGGACTCGATGATCGTCGTGCAGACGAGCACGTCGTACTGGCGCTCCGAGAAGTCGAGGACGATCTGCTCGAGGCTGCCCTCGTCCATCTGGCCGTGGGCGATCGCCACCCGGGCCTCCGGCACGAGCCGGCCGAGGCGGCGGGCCGCGGCGTCGATGTCGGCAACGCGGTTGTGGACGTAGAAGACCTGCCCCTCGCGCAGCAGCTCGCGCCGGATGGCCTCGGAGACCGCGGCTTCGTCCTGCTCGCCGACGTACGTGAGGATCGGTCGGCGATCGGCCGGCGGCGTGTTGACGAGCGAGAGGTCGCGGATGCCGGTCAGCGCCATCTCCAACGTGCGCGGGATCGGGCTGGCCGTCAGCGTCAGGACGTCGACCCCGGCGGTCAACCGCTTGACGGCCTCCTTGTGGGTGACCCCGAACCGCTGCTCTTCGTCGACGACGAGCAACCCGAGGTCCTTGAACGCGATGTCCTGGGCGAGCAGTCGGTGGGTGCCGACGACGACGTCGACGGAGCCGTCGGCCAGGCCGTCGACCACCTTCCGAGCCTGCGCGTTCGAGAGGAACCGGCTCATCAGCTCGACCCGGACCGGGTACGCCGCGAAACGGTCGGCGAACGTCTGGTAGTGCTGGCTGGCCAGCAGCGTCGTCGGCACGAGCACCGCGGCCTGCTTGCCGTCCTGGACGGCCTTGAAGACGGCGCGGACCGCGACCTCGGTCTTGCCGAAGCCGACGTCGCCGCAGACGAGCCGGTCCATCGGGCGCGCCAGTTCCATGTCGGCCTTGACCTCGGCGATGGTCCGCAGCTGATCCGCGGTCGGCGTGTACGCGAACGCGCCCTCCATCTCCGCCTGCCACGGCGTGTCCGGCCCGAACGCGTGGCCCTCGACGGCCGCCCGGCGGCGGTAGAGCTCGACGAGCTCGTCCGCGATCTCGCCGGCCGCGGCGCGGGCCTTCGCCCGGGCCCGCTGCCAGTCCGCGCCACCCATCTTCGACAGCGTCGGCGCCTCGCCACCGCTGTACGGCGTCACCGCCTCGATCTGGTCGACCGGCAGGTACAGGCGGTCGCTGCCGCGGTACTCGAGCACGAGGTAGTCGCGGGTCGTCCCGCCGACGGCGCGCGTCGTCACGCCGGCGTAGCGGGCGACGCCGTGCTGACGGTGGACGACGTAGCTGCCCGGCGCGAGGTCGTCGAAGAAACCGTCGGTCGGCCGCGCCCGCGGGCGCGCCGGTCGGTGCGGCGTGCGCCGGCCGGTGACGTCGGACTCGGACAGCACCGCCACCCGGGCGTCCGGCACGGCGAAGCCGGCGGCGAGCGGCGCCGCGACGACCCGGACCCCCGGCGAGCCGACCGCGTCGCTGGACAGCGGCGCGGCGACGCCCTCCTCGGCGAGCACCGTCGAGAGCCGTCCGGCACCGGCGTCCGTCGGTGAGCAGAGCGTCACCGAGTACCCGCCGTCGACGAGCCCGGTCACCTGGCTCGCCAGCCGGCTCGGGTCGCCGGCCACCGGGTCGAAGCCGCGGACGGTGACCGCCGGCGTCGCCGGTCCCTCCGCCACCGACACGAGCGACAGCACCGGGGCCGAGCTCTCCGCCAGCAGGCGGTCGAACGGCAGGTAGAGGCGGGGGAACCGCTCGCCCGCCCCCTCTGGGCCGCCGGCCGACTCGACCTCCGGCGTAGCCCCCCACGTGGCCGCCAGCGTGTCGGCCAGCGCGGCCTCCTCGTCGACCAGCTCGACCGCCCGATCCCGGACCCGACGCGGCTCGACCAGCACGACCTGCGCCGCCGGCGGCAGCAGGTCCGTCAGGAGGTGCTCCGCCGGGTGCAGCCACGGCAGCCACGACTCCATGCCGTCGAAGACCTGGCCGTCCGCCAGCTTCTCCCACTGGGCCCGGCCCCACGGCTCCGACTCGACCAGCTCGGCCGCCCGAGCCTGGACGGCCGGCGTCGGCAGTAGCTCCCGGCAGCCGAAGACCGCGACCAAGTCGAGGTCGCCGATCGACCGCTGGTCCGCCACGTCGAAGACCGTCAGCCGGTCGACCTCGTCGCCCCACAGGTCGATCCGGACCGGCAGGTCCGACGTCGACGGGAAGACGTCGATGATCCCGCCGCGCACCGCGACCTCGCCGCGGTGCTCGACCTGGTGCTCCCGGCGGTAGCCGGCGGCCACCAGGGCCGCCACCGTGGCTGCCGCGTCGAGCACTGCGCCGGCCCGGACGACCAGCGGCGGCGGCATCTCGTCCCACGGCACCAGCCGCTGCAGCATCGCCCGCACCGACGCGACGATGATCCGCGGCCCAACCAGCCCGTCGATGTCGGACCCTTCGCCGAGGTGCCCCATGCCCAAGTGCCCCATGCCCAAGTGCCCCATGCCCAAGTGCCCCATGCCCAAGTGCCACAGCGCGGCCATTCGTTGGCCCATCGTGGCGACCTCCGGGCTGACGCGCTCGAACGGCAGCGTCTCCCACGCCGGGAGGACAGCGACCGGGTCGGCCAGCGCGCCGACATGGCGCGTCCCCGCCCCGCCGCCGGCCCCGTCGGTGCCCGCGGCGGTGTCGTCGGGCGGGACGAAGCACGCCAGGTCGCCGGCCAGTCGAACGGCGGCGGTCGCGGTGGCGGTGACGACGAGCAGCGGTCGGCGGTCCGAGAGCCGGGCCAGGCCGGCCAGCACGAAGGCCTGGGCCGGGCCGGGGACGGCGAGGGTGGCGTCGGCGAGCCCGACGACGCGGGCCAGTGCGGTCTCCTGCCGGAGCAGGGGCGGGAGGGCGGCGAGCGGCGCCGTCGACGGCGTCGGAGCCGGAGCCGGCGGGGCCGATGGGCCGGTCGAAGGGGCCATTCAGTCGCCGCCCCGGCCGCCGCCCGGTCCGTCGACTGGGCCGTCGACTGGGCCACCAACTGGGCCGTTGTAGCGGTTCATCGCCGCGTCGACGCCGTCGGCGGCGATCAGCTCGACCGCGTCAGCCGCCGCGGAGACCGCGACGTCGAGGACGTCGCGGTCGCGGCGCGACGGGCGGCGCAGGACGTGGTCGGCGCCGGACCGCCGGCCCGGCGGCTTGCCGATGCCGATGCGGACGCGGACGAAGTCCGGCGAGTGCAGGTGCGCCTGGATCGACCGCAGCCCGTTGTGGCCGGCGATGCCACCGCCGATCTTGACCTTGACGCGGCCGGGCGGCAGGTCGAGCTCGTCGTGGACGACGACCAGCCGGCTGAGGTCGTCGATCCCGAACCGGCGCAGCAGCGGTCGCACGGCCGCGCCGGACTCGTTCATGTACGTCGTCGGCACGGCCAGCGCGACGCGGACGCCGTCGAGGTGGAGCTCCTCGACCAGTGCCTGCTGCCCCTTCTCCGGCTTGAGGCGACCGGTGCTGTGGCGGGCCGAGAGGATCTCGATCGCATCCGCGCCGACGTTGTGGCGGGTCCCGACGAACTCCGCGCCCGGATTGCCGAGGCCGACGACGAGCAGGTCCGCCGGGGTGCCCCGCCGCGGGCTCCCGTCGTCGCCGCCCGGTCCCCGGCCTCCGAAGAGGCGCGGCAGGGTCTAGCCCTCGGCGGTCTCGGAGGACTCGGTGGCCGCCGACGCCTCGGCCCCTTCGGCCGCTTCGCCGGCTTCGCCCTCGCCCTCTCCCGCGGCCTGGAGCCTCGGTGGCTGGCCACTGACGACGACGGCGTCCTCTTCGAGGTCGGTCGTGACGCCCGGCGGTAGCTGGAGGTCGGCGATCCGGACCGCGCCGCCGATCGTCAGCTCGGAGATGTCGACCTCTATGCCCGTCGGGATGTCCGCCGGCTTGGCCCGGACCGGGAGGGTGAAGAGCTGCTGGTCGACCAGGCCGTCGCCGTGGTGCACCTCGATCGCCTCACCGATGAGCGTGACCGGGACCTCGGCGGCGATGATCTCGTCCCGGCGGACGATCTGGAAGTCGACGTGCGTGACCGTGCCTTTGATCGGGTGGCGCTGCAGCTCGCGGGCCAGCGTCAGGAACTTCTCGTCACCGGTGTCGAGGGAGAGGAGCGCGTTCGTCCCCGACTCGCCCGAGAGCGCGACCCGCAGCTCGCGGCCGACGACGGCCACCGGGACCGGGTCGGTGCCGTGGCCGTAGACGACGCCGGGGATCTTCCCGTCGGCCCGGAGCCGGCGGGCAGGGCGCGAGCCGAGCGGGCGACCGATCTCGGCGTGCAGGGTGATCTCGGGCATGGCTGGTCTCCTCGGGCGAAATGGCTGGTACCGGCCGGGCGACGCCCCTCGGCGGGACGGCTCGGCGGACGGCCAGTCATCGTAGCCGAGCCGCGGCCGGCGGCTCCACCGGGCGGCCGGTGGCCGGTACCTGGTCGTTCGGTTTCGTTCGGTTGGCCTGGACGATCCAGTGCCCGGCCACTCGATCGATAGCCAACTGGTTCGTGATATCAGATGACAAAGATGATATCATTCGGGTATGAAGCAGCTCCTCTTGCGCGTGCCCGACGACGTCCACCGCCGGCTCGCGGCGCGGGCGGCTCGAGGTGGGCGGAGTGTGAACGCCGTGGCCAACGAAATCTTGGACGCGGCGGTCGACGCCGACGAAGGAGACCGCCGAGCGAGGCTACGGGCCCGGGCGGCCTCGATCGGGATCGCCCGGTCAGAGACCGCGCCGACCGCTACCAGCCCTCGCCGACGGAAGATCGTCGAGTCGACGAGGGGGATCGGGCCGGTCCTCGATCGGCTCTTGGCGGAAGACCGGGAACGGGTGTGATCGCCTACATCGACTCGTCGGTGTTGGCGCGCGCCTACCTCCCCGATGAGCCCGGCCACGAAGCGGCCGCGAAGTTGCTCGAAGATCCTGAGATCGGCCTGGTGACCGGCACGTGGACCCGGATCGAAGTCTCCGGCGCACTGATCCGCGCCGCCCGGGCTGGACGCGGCGATGCGGCCGGGCTCTTGGCCCTGCTCGACGGAGATTTGGGGACGGACGGTCCGGTTACGGTGGTGACCGCCGACCAGGAGGACATCGAGGAGCGTGCGTTGTCCCTCGTTCGCGAGCACGCGATCCGTGCCATGGATGCATGGCATCTCGCTGTCGCCGTCCTCACCCTGCCGGACCTCGCCGAGCCAAGCGAGGATCTCGGCTTTGCGACTCGCGACGATGCACAGTCGTCGGTGGCCGCGGGCCTCGGACTACGGCCGGTGTGACCTGGACGTGACGGGCGGTCGTCACGTCCGGTTGAGATGGGGCATCGTCACGCCGGGGTCCACCACGATCCCGAGGAACGCTCCGAGCGAGTGGAGCGCGCCGGCGTTCGAGACATTCAAGACCAAGAACGAGTCGGCCCGGCCCGAGAAGTAGTCGAGCACCGCTTCGTTGTGCCGCTCGTAAGCGGCGACGTAGCGCGTCCGGTCGTAGACGTGCGCCTCGTCGACCCCGTAGATCAGGAGGTGCGAGCGGAGGAACCAACCGGGCGCGCGGTAGTCGAACGACCGCATTTCCTCCGCCGTCGGTACCGATCCCTGCGCTCCGACGAGCTTCCGGCCCCAGCGGACCACCGAGTCGTACCACTCCTCGGAGCTGTTGCGGACGGTCAGGACGAACTTTGACCCGGGAAAAGCCTGGTCGAGGGCACGGTAGGTGTCCCACAGACTGAACGGGACGTCCTGGAACGCGTCGGCCGTACGGCAGAGCTCGAACAGGCGGCCGAAATGCCGCTGGGCCCAGTCGTCGAGGAGCAGCTCCGCCGCGACCTGGTCACCCATGAGGTAGCCGAACGACACCAGCGCGGCCTCGACCGACGTCGTGCCCGTCTTGTTGTGGCCGATGACGAAGACCTTCGGTCGATGCGCCAGACCGTCGTCGGCAACGAGCGGACCACGCTGTGGACGGCCGGCGGCTGCAGTCAACGCGACCTGTCGTCCCGGGCCAGACGGTGGCTTACCTCCTCGGGCAAGACTCTCGTCACCGTTCGGGAGATGGCGGGCGTCCTCTCAGTCGAGCAGTAGGTGCAGGAACCGGCCGATGTCGAAATCGAGCGCTCAACCGCTGAACGGCGACGGACGCTCCATCAGTCGGCGAAGACCGGGCAGTTCTCGAGCCGGGCGGGCGTTCATGGTCGCCCATCGCTCGGCGGCATCGTCGTTGAACTCGAAGTGGTCCCGATCGGCCAGGAATCGATCCTCCGGCGTCGTGCAAACGCCCATTCGGTGGCTTCGCTTGCGTGACGCCGCTGGCATGTCTCACCCCTTTGGACGCGTCATTCCCTTGACCCCGTCGCCTGTACGGCCATCGTACAGCCACCTGCTCTCGCTCCACCGTGCCTTCGAAAGTCGATCAGCCATGCTTCGCTGCGACGATGCATCACGCCGAACGGTCGTGGAGCGCTCCGCTCTCGGACGCTTGTTCAGCCTCTATCTCGGCCCATGCCGCCGGGTCGGCACGCAGGTCGTCGTACCGGGCCGAGAGCTCCTCGAAGAAGACCCTTCGCTCCAGCGCATCGGCCGCATCGTTCGGGGACGGCGTCAGCGTCATGGGCCGCCCGGCCGCGTCGCCGCCTCGACGATCAGGCGAGGTTCTCGCCGCCGAAGATCTCCGACACCGACGTGTCCTCGAAGACCGCGTCGATGGCGTCGGCGATGATCTTGGCTACCGACAGGACCTCGAGCTTGTCGAAGACCCGGTCGTCGGTGACCGGCAGGGTGTCGGTGACGACGACCCGGGAGATCGTCGACGCCTTGAGCCGGTCGGCGGCCGGGTCGGACAGGACGGCGTGCGTCGCCATCGCCCAGATGTCGGCCGCGCCGGCGTCGGCCAGCAACTCGGCCGCCGCGCAGATCGTGCCGGCGGTGTCGATCATGTCGTCGATGAGGATGCAGTGCCGGCCCTCGACCTCGCCGACGACGTGCCGGGCCTCGACCTGGTTGGCCGAGCCGCGGGGCCGCGTCTTGTGCACGAGGGCCAGGTCGCTCCCGAGGTGCTGGCTGTACCGCTCGGCCACCTTCACCCGGCCGGCATCGGGAGCGACGACGACGACGTCGCCGTCGGAGTGGACGCGGAGGTACTCCTCCAGCACCGGCGCCGCGGTGAGGTGGTCGAAGGGGACGTCGAAGAACCCCTGGATCTGCCCGGAGTGCAGGTCGACGCTGACCACCCGGTCGGCGCCGGCGGCCGACAGCATGTCCGCGACCAGCTTGGCGGTGATCGGCTCGCGGCCGGTCGACTTCCGGTCCTGCCGCGAGTAGCCGTAGTACGGGCAGACCGCGGTGATCCGCTTGGCCGACGCCCGCTTGGCCGCGTCGATCATGATGAGCTGCTCCATCACCGTGTCGTTGACCGGCCCGCAGTGCGTCTGGACGATGAACACGTCGCTGCCGCGGATCGAGCTGGCGTACCGGCAGTGGACCTCGCCGTTGGCGAACTCGCGCAGGTTCGCCTCGCCGAGCTCGACGCCGAGGTGCTTGGCGATCTCGTTGGCCAGCTCCGGATGGGACCGGCCGGAGACCAGCTCCAGTCGGCGGTGGGGAACGAACTCCACGGCGCCGACGCTACCGCGTCCGGCTCCGGCCCGCCGGGGGTGCCTCCGGCGCCGGACGGCTCGACGACGGCCGGCCGAACCGTCCGCCTACGGCTCGATGCCGTCCCCCGAGAGCACGATGCCGTCCCCCGAGAGCACCGAGAACGGGGCGACGACGGCGCCGGGCGGCACGATCGCCCCCGACGTCAGGCAGGCGAACGGTCCGACGACGGCGCCGGCGCCGACGGTGGCGTCGGTGCACGTGCTGTGGCGGATCGCCGCGCCGTCTTCCACCCGGGTGTCGGTCAGCGTGCAGTCCGGGCCGATCTCGCAGCCCTCGCCGACGGTCGACATGCCGCGCAGGACGACGCCGGGCAGCAGGACGACGTCGGTGGCCAGCTGGACCTCGGCGTCGACGTACGTCCGCTCCGGGTCCCACATCGTGACGCCGCGACGCATCCACCGTTCGTTGATCCGGTCGCGCAACTCGGCCTCGGCCACCGCCAGCTGCGCCCGATCGTTGACCCCGGCCGCCTCCATCGGGTCGGCGACGGTCACCCCGTCCACCCGGTACCCGGCCTCGTGGAGGACGCCGACGACGTCGGTCAGGTAGTACTCGCCCTGCTGATTGGCCGGACTGAGCCGGCGCAGCGACGGGGCGAGCAGGCTGCGCCGGAAGCAGTAGATCGACGTGTTGACCTCCGTGATCTCCCGCTCGTCGTCGGTGGCGTCGGCCTCCTCGACCACCCGGACGACGAGACCGTCCCGGCCGCGCACGACCCGGCCGTAGCCGGTCGGTTCCGGGACGTCGGCGGTGAGCAGCGTCGCCGCCGCGTCGTGTTCGCGGTGGTGCCGGACGAGCGCGGCCAGCGTCGGCGGGCGCAGGAGCGGGGTGTCCCCGGGCAGGACGACGACGTCGCCCTCGACGTCCTCGTCGAGCGCGGTGTCGTCCGGGAGCCCGGTGAGGCCCACCGCCGCGGCGTCGCCGGTGCCCCGCTGCTCGGCCTGCTCGACCAGTTCGATATCGAGCGTTTTCGGCGCGTGCTCGATGAGCGTCTTGCTGACCCACTCGCCGCGGTGGCCGACGACGACGGCCACCCGGTCGACGTCGAGCTCGGCCAGCGCGTCGAGGACGTGGAGGACCATCGGCCGACCGCACAGCCGGTGCAGCGGCTTCGGCCGGTGCGAGCGCATGCGCGTGCCCTCACCGGCGGCCAGGACGACGGCAGAGAGTGGTCGATGGCTCATGCGGCCATTCTTCCGCCTCCGGCCGGCCGGGGCGCGGCACCGCGAATGGCCGGTCCGCGGCGGACTCCGGCGCCGCGGGAAGCACGGTCGCAGCAAATAATTCGTTCTATACGACGAGTAACAGCCTTCTATGGTGGATAGTCGCCGTATTTGACGAGTAGTATACCCAGCGAAAGATCGAGTCGATGCCATCTCCGCTCATAATTCTTCTTATACGACGAGTTATGATGTATTATTGGCTATACTCGTCAAATAGTGAGAGTTATGCACATCACGAACGAGAACGACGACGAGACGATCCTGGCCGAGCTGGGCCGGCGGCTGGCCCGGACGCGTCTGGAGCGGAACATCAGCCAGCAGGGGCTGGCGACCGAGGCGGGGGTGTCGAAGCGCACGATCGAGCGCATCGAGGCCGGCACAGAGACGCGACTGTCGAGCTTCGTCCGCGTCCTCCGGGTGCTCGGCCTCCTCGACCAGCTCGACGGGCTGGTGCCCGAGCCGCTGCCGAGCCCGCTCGAGCGGCTGAAACTGCACGGCCGGGCCCGGCAACGGGCCGCGCCGGGTCCGGCTGCCGACGACGATGCCGACGCGTGGCGGTGGGGCGACGGCGGAACCCAGTGAGCACCGTCGCCGAGGTGCGCCTCTGGGGAAGGATGATCGGCGCGGTCGCCCTGGAGGACGGCCGCGACCCCGCGACGTTCCAGTACGAGCCGGCGTTTGTCCGCAGCGGCATCGAGGTGTCGCCGATCACGATGCCGCTGCGAGACGCGCCCTACGCGTTCGCGGCGCTCGACCGGGAAGCCTTCCGCGGCCTCCCCGGCCTGCTCGCCGACTCGCTGCCCGACCGGTTCGGCAACGCGCTCATCGACACGTGGCTGGCCACGCAGGGCCGGGCGCCGGACAGCTTCGACGCGGTCGAACGGCTCTGCTACGTCGGAACCCGCGGCATGGGCGCGCTCGAGTTCGCCCCGGCCATCGGGCCGCCTCCCGGCGGCGGTCGGAACCTCCGGGTCGACGAGCTCGTGGCGCTCGCCTCGGAGGTGCTCACCGAACGGGCCGACCTGGTCGCCTCACTGGACGATGCCGGGAAGGAGGAGGCGATGAAGGACATCCTCCGAGTCGGCACCTCGGCCGGTGGTGCCCGGGCCAAGGCGGTCATCGCCTGGAACCCCCACACCCAGGTCGTCCGGTCCGGCCAGATCGACGCCGGGTCCGGCTTCGAGTACTGGCTGCTCAAGTTCGACGGCGTTCACGGCAACCGTGACAAGGAACTCGAAGACCCGCAGGGCTACGGCGTCATCGAGTACGCCTACGCCGGCATGGCCCGGGCCGCCGGCATCACGATGACCGAGTGCCGCCTGCTCGAAGAGCACGGCCGGCGGCACTTCATGACCCGGCGCTTCGACCGGACCGGCGACGGCGCCAAGCTCCACATGCAGTCGCTCGGCGCGATCGCCCACTACGACTTCAACCAGGCCGGCGCGTACTCGTACGAGCAAGCCCTGCTGGTCGTCCGCCAGCTCGGCCTGTCGATGGACGCGGTCGAGCAGCAGTTCCGGCGGATGGTCTTCAACGTCGTCGCCCGCAACCAGGACGACCACGTCAAGAACATCGCCTTCCTCATGGACCGCAGCGGGCGGTGGCGGCTCTCGCCGGCGTTCGACGTGACGTACGCGTACTCGCCCGGTGGACGATGGACCAGCCGGCACCAGATGTCGGTCAACGCCAAGCGGGACGACTTCACCCTGGAGGACTTCCGGCAGTGCGCCGAGACGGTCTCGATGCAGCGGGAGCGAGCCGACCAGATCGTCGACGAGGTCGGCGCGGCGGTTGCCGGATGGCCGCGTTTCGCCAAGGATGCCGGGGTGACCGACGCCCACGCCGAGCAGATCGGACGGGCCCACCGGCTGACACTCGCCCGTTCGTGACCGGGCGGCGCCCGGGCGCCGCCCGTGGCCGCCGGCCCACCCCCTCGGAGCCCCGGAGAGATGGCCCGGACCCGGGGGCGGTACTGTCGAGAGCGGTGACTCGCGTCGACTACGACGAGTTCGGGCTCTTCCACGAGAACGCCGAGGAGTTCGGTCTCCCCTACGACGGCCCGCCGACCGTCCGCCGCGAGGCGGTCGATGTCGCACCGGGGCGACGACTGAGCGCGCTCGTCTGGGGCACCGGCGACCCCGAGCTCGTCCTGCTGCACGGCGGCGCCCAGAACGCCCACACCTGGGACACCGTCGCCCTCGCCCTCGATCGGCCGCTCGTCGCGGTCGACCTGCCCGGCCACGGTCACTCCGACGATCCGGCCCGGCCGCGCTCGCTCGCCCAGGACGCGGCCGACGTCGCCGCGGCCGTCCGGGCCCTCGCGCCGCGGGCCCGCGCCGTCGTCGGCATGTCGCTCGGCGGCCTCACCGCGCTGGCGCTGGCCGCCCACGACCCCGACCTCGTCCGCCGGCTCGTCCTCGTCGACATCACGCCCACCGTCACCGCGGCCAAGGCGGCCGCCATCACCGCTTTCGTCGACGGTCCTGCCTCGTTCGCCGACTTCGACGAGATCCTCGCCCGGACCATCGAGCACAACCCGACCCGATCGGTGTCGTCCCTGCGGCGAGGCATCCTGCACAACGCGGCCCAGCAGACCGACGGGAGCTGGGTCTGGCGCTACGCCCGCCAGCGCGGTCCCGGCGGCGACCACCAGATCGGTCCGGACTTCGCCGGGCAGTGGGACACGGTCTCCGGGCTGACCGTACCGCTGCTGCTCGTCCGCGGCATGGCCGCCGGGTCGGTCGTCGACGACGACGACGAAGCCGAGGTGCTCCGCCGCCAACCCGACGCCGAGGTGGCCCGGGTCGACGGCGCCGGCCACAGCGTCCAGGGCGACCAACCGGTCGTTCTGGCCCGGCTCATCGACCAGTTCGCGCCGTAGGCCGACCGATGGCCGGCCGATCCGATCAGCCGCCGCCCGCCGAGCGGTCGGCCCCGACCGACTGGCGGCGGACGTGGCTCACGCCGCGGGCCATCGCCATGCACGTCACGCTGCTCGTCGTCGTCCCGACGTTCGCCGGTCTCTTCTGGTGGCAGGTCCAGCGTGTGCGCCAGGGCAACACGCTCAGTTGGGCCTACGTCTTCGAGTGGCCGTTCTTCGCCGCCTACGCGGTCTACATGTGGTGGAAGCTCGTCCACGACCAGGCAGCGATCGACGGCGAGCCGGGGCCGGTGTCGCCGGCCGGGGCGGAGCGGACGACGTCGGCGGAGCCGGTCAGCGTCAGACTCGACGCGGCGGTGCCGGACTCGACCGCGACGACCGTCGGCCCGGTCGCCCGCCGCGGTCCAGCCAGCCGCCAGGACGAGGACGACGAGGAGATGGCCGCGTACAACCAGTACCTCGCCGAGCTCGACGCGTCCGGCCGGCGCAAGCACTGGTGAGCGCGTGAACCGCCCGCCGTCGACGAGCCCGATGGCCTCGGCGGCCCGGTCCACTCGCAGTATGGAAAACCGATGGCGTATCAAAAGCGGCTCCTCGCGCCCCTTTTCGTGAAATGGCTGCCGCAGTCGGCGGTCGATCCGATGGCGAGGACCATGCTCGTACAGCAAAGCGAAACCGTCGCCGCGGCCGCCTCGCCGGCGATTGACCGGGCTCGACGGTCTTCGTGGCGTCGCCGCCCTCGCGGTGGTGGTCAGCCACATCCTCGGGACAACGCCCGCGTTCATCGACCCGGCGTCGGGTTCGGTGGCCTGGTGGCTGAGCTACACGCCGATCTCGCTGCTCTGGAACGGCAAGGAGGCGGTCATCGTCTTCTTCGTGCTGAGCGGCTTCGTCCTGTCCCGGCCGTTCCTGCGCAGCACGAGCCCGTCGTGGCGGGCGTACTACCCCCGCCGACTCGTTCGGCTCTATCTCCCGATGTGGGGGGCGCTGCTGTTCACCGCGGTGATGACGTTCCTGGTCGCCCGGCACGGGATGGCCGGGTCGAGCCTCTGGACCAACGGGCACGTCAACCGCACCGGCGGCTACGTCGGCCAGGACGCCCTTCTTCCGCACATCGGCGACACCTTCGACGGACCACTGTGGTCACTGCGGTGGGAGGTCTTGTTCTCGCTGGCCCTCCCGCTCTACGTCGTGCTGGCCCGATCGTTCCGGGTTTCGGCACTGACCCGCGGCCTGGTCGTGGTCGGGATCCTCGTCCTCGGCGTCGTCGACATCAAGACCCACTCGATCGGGCTGCGCAACGCGGTGTTGTACCTGCCGATGTTCGGGGTGGGCGTGCTGATGGCCGCCTACGAGACCCCACTGCTGCGGGCCGGCCGCTTCGTCGTCGAACGGTCGAGGTGGCTCCTGGCCGCGGTCATCGCCGCGGCCGTCGTTCTGGCCGACTCGAGCCTCGAGGTCTACGCCCTTCGCAGCCACTACTCCGGCGCGGTGACGACGCTCTGTCACGGCGCCGGCGTCGTTGGCGCGGCGATGCTGATCTGGCTCGTCCTGTCGTGGCCGCCGTTGGAGCGCACCCTCGATCGCCGATCGACCCAATGGGTCGGCAAGCGCTCCTTCAGCCTGTACCTGACCCACGAGCCGGTCCTCGTGGCCCTGGCGCTCCTTCTCGGGGGGCACCCGAACGTGGGAGTGATGCTGGTCGTCGGGATCCCCGCCGCACTCCTCGTCGCCGCCGGCTTCTACGTCGCTGTCGAACGTCCGAGCCATCGCCTCGCCAACGCAGTGGGCCGGCGGATCGGACGATCCGGCCCGACCCAACCACCGACCCAACCACCGAGTCGAACGAGTCGAGAAGCGGTCATCGCCGCCGATTAGCCGCCCATGACCTCTCGCGACGTCGTCGGGCGGCCCGACGAGCGGTCGGCGGGATGTCGGGTCAGTTCGACTCGCAGGCCTGCTGGTAGATCCCCGCCGGGATGAGGTTCTGTGTGCAGTCCGACCGGGAGACGACCTGCCATACACCGTTCTCGGCCATGAGGACCACGGTGACTGTGGCGATCGGCTTGTCTGTCTGTGTGCCGGTGACCGTGGCGGCCGCGTAGGCGAAGTCCCCTGTGCAGCCGTAGCCGGACAGGGAGTAGAAGTCGTGGTTGGCGGCCTTCACCACCGTCGTGATCGCTGTCGCCGTGCACGGTGCCGAGGACGAGGTGGTCGGCGTCGTCACCGGCGGCGTGGGTCGTGGTCGGCGGTGGCGCGGTGGTCGAACTGCTGGACGAACCGCCCGAGGCTGTCGTGTGGCAGGCGCTGCCGATCGGTGTGGGGGACGCGGTGCTGGGTGTGAACGACTGGCCGAGACTCGGGAAGTACCACGTCATGGCCAGGTAGGCCGGCTTTCCCGAACACGAGCCGAGCTCGTAGACCACGACGTCGGCCGGCGTCCGGGCGCAGTTCGCTTCGATCCCTGTGGACTGCAGGACGCACCCTGTCCCGGCGCCCGTCGCCGTCGCGCCGCCCCACGAGCTCCAGACGATATTGATGACCTCGTTGGTGCCGCCCGTTCCGGAGATCGCGATCCCGGCCGGCTTCACCTGCCCGTAGCCACTGGTGCCGCCGACCGGCGAGTCGAGCACGCTGGCGTCGAGCACCGGCTCGGTCCCGCTGGATGTCGAGGCCGCGGTGCCGGTCGCGCACGACGCCAGACCAACCGAACCGAACTTCTTGGCCAGCGCGGCCTCGGTCCGTTCGATCGCCGCCAACTTCGCCGCCACCTGCTGCTCGTTGTGCGCCTTTACCGGCGCGGCCAGCGCGCCGAGCTGGGCGAGCAGCTTCTTGGCGTTCGCGAAGGTCTGGCGCAAGGCCGCGGCCTGCGCCTTGGGCTTCGGGACCGATGTGATCTTCTGCAGCTCGATCTGCGCCTTCGAGACGGCCTTGGAGAGCGCGGCGGCCGTCCGGGCACCCGACGGGCTGCCCGAGCCGACCTTGGCTCCAGCCTGTGCGAACGTCGTCGCGTAGGCGCGGCACAACCCGCTCACCTTGGCGGCATAGGTCGCCTTGCCCGTTCCCGCGGCCCCGGCCGCCGACGCCGAGATCGGCACGAGCAGCACGCCAGCGGTCAGACCGACAAGCAGGCGGCCACGCCACCGTCCGGTCGTCGCTTCGGTCGAGCCGTCTGCTGCCACGTCCCGGCCCTCCTCCGTCCGCGCCACCCGGTTCGCGTCACCCGGCCTGCAACCAGGGTGACAGGGCTCTTGCTGAATGGCAAACGTGGGCGGTCACGGGCGAAGTGCGGCGCGGCGACGCGGCTACGACCCGCAGAGCGCTCTAGGCGGTGAGCGTCCCGACGACCACGAGATCGACGATGGCGTCGTCGTAGTAGTGGCGATAGCCAATCTGGACCAACGGGCTCGTCCCCTCGACGTCGACGATGCGGGCCTCGTACCGGCCACCATCGGTCGGCAGCCAAGGCATCGACGGCGCTCGCCACGGTCGCCGGCCGATCCCAAAGACCGACCGAGCCACCATGCGCCATTCGTAGTCGGATGGCTCGACGCGCTCGGCCCAAGCGTCCAGCTCAGCCGTCTCCCGGAGCATGACGGTCGATCAGGCGGTACGGCGGAACTGTCGAACGCGGATATCGCGCTCGACCCGCTCCTCCGCTTGGCGTTCGTCGATCTCGACCATTCGTCGCCGCATCATCTCCACGAACTGAGGATCGTTGCGGAGCTGTTCCACCGCGACTTCGTTCCGGGCGTACGCCTCGGCCAGCCATTTCTCGACGATCTCGTGATCGCCATCGGTCCACGCATCGTGAAGCGACCGACCGCCGAGAAAGGCGCGCAGCTGGCGTACCTGGTCAGTACGGCCCTCAGCCACATCCGCATAGAACTCCCGCTCGGCCTGCTCTCTGTAGGGATCGTCGATGGGAGCCATCGGCGACAACCATATCGTCGGGGTGTAACGCACTTACGTCCCTCGGAACTTCGAGATAGCCAGAACGGCAGAAGCTCCGAGAAGCTCCGGGGGGAGGGCTCGAACCTCCAACATCCGGCGGGCACACTCCTCATGACGCTCTCGCCGCTGACGAAGGGTGTCGAGCGAGCAGCGTGACCGGCGGCCTCGCCACGCCGCCCCTGCTGGCAGGACGCCATCTGGCGTCGTGGAGAGCCGCCGCCGCGGTCCAAAGGCCGGCGTTCTGCCGATTGAACTACCCCGGAATGATCGGCGAACGAGCCGGTCGCAGGCCGGACCGGCGACCGATCGCCGGCCAATTGAAGCACCTCCACCGACCTAAGAAGTTGCGAAGACCACGGACCCTGGTCGGAGGGCGCCGATAGGCTCCGCGCCACGGCCGGACGGCGGGGAGCGGACGAAGGGCAGGCGCATGCGGATCCTGGTAGTCGACGACGACCCGGCGGTCAGATCCTCGCTCGACCGCGCCCTGCGGCTGGAGGGGTACGAGGTCGAGACGGCCGCCGACGGCCCGGCCGCGCTGCAGATCTTGAGCCTCGGCTCGCCGGACGCGGTCGTGCTCGACCTCGGGCTCCCCGGGCTCGACGGCCTGGCCGTCTGCCGGCGGCTGCGGTCGGCCGGGGACGACACGCCGGTCCTCATGCTGACCGCCCGCGACGCGGTCGACGACCGTGTCCAGGGTCTCGACGCCGGCGCCGACGACTACCTCGTCAAGCCGTTCGCGCTGGCCGAGCTGCTGGCCCGGCTGCGGGCGCTCCTCCGCCGCCGGTCCGGCGCCGAGGGCGAGGTGCTGCGCTTCGGCGACCTCTCGCTCGACCTCGGGACCCGCGAGGCCCGGCGGAGCGACCGGCTCTTCACGCTCACGCGCATCGAGTTCGACCTGCTCGAGCTGTTCCTGCGCCACCCCCGACAGGTGCTCACCCGGGATGTCATCTTGGACCGGGTCTGGGGCTACACGTTCGACTCGGGGACCAACTCGCTCGCGGTCTACGTCGGCTACCTGCGCCGGAAGACCGAGGCCGACGGCGAGTCCCGGTACCTGCACACCGTGCGGGGGGTCGGTTACGTGCTGCGCGAGTCGTGACCTTCCGGTCGCGGCTGGTGGCCGTGGCGACCGTCGCGGTCGTTCTCGCCGTCCTGGCCGCCTGCGCGGCCAGCTACTTCGCCGCCCGGAACTCGTTGATCAGCTCGCTCGACGGAACGCTGCGGACAACGGCGACAAGCATCCTGTCGCATGGCGGGCGGGTGACCGACAACAGCGTCAAGGGCCTCGGCGTCCAGTACACCGCGCCGTCCGGCCAGGTGCTGTCGTCCGGCAGCAATCTGCCGGTGACGGCCAAGGTCAAGGCCGTCGCCGCCGGCAAGGCGTCGTCGTACTTCACCGAGATCACGTTGCACGGCGACGACTACCGAGAGTTCGTCGAGAACGCCGGCACGGTCAACGTGACCAACGAGGTCGGCATCATCCTCTACACGAGCCCGGCGGCCCTCCAGGTGGCGCTCCCGCTCGACAGCGTCGACCGCCAGCTCTCCCACCTCGGCGTGATCCTCATCATCGTCGCCATCGCCGGAATCGGCCTCGCGTTCGTGCTGGCCTGGCTGGTCAGCCGCACCGCGCTGGTGCCGCTGGACGAGCTGACCGCGGCCGTCGAGGAGGTCGCCGAGACGACCGACACGTCCCGACGGCTCGACGCCGGCGGCGCCGACGAGCTCGGCCGGCTCCGGCGGGCCTTCAACCACCTCCTCACCGCCCTCGACCGCTCGCAGGAGGCCCAGCGGCAGCTCGTGCTCGACGCCGGCCACGAGCTGCGGACGCCGCTCACGAGCCTTCGCACCAACCTCGAGGTCGTCCGGCGCCTCGACGAGCTCCCGTCCGAGGACCGCGCCGTCCTCGTCGACGACCTCCTGACCCAGATGGGCGAGCTGACCAACCTCGTCGGCGACCTCTCCGAACTGGCCCGCGGCGACCAGCGACAGACGGCCCCGGTCACCTTCCGCCTCGATCGGTTGGTCGAGGACGCGGTCGCCGTGGCCATTACCCACGGTCGCTCCCGCGACGTCGGGTTCGCCCTGGCCGCCGAGCCCTGCTGGGTACGCGGCCAGCGGGACCGGATCGCCCGGGCCGTCGGGAACCTGCTCGACAACGCCCTCAAGTGGAGCCCCGACGGCGGTCAGGTCGAGGTCCGGTGCGTCGCCGGCGTCGTGACCGTCCGCGATCACGGCCCGGGCATCTCGTCGGAGGATCTGCCGCACGTCTTCGACCGCTTCTACCGGGCCGCCGCCGCCCGCGCCCTGCCCGGTTCCGGGCTCGGGCTGGCCATCGTCGCCCAGGTCGTCGACGCCGAAGGTGGCACGATCACCGCCGGCCAGGCTCCCGGCGGCGGCGCGTCCTTCCAGATGACCCTCCCCGCCGTGAGCAGCCCGGCCCTCCCGGCGGCCGGCGACCCGACCGGCGTCGACCTCGACGTCGCCGACGAGTGATCTTCCCGATTTCTTATCTGGGGTTGCCGTTGTTCTTAGGCCCAGGCCCCAGCATGGCCATCGTCAACCGGCCCTGGCCCGCCGTCACGCCACCTACGGACACGATCGAGCAATCAGCCGTGCCCGCCGCACCGCACGCTGGGTGTCGTGGCCGGCGGGCCGGGTGGGCCGGCCCTCAGCGACCGGTGCCGTCGATCAGCTCGATCCGGTTGCCGAACGGGTCGTCGACGTAGCTGCGACGGACGCCCGGCAGCTCCTCGTCCGGCCGGACCGCCAGGCCCGCCGCGCCGAGCGCGTTGACCAGGTCGTCGAGATCGTCGACGACGATCGCCGGGTGGGCCTTGCGGGCCGGGCGAAAGCCGTCCTCGACACCGAGGTGGATCGTCACCGAACCGTTCGAGAACCAGCAGCCGCCGCGGGCGGCCAGTGGCTGCGGCTTCGGCTGGCGAGCCAGACCGAGCAGGCCGGCGTAGAACGCCTCCGCCCGGTCCTCCTCCCCGGCTGGCATCGCCAGCTGGACGTGGTCGAGGCCGGTCACCTTGAACACCACATCCGCAGGCTACCGGCCAGCCAGCGGCCGCGGTCGGCCGCCGGCCGGCGGTGGGGCCACCTGGCGGCCGGGGCGTTAGCCCGCTAGCCTGCCGCACGACATGGGATCGCTCATCAAGAAGCGCCGCAAGCGAATGCGGAAGAAGAAGCACAAGAAGATGTTGAAGGCCACCCGCTGGCAACGGCGGGCCGGTAAGTAGCTCCCACGGGTCTCGAGCCACCGGCCTCGGGCTCTCGTCGCCGGGGTTAGCTCCTCTCCTTTCAGCCCGTCCTCCTCCTCAGCTCGTCGCGTTCAGCCTTTCTCGACGGCCTCGCCGTCCCACGACGCCGAAACGGCGCGGGCGACGATCAGCCTCCCCCGCTCGCCGTCGATGTCGACCGGTCGGTCCTCGACGTCCGCGTCCTCGGGACCGAGATCGACGAACCACGTCGAGCCGCTCCCGGCCAGCACCGGCTCGCGCCCGGTCAGCGTGCCCAACCGGTCCCGCCACTGAGCCAGCCGGGGCTCGACCGACAGGGCCGGTGCCGTGAGGTCGTTGACTCCGGCGCCGGCCCGGTCGCTGTCCGGCCGACCGCTGGCCTGCTGGCCCCTGCGTCGCTGTCCTGCTGGTCGCTGGCCTGCTGGTCGCGGTCCTGTCGGTCCCAGGCCCGGTAGGCGTCGACGGTGCTCACGCCGAACGGCGGTAACAGCAACACGAACGTGCGCGGCTCGAACGGCCGGGCCGACACCTCGTCGCCGAGGCCGGTAACGACGGCGCGGCCGCCGGCGACGCAGAACGGCACGTCGGCGCCGAGGCCGGCCGCGACCGTCAGGTCGGTGCAGCCGGCCCAGCGCAAGACGGCCGCGGCGTCGGTCGAACCGCCGCCGAGGCCGCCCTGTACCGGGATCCGCTTGTGCAGCTCGACACCGGCCCGCCGACCGACGGCGAGGAGCGCCCGCCGGACGAGATTGTCCGGACCGGCGTCCAGCCCGGCCGCCCGGGCGTTCGCGTCGGCGACGATCTCGAGCCCGTCGCCGGAGGGATCGATCCACAGCCGGTCGGCCAGGTCGAGCGAGACCATCTCCGCTTCCAAGTCGTGGTACCCGTCGGGCCGGCGGCGCAGGACGCGGAGCGAGACGGTCAGTTTGGCCGGCGCGACGACCCATCGACCGGCCGCTACGTCGCCTCCGCCCATCCGGCCAACCTCCCCCACTGCACGACGTTCAGCTCTTCCGCCCGGGCCTCCGGCGCGATGTCGGTGGCCGCGAACGCAGCCGCCGGGACGACGCCGGCCAGTGAGCGCCGGAGCATCTTGCGCCGCTGCGCGAATCCCGCCCGGACGACCTGGCGGAAGCGATCGTAGGTGACCGTTGTCACCGGCACCGCCGGCGACGAGCGCCGGTCGATGCGGACGAGCGCGGACTCGACGTTCGGTCGGGGCACGAACACCGTCGGCGGCACCCGGCCGACGACCGACGCCTCCGCCCAGTAGTCGACGACGACCGAGACGGCCCCGTACGCCGCCTGCCCGGGCCGCGCCGCCAGCCGCTCGCCGACCTCCCGCTGGACCATGACGAGCAACGAGCCGACCTGCGGCGCCTGCTCGAGGACCTGGACGACCAGCGGCGTGGCGACGTTGTACGGCAGGTTGGACACCAGCGACCACCGCCCGGCCCCGCCGGCCGGGCCCGGCCGTCCGGCCCCGTCCACCGGTCCGAGCAGCTCGTCCCAGTCGATCTGGAGAGCGTCGGCCTCGACCACCGTCACCGACCGGTCGGCGACGACCTGGCGGAGGATCGGGACGAGCCCCCGGTCGACCTCGACCGCGACGACCTGGGCACCCGCCTCGGCCAGGGCCAGCGTGAGCGAGCCGAGCCCGGCCCCCACCTCCACTACCGCCGCGCCGTCAGTCGACGCCCGCCAGCCGGACGATGCGGCGCACCGTGTTCGGGTCGACGACGAAGTTCTGGCCGAGTGCCCGGCTCGGCCGGAGGCCGTGATCGGCCAGCAGTCGTTGGACCTCCGGCCGGCTCAGCGTCACCAGGTGATCGTAACGGTGAGCACTCCTGTCGACGGGTCCCCGATCTCCGAGAACGTGGTGTACGACATGTCGACGACGCGGCCGGGGTTGTCGGCCTCGCGGTCGTCGACCAGGCACGTCGTCCTCGCCCCGGTGACGTCGTTCGTCACCGTGAGCTCCGTGCCCCGGGGCAGCCACGGGCTGGCGCAACCGCCGGCCGGCGTCTCCGTGTACCACGTCGCTCCCCCCGTCGCCGACGCGGCCGGTGCCGTCGTCGTCGGTCGGTGGCGGTGGCGGTGGCGCCGTGGTCGTGGTCGTGGTCGTGGTCGTCGGTGGTGGGGCGGTGGTCGCCGTGGTCGCCGGTACCGCCGCCCCGGTCGCCGTCGACGACGCGGCCGACGCCCCTGTCGTCGATGTCGCCGCCATCCGCTGGTCGCTGAAGTGGACCAGCGCGATCTCGTCGCTGACCGGGCTGGCGCGGCCGTGCCCGAGACGGACGGCCGCGGCCGACGACCCGGTCGTTCCTCCATCCGGACGGACCGCGCTGGCCTGCCCATGCAATATGACGAGGGGGACGGCGAGCATCGCTCCGCTGAACAGCAGGGCGAGGCCCACGCGCCTCCCCCCGATGTTCCGCGTCCTCAGAACTCCACCCTTCTCCGGGGACAGTGGCACCCCGGGCGCCGGCCATCCGGGCCGGGGTTTCGTGAGAAACTAGGGAGGGTTCATTGGCCTGTGCAAGCCGAAATCGGGATGGTCGTCCGCTGGCGGCGCGTCACCCCTGGTCAACGGTGGAATTTCGGCACCAATATTACTATTTTCCCAGCTCAGGGGCAGAATCGGTGTCCCGAATTGAGTGATACACCAGGTCAGCGGGGTGGGAGGAAAGTAACAATCTCCTGCAATTTCATGGCGCCGCCAAACCGAATGCCCGGCTGGCCGCGGCCGCGGACGACCGGGCGACGTCGGACGCGGTGAGCCCTTTCACCTCGGCGATCGCCGCGCCGACGAGCGGCACGTACGCCGGCTCGTTCGGGCGGCCGCGGTGCGGCACCGGCGCCAGGAACGGGCTGTCCGTCTCGACGAGCAGGCGGTCGAGCGGGCACCGCGCCACGGCCTCACGGACATCCGCCGCGTTCTTGAACGTGACGATGCCACTGAACGAGACGAACAGGCCGAGGTCGAGGCAACGCGTCGCCTCGGTCGGCCCACCGGTGAAGCAGTGCAGGATCGTCCGCTCCGGCACGCCCTCCGACGCGAGCACGTCGAACAGGTCGTCCCACGCGTCGCGGGCGTGGATGACGAGCGCCAGGTCGTGTCGCAACGCCAACGCCACCTGGTCGGCGAACGCGCGACGCTGCGCCGCCCTCGGTGAGTGGTCGTAGTGGTAGTCGAGCCCGCACTCGCCGACGGCCACGACCACGCCATCCGCGACGGCCACCGACCGCTCGACCAGCGCGACCGTCTCGTCCGTCCCGGACGCCGCCTCGTGCGGGTGCAGGCCGATCGTCGCCCAGAGCTGCGGCACGTCCGGGCCGAGCGCACCGGCGGTGACCGCCCGGGCCAGGGCGACGGCTTGGGTCGACGTCGTCGGGTCCGTGCCGACGCAGATCATCCGGCCGATCCCCGACGCCGCGGCGCGGCGGAGCATCTCGGCCACGTCGCCCGTCGCCTCGCCGCCGCCGGGCCGGTCGATCGGACCGGCTGCGCTGTCGACCCCGTCGTTGGCCCCGTCGTTGGCTCCGCCGGCCGTACCGCTGGCCGAGGCCGGCGGCAGGTACCGCTCCTGGAGATGGCAGTGGGAGTCGAACCACTCCCCGACCGGCGCCGTCGGGTCGTCCATTCGTCCGAGTCCTGTCCCCGTCAGGCCTTGCGCCGAGGGAAGAGCGGATCGCCCTTGGTCACCGGCAACCCGCCCGGGTAGCCGCCCCACGCCGCGTCGGCCGGCAGGCGGCGGTCGGTCGGCGAGCCGTCGAGCCCGATCCGCCGCCAGATCTCGGCCGCGGTCGACGGCATCGCCGGGACGGACAGCAGGGCGACGATCCGCAGTGCCTCCAGCGCGCTGCCGAGGACCGCGTCGACCGCCGGGCCCGGCTCCGCCTTCCACGGCTCGGTTGCCTCCAGCTCGGCATTCGCCGCGCCGATCAGTCGCCACGTCGCATCGAGCCCCTCGTGCGGGGCGAACCGGCCCCACGCGTCCGCCGCTGCGGTGACCGCCGTCGCGGCCGCCGCGGCCAGTGGGCTGTCCGGGTCGGGCGCCGGACCGATCCCGTCGCACTTCGAGCCGACGACCGTCGCCACCCGCTGCATCAGGTTGCCGAGGTTGTTCGCCAGGTCCGAGTTGTACCGGGAGACGATGCCCTCGTACGAGAAGTCGCCGTCCGCGCCGAGCGGGAGGTCCCGGAGGAGGTGGTAGCGGGTGGCGTCGACGCCGAAGTCGGTCGTCAACGCGGCGGGTGCGATCTCCGTCAGCTTGACCGGCCCGTCGTCCGCCTGGCGGACGAGCGACTTCGACAGCTTCTGGCCGCCGACGAGCAGCCAGCCGTGCACGAACACCTCCGCCGGCGGGTCGATGCCGGCCGCCATGCACATCGCCGGCCACCAGACGCAGTGGAACCGGATGATCTCCTTGCCGATCAGGTGGTGCACGGCCGGCCACCACGCTTCGAACCGCTCGTCGTCGGAGCCGTAACCGATCGCCGTCAGGTAGTTGACGAGCGCGTCGTACCAGACGTAGAAGACGTGCCGGTCGTCCCACGGGACCGGGACGCCCCACTCCAGCGACGTCCGCGTGATCGAGATGTCCTTGAGGCCGCCCTTGATGAAACTGAGCGCCTCGTTGCGCTTGCCGGCCGGCCGGATCGCCGTCGGGTTGGCGTCGTACCACTCGAGCAGGCGGTCCTCGAACTGGCTGAGCGCGAAGAAGTAGTTGTCCTCTTCCATCTGGACGACCGGGCGGCCATGGACCGGGCAGTTCCCGTCGACCAGCTGGTCCTCGGTGTAGTAGTCCTCGCACGACACGCAGTAGAGGCCCCGGTACGAGCCGAGCGTGATGTAGCCGTTGTCGTAGATGCGCTGGAGGAACTGCTGGACCGCGGCGTGGTGCCGCGGTTCGGTCGTCCGGATGAAGTCGTCGTTGGCGATGTCGAGGTCCGCCCACGCCCCCTCGAACCGCTGGACGACCCGATCGGCCCACTCCAGCGGCGAGAGGCCGTGCTCGGCCGCCGCCTCCGCCACCTTGGCCCCGTGCTCGTCGGTGCCAGTGAGGAAGAAAACGTCGTCTCCGCACAGCCGGTGCCAGCGGGCCAGCGCGTCGGCATTGACCGTCGCGTAGGCGTGCCCGACGTGCGGCGCGTCGTTGACGTAGTAGATCGGGGTCGTGATGTAGAAGCGCGGCACCGCCGGTAGCGTATCGGCGGCTCAGCGACCCCGATCCCGGAGGTCGATCGCCATCTCGTACGCCCGGCGGCGGGGGACGTCGAGATCCCCGGCGACCGCGTCGGCGGCCTGGCGCGGCGAATCCCCGGCGGCCAGCCGCTCGGCCACGGCCGCGGCGACGACGTCGTCGCCCGCCCGGAGCGGCGGCGGCGCACCGCCGACGACGACGACGATCTCGCCGCGGATTGCCTCGCCGCGGGCCTCCCGGTCGGCCAGCTCGACGGCCGCGTCGCCGAGGCGGCCCCGCCAGACCTCCTCATGGACCTTCGTCAGCTCGCGGGCCACCGCCACCGGGCGATCGCCGAGCACGACCGCCAGTTCGGCCAGCGTGCCGGCCAACCGCGTCGGCGCCTCGAGGACGACCGTCGTCCGCTCCTCCGTCGCCAGCGCGGCCAACCGGCGACGGCGTGCCGTGCCCCGGCGGGGGAGGAACCCCTCGACACAGAACCGATCGGTCGGCAGCCCGCTGACGACCAGCGCCGCCAGGACCGCGGAGGGCCCCGGCACCGTCGTCACGTCGACGCCGTCCGCGACCGCCGCGGCCACCAGCCGGGCCCCGGGATCCGACACCGCCGGCGTCCCCGCGTCCGTCACGACCGCCACCGTCTTCCCGTTCGCCACCCAGCCGAGGATCTGGGGGATCCGGGCGGCTTCGTTGTGCGCGTGCAGCGAGACCAGCCGCCCGCCGGCCGGGATCGAGCAGGCGCTCAGCAGCGCCCGCGTCCGGCGAGTGTCCTCACAACAGACGATGTCCGCCGCCGCGAGCACTTCTCGCGCCCGCGGCGCCAGGTCGCCGAGGTTGCCGATCGGCGTCGCCACCAGGACGACCTGGCCGGTCGCCGGCCCTACGGTCATGAGCGACCACTCACGACGTCTCCCGGATCTCCAGCCGGTCCCCCGGGCTCAGGCGCCAGCGCTCGAAGCTCCCGGCGGACGAGGCCAGCACACTGCGGGCCCCCGGCCGGGGGACGGCCACCCGCCACGGGTTCAGGCGGACCGTCGCCAGGACCGTCAGGTCCCGGTCCAAGAACGCCGCGTCGACCGGGTGCGACACCCCCGCGGTGTGGATCGAACGGGTCCCGGGCAGGAGCAGCGCGGCCTGGTCGTCCGACCGGCCGAACAGCCCCCGGGCCCGCTCGGCCAGGCACTCCGCGACGTCCATCGACGCCAGCACGTCCCCGTCGCGCAGGAGCCAGACCTGCCTCACCGGTCCTCCACGTCGCCTGACGCTAGTGCCGTCATCTAGGCTGTCGGTCTTATGTCGAAGCGGACGGTGAAGCGCAAGCTACGGTCGAAGAAGAAGGCCAACCACGGCAAGAAGCCGAACTGCGGGCGCGGCTGACCCGTCGGTCCGGTCCCGTCGGCTGACCCTCTGCGCCGACCGACAGCCCCCATTTCGTCAGCCCCATCTCGCTTGGCCAGAGCGGGTCAGGCCAAGCCCGGCCAGGCGACGCCGTCGGCGTCGAGGACGCCGACCAGCGTCGTCGGTAGGTCGGAGATGATCCCGTCCACCCCGAGGTCGATGAGCCGCGCCATGTCGTCACGGTCGTTGACCGTCCACACGTGGACCGCGATGCCGGCCCGATGTGCGGCCTCGACGAAGCGCTCGTCGACGACGACCAGCTCGCCGTAGCGCTCCGGTACCTGGAACGCGGCCACCGGCGGCACCACCGGCACCACGCCCGCCTGCACCGCCCGCCAGAACTCGGCCGTCGCCATCGTGCCGGCCGACACCGCCACGTCCGGCGCCACGGCCCGGAACGCGTCGGTCGCCGGGTCGAGGAACGACGCCACGATGACGTCGTCGGTCCGGCCGAACTCGGCCAGCAGGTCGGCCAGCGCCGCCTCGTACGGCGCAACCGCCGGCGCGGTCTGCTTGATGTCGAGGTTGAGCACGACGCCGGCGCACCGCTCGAGCACCTCCCGCAACGTCGCTACCCGGAAGTCCGGGTCGGTCGCGGCGCGCCCCCGGTACGGGTAGTCCGCCGCCGGCCGGTCCGGCGTGACGTCGGCGCCGGGGATGAACCAGTAGGCGTTGTCGAGGGCCTGCACCTCCGCCAGCGTCATCTCCGCGATCCGGCCGGCCCCTTCCGTCGTCCGGTCGACCGTCGCGTCGTGGCAGACGACCAGCTCACCGTCGGCCGTCGCGTGGACGTCGAGCTCGATCGCGGTCGCTCCGGCCGCTATCGCCCGGTCGATGGCGAAGAGCGTCGACGACGGCCATTCCCAAGCTCCGCCCTGGTGGGCGTACGCCACGATCCGGCGTTCGAGCCATCGGCGATCGGCGGGCACGCTGGGAAGGTAGCCTCTGCCGCCGTGCTCGACCACCTCCTCGTCGATCTGATCAGCACCATCCGCCGGTCCCTGGACGAGGCGCTGCTGCAACGACAAGCCGTCGAGGAGCGGTTCCAGGTCGACGTCTTCCTCGGCGACGTCTCCTGGGAGACGAGCTACAGCCTGCCCGGCGAGGAGCAGCCACCCCGGGTCCGCGCCGACCTCTCGATCGACTGGCCGACGTGGAGCCAGACCGCCTACCGGAGCTGGTCGATCGGCGAGACCCCGGCCGAGCTCCCCGAGGTCATCGTCGAAGTCGCCATGCGCATCCAGCGACTCGCCGGGCCGCCGCCGGCCGAGCAGGTGCTCGCGGTCCTCCCGACCGAGAGCCCCATGCTCGGGCGCGAGCCGCTCGTCCGGTCGTCGACGACGATCGAGGAGGTCCGCGCCGAGCCCGACCACGACCGGGACGCCGACGCCACGCCGTCCGTCCGGTGGGCCGTCGAAGCCGCGTACGAGGGGCCGATCCGGCTCGACGAGACGAACCTCGAGGACCCGGCGACGCTCCAGCCGATCGTCAGCGCCCTCACCCGCTGGATCTCGTCCACCCTCGTCCAGCTGGCCGACCTACCGATGACCTTCCTCCCACCCGACCCGCCCGAGGACGACTGACCGGCGTCGAAACGATCGGGCCGGCCGACGATCGGCGAGCGGGCCGAGGGGCGACTGGTACCGGCGGACCGTGGTCGGCTAGGGATGGGGCGTGGTTTCCCTCCGCCGTTTCGTCGTCGGCCGGCGCGCCCGGACCGCGGTCACCGGGCTCGTCCTCGCCGGCCTCGCCGGCGGCCTGCTCGCCGCCTGCAGCAGCTCGCCGCCGGCCCCGCCGGCCAGCCTGGGGATCGTCCAGAACCGTCCGGTCCCGACGACGACGCTCGTCACCGAGCAAGGCCGGCCGACGACGCTGGCCGCCTACCGGGGCAAGTACGTCGTCATGGCCCCGTTCCTCAGCCTCTGCCAGGACGAGTGCCCGCTCGTCACCGGCGCGTTCCTGGCCATGCAGCGCGACGTGCAGGCGGCCGGGCTCGGCGGCCAGGTCGTCTTCCTCGAGGTGTCCGTCGATCCGTGGCGCGACTCGCCGGCCCGACTGACGGCCTATGCCAAGCGGTTCGGCGCGGACTGGCCGCTCCTCACCGGGACGCGGCCCAACCTGAAGGCCTTCTGGAAGCAGTTCGACGTGTACTTCGCCAAGGTCCCCGAAGAGCAGCCGGCGATGCTCGACTGGTGGACCGGCCAGCCGCTGACGTTCGACGTCGACCATACCGACGGGTTCATCCTGCTCGACCCGGCCGGCCACGAACGGTTCATCACCGTCGAGCCGCCGAACCTGCACGGCCAGCTCGACCCCGGCCTGCGCAAGCTGCTCAACGCCGGCGGCCTGACGAACCTCTACCACCAGACCACCAACTCGTGGACGATCCCCCAGGCCCTCGCCGCGCTGAGCTGGCTCGTCGGTAAGACAATCCCGGCCACGTCGACGTGACCGCGACGACGTGACCGCGACGGCGAAAACGCGAGCGCACGCGGCGTCGGCGAGCCGGTGGGTCCGGACGACCGCAACGGTGCCGCGGATCCTGGGGGCACTGGCTGCCCTCGCCGGCGCGGTCGTCCTCGCGGCCTGCGGCGGCGGCCCGCCGGTCACGACGATCGAGGCGACGCCGACCACCGCGGCCGGCCTCACCCTCTCGACCGAGCCGTCGCCGGTCGGGCGCATCCTGACCACCGGCGCCGGCGCCACGCTCTACGACTTCGCCCCCGACACGCCGACGTCGAGCGCCTGCGACTCCGCCTCGTGCGTGCTGGTCTGGCCGCCACTCACCGTGCCGGCCGACCAGGCGCCGACGGTCGGCCACGGCCTTCGGCAGTCGCTCGTCGGCGAGATCCGGCGGTCCGACGGGTCGACCCAGGTCACCTACGGCGGTCACCCGCTCTACACCTGGAACGGCGACACGAAGCCCGGCATGGTGACCGGCCAGGCCCTGCTCAACGAGGGCGGCTACTGGTATGTCGTCGCGCCGTCCGGCAAGCAGATCACGACGCCGTTCACCGTCGACGGCTGACCGACGCACCGCACCGGTGCATTCCGGAAAATTCTGATCCAACATCGTTGGCGGCTCCGTAGTAACGGTGTTCCACCAGCACGGCGGGACACTCTGCGACGAACCCCTCCCGTTACGGGAGGGGTTCGTTCGTTCCCGGGGAAACAGCATCGCGCCGGGGAGCAGCATCGCGCCGGGGAGCAGCGCGGCGTCTGGCCAAGCCGGCCGGCTACGTCCCGTCGGCGGCGGCCCGGAGGGCGGCGAGGTCGAGCTTGGACATCCCGAGCATCGCCTGCATCGCCCGTTGGGCCCGGTCCGGATCGGGGTCGCCGAGCACCTCGCCCATCTCGTCGGGCACGACCTGCCACGAGAGACCGTAGCGATCCTTCAGCCATCCGCACTGCCCCTCCTCGCCGCCGTCGGTGAGCTTCGCCCAGTAGTGGTCGACCTCGGCTTGGTCGGCACAGTGAATGGTGAACGAGATGGCCTCGTCGAAGGTGAACTGGGGACCGCCGTTGATAGCGATGAAGTCCTGCCCGTCGAGCGAGAACTCGACCATCAGCACCGTGCCGGCGTCGCGGGGGCCGGCATCGCCGTAGTAGTGGACGTTCTTGACCGCCGAGTTCGGGAAAATCGAGATGTAGAACTCGGCCGCGTCGAGCCCGTTGGTGTCGAACCAGAGGCTGGGGGTGATCTGGGGCATGACATCCCTCCTATGGTCGCCGGCAGCTCGGGCCGGGAGCGCGTTCACTTTCCCATAGTGACGGATGCCACGTCCCGAAGTCATCGGTCCGGACGCCGGAACCGAATGACTATCGTGCGGAGCACCGGCCACCATCCGGCGGCCATCGGCGGGGTTCGGACGGAGGACCGACGGATGGACGGGATGGACGGACGGAGTGACGACCGAGCGGAGGAGGTCGTCGACGTGATCGCCCAGCTGATGCCGATGGTGGCCGAGAGCGACCCGGAGACGCTGGACGCGGCACTCGACAAGCTCGTCGAGAGCGGCAAGGCGGCCAGTAAGGCCGGCGCCGACGCGGGCGGCCGGGCGAGCGGCGACCCCGACAGCGGGCCAGGCGACGGGACGGACAGCGGCCCAGGCGACGGGACGGACAGCGGGACGGACGACCGCCCCGGCGAGCCGAAGCCTCACCTCACCGGGGAACGGTGAGACCCAGATAACGTTGCGCCCGATGCCGGCGGCGGCGGGTTCGGCGAAAGGCGCGACGGCGACGACACGCCGCCCAGGCGCCGGAGGAGCCGGTCTCGGCCGATTAGCTCGGTTCGGAGGCCCGGGAGGTGTCGACGATATCCGCCGGCTCGGTCGTCAGGCTGGCTGTGGCTGTGGCCAGGTCCGGCTGGACGCCTGGCTGGAGCCCGATCAGGGCGACGACGGCGGCCACGGCCATGACGCCGGCCATGATGTAGAACACGGTCTGCGAGGCGTGGGCGAAGTCGAGCCGGAAGTACGGCGGCACCGCCCCGGCCCCGCCACCGCTGCCACCGGCTCCGGAGCTGGCCGCCGCGGCCTTGGCCGCGCCGGCCGCCGCCTGCGTCGGGCTCGCCCCCTTCGCCAGCAGACTGCTCGTCACCTCGGACCGCAGCCGGTTCACGAGGATGGTGCCGAGGATGGCCAGGCCGAGGCTGGCCGCGTAGTTCCGGACCGTCTGGGTGATGCCGGTGGCCTCGCCGTAGGAGAGCCGTGACGCCCGGTTGACGGCGTCGGTGCTGGCCGGGCTCAACATGAACCCCATCCCGGCGCCGGCCAGGATGATCCACCAGACCTGGTGGGAGAGGTTCAGGTCGGTCATCTTGCCGGCCCACAGGGCGAAACCGACGGCGGCGATGGCGCAGCCGAGGACGACCGGGACCTTGGCGCCCGCGGGCGTCGAGGATTCGGCCGCCGATCTGCGACGTCACGACGAAGCCGATGAAGAAGTAGAGCAGGACGAGGCCGGTTGTCTGGGCCGACTTGCCGAGAGCGATCTGGGCGTACTCGCTGGCGAAGAAGAACAACGGGACGAACGCCAGCATGGCGATGCCGAGGACGACGTTCTCCATGGCGAAGGCCCGGATGCGGAAGATGTCGACCTTCATCAGCGGTGTCCGCGTCCGCTGCTCGACGAAGGCGAAGGCCACGAGCAGGGCGACGCCGACGACGATGCACAGGATCGTCGCCGCGTTGCCCCACCCCCACGTGGCGGACTGCTGGAACCCGATCACACTCAGGGCCACGCCGCCGACGATCAGCGCCAGGCCTCGGTAGTCGATCGGCGCCGGCTTGTAGTCGGTCGTCGGCTTCGCGATGAAGATGAGGACGAGGGCGACGATGGCCACCGGCACGTTCACCCAGAAGATGGCTCGCCACGTCCACTCCGTCAGGTAGCCGCCGAGGAGCGGCCCGACGGCCGTCAGCCCGCCGGTGATCCCGAAGAACATGGCCAGCGCCTTGCCTCGTTCGCGCAACGGGAACGTCTGCACGACGATGCCGAGGGCGGCCGGGAACATGATGGCCCCGCCGGCCCCCTGTACTGCCCGGAAGATGATGAGCCAGGCCTCGGCCGCCGACCCCTTCGGCGTCAAGCCGCACATCGTCGACGCGGCGGCGAAGATGATCACGCCGAGCACGACCATCCTGCGGTGGCCCGAGCGTGTCGGCCAACCGGCCGCCGAAGGCGAACAGCGCGGCCAGCGCGAGCGAGGTAGGCGTTGATGGCCCACTGCATCCCGGTGTCCGTCAGCCCGAGCTCGCGCTGGATGTTCGGCGCGGCGATCGAGACGATCGTCTGGTCGATGAACGTCATCGCGACCGCGAAGATCATCCCGGCCAGGATCAGGTTCCTCGGCCGGCCGGTGGCGCTCATTGCGGTCATGGCGACTCCTTGGCTCGCTCGGCGGGGACCACCGCCGACGCCTCATGCGACGATCGATGGATAGCACAATTCGGTCGCCGGTTGCCGTGATCGAGCGACGACATCGGCGGCTCTCGGGAGCCAGCTGAGACGGAGCTGAACGGCGGCTGGAGCGGCGCTTCAGACCTGGAGCGGCGCTCCGACCCGGAGCGGCGCTTCACCTGGAGACGCGGCTTCAGACGTTGAAGCGGAACTCGACGACGTCACCGTCGCGCATGACGTAGTCCTTGCCCTCGATGCGGGCCTGGCCGGCGGCCCGGGCAGCGGGGACGGAGCCGGCGGCGACGAGGTCGTCGTAGCCGACGATCTCGGCCTTGACGAAACCGCGCTGGAAGTCGGTGTGGATGACGCCGGCGGCGACGGGTGCGGTGTCGCCGATGTGGATCGTCCAGGCCCGGGCCTCCTTGGGCCCGGCGGTCAGGAACGTCTGCAGGCCGAGGGTGTGGAAACCGACCCGGACGAGCTGCTCGAGCCCGGACTCGTCCTGGCCGTAGCCGGCGAGCAGCTCGGCTGCGTCGTCGGGTTCGAGGGCGGCCAGCTCGGCTTCGATCTGGGCGCAGAGCACGACGGACTCGGCCGGGGCGACGGCCGCCGCGAGCGCGGCCGGCCGGTCGCGGTCGCCGAGCGCGACTTCGTCGACGTTGAAGACGTAGATGAACGGCTTGGCCGTCAACAGGTGCAGGTCGGCCAGCAGCTCCCGGCTGGCCGGGTCGATGTCGCCGGTGGCGACCGCAGCGGAGATGGGCCGGCCGTCGTCGAGGACGGCGCGGGCCGCGGTCGTCGCGGCCAGCGCCGGGGCCAGCTCGGGCCGCATCCGGGCCTCGCGGCTCAACTTGGCCAGCCGGTTGTCGACGGTCTGCAGGTCGGCGAGGACGAGCTCGGTGTTGACGGTGGCGATGTCGCCGGCCGGATCGACGCGGCCGTCGACGTGGATGACGTCGTCGTCGTCGAACGCCCGGACGACCTGGCAGATGGCGTCGGTCTCGCGGATGGCCGCGAGGAACTGGTTACCGAGCCCCTCGCCCTCGGACGCGCCGCGGACGATGCCGGCGATGTCGACGAACGTGATCGCGGCCGCCACGACGCGCTCGCTGTCGTAGAGGGCGGCGAGCTTCTCGAGTCGGGGGTCGGGGACGGCGACGACGCCGACGTTGGCGTCGATGGTGGCGAACGGGTAGTTGGCGGCGAGCACGTCGTTGCGGGTCAGCGCGTTGAAGAGCGTCGACTTGCCGACGTTCGGGAGGCCGACGATGCCGATCGAGAGAGCCATGTCGCGGTCGCTCCGACCTACTGCAGCCCGGCCGCGGCGGCCAGCGCGGCGAGGTCCGCCTGCGGGCGGGCCCCGAGGTGGCCGATGACCTCGCCGGCACAGAGGGCGCCGAGCTCGGCGCAACGCGCCGGGTCGAGCCCGTGGGTCAGCCCGTGGAGGAAACCGGCCGCGTAGAGGTCGCCGGCGCCGGTGGTGTCGACGACGGCCGGTACCGGGGTGGCCGGCACGGCCACCGGACCGCGGGCGGTCAGCACGACCGAGCCGAGCGCGCCACGGGTCACGGCGACGAGCAGCCCGGTCTCGGCGGCGGCGTCGAGGGCGGCGTCGAACGTCGATGACCCGAAGAGCCGGACGATCTCTTCTTCGTTGCCGAAGAGCACGTCGATGTCGTCGACCAGGAGGTCGAGGAACTCTCGCTGGTGCCGCTCGACGCAGAACGGGTCGGAGAGCGAGAGGGCGACCGAGCCGTCGTGGTCGTGGGCGACGGCCATGGCCCGACGCATCGCCTCCTTGGCCGGCGGGAGGTCCCACAGGTACCCCTCGAGATAGACGACCTGGGCCCGGGCGACCAGGTCGGCCGGTACGTCGTCGGGGGTGATCGTCGTCGCCGCGCCGAGGTGGGTGGCCATCGTCCGTTCGGCGTCGCCGCTCACGAGGACGAGGCACCGGCCGGTGCCGAGCGGCGCTCCCCCGGCGGCGTCGTCGTCTCCCGCCGCGCCGTCGCCATCGACCGGGCTGGCCGGCCCGTCCGCCGCGGCGGCCACGGCTGGGTCGTAAAGGACGCCGGACGACCGGATGTCGTGGACGAAGACCTGCCCGAGCGGATCGTCGGCGATCTTGCCGACGAACCCGGCCACGCCGCCGAGGGCGGCGACGCCGGCCATCGTGTTGGCCGCGGAGCCGCCGGAGACCTCGACGGTCGGGCCCATCGCCGCGTAGATGCCCTCGGCCTGGTCGAGATCGACGAGGGCCATCGAGCCGCGGACGAGCCCGGTCGCGGCGATCTCGTCTTCGGTAGCGGTGGCGAGGACGTCGACGAGTGGGGAGCCGACCCCGACGACATCGAGCGGGTACGGGTCGGCCGGGAGGGAATCGGTCACAGGCCGAGAGGGTAGTCGGGTGTCGGACGGTAGCCTCTGCCGATGGCCCCCGACGACCCCGCTGCCGTGCCCGCGCCCGACGAAGCGTTCCGGCTCCCCCGCACCGTCGAGCCGGTCGTCTACCGACTGACGCTGGCCCCGGACCTGGACACCGCGACGTTCGCCGGCCGGGCGGAGATCGACGTCGTCGTGCACGAGGCGACCGACGAGCTGGTCGTCAACGCGATCGAGCTGGCGATCGACGACGTCACGCTGACGACGGCCACGGGGGAGACGGTCGACGCGACGGTGGCGCTGGACGAAGCGACGGAGCGGGCGACGTTCGGGTTGGCGACGACCGTCGCGCCGGGGCCGGCGACGCTGCGCTGCTCGTTCACGGGGACGCTCAACGACAAGCTCCGCGGCTTCTACCGCAGCACGTTCACCGACGAGCACGGCGCGATCCAGACGATCGCGACGACGCAGATGGAGTCGACGGACGCTCGGCGGGCGTTCCCGTGCTGGGACGAGCCGGACCGCAAGGCGGTCTTCGAGGTGACGCTCGTCGTCGCGGACGGGCTGGCCGCGTTCTCGAACTCGCCGGTCGTCGGCGAAGAGCCGGCCGGCGAGGGCCGGCGACAGCTGCGGTTCGCGCCGACGATGAAGATGTCGACGTACCTCGTTGCGTTCGTCGTCGGGCCGCTCGAGGCGACCGCGCCGGTCGACGTCGACGGCGTGCCGGTCCGCGTCGTCCACGCGCCGGGTAGGGAGCAGCTGGCGCCGTACGCGTTGGAGGTGGCGGCGCACGCGCTCCGTTTCTTCACCGCGTACTTCGACCTCGCGTACCCGGCGGACAAGCTCGACCTCGTCGCCATCCCGGACTTCGCGTTCGGGGCGATGGAGAACCTCGGCTGCGTGACGTTCCGCGAGACCGCACTGCTGGTCGACCCGGCCAGCGCGGCCCGGACGGAGCTGGAACGGGTGGCCGACGTCATCGCGCACGAGATCGCGCACATGTGGTTCGGCGACCTCGTGACGATGCGCTGGTGGGAGGGGATCTGGCTGAACGAGGCGTTCGCGACGTTCATGGAGGTCCTCTGCGTCGACGCGTTCCGTCCGGCCTGGCAACGGTGGGTCGGCTTCGGGCTCGAGCGGGAGGCCGCGCTGGCGGTCGACGGCCTCCGGGCGACCCGGCCGATCGAGTACCCGGTCGGCTCGCCGGAGGAGGCGGACGGGATGTTCGACGTCCTCACGTACCAGAAGGGCGGCAGTGTCCTGCGAATGCTCGAGCAGTACCTCGGGCCCGAGACGTTCCGCGACGGCGTCCGCCACTACCTCCGCACCCACGCGTACGCCAACACCGCGACGGCCGACCTCTGGGAAGCCCTCGAGATCGTGAGCGGCGAGCCGGTCCGGGCGGTGATGGACTCGTGGATCCTCCAAGGCGGCCATCCGGTCGTCCGGCCGGAGGACGGCGTCCTGCACCAGCAGCCGTTTGCCTATACGCCGGCGGTCGCCGGTCAGGAGGACGCCATCGGCGAGCGGTGGGAGATCCCGGTCCTCGTCCGGTCGTTCGACGGCGGTTCGGGTCGGCTGCTGCTCGGGAACACCCCGGCCGCGGTGCCCCCGTCGGCGGCGGGTGCCGGCACCAGTACAGGGGGCGACGGTGCGGGTTCGACGCCGACGATCGTCAACGCCGGCGGGTGGGGCGTCTACCGGGTCGGTTACGGCCCGGACGACCTCGACGAACTGGCCGGCCGGCTGGCCGACCTCGACGCGCTGGAGCGGTTCAACCTGTTCGCGGACACGTGGGCGCTCGTCCTGGCCGGCGAAGGGGAGCTGAGCCAGTTCGTCGCCCTGGCCGGCGCCCTCGGCGACCCCGGTCTCGACGGCGGCGACCCGAGCACGTGGACCGTCGTGGCCGGCGCCCTCGGCCTCTGCGACCGGGTGGCGGCCGAGACGGACCGGGCCGCGGTGGCCGCGGCCAGCCGGGCGCTGCTCGGCCGTCGGTTCGCCACGGTCGGCTGGGAACCGGCACCGGACGAGGGCGAGCGCGTCCCGACGCTGCGGGCGCTGCTGTTGGCGTCGCTCGGCACGGTCGGCGACGACCGCGACGTCCGGGCGGAGGCGGCCCGTCGTTTCGACGCCGCCGGGAACGGTGGGGACGGCATCGACCCGAACATCGAGTCGGCGGTCCTCCAGACGGTGACGGCGCAGGTCCGGCCGGGCGACTACGAGACGATCCTCGCCCGCTACCGGGCGCCGTCGACGCCGCAGGAGGAGCTGCGCTACCTCACCGCGTTGGCGACGTTCCCCGACGCCGAGAGGTGCGTCGCCACGTTCGACCTCGCACTCGGCGAGGTCCGGACCCAGAACGCGCCATACCTCGTCACCGCCCTGCTGGCCAACCGGGTCGGCGGCCCGGCGGTCTGGGAGCGGGTCAAGGCCGAGTGGTCGACGCTGCTCGAGCGGTTCCCGGTCAACAGCCACAGCCGGATGCTCGACGGCGCCCGGACGCTCTGCGGCGACCGGGCGATCGCCGACGACGTGACGCGCTTTTTGACCGACCACCCGCTGCGCAGCGGCCAGCGATCGGTCGTCCAGATGCTCGAGCGACTGGCGGTCAACGTCGCCTTCGGCGACCGCCATCGCGACGGGCTCGGTCGCGTTCTCGCCGAGATCGCCGGCCCGGCCTGATCGGCGCCACGGGGGGAGCTGGCCAGGTGGGACGAATCGACGACGTCATCGAGGTGGCCCGGCGCACCCGCGGCTTCATGCCCGACGACGAGGGCGCGGCGCTGGCGGCCGCGGCCCGCCGGGCCGGGACGGCCTTCGCCGGCGAGGCCGGACTGGCCCTCCCCGGCCGGGCCGGACTCGGCCAGCCCGGCGACGTTCGTCGAGATCGGTGCGTGGTGCGGCAAGTCGACGCTCTACCTCGGCGGCGCCGCCGAGGTCAGTGGGGCGGTGCTCTTCAGCATCGACCACCACCGGGGGTCCGAGGAGAACCAGGCCGGCTGGGAGCACCACGACACGGACCTGGTCGACCCGGACGACGGACGGCTCGACACGCTGCCGCACTGGCGCCGGGCGGTCGCGGCGGCCGGTCTCGAGGCGGCCGTGGTCGGAATCGTCGGCGACTCCCCCACCGTCGCCGCCCACTGGCGGACGCCGGTCGCCTTCTGCTTCATCGACGGCGGCCACGGCGACGAGCCGGCATGGGCGGACTACCGCGGCTGGTCGCCGCACGTCGCGGTCGGCGGCTGGTTGGCCATCCACGACGTCTTCCGCGACCCGGCGGACGGCGGCCGGCCGCCGTACGAGCTGTGGTGCGCGGCGCTCGCTTCGGGCGAGTGGGTCGAGGACGGTGAGTGCGGCAGCCTCCGGGTCCTGCGCCGCGTGGCGCCGCCGGTCACGCCGGCGTAACGACGTCGATCGACCGGTCACGGGCGGCGGTCGCCATCCGTTCGTCGTAGGTGACGAGCCCCGCCAGGTCGTCGCCGAGCTCCATGGCCGCCGCCAGGTGGAGCGCGTCGAGCGATCGCAGGGAGGGCGGCGGCAGCCGACCGGCTACGTAGTAGGTGGTAGCGCTCGGTAGCACCGTCGTCACCGACGCCAGTGCATCGTCGACCACGTCCGTAGGGATGCCCAACCGCCCCGCCGCTCGCCAGGCCTCGGTCTGCAGCAGCTGGGACGACCACACCGAGTCATGGGCAACGAACCAGTCCCGCATGGCGGTTGATTCGACCTCGGTCGTGATCAACTTGAGAAAAGCAGACGTATCGAGGTACCAGGTCACTTTGGCAGTTCGCTCAACGATCGCCACGCAGCTCGTCGAGCACCTCCGCGACGCTTCGACTCGCGGTCGCCGGGGGCGGGAGGTCGGCAGCGGCTCGGCGGGCTGGGAGCACCCGACCCGAGGCGACCAGAGCGGCGGCACCGGTGGCCGCTGAAGGAGCAGTGAGGACCGCCACCAGGCGCCCACGTTCGGTGACGCCGATCGTCTCCCCCCGCGCCACCCGTCGGAGGGCTGCCGAGGCGTGTTGCTGGAGCTCCCGAACGCCGATCGTTTCCATGTACGTCAAGTGTAGTACCGATGTCGACGCTGGCCGCCGGCGCCCGGTCGGAACAAGGCCGCGGCATGGCTCCGAGGCATAGTTCTTTTGTTTCGCCGTTTGCCGAAAGCTCCACCCGAGAGGACGGCGATTCTGCAAACGGCGAAACAGAACGAACGCCAACGGGAGGCGGATGCCGACGGGCGACGTCGGCTCGGCCGCGGCGGGGTCGGTCAGCGGCTGGCGGTGCAGCCATCGGCGGCGTCGCCGATGCAGTGGGGCTCGGCCAGGTCGAGCCCGGCCGGGAGGCACTCGCCGCGGAACAGCCCGGCGGCCGGCGACGTGCCCGAGAGGGCGTCCGCGGCGAGCACCATGGCGGCCGCGGTGTAGGTCGTCCGCTCGCCGCCGGGGAACGAGACCTCGTCGGGGTAGACCATGCCGGTCCAGTACGAGCCGTCCGGCAGCCGCAACCCCTGGACGTCGGCGAGGAGCCGGCGGGCGTCGTCGTCGAGACCGACGGCGTCGAGGGCGAGCACGCACTCGGCCGTCTCGGCCGCGGTCACCCAGTCGTTGGTCGAGACGCACCGGACGCCGAGGCCGGGCATGACGAACCGGTCCCACCGCTCGGCCATGCGACGTCGTCCGGGTTCGCCTTCGACGGCGCCGGAGAGCATCGGGTAGTACCAGTCCATCGCGAACTCGTCCTTCGGGGCGAACGCGCCGGGATGGTGCGCGACGGCATGGCCGAGCCGGCCGGCCGCGAGCTCCCAGTCGGGCCGGTCCTTGCCGAGCCGCTCGGCCGCCGCGACCCCGCAGCGCAGGCTGTGGTAGATCGACGACGACCCGGTCAACAGCGCGTAGCCCTCGGCCCGGCCGGCACCGTCGAGCGACCAGCGGACCGAGCCGTCCGGCTGCTGCCAGCGCAGGACGAAGTCGAGGCCCCGCTCCATCGCCGGCCACAGCCGGCGGAGGAGGTCGTCCTCGCCGGTGACGAGGTGGTGGTGCCACAGCCCGGCGGCCAGGTACGCGCAGACGTTGGTGTCGAGCCGCGGGTCCTTCACCCCTTCGACGAGGTAGTAGTTGAACCAGCTGCCGTCGGCCAGCTGGCGGTCGGCCAGCCACCGGTAGGCCCGCTCGGCCTCGTCGTGTAGGCCGCACACCGACAGTGCCATCGCCGCCTCGACGTGGTTCCACGGATCGCAGTGCCCGCCCACGAACCACGGGATCATTCCGTCCGGCCGCTGCACGTCGGCGATCGACCGGGCGGTGGCGAGGACGTCGGCCGCGCTGAGGATGCCGGGCACCTCGGGGATGGTCACCGGTACGGCTGCGGTCTGTGGCCCCGGGCCAGTCGGCGGGGCCTCGACCGGATCGGCGCTCACGCGGCCACCGCCGCCGCCTCATCCGCCGTCGTGGGCACCGCGGCGTCGGGCTTGCGGAGGTATTGCACGAGGCTCTTGCCGATCAGCGGACTGAGCGCCCGGTCGGCCAGCCTGGTCGCCTTCGGCGCTTTCACGATGTCCCAGACGAGCACCTTGTGGTAGGCGGCCACGGCCGGGTTGGCGTCGTTCTTCGGGCCGACGAGGCACCGGAGCCACCAGTACGGCGCGTGCAGGCCGTGGGCGTGGTGGCTGCCGACGGGCACCAGCCCGGTGGCGCTGAGCCGGGCCCGCAGGGTCGAACGGCGGTAGATGCGGACGTGGCCGCCGGGCACGTCGTGGTACTCCTCGGACAGGACCCAGTTCACCGCCTCCGGCCCGTAGCGCGGCACGGTGACGGCCATCGTCCCGCCCGGTCGGAGGACGCGGGCCAGCTCGGCCATGGCGGCCCGGTCGTCGGGGATGTGCTCGAGCACCTCGGAGGCGATGACCCGGTCGAACGTCCCGGAGGCGAACGGCAGGTGGAGGGCGTCGCCCTGCACCGCGCCGGCCGGCGTGCCCGGCGAGAGCTCGCCGGCGTCGAGCATGGCCCCGAACGTGTCCCGGACACCGGCGACCTCGTCGGCGCCGGCGTCGAGGGCGACCACGGCCGCCCCCCGGCGGGCCGCCTCGAAGGCATGGCGGCCGAACCCGCAACCCAGATCGAGCACACGGTCGCCGGCTCGTACACCTAGCCGGTCGTAGTCGACGGTCAACACCGTTCCCTCGCTCCCTCCGGGCCCCTCGGCCCCTCTGTCGTATGGCCCAGCAACGCCTCGTAGCACTCTGCCGTTCCGTTGGCGGTGACCTGCCACGTGAACCGGTGGAGGACCCGCTCCCGACCGGCCTGGCCGAGCCGCTGGCGCAGCGAGGCGTCGTCGAGCAATCGGCCGATCGCCGCCGCCAGGGCGCCGGGATCGTTCGGGGGGACGAGCAGGGCCGTCTCGCCGTCGTTGCCCGCGACCTCGGGCAGCGCGCCGCCGGTGGTGGCGACGAGCGGCACGCCGCAGGCCATCGCCTCGACGGCCGGCAGCGAAAAGCCCTCGTAGAGGGACGGCACGACGGCCACCTCGGCCTCGCCGTAGTTCCGGGCCAGCTCGTCGTCGCTGATGCCGCTGACGCAGCGCACGACGTCGCGTAGCCCGAGGCGTTCGATGGCCTGGTCGACCCGGCCACCCGGCCGGGGCCGGCCGATGACGACGAGCTCGACCGGACGCTCCGTCCGCAGCTTGGCGACGGCCTCGAGCAGCGGCACCAACCCCTTCATCGGCACGTCGCTGGACGAGGTCACCATGAGCCGGCCGGGGATCGGATGGACGCCGTCGATCGGCCGGAAGACGGTGTGGTCGACGCCGACCGGGACGACCGTCATCCGATCGGATGCCACGCCCATCTGCGCGGCGATGTCGGTCCGCGACGACGCCGAGACGGTGAGGATGGCCGGCAACTGCCGGGCGACGCGGACCTGCATGCGCAGGAACCCGAACCACCGGCGGGTGGTGACGCGCTGCCATGGGTTCGCCGTGTGGCTGAGCGCGAGCTGGCGGTCGACGGTGATCGGATGGTGGAGCGTCGTCAGGAGCGGCCAGCCGTCGGCAATCATGCCGAGCATGCCCGAGCCGAGGCACTGGTTGTCGTGGACGAGGTCGAAGTCACCCCGGCGCTCGGCCAGCAGCCGGCGGGCCCGGATCGAGTAGGCCCACGGCTCGCCGAAGCCGGCGGTGCACATCACGCCGAACTCGGCCGCGTCGGCCAGATCGTGGAACTCGCGGGGGTGCGGGACGCGGAACGGGTCCGGGTCCCGGTAGAGGTCGAGCCCGGGCACCGGCGTGAAGCCGACGCCGGGGTCGAGCTCCGGCCACGGCGGTCCGGCGAAGACCTCGACGGAGTGGCCGAGGGCGACGAGCTCCCGGGTGAGGTGCCGGGTGTAGACGCCCTGGCCGCCGCAGCGCGGGTTGCCGCGATAGAGCAGGAACGCCACCCGCAGTCCGCCGGGCGCCGGTGGGGCCGCGGGGACGGCCGGGGGGACGACGACGTGGGTCGACCGCTCCCACGATTCCTTCATCTGTCGCCACTTCTGACGCGGCGTCTTAACCACGCGGCGAACCGACCCCTGCCGTCATGACCCGACAGCCTCCCCCGACCCGCACGGTCCGTGCAAACACGCTTTACCCGACCCCGAACCAACCGAGGACGGTGAGAGCGACGAAGACCGACGCCACCGCCGCCACCGCCACCACGAAGGCCCCGCCGAGCCACCGGGCCACCGGGCCGTTGGCGGCCTTGCCGAGCAGGCTCCGACGGTTGGCCAGGACGAGGATGAACACCAGCGTGATCGGGGTGATGACGCCCTCGAGCACCTGGGTGTTGACGATCAGGTGGATCAGGTTGCCGGGAACGAGAACGACGGCCGCGCCGACGACGATCTGGGCCGTGAAGAGGCCGAGGAAGAGCGGGGCCTGGCGGAAGCTGCTCGACACCGACCGCTCCGCGCCGACGGCCTCGGCCACTGCGTAGGACGTCGAGAGCGGGACGACCGCCGCGGCCAGGGCGGACGCGCCGAGCAGGCCGAGGCCGAACAGCCACTGGGCCGCCGACCCGGCGACGGGCTCGAGGGCGTGGGCGGCCTCGGCGGCGGAGTTGAGCGGCCCGGTCCCGCCCAGCACGGCGGCGGTGGCCACGATGATGGAGATCGACACGAACGACGCCAGCAACGCGCCGCCGATGGCGTCGACCCGCTCGTACTTGAAGTCCTCGGGCCCGATGCCCTTGTCGACGACGGCGCCGGCCTCGTAGAGCTGGATGTACGGGGTGATCGTGGTCCCGATGAGGGCCACCCCCAGCAACAGGAAGGCCTTGGACGCGATGAAGTGGGGCCACAGGGCCTGGCTGGCCACCTTGGACCAGTCCGGATGGCCGAGGACAGCGGCGATCGGGTAGGTCACGAAGACCAGCGTCATCAGGATGAAGATCCGCTCGGCGTAGCGGTACGAGCCGAAGAGCACGAGCGCCCAGATAGCGACGGCGGCGATCGGGACGCACAGGTACCGGGAGACGCCGAAGAGGCTGAACGCGGTGGCGATGCCGGCGAACTCGGTGACGACGAGACCGATGTTGGCGATGGCGAAGGCGGCGATGGCGAAAGCGGTCATCCGCAGCGGGAACTGCTCGCGGATGAGCGCGGCCAGGCCCTTGCCGGTGTGCACCGACAATCGGGCGACCATCTCCTGGACGATCACGTAGGCGATGGCGATCAGCACCATCAGGAAGAGGGTGCGGTAGCCGAACTCGGAGCCGGCCGACGAGTACGTCGCGACGCCGCCGGCGTCGTTCCCGGCGGCGGCGGCGATCAGTCCCGGGCCGGCCGCGGCCAGGTAGAGGAGGAACCGTCGACGGCGCTTCGTCGGTGTCGCCGCCAATGGCGGCGACCCGGTCGGGACGGGCGGCGTCGTCTCGGACATGCCTCAGTCGAAGAGTTGCGGGAAGTGGAACCGGCCCTTGGTCGAGACCAGCGCGTCGAGCACGTCATCGGCCAGGATCCGGCCGATCGGCCGGTCGTCCTTGACGACCAGCAGGGACAGTCGGCGGGAGTGGATCAGCCGCTGGGCCACCTCGGTGGCCCGCTCCTCGGGACCGACCGTCACCGGGTCCTCGTCGTCCAGGAGGTCGCCGGTCTGCACGTCGGGCTCGCTCCGCAGGGCGAGCAGCAGATCGAGCAGCGGCAGGTCGCCGACGAGCCGGCCGTCCCCGTCCACGACGGCCACCGCGTCGATGTCGACGTCGTGGACCCGCGCCTCGGCCAGCCGGTCGGCCACGTCGGCGGCGCTGTCCTCGGTACGGGCGGTGACCAGGGTGGTGGTCATGAACCCGCCGGCCTCGTTCTCCGGGTAGCCCAAGAGCTCGACCAGCCGGGCTGCCGACACCACCGGCATCCGGCCGAGCAGGGCCGTCCGCTCCTCCTCGTTGAGGTCCCGCAGGGCGTCGACCGCCTCGTCCGGCTCCATCGACGCCAGCAGCTCGGCCGCCTTGGCCGGCTCGGCCTCGCGCAACAGTGACGTCAGGTCTTCGGCCTCCATCTCCTCGAGGGCGTCCGCGGCCTCGTCCGGCGACAGGGCGGCCAGCAGCTCCTGGCGCTCGGGCCGCCGCAGGTTCTCGAGCAGGTCGGCCAGCTCGCCCGGGCGGAGGCGGTGCAGCCCGTCGTGGGACGTCCGCAACCGGACCTCGACACCGTCGCTGGTCGCCTCGCCGAACGGCTGGATGGCCGCCCAGTCGATCACCCGGTCCGGCGTCGGCCGCATCCGCCAGCGCCGCGGCCCCAGCCGCCGCAGCAGCGTCGACGGGCTGACGTCGACGCCGACCAGCCGCACCCGGCCGAGCACCGGCGCCAGGTAGAGGTCGGCGGCCCGGATGACCTGCTTGCCGTCGATGTCGACGAGCTGGTGGTCGAGCACGTCCCGGCCCAGCATGACCTCGCCGGCCCGGCGGGCGAAGTCCCGCAGGTCGAGCCGGGCCGAGCGCAGGACGACCTGGGCGTGCTCGACCTGCTCGATCGCCGACGCGTCGACGAACGCCAACCGGCGGCCGACCCGGACGACGAGCCCGGTCACCGGCGGGTACGTCTGGCCGTCCGACCAGCGGGCGACGACGTCGACGAGCGAGCCGATCTCGTCGCCGGCCTGGTTGCGCACCGGCCGGCCGACGAGGCCGGCCACCGAGACGATGGCCTGGCGGACCGCGGCGGTGGCCAGGATGCGTTCGGTCCGGTGCCGGCGGGCGCCCGGTCGGCGGCGGGGGGCGTGGAGGACGCGCCCGCCGGATCGGCGGACGTCCTCGGGGCGCGCCGGGACGTCGCCGGCGGAACGGGCCGGACGGATCGGTCGGGTCAGGAAGAAGTGGGCCATCGGGGTCTCCGATCGCAGCAACAGGTCGGCACCGACCGGGCGCGGTCAGCTCGGTCGTCGGACGGGGCGGCCGGTCAGCCGACCGGCCGGGCGCACGTCGCCCGTGGCCGGTCCGTGCAGGGCGCCGCTCGACGACGAAGGAGACGCCGACTAGCGGGGCGCGACGAAGGACCGCCGGGACGGGTGGTGCGGCGGGCCGCCGGGTCTACTGGGGGGTTCGCCCCTGGTCATCGGCCTCACCTCCTCGCCGTTCAGCCCTCTGCGGGCACTCCGGTACTGGTCCTGGCCCGCAGTGTACCCGGTGCCCGGCACTCGCCCTTTGGGCGCCGGATCGCTGCCGGACCGGCGGCCGAGACCGGCCGGTAGCCTCCGATCCATGGATCTCTCGTACCCGCCGGAGGCCGAGGCGTTCCGCCAGGAGATCCGCGGCTGGCTGGAGGACAACCTGCCGGCCGGCTGGGGAACGCCGGCGTTCTCGATGGGCAAGGACGAGCGGCCGGCGTTCAACGAGCAGTGGGTCGGCAAGCTGCGGGCCGGCGGCTGGATCTGCGCCAGCTGGCCGACCGAGTACGGCGGCAAGGGCCTGACGCTGCTCCAGCAGGTCGTCCTCAACGAGGAGTTCGCCCGCGCCCAGGCGCCGCTGCGGGCCGACTTCTTCGGCGACACGCTCGTCGGGCCGACGATCCTCCAGTGGGGCACCGAGGAGCAGAAGCAGCAGTTCATCCCCGGCATCTTGAAGGGGACGATCACCTGGTGCCAGGGGTTCTCCGAGCCGGACGCCGGGAGCGACCTGGCGTCGCTGGCGACCCGGGCCGAGCTCGACGGCGATGAGTGGGTCGTCAACGGCCAGAAGGTCTGGACGACCCAAGCCCAGTTCGCGGACTACATCTTCCTGCTCGCCCGGACCGACCCGGACGCGCCGCGGCACGCCGGCATCTCGTACCTGCTCGTGCCCATGCGCCAGGACGGCATCGAGGTCCGCCCCATCCAGCAGGTCGACGGCTCGGCCGACTTCAACGAGGTGTTCTTCACCAACGCCCGCTGCCCGAAGGACAACGTCGTCGGCGGGGTGAACAACGGGTGGAAGGTGGCGATGACGACCCTCGGTTTCGAGCGCGGCTCGTCCGCGACGACCGGCCACCGCCGCTTCGCCCGCGAGCTCGACGTGATCATCGAGGAGGCTCGCCGGCGTGGTCGGGACCAGGATCCGCTCGTCCGTCAGGGGCTGGCTCGGGCGTGGTCGGCCATAAAGATCTTGGAGATCAACGGCTACCGCACGCTGACCGACGCCCTCCACGGTACCCACCACGCGGCCGCCCTCGCCGCCGGCCACAAGATGTTCTGGTCGGAGACGCACCAGCAGACCATGGACCTGGCCATGGACATCCTCGGTCCCGACGCGCAGATCCTCCGCGGTGACGCCGACGGCGTGGAGGTGCTGCCGGGCATGCGTCGCGGCCGGACCGACTACCCGGTCGACGACCTCCAGGCATCGTTCTTCTTCTCTCGGTCCGAGACGATCTGGGGCGGCACCGCCCAGATCCAGCGCAACATCGTCGGCGAGCGGGTCCTCGGGCTGCCCAAGGAACCCCGACCGGAGCCGGCGACCTCGTGAGGTCTAGCTGCCCGTCGCCCGGCGCGCCGGGGTCCGTTCGCCGTCCGCGCTGACGTCGGTGCTGATGTCCACGATCGGCCGCGGCGAGAAGTCGACCACCTCTCCCGGCTCGGCGTCGGGCACCTCGGCCGCCATCTCCAGGGTCGACCGGGCCGTCCGGCCGCCACCCCGGCAGTAGCGGAGGGCCAGCGGGGCACAGGCGAGAAGGGTGGCCACGCCGCCGACCAGTACGGCCACCCGCGGGTTGCTGATATCGGCGATCCAGCCGACGAGCGGCGCACCGATGGGCGTGCTGCCGAGGAAGGCGATGGAAAAGAGGGCCATCACGCGACCGCGCATGGCCGGATCGGCCTGCAGTTGGATCGTGGCGTTGGCGGTGGAGATGAACGAGATGCTGCAGAGCCCCATGAAGACCAGGGCCACCAGGGCGACGGCCTCGGTCGGCGCAGCGGCGACCGCCAGCAGCATGACCCCGAAGGCCAGCCCGATCAGGCTGAGCATGGCCGTGCTCGGCCGACTGCGATGGGCCACCATCAGGCCGCCGATGACCGCGCCGAGGCCCATGGCCGCCATCAGGGCGCTGTACGTACCGGCCCCCCCACCGAAGGTATGGGTGGCCAGCAGGGGCAGGGTGGTCGTGAAGTTGAAGGCGAAGATCCCCACCACCGCCATGGTCAGGAGGGGGTCCCGCAACCCCGGCGTCGACCAGACGTAACGGAGGCCCTCGCGGACCTGGCCCTTGGCCCGGACCACGACCGGCCGGCGGTGCAGCTCCCCCGGGCGCATCATGAACAGCGCGACGATGACCGCGACGTACGACGCGGCGTTGAACAAGAAGCAGGCCGCCAGGCCGACGGCGAAGATCAACACCCCGCCGATCGCCGGTCCGATCACCCGGGCGGAGTTCATGACCACGCTGTTCAGGCTGATGGCGTTGGGCATGAGGTCGCGGCCGACCATCTCGGAGACGAAGGTCTGCCGGGCCGGGTTGTCGAAGAGGTTCACCATCCCGAAGAGGGTGGCGATCAGGTACACCTCCCACATGGTGATCGTGCCGACCGCGGTCAGCAGGCCGAGGGCCAGGGCCAGCACCCCGGAGGCCGCCTGGGTGACGTAGAGCAGCCGCCGCTTGTCCACCCGGTCGACGATCAGGCCGCCCCAGCTGCCGAGGAGGAGCATGGGCAAGAACTGCAGGGCCGTGACGATGCCCACGTTGAACCCGCTCCCGTGCAACCGGTCCGACAGGACGAGCAGGCCCAGCGCGAGCGCGTGCATCCAGGTGCCCGAGGCCGAGATGACCTGGCCGACGAAGTAGAGCCGGTAGTTCCGGACCCGGAGCGCCTTGAACGTCTGGCGGGCCGCCCGCCCGACCGGGCTCACCGGTCGGCCACCAGATGTTCGAGGAGGGTGACCAGTGCTGCCGCGGTCGCCTGCTCCTCGGGGTCGAGGGCGGCCAGCTGGCGGGTGAGGAAGGCGTTCTTCAGGGTCCGGATGCGCTGGAGGGTGCGGCGGCCTTCGGCGGTGATCCGGACCCGGACCACCCGGCGGTCACCGGCATCGGTCGATCGGACCACCAGCCCGGCCTCCTCCATGCCCGTCACCAGTCGAGTCACCGTCGGCGGCTGCACCTGCTCGGCCACCGCCAGCTCGCCGAGGGTGGGACGGCCCAGCCGGTTCACGGTGCCCAGAGCGGAGGCCTTCGCCGGCGACAACCCGGCCAGGGACTGCTGCCGCAGGCGCCGGTTGAGCCGGGTGACCGCCACCCGGAGCCGGGTGGCGAGCTCGTCGTCCACCGCCGGCGCGGCGCCGGCGATCACCGTCCGATCAGCGGTCGGGTCTGCCACCACGCTGCGAGTGCCGCTCATGGCTCTCAGTATAGTTAGTTTTGCTAACTAATAGCACGCCGGCCCGTCGGTCGGCCCCAGCTCCCAGCGCTCGACTGTGCCCGACGGCAATAGGTCGAGTGCCGTTGGGTCAGGTGATCGGGAGCGGGTGCCGGTACAGGCGGGCCGCGTTCTCACAGGTGATCTTCCGAACGTCTTCGGCCGGCAGCCCCTGGAGCTCGCGGTCGATCATCGCCTGCGTGTCCGGCCACGTGCTGTCGACGTGCGGGTAGTCGGCCTCCACCATGATGTGGTCGATGCCGATCTGGTGCCGGTGCTCGAAGGCCGACGGGTCCCAGAAGCTGGCGAACCAGAAATTCCGGCGCAGGATGTCGGCTGGCGAGATCGACCGGTCGGGCCACGTGGCCGTCCGGGGGAACTCGAACAGGTACTCGAGCCGGTCGAGGACGGCCGGCACCCAACCGATTCCGCCCTCGGAGAGGGCGATCTTCAGCTCGGGGAACCGGACGGGGATACCCGAGTACACCCAGTCGACCGACGCCACCATGGAGTTGACCATGAAGAGCGCGGCAATCGTGTCGACCGGCGCGTCGGTCGACGGGTGCGTGACCTGGGACGACGAGCCCACGTGCAGGTTGAGCACCGTCTGGGTCTCCTCGCAGGCCGCGAAGAGCGGGTCCCAGTAGCCGGTGTGGATCGACGGGAGGCCGAGCTTCTGTGGGTTCTCCGTGAAGTTCACCGCCTTGAAGCCCCGCTCGGCGTTCCGGCGGACCTCGGCGGCGGCGATCTCCGCGTCGAGCAACCAGACGACCTGGCTCGGGATGATCCGCTCCGGGTACGGGGCGGTCCATTCGTCGATCACCCAGTCGTTGTAGGCCTGAACGCAGAGCTGACCGAGCGCCGGGTCGCGCATCCGCATGAACCGCTGGCCGGCGAAGCTGAAGACCATCGACGGAAAGCCCAACGACGCATAGATCCCGTTGATGTCCATGTCCCTGATGCGTTCGTCGATGTCCCACGCCCCCCGGCGCATCTCGTCGAAGCGGACCGACTCGCCCCCCAGTGGGGCGTCGACCGATCGTCCGGCGGCGGCGTTGCCGCCGACGTTCAACTCCAGGCCACCGTCGATGAGCCAGTACTCCCGGCCCTCTTCTTCGACGACCCGCGGGGCGCGATCGAGGTACTTCTTCGGCAGCCGCTTCGTGAACAGATCGGGCGGCTCCACCAGGTGGTCGTCGACGGAGATGATCAGGTGCCGCCGCTCTCGCGGCTCTGGATCGGGAAGGACGGCGGCCGACCGGTCGTACTCCTGGCCGGCTTGCCATACGTCCATCTGGGACATCGCCTCCAGCGTGGTCATCGGCCGTCGCTCCTCTCTGGTATCGCTCCCCGGGCTTCCCTCTGGACTCGCCGGTTCGGTGCGACCCGAACCCGGCCCGGCTTCGCGGACTGGCCGCTAGCTATCCCAGCGAGGCCGACCGTCGGTCGAACGGCCGGAGAACCGGCATGCCGTCCAGCCGCCACCCAATCGGCGAGATGATTCAACCAAACGCTAGTTCGACTCGGGACAGGCGTCAAGCAGGTTGAACAACCCCTACATGGACCGCACCCACATGGACGGAGCGGTCATGCGGCGCGGAAAAGGCGCCCGCCGCCGGCGGCGGGCGCTCGGCTCAAGAGCCGGTGGACGCCTTCCGACGACCATCGCCTCTGGCCTTCGCGGCAGGAGCGCTCGGTGGCCGTACGTGCGGTTGAGGAACGATCAGAGCCCGTTGTAGATGAGATCGATGTAGCTCTCCGCGACCTCGTCGATCGTCAGGACGCCGTCGGGCCTCCACCAACGGACGGCGGCGGCAATGCTGTCGCGAATGAACCGCCGCACGAGCGTCGCGTGGAACTCACCCCGCAAGACACGGTGGCGAATCCCACGGTTGACCACCTCGATCCATATGTCCTCGAGCTCTGCCTTGGTGTCCTGGACATGGGCGAACCGGTCGATGATGTCGCCGGAGTTCTGGATGAGGCCGACCGCCTGGGGATTGGTGGCGATACTCCGGAAGGACGCCCGGGTCAGCTCGGCGAGCGCCTCTCCGCAGCGACATGACCCGACAAACCTATCGATTGTTCCCCCTTCGACCGACGACGTCGAGGCGGGCCGGCCACTCGTCGTCCGACGTTCTCCGGCCGGGGATCGCGCGGCAACGGCCGGCGTGAACGGGCGTGAACGATCCGGCCCGGCGCTGGGTCAGAAGCTCGGGACGTACCCGCCCCGGCCGAGCGACGCGCTCTCGTCCACGTCGATCGAGTCGTCGAGCCCGCCGACGACCTCCCGGACCCATGGCAGCCGGTCGCTCAGGATCCGTTCGACGCCGCCCTGGAGGGTCGCCGAACTGACGGCGCACGAGCTGCAGGCCCCCTGGAGCTGGACCTCGACGATGCCGGTCTCGACGTCCGCGCCGACGAGCACGAGGTCGCCGCCGTCGGCCTGCACCGACGGGCGCATCAACTCGATGAGCGAGCGGAGCTGGCCGAGCCGCTCCGCTCGTTCCTCGTCGCTCAGCGGGGCGGCGCTGGAGCCGCCGGCCGTCGGGTCACCGGTTCCAGGGTTCGCAGTCTCTGCCATCTCTCCATTCTGCCGTGACGACGACCCAACCGTGCCGCCCCCGTCACTCAGGCGGCGGCGACCGGGTTCTCGAGCGTGCCGACACCCTCGATCTCGATGCGCACGGTGTCACCCGGCCGCAGCCAGCGGGGCGGGTCGAACGACGCCCCGATGCCGGCCGGCGTCCCCGTCGCAATGACGTCGCCGGGCTCGAGTGGGAAGACGGTCGTCAGGTACTCGATCATCGCCCCGAAGCCGAAGAGCAGATCGGCCGTCGTCGAGTCCTGGCGCAGGTCGCCGTCGACCCACGTCCGGATGCCGAGGGCGCCGGGGTCGCCGATCTCGTCCGGCGTGACCAGGAACGGACCGGTCGGCCCGTGGGTGTCGAACGACTTGCCCATCGTGAACGTCGGCGTCCGCCACTGCCAGTCCCGGACGCTGACGTCGTTGACGACCGTGAACCCGGCAATGACGTCCAGCCATCGGTCCGCCGGGACGTCCTTGGCGTAGGCGCCGACGACGAGGCCGAGCTCGCCCTCGTAGTCGACCTGCACCGAGACCGGCGGCACCTCGATCGGGTGACCCGGGCCGACGATGCACGTCCGCTGCTTGTTGAACCAGTACTGGTACGCCGGCGGCTCCCGGCCGAGCTCGGTGACGTGGGCGCCGTAGTTCATGCCGATCGCCAGCACCTTCGGCGGGATCGGCACCGGCGCCAGTAGGCCGATGTCGTCGAGGTTCCAGCGGGCCGCCGTCGTCGCCGGCGCGGTGGCCGCCGCGTCGAGGGCTGGCTGGCCGAGGCCGAGCAGCGTCGGCATCTCCGCCGGCAATCCGACCGCCGGGTGCGTGAGGTCGACGATTTCGTCCCCGACGACCAGACCGGTCCGGCCGCTCGTGCGAGCGACCTCTTGCACCCGCGGCCCGCCGACGGCATCTCGGGCGTCGGGCGGCAGGAACGTGGCGAGGCGCACGGGTCGACCCTAATGGGACCTACCGGGCGGCCCGCGGTCCGCGGCCGAGCACGGGCGGTCCGCTACAACAGGACGACCGCGGCGCGTCGGCCGGCGCCTCCGTCCGGCTGCAGGAGTGACCATGAACCGACTGGCCATCCGACGTCCCCCATTGATCGTCGGGATCTACGTCATCACCGGCATCTGCGGCATGCTCGACGCCGCCTGCTTCCTCGGCCTCGGCAACGTCTTCGCCGAGATCATGACCGGCAACCTCGTCTACCTGGCGTTCGCCGTCGGCACGCTCGGCACGCCCGCCCACCTCTCCGTCTTCCCGTACCTCGTCGTGCTGGCGACGTTCGCCGTCGGCGCGGTCGTCGGCGGGCGGCTCGTCCACTGGCCCGGGGCCCTCGGCCGGCACCGGGTCGGCTTCGCGGTCGAGTGGGTCGCCCTCGTCGCGGCCACCGTCGTCACCGGCGTGACCCACGCCGGCCCCCACGGCGACCCGCGCTTCTGGGTCACCGGCATCCTGGCCTTCGGCATGGGCGTGCAGAACGCCATGGTCCGCCGTTGGGGCATCCCGGACCTGGCGACGAACGTGATGACGCTGACGATGACCGGGTTGATCGCCGACTCGCCGTTGGCCGGCGGCCCGAACACCCGGGCCGCCCGGCGGGCCGGCTCGATCGCCATCTTCTTCGTCAGCGCCACCTTCGGCGCCTTCCTCGTCCGCTACGGCGCCGTCTGGCCGCAGGTCGTCGCGGTATGCCTGCTCACCCTCGACCTGCCGATCCTCCTCCGCGTCGACGCGGACGCGACCTCGTCGACGTCGGGCTGACCGCCCGTCTTCCGCCCAGAGGCCGCAGCGTCTCGATGGACCGGGCAGAGTGGACGTCCAGTGGTCCCGCTCTGGAGCTGGTTCGCGGTCGTCGGCCTCATCGTCGTCCTGCTGGCCGTCGACCTGGCCGGCAATCGGGCCGGTACGCCACCGACGCTCCGTCGGGCCCTGATCGCCAGCGCGGGGTGGATCACGGTCAGCGTCGCGTTCGGCGCCGTCCTCGGCGCCGTCCAGGGCGGCACGTCGGCCGAGCAGTACTTCTCCGCCTACCTGCTCGAGAAGGCGCTGAGCATCGACAACATCTTCGTCTTCGTCCTCTTGTTCCGGGCGTTCGGCGTGCCCGCCGGCTACCAGCACCGCGTCCTCTACTTCGGAGTCGTCGGCGCGCTCGTCCTCCGGGCCGGGTTCATCAGCGCCGGCGCGGCGCTGCTCGACAACTTCTCGTGGGTGCTCTACGTCTTCGGCGCGGTCCTCGTGCTCGGCGGCATCCGGATGCTGCGCGGTGGCGGTCCGGTCGACCCGGACCGCAACGTCGTCGTCCGGCTCGTCCGCCACGTCGTCCCGGTCACCGACGGGTTCCGGGACGAGCACTTCGTCGTGCGCGAGCGCGGCCGGTGGTCGGCCACCCCGCTGCTCGTCGCCCTCGTCGCCATCGAGGTGACCGACATCGTGTTCGCCACCGACTCGATCCCGGCCGTCTTCGGCGTCACCCGAGACGTCTTCATCGTCTTCACGTCGAACGCCTTCGCGGTGCTCGGCCTCCGGGCTCTCTACTTCGTCTTCGCCGACGCGATGGACCGCTTCGAGTACCTCGAGTACGGGCTGGCCGTCCTCCTCGTGCTCATCGGGGTCAAGATGCTCATCACCCCGCTCGTCCATCTCTCGGTGGCCGTGACGCTGGTGACGATCGTCGTCGTCATCGGCGCCGCGGTCGGCGTCAGCCTCTGGCAGGGTCGCCGGCCAGGGACGGCGGCCGCCGAACCGTGATCGACGTCATCGGGTTCGCCCAGCTCCAGGTCGGCTCGCCACTGTCGTACGTGGTGGCGTTCGCCCTCCCCGCCCTCGACGCGGTGCTGCCGGTCGTGCCCAGCGAGTCGGCGGTCGTCGCCCTCGGCGTCGCCAGCGTGGGCAGCCGTGATCCGATGGTCGTGGTGCTGGTCGCCCTCGCCGCGCTCGGGGCGTTCGTCGGCGACAACGTCTGCTACGTCATCGGTCGACGCTTCGGGCCGTGGGCGGAGCGGCGGTTCTTCGCCAGCGACCGCGGGCGGGCCCGACGGGCCTGGGCCGATCGGGCGCTCGAGCACTACGGCACCCGCCTCATCGTCCTCTGCCGCTTCGTCCCCGGCGGCCGGACCGTGGTCACGCTGACGTGTGGCGTCACCGGCTACCGTCGCCGTTCGTTCGTCGTGGCGACCGCCGTGTCCGCGGTGCTCTGGGCGTCCTACGCGTTCCTCGTCGGCCGGCTCGGGGGCGAGGCCTTCAAGGACCGCCCGTGGATCGGCCTGCTGCTCGCCCTCGGCATCGTCGCCTTCGTCAGCCTCGTGGTCGAGGTGGCCCGCCGGGCCCCCGGATGGTGGCGCCGTTGGCGTTCTCCGTCAGGCGGCTGACCGCGGCCGCCGGCTACCCGCGTTCTTTTGCAGTTGCTCGGTATGGTGGTCCGATGGAGCCCGCCGAGACGCTCGCACTGGAAGAGATCGACCTGTCCGACCTCGACTTCTGGGCCTTGCCGTGGGACGTCCGCGACGGCGCGTTCAAGACGTTGCGCCGTGACCGACCGATCAGCCGGTTCGACGAACCCGACCTCCGGGACCGTTCCGCCCTGGCGCCGCCGCCGGGCCCCGGGTTCTGGGCCGTGACGCGACACCGCGACATCGCCGAGGTGAGCCGCCAACCGGAGATCTTCCGCTCCGGCCAGGGAGCGATCAGCGTCCTCGACCTGCCGCCCGAGATGCTCGACTACTTCGGCGGGATGATCAGCACCGACAACCCGCGGCACGCCCGGCTGCGACGGATCGTGTCGACCGCGTTCAGTCCGAAGATGATCCGAGCCACCGAGGACGACATCCAGCAGGTGGCCGCGGACGTCGTCACCGAGGTCCAACGTCGCGGTGAATGCGACTTTGCCGTCGACGTCGCCGCCCAGCTCCCGTTGCGGGTGATCTGCCGGATGATGGGCATCCCGGCGAGCGAACACGAGCGGGTGCTCCGGTGCTCGAACATCATCTTGAGCAACGGCGACCCGGAGCTCGTCCCCGAGGACGCCGACCCGGTCGTCGCCTTCCTCACCGCCGCTCAGGAGCTGGTGTCGCTGATGCACGACCTCGGCGAGCACCGCCTCGCCCACCCGACCGACGACCTGACCTCCGCGCTCGTCAACACCAACATCGACGGTGAGGCCCTCACCGGTCAGGAGCTCTCGTCGTTCTTCGTCGAGCTCGTCGTGGCCGGCAACGAGACGACGCGGACGGCCATCGTCCACGGCCTGTGGGCACTGACCGAGCACCCCGACCAGCGCGACCTGTGGCGCGACCGGTTCGACGAGGTCTCGGCGACCGCGGCCGACGAGATCGTCCGCTGGGCGTCGCCCGTCACCTGGATGCGACGGACGGTCGCCGAGCCGACCGTCCTCTCCGGTCACCCGCTGGAAGCCGGTGACAAGCTCCTGCTCTTCTACAACTCCGCCAACCGCGACGGCGACGTGTTCGACGAGCCGTTCCGCTTCGATCTCCGGCGGTCGCCGAACCCGCACGTCGGCTTCGGCAGCGCCGGGCCACACTTCTGCCTCGGCGCCCACCTCGCCCGCCGCGAGATCACCGTCATGTTCCGCGAGCTGTTCGCCCGGCTCCCCGATATCGAGGCCACCGGCGAGCCGGACAAGTTGCGGTCCGACTTCCTGAACGGGATCAAGCACCTCCGCTGCGCGTTCACGCCCGCCGGTCAGGAGTAGCGCCCGATCCACCCGGCGGTGAACCGACCCACCGGCGGTGAACCGGGATCATCGCCATCTCTTCTCCGCGTGTCCGTCGGTGCTCTGTCGCGCTACGTCGGTGCTGTCGCCGCCACGAACTCGGAGAACGCGGCGAGGGCCCGTGGTCCCCAGACCGTCCCCGGGCCGCCGTTCATCATGATCGCGACGCCGATCATCTCCGCCACCTCGGCCGTCGACGCCCCACGGCGGAACGCGCCCTGCGCGTGGGCGGCGATGCAGCCGTCGCACTCCCGGGTGATGGCGATGGCCAGGGCGATGAGCTCCTTCGTCTTGGTCGACAGCTCGCCGTCACCCATTGCCGCCCGGCCGAGCGCGGCGTAGCCGCTCAACACGTCCGGGATCGCCTCCCGCAGCGCCCGGTACGGGCCGGCCAGCTCCTCGCGCACCTGCGGGCCGTACGTCGTCTCGTGGTCGTGGGCCATGGCCCGCACCCTACGTGCCGACCTGTGCCGATCGCTCGACCGGCTCGCTCGTCGGCCGATCGGGCCGCTCCTACGAGGCTGACTCTTACGAGTCGGTCGACCGGGACGCGGGGCCCCGGGACCGAACCTCCTCGACGTGCTCGAAGGCCGACCGGAGGTCGCTGATCCAGTGATCCTCGTTCGTCGCCACCAGCCGGACGCACCAGGCCAGCGCCTCGCTCCGGCTGCGGGCAACGCCGGCGTCGATGAGCGTATCGAGCACCTGACGCTCGCCGATCCGCAGGCGCGTCATCACCGGCACGCTCGCCGTCGTAAACGCGTACGTCGTCGACCCGCTCGACGCCCCCCAGCTCACCACCCGGTCGAACTGGGCCTGGGCTTCTGCCGCGACCTGCATACGCCGCTCCCGCGTCTCCTCGCGGAAACCGGCCACCCGGGCGCCCGCCGCGGTCTCCCGCTCGGCCGCCGTGGCGTCGTCGGGCAACGCGACCGGCGCGAGCGTCACCGTCACGAGGACCTCGTCGTCGTCGACCGCGACGTCGGCCGGGCCGACGCCCCACTCCTCGGGCAGCCGGCCGGCGAACCACGCCCGGATCCGCTGCCGTTGCTCGGCCGTCGTCCGCTGCTCCGTGCCCTGCCGAGGACGGCCCCGGCCACGGCGACCACCGGGCCGCCGACCCATCTCTTCCTCTGCCATCTGTCCGTATTTCATAATTACATTATTACACACTGACGTTCTGGAGGGAACCCGGGGCCGGAGCCGAGCGGACGGAGCCGAGCGGACGGAGCCGGGCACACGGAGCCGAGGGCGCGGCCGCTCTCAGGCCGCCTCGCCGACGCACAGCGACTCGACCCCGCGGTCGTGGCGGTCGCCGACCGCGACGAAGGTGTCGTCGGGCGGCCAGTAGCCGTAGTCGTCGTCGAACCGCTCCGGCTCGTCGTCACGTTGTCGTTCCATTGCTCTTCTCCTTCGTCACCATACGATCACTATTTCGATCTCAGTTATCCACGGATCGGCGCGGTATTTGCCCAGCCGATCGACGTCGCTACCGGGTCGACGCGGCCATCCGGTCCGCTCGGCCACGGTCCCCGGACCGGTCGGTCAACGACCACGCCGAGCGGCGCCCGCGGTCGCCACCCGGAACGCAAAAGAGCCGCCCCCTGGTGGGAGCGGCTCCTCGACGGTTCCGGACTTCTGGAAGTCCAGTTCACACCATCGAGGAGGCCCCCTTCACGGCTGCCGACGCCAGCATCGATCCGCCATCGGCATCGAGTGCCATCGGCAGCGACAGCTGGGCCGACCGACAGACCGCACTTACCGCGGTCAAGGACGCGACGACGTCACTCGCCTCATGCTGGGCTCGGTCGGTCCGTTGCATCCGCACACTCTACACCCGTTCAGCGGCAATCGTTCGCGATCGACCGTCGTCCTATGGCTGAATACGGCCGAACGGTGTCACGGCGCGGTCGAATGGGCGGCCACGTCTCGGGGTAGAGCGACGACGATGGGTAGCGACCCGGCCACCGACCTCGATGCGCTCGTCGACCGCGTCGACTACCCGCTCTACGTCGTCACCGCGGCCGACGCGACGGAGGTCAGCGGCTGCTTGGCCGGGTTCGTCACGCAGTCGAGCATCCGCCCGTCCCGCTTCATCGTCTGCATCTCGAAGCAGAACCACACCTTCCGCGTCGCCGAACAGGCCGCCGGGCTGGCCGTCCACCTGCTCGGCACCGATCAGCACGACCTGGCATCCCTCTTCGGGGAACAGAGTGGCGACGTTATGGACAAGTTCGACCACGTCCACTGGCGGCGCGGCGCCACCGGTGCACCGATCCTCGCCGACTGCTCGGCCTGGATCGAGGGCCACATCCTCTGGCGCACCACTGCCGGCGACCACGAAGCGTTCCTCGTGACCGTCGAGGACGGTAGTGCCGGGCCCCGCCAAGGGCAGCTCGACCGCCGGCGCGGCCGGCGACCTCCAGGCAGGCCATCCTGCCACCGACGCCGCGACGGTGGAGACGGTCGTCGGGCCCCGCGGACCGGAGGTCCAGGAACCCGATCTTCTTTGACGATGGAGTAGATCCCACTCATTTCCTTGACAGATGGGACGGCCTCCGCGACGATGGTGGTGGAACCAACAGAGAAGTAAGAGAACCCCCGAAGGGTGCCCCATGTTCAGAACGGCTTCGACCCCGGACAAATTGAACGACGTCGATCTCTTCGCCGAGTGCAGCCGCTCCGAGCGGCGGCGGCTGGCCGCGCTGATGACGCCGGTGCACATCCACCCGGGCACCCCGATCATGCGAGAGGGCGGGTCGGCCAACGAGTTCGTCCTCATCACCGGCGGGACCGCCCGGGTGACCCGGCAGGTCGACCAGGCCACCGTTCCCGTCGCCGAGCTCGGCGTCGGCGCGTTCGTCGGCGAGATGGGCCTCCTTTCCGGGCGCCCCCGCTCGGCCACCGTGACGTCGGTATCGGAGGTCACCGCACTGGTCAGCAGCGGCCCGGAGTTCTGGGCGCTGGTGGACGCGTCGCCGTCCGTCGCCCGACGGATCGCCGCCGCGGCTCGGGAGCGGGCGGTCGTGAACGAGGGCCAGCTTCTCCGAGCGGGCTGACGGTCAGGCCGGCACCGACGCCCCGTCCGGCGCCCACGGCTGCATCCACGGCGTCGCCGGCCACCCCTCGGCCGCGGCCATCAGCGGGTAGGCGGTGGCGCCGTCGATGGACTCCCGGACGATGTCGGCGTGGCCGGCGTGGCGGGCCGTCTCGGTGATGAGGTGGAGCAGCACCCAGCGCACCGACCAGGCGTCGACGTCGTCGGGGAACCACGGCACCCCCGGCGGCACCGGAACCGGCTGGCCGAGGTCGGCGATGCCGTCGAGCACCGCCTCGGTGTCCCGGGCGACTCGGTCGTAGCCGGCGAGCACCTCTTCGAGCGTCTCGCCGGGCTGGAGTGCGAAGTTGGCCTCGTAATCGCCCATCGAACCGGCGTGCCGCCGTTCGAGGGCGATGTCCATCCAGCCTCGCTCGGTCGCCGCCGCGTGCTTGACCAGCCCGCCGACGCTGAGGACGCTCGCCGACGGCACCGCCCGGGCCTGGTCGTCGGAGAGCCCGTAGGTGGCGATCCGCAGGATGTAGCGCTGTTGGGCCAGCGCGGCGAGCAAGCCGTCTCGTTCGCCGTCGACCGGGGGGATGAGACCGGGCATCGAGCACCTCCGTCTTTCTGCCGGATTGCCCCGGCCGTCTCTCCGGCCGGGCGTTTCCCTAGCCGTACGTTCGTTATCGGCCCCATCGTGCGCCTCGAAACCGGTCAAGAAATGGCCAGATTTAACGATCGTTCCCGAATACCTCCGGCGAGGTCACGCCGGAGCGGCCCGCGCTCCCGGGCCCGCTCGCGTGGCCAGCGTCCCGGTGCCGCGCTCCCGGTGCCCGCGCTCCCGGCCGGCGGCCGGCGTTCCCGGACCGTCAGGTGGTGGCGTCGCCGACCTGGTCGAGCAGCGCGATGAGGCGACGGACGTCGAGCGGCGCGGGCAGGAACGTGAGCGCGCCGGCTTGCACGAGCTGGTCGGTCCGGCCCGGCCCGACGTCGGCTCCGAAGACGGCGACCGGGATGCCGGCGGTCAGCGGGTCGGCCTTCAGCCGATGGAGCACCTCTTCGCCGCGGATGTCGGGCAGGTGCAGCTCGACGAGGACGAGGGCCGGATCGAGCTGGCGGGCCAGGTTGAGGCAGCTCTGGCCCTGGACGGCCACCTGCAGGAGCTCCGGCCGGTGCCGGAGCACGCGCTGGAGGATCCGGAGGTTCGCCAGGTCGTTCTCGGCATAGAGCACCGTACGGCCGTGGCGCGGCCCGTCACCGTCCGGATGGCCGACCATCGGGCGGCGGCGCGGCTCACCAGCCGTCGAGCCCTTGACGTCCCGGACCAGTTGGATGGTGAAGGTCGATCCGACGCCGACCTCGCTCCGGAAGGTCAGCGTGCCGCCCATCGCTTCGGACAGGGCCCGAGCGAGCGGCAACCCGACGCCGGTGCCCTCGATCGTGCTGTGGGCGGCCGAGAGGCGGTCGAACGGGATGAACACCCTTTCGAGCTGTGACTCCTCGATGCCCGGACCGGTATCGACGACCGCGACGTCGATCCCGTCGCCGTCGTGCTCCGGCTGGATCGCGACGGTGACCGAACCTGTCGGCCGGTTGTACTTGATGGCGTTGGACAACAGGTTGAGGAGGATCTGGTGCAGCCGCTGTCGATCGGCGAGCGCGACCAGGTCGGCCGCGGGCCGGACGACGTCGATCGTGACGCCCCGCTCGGCGGCCGCCGGCCCCATGAGGGCGACGGCCTCGCGGACCACCGCGTCCACGTCGACCGTCTCGAAAAGGAGGTCGAGCCGTCCCTGGGTCACCTGGGCGATGTCGAGCACCTCGTTGATCAGGCTGAGCAGATGCTCGCCGGCCCGCACGATGTGATCGACGCTCTCGCGGTCCTCGTCGCCCAGCTGTTCGAGCTGCAACAGCTGGCCGAAGCCGAGGATGGCGGTCAGAGGCGTCCGCAGCTCGTGGCTCATCCTCGAGAGGAACTCGTCCTTGGCCTGATTGGCGGCGAGCGCGTCGTCGCGGGCCGCGGCGATCTCCCGGTTGCGCTCAGCCAGCAGCGACCCGGCGGTGATGATGACGTCGGAGAGCTGTCCGATCTCGTCCTCGGAGTCCGGTATCTCCTCGAGCGGCTGGCTCACGAGGAACCGTTGGGCGTTGACCCCGACCAGCTTCACCCGGCGGACGATGCTCGTCGACAGCAGCACGGTGCCGAGCACGCCACCGAGCACGCCGACGGCGAGACCGGCGATCAAGAACCACTCCGACAGATCCTGGGCGTTGATGATCCTCGATCGTTGGAGCAACGAGGCCGCACTCTGCTCGGCGATCAGGCTCTGCAGGTCGCGCTGCAGGCGGCCCATCGACACGTCGTCCCGGGCGACGAGCACGCTGGTCGCCTCGCCGTCCCCGCCGACGGTCACACGGCTCGACCCGGACCCGGCGGCACCAGCCGATCCAACCGCCACCCGTCGGATCTCGTCGAGGACGGCGATCTCGTGGTGACCGTCGGTCATGACGGCCGTCACTGCCCGACCTTCGTTCACGTTCGGCTCGGTCCGGAGCGCCCCGAGCCACCCGACGAGCGTCGGCACGACGGTATCGAACGAACGAAGCGACGACTGGTCTCCGGTGGTCACCGAACCGCGGACGAACGAGTCCGCCTCGTAGAACGATTGAACCGCCTGTTGGGAGGAGTTGAGGTCGGCGTTGATGGCGATGGCCGTCGTTCGGTAGCTGCTCTCACGGCCCTGCAGCCCGAGCGAGATGGCGACGGTCACGATCAGGGCGAGCACCGGCACACCGACGATCAACAGGGACTTGGTCAGCAGACGGGCGTCGGACCACCGCTCGACCGTCCACGGCAAGGGGGATCGCATCAGGATGGCGTCGATCGACCGGACCGGATTCGGTACTCTCTGACTGCGAACGATCCGCTGGTCTTTGGCGTGGTCAAGAAGGCAGCCTTTTGGGAGGTCGTGACGCAGTGAACGCCGTGACGCATGAACGATAGTGCCGAGCCGCCGAGCGGCACGGACCCCGACAGCGACGGGAAACCGCCGGACGGCACGCCTTCGACCGGGTCCTCGTCATCGGCGTCGTCCAAGGGCCGGGTGCTCGTCGTCGAGGACGACCGGGCCACCCTGCAGTTCGTCACCACCGCGCTGCGTCGAGGCGGCTTTACGGTCACTGGCGTCCCCGACGCGCAGCAGGCGCTCGCGGTGCTCGACGACGAGCCATGGGAAGTGCTGCTGGCCGACATCGGGCTCCCGGACCGGTCCGGCTTCGAGCTGGTCGCCGACGCCCGGCGCCGACGGCCACAGATGGCCATCGCCCTGATGACGGCCGACGCCAGCGTCGACGTCGCCGTGCGGGCGCTGCGGATCGAAGTCGACGACTTCCTCCCCAAGCCGATCTCGCCGACGACGCTCGTGACCCAGGTCGAGCGGCTGGCTGAGCGGCAGCGCACCCGGGACCGCAGCGCCGAGCGCGTCCTGGCGATCGGCGCCCACCCCGACGACGTCGAGATCGGCGTCGGCGCCATCCTCTTGAACCACCGCGTGACCGGCGACGACGTCGCCATCGTCACGATGAGCCACGGCGCCCGCGGCGGCGAGGCCATCCGCCGGGCCGACGAGGCCGCCCGAGCGGCCCAGATGATCGGCGCCCGACTGTTCCTCGAGGATCTCGAGGACACCCGGATCCCCGAGGGCGATCCGACGGTCGGGCTCCTCGAAGGCGTCATCAAGGAGGTCCGACCGACCGTCGTCTACACCCACACGCTGGCCGACTTGCACCAGGACCACCGCAACGTCCACCGCGCCACGATGGTCGCCGCCCGCCGGGTGCCGAACGTCTACTGCTACGAGAGCCCGTCCGCCACCGTCGAGTTCCGGCCGGTCCGCTTCGTCAGCGTCGACGACCACGTCGACGGGAAGATCGGCGTCATCGGCGCGTACACGAGCCAGACCGAGGTCCGGCAGTACCTCGCCGAGGATCTCGTTCGGGCCACCGCCCGTTACTGGGGTCGGTTCGGCGCCACGAAGTTCTCGGAGCCGCTCGAGGTCGTCCGCGACCGGCAGGCCGGCGCGCCGGTCGCGTCCGCCGAGCACCAATGACGACGACCGAGCCGGTCCGCGTGCTCGTCACCGGGGCCGGTGGTCCGGCGGCGGTGGCGTTCCTCGAAGGGATCGACGAGGACGGGCAGCTGTCCGCCGACTGCTGGGCGGTCGACATCGACCCGTGCGCGGCCGGCCTCTACCTCGTGCCCCGAGATCGTCGGGCGCTGGTTCCGAGGGGGGACGACGCGGCGTTCGTCGACGTCGTCCTCGAGACGTGCCGGCAGGCGCGGATCGACGTCGTCGTGCCGACCGTCGACAGCGAGCTGATCCCCGTCGCCCGGCGGCTCGGTGACTTCGACGACCTCGGCGTCGCGGTCCTCAGCGCGTCGCTGACGACGCTCGAGCAGTGCCTCGACAAGTGGGCGTTGCTGCAGGCCTGTGGTCCGGAGATCCCGCTCCCGCTGGGTGGGTTGCTCGATGACGTCTTCGATCCGGTGTCGCTCGGCTGGCCGCTGCTGGTGAAGCCCCGTCGGGGCAGCGGGTCGAGGGGCATCGCGCTCGTCGAGGACGCGGCCGCCTTCGACCGGCTGCCCCGCGACGGTTCGCTGCTGGTCCAGGAGTACCTGCCCGGCCCGGAGTACTCCGTCGACGTCCTCGCCTACCGGGACGGGCACGTCGCCGCGGCCGTGCCGCGCAGCCGGCTCAAGGTCGACTCCGGGATCGCCGTCGCCGGCTGCTCGCTGCGCCGGCCCGCCCTCCAGGAAGCGGCCGCCGCGGTAGCCCGGACGGTCGGCCTGACGAGCGTCGCCAACATCCAGTTCCGGGAAGACGGCGACAGTGTTCCCAAGCTGCTCGAGGTGAACCCGCGCTTCCCTGGGGCCATGCCGCTGACGGTGGCCAGTGGGGTCAACATGCCGGCGCTGGCGCTCGCCGACCGGCTCGGCCGGGCGGTGCCGAGGGACGTCCCGTTTCGCCCGATCGCCATGGTCCGGCACTGGGCGCAGACGTTCCTCCCGGTGGAGGAGTTCGAGGCCACCGGGGTCCCGCTGCCGCTCGGGCTCCCGACGTGACGTCGCCGGTCCGGCCGCCGATCGTCCGGTCCTGACCGTGTGGGGCACCGTCGGCGACGACATCCTCATCGCCCTCGTCCTGGTCGGCGCCGTCCCACTGCTCGTCAACGCCTACCAGTACCTGCTCATCGGCGCGGTCCGCTGGAAGAACCACTACGGCTCGGTCGGTCCGTACCTGCCGCGCGTCGCCGTCATCGTGCCGGCCTGGAACGAGGCCGCCGTCCTCGACGCCAGCGTCGACCGGCTCATGGCCCTCGACTACCCGCCGGACCGGCTGCGCGTCTACGTCGTCGACGACGCCAGCACCGACGACACGCCAGCCCTCATGGCGGCCAAGGTCCGGCAGTACCCGGGCGCGGTCTTCCACCTCCGGCGGGAGAAAGGCGGCGAGGGCAAGTCGCACACGCTGAACCACGGCCTCTCGGTCGTGCTCGCCGAGGACTGGATGGAAGCCCTCTTGATCATGGACGCCGACGTCATCTACCAGCCGGACTCGCTGCGAAAGATGACGCGGCACCTGGCCGACGAGCAGGTCGGCGCGGTCACCGCCTACATCAAGGAAGGTTCGGAGCCGAGCCACACCCTCACCCGGTTCATCGAGTACGAGTACATCACCGCCCAGGCCGCCGGTCGCCGGGCGCAGAACGTGATCGGCGCCGTCGCCTGCCTGGCCGGCGGCGCGCAGCTCCACTCTCGGACCAACCTCGAGGCGCTCGGCGGCCGGATCGACTCGTCCTCGCTGGCCGAGGACACGTTCACGACGTTCAACACGCAGATCGGCGGTCGGCGGGTCGTCTTCGAGCCGAACGCCATCGCGCTGGCCGAGGAACCAGAACGGCTGGGCGGGCTGTGGAAGCAGCGGCTCCGATGGGCCCGCGGCAACGTCCAGGTGACGTCGACCTACCGGAAGCTGTGGTTCCGACGGTCCCGTGTCCACCGGTTGGGTGGCATCTCGTTCGGACTGATCTGGTTCAGCATCTTCCTCCTGCCGATGTCGATGATCGTCTCTTCGGCCAGCCTCGTCGTCCTGTACTTCACCGACCTGACATCGGCCCAGCATGTCTTCCGGGCGCTGTGGATCGTCAACGCGCTCTGCTTCGTCTTCACGACCGTCTTCACGCTGCTCATCGACCGGGCCGCCGGTCGGCGGACGTGGCTGCAGGGCTTCTTCTTCCCGGGGTCCGTCTCGCTGCTGATCATCCTCTACACCTGCTTCCCGACGGCCTTCCACTGGCTCCTCGGCCGTTTCGAGGACCTCACCCACTGGGACCTGACCGTCGACCAGCGGCACGACGTCATGCTCTTCGCCTACGTCTGGGTCGCCGGCTGCATGCTCGCGGCCTATCTCGTCAAGAAGATCGACGACGCCGGCGCGCCGCGCCTCGCCGCCGGGCTGCTCTACGTCGTCGGCTACGGGCCGATCCTCTGCGTCGTCACCCTCGCCGCCTACGTCAAGCAGCTCCGCCGGGCCGAGATGCACTGGGAGAAGACGGAGAAGTCCGGCCGGGTGGCGGTGCCCGAGTGACGCCCGGCCCGGGGCCCGGTCGGCCGGAACGGACCGACGAGGAGTGGGCGGCGATCTTCCGCGAGGACCTCGCCAGCTCGCGGGCCGCCGAGCGGCACCTGCTCTGGATGGAGCTGATCGCTCTCGGCGTCGTCGCAGCCCTCGTCGTCCTGCATTTCGTCTGGCACTAGGCATTTCGTCCGACACCAGGGATTTCGTCCGGCCCAGACGACGTCGTCGGGCTCGGGCCGCTCGGACCCCCCGTGTTAGCCTCTCGGCCAGGGGCACTGGCGGGCGAGCCCCCGGCGACGAGCAGTAACCGGAGGCGGACGTGGCCAGTCGAATGACGGACGGTGATTCCTGGCGCGCTGCCGGCCACCCCGACATCCGGACCGAGCCGACGGCCGACGACGCGGCCCCCGGCATCGGCCTTCGTCCGGAGGAGTTCCAGCTCGTCTTCGAGTCGGTCCCGGGCTGCTACCTCGTGCTCGACTCGTCGTTCACCATCGTCGCGGTCAGCGGCGCCTACCTCGACGCCACGTCGACCGAACGGGATCGCATCGTCGGCCGGTACGTCTTCGACGTCTTCCCGGACAACCCCGACGACCCTGATGCGACCGGCGTAACGAACCTCCGGACGTCCCTGGAACGGGTCCTGTCCCGCCGCCAACCCGAGACGATGGCCGTCCAGAAATACGACATCGAGCAGCCGGCCGGCAGCGGGCGGTTCGAGGCCCGGTACTGGAGCCCGGTCAACTCGCCGGTCCTCGGACCGGACGGTCGGGTGGCGTTCGTCATCCATCGGGTCGAGGACGTCACCGAGCTGATCGGTCGGCGAGGCGAGGGCGAGGGCGAGGGCGAGGAACGGCGCGGCGACACCGACCGGCGGGCGGGACGGGAGTGCCGGTGACCGGCGGGCCGGTGACGGGAGTGCCGGTGACCGGCGGCCCGATGACCGGCGCGACCGCGACGGGCAGCCCAGCGACCGGCGGGCGGGCGGGAGCGGTCCCGTCGAACGGCGCCGGGACGACGGGATGGTCATCGACCTCCTCCAGCGCTCCCAGGAGCTCGCCCAGGCCAACCGTCAGCTCGAGGACGCCCGCTCGGCGACCAGCGGGTTTCTCTCCCGGATGAGCCACGAGCTACGGACCCCCCTCACGTCGATCCTCGGCTTCGGCGAGCTGCTGTCGATGACGGCGCTCGACGACGACCAGCTCGAGTGGGTCGACCTATCGCTGACCGCGGCCCGGCACCTCCAGGCGCTCCTCGACGACGTGCTCGACATCGCCCGCATCGAGGCCGGGCACCTGTCGATCTCGCTCGAGCCGGTCTCGCTGGCCTCCGTCCTGCACGACGCCTACGAGCTCGCCCAACCGCTGGCCGCCAGCTACCGGGTACTGATCGGCGAGCCACCGAAGGAAGGTCGGACGCTCTACGTGCTGGCCGACCGTCAGCGCCTGCGGCAAGTGCTGCTCAACCTGTTCTCGAACGCGGTCAAGTACAACGACGAGCGGGCCCGGGTCACCCTCCGTGTCGAGGTCATCACCAACGATCGAGTCCGCGTCCACGTCACGAACACCGGCAGCGGCCTCACCGAGGAGGAGATCGGGCGGCTCTTCGTGCCATTCGAGCGGCTGGGAGCCGAGAAGCGGGGCATCGAGGGGACGGGTCTCGGGCTCGCCCTCTCGGCCGACCTGATGAAGAGCATGAACGGACGACTCACCGCGTCGAGCGTCCTCGGTGCCAGCTGTACGTTCACCGTCGAGCTCGCCCTCGCCTATCCACCGGCCGTCGAGGAGTCGGCTCGGGCCGGCGCGGCCCGGGGCGCCCACGCCTACGACCGCCCCCGGACGGTCCTCTACGTCGAGGACGTCGCGTCGAACGTCAAGCTCGTCGAGCAGATCCTGCGTCGCCGACCGGAGATCACCCTCGTGTCGACGGCTCGGGGCGAGAGCGCGTTGGCGCTGGCGAAGGAGCACCAGCCGGACCTCGTCCTGCTCGATCTGCACCTGCCCGACATCCCCGGCGAAGAGGTCCTCGCCCGCCTGCGGGCCGACGAGGAAACCGACGCCATCCCGGTCATCGTGCTCAGCGCGGACGCCACGAGCGCCCACCGCCGCGACCTGATGGCCGCGGGCGCCGACGAGTACCTGACGAAGCCGATCGGCGTGCGCGAGCTCCTCGACCTGATGGACGAGCGGTTCGGGTGAAGACCGTCCTGAACGTCCTGTGGCTCGTGCTCTGCGGGCTCTGGCTGGCCATCGGCTACGCCGTGGCCGGGGTCGTCATGTGCATCCTGATCATCACGATCCCGTTCGGGATCGCCGCCTTCCGCCTGGCGGGCTACGTGCTCTGGCCGTTCGGCCGGACGGTCGTCCGTCGGGACGACGCCGGTGCGGCGTCGACCGTCGGCAACGTCATCTGGTTCGTCCTGGCCGGGCTGTGGATCGCCATCGCCCACATCGTGACCGGCGTCCTGCTCTGCCTCACCATCATCGGCATCCCGCTCGGGATCGCCAACATCAAGCTCGCCGCGGTCGCGGTCGCTCCGCTCGGGAAGGACATCGTCACCACCGACGACCCCCGGCTGCAGCTCCCCGGCTGACCGACCGGATGCCCCAGGCCCGGACCGGCGGCCCGGCCAGCGCACTATCGTTCGGACGCCCGCACACTGCGTCCACCCCGCGGCGGGGTACGGGGCCGCCATGACTGATCAGCTGACCGACGATCGCCAGCTGCCCGACAACCACGCTCCTGCGGTCGCGCTGCTCGACGCGCCGTCACTGGAGTCCGACGCGCCACGACCGACGCGGCGGACCCGCCGTCCGGCCGGCTGGGCAATCGTCACGACCGTCGCCGTCGTGGTGGCCGCGGCGATGGCCGGATGGACGGTCCACGTCAACCAGGAACGGCGCCAGGCCGACGCCCGACAGACGACCGCTTGGGCCGACCTGCAACAGACGTCGGCCGAGCTGGCCCGGGTGACCGCCGCCGTCGACGCCGTCCGGGCGACGTCAGCGGCGCAAGCGCGGACGCTGGCCACCGTCGAGCAGCAGCTCGCCGGCGTGAAGGCCCAGGTCAGCCAGGACCAGGCCGGCCAGCTCATCGAAGCGGCCACCATCGCCGCCCTCGACACCTGCCTCGGCAGCGTCGAGGCCGCCGTCAACCAGACGGCGCTCGGCGACGGCGCGGGCGCGGCGCAGTCCCTGGCCGCGGTGACCAGCAGCTGCCAGGCCGTCCAGGGCGGCGGACCGTGACCGCATCAGCCGACGCGGCCGGGTCGGCCGAGTCGACGAGCCACCGCCGACCGCGGTGGCGGTGGCTCGTCGTCGGGTTGGCCGTCGCCGCGCTGGCCGTCGCCACCGGCTGGCTCGGGGTGTCCGAACACGGCCTGACGACGGCCCGGTCAAGCCTGGCCCGCACGACCGCCGTGTTGCAGCAACGGCGGGCCGCGGTCACCCGGGCGCAAAGCGCCCAGGCGGCCGAGTCGACGACGCTCGCCAGTCGGAAGGCGTCGGTCCGGTCGGCCCAGGCCGCGTTGGCCGCGTCGAACCAGCAGCTCGCCGGCGACGGTCAGTCGGTCGCCCAGGCCGGCCAGGACCTGACGGACCTCCAGGGCTGCCTGCTCGGGGTGGACGGTGCGTACGGCGCCCTCACCGGCGGCGACAACCTGCCCGCCGCGGTCACCGCCCTCGACAACTCGTCGGGCGCTTGCCTGGCCGCCGACGGCGGCGCGGCCAGCGGGCTCGCCTACCCCTTCGACTTCCCCGACCCGTTCGTCCTCACCGTCGGCGACACGTACTACGCCTACGGGACGAACGCCGCGGCCGGCAACATCCAGATCGTGATGTCGACCGACCTCGCCCACTGGTCCCCCGTCGGCGACGCCCTCCCCCAGCTCCCGTCGTGGGCCGCGCCGGGCGGTGGGACGTGGGCGCCGTCGGTGCTCGAGCTCGGCGGCACGTTCGTGCTCTACTTCTCGGCCGTCTACGGCACGGCCAACGAGCAGTGCATCGGTGCCGCGGTGTCCTCGTCGCCGACCGGGCCGTTCGTCGACGCGTCGAGCTTCCCGATCGTCTGCCAGCTGGCCCAGGGCGGCTCGATCGACCCGAGCCCGTTCGTCGACCCGGCCGGCGGCCTCTTCCTCGACTGGAAGTCCCAAGGGGCCAACGGGCAGGCGCCGACGATATGGGCGCAGCCCCTGGCCGGCACAGGCACCCAGCTCGGCGGGAACGGCCCAACGGCCGTCCTCGGGCCGTCCCAGTCGTGGGAGCACGGCTGGACCGAAGCCCCCGACATGTTCTGGCTCGAAGGCCAGCGCTACCTCTTCTACGCCGGGTCCGACTGGAAGACCGCCAGCTACGGCATCGGCGTGGCCGAGTGCAGCGGCCCGCTCGGACCGTGCCACAAGCCGCTCGACCACCCGATCTTCTCCTCGCAGGGGATCATCGCCGGCCCGGGCGGCGCGTCCGCGTTCACCGACATCGACGGCCGGCCCTGGATCGCCTTCGCCGCCTGGCTGACAGGGGAGGTCGGCTTCCCCCACAGTCGGGTGCTGTTCCTCCGGCCGCTCGAGGTCACCAACGGCGTGCCGGCGGTCTGCTCCGCGCCGGCGACAACCGACGCGCCGCCGCCGGCCCAGTGCCCATGAACCAGTCCCCCTGAGCCCGTTCCCCTAAGCCCGGTGCTCCCGATGACTGCAGTGGCCGTTTCGCAGTAACGAACGTGGCGGATGTGGTGTCTGTTGCCGGTGTGGCCAGTGCGACGAGCAGCGTCGGTCGCTAACATCGTCTCGGGCGGCCTGACGAAGGCTGGTACGGGATGGAGACGAGGCGTAGTTCCGGGTGTCGGACCGGGGGCTTCCACGACCGGTGGTTGTCGCCCTTTCCTGCAGTCCTGCTGGTGATCGGCGCGCGGCGCGGCGCCGTACTTGTCGGCACCATGCTGTTCGGCACGGTGCTCCTCGGCGCCGCGCTGTTCGGTACCGTGCTCGTCGCGCGGCAGCGGCGACGCCGGAGCCAGCACCACCGCGACGGGCCAAGCCGGCGCCGGCGGTGGTGGCGGCCAGACAGGCTCGCCGACGGCGACGGCGTCGCAGTACGAGAACGACGCCAGCCCGGCGGCGCTCTACGCCCAGGGCGAGGCGGCCGGGGCGGCCGGGGCGGCCGGCATGGTCATCCTCGACTTCGGCCGACCGGCAGCCGAGACAACGCTCGGGACGATCACCCAGGACGACACCTTCGCGTCGTTCCCCTCGATCGCCGCGGCCGTCGAGAGTTACGTCGCCGGGTACTTCCGGACGGCGCCTGCCGGGCTCCGCCTGCACGTGGCGATCGGGACGAACGACAGCTGTGGCACCGGGCAGCCGTGCGGGAGCGTCGTCTGCGGCTGCGCGTTCGAACCGCCGAGCTTCCGGTCATGGGGCGCGACGCTGGCGTCGACGGTCGAGTCGGTGCAGGCGTGGGCGACCCGGACGAAGCAGCAGTCGTCGTTCACCGACACGGTCACCGTCGTCGCCGGCGACGATGTCGAGCCGGCGTTCGACCCGGGCTACCTGAACACGTACAACGTGTTGGCTGGCTACGCGGCCGAGGTCGGCGGCTACCAGCCGGCGATGGTCGACTACGGCTCGGCCGAGCCGGGCTACTGGACGCCGGCGCAACTGCTCCAGGTGGCCGACGGGTTCCGGCCCGACGTCGTCTTCCCGGAGCTGTACTTCCCGACACACGTCACCGAGTGGGCCTCGCTGATCGGCTATGCCAAGGCCCACGGCCAGAACGTGACGATCTTCGGCGTGCTCACGCAGGCACCGGACGGCCAGACATCGGCGACGAGCTACGCGTCGATCGAGCGGGCGATCGCCCCGATCACCGGTCAGTCGTCGATCCAGTGGGCGTCGAACATCGGTCCCTGACGTCGCCGGCGTTCCCCCGGGCCGCCGTTCCCCGGGCCGCCGTTCCCCCGGGCCGCCGGTCCGGGGGAACGGGTCGTCACCATTTTTTCGCGATTCGCGTATCTCACGACCCGGCGGTCGCTCTATCCGACAGCGTCTGGGAACACAGGCGTTGCGACGAAAACCGGCACCTTCGCCTCGGTGCCGGTTTCGTCGCGCCCGAACTGGCGACGGCGACGACGGCGCTAGCAACCGCCGGCCCGCGGCTTGCGCCCTCGTCGCTGGGTCGGGAAGAACTGGCCGGTCTGCGGCACCGATGGCCGCGGCAGAGTCCGCACCTCTCGCTCGGCCAGCGCCAGGTCGGCGGCCGTCGGCGGCAGGCAGGGCGACCGCCCGGCCGGACGGTAGCCGAGGACGCCGGCGAAGTCGCCGACCGTTCGTCGCCGCCACGCGCTGATGTTCGGGTTCGGCACCCCGGTCAGCCGCTCGAGGAAGCGGAGGACGGACGTGTGGTCGAACGTGTCGTGGGCGACGTGCCCGCCGACCGTCCACGGTGAGACGACGACGCACGGCACCCGGAAGCCGAGGCCGATCGGTTGGCTGACCCCGTCGACGGTGAGGTGCTCGTCGGCCGTTCCCGCCGGGGCGGTCGGCGGGGCGACGTGGTCGAAGAACCCGTCGTTCTCGTCGTAGACGAGGAAGAAGACGGTCGACGCCCAGACGTCCGGGTTCGACGCGATGGCGTTCACCTGGCGGGCGATGAAGTCGGCGCCGGCCGCCGGCAGATGGCTCGGGTGCTCCGACTGGGAGGCGGGGGGCAGGATCCACGAGACGGTCGGGAGCCGGTCGTGGGCCACGTCGTGCTCGAACTGCCCGGCCCCGTAGCGACGCATCGCCCGCTGGTGGAGCGGCGAGCTGGTCGGCGCATCACGGTACTGGGCGAACTGCTCGAGGACGTTCAGGCCGCAGTTGTCGGCCTCTTGGTAGACGCGCCAACTGACACCGGCGTCGGTCAGCATCTCGGGGTACGTCGTCCAGCGGAGGCCGGACGGCGGCACCTCGTTGGCCGTGACCGGGCCGCCGTGCGCACCTCGGGGATCGACGGTGCCGGTCATCAGGTACAAGCGGTTCGGCCACGTCGGACCGAGCATCGAGCAGTGGTAGGCGTCGCAGACCGTGAACGCGTTGGCCAGCGCCCAGTGGAACGGGATGTCGGCCTCGGTGAAGTAGGCCATCGTGTACCGCCCGTCCGGGCCGTCCGCGGCCAGGTGGGACGTGACGAAGCCGTCCATCCGCCCGCGGTTCCACGACTGGTGCTGGACGCCCCAACCGTGCCGGTTGGACGGGAGCGCCTGGGCGCTCGAGCGGTGGGTGTCGGCATGGAACGGGAGCAGGTACCCGTCCGGGTGGTCGGGGTCGGGTTGGCGGAAGACCCGCCTCGGGACCGACGGGTCGGCGAACCCCCGGACACCGGGCATCATCCCGAAGTAGTGGTCGAACGAGCGGTTCTCCTGCATGAGGACGACGACGTGTTTGATCTGCGAGAGGACGCCGCCCGCGGCCCGCGGCCCGGCTGCCGGCGACGAACTGGCCGCGAGCACCCGCCGGAGACCGGTCGGGAGGACGACCGTGGCGAAGGTGACGCCACCTGCAGTAGTGAGGAACTGTCGGCGGCCGAACCGCTCGGCGATGGGCACACGAAGAACGGTCGGTCCCGTCGTCGATCACGGAAATTTTCTATTTCTCGTGAGGGAGCGCGCTCTGGGCCGTTCCTACGAAGACCGGAGGCGGAGCCGGTCGCTCGCCGTTGTCGGCGGCGGCGGACGGGGCCCCGTTGCGTTGGGATGCGCGGCGGGGCCCTGTCGTACCGGCGAGGTGGTCGTATCGGCGATGTGTCGGGCAGGTAACCAGGAGATGAACTCTTCCGTTGAGGCGTCCGCGCTCCGGACGCCGCCGGTAGGGTCGCGAACGGTCGATCTACGACCGTCACAATGCGTGCAGAGCCCGGCGAACCCCCCCCTCGCCGGGCTCTGCCGCGTCCGCCTATCCGCCTCGGCCGGGCTCGATGCGCCTGACCGTACCGACACGGTCGACTGCGGTCAGCTGAGCCGGTCGGCGGCCTTCTTGGCGAGCGAGGATGCGAAGGTCGTCGAGAGCACCGTCGAGAGGCCGACGGGGGCCAGGACGGCAATTTTCTTCCCGCTGCGGATGACGATGAAGTCGGCGTTCATCTGGAGGTTCTCCCCGTCGACGGTCAGCGGGATCGCGAGCTTCAGCGCGGTCGTCGCTGATCCTTCCCGTGGGAACGGCAGGCGGGACGTCGTGATCTTCGACGCTGTGAGGCCGGCGCCTGTCGCCCCGGAAGCGATCGACTTGGCCAGGAGCTGGCCGACGCACGTCGGCGCCTTGGCGTTCGAGAAGAAGCCATAGGTCCGGTTGGCCGTGCTCGTCGACGGGAAGACGCCGACGAGCTCGAAGACGAACTGGGCGGTCTGCTGATGGGTGAAGCTCGCCTGCGCGCTCGGCACGTTGGCGCCGAGGCCCGCGGCCGAGGTCCCCTCGCACGAGGCGACCTCGGTGAAATCGTTTGTCGACGCTGTCGACGTCGACGATGTCGATGTGGTCTTTGTCACCTTCCACCCGGTCGGCAGGTCGGACAGGCGCAGCAGGTCCTGATGGGCCGCCGCGTTCTTCGGCTGGGCCGACGCGCCGGCCGGGACGGCCGCCACCGACCCGACGACGAGGGTCAGCCCCGCTAACCCGGCCCCGAAACCGATCCACCGGCTCCGCTGTCGCATCGATGCCTCCGCTCCGTCGTCGTCCTGCCCCTGGCGATACCCGGGGAGCCGTCGATCGTACCGGGCTCGACCGCGACGATCGGGACTGTGACGATCGGAGCTGTGACGATCGGAACTGCGGCCAGCGGTCGGGCCGGTGGTCAGGGGGCTTCGATCACCTGTCCGGCGTACGAGAGCCCGCCGCCGAAACCGAGCAGCAGGATCGGCTCGCCAGACTCGATCGGCTCGCGCTCGAGCAGCTTCGACAGCGCCAGCGGGATGCTCGCCGACGACGTGTTGCCGGACTCGACGACGTCCCGGGCGACGACGGCCTTCACCGGCCCGACGCGGGCCATGATCGCCTCGATGATGCGCAGGTTGGCCTGGTGCAGGACGATCGCCTTCAGGTCCTCGAGCGCGACGCCGCCCCGGGTACAGATCTCCGCGACGATGCCTGGAAGCACGGTCGTCGCCCACCGGTAGACCGCCGCGCCCTCCTGGTGGAAGACCGGAGGCTCGCCGTCGATCACGACCGCGTTGCCGAGCTCGGGCAGTGATCCCCAGACCACCAGGCCGATCCCCGGCCGATCGTCGGTGCGCTCGACCGCGGCCGCCCCCGCGCCGTCGCCGACGAGGACGCAGGTGCTCCGGTCCGTCCAGTCGGTGACCACCGACAGCTTGTCGACGCCGATGACCAGCGCACGAGTCGCGGCGCCGGCCCGCATCGTGTGATCGGCCAATGCTAGGCCGTGGGTGAACCCGGAACAGGCGGTGTTCACGTCGATCGCCGCGGGCCCGGCGGCGATGCCTAACTGCGCGGCGACCCGGCTGGCGACGTTCGGCGACCGCTCGACCGCGGTGCACGTCGCCACGACGAGCAGGTCGACGTCATCGGGCGCCCAACCGGCACGTTCGAGGGCCCGGTTCGCCGCGGCCGCGGCCATGTCGGTCACGGTCGTCTCCGGCCCGGCGATGTGCCGGGTCTCGATACCGACCCGTCGCCGGATCCACTCGTCGCTCGTCTCGACGAGCTTTTCGAGATCGGCGTTCGTCATCACCGTCTCCGGCTGGAAATGGCCCAGCGCGACGACCCGCGATCCCGTCATCTCACCTCCTGCGCCCCCCGGCCACCCGGCGGCGGCTGCGTCGGCCAGCCTACGCGGCGGCCGCCTGCGGTCGGTGGTCCTGCCGGCCAGGTCGCCGGGGCGGACCCGGCCGGTGGACGGCTGATCGGCCGGGCGTCACATCGACGACTGCTCGTGGGTCATTGTCATGGGACCGTCGACGCGAGGACGGGACAGATGCACGATGACGAATGGCTGGCCGGGCGCTTCGAGGAACACCGTCCCCACCTTCGAGGGGTCGCCTATCGGATCCTCGGCTCGCTGGCCGAGGCGGACGACGCGGTCCAGGACGGCTGGGAACGGGCCAGCCGGGCCGGCGCGGCCGACGTCGAGAACATCGGCGGGTGGCTGACGACGATCGTCGCCCGCGTCTGCCTCAACAAGCTGCGCTCCCGCCAGACCCGGCGCGAGGGACCGCTGGAGGCGAGCCTCCCCGACCCGATCGTCACCGCCGACGCGGCCGCTGCTCGACCCGGAGGACGAGGCGCTGCTGGCCGACTCGGTCGGCCTCGCCCTCCAGATCGTGATCGACACGCTCGCGCCGGCCGAACGTCTGGCGTTCGTCCTTCACGATCTCTTCGGCGTCCCGTTCGACGAGATCGGCCCGATGGTCGACCGGACGCCGCAGGCGACGAGACAGCTGGCCAGCCGGGCCCGCCGCCGGATCAAGGGGGCGGAGACGCCCGCGCCCGACCGCGACGTGCGCCGCCAGCGAGCGGTCGTCGACGCCTTCTTCGCAGCCGGCCGGGCCGGCGACTTCGACGCGCTCGTCGCGCTGCTCCACCCCGACGTCGTCCTGCGGGCCGACTACGGTCCCGGCCGGCCGGGCCGGTCGACCGTCGTCCGCGGCGCGGCGGCCGTCGCCGAGCAGGCCCGGCTGGGCGCACGCATCGGCGGCACCTTGCACCCCGCCCTGGTCAACGGCGCGGCCGGCGTCGTCGTCACCGCCCGCGGCCGGCCGGTGGTGGTGATGGGCTTCACCGTCGCCGCCGGCCAGATCGTCGAGATCGATACCATCGCCGACCCACCACGGGTCCGGCGGGTCGCCGCCGCGGTGCTCGACGACGAGCGCATGGGTCCGGATCTCGCGGGGTAGTCCGAGCGGTCTCCTGCTCGAGCCGCGGCGACGTGACCAGGAACGGCCGCCAACTCAGACTGGCGGCGCCGGAACGATCTCGCAGATCCCCGCTCCGCAAAGGTGCTCGAGTGGAGCCCCCCAGAGCGTCGTGTCGAGCAGTTCGACTAGCGCGCCCGAAGCGAGCTGGAGGTAGCACGCACGAAGCTCGGCCAAAAGGCCGTCCTCCCCTTGCGCTTCGAGCACCTCGGCGAGCCGTTCGCCGTCCTGCGTGGCTGCGCTGAACAAGCGCGCTCCGCTGGCGATGAGCTCTCGCGCCGTGCCCGCCAGGTCGGAGGACCAGTACGCGATGTGGCTGATGCCCGGACGCTCCTCGAGCAGCCGTCGCTGGGGCGAATCCGGCGTCTCGGCCGAGGGGGCGATGAGCTCCAGCGCGGGTCCGCCGGCCAACCGGCCGAACGCCATGGTCACCCGCTGGTCGACCACGCCACCCTCGATGCCGTCATACGTCGCGAACAGCATGGGGTCGGAGACAACCCACGGTCCGGTGACCAGCCCGGCGTAGTCGGCCATCGCGGCCGGCAGATCGTGCACGGTAGCCCCGACGTGCATGAGCGACAGCATGTGGCCCCTTCTCACCGCGTCGTCTCGGCGATGGCGAGTCCGACGATCGATACCGTGACTTTCAGCGTATCGATTCGGTCGTGCCGATCCGCTGGTCTATGGGCAGGCCCAGTCCCAAAGACGTCGGTGACGATGGCTCGAGCGCGTCGACCGCACGACGGCGTCGAGGCGAGGCCCTGGACGTTGTCGCCACCAACGTCGTGGATCGGCTGAACTAGGACTTCGTGGCACGGAAAAAGCACAGAGGCGGCCGGGTGACCCCGAAGGGGACTCGGCCCGCGCACCTCAGGCCGGTAGGCGACGTCCGGACGGACGGCTCACCCGTCGACTCGATCATCGACTCGGGTGGCCGCGAGCTGCTCCAAGAGGACGATCCGGTGGCCGCGGAGGCATGGGCGAGTGCCCTGCTCGACATGTTCGAAGGTGCCCGCGGGCAGGCCCAGCTCGACGGCACGGAGGTGCCGCCGTTCGAGGAGTCGCTGCTCCTACGATGCCGTCAGCGCCGCGACAAGCGTGCGGTCGCCGTCGCGGCTGCACTGGCCGGGATCCTGCCGCCTCCTCATGACCACCTCGCAACGACGGTCATTTCGGAGCTGCGAGGAGTGGTCGCCGGGGTGCCCAGTTGGGTCGGAAGGGTCGGCCAGGCGACGCCGACTGCGAGCTGGCTCGCTTCGGACGTGTTCGGGGATCAGGACTCGCTTATCGTCGGATTCGGCCAAGAGGGCACACCTGAAGAGCATGCGCTCGTCGTGTTGGTGGACCACAACCTCTCCGGGCAGGCCAAGGACGCCTGGATAGGAACGGACTTCCACGAGGTCGTGGCCTCGTGGAAGTCGAACACGGATGGGCACATGCGGATGGCCGAGGTGCCGATCGAGGAGGCACTGATACGGCTGCGTGACGCGGTGGCCATGTCGGACCTGTGGAACGGGGACACCGACCTCCGCACGGAGGACTTCGCCCGACACCGGGCGCTCATCCGGGCGCGGCTGCGGCGAGCCGGCCTCACCGACGATCGGCCGAGCGAACTCCAGGTTGGCTTGGCCGAGCGTGAGAACCTCGTCCGCGAGTTCATGGCGTCGTCGCATGGACGAGGGCTTTCCGGAAGTCTCGCCACGGTGGACGTCGAGCTTCTGGCTCACCACCTGGTGGACCTTCGCTCCGATTACGAGGGCCGGCCGCTCCGGTGGAGCCCGACCGTCGTTTCGCTGCTCCTCGGTGACCTGGCCCCGCGGAAGCTACTGCTCGATGCCGATGAGGCGGCGAACCTCCCGGCGGTGGTGAGAGCGTTCGTTCGGTTCAGTGCCGACCGCTCCGGTCTCCCCCGGGCGTTTGTCGACGAGACGCTCGCCACCGTCGACGAGGTCGAGCCCGAGTTCCTCGGCCGGATCAGCGACCCGGCGGCCGCGGGGCCCGCCAAGGCGGTGCTCGCCGCTCTTCAGGCGCGCGGTGTCGACCTGAGCGACGTGGACGCAATCAACGAGGCGCTCCAGCTGGGCGACCCGATGCAACTCCCCCGGGCCGCACCGAAGAAGCGGCGTCGCACGGTCGCCGCTCCGGCGGACGTGGTCGCGTCCGCCGAACGCTCGCCGGTACTTGGTCGCTTGGGCGTCCTCGCCACTTTCTACGGCGACGGCCGGAGGCTTACGCAGACCGGTCGACCCACGCTGGCCGATGCGAAGGAGCTCGTGGCGCTGCTCGGGACGCGGGACCAGATCGACGTGGCATTCGGCGACCGAACCTTCAAGACCAGGTCGGCCGCGGAGCTACCTGAGCTCGGGTTCACGATCCGGTGGGCCGTCGCTTCCGGAGCGCTCCGGAAAGAGCACGGCAAGCTCCGCGCCACCGTGGCCTGGGGGAATCTGGATCCCAGACCACTGGAGCGGTGGATGAAGGCTGCCGACGCTCTGCCGTCGTTGGGCCCTCTGGGTGCCTACCATGCCAACAACCGGTACCGCGGCCGGAACGAGATCCTCGATGACCTCGCGCCGGACATCCTGCACATACTCGTGCCACGGCCGGTGCCCTTCGATGAGGTGCTCGACCGCGTGTGTGACCGAGCGGACGCCGAGTACGAGTGGATCGCCCCGTACATGCAGGACGCGCAGCAGCGTCGAACGTCATTGGGCTGGGACCTCGACCTGCTCGCTCAGATCCTTGGTTGGGCCGGCATCGCGGAACGGGTCGGCGCAGAGGTCAAACCCGATCCGTACGAGCGCGACCGTCTGGTTGGAGGCACGTTGCAGCTCACGACGGTCGGGCGGTGGTGGCTCGGCAGTACATCCTTTGGCCCGTACTGACTGGCGACTTGCCCGGCGGTTCGGTCACCCCGCCTGGCCGGATCTGCGACGATCGTTCCGTCTCGCCGTCGAGGCCACCATCCGCGTGGCGAAGTTCAACGCTGGATAACGCTAACGAATGCTCAGGGCCGACAGTCTGCGATTATCGGTCGTAGACCTCCCGGCGATGGCCCAGCGCTACGACGACGACCAGGAGGACGTCGTCGGCAACGGTATAGATGATCCGATAGTCGCCGACCCGAACGCGGAACCCCGGTCGACCCCGCAGGGCTTTGGCCGCTGGCGGTCGGGGATCGGTGGCCAGAAGGGCGATCGCCCCTTGGATGCGAGGGCGCACGTCAGGGTCGAGCTTGCGAAGCGCTCGAGCCGCGGCCGGCCGGACCTCGATGCGATAGCGACTCACGTCCAGCCGAGATCGGCCTTGACCTGCTCCCAGGGAATGCTCGGACCCTCCTCGGCCATGGAGGCATCGAAGGCTTCCACGTCCTCGGCATCCTCCAGCGATTCCATCAGCTCCTCGTATCGCTCTGGGCTGACCAGCACCGCAGCCGGCTGGCCATAGCGCTCGAGGAACACTGCCTCGGTATGGGCGGTCTCCACCGCCTCGGCCAGTCGCTCCCGAGCTTCACTGACCGCCATCGTCGCCATGCTTCGATTGTACAACATCTTCATAGTTACGTACAATTATCGTTGACGCAGCGTGCCAGCGGCCTCCCCGGAACGACCAGGATGACTTCACCTTGGTCACGTCCCGATCACACGCCTCGACATCGGCCCAGCGCCACAGCGGGTTCCGGCACCGGGACAGGACCCCCCCCGGCCTCGCTGCCCCCTCGACCAATAGGTCGAGCACATGACGACGTCGACGTTCGCGCACTGGGAGGGAAGCACGTCTCGAAGTTGCTGGCCGGGCAAATTGCGCCCCAGGCAGGATTCGAACCTGCGACGCACGGTTTAGGAAACCGACGCTCTATCCCCTGAGCTACTGGGGCCAGAAAGCACGCTATCCGGCCCCAGTCCCGGCGTCGCATCCCCACCGCCGCCGCCATCGGTATCGCCAGCGGCACCGTTGGGCAACCGGACGAGGACGCACGTCCCCGCGCCGACGGTCGAACGGATCGAGATGGTCCCGCCGTGCCGGTCGACGATGGCCTTGGCGACGGAGAGGCCGAGGCCGGTCCCGGGCAGGCCGCGGGTCCGGGCGTTCGACGCGCGGAAGAACCGGGAGAACAGCAGCGCCTGTTCGTCGTCGGGGACGCCGATCCCGGTGTCGGCAATCTCCACTTCCCAGCCACCTCCATCGCCATCGCCATCGCCATCGCCATCGCCATCGCGACCACCGCCGCCGGGGCGGCCTTCGCCGTCGTCGCCACCACCGGCGTCGACGCTGTTACCGATCGGCACGGCGCGGACAGTGACGCGGCCGTCGGCCGGCGTGAACTTGACCGCGTTCGACAGGATGTTCTCGAACAGCTGCGTCAACCGGTCGGCGTCCCCGGTCAGCGGTGGCCCGTCGTCGACGTCGAGCTCGATGTCGACGGACCGGGCGGCCGCGTCGGGGGCGATCGTCCGCTCGGCGTGCCGGACGATCGCTGGCACGTCGACCGGCGAGACGTCGAGCGGCAGGGCGCGCGACTCCAGGCTGTCGAGCCCGACGAGGTCGCCGGCGAGCCGGAGGAGCCGGTTGACGTTGCGGACGATCGCCTCGAGGCAGGCGGCCTGCTCGGTGGCGTCGGCGTCGTCGACGCCGTCCCGGTCGAGCAGGTTCCCGAGCAGCTGCGTGTAGCCGACGATCGACGTCAACGGCGTACGGAGCTCGTGGGAGACGGCGGCGAGCGACTCGGAGCGGAACGCGTCCATCTCGGCGAGCCGTCGGTTCTCGTCGCGCTCGGACGCGAGCAGCCGCTCCTGCTCGGCTTCGACGAGGGCCTGGTTGGTGATGTCCCGGTACGTCGAGAGGTGGCCGCGGAAGGTGCCGTGGACGTACATCGGGACGAAGTCGCACTCGAGCGTCCGGCCGTCGTAGAGCGTCGCCCGCACGCCCGGCGATCCGCTCCGGCTGGGCCCGCAGCCGGACGACCGCGTCGGCCGCGTCGGGCGGATCGACGACGAGCTTGGCGACGGAGAGGCCGATCGACTCGAGCGTCCGGCCTTCGAGGTCGTCCGGACGGAACGGCAGGTGGAAGAGGTCGACGAACGCCTGGTTGACGAGGACGACGGCGCGGTGCTCGTCCTCGAGCACGACGCCGGTCTGCATGCTGTCGATCAACCCGCTCAGCCAGCGGTTGCTGGCCTCGAGGGCAGCCAGCGTGTCGCGCCGTCGGGTGACGTCGCGGGCGTGGATCACGATGCCGCGGATCGCCGGGTGGTCGACCTGGCTCTCGACGATCGCCTCCATGTGCCGCCACGAGCCGTCGGCCGTCCGCAGCCGCATCTCGAACCGTTCGTCCGGGTCGATCTCGCCGGCGACCGCCCGGGCGAACACGCTCGCGGGCGGCGTCGACGTCGTCGGGATGGAGCAGCGGGAAGATGCCGGCCTGCGGGTCGAAGTCGGCCTGGTGGCCGATCAGTCGCAGCGCGCCGCCGCTCGACCAGCGCCACGACCCGTCGGGGTTGAGGATCGTGACGATCTCGAGGGAGCGGTCGAGGACGACGTCGAGCAGCTGCGCCCCGGACAGGACCGGCCCGACGGCGGTGCCGGCGGGGTCGGCGTCGACGACGACGATCAGGTACCCGTCGACCGTCGCCGTCACCGTCGACCATCGGCACCGTCTGCCCCTCGCAGTGCCCGACGGTCCCGTCCGGCCGGACGGTCCGGAACGTGCCGAACCGACCCTGGCGGTCGACGCTCGACTTCCACCGGGCCGCGACGTCGTCGGCGTCGTCGGCGTGCACCGCCAGGTACCACGGCTGGTCTCGCAGCGAGCGCCCGGTCGTCCCGCTGAAGTCCTCCCAGCGCTGGTTGTGGTACCACGACCGGCCGTCCGGATCGACCGCGACGATGCCGACGGGCGCGACGACCGACAGGGCGCCGAGGGCTCGACGGGCGGCCGCCCGTGACGCTTCGTCGCTCAAGTCCCCGCGTGGCTCCACCGCAGGTACCCCGTCGGTCCGCCGAGCCGGCGTCGTCCTGTGGACGCCAGCGGGCGCGGCACTGGCCGCTTCATGGTCTGACGATGTTACTGCCGGCCCGGATGGTCGACCTGGCCTGGCCCGTCCGGACGACCTGGTCCGACTCAACGTCGACCCGGCGTCGACCCGGCCCGACGATCCCCCCGAGCCGGACCTCCTATCCTGGACGGGCGCCCACGCATCGGGCGCGGCTAGCCGAACGTCGAGGAGAACCGATGCCCACCGCCCCCAGCAACGCCGACGACCAGCTCCCGTGGAAGGTCGCCGACCTCTCGCTGGCCGAGTTCGGCCGCAAGGAGATCGAGCTGGCCGAGCACGAGATGCCGGGGCTGATGGCGATGCGCCGGGAGCACGGGCCGGCCCAACCGCTGGCCGGCGCCCGGATCACCGGGTCGCTGCACATGACGGTGCAGACCGCGGTGCTGATCGAGACGCTGACCGCCCTCGGCGCCCGGGTGCGCTGGGCGAGCTGCAACATCTTCTCGACCCAGGACCACGCGGCCGCCGCGGTCGCGGTCGGCCCGGACGGCACCGCCGACGACCCCCGGGGAGTGCCGGTGTTCGCGTGGAAGGGCGAGAGCCTCGAGGAGTACTGGTGGTGCACCGACCAGGCGCTGCGCTGGCCGGGTGAGGTCGGACCGACGATGATCCTCGACGACGGCGGCGACGCCACGCTCCTCGTCCACCAGGGCGTCGAGTTCGAGAAGGCCGGCGCGGTCCCGGACCCGGCGACCGCCGACTCGGAAGAGATGACGGTCGTCCTCCAGCTGCTGACCCGGAGCCTGGCCGAGGACGCCAGCCGGTGGACGGCCATCGCCAACGGCATCCGCGGCGTCACCGAGGAGACGACGACCGGCGTCCACCGGCTCTACGAGATGCAGCGCAACGGCGAGCTGCTGTTCCCGGCGATCAACGTCAACGACTCGGTGACGAAGTCGAAGTTCGACAACAAGTACGGCTGCCGCCATTCCCTCGTCGACGGGATCAACCGCGGCACCGACGTCCTGATCGGCGGCAAGGTCGCCGTCGTCTGCGGCTACGGCGACGTCGGCAAGGGCTGTGCCCAGTCGCTCAGCGGCCAGGGTGCCCGCGTCATCGTCACCGAGGTCGACCCGATCTGCGCGTTGCAGGCCGCGATGGAGGGCTACGAGGTGGCGACGCTCGACGACGTCGTCGAGACCGCGGACATCTTCGTCACCGCGACCGGCAACAAGGACATCCTCACCGCGGCCGATATGGCGCGGATGAAGCACCAGGCGATCGTCGGCAACATCGGCCACTTCGACAACGAGATCGACATGGCCGGCCTCGCCGCCACCCCCGGCATCGAGCGGGTCAACATCAAGCCGCAGGTCGACAAGTGGGTCTTCGCCGACGGCCACGCGATCATCGTGCTGTCGGAGGGACGCCTGCTCAACCTGGGCAACGCCACCGGCCACCCGAGCTTCGTCATGTCGGCGTCCTTCACGAACCAGACGATGGCCCAGCTCGAGCTGTACACGAGGGGCGAGCACTACGAGACGAAGGTCTACGTGCTGCCGAAGCACCTCGACGAGAAGGTCGCCCGGTACCACCTCGACGCGCTCGGCGTCCGGCTCACCAGCCTGACCCCGGAGCAGGCGTCGTACATCGGCGTCCCGGTCGACGGGCCGTACAAGCCGGACACGTATCGGTACTGACGAACTGCTGGTCGAGAAGGGCATCGGTGCCGCCGGACGGCCTCGCCGCCCGGCGCACCCCGGGTCGCCAGCGGTCAGGTCTGCAGGTCGACGACTGCGCCGGCCAGGTCGTCGAGCTCTCGTCGCCAATCGGTCGGCGCGACGACCGGCCGGACGACGAACTTCGAGAAGCCGACCGCGACGAACCGCTCGACCAGGTCACGCAGCGCGTCGAGGCCGACCGGGACGAGGTCGTCGAGCGGTCGTCCCTTCGCCCGGACCGAGATGGCGGCGGCCATCCGGTCGTCCAGCGCGGTCGCGGGCGTAGCCGATGCTCATGCCGAAGTGCTCCGGGCTGATCGTCCGCCCGGCGGCCGCGGCCGCGTCCTCGACCACCCGGCGCCCCCGCTCGGCCTCGTCCGGACCGCACAGCGCGGGCAACCAGCCGTCGGCCAGCCGCCCGCAGCGCTCGAGCGACGCCCGGGCGATGCCGCCGAGCCAGACGTCGAACGGGTCCTGCGCCGGTCTCGGGGAGACCGAGACGTCGGCGAACCGGCCGGCCGGCCCGTCGTGGGTCACGACCTCCCCCGCCCACAGCCGGCGGAGCAGCGGGAGCACCTCGTCGATGGCCGCGCCGCGGTCGGCCGGCGGGACGCCGATGGCATCGCGCTCGGGTCCGCGAGCCAGTCCGGGGACGAACGTGACGAGGAACCGGCCGCCGGACAGCGCGTCGAGATCGGCCACCTGCTTGGCCAGCCGCACCGGGTTCCGACCGGGCAGCAGCATCGTCGTCCCGAGCTTGAGCCGGCGGTTGTGGGCGCCGGCCCACGCCAGGCCGACGAGCGGGTCCGCGCCGTCGCCGGTCAGGATCTCCGGCAGCCAGAGCGAGTCGAAGCCGCGCTCGACCAGATCGTCGGCCAGTCCGGCCAGCGCCGGCCCGTCCAGACCGCCGGCACCGGTGCCGATCCCGATCCGGACCTTCACGGCGCCGACCGCAGGGCCCGGACGGCGCGGTCGACGCCAGCGTCGTCGACGTCGTGGTGCGTGACGAGCCGGACGACGCCCGGCGCGATCATGCCGGCGAGCACACCGTCGGCCGCCAGGTGGTCGACGAGCTCGTCCGCGGACGGCGGCGCGAAGACGACGATGTTCGTCCGCACCGCCGCCGGCCGACAGCCGGCCTCGGGCCACCGATCGGCCACCGCCGTGGCCAGCCGGGCCGCCCGGGCGTGGTCGTCGGCCAGCCGGTCGACCATCTCCTTCAAGGCGACGAGCCCCGCCGCGGCGACGATGCCGGCCTGCCGCATCGCCCCGCCGAGCCGCTTGCGCTCGATCCGTCCGGCCGCGATGACGTCGGCCGGACCGGCGAGAACCGACCCGACCGGCGCACAGAGCCCCTTCGACAGGCACGACATGACCGTCGTCGCGGTCGCCGCCATCGCTGCCGCCGGGACGCCCGTCGCCACCTCGGCGTTGAAGAGCCGCGCCCCGTCCATGTGGACCGGCACGTCGCCGGCCGCCGCCTGGACCGCCTGCAGCGCGGCCAGGGACCACGGTGCACCGGACGCGGCCATGTGGGTGTTCTCGACCGCGACCAGCGAGACGGTCGGCTGGTGGTAGTCGGCCGCGGCCCGGGCGGCGGTCACCGCGCCGGCCGCCACGGTCCCGTCATCGTCGTCGACCGGCACGAACTGGACGCCCGCGTTGCGGGCGGCCGCGCCGAGCTCGTAGGCGACGACGTGCTGACGGCGGCCAGCGACGACCGCCGTTCCCGACGGGGCGAGCACCCGGACCGCGATCTGGTTGGCCATCGTGCCCGACGGGACGAAGACCGCGGCCGGCTTGCCGACCCGCTCGGCGTACGTCGCCTCCAACGCGTTGACCGTCGGGTCCTCGCCGTAGCTGTCGTCGCCGACCTCTGCCGCAGCCATCGCCCGCCGCATCGCCGCGGTCGGCTGCGTGACGGTGTCGCTCCGCAGGTCGACGACGTCGGACGGCACGGCCCGATGCTAACGGCCGGCCCCCGCGGCGTCCCGAGCGGCCGACCGGTAGGCTGCGGCCCGTGGCGGTCGATCAGCCCGAACCAGACCGGACGCTTCCGCCCCACATCCGCGGGCTCGGCGAGGGCACCGTCGGCGCGGTGCTCGACATCGAGACCGTCGAAGCCACGCCCGAGCGGGTCGTCCTCCGTCTGCCGGTGACGTCGAAGGTGCACCAGCCGTACGGCGTGCTCCACGGCGGCGTCTCCGCGCTGCTCGCCGAGTCGGCGGCCAGCTTCGGCGGCGCCGTCTCCGTCCCGCCCGGCCAGAGCGTCGTCGGCATCGAGCTGAACGCCAGCCACCTGCGACCGATGACCACCGGCACGCTGACCGCGGTGGCGACGCCGGTCCGCAAGGGCCGGACCATCCAGGTCTGGGACATCGCGCTGACCGACGACGACGACCGGGCGATCTGCCGAGCCCGCTGCACGCTGGCCGTCATCCCCGAGCCAGGCGGCCGCCGGCCTGAGCGGCACTCGGCCCATCGAGTATCACGACCGGGCCCCGAAGTATCACGACCGGGCGGGATGGCGCGCGCCGGTGCTCGTTCGCGTAGGATACGCCATGCCCCCGGTGCCACCTATTGCCGAACCCGGGTCCGTGGGACTCATGCTCCCCCCCGGGTTGCCCAGTGATCTCCCTGGTAGAAGTGGTCGTACCAGTGGTAAGAACGTAGGTAGTACCCTAGGTACTACCGAGGAGCTCCAGCGGACGTGCCGGGACGCCGAAGCGCTCGGCGCATCGGCCCTCTGGGCGGTCGATCACCTCTTCTGGGCGACGCCGATGCTCGAATGCCTGACGACGTTGACGGTCGCCGCGACGGCGACGACGAGCGCCGCGTTGGGTAGCTGCGTGCTCCAGCTCCCGCTGCGCCGGCCGGCCGCGGTGGCCAAGCAGGCCGCGGCGATCCAGCTGCTCTCCGGCGGCCGGTTCGTCCTCGGCGTCGGCGTCGGCCGCCACCGGGGCGAGTACGAGATGGCCGGCGTCGACTTCTCCCGCCGCGGCCGCCTGCTCGACGACGGCCTCGCCGAGCTGCGACGAGCCTGGGACAGCGCCGGCGACGGGGCGGTTCCCTACCGGCAGGAACCGGCCGCCCCGCCGGTGCCGGTCTGGGTCGGCGGCTCGAGCGACGCCGCCCGGCGTCGGGCGGCCACGTCGGCCGATGGCTGGGTACCGCTGTTCCTCGCCCCGGCCGAGCTGGCATCGTCGCTCGAGCAGCTCCGGGCCGAGGTCGCGGCCGCCGGCCGGCCGCCGGCTGCAGTGACCCCCGCCGTCGTCGTGATGGTCGCCGTCGGACAGGGACGCCAGGTCCACGAGCGGGGCACCCGCTGGCTCTCCACCCTCTACGGCATCCCGCCGAAGGCGTTCGACCGCCATCTCGTCGCCGGGCCGGCCGAGCACTGCGCGGCCCGGCTCGACGAGTACGTCGGCGCCGGGGCCGAGCACGTCGTCGTCATGGTCGCCGACGACCGGCCTCTCGATCACTTTGCCGAGCTCGTCGGCGCCCTCCGCCCGGCGGTCTCGCCGGGGCCGGCGGGCGACGGGGTCGTTCGGCCCGACCTGGCCGACCCGGTTCGGCCCGACCTGGTGGAGGTGGGAGTGTGAACACCGAACCGGTGGCGATCCTCGGCACGGGGATGACGGACATGAGCCGGCGGGACCAGTCCGCCGAGACCATGGCCCACCAGGCGGTCCACGAGGCGCTCGGGGACGCCGGGGTCGAGCCGCACGAGCTCTCGCTCGTCGTCGCGGCCAACGCCCTCGGCGGCCGGCTCTGCGAGCAGGGCTGCATCCGGGGCCAGACGTGGCTGCGCAAGGCCGGCCTCGGCGACGTCGCGGTGGTCAACGTCGACAACTCCTGCGCCGGCGGGACGTCGGCCGCCCACGTCGGCTCCCTCGTCGCCCGGGCGTCGGCCGGCCCGGTGCTCGTGCTCGGGGTCGAGAAGATGTGGACCGGCGATCGGGCGGCGACGCTGGCCGGTATCGAGGACGGCCTGCCCGCGGACTACCGGGCCGACATGCACGCCCGCTTCCGACCGGAGGAGAACCCCGGCGGCAGCATCCTGATGGGCCTCAACGACTTCTGGGCCCGCCAGTGCATGAACGACCGCGGGACGACCGTCGAGCAGATCGCCGCCGCCGCGGTGAAGGCCCGCTACAACGCCAGCCGGAACCCGATGGCCCAGATCACGAAGGCGACCACGATCGACGAGGTGCTGGCGTCGCCGCAGGTCGCCGGCGTGCTGACCCGGCTCATGTGCAGCTCGTTCACCGACGGCGCGGCCGCCCTCGTGCTCGGGCCGGCCGACCGAGCCCCGGCCGGCGGCGCGTTCATCGTCGGCTCCGTCGCCCGGTCGGGCAACGGCGAGATGGACTACCACGACCGGCTCGGCGAGACCGCCCGGGCGGCCTGGGAGACGTTCGGCTGCGGCCCCGGCGACTTCGACATGGTCGAGCTGCACGACGCGACGAGCGCCGAGGAGATCTACGCCCTCGAGTCGCTCGGCCTGTTCGGCCACGGCGAGGCCGGTCCGGCCACCCTCGCCGGCGACACCGCCATCGGCGGTCGCGGCCTGACGGTCAACCCGAGCGGCGGCCTCGTCGGTCGCGGTCACCCGCTCGGGGCCACCGGCATCGCCCAGATCGTCGAGCTCGCCACCCACCTGCGCGGCCGGGGCGGCACACGACAGGTGGAAGGCGCCCGGCTCGGACTGGCCGTCAACACCGGCGGGGTGATCGAGGGCGACGCGGCCTATGTCGGCATCCACGCCGTCGCCGCCGGGAGGTAGCCCGGTGCCCGGGCTCACCGTACGGAGCTGCGGCATCGCCGTCCCCGACAAGATCCTGACCAACGACGACCTCTCCGCCCGCCTCGACACGAGCGACGAGTGGATCGCCGAACGGACCGGCATCCGGGAACGGCGGATCGGCGGGACGACGTCCGGGCTGGCCATCGAGGCCGGCCGTCAGGCGCTCGAGCGGGCCGGCCTCGAACCGGCCGACATCGACATCGTCGTCCTCGCCACGACGACGCCCGACGCCACGGTGCCGGCGACGTCGGCGACCGTGCAGGCCGAGCTCGGCATCCCCGGTGGCGCGTTCGACGTCAACGCCGCCTGCTCCGGGTTCGTCTACGGCCTCGTCACCGCGGCCGGCCTGATCGCCACCGGGTCCGGCCGGGTCCTCCTGATCGGCTCGGACACGCTCAGCCGGATCACCGACTGGGACGACCGCAAGATGGCCGTGCTCGTCGGTGACGGCGCCGGCGCGGTCGTCCTCGAACCGGTCGACGGTCCCGGCGACCTGCTGAGCTGGAACCTCGGTGCCGACGGGACCCTGCGCCACCTCCTGCGCTGCGACCACGGCGGCTACCTGACCATGGACGGCAAAGAGGTCTTCCGCCGCGCCGTCCGGGTCGTCGTCGACTCCGCCGTCAAGGCCCTCGACGACGCCGGCCTGTCGGCCGCCGACGTCGACCTGCTCGTCCCCCACCAGGCCAACCTGCGGATCATCCAGGCCGCCTGCCAGCGCCTCGGCATCCCCGAAGAGCGGACCGCGGTCGTCATCGACCGCTACGGCAACACGTCGTCGGCGTCGGTCCCGCTCGCCCTCGACGATGCCGTCACCGGCGGCCGCGTCCGCCGGGGCGACCACCTGCTCCTCACCGGTTTCGGCGGCGGGATGACCTGGGCCAGCGCCGTTCTACGCTGGGGGGGATGACCGAGCACTCCGAGGACGCCACCCCCGCCGTCACCCCTTCCACCGCCACCAGCCGTGGAGGCCGGCCGACGCTGGTCGTGCTGGCCGCCGGGCGGGCCCGTCGCTACGGCGGCGTGAAGCCGCTGGCCCCCGTCGGGCCGGGCGGCGAAGCCGTGATCGACCTGTTGGCCAGCGACGCGCTGGCCGCCGGCTTCGGCTCGCTCGTCCTCGTCATCGGCCCGGCCACCGGCCCGGCCATCCGCTACCACGTCGAGCAGACCTGGCCCGGTGCGGTCGACGTCCGCTTCGCCACCCAAGAAACGCCGCACGGCACCGTCGACGCCGCGCTGGCCGCCCTCTCCCACCTCGATCCGAACGTCGCGTTCGGTGTCGCCAACGCCGACGACCTCTACGGCCAGGCCGGGCTGACCCAGCTCGCCGGTCACCTCGCCAACGACGGGTCGAACTCGCTCGTCGGCTACCAGCTGCGCAACGCGGTCGTCGGCGACGCGCCCGTCACCCGCGGCGTTTGCCAGGTCAACCCGGACGGGACGCTCGAGTCGGTCGACGAGCGTCGCCAGGTCTGCGCGGCCGGCGACGGCCGGTACCTGGCCAAGGACGGGCGCGCGCCCGAGGAGCTCGACGGCGACGAGCTCGTCTCGATGAACCTGTGGGGGTTCGGGCCGGACATGCCGCCGATCTTCCGGGCCGCCATGGCCGACGCCACCGAAGCGCTCGAGGCCGGCCGGTCCGACGCCGAGGTTCTCCTGCCCGAGATCGTCGGCGCCATCCTCGCCGGTCGCTCGCCCGGCGGCCTGCCGGCCGCGCCGTTCCGGGTGCTGCGGGCCGAAGGCCGGTGCATCGGCGTCACCCACCCCGACGACCTCACCCTCGTCCAGGCCGACCTCGCCGGCCAGGTCGGCCGGGGCGAGCGACCGGCCCGGCTCTGGGGCAGCGTCGGATGACCGCGGAGCGTCGGGCCCCATGACCCGGTCGGCCCGCCTGACCGTGGCGTTGGCCGTCAACGTCGTCCTCGTCGTCGGCCAAGTCGTCGCCGGGATCGCCGCCCACTCGACCAGCCTGCTCGCCGACGCCGGCCACAACGTGACCGACGTCGCCGCCGTCGTCGTCTCGCTGCTCGCCGTCCGCTGGGCGATGCGGCCCCGCAGCGACGCCCGCTCGTTCGGCAACCACCGCGGCACGATCCTCGCCGCCCTCGTCAATGCCGGCACGCTGGCCGTCGTCACCGTGGCGATCGTCGCCGAGAGCATCTTCCGCCTCGTGCACCCGGCGCACGTCGACGGCGGGATCGTCGTCGTCGTGGCCGCCGCGGCCATCGTCGCCAACGTCGCCGCCGCCCTGGTGCTGCGCGACGGCAGCCACGACCTCAACATGCGGGCGACGTTCGTCCACATGGCCGCCGACGTCCTGGCGTCGTCCGTCGTCCTCGTCGCCGGCATCGTCATCATGGCCACCGGTGGTGGGTGGGACCGCATCGACCCGGCCGCCTCCCTCGTCGTCGCCCTCCTCATCACCGTCCAGGCCGTCCGCCTGGTCAAGGAGAGCGCCGACGTGCTCTTGGAGTCGACGCCGGCCGACGTCGACCTGGCCGACCTCCGCCGAACCATCACCGCGGTGCCCGGCGTCGGCGAGGTGCACGACCTGCACGTGTGGAGCCTGTCGAGCGAGTACCGGGCCCTCTCCGCCCACCTCGTCCTCACCGGCCATCCCACGCTCGAACAGGCCCAGGACGTCGGCAGCCTCGTGCGGGCCGAAGTCGTCGGCCCGTTCGAGATCGCCCACACGACGTTCGAGCTCGAGTGCGAGCGCTGCGTCGACGACGTCGACGATCCGTGTGGCGTCGACGAGCTCCCGGTCACCGTGCGGAGCTCCGTCAGCTGATGGGTCAGCTGACGATGGGCCGATCGACGATGGCCGGTCACTGGGGCTGACCGGGGTGGGCAGTGACCAAGGGGGGTGGTCCGGACGCGACGCGACCCCGAGTAACCGTCCGGCCGAAGCCGTCCAGCTCCTCGGGGCCACGCCCGCAGTGACCCGCCGCTCCGACTGGCGGGACCGTGTCGGACAATCCCGCCGCAGAGCCCGGTCCGGCACGCTCCAGGGAAGCCACCGACCCGTCTTGCGAGCCACCATCATTCGAGCCACCGCCACCGCCGTGGCGCCGAGGACCTTGCGGCCCCCGTGCCGTCCCTCCGGTCGGCCTTGCGGCCTCCCTTCGGTGCCTCCAGTCGACCTTGCGGCCTCCCTTCAGCTCGCCCCTCGGTCCGCCTTGCAGCTTCCCTCGGGTCCGACGGCGGGTCTTGGCAACCCGAACTGTCGCCAGCGTGCGCTCCTCGTCACGCGACGTCAAGTAGCTGTCGGGAAATCCAGATCTTCTCCCCACAAAATCCTCGGCCGTCCCCAAGCTGACGGCCCGTCGTCCCCAGCCCCACGGCTCCCGTCCCCAGCTCATCCCCAGCCCGTTCGCTGACGATGGCGACGCCACGGGGAGCAGTTCCGGGGACCGTACCCAGGCGCGGTCGACGGGTCGTCGTCGGCCTGCTGGCCGTGGCCGTCGTCGTGGCCGGCACCGGTCTCGGCCTCGTCCTGGCCGGTGGTTCGCCAGCGGGCGGGCGGGCTGATCCACCAGCCGCCAGCAGCCGAGCCGATCCGCCGCCCGCCGGCGGGCGTGCCGGTCAGCGATCGACGAGCGGGAAGGAGTCTGCCGGCAGCGGGCTGGCCGCGGTGGGCGCCCTCGGCACGGCGACCGGAGCCGCGGTGCCGGGCACCCGGTCGGCCTACTACGAGCCGGCGGCGGCCGCCGCGGCCGAGGCCGCGTCGCCGGGGCAGTTCGTCGTCACCGGCCGCGACGCCCCCGACCCGTTCGTGCTCGTCGAGAACGGCACCGACTACCTGTACACCAGCCAGGGCGACCAGACCGGGAACAACATCCCGGTCACCGCCGGCCGCTCGCTCACCGCGCTCGGCCCGCTGCGCGACGCCATGCCCGCTCTGCCGGCCTGGGCCGTTCCCGGGTTCACCTGGGCGCCGGACGTCCACCGGTTCGGCGATCACTACGTCTTGTACTTCACCTCGATCGTCGTCGGCACCGATCCGGCCGACCAGTGCATCGGCATCGCGTCCGGCCCGTCACCGCTCGGGCCGTTCACCGCCGAACCGCAGCCGTTCGTCTGCCAGCTCGACCAACGCGGGTCGATCGACCCGCGGACGTTCACCGACGTCGACGGGACGACGTACCTGATCTGGAAGTCCGACGACAACGCCGACGTGAACGGCACCGAGCTGACGAACATCTACTCCCAGCCGCTCAGCCCCGACGGCCTGCACCTCGACGGCCAGCCGACCCGCATCTTCGGGCCCGACGAGCCCTGGCAGGGCCGGATCGTCGAGGCCCCCGATCTCGTCTGGGCCCAGGGGGCGTACTGGCTCTTCTACTCCGGCGCCTGGTTCAACCAGCCGGGCTACGCCATCGGCGTCGCCCGCTGCGCCGGCCCGCTCGGGCCGTGCGCCGACTCGTCCACCCAACCGTTCCTGGGCTCGAACGACCAGGGCGCCGGTCCCGGCGAGCCGTCCGTGTTCCGCGACGCCGCCGGCATCTGGCTGCTCTACACCCCCTGGCGGTCCGACGTCCCCAGCTTCACAACCCCGCCCCGGCCAGTGGCCATGCTTCGCCTCGGCTTCGGTCCGGCCGGCCCGTACATTGCCGCTCCCGCCCCTGAGGTCCCCCCGTCGGCGCCCCGTTCGGCGCCGCCGCCACTCGAACCGCCCGTCCTGCCGCTCCCCGTGTCGGCCGGCCGCGCCGGCCGACGCGGACGACGGGCCGGACGACGGGGCCGGCCGAACGACGCCGGCCGGCCGGGCAGCTCAGAGCGGGGTGACGTAGGCGGCGTGGATGCCGCCGTCGACCAGGAACGTCGACGCGGTGACGAACGACGCGTCGTCGGAAGCCAAGAAGGCGGCGGCGGCGGCGATCTCCTCCGGTTCGGCGAACCGGCCCATCGGGATGTGGACGAGCCGGCGGGCCGCTCGTTCGGGATCCTTGGCGAACAACTCCTGGAGCAGCGGCGTGTTGACCGGGCCGGGGCAGAGCGCGTTCACCCGGACGCCCTGCCGGGCGAACTGCACGCCGAGCTCCCGGGACATCGCCAGCACGCCGCCCTTCGACGCGGTGTACGAGATCTGGCTCGTCGCCGCGCCCATGACCGCCACGAACGACGCCGTGTTCACGACCGACCCGCCGCCGCGTTCGACGAGGTATGGGATGCCGTACTTGCAGCACAGGTAGACCGACGTCAGGTTGACCTCTTGCACGCGCCGCCAGGCGTCCATCTCGGTCTCCAGGATCGAGTCGTCGTCCGGCGGCGAGATGCCCGCGTTGTTGCAGCACACGTCGATGCCGCCGTAGGTGGCCACCGCCGCCGCGTACATCGCCCGGACGGCGGACGGGTCGGTGACGTCGGTCGCGACGAACCGGCCGCCGATCGCCTCGGCCGTCGTCGCGCCCGCCGCCTCGTCGACATCGGCGACGACGACCGCCGCCCCTTCGGCCGCGAACCGTTCCGCCATCGCCCGGCCGATGCCGCTGCCGGCGCCGGTGACGACCGCCACCTTTCCCTCCAGCCGGCTCGCCCGGACGGTGCTCACGAAGTCCTCCTCAGGGGTCGGTCGAGACGAAGACGGTCTTGACGTCGGTGAACGCGTCGGTGGCATCAGGGCCGAGCTCGCGCCCGATCCCGGACTGCTTGAAGCCACCGAACGGCGTCCAGTAGCGCACGGACGAGTGGGAGTTCACCGAGAGGTTCCCGGTCTCGACGGCCCGGGCCACCCGCAGCGCCTTGCCGACGTCACGGGTCCAGATCGACCCGGAGAGGCCGTAGTCGGTGTCGTTGGCGATGCGGACCGCATCGGCTTCGTCGTCGAACGGGACGACGACGACGACCGGACCGAAGATCTCGTCGGTCACCGCCCGGTCGTCCGGGGCGACCGGGGCGAGCACGGTCGGCGGGTACCAGAAGCCCGGGCCGTCCGGCGCCGAGCCGCGACAGGCGACCGGCGCGCCGTCGGGGACGAACGCGGCCACCTCCTGGCGGTGGGCGTCGGAGATGAGTGGGCCCATCTCGCTGGCCTCGTCGGTCGGATCGCCAACGACGACGCCCTGGACAGCCGGCTCCAGGAGCTCGAGGAACCGGTCGTAGATCCGGCGCTCGACCAGGAGGCGCGAGCGGGCGCAGCAGTCCTGGCCGGCGTTGTCGAAGACCCCGTACGGCGCCCGGGCGGCCGCCTCTTCGATGTCCGCGTCGGCGAAGACGATGTTCGCCGACTTGCCGCCGAGCTCGAGGGTGACCCGCTTCACCTGCGCCGCGCCGCCGGCCATGATCCGCCGACCGACGTCGGTCGAGCCGGTGAAGCAGACCTTGCGAACCGCCGGGTGCGTCACGAACCGCCAACCGACGACCGAGCCGCTACCCGGGACCACTTGGAATACGGCCGCCGGTAGGCCGGCCTCGACGGCCAGCTCGCCCAGCCGGATGGCGCTCAGCGGCGTGAGCGCGGCCGGCTTGAGGACGACCGTGTTGCCGGCCGCCAGCGCCGGGGCGAACCCCCAGCCGGCGATGGCCATCGGAAAGTTCCACGGGACGATGATCCCGACGACGCCCAGCGGCTCGTGGAACGTCAGGCTGACCCCGCCAGCCACCGGGATCTGCCGCCCGCTCATCCGCTCCGGCGCGCCGGCGTAGTAGTCGAGGACGTCCCGGACGTTGCCGGCCTCCCAGCGGGCGTTGCCGATCACGTGCCCGGCGTTCGCCACTTCCAGGGCGGCCAGCTCGTCGACGTGGTCGTCGACGACGCCGGCGAACCGCCGGAGCAGGCGGGCCCGGTCGCTCGGCGCCACCGCCCGCCAGCCGTCGAACGCCGCCGCCGCCCGGCCGATCGCCGCGTCGACCTCCGCCGCGGTGGCCGAGGGGACCGTGGCGATGACCTCCGCCGTCGCCGGGTTGACGAGTGTCACGCAGCGATCATGACACCGGCTCGAGCTCCCGCTCGATGCGAGCCAGCTGCTCGGGCGTGCCCTGCACCTTCGGACCCTTGAACCACTTGCGGGCCGAGAGCAGCCACCAGCCGCCGGCGAGGAGCACCACCACGCCGACCGCCACCGGCGCGTAGTTGAAGGTGTGGGCAGTCACCGGGGATGTCTGCGGCAGCATGAACAGGAAGCAGATGAGGACCACCCAGACCGTGGCCACCCACCCGATCAGATAGGTCCACTTGCCCAGGTTCCACGGGCCCCGCTCGAACCGGTCCTTGGCCCGCAGTCGGAGGAAGATCGGAATGATGTAGGCGATGTACAGCCCGATGACCGCGATGGACGTGACCGCGGCGTAGGCCACCGGGCTCCACCCGTAGGGCAGGCCCAGGATGAAGGCGAAGACCACGGCGAACCAGATGGAGTTGGTCGGCGTGCCGGTCCGGCGGTTGATCTTGTGCCAGTGGGAGGAGCCCGGGACGGCGCCGTCCCGGGAGAACGCGTAGATCATCCGGCTGTTGGCCGTGACCGACGCCATCCCGCAGAACAGCTGGGCCACGATGGCGATCAGCAGGAGCAGCTCGCCCCCCACCCGGCCGACCGAGTCGATGAAGATCTGCGCCGGCGGGACGCCGGTGGTCGAGGCGATCTCGCCGCTGTAGTTCTGGATGGCGAACGTCACCCCGATGAGCAGCACCCAGCCGGCGACGAGGGAGACCACGATCGACATGACGATCCCCCGAGGGCCGGCGACGTTGGCGTTGTGGGTCTCCTCGGTCATGTGCGCCGAGGCGTCGTAGCCGGTGAACGTGTACTGGGCCACCAACAGGCCGATGAAGAAGATGTACACCGACGAGCCCCAGCCGGTGAACCCGCTCTCGTTGACGAAGTGGCCGAACACGAACGACGCCGACTGATGGTGGGCCGGGACGGCGAACAGCACGATGACGATCGTCAGGACCCCGAGAATGTGCCACCAGACGCTGACGTCGGACAGGAGCGCGACGACGCGGACGCCGAAGGTGTTCAGCAACCCGTGCAGGGCGAGAATGACGGCGTAGGCGATGACCACGTGCCAGTGCGTGGCCGACAGCCCGGTGGTCAGGTTGAGGAAGGCGGTGGCGAACAACGCGGCACCGAAGTCGATGCCGGCCGTCACCGCCACCTGGCCCAGCAGGTTGAACCAGCCGCAGAACCAGCTCCAGGCAGCCGGGTTCTTTCCCGACTGGGGAGCCAGCTTGGCCGCCCAGTAGTACAGGCCCCCGGCGGTCGGGTAGCTCGAGCAGACCTCGGCCATCGCCAGTCCGACCAGGACGACGAGCAGACCGACGATCGGCCACCCGATCGTCATCGCCATCGGACCGCCGTGGGTCATCCCGAACCCGTAGAGCGTCAGGCAGCCCGACAGGATCGAGATGATCGTGAAGGAGACGGCGAAGTTCGAGAACCCGCCCATCCGCCGGCGCAGCTCCTGCGCATAGCCCATCTGGTGGAGCAGGCGGGTGTCCGCGTCGTGTCCGTCGACTGCCGGCCCCGTGAGGTCGTCCACGTCCAACCCCCTCCTGTCGGCCACCGGCCTCGGCAGGTGGCGCTCCTCCGATACGGCATTGACGCGCCGACTTCGGGGCGTGTCAAGAGAAAATCCACGTGGTTCCGGCACTTTGTGCCTACACAGTTCATGATTTCGGCGTAATCAGGCCCCAGGGAGGCGATTTACGACGCCGATGACCGGAGCCCAGCGGGAACGTCCACCGGCGACCGAGACCGCGTCGGCGGTCGTTTAGCCTCGGCAGAATGGGGGGAACACCGATCGAAGAAACGCAGTTCAATCTGGCTAGGGTCGTCGAGACGATCGCCGAGGTCCTGCCGGACGGCGAGTGCCTCGTCTGGCGCGACCGGCGACTCACGTACGGCGAAGTCGCCGAGCGGTCCCGGCGGCTGGCGTCGTACCTCCACGACCGCGGTCTCGGCGTCCGCACGGAGCGGGTCGGGCTGGCTGGACGGGCTGGGTTGGCCGGACATCGGTCCGGCCAGGACCACGTCGCGCTCGCCCTCTACAACGGCAACGAGTACCTCGAAGGCATGGTCGGCGCCTACCGGGCCCGGGTGGCACCGTTCAACGTCAACTACCGCTACGTCGGCGAGGAGCTGCGGTACCTGTTGCGCGACGGCGCGCCGCGGGCGGTCATCTACCACGCCTCGCTCGCCCCGACGCTGGCCGAGGTGCTCGACGAGGTGCCGCCGATCGACGTCCTGCTCCACGTCGACGACGAGTCAGGCCACGACCCGTTGCCCGGCGCGGTCCGCTACGAGGACGCGCTGGCCGCCGGTTCGCCCGACGGGCCGGACGTCGAACCGTCCCCGGACGATCTCTACATCCTCTACACCGGCGGGACGACCGGCATGCCCAAGGGCGTGCTCTGGCGCCAGCACGACATCTTCGTCGCCGCCATGGGCGGCCGCCGGGTCGGGACGTGGGAGCTGGTCACCAGCTACGACGACCTGGCCGCCCGGGTCGAGAACGGCCTACGGCTCAAGCTCGGCGTGCTCCCGCCGCTGATGCACGGCGCCGCCCAGTGGGCGACGTTCATGATGATGACCGAAGGCGCCACGATCGTGCTGCCGGACGACCCCCGCCACCTCGACCCGGCCGACGTCTGGCGGACGGTGGAGCGGGAGGGCATCAACACGCTCACGATCGTCGGCGACGCCATGCTGCGCCCGCTCCTCGACGAGCTGGACCGCGGCGACTACGACACGTCGTCGCTGTACGCGGTGGGCAACGGCGGCGCCCCGCTCACCCCCGCGGTTCGCCAGCTCGCCCTCGCCCACCTGCCGACGCTGATCATCAGCGACTCGGCCGGCTCGTCGGAGACCGGCGCCCAGATGCATGCCGTCGCCAACGGCGCCACCGACGGCGGCGCCACCCCGCGCTTTCGCCCCGGTCCCGGGGCGGTCGTCGTCGACGAGGATCTCGGCTCGGTGCTCGCCCCCGGCCACGACGGAAACGGCTGGCTGGCCCAGACCGGGTCGGTGCCGCTCGGCTACCTGGGCGACGAGGCCAAGACCGCCCGCACGTTCCCGGTGATCGACGGCACGCGGTACTCGATCCCCGGCGACCGGGCCCGGCACCTGGCCGACGGCGAGATCGAGCTGCTCGGGCGGGACTCGGTGACGATCAACTCCGGCGGCGAGAAGATCTTCGCCGAGGAGGTCGAGCGGGCCATCGCCGGCCACCCGGCCGTCGTCGACGTCGTCGTCGCCGGCCGACCGAGCACCCGGTGGGGCCAGGAAGTCGTGGCCGTCGTCCAGCTCGGTGACGGCCAGTCGGCGACCGCGGCCGAGATCGTCGACCACGCGTCCGAGTACGTCGCCCGCTACAAGCTCCCGAAGGCCGTCGTCTTCGTCGACGAGATCCAGCGGTCACCGTCCGGCAAGGCGGACTACCGGTGGGCCCGGGAGCAGGCCGAGAAAAGCTGAATCAGACCGACAGGTCCCCACCCGGTCGCAGGGCTCCGCCGAAGCCCATCAGCAGGACGCCGAGGCTGAGAGCGGCGAGCGCCCCGAGCGCGCTCCAGCGGACACCCTGCTCCTCGAGCACCGCGCCAACCGCCGCGCCGACGAAGAGGAACGCCACCGTCGCCACCCGCCGCGCCACCCGGGCGGCCCGGCCGGCCACCGCCACGACGTCGGAGGCCAGGCCGGCCATGGTGGTGGTGAGGACGGTCGTATTGATGTCGGGGACCCCCATCCGGCGGACGACGGAGCTCTGGAAGCCCATCGACAAGCCGAAGAGAACGAGGACGACGTAGCGCAGTCCACCCCGGGTGGCCCCCGTGTCGAACAGGAGGACGGCGGCCGTGGCCAAGAACACCCATTCGGTGCCGAAGCCGGCCCTGAACCGGGCGGTCGCGTCCCGGCGGCCGGCGACGGCCGCGCCGAGGAGGGCCCCCGACACGAAGGCCAGCAGGGCGGCCAGCCCGCCGTAGAGGATGGTGCTCTGCGTGTACCCGTCGGGCCGAGTGGTCGACGAGAAGCCGAGCAGCAGCACGTTGCCGGTCATGTTGGCCGTGAACACCCGGCCGAGCCCGAGGAACGTCGTCGCATCGACCATGCCGGTGGTGGCCGCCAGTAGGAACAACCCGGCCAGCACCATCCGCGAGAGGACGTCGCCCCCGCCCTCGCCGGCCCGCCTCATGTGGTCCAGTATCGGCCGCCCCGACCTACGCTCCGGGGATGGCTCGCCTGCCGGACGACAACCGGCCCGCCGATGATTGGACCGACGACGGCCGGCCCCGCTGCGGCTGGGCCACCGGCCCGTGGCTGGCGCCGTACCACGACGAGGAGTGGGGCGTCCCGGTGCACGACGACCGCCGGCACTTCGAGCTCCTCGTCCTCGAAGGTGCTCAGGCCGGCCTGAGCTGGCTGACCGTCCTCAAGCGGCGCGACGGCTACCGCCAGGCCTTCGCCGACTTCGACCCGGCCAAGGTGGCCCGGTTCACCGAGAAGAAGGCCGAGTCGCTCATGGGCGACCCCGGCATCATCCGCCACCGGCAGAAGATCCAGGCCACCATCGGCAACGCCGGCCACTTCCTCGCGGTCCAAGAAGAGCTCGGCAGCTTCGACGACTACCTCTGGGGCTTCGTCGACGGGCAACCGGTCGTCAATCACTGGCCGGCCATCGGCCACGTGCCGGCCACCTCCGCGCTCTCCGACGCCGTCAGCGCCGACCTCCGCCGGCGCGGCTTCCGGTTCGTCGGCTCGACCATCTGCTACGCCTACCTCCAGGCCGCCGGCGTCGTCAACGATCACCTGACCACCTGCTTCCGGTACGACGAGCTCACCGGCTGAGCGCGTAGGCTCCCCCCTCCGTGGGGGGTGCACGCATGGACGAGCCGACGACCGAGGCCGTGGGCTGGGAGCCGCTCGAGGTGCTGGCGGCGTGCGTCCTCGGCGCGATGACCGTCACGGTGCTGGCCGGCCTCGCCGGTGGGATCGTCGGGGCAACCGGCTCGGCCCCGGTTGAGCTCCCCCAGACATTCGTCGGGACGGTCATCACCTCCGCCACCGGCTGGGCCGTCGCGGGCGAACTGTTCCTGCTGGTGGCGCTCGGCATCGTCTGGCGGCAAGTTCGGTGCTGGTCGGCTTCGGTCGACGGCGAGCAAGCCGGCGGCGCCGGCCATCTCCGGCGGGCCCGGCGCTGCTCGACCTGGATCGGCGTCCTCCTGTTGGCGACGGTGGCGGCGTCGGTTGCCGACTTCGTGGGCCAAGTGCTCGAACACCCTGCACCCTTCGGCTTGCTCGTCTGGGAGCACTACGTCGTCGTGGGTGGGACCGTCGTCGCCTCAGTGCTGATCGCCGGCGGTGGCCTCTGGGTGGTTCGTTACCTCACGAACCGCTGCTGGGCCGTTGAAGACGAAAGAGCCGACGACGAAGCGGAAGTGGGCCAGCTCGAAGACGACAACCGCTAACCGGCCGCACGGTCGGCGCCCGGACGCCGGTGCCCGTGGCGCGAGGTCGTCCGGTACGGTGGCGGCCGTGGCGGGGGGCCACCGGACCTCCCGACGACGACGGACCGGGAGGATCGATCCTTGCGACGACGGACGGCAGTTCGGGGGGCGGCCATGGCGCTCGCGGCGGCGATCGGCGTGGCCGGACCGTCGCTCGCCCTTTCGGCCGCGCCGGCCGGCGCGGCGACGACCGTCCGCGTACTGACCTGCGCCGGGTCGCCCAAGAAACAGCCCGCCGGCTACGTCCTGTCGTGCGCCGACGCCAACTCGAAGCTCTCCGGCATGACCTGGACGGCGTGGGGCCCCCAGCAGGCGATCGGGCGCGGCGTCCTCGTCTACGACTCCTGCCAGCCGTCCTGCGCAGCCGGCTCACCGGTCCGGCGATCGGCCGCCGTCCGGCTGACCACCGTCCGCCGGTCCACCGCCTACGGGAACCTCTTCACCCGGGCCGTCGTCACGGTGACCAAACCGGTCAACGGCGCGTACCGGATCACCTTCACCCTTCCGACGAAACAACTCTGACCGGGGAGATGACCATGCCGATCACGCCGAACCGACGACGAGATCCCGAACCCGCACCGGGCCGAGCTCGACGCGTGGCCACCGCCCTGATCGCCGGTCCGCTCCTGACCGCCGGCCTGCTCGTCGGGCTGGCCGGGCCGGGGGCCGGGCCAATCGGCGCCACCGATCCGGCCGGCGCGGCGACCAAGCCGGCGCCGGCCGCGCCGTCGGTCGGCTGCCGGGCCGCCACCGCGACGGCGCCCGGCGAGACCACGATCCCACTGACCGTCGGCAGCCGGCAGGGCTTCTATGTCCAACAGCTACCGACGTCGTACGACGGCCGGACCCCGATGCCGGTCGTCTTCGACTTCCACGGCTACTCCGAGCCGGCGTCCGGTCAGGTGACGCTGTCCGCCCTCGGCACATACGGCCAGTCCCACGGGTTCATCACGATCACTCCGGGGGTGACAGAGCCGGTCCCGCTGTGGGAGGCGACGATCGGCAGCGCGGACATGGCGTTCGTCGGCGGCCTCTTCGACACCGTCGAGAAGACGCTCTGTGTCGACCAGAACCGGCTGTACTCGACCGGGTACTCGAACGGCGCGTTCTTGTCGTCCGCCATCGCCTGCCAGTACGCCGGCCGGATCGCCGCGGTGGCCCCCGTGGCCGGCATCCAGAACCTCGCCGGCTGCCATCCGTCGCGCCCGGTCCCGGTCGTCGCCTTCCACGGCACCGCCGACCCGTTCGTCCACTTCAACGGCACCCCCAGCCAGGCCGCGGCCAACCTACCGGCGCCGACAGGGAAGCCGGGAACGCTCGCCGGGTCCGGCGACAAGAGCGCGCTGAAGAAGGCGCCGTCGATCCCCGACGACACCGCGGCCTGGGCCAAGCGGAACGGCTGCGCCTCTGGACCCGCGTCGACCAAGGTCGCCAGCGACGTCACGCTCGTCCGCTACCGCTGCCCGAACGACGCCGACGTCGAGCTCTACGTCGTCAAGGGCGGCGGCCACGCCTGGCCGGGGAGCAAGGTATCGGCGGCCATCAGCTCCGTCGTCGGCCGGACGACGTTCTCGATCACAGCCGACGCCATCATGTGGCGCTTCTTCGCCGCCCACCCGCTCACTTCGCACGACTGACGCCAGTCCGAGCGACCCGAATCGTCGCCGCGCCCACCGACGCCGTCGTAGATCGCCTTATTGCGCCGGAAGATCGGGAAGAACGAGTCAGCGCGTCATCGATATCCGTGTCGAACGCTTCGATGGCTGGACGGCGGTCGAGAGGGATCTGGAGGACGACAGCGGTGCTCGCATTGCCGACCAGGGCCACATGCGTGGTGTCGGGGTAAGGACTGAGCAGTCGTCCGACCAGATTGCGTGAGAGCTTCTGGTCGAGCAGCAACTTCACGCGCTGGCGAGCCGCCGTTCACGCAACGCGGCGAACTCCAATGCGGCCTGCACGTGCTCTCGGGTCAGCTCCGGGAAGTCGGCCACGATCTGGTCGACGGACATGCCGGAGGCGAGGTAGTCGAGGACGTCGTAGACGGTGACCCGGGTGCCGACGAAGCACGGCTTCCCGCTTCGAACCCCAGGGCGCACGTCGATCATCGACTCGATGGCCATGGTTCAAGCGTACCGTCCGAACCCGGACGTCGGGCGACGCACTGATGGCCAAGCGGATCTAGATCTCGTTGTAGATCGTGCCCGCTCGGCCGCTCCGGATGGTGAAGAAGGCGACGACCGCGCCGAGTAGGAGCAGCCCACCGGATATCTCCAGGGCCAGGTGCAGGCCGGAGCCGAACGCCTCGTAGGCGGCGTTGACCACCTTGGTGGCGATCTTGGCCACCTCGGCGTTCTTCGAGTGCTCGGCCTGGGTCGCCGCGCCACCGCCGCCGACGCCGCCGGTCGTCACCGCGTGAAGGACGAGCGACTGGAAGCTCGGCGGGATGCCGATGGCCTTCAGCCGGGCGGCCAGGTCGCCGGTCAGTTTCGAGTTGACGAGCGAACCGAGCACCGCCACGCCGATGACCGCGCCGAGCTCTCGACTGGTGTTCGTCGCCGACGCGGCCATCCCCGAGCGCTCCGGCCGAACGACGGTCAGTGCGGCCGACGTCACCGGGACGAGGGCGATCCCGAAGCCGATCCCGGCGATCGGCAGCACCCAGCCGAGCGTGCTGAAGCCGACATGCGGACCGAGGACCGCGCTCGTCGCCAGAATGCCGCCGGCCGCCAGCAGACAGCCGACGACCATCGGCGTCCGGGCTCCCGAACGGGCCACCCACGGGCCGGTCACCGCGGACGCGATGACCAACCCGGCGGCCATCGGCAGGAAGTCGAGCGCCGTCTGGTACGCCGACGCTGAGACGACGACCTGCAAGTAGAGCGCGGTGAAGAAGAAGATCGAGAACGTCCCGAAGTAGGCGACGAACGCCACGAAGTTCGACCCGACGAACGGCGGCCGCCGGAAGTACCGCAGGTCGAGCATCGGGCTCTTCGACCGCCACTCCACCAGGACGAACGCCAGGCCGGTCAGGACAGCTGCGCCGAAGAGGAGCTCGATCGGCCACGCGCCGTAGCCGGAGTTCTCGCCCTGGATGATGGCGAACGACAGGCACGCCAGCGCGGCCGCGCCGAGGATCGTGCCCGGCACGTCGAACCGCCGACCCTGCGGATCGGACGACTCCGGGACGAACGCGAGGGCCATGGCGAACGCCACCAGGCCGACCGCCAGGTTGAACCAGAAGATGGCCCGCCAGTCCGCCACCCCGACGAGGACGCCGGCGATCACCGGGCCGAGCGCCAGCGCCAGCCCGGACACCGCCGCCCAGACGCCGAGGGCGTCCGCCCGCGTCTCGCGGTCCGGGTAGACGTGGCGGAGGACCGACAGCGTCCCCGGCTCCGACGCCGCCGCGCCGACACCCATGATCACTCGGCCGGCGATCAGCCAGTTGACATCCGGCGCCAGCGCGGCCACGACCGAGCCGGCGCAGAAGACGGCCACCCCGACCAGCATCATCTTCTTGCGGCCGAGCAGGTCGCCCATCGTGCCCGCTGCCAGCATGAAGCTGGCGAACGTCAGCGCGTAGCCGTTGACCACCCACTGCAGCGACGCCACCCCGGCGTGCAGACTGCTCTGGATGTCCGCCAGCCCGACACTGACGACCGTGTTGTCGAGGAACGTGAGGAAGAGGACGACGCAGAGCGTGGCCAGCGCGACCGCCTGAGCCGGCGAACCGAGCCCCCCCTTCTCGATCTTCATGCCGGGGATGGCCCCTGTGCCCGCCTCGATCCCGGACGTCCCGGCGCCGGTGACGCCCGCCGCGGCCGTTGGCCGCGTCTCGGTCATCGCGACGTCCTCCCCATAGTGACGAACCTACCCGGGCGCCCCGACCGCGAGACGGAATCGAACCATTTCCGACGAACGAACGTTCGATGACGTCCGGGACAATACCGGCCATCGGATGACCGGATTTCTGTGCGACGCTAAGCGTCGTGCGCGCCGACCGACTGGTGGCCCTGCTGCTGCTGCTCCAGTCCCGCGGCCACGTGACGGCCGCCGAAGTGGCGACGGAGCTGGAGATCTCCGAGCGGACCGCCCGTCGCGATCTCGAAGCCCTCGGCATGGCCGGCCTCCCGGTCTACTCCCGGCAGGGTCGGGGCGGCGGTTGGCAGCTGCTCGGCGGGGCGCGCACCGACCTCAGCGGCCTGAACACCGCCGAGGTTCGGGCACTGTTCCTCGTCGCCGGCCCGTCGTCGTCGGTCTCGCCGGACGTCAAAGCTGCGCTGCGCAAGCTCGTCCGGGCCCTGCCCGAGCCGTTCCGGACGGACGCCGAGGCCGCGTCGACCGCGGTCGTCGTCGACCCGACCGGCTGGGGGAGCTCGCGTCCCCCGCCGCCTCGGCACCGATGCACCTCGACGCGTTGCAGCAAGCCGTCGTCCACGGCGAGCAGGTCGTCCTCGGCTACGCCGACCGCCAGGGGGCGTCGAGCCGCCGGACGATCCACCCGCTCGGCCTGGCCGCCAAGGGATCGACGTGGTACGTGATCGCCGACACCGACGCCGGCCAGCGGACGTTCCGGGTCGACCGGGTCGTGTCGGTCACACCGACCGGCGACCGCGTCGTCCGGCCCGACGGCTTCGACCTCGACGCGGCCTGGCGGCAGGTGACCGAGGAAGTCGGGCGGCGCTGGGCCACCGGGTTCGTCGCCCGCGGCACCGCCGACCCGGACACCGTCCGGCTGCTGCGCATGGTCATGGGCCGCCGCGTCCGGATCGGACCGGCGGGGCCCGACGGCCGGGTGCCCATCGAGGTCGGCAGCGGCAGCGAGCGGGCGCTGGCCGGCGAGCTCGCCGGGTTCGGCGGCCTGGTCGAGATCACCGACCCGCCGTCGACGCGCCGGCTCCTCGCCCAGCTCGGCCACGAGCTGCGGGCTACCTACGGACCGGTCGAACCGGGTGGGTAACCTGGGGCCGATGGCCGCCGGCGACGATCTCCTGGCCTACCGGCCGCCGGTCGCCGACATCCTGGACGCCCTCGACATGACCGGGATCGACGAGGTCCTCGCCCTCCCGGCGTTCGACCACGTCGATCGGTCGACGGTCGCCGCGGTGCTCGACGAGTTCGCCCGCTTCGCCGCCGACGTCGTGGCCCCGACCGACCGCCTGGGCGATCGCCAGGGGGCGCGCTTCGACCCGGCGGACGGGAGCGTCACGACGCCGGCATCGTTCGCGCCCGCGTTCAAGCAGTTCGTCGCCGCCGGCTGGGGGGCGGTCACCGCCCCGGCCGCGTACGGCGGCGGCGGGTTCCCAGCGTCGGTCGGCCTGGCCCTCCAGGAGATGCTCAGCTCGGCCAACCTGGCGTTCTCGCTCAACCCGGTCCTCACCCAGAGCGCCGTCGAGCTGCTGACGGCTTGGGGCTCGCCGGACCAACAGGCCCGGTTCCTACCCCGCGTGATCACCGGGGAGTGGACGGGCACGATGAACCTCACCGAGCCCGACGCCGGCTCCGACCTGGCCGCGGTGCGGACCCAGGCCGTGCCGGTCGACGGCGGCGGCTGGCGCTTGTCGGGGACGAAGATCTTCATCACCTGGGGCGAGCACGACCTGGCCGACAACATCGTCCATCTCGTCCTCGCCCGCACGCCGGACGCGCCAGGCGGCACGAAGGGCCTCTCGCTCTTCATCGTGCCCAAGTTCACCGTCGGCGCCGACGGGGCACTCGGGCGACCGAACGCGGTGCACTGCATCGGGATCGAGGAGAAGCTCGGCATCCACGGCAGCCCGACGTGCGTCATGTCGTACGACGATGCCGAGGCCGAGCTGGTGGGCGACCGGCACGGCGGCATCCGGGCGATGTTCACGATGATGAACGCGGCGAGGCTGACCATCGGCATCCAGGGGCCCAGCGTGGCCGAGCGGGCGTACCAGCACGCCCAGCGGTACGCCGATGGCCGGTACCAGGGCCGGGCGACCGGAGTCCGGCCGCCGGCCCGGTCGCCGATCGCCGACCATCCCGACGTGCGCCGGCTGCTCCTGTCCATGCGGACGTCGACGTTGGCCGGTCGGCTGCTCGTCCACCTCGCCACCCACCACCGGGACCTCGCCCGCCACAGCCCCGACGCCATCACCCGGGCGGCCGCCCAGGTGATGGTCGACCTGCTCACCCCGGTGGCCAAGGCATGGCCGACCGATGCTGGGTTCGCCGCGACGTCGGCCGGACTGCAGGTGCTCGGCGGCGTCGGGTACATCGAAGAGAGCGGCATGGCCCAGCGGCTCCGGGACGGCCGCATCCCGCTCATCTACGAGGGGACGAACGGCATCCAGGCCATCGACCTCGTCACCCGCAAGCTCCCACGCGACGGCGGCCGCGCCATCCGACAACTCATCGACACGATCGCCCGATCGGCGGACGGGCCGACCGACGCCAGCGATCCGCTGGCCGTCAGTCGCGCCTGCCTGGCCGACGCGGTCGGTGGGCTGCGCCACGTCACCGATCGGCTGCTCGTCGCCGTCGACGACGCGCCCGACGACGCGCTGGCTGGCGCGTCGGCCTACCTCGAGCTGTTCGGCCTGACCCTCGGCGGCTGGCTGATGGTGCGGCGGGCCGAACGCTCGGCCGCCGACGTCGCCCGTGGCGGACCGGCCGCCCTGGAGTGCGAGTTCTTCGCCACCGAGCACACCGCCCGAGCCGTCGGGCTCGTCCGACCGGCGCTGGCCGGCGCCAGCCGCCTGGCCATCCCCGTGCCCGGCGGTCGTCAGCCCGACGGCGCCCGACCGACGTAAGTCGATCCGGCGTCTTGGGCGGCGAACCGGTCGCCCGACCCGCTGGCATCGGCGAACCCCTTCGACCACTGCGCCCAGCTGACCGCGCTGCCCTGGGCGAAAGCCATGAACCGCCACGGGCCGCGGTAGGTGTTGTCACTGAAGTAGTCGTGCTGGTTGTTGGCGACATCGTTCGGCACCGTCCAGGCGAGGAACGGCCGGTACGTGCCGTACTCGCTGAAAAGACCGTTGAAGCCGCACTCGTTGGCCGCGGTGCAGTGGTGGCCGATCCGGGCCGGTGTGAACGTGAACACGTTGTGCGAGACCGTCACGTTCTGGGTCTTCCAACGACAGTCGCCGTAGTAGTCCGGGGTCTGCCCCGGCGAGGAGGACGGGACGTGGCGGGCACAGGACTTCGGCGTGTAGGTCCGTGGTGTCACGAGCGTGCACGCGCCGGTCGACGTGTTGGCCGACGACCCGCAGGAGCGGTTGGCGTTCTCCCACAGCACGACACCGGACCAGTTGTCGACGAAGACGTTCCGGGAGATCTGGAGGGTTGAACCGTACGGGCCGGGGACGCGGGGGTCCGAACCCGATTCGCTGACGTAGACCGCGGCCTCGGGGAAGCCCGGGTTCGTCGGGCCGGCGCCCACGGCGTTCCCGACGAACGTGTTGTCGGTGATCGACGCGTTGTAGCTGATCTCGTACTGGATGGCCGGGCCGTAGTTGTCCGCGAAATAGTTCTTCGAGAAGTCGATGCCGGTGTTGTCGGTGTCCGCCCACAGCCCCACCGATCCGTTGTCGTGGACGTAGTTTCCGGTCACCGTCGCCCCCCGGGTGTACCAGAACTTGGCCCCGCCGCTGCACCCGCAGCCCGATGTGTGGGCTGTGTAGTCGGCGGTGTCGTTGAAGCTGATCTCGTCGCCGGTCACCGTGACGTGTCTCGGGCCGGCTGTCGAGTAGCTCTGGAACCCGTACTGCCCGTTCCTCGTCAGGCAGTCGTCGTCCAGCACGTTGTTCGTCCCGAGCATCACGCCGGCGCCGGCCGGGTTGTCCTCGATCGTGTCGTTCCGGATGGTCCAACCGGACGCCGACCCCTGGTTGACGACCCCCTCGTTCTGCGGCGCGACGAAGTGCTCGATCGTCAGGTACGCAATCGTCACCCCCGGCGCGTTGCCGCCGAACGCGAAGTCGTTGCGGCCCTGTCCACTGAGGACGGCACCAGGGGCGCCGACGAACGTGTCACCCGCGGCCGGATCGAACTGGCTGTCCGTTCCACCGCCGACCGTGTGGACCCCCGGCGCCAGCCAGTACGTCGTGTTGGGGGCGAATGTCGATGTCGGAACGTTTGTCCCGGCGGCCATCCGCGCGGCGCCCGCCGGGGCGGTGGACGGCCCGCGGAGGACCGATTGGTTCCCGCAGACCCGGGCCGGCGGCGCGCTCGGCGCTCCCGGCGACGACGCGCCGCTCGATCGGGTGGCCGCGTCCGCCGAGGCGATCGGCCACGAGCCGGCCCCGAGCGTGGCGGCGAGGAGCACACCGAGGGGGACGACGACGCCGGCCAGGACCACGGAACGTCGAACGGCCGGCTGCATCGTCCGATTCAAGCCTCCGCCGGGCCCCCCGGCCATTCAGCCCTCCAACCGGGGCCCGCCGGGGAGCCAGCCGCCGGCCAACCGAGGCGCCGGACCGCTTGCTCACCCGCTTGCCTCACCCGCTTGCCTCACCATAAATCTAGAAATATGATGTAATCAATCGGAAATAGGAGGTGGCCATGAGTGCGACGACCGAGCTGCTGGCCAACAACGCCGACTACGTGGCCGGGTTCACGAAGGGGGACCTCCCCCTTCCGCCGGCCAAGAAGGTGGCGGTACTGGCCTGCATGGACGCCCGGCTGGACCCGGCCAGGGCCTTGGGCCTCCAAGAGGGCGACGCCCACGTCATCCGCAACGCCGGCGGCGTGGCGTCAGAGGACGCGCTGCGCAGCCTGGTGATCTCCCAGCGGCTGCTCGGGACCGAGGAGATCATCCTCGTCCACCACACCGACTGCGGGATGGAAACCTTCAGCGACGACGAGGTCAAGGATCAGATCCTCGGGGACACCGGCGTGCGACCGAGCTTCGCCCTGGAGGCCTTCCCGAAAGCCGAGGACGACGTCAAGCAGACGGCCGCCCGTATCAAGGCGAGCCCGTTCGTCCCGCATAAGACCATCCGCGGCTTCGTCTACGAGGTCGAGACCGGTAGGCTCCGCGAGGTCCAGCTGGACTGAGCGATGGCCCTGTCCGGCCGTTCGAGGGAGCGGCCGGGTGTCTGCAGGCTTCGATCACCTGACCATCGTCGTCACCGACCTCGACGACGCCAAACGGTTCTTCGGCACCTTGGGTTTTGCCGAGTCGCATTCGGTGGTCGTCAAGGGGCCGACGATGGCCGCGTACATGGGCATCTCGGACTGGGAGGCCGACCACGTCACGCTGGTCGACCAGGGAGCCCCGGTCCACCAAGAGATCCAGCTCCTCCGCTTCCACCGGCCCGACGCGGCCATCGACACGGCAGCGGCGATCTGAGCCGGACCGGCTTCAGTCACCTCTGCCTCCGCGTCGACGATCTCGACGCCGCCGTGGCCCGGCTGGCCCAGATCGGCCGCCGGCCGAGGAACGACGTCATGGCCTTCCACGACCGGCGCCTCGTCTTCTTCGACGGACCGGCCGGTGTCGTCGATCGAGCTCGCCGAATGGCAGTCTGACCCTGGCGTCACCCCGTCGTAGGTAGAGCATCGGCGGGTCCGGCGCCTACGGCGACGCCTCGGCGTCCTCGATGAGCCGACAGAGGGCGTTCACCAGCTGGACCTGCCGGGTCGTCCGGCAGCGCGGCGCGCGCAGGGCCGGGCTGCAGACGAGGACGGCCAGGGCCTGGGCCCTCGACACCGCGACGTTGAGCCGGTGCAGGGAGAAGAGGAACTCGACGTCCCGGGGCAGGTCGTCGAGGCTGCTCGTCGCCATCGAGTAGAAGACGACCGGCGCTTCGCGACCCTGGAAGCGGTCGACCGTGCCGATCTCGACGCCGGCCGGCAGCCGGGCGGCCAGCTCCACGATCTGGGCGTTGTACGGGGTGACGACGAGGACGTGCTCGGGGCCGAGGACGTGCTCGTCGCCGGCGGCGTCGACCCACGTGCCACCGACCAGTTCGTCGACGGCCGCGGCGATCCGCTCGGCCTCCTCGACCGACGCGGTCCGGTTGCCGTGATGGGGCACGGCCAGCCAGCGGATACCGGCCCCGGCCAGCCGCTCCCGTCCGGGTCGCGATCGCTGGTCGACCCGGCCGTCGACCCGTTGGCGCTCGAGACCGTCGACGCTCGACAGCTTGCCGTCGTAGACGACGTCGGAGACGAACCGACAGATCGACGGGTGCATCCGCCGCGTGCGGTCGAGGAAGAGGCCGAGGTCGTCCGGCATCGTCGCGGCCCCGTCGATGACGTGGGCCAGTGCCGAGACGTCCGTTCCCTCGGGGTGGGCGCCCTGGAACGGCTGGTCGAGCTGGGCCGGATCACCGACGAGGAGCGTGTCGATGGCGACGCCCATCGACGCCAGGGCGTTGGCCAGGCTCACCTGCCCGGCCTCGTCGACCACGAGCAGGTCGAGCCGGCCGGCCATCTCCGGTCGGGCCATCAGCCAGGCCGTGCCGCCGAGGACGTCCACCTCCCCCCGGTCGAGCCGGTCGACGACCTCCTTGTTGTCGCCGACGTTGCGGACACCATCGACCGGGTCGTCGTCGACGTCGGTCTTGTGGACGAGACGGACGGCCGTGCCCCGCCGGGCGGCCTCCCGGCCGACGGCGACGAGCAGATGCTCGATGACCCGGTGACTGTTGGCCGTCACGCCGACGCGGCGACCGCGGTCCACCGCGTCGACGATCACCTGGGCGGCCGAGTACGTCTTGCCCGAGCCCGGCGGTCCCTGCACCGGCAACGCCGCGCCGTCGAGCCGCGGGACCAGCCGGACGATCGCGTCGGCGCCGTGCTCGCCGATGGCCGCCAGCGGCCGGTGGTGCTCGCCCGGGGCGACCAGGTCAGGTCCGATGCCGGCCAGCCGCGGTGGCTGGCGGAGGAGCAGCTGCCGGGCGGCCCGCCACGGCGGCGCCGGCGAGTCGAGCCCGTGATCGGCCACCCAGTCGGCCAGGCGGAGCAGGGACTCACGGAGGACGTACGTGCCGACGAGCTCCTTCGGGATGAGCGCCCGAGGGTGTGGCGCGGTGGCGGACACCCCTCGTCGCAATACCAGTTCGCCCCGCGTCGGGTCGGCGGCGCTGGTGGGTTCCAGGCGGACCAGCTCGCCCGGCGACGATCCCGTGGCCGGGTCGACGGGCCGGTCGCCGAGACGCAGGCCGACGTCTTGGGACGGGAACGAGTAGACGTGCTCCTGCGATCGGCGGACCCGATCGCCGAGCCGTTCGAACCGAAGGTCGCCGACGGCCACCCGGTCGTCGTCTCGGAGCTCGTCCCACGAGAGCTCCCTCCGGGCGAAGTACTCGCGCCATCCGGCGTTGTCCTCGCGCTGGTGGAACTTGAGGAGGTGGGCCAGCAGCCTCCGGCCGCGCTGCTCGTCGTCCCACGCCGACGGATCCTCCGGTAGGCCGTCCAGCAGCCGGGCCGACGTCGCGTCGACCGAGGCCAGCCAGTCGGGCATCGTCGTCGACCGCGCTCCCCCACCCCCGCCTTCGACCTCGGTGTCGAGGTCGAGGTCGACGGCGCCTGGCGGCTCGCCGCGCAAGGCGAGGAGCCAGTCCCGCAGCGCCAGCGTGGACCGGCAGTCGACCTCGTTATAGGCGACGATGCGGTCTCGGATGGTGTCGTCCGTCGGGTTGGAGTCCAACCAGTCCTGGTACATCTCGAGGCTCTCGGCGGCCGTCTGGACGTCGCCGGTCCGCCGGAGCCCGTAGAGCGGCTCGAGCTGCTTGATCGAGTACGACGGCGCCCCGACGACGACCGAGCGACGGACCACCCGGTAGAGGTCGACGAGCACCTCTTCTCGCAACAGGTCGGCGACCTCCTCCTCGCGCACGCCGTGCCGGTTGGACAGGCGCGACAGCGCGGTCCGCTCGTAGCTGGCGTAGTGGTAGACGTGCAGGCCCGGGTGGTGGCGACGCCGTTCGGCCAGGTCGTCCATGAACTGCTCGAAGGCCCGGCGCTCGGCCGCCCGGTCGGCCGCGAAGCGGTGGTGGAACGCCCCCGGGACGTCGACCCAACCGAAGAGGTACTCCAGACCGCCGTCCTCGGCGTACGGGAAGCCCTCCATGTCGAAGAAGACATCGCCGTCGTCCGGCGGGGGCAGGAGGTCGAGACCGTCACCTGGCACCGTCGCCAGCCGCGAGTACGACACCCGCCCCTCTTCCCGGCTGTGGACCTGCTCCCGGGCCTGCCGCTCGAGCCGATCGAGCACGCCGCGGCCGATCGACACGGCGGTGGTCGTCGACTGGGCCGCCAGCGCCGCCAGCCCCGCCACCGTCGACACCCCGGCCGCCTCGAGCCGCTCGACCTGCTGACGGCGGATGCCGGCCACGAGGGAGAGGTGGTCGTCCCGTCGACGGCGGTCGTCGCAGTGCACCTCCCACGGGCAGAGGGCGCAGTGCTCGACCGGGTACGGGTACGGCGCCGGGGCGGACAGCGCGCCGGTGAAACGCGCCTGGACGGCCCGCAGGTACGACGAGACCGCGGTGTATGCGAACCGCTCCTCCGTTCCGTCGCCGAGGGCCAGGATCAGCCAACGCGGCTCGACGCCCTGGAGCGGCGCGAGCAGCTGCGCGTAGAGCGCCACCTGGACGAGGGCGGTCGCCTTCGCCCGCCGGGCCAACTTCGTGTCGACCACGTCGTAGGTGTGCGGCCACACGCCGCCGGCCGGCCCGCCGCGGACCAGGAAGTCCGGATGGCCCAGCCACGTGCCGTCGAAAAGGGTCCCCTGGTAGACGACGTCGTAACCGTCGGCCAAGGCGGCCACCGTCGCCCGTTGCGCCTCTTCGAGCGCCGTTCGGCTCAGTGACGGCGGCCGTTCCAGTTCGGCCACCCGGACCCCGGCCGACTTCAGGCGGGCCAGGTACGCCGCCTCGTGCTCGTCGCCGTAGCGGGCCGAGAGGGCACCGGGTCGGCGGGTCTTGGCCAGGACACCAGCGGCCGCGTCCCGGTCGAGCGTCAGGAGGTGGTCACACGCGAGGTAGCCGCTGAGATCTGAAGCGCTGAAGACGAACGAGCCATCGAGGAGCAACACGACGAACGACGAGTGTCGCGCACTGGCCCGACCAGCGGGCCCCTAGCCCGGCCGCCTGGCCGGTCAGGGGGAGACGGCGGGCTGGCGGGTCCGGAGAGGGGGCGGCGCAGCGATCAGGCCGCTACCGGCCCGCACCGGGGGCACTGGCCCTCGAACACCAGCCAGCATGGGGTCTCGAGCGGCTCGTGGTCGAAACCCAGGCCGAAGCAGTCCGGGTCGAGGCATTCGAGGGTGTCGTCCTGGTGGACGACCACCGGGCCTTCGCACTCGAGGATGACCAGTTCCTGGCGCAGTGCCATCTTGCGCCTCCTTCGGGCGTTCGTGGATCTCGTCGACCACGGTACGGCGGGGGTGTGACACCGGTGGGGATGGTGGCGTTCTCCCTGGTGAGAAGCGTATGGCGCAACCGAGGTCGCTGGTCGAGATCCGATCGACCCGGCGGGCCGTCAGGGCGCCGGCGGCGGCTCGTCGACCGGGCGGACGACGACGGTCGACCGTTCAGGGTGGTCCGGGTCGAGGTGGAGGCTCAGCGGCTCGTCCCCGTCGGGCTCCGAGTTCCCCTCGGCGACGATCACGATCTCGTTCTTTTGGCCGAACATGGCCTGGGCCAACCCCTGCATGGCGAGGGTTATCACCTCACCGCCCGCCGAACGGGTGATCCGGCCCATCGCCGTCACCGGCCGGCCCTCCGGCGGCGCCGGCCCATCGTCCGGCGCGTCGTCGGTCGCCCGAAGCCAACGGAGCCACTGCTCGTCGGTCCAGTCCTCGGGGTTGGCCGGCGGTCCCGCCGCGAGCTCTGGGTCGACCGGCTCCACGAGCCCACGCTATCGGGAGGGTCGAGCCGGGCGGTCGCCAGCAACTGCTCCCCTGGTCACAACGGGGCTGCAACGGAGGCCGAGACGGCCCCTTGCCGGCCCACTCCGAGCGCAATAGCCTGCCAATCGATCGCTTGGCCGGATGGGGCCGGCACGGCCCGGCGTCCCGTCGGTCACCCGTCGAAGGACGGGACCGGCGGGACGCCGGACGCCGTGGCCGGACGTCGCTGGAGGAGGAAGTCGTGCCGGTGGACCGCGTGCTGTACGCCCAGGCCGCCCACGGCGAAGAGGAGATCGCGGCCGTTCTCGGCGTGCTCCGGGGTGGCCCGCAGGCGCTGCGGATCGGTCCGAACGTGGCCGAGATGGAGCAGCGAGTCGCCGCGCTCTTCGGCAAGGACCACGGGCTCATGTGCAATTCCGGCTCGTCGGCCATCCTGCTGGCCTTCGCCCTACTGGAGCTGCCGCGGGGCTCGGAGGTGATCACGTCGCCGCTCACGTTCTCGACGGACATCAGCGCGCTCTACCACCTCGGCCTCGTCCCGGTCTTCGTCGACGTCGAGCCGGACACGTTCAACGCGGACGCGTCGAGGATCGAGGAGCTCGTCGGGCCGCGCACGAAGGCGATCTTCCTACCGAACCTGATCGGCAACGCGCCGGACTGGGACGTGGTCCGTCGCGTGGCGGACGACCACGGACTCGTCGTGGTCGAGGACTCGTGCGACGCGCTCGGCGCGACGTTGCGAGGTACGCCGACGGGAACCCGCTCGGACGTCAGCGTCACGAGCTTCGCCATGGCGCACATCATCACGTGCGCCGGCAACGGCGGCATGGTTCTCCTCGACGACGAGGCGTTGCGGGACCGCGGGCTCATGCTCCGCCGCTGGGGCCGGCGCTCCGAGCCGCACCTCTTCGGCTCGCAGGCCGCCCGCACCGGGCACGTCTTTCGGGAGGATCTCGACGGCATCCCGTACGACAACGACTTCATCTTCGACGTCCAGCCATGGAACCTCGAGCCGTCGGAGCTCGGCGCGGCCTACGGCGTCGTCCAGCTCGGACGGCTCGGCGAGTTCCACGAGCGGCGACGGAAGAACTTCGACGTCTATACGGCTTTCCTGCACGAGCACCCGGAGACGTTCGTCCCACCGCGGCAGCTCGACGGTCTGGAAACGGCGTGGCTCTGCTACCCGTTCCTCGTCCGCGACGGCGCCGGGTTCGACCGCCCGGACGTCCAGGAGTACCTGGACTCGGTGCACGTCGACACCCGGACGGTGTGGAGTGGCAACATCACGCGGCATCCGATGATGGCCGGGGTCGAGTACCGGGTGCCGGCCGACGGCTTGCCGAACGCCGACGGGGTAATGCGCCAGGGCATGCTCCTCCCGTGCAGCCACGGGCTGACCGACGAGGAGCTCGACTATGTCTGCAACCAGCTCGACCGGTTCCTGGCCGAGCACCGATAGCCGAGCACCGATAGCCGAGCACCGATAGGAGGCAACGATGGCGGGACGAACGGCCGGCCGGGTCGAGGGCAAGGTGGCGTTCATCACCGGCGCGGCCCGCGGGCAGGGTCGCAGCCACGCGGTCCGGCTGGCCGAGGAGGGGGCGGACATCATCGCCGTCGACATCTGCCACGACTACGAGCCCACCCCGTATGGCGTGGCCACCGAAGCCGACCTGGCCGAGACGGTGAAGGCAGTCGAGGCGACCGGTCGCCGGATCGTCGCCACGCCGGCCGACATCCGCGACCGGGACGGCCTACGGGCCGCGCTGGACGCGGGCGTCGCCGAGCTCGGTCACCTCGATGTCGTCTGCGCCAACGCGGCCATCTGTGCCGGCGGATCGTGGGACCAGGTCAGCGAGACGGTGTGGCAGGACGTCGTCGAGACCAACCTGACCGGGACGTGGAACACGATGGTCGTCTCGGTCCCCCACCTGCTGGCCGCCGGCGGCGGGTCGATCATCTGCACCGGCTCGACCGCGGCGCTGAAGGGCCTGCCCTTCCTCGCGCCGTACGTGGCGGCCAAGCACGGCATCGTGGGAATCGCCAAGACGATGGCCAACGAGCTGGGCGCCCATCGGATCAGGGTCAACACGGTCCACCCGGCCGGGGTGGAGACGCCCATGCTCGAGGCCCTGGGCGCTCTCGACGCGCTGATTGCCGGGAGTCCCGAACTGGGGCCGATCTACACGAACGCGCTGCCGGTCGAGCGCCTCAGCCCGGCGGACGTGTCCGACGCCGTCCTGTTCCTGGCCTCGGAGGAGTCCCGCTACGTGACCGGCCTCGCCCTCACCGTCGACGCCGGCAACACGATCCGCTAGGCGCGGCGGTTTACCAGCTCGCCGGCTCGATGGCCGCGAGGTCGTCCATCGCTGGCCCCCACCGCTCCTCCAGCCACGGTGCCGGGTCCGGCTGTGAGGAGCTGCCGACGACAGTCTGGACGCCGACGGCGGCCAGGGCCTCGGCCTGGGCGACGATGGCGCCCGGCTCGGCGTCATCGGGTCCGACGAGCAGCGCGGTCACCTCGATCTCGGCCGGGTCACGACCGACGTCGTCGCAGTGGCGGCGCAGGACGTCGAGCTTGTGGGCGATCGCCGGACCGTCGCCGACGAGGTTGCACGCGTCGGCGTACGTGGCGACGAGCCGGAGCGTCTTTCGCTCGCCGCCTCCGCCGATCAGGATCCGCGGTCGCGGGGTGCTGACCGGTGGCGGCGAGCACAGGGTCTCGGCCAGCTGGTAATGGCGGCCTTCGTACGGGCCGTTGTCGTCGCTCCACATCTGCCGGCAGATCTGCAGCGTCTCCTCCAACCGCTCGAACCGCTCGGCCACCGGCGGGAACGGCACGCCGAGCCCGAGGTGCTCCCGCTCGTACCAAGCGGCGCCGAGGCCGAGCTCGGCCCGGCCGGCGGAGAGGACGTCGAGCGTCGTCACCGTCTTCGCCAACAGGCCGGGGTGGCGGTACGTCACGCCGCCGACGAGCAGGCGGAGACGGAGCCGATCGGTCGACGCGGCGACGAACCCGAGGGTGGTGTAGCCCTCGAGCATCGGCTCCTCGGCCGGCCAGACCCGGTCCATCTGGAACCAGTGGTCCATGACCGACAGCGTGCGGACGCCGATGGCCTCGGCCGTCCGGGCCAGCGAGGCCAGGGTCGGGCCGATGGCGGCCGATCCGCCGGGCCAGGTGAAACGGGGAACGTGGAGGTCGACGCGCATGGTCGCAACCTAATGACCACGGGTGCGCGACGTGCCGGCCGATCTCCGCCGGTCGGCCGCCGCCGCCTCGATCCGATCGCCGACCGCCCGGTCGACGGCCGGCGATCGCTCGCCCAAGGGACTCCCCCTGGTACGTTGACCAGGAACGTTGGCCGAGATGACGGAGCACCTGGCGTGTGATCAAGTACCTCGGCTCCAAGCGGACCCTCGTCCCGGTCCTCGGTGAGCTGCTGACGCTGTCGGATGCCCGATCGGCCGTCGACCTGTTCACCGGCACGACCCGGGTGGCCCAGGAGTTCAAGCGGCGAGGCGTCGAGGTGACGGCCGTCGACACGGCCCGGTACTCGGACGTGTTCGCCCGGTGCTACATCGCCACGGATGCGACGACGGTGGACAAGGACGATCTCCGAGATGCCGTCCGCTACCTCGACGGCCTGCCCGGCGAAGCGGGCTACTTCACCGAGACGTTCTGTGTGCGGTCGCGCTTCTTCCAGCCGTTCAACGGCGAGCGGGTCGATGCCGTCCGCCACGCGCTCGACCGCGAGTTCGCCGGCAGCCCACTGTTCCCGATCCTGCTGACCAGCCTGATCGACGCGACGGACCGGGTGGACTCGACGACCGGCCTGCAGATGGCGTACATCAAGGAGTGGGCGCCCCGCTCGTTCAACCGGTTGACGCTGCGGGAGCCGGAGCTGCTCGCCGGCCCGGGCCACGCCCGCCGCGGCGACGCCCGGGTGCTCGTCCACGAGCTGCCCGACGTCGACCTGGCCTACCTCGACCCCCCGTACAACCAGCACCGCTACTTCACGAACTACCACATCTGGGAGACGCTGGTCGCCTGGGATGCCCCGGAGCACTACGGCATCGCGTGCAAGCGCATCGACAGCCGGGACCCGACGACCAAGAGTGTCTTCAACATGACCCGGGAGATGCCGGCCGCGCTCCGCCAGGTCATCGCCGACGTGCGGGCCGCCGTGCTCGTACTGTCGTACAACAACGAATCGTGGGTGTCGCTGGAGGAGCTGGTCGACATCTGCTCGGTCCGCGGCCACGTCGGCGTCCTGGCGTTCGACTCGAAGCGCTACATCGGCGCGCAGATCGGCATCCACAGCCCGAGCGGCCAGAAGGTCGGGAAGGTGTCGCACCTGCGGAACGTCGAGTACGTCCTCGTCGCTGGCCCGAAGGCCGTCGTCGAGCGGATGACGGCTCCCTACGGGCCCGCCGAGACGCCGCGCCGACTGGCCGCCCGTCAGGCCGCTTCGGACTGAAGGATCTCCCCCAAGGGGACGCGGTCGGTCAGCGAGTGCCGCGGGCCCGGGGCTGATTGCCCCGAGCGGCGCCACCCCGCCGGCGCGACGTCGGTCGGGCCGGTCGGCCGGTCCGGTCCGTCCGATCAGCCTTCGGACGAGGCTTCGACCCGGCGGCAGCGCCCTGATGTTGGCTCGATTGACGCCGGTCGGACTGACGCGGGTCACCTTGGCGCGGGTCGGACTGACGCGAATCGCCCTGGCGCCGGTCCGACTGACGCGGCTCGGACGGGCGCCGGTCGGACTGACGCGGCTCGGACGGGCGCCGGTCGGGGTGGCGGCGGCGACCGTTCCGGGCCGCCCCGTTAGCCGACGACCGGTTGGACGACGACCGGTTCGACGACGACCCGGCGGGGGACGCCGTCGCGCCGTCGCCGGTCGTCGAGGAGAGCGGATGGCCGACGGCCTTCTGCAGGATTCGTACGGGCTCGCGGTCGGCCGGGGTGACGAAGGTGACGACCACGCCGTCGGATCCGGCGCGGCCGGTTCGCCCGGACCGGTGCACGTAGTCCTTCGCCGTCGCGGGCAGATCGAAATGGACGACGCAGCCGACGTCGTCGACGTGGATCCCCCGGGCCGCGACGTCGGTGGCGACGAGCGCCTGGGCCTGTCCGGAGACGAAGGCCCGCAGTGCCCGGTCGCGCTGGGCCTGGGACCGTCCGCCGTGCAGCGGGACGGCGCTGACGCCGGCGGCGACCAGTTGGCGGGCGACCCGGTCGGTGCCGTACTTGGTCCGGCAGAACACGACGGTCGGACCGTGCGAGGCGACGAGGCTGGCGGCGAGCGCGACGCGGTCCTCGCGCCGGGCGTCCACCCAATGATGCGTCGTCGTCGACGGCTGCTCTTCGACCTCGACCGACACCCTGACCGGTGTCCGCTGGTACCGCCGGACGAGCTGGTCGACGTCGCCGTCGAGGGTGGCCGAGAACAGCAGGGTCTGGCGGTCGGGCCGGACCTGGTCGAGGATCGCCTTGACCTCCGGCAGGAAGCCCATGTCGGCCATGCGGTCCGCTTCGTCGATGACGACGATCGACACGTCGGCCAACCCGATCGCTCCCCGGGCGATCAGGTCCCGGAGCCGGCCCGGACAGGCCACCGCGATGTCGACGCCGCGACGCAACGCGGTGAGTTGGCCGCCGAAGCCGACGCCACCGTAGAAGGCGGCGACTCGTTGCCGGCGGCCGGCGCCCATCAGGAGCCCCATCTCCTTCTCGATCTGTCCCGCCAGCTCGCGGGTGGGGGCGAGCACCAGTGCCCGGGGCTTGCCGGGACGGGCCCGCTCGACCCGGGCGGCGACCGGGAGCCCGAAGGCGATGGTCTTGCCCGATCCCGTCGGCGCCTTCCCGCAGACGTCCTTCCCGTCGAGCGCCGGCGGGATGGCCAGCGTCTGGATCGGGAACGCGGCGGTGATGCCACGGGCATCGAGGGCACGGACGGCGTCGGCGGACACGCCGAGGTCGGCAAAGGACGAAGACAAGAGACACACACTCCCGAGCTGGGCGACCGGTCGCGGCGACGTCAGAAGGACACGAATTCGCCGCGAGGTAGAACACTGAAGATTAGCAGGCACTGGTCACACCACTGGCTTCGTCGATGCCTCCGAACGCCGTCAGAGCGTCCGCGGACCGGATCAGACTCGAATGACCTCGACTCCCGGGATGGTGTCGTAATCGCGGTCTTGCGTGACGACCGGGATCTGTTCCACGACGGCGGTGGCCGCGACGAGGGCGTCGAGGACTGGAACCCGCCGCCGGTTCGCCCGCAGAGCAGCAACGATGCGAGCGAACTGGCGCGCCACTTCGGCGTCGACGGGCAGCGGTTCCCACGTCGACTCGACCGCGGTGAGCGTCGCTACTCGCGCCGGGCGATCCGCGTCGTCCGCCACGAGCACACCGACCGTCAGCTCGGCCAACGTCACCACCGACACCTCGGTCTCGGTCACGCCGTCCATCTCACCGAGGGGCCGTCCCGATTCGGTCGCGACGAAGAACGAGGTGTCGAGCAGTGCTCTCACAGGTCGTCCGTCGTATCGGGCAACAAGCTCCGCACGTCGTCGAGGAGCCGCCGGTCCGCGGCGTGACGGGAGGCGACGGCGAGCGCATCGGCGACCGGTACGGCCCGGCGGCGATGCAACGGCACGATCTCGGCCACCGGGCGCCGGTCGACCGTGACGGTCAGCCGTTCGCCGCGCTCGACCCGCCGCAGCACGTCGCTCACCGTGTTCCGCAGCTCTCGGACCGAGACCGTGCTGGTCATGGCGCTATCGTAGCACATGTGGGCACATGTGACTCCATGTCGCCATCGATGCGCCCATCCTCCGGGGTGTCGCCAGGCGGCTCGATCGCTACTCGACGAGCTCCTCGAAGTCGACCGGCGCCTCGAACGCGGCCCGGCGGGCGGCCCGGCGGAAGGTCGCGAGCATCGCCGGGCCGACGAGGAGGATGAGGACGAAGTTGGTGATCGCCCGCCCGGTGTCCCAGCCGAGCGACGTCGTGCCGTCGAAGACGAGGTAGCGCTGGACGTTGGTGGCCAGCGAGGCGCCGGGTAGGTAGGCAATCGTGCTGTGAGGGTCGACCGCGAACGGCCAGAACGACAGGTTGAGCATGAAGCCGAAGAAGTAGCCGGCCAGCGCGCCGTAGACGGCAAGCATCAGCACCTCCCGCTTGCCGCGGGCCGGCGGCAGGAGGCCGGCGAACAGCCCGACCCAGGCGCAGCCGAACATCTGGTACGGCATCCATGGCCCGACGCCGCCGGTGATGAGCGCGGAAGCGAACAGGGTGGTGCAGCCGAGGGCGAACCCGAAGCCGGCACCGAAGACGCGGCCGGCGATGACGAGCGTGAAGAACACCGTCTCGATCCCGGCCGTCCCGGCGCCGAGCGGCCGCAGCGCGGCGCCGAGGGCCGACAGCACGCCGAGCATGGCGACGGCCTTGGCATCGATCCCGCCGTCGGCGATCTCGGAGAAGACGATGGCCAGCACGAGCACGAGCACGGCGCCGAACATCAGCGGCGCCATGGCGCTGTCGCCGAACGTGTGGGGGGCGACGACGAACGGCCAGAGGAAGGCGACGAACCCGACGAACGAGGCCATGACGATGACCACCCTCGACCGGAGGCTCACCCGGACCGCCACCCCGACCGGGCGCGCCGTCAATCGGGTAACCATCAGCCGCTCCCCGCCAACTCACCGTCGGCCAACGCACCGTCGGCCAACACGCCGCGGACCTGGTCGACGGTGAGGATCTCGAGCGGGGCGAGGATCTTGGCCACCTGGGGAGCGAAGGCCGGGGAGGCGGCGACGACGTCGGCGGTCGGACCGTCGGCGACGACGTCGCCGGCCGCCATCACGACGACCCGGTCGGCCGCGGCGGCAACGAACTCGACGTCGTGGGTGGCGACGACGACCGACCGGCCCTCGGCGGCCAGTAGGTCGACGATGCCGACGAGCGCCCGCTTCGCCGCGTAGTCGAGCCCGCGGGTCGGCTCGTCGAGCAGCACGACGCGGGGCGCGGCGGTCAGCTGTACCGCGAGGACGAGCGCGAGCCGCTGGCCCTCGGAGAGGTCGCGGGGGTGGACGTCGTCGGGGATGCCCGGAGCCAACCGGTCGAGCAGCTCCCGGGCGTCGGCCACCGATTTCCCGGCCGACTGGTCGGCGGACTCCCGGTCGGCCTCGGCCAGCTCCTCACCGACGGTGTCGAGGTAGAGGAGGTCGGCCGGGGTCTGCGGCACGAGGCCGACCAGCCGCCGCGCCCCGTTCGCCGGGAGCGACTTGGGGTCGGTGCCGGCCACCTGGACGAGGCCGGTCTGGCGGGGCCCGGCGCCCTGGACCGCCCACAGCAGCGACGACTTGCCCGAACCGTTGCGGCCCATGAGCGCGGTGACCTCGCCGTGGACGAGGTCGAGGTCGACGCCGCGGACGGCGACGACTGCGCCGTAACGGACGACGACGTTACGGGCGCGCAGGGCGACGTCGTCGCCGGGCCGGGCCAGCGATCGGCGCGGCGGCGGTACCGATCGGGCGCCGAGCCGCCCGCCGAGCTGGCGGCGGAGCGGTTCGGCCTGGCGGCGGGCGTCGCGGACGGACAGCGGCAGCGGCCGCCACTCGGCCAGCCGGCCGAGCTCGACGACCGGCGGCGCCACCGCGGTCGTCGCCAGCATCGCCGCGGGCGGACCAGTCGTGACGGTGCCGTCGGCCCGGACCTCGACGACGCGGTCGGCGTACTGCACGACCCGTTCGAGCCGGTGCTCGGCCAGCAGCACGGTGACACCGAGGTCGTGGACGAGCCGGGTGACCGCGGCGAGCACCTCCTCGGCGGCCGTCGGGTCGAGCGCAGACGTCGGCTCGTCGAGGACGAGGACGCGGGGGTGGGCCGTCAGCACGGCGCCGATCGCCACCCGCTGCTGCTGGCCGCCGGAGAGCTCGTGGAGCGCCCGGTCGCGCAGCTCGGCGATGCCGAGCAGGTCGAGCGTCTCCTCGACCCGCTGGCGCATCACGTCGGCGGGGACCGCGAGCTGCTCCATGCCGTACGCCAGCTCCTCCTCGACGGTGTCGGTGACGAAGCCGGCCAGCGGGTCCTGGCCGACGACGCCGACGACGTCGGCCAGCTCTCGTGGCTTGTGCGTGCGCGTCTCCCGGCCGTCGACGGTCACCCGGCCGGCCAGCCGACCGCCGGTGAAGTGCGGCACGAGCCCGTTGACCGCGCCGAGCAGCGTCGACTTGCCGACGCCCGTCCGGCCGACGACGAGCGCCAGCTCGCCCTCGTCGATCCGCAGGTTCACGTCACGCAGCACCGGCGCGTCGGCGTCGGGGTACGTCACGGTCACCCGGTCGAAGACGATCACGCCGGCACCTCGACGGGCGGCGCCGGTGTCGGCCGGCCCGGACTGGCGGGCCGGGCTGTCGACGCGACCGACGTCGCCGAGCCGTCCGCGGCGTCCGGGGCGCGGCGGACCGGTCGGAGCGGCGGCGGCGCGGCGACCGCGGGCACGGCGGCGAACAGGACGGCGAGCGCCGGGACGACCGGCAGCGTCGGCCAGACGAGCGGCTGCGTCGACGGGTTGAGGCTGGCGACCGTCGCCTCGGCGATGAAGACGGCCGCCGGCACCGCCCCGGCCAGGACGACGATCCATTCGGGCAGCCGCCACGGGTCCGGCCGGTACTGGGTCCGTCGCACGCGGCGGCTGCCGACGACGAGGCCGGCGCCGCAGAGCACCGACCCGGCGAGCAGCGCCGGAAAGCCGAGCGAGCCGGCGCCGGAGCCGTCGAGCAGCCCGTACGCGCCGAGGCAGAGGCCGCACATGCCGGTCAGCATCAGGACACCCGTGAGCCGCCGCGACCGGTGGGTGGCCGTGCCGGTCCGGCCGTACCCTCGGGAGTCCATTGCCGCGGCGAGCCGCAGCGAACGCTCGAAGGCGTCCTCGAGCACGGGGATGGCGATGCTGCGCAGCGCGTGGAACCGGCCGTGGGAGGTGCCGCGGAGCTTGCGGGCCCGGCGGACCCGCTGCGCGCTCTCGACCAGCTGCGGCGCGACGGAGAGGGCGACGACGACCGCCACGCCGAGCTCGTAGAGGGCGCCGGGCAGGACGCGCAGCGCCCGCTTCGGGTTGGCCAGCGCGTTCGCCGCGCCGATACAGCAGAGGAGCGTGCCGAGGCGTAGGCCGTCGTAGAGGGCGGCGATCGTGCCCTCCAGCGTGACCGGGCCACCGAGCTGGACGCCGGCCATCCACGACGGCAACGGGACGTGCGGCAGCGTGAAGAGCACGTGCATCGTCGCCGCGTCGGTATCGCCGCCGAAGACGGAACGGAACACCACCCGGATGACGACGACGACGAGCGCGAGATACAGGTAGTACTTGAACGCCCGGGCCCATGGCGCCTCGCTGCGGCGGTTGGCGACGACGATCCCGAGCACGGCCAGCACGAGCAGGAGCAGCACCGGGTTCGTCGTCTGGCTGGCCGCGGTGGCCAGACCGATCGCCCAGAGCCACCACGCGACCGGGTGCAGCGTGCGAGGCACCCGCCGGTGCCCGGCCAGGCTCCACCGGTGCGTCCGGCCGGTGGCCGCCGGGCCGGCAGTGGCCATCCGTCCCGGGCTCATCCGGCCTGCGCTTGCCCGCTCGGGCTCACCCGGTCTGCGCTCACCCGGCCTGGCTCGCTCGCCGGCGGCGCCAGGCGACGCCCGCTGCCGCGCCCGCCACGACGACGATCGCGATCCCGCCGACGATCACCGGCAGCGGTGAGCCGGACGACGGGTGGACCCGGGCCGACGCCGGGTCGGCGTCGACTATCCGAGCAGTGTGGCCGCCCTTCGTCCCGTCGTGGGACCCACCGCCCTTGGACCCAGTGCCACCGGCACCACGGCTACCGGTTCCGCCGGCCTTCCCGCCGGTGGTGGTCGTCGTCGTGGTCGTCCCCGTGGTCGGCGTCGTCGAGATCGGGCTGCCGGCGACGGGCGGTGCCGTCCCGATCACTCCGGTCGACGTCGACCCGGGGCTGACCGCAGTCGGCATCGTGGTCGTCGTGGTCGTCGTGGTCGTCGTCGTGGTCGGCGGCGCGGCGGTCGTCGTGGTCGGCGCGCCGCCACCACCCGACGGTGTCGTGTTCGTCGCCCGCACCTGTGTCGGCGTGAACGTCGGTTTCCCCGTGCTCGGCGCGCCTGTGACGTTGGTGTCGCCGAAGACCCAGGCTGTGACGCTGCCCGGTGTCGGTTTGTACGTCATGACGCCGAGCTGGCTGTACGACCAGGTGGTCTGGCGGGCATCGGCATGCCAGTACGACCAGTAGGCCGTCGACGGTGGGGTCCTGGTGCACGATGTCTGTCGACGGCTCGGCCGCTCCGTCGCCGGTCGGTGATCCGGCAGATGAACGCTGTCCCGTACGCCAGGACGCCGGTCGTGGTGAACCCGGCTGTGTGCAGGGCCTGCAAGCCGTTGGTCGATCCGGCTGACCCATCGGCCGCGCAGCCGCGCTCGATGGTCCCGCCCCAGTGGGCGAAGTCCACGACCACGATGACCCCGGTGGTCGTGGAGCAGTCACCGATCGACTGGGCCCCGACTGGTCCCGCGGTCACCATCAGGGAGGCCGCCGTCCCCGCCGTCACGGTCCCGGCGGCGGCCAGCACCAGTGCCCCACCGGCCAACCACCGCTGGCCGCGCCGTCCCCGGCTCTTTCGAGCAGATCGTCGGCGCTGGGCCATTCGTGCTCGCTTCCCGGGCGACGACCCGGGGGCGCTGCGCCGAGCGGCCAGGGCCTCCGAGCCCCGACCCTGTGTCTCGACGGCTGGGAGCTCCCTCACCACCCAGGTATCCCGGCTCACGGCTGCCTCATCGGCTCGCCGTCGACGGTTGCGGACCAGCGCCGGAATTCGACCGGCTTCCCCTGAACGGTGGCGTCACGTATTCGTGACTGCGCTGGTCACGGTACCACGGCACCTCCGCCTCCGGGCCCGAGTCCGAGATTTCGACCAGTCGACGCCTAGCCTTTCGACCATGACCACCGTGGGAGCCTCACGAAGCGAAGACGCACCTGGCGCAGCTACTGGAACGGGTCGAGCACGGGGAGAGCATCACCGTGACCAAGCACGGCCGAGCGGTGGCCAGGCTCGTCCCGGTCGACCGGCCGGCCGGCGACGTCGACGGCGTGGTCGCCGCCCTCCGGCAGCCCGCCGCGGGGTACGACGCGGGGCCGACACCGTGCGGGACATGATCGACGAAGGTCGCCGATGACACCCGGTTGATCGGTATGGCAAAGAACGCCGACGTCAATGCCGTCAGCCACTGAAGCAGAGGACCGCCGGTCGTCACCCACCGGCGGCCTCTTCCCTGTCGTTTCCTCCCTCACGAAGCGGCCATCCCGATGATGGGCTCGTTCAGCGGCTGGCTGCCCATCGAGCCGTCGAACGGGGCGTCGCCGAGGGCGAAGAGACCACCGTCCGAGGCGACCTCCCAGTACCCGTGGCCGTCGGGCGTCGGGGCGATCCCGACGATCGGCTGGCTGAGGTGCTGGCCACCCATGGACCCGTAGAAGGCGGCGTCGCCGAAGGCGAAGAGACCACCATCACTGGCCACCTCCCAGTAACCGTGGCCGTCGGGGGTGGCCGCGAGTCCGACGATCGGCTTGGTTCAGCGGCTGGCCGCCCATCGAGCCGTAGAAGGCGGCGTCACCGAAGGCGAAGAGACCACCATCCGACGCGACCTCCCAATAGCCGTGCCCATCAGGGGTGGCCGCGAGTCCGACGATCGGTTGGTTCAGCGGCTGGCTGCCCATCGAGCCGTAGAAGGCCGCGTCGCCGAAGGCGAAGAGGCCGCCGTCACTGGCCACCTCCCAGTAACCGTGGCCGTCGGGGGTGGCCGCGAGTCCGACGATCGGTTGGTTCAGCGGCTGGCCGCCCATCGAGCCGTAGAAGGCGGCGTCGCCGAAGGCGAAGAGACCACCATCGCTGGCCACCTCCCAGTAACCGTGGCCGTCGGGGGTGGCCGCGAGTCCGACGATCGGTTGGTTCAGCGGCTGGCCGCCCATCGAGCCGTAGAACGAGGCGTCACCGAAGGCGAAGAGGCCGCCGTCCGACGCGACCTCCCAATAGCCGCTCGTGGTCGACGGCGTGGCGGGAGACGTCGGGGTCGGCGCCGGCGTCGGGCTGGACGGTGATGTCGGGTTGGACGGCGGTGCGGGCGCTGGCGAGGAGATGGGATTCGACGACGGCGCCACCGGGGTCCCGGTCAGCTGGGCCGGCGTGGGCGACGTCGTGGCGGACACGGTGGCCGTGACGCAGCCAGTGGTGGTGGCGTAAGCCTGCTCGCTGAAGGGGGCCCAGGCAGTGCCGTTCCACCAGGTGAGTGACTGACCGGCGGCGGCCAGTGTGCAGACGGTGATCGCCACCGACGAGAAGGTGCTCCCGGCGGCCAGGTCGACGTCGTAGTACACGCCGGTGCCGCCGGAGACGGCGGCGCTCACCGGGTTGCCGGCGTACTTCGCCACCGTGAGCGCCCCTTGACCGGTGCCGCTGGCCGCCACCGGGGAAAGAGCCCCCGTTGTCGCGGGCGGCAGCGCGGCCGTGGCCGTCCCGGTCGGTGTCGACGACGACCCGCCGTTGGCTGTGGTCGACCCGGTCGGCGGGGCGGGGGGCGTGGGACCGGTGAGCGGGTCCGACAGGGTGCCGAAGGAGGCGCCGGCCAGTCCGTTCACCGCCTGGGTCGAGCCTCGCAGGTTCGAGCCTGTGGCTGTGCCGACCGCGGTGGTGAACCCGCCGTCGGGGTTCTGCTCGGCCGCCAAGAACGTCTGGGCCGCGGCGATCTGGGTGGCGTAGAAGGTCGACGTCCCCAGGGCCATGACGGCCAGCGCCGTCGAGTTGGTGCTGATCCCCGAAGCGCCGGTGAACCCGCCGTCGCCCTGCTGCTGGGTGACGATCCAGTCGAGGCCGCTCTGAACGGCGAGCTGGGCGGTGGTCGACGATGTGAGGTCGAGAGCCATGACGGCCATGGCCGTCGAGTCGACTGTTGTTGTCGTCGAGGCGGGGATGGCGCCCGGCCAGGCGCCATTGCCCTTTTGCAGGGACTCGAGGTAGGCGACGGGGCTGGCCGCGTTCGTCGTGTCCCCGGCTCGTAGCTGGGCCAAGACGCCCAGGGTCTGATCGAAAACCGAAGAGGAATCGGTGTAGTTCCCCGCCGCCACGCATGTGGCGCTCACCCCGGTGCAGACGGCCTGGTCGATGGCGGCGATCAGGTCGTGGCCGCCGAAGTTGTGGGGGTCCTGGCCGACCACCTCGGCCAAGAGGGCCTCTTTGCCGAGAGCCCCGCCCGACGGCGGGAACGTGGATGTCTCGATCCCGGTCCACGAGTCGGCGTTGTGGGCCACCCATGTGGTGATCATGGCCAGGGTGGGGTCGGCCGTCTTGGCCGCGGCCAACCCCAAGGCGCCGTCGATGGTCAGGCCCACTGTCGGGAATGTCGGCCCGAACGGGTCGTAGTGGGTGCTGTTCACCAGGTTGGCCGGGTTGGTCAGGTAGCCGACCGCGGTGGTGAGGTCGGCCGTTGCTCCCGAGGCGACGTCGAAGGGGGTGGTGAACGACTCGATTGTGCTCGTCACCGTCACGGTGTCGACGGAGCCGGGCTTGAACGGCGAGGTGCTCACCACCCGGTAGTAGTAGGTCTTGGCGGCCGACAGCCCGGTCAGCGTGACCGTCGTCGCCTTGGTGGTTGTGGCCGGCACGGCTACCGAGCCGACCGTTGACGTCGATCCGGCCAGTGTCGGTGTCGTGCCGTAGGTGACGGCCACCGTCTGGGGATCGGTGCCCGCGGTGACCGAGGCACTGACCGTGGCGGTGGCGGTGGTCGCCGTGGCCGACGGGGCAGCGATGGTGGCATCGGCATAGGGGGCGAGTGACCAGTCGAGCATGGCGTGGTCGATGTCCCACAGTGTGTTGGACAACAGGCCGCTGGCCGAATGTGTGGACGACTCGAAGTAGTCGAGTGTCGCCGGGTCATAGCCGAGCCCGTTGGCCGCGTCGGCCGTGAAGAAGTCCGGGTCCGTGGCGACGAAACCCAGGTTGGTCGATCCGTCGCCGATGCCCACGGCGTCTGCCGTCAGCTGCATCGAGGCCAGCCAGCGGGCGGCGGCCCGGGCGGCCGCCGAAGCGGTCGCTGTGCCGGTCGCCTGAGCGGCCGCCGCCAGCCCCTGGGCCGCGAAGCCGGTGACGTACGCGGTCTCGACCTTCTCGGAGACACCGCCGCCGGCGTAGCCACCGTCGAACCCGCCGTCGGCCTTCTGCGCCGTGGCGAGGGCTGAGGCATCGGCCGCGATCTTCGACCGGACCTCGCCCGGTGTCACCGCTCCACCCGTGATCTTGGCCGGTGTGGCATCCAGGATCGCCACCAGGGCGACGAGCTGCTGGGAGAGACGCTTCACGCCGGACGTTGTGCCCTTTGTCGCCGTTGTGGCGAGCGGCCCGACGATGTAGCTGATCACCGCGTCCACCGCGGTCACCGGGACGGCGACCCCGGCGGCCAGGAGGGCGTTCACGACCGGCGCCTGGACGGCTGTCGCCACGACCGGCTTTGTCGGTGTTGTCGGTGTTGTCGGTGTCGGGTAGTTGGTTGTCGGCTCGTTGGTTGTCGGTGTCAGGCGGACGCTCCCCGGGTAGCGCCCTGTCGGCTGAAGCGTCTCCTGGATACGAGCGGCCAGTGTGTCGATCTCGGTCGTGTCGCTCGATGTGTGCAGCGACGTCAGGGCGGAGAGCAAAGGGGCGGCGCCGTTCTCTGTCGTCAACCCGCCGAGCGAGATGAATGTCGGCGCTTGTGTGGCCATGGCATTCTCCACCTGGCTCGAGCGAAGCAGGGTGAGGACAGTGGGATCGATCTGATCGGTCGGGACGCCGGCGGCGGTCAGGGCCTCGACGTAGTCGTCCAGGTTGGCGTACTGCTCCGAACTGCATGTCGACTGATGGGTAATGCACTGGGCGGCGAGGTGCGAGAAGACCGTGGCCACCCAGCTCTCGGCCAGCGCCAGGGCGCCGTCGGAGGTCGGCTCGGGTGAGGGGGTGGCAGCCACCGGCCCGGCGCTGTCCATGACCGGGACCCTGGGCAGTGTGCTGGAACCGAAGGCCCAGGCCTGGAACGGGTAGGCGGTGCCGTTGGTCTGCGGCGCGGCCCCCCCGTAGCCGCTGTACCCCCAGGCGTCACCGGGGGCTTTGGCCAACCAGTAGGACCAATAGGCGCCGGAGGGGATGGTGCCCACCACCGGGCAGGTCGATCCCGGGCAGCCGGTGATGGTTGTGAGGAACCCCGGTGTGGACGGCCGTGTGGCGTGCACGAACCCGGCGTCGGTCAGGGCCTTGAAGCCGTTGGTCTGGGCGGCGGCTGTGGAAGCGCAACCCACGTCCACCTTGCCGCTGTCGAGTGGGCCGAAGTCGACGAACTCGGTCACCCCGGCGCCGGGCTGGCACGGGTGCCACTGTGTGATGAGCGCCGGGTCGGGGTTGGGCACGGTAGTTGTCGTGGCGCCCGCCACCGAGGCCGGCCCAACGCTGAGTGCCCCCAGGGTGCCGGCCAGGACCGCCACCAACATCGTCGTTGCCAGCCCGACCGTCCCGAGGCTCCGAACGCCTCGCCGCCGTTCCCCTATTGCCATCTTCGTTACCGCCACTCTGCGCACTGCATCCCGCCTTCTCGGTCGTCACTTCGGTTGTTCCGGGCCGCGGCCCGGTCGTCGTCATTGCGTGGTTCCCGGTCGATCGGCGGTCCGGACGCCTGGGCGTCACCGGACCGCCGACCGAAACCGATGGACGGCTACAGGAGGTCCACCCAGGACTTCCCGGCCAACCCCTGGGTGCCCTGGGTGGTGGCCCGCACGCTGCCCGGACCGCTCGCCGTGCACGCCGGCAGGCTGCCGTCTGTCGGCGAGCTGACTGTGGCGTTCTGGGCCGAGACCAGCCAGCTCGTGCCCTTCGTGACGTCAGTGGCGAAGTGGCTCGGACCGCGGGGGTCGTCGACCAACCCTTCGATCGCCAGCCCCGTGCTGTTCACGCTCGGTGTGAGCGACGTGAACGGTGTCTGACAGAAGTTCTTCCAGGTGACCTTTGTCGATCCGGCGGCGGCCTTCTCGTGGTCGAGCCAGCCGTTGGCGTTCTCCGCTGCCGTCTTGGCGGTGGCATTGCCGGTCGCCGCCGCGTAGTAGGCGAGGGCCTGGGAAACCGCTCCGGTCGTGTCCACGTCACCGCCGATCGAGTTTGTGGCGCAGCCGCCGTAGGTGGACGGGTAGCCATGGAAGCCGCCACCGTTGGCTGTCGTGCAGACCTGGCCCTCCAGGTAGGTCACCGCTGTCCCGAGCCCCGAGAAGCCGGGGGCGGCCTTCTCGAGCACGATGACGGCCAGTGCCTGGCTGGTCGGGTTGGCGTAGCCGAAGTAGGTCGGTGTGTCGCGTGGATCGGCGAAGTCGCCCTTCTTGGCCCCGCTCGTGATCTGGGTGCCTTCGAGGTCGGTGATCAGGTTGGTGCCGGCGAAGCTGGTCGGTGTGTAGGACAACCCGGCCGCTTTGGCGACCGCCGCGGCCAACGCCACCTTGGCCAGGCCGCCCGGGTAGTTGTGCGACGACCCGACGTAACCACCGATATGTGTCGCGCTGTTCAACCACGTGGCGACGGTTGTCACGCTGCCCGAAAATCCCGAGGCGGCGGCGAACGCGAATAGGCCGTCGGCCGTCAGGCCGGGAGACGGAGTGCTCGTTGTGAATGTTGTGTTGTAGTGGGTGCCACCGACCAGTTGGCCCTTCAGCCACGTAGCCGCCTTCACGGTTGGGGTCGGTGTGGCACCGGCCAACGTTGCGCTAGTGCCTATGGCCGCTCCGGCGATGCCGATGGTGGCCGCCGTCCTCCATAGTCCTCGCCAGACCCGGGCGTTGAACATGTTGCGCTCCTCTCGTCGGGGTGTCCTCTACGACGGAGCACCCGATGCGGAGCAGGAAGCAGCCTTTGGGGCCCGAGACACGAAACCCCGTGCTGCCTACGCGACGCGTAGAGAGCACGGGGCGGAATCGGGTCGCCCAGGCGACCTCGGCTCCGTCCCGCGAACCACGACGAGACGAACACCACATGTGACGCGGGCAGGCATTCCGACTCGCCGAAATCTTGCGGTTCCGGCTCACGGCTGCGGGTCAGTGCCGGTTTCTCACCGGGCTTCCCCTGCACCACGACGTTTGTCGTATTCAGTTGTTCGACCCGACAATTACCCGTCGGGCCGACGGCACCGTACGCCGGGCGCGGCGGGTTGTCAACCGTTCCGGAGAGCGGCGCCGTCGGCCTCGGCGGTCGTTCATGGTGTCGCGTGGTCGTGGTCGTCCGCGGTCTCGATAGCGTCGGACGATCACCCCCGAACCCGCGTCACCTCACGACCCACGGACCCACCGGACGGTCGATCCGGCGATCGATCCGGCGATCGATCCGGCGACGGCGACAACCGCCGAGGCGGTGATCCGAGCCGCGCACGACGACGCGGTGGCCGCCGGTCGTGTGTTCTACGCCGATCCGGCAACCGGGTACTTCGTCTTCACCGCGCCGGCGCTGGCGGCCCGCGGCTACTGCTGCGGCAGCGGTTGCCGGCACTGCCCGTACCCGCCGGACGAGCAACGCCGGGCCGGACGGCCGGGCGCGGGATGATGGGCCGGTGAAGATCGTCTCGCTGCTGCCGTCGGCCACCGAGATCGTGTTCGCCCTCGGCCTCGGCGACGACCTGGCGGGCCGGAGTTTCGAATGCGACCACCCACCGGCCGCCCGGGCGATCCCGGTCGTCTCGGGCACGGCGCTGCCGACGGAGGAACCGCTCACCGCCCGCCAGCTCGACGACGAGGTGAGCACCCGGGTGGCGGCCGGGGAGCCGATCTACACCCTCGACAACGCGCTGATCCGGTCCATTGCGCCCGACGTGATCCTGGCCCAGGACCTCTGCCGGGTCTGTGCGGTGCCGTCCGGTGTGGTCGACCAAGCGCTGGCGACGATCGGCTGCCGGGCCGAGGTCATCTCCCTCGACCCCGGACGGCTCGACGAGGTCATCGACTGCGTCGGCGTCGTCGGCCGGGCGACCGGCACCGAGGCAACGGCCGAGGCGGTGATGACCGCGCTCCGGGCGCGGGTCGACACCGTCCGCCGACGGGTGGCCGGCCGGCCGCGACCCCGGGTGTTCGTGCTCGAATGGCCGGACCCGCCGTTCAACGCCGGCCACTGGGTGCCCGACATGGTGGAGGCCGCCGGCGGCGAGCCGGTGCTGGCCGTCGGCGGCGAACGGTCACGCCGGCTGTCGTGGGAGGAGATCGGCGACCAGGCGATCGACGTCACCGTCTTCAGCCCGTGTGGCTTCGACCTCGACGGCGCGGTGGGCCAGGCGGCGTCGTTCCTCGACCGTCCGGAGGCGGCAGGATTGGGGCGGGTCGTGGCGGTCGACGCCAACGCCCACTTCTCGTGCCCCGGCCCGCGGGTGGTCGACGGCGTCGAACTGCTGGCCGACCTGCTCCACCCCGACGCTCCCGGCGTCGTGCTCGAGGGCGCCCGCGTCCTGCGCTGACGAAGTGCTACAATGAAGAACATGTCGGAGGTGGGTATCCGCGCCCTGAAGCAGAACGCCTCGGCGGTCGTCGCCGACGCATCCGCCGGCGAGACCGTCACGATCACCGACCGGGGTCGCCCGGTAGCCCAGTTGACGGCGATCCCGGCCTCGAGGATCGAGCAACTGGTCGCGTCGGGAAAGGCACGTCGACCGCGCCGCGCCATCGATGCGCTCCCGATCCCTGAGCCAGGTCCGAGCGTGAGCGCGGAACTGGTCGCCCGGAGGAACGCCGAGCGGTACTGACGTGGCCCACTACGTCGACACGTCGGCGCTGGCGAAGCTCGTGGTGTCCGAGCCGGAGACGGCGGCTTTCCGTCGCTGGCTCAACGAAGACGATCGCGTACCGGTGGCGTCGAACCTGGTCCGGACCGAGCTGCTCCGTGCCGTACGCCGGGTCGCGGCGGATCGGGTGCTGCAGGCGAGAGCCGTGCTCGACTCGATCACGCTGGTCCAGATCACCACATCGATCTTGGAGCAGGCCGGTCGCCTCGACCCGGCGATGCTCCGCAGCCTCGACGCGCTGCACCTGGCAACGGCGCTCGACCTCGGTGATGACCTCGACGGTCTCGTGACGTACGACGATCGGCTGGCCGAGGCGGCCCGGCTCAACGGCGTGCCGGTTACCGTGCCGGCCTGACGGCGGACGATCGCCCGGGGTTCCAGATCACGTCGGCGTAGGCGAAGCCGTCCCGTTCGACGATCTCGCCCACCGTGACGTCCAATGGCCGGGCGAAGTCCGGGCTGGCGACGACGACGGTGTGGAACTCACCGTTCTCGCCGCAGGGGTCGACCCCGGCCGGCAGGTCGGCCAGGAACGACTCGTCGTACCAGCGGCCGGCCAGCTCCGCCGGCAGCTGGCCGAGGTCGACACAGCTGACCACGGCGCGAACACCGAGGGCGAGGAGCCGGCCGGCCAGCTCGTCGGTCGGCTGCCCCCACAGCGGGAAGAGCGGGACGAGGCCGGACCCGGCCAGCATCTGCTCCCGGTAACGACGGATGTCGGCCAGGAACAAGTCGCCGAAGACGACGGCGTCGACACCCGCCGACCGGGCCCGGCCGACGGCCGCGGCCATCAACGTCTCGTACGTTTCGTTCGGGCACGGCCACGGGAGCTCGACGACGTCGACCGGGAGACCCAGTGCGTCAGCCTGGGCATCGAGCAGGGTGCGGCGCACACCGTGCATCGCCACCCGCTCGAACGTCGCGTTGACCGTCGTCAGCAGCCCGACCACCTCGACGTCGCCCGACGTCAGGACGTCGTGGAGCGCGAGGGTGCTGTCCTTGCCGCTCGACCAGCTGACCCAGGCCCGGCGGGGCCGGCCGGGGCTCAGGCCGGCCGGGCCAGGTTGGCGCCGATCCCGACGACCGGCTTGTTCAACGGCTTGCCGCCCATCGAGCCGTAGAAGACGGCGTCGCCGAAGGCGAAGAGGCCGCCGTCACTGGCCACCTCCCAGTAGCCCTGGCCGTCGGGGGTGGCGGCAATGCCGACGATCGGCTTGTTCAACGGCTTGCCGCCCATCGAACCGTAGAAGGCGGCGTCCCCGAAGGCGAACAGTCCGCCGTCGGACGCGACCTCCCAGTAGCCCTTGCCGTCCGGCGTCGACGCGATACCGACGATCGGCTGGTTGAGCGGCTTGCCGCCCATCGAACCGTAGAAGGCGGCGTCCCCGAAGGCGAACAGTCCGCCGTCGGACGCGACCTCCCAGTAGCCCTTGCCGTCCGGCGTCGACGCGATACCGACGATCGGCTGGTTGAGCGGCTTGCCGCCCATCGAACCGTAGAAGGCGGCGTCCCCGAAGGCGAACAGTCCGCCGTCGGACGCGACCTCCCAGTAGCCCTGTCCGTCCGGGGTAGCGGCGATGCCGACGACCGGCTTGTTCAACGGCTTTCCGCCCATCGAACCGTAGAAGGCGGCGTCCCCGAAGGCGAACAGTCCGCCGTCGGACGCGACCTCCCAGTAGCCCTTGCCGTCCGGCGTCGACGTGAGCCCGACGATCGGCTGGTTGAGCGGTTGGCCGCCCATCGAGCCGTAGAAGCCGGCCGTGCCGAAGGCGAACAGGCCACCATCCGAGGCGACCTCCCAATAGCCGGTGCCGGAGGGACCGAACGGCAGGGTCAAACCGGCCAGGGCCGGGATGGCCTCGTAGGTGCCGAACAGACTCCCCGTTGTCGCCGCTGTCTTCTCGAAGAAGGCACCGGCGGCCGGGCCCGACGTCAGCTGGAGCGAGAGCAACGTCGAGACCGGCGTCGCCGTGCCCTTGGCCAGCGACGGCGCGGTCGGCGAAAGGCCGAGGGCGAGCAGCGCCTGGATCACGAGAGCCGTCGATGTCGGCTGGGTCGTCTGCGGGGTGGTGGCACTGTTCGGGTAGTACGACCACCCGGCGTCGGCATCCTGGGCGGCGGTGAAGAAGCCGAGCACGCCGGTCGACACGAACGAGCGCAGCGAGCCCTGGGCGACGAGGCCGTCGACGGCCAGTGCGGTCGAGCTGGTGTCCGGCCCTGTGTTCGGGAATGTCCCAGGCGTTCCGGTGCAGGTGTTCAGCGACTGGTCGGGGAGGGTCCACCCGCCGTCGGGGCACTGCTCGGCCATCAGCCAGCTCACCGCCGACGCGACCTGGGCTGTGCCATGGACGCCGGCGGCGGCCAGCGCGACCAGCGCGAGACCCTGGTCGTAGGTGCCGGCGAGGTATGTGCCGAGCTGTGTCTCGGTGCCGAAGAGGCCGGCGTCGGGGCCGCTCGACTGCTGGGTGGCGAGCAGCCGGGCCACCAGGTCACTGCCGCCGAAGCTGCGCGGGTTGGCCCCCAACGCCTGAGCGTCGAGGATGAGTAGGGCCAGCTTGCCCGGGCCGGCGGCGCCGTCGACTGTCACGTATGTGGCGAGATGCGCCTGGAGGTAGGTCAGGCCCTGCCGGGCCACCGGCAGGTCGGCATTGGCCGCCGAGAGGGCGAGCACGCTCTGGGCGGTCGACGAGAGATCCGGCGTCGCCTTGCCGGCTGTTGTCGTCGTGATGAAGCCCTGGGCGTTGAACTGGCCGGCCAACCAGCCGGCGGCCGACCGGGCAGCCGGCAGCTGCGGCAGCTGCGGTCCCGTGCTCGACGTCGTTGCGCCGGCCGACGCCGCGCCGGCCGTGGCCAGCGGGGCCAGGCCGACCGCCAAGGTCAACGACGCGGCCAGCGCGGCGATGGTGGCGAACCGACGGGGACTGCTCATGGTCTCTCTCGCTTCCCGGGCCAGACCCGGGAGCACCCCACCGTGGTGGAGGACCACCGAGCCCCGGACCGTGTGTCTCGACGTTGGGAGCTCGACCACCGTGGAGGTATCCCGGCTCGCAACGGGCCCTCGGGCTCGCTGCCTACGGTTGCGGACCAGCGCCGGACTTCGACCGGCTTCCCCTACTCGGTGGCATCGCTTACTGCGGCGGTCACCGTAACACGGCGCCCGTCAGCTGGCGCTCTCCAGGGCGAGGTCGAGCTCCTCGAACGTCGGGGCCAGCGGTCGCTCGAAGGTGGGGGCGACAGGCCGCTCGAAAGAGACCAGCGTGCCCATCTCCTCGTGGTGGCTCTGCACCGAGGCGGCCATCGAGGCTTCCAGGTCGACCTCGATGGCGGCGAACATGTGCTTCTGCCGCCGGCTCAAGGTGTAGAGCCAGCTCCCGCCGATGGCCATCCAGGCCAAGAAGATGTACGGGAAGATGTCGATCGGGAACGCCGGCACCGGGTAGAAGCTGCCGATCGTCGGCACGGCCAGGGCGACGCAGGCGATCACCGTCAGGACGACGTGGCCGGGCTTCAGCTCTCCCCGCTTCTTCAGATAGAAGGGCGTGGCGATCGAGATCAGGTAGTAGGCAACCAGGAAGCCGAAGGCGGCCAGGGTCCCGGCGTCCCCGAAGGTGGTGAGCGGGTTGGTGAAGATCTCGAGGATGCAGGGGATGGCCAGCATCACCAGGATGAAGGCGCTGATGGCCCGGTGCGGGGTGTGGTTCCGCGGGTGCGTCTGGGCCAGCGGCTTCGGGAAGACCTCGTGGCGGGCCATGGCGAAGACGATGCGGGAGCCGGCGTTCAGGCACGAGAGGGTGAGCGAGAAGAAGCTCACCATGGCCCCGATGGCCACCGGTACCTTGAACCAGGCCACCCCGTAGGCCTTGGACAGGACGGTCAGCGGCGCCGCCAGGCTGGCCAGGTCCAGGTGGGCGTGGGAGGCGCCGAAGACCTCCACGTAGCTCATGAAGACCATGAAGGCGCCGGTGATGAGCAGGCTGGCGATCACCGCCCTCGGGATGTTCCGCAGCGGCTTGCGGGCTTCGCCACCGAGCGTGGTGGCGCTCTCGAACCCGACCAGAGAGAAGACGGTGATCACCACCGCCAGGCTGAGGTCGTGCACCGTCAGCCCCTGCACCTTGAGCTGGGCCGTGTCGACCGTGAAGCCGTGCTTGAACAGGATCACGCAGGCCAGGGCCGTGATGCAGGCGACGGACGCCCCCTCGAACAGCAGGGTCAGCAGCGACGAGATCTTGATGTCCTTGTAGGCGATGAACCAGCACACGGCGGCCGACACGCAGAAGAAGAGCACCGGGGGGATGGCGCCGTGCACGCCCATGGAGGAGAACAGCTGGGCGGCGAAGATGGAGAACCCGGTGAGACCGGCGATGCCGATGAACAGGTAGCACCAGATCAGCGACCAGCCGGACATGACCCCGGCGACGGGGCCGAGGCCCTTGGCCGTGTAGCCGTACATCGAACCCGGGAGCGCCGACCGCTTGGCGAACTGGTTCAAGCAGAACACGACGAAGAGCAGCATCAGCGTCCCGAAGGCGTAGGCCAGCCAGGTCCCCTCGCCAGCGTCGCCGAAGCAGAGCGGGATGATCAGTACCGCCGTCATCGTGGGCGAGATGAGCGCGACGGATTGGGCCAGGACGGTCGGGAACCCCAGGGCTCGGGAGCGTAGGCCCGAGCGGCCACCACTCTCGGGGGCGGCGGCCGTGGCCGGTGGTCTGGTTGCCTCGATGGTGCTCACTGGACTGCTCCTCACACCGTAAGGGGGATATGACGGTTACTGCTTCAATCACTATTGAGCGCGGAATCCGTCATTGCAATAGCTGGCCTGTTAACGGCGTATAAACCGCGGACGGCACGCCGAGGATCCGGCGGTGGCGCGTCGAAACACCCACGTAGAGTGGGCGCTTCGACGTGGTTGCGTACCGCGGTCGGCCGCTCGGGGAGGGCGAATCGCCGCGAGCGTCCAATCGTTCTCCTGGTCCTCTAATTCAGATAAATACCCGACCAATGAAGGCCGACTATTTATCAATTTCTCCCTACGAAGGGACGGTTCCCTCGGGGAAGGACTGGTCCTCGAGCAGGAGATCCTCGTAGAAGGCCCCGAACGTCTTGTCGCGGTCGGCGATGGCGATCTCGAGCACCCACAGGTTCGGGTTCGGCGCGAAGCCGACCTCGGCCAGCGGTCCGTCGTAGTGGGCCGAGTGCGGGTAGTCGGACAGGCGGTGACCGGAGAGGTCCATGTTCAGCTGCCAGCCGAACCACTCGGTCGTCTCGACCGCGAACTCGTAGAGCTCGACGCCGGTGACCCGTTCGGCCAGCCACTTGGCCCGGACGATCTCCCAGATCTCGCGGACGTCGCGCTGGGCCTTGAGGTGGCGCGGGTCGTCCCCGAAGACGAAGGTGTCGCCGGCGTCGCCCTCGAAGTCGCCGTAGACCGGGCCGATGTCGACGAAGAAGATGTCGTTCTCGCCGAGGACGACGCCGGGCTCGGACCGCTCCATGAAGTCCTTGGTCGTGTTCGAACCGCAGCGCACGATGATGTGGTGCCAGCCGCGGCGCATCTCGAGCGCCGACAGCGTCGTCCGGGCGATCTCCTTGGCCTGCTCCTCGGAGAGGCCGGGGGTGAGCTGGTCGGCGATCAGGTGCACGGCCCGACGCGTCCGGGCCCGCACGGCCATGAAGCCGTCGAGGTCGAAACCGCTCCCGGTGCCCTCGATGGTGCTGACGTCGGTCATCGTCATTGCTTCCTCCTTGTCAGGGCTCAGTGCTTGTCAGGGATCAGTGGATGTCAGGGCTCAGTGCTTGTCAGGGTTCAGTGGATGTTGTGCAGGTTGCGCGCCGGTTTGGCCGCCACGAGGAGCACTTCGGCGGCGGTGCGCTCCGCTCCCAGGCGATGCGGCACCTCGGCGTTGAAATGCGCGGCCGAACCGGCCTCGAGGAAGTGGATCTCGTCGTCGTACTCGAGCCGGAGCGTGCCGCCCAGCACGTACAGCCACTCCTCGCCGGGGTGGCGAGCCGGCGCCGGGGCCGGGCGGTCCGGGCTGACCGTGACCCGCAGCGCGTCGATGACGCTCGAGCCGGCGTACCCGCTGCACGCGGTGATGGTCAGCCCGTTGGACTCCCGCCGGGGAGCATCCGGTGGCGAGATGCCCAGCGGCATCGGGCCCGCCGTTTCGCCGAACAGGGTGCCGACCGTCACGCCGAACGCGGCCGGCCAAGGCGAGCAGCGACGCCACCGACGGCTGGCGCTCCGACGACTCGAGCCTCGACAGGTGGGACTTCGAGATGCCCGAGCGCGCCGCGGCCTCCTCGAGGGTCAGCCCCTGCTGTTCGCGCGCCGCCCGGAGCGACTCCCCGATCGACGTCAGTACTGCGTCCGTTCCGACCGCCATGCGATGACCCTACGGCGACGATGCCTCAGAGACAACCTTTGTTGCCCCAATTCACGCGCCGGACACAAAGGGCCGGGCCGCTCGGGCGGCGTGGCTCAGGGGCCGGGCAGCTCAGGGGTGGGCAAGCTCAGGGGCGGGCAGCTCAGGCCCGGTCGGCCAGCTGGTCCACTCCCCCGCTCCCGGCGGTTCGATCATCGGCGGCCACCAGGGCGGCGAAACGGGCGAGCATGGCGCGGCGATAGGGCGCCAGGGCGGCGAGCGCACCCGGCGTGGCGGCCCGGATCGCCTCCGGCGTCGTGCCGGCGGCCACCGCGTCGTCGCCGAAGGCCTCGACGAACGCGTCGACCGCGATCTGGTCGACCTCGACGTGGAACTGCAGGCCCCACGCCCGGTCACCGACCCGGAAGGCCTGCTGGGCGTAGGACGCGCTCGACGCCAGCGGCACGGCCCCTGACGGGAGCTCGTACGTGTCGCCGTGCCAGTGGAGCACCGTCAGCTCGGTCGGGACGGTCGAGAAGAGCGGGTCGTCGGCCGCCGCCGCGTCGACGCGGACCGGCGCCCACCCGACCTCGAGGCCGGCCCGACCGGCCATCACGCGCCCGCCGGCGGCGACGGCCAGCAGCTGGGAGCCGAGGCACACACCGAGCGTCGGCAGCGCGACGTCGAGGGCGTCGGCCACGAGCGCGATCTCCTGGCGGCGGGTCGGAAAGCCGACGTCGCTGACGGCCGACATCGGTCCGCCCATGACGACCAGGCCGTCGAAGTCGCTGGCCCGCCCGGGCAACGGCTCGCCGGCGTAGGTGCGACATCGCACGACGTCGATGCCGGCGGCGGCGAGCGCGTCACCGATCGCGTAGGGACCCTCGGGCTCGACGTGCTGGACAACCAGACAGGACGGCATCGGCAGCGCTCTCGATCGGTCGCGGTTGAGGCCGCCGAACATAGCCGCACCGGTCGGCGGCACGGCCCGGCGAGCGGGTGCCGGCCGGCCGCGGCGGCCGAGGGTGTGGCCGAGGTCGGGGCCCGTCTCAGCAGATCCGCGGCAGCGGGTCGCCGACCAGCATGTCGACGATCCGGGTGCCGCCCAACGGCGTGACGAGCACCACGATGCCGGGGGGTTCGGCGACGATCTCGCCGATCCGCGCCGCGTCGCGGCCGAGCGGGTGGGCACGGAGCGCGGCCAGCGCGGCGTCGGCATCGTCGGGGCCGACGACGGCGACGAGCTTGCCCTCGTTCGCCACGTAGAGCGGGTCGATACCGAGGAGCTCGCACGCCGCGGCCACCGCCGGACGGACCGGCAGCGCCGACTCTTCGAGCACGACCGTCAGGTTGCACTCCTTCACCAGCTCGTTGCAGACCGTCCCGATCCCCCCACGGGTGGCGTCCCGCAGCCACCGGGTCGACGGCGCGGCCGCCAACAGGCACTCCATCAGGTCCGCCAAGGGGGCCGTGTCGGAGACGATCTCGGCTTCGAGCGCCAGGTCGCCCCGGGCCAGCATGACCGCGGTGCCGTGGTCGCCGACGGTGCCCGAGACGAGGACCACGTCGCCCACGGCGACGTCGGCGGCGGCGAGCCGCCGGCCGCGGGGGATGATCCCGACGCCCGAGGTCGTCAGGTACATGCCGTCGGCCGCGCCGTGGTCGACGACCTTGGTGTCGCCGGTCACGACCGGGACGCCGACGTCAGCCGCCGCCTCGGCCATGTCGGCGACGACCTGGCGGAGCGACTCGACGGGGAAGCCCTCCTCCAAGACGAAGGCCGCCGACAGGGCGATCGGACGGGCGCCGACCATGGCCAGGTCGTTGACCGTCCCGTGGACGGCCAGGTGGCCGGCGGAACCGCCGGGGAAGACCAACGGCTTGACGACGAACGAGTCGGTGGTGAACGCCAAGCGCTCACCGGACGGCAGCACCATCTCGGCCGCGTCGGTCCGAGCGGCCAGAACGTCGTTCGAGAAGGCCGGTAGAAAGACCGCGTCGAGCAGCGCAGCCGACGCCTTGCCACCGGCTCCGTGGGCCAGGGTGACGACGTCGTCCGCCAGGCGCGGTCGGCGGCGACGGAACGCCTCGATGCGGTCGAAGACCGCGGCTTCCCGTCCGGTGGCGGCCGGCACCGGGACGACGTCGGTCATCGAGTGCTCCCTTCGTCGATCGATCGCTGCACGGCCTGCCAGAGCTCGAGCACGAGCGCCGACTGGGTCTCCTGAATGCGGTGGACGCTGTCGGACCGCACGACCAGGCGGTAGCGGACGTCGTCGCTGCGGGCGAGGGCGCCGCCGTCGTAACCGCTGAAGCCGATCGTCAGGAGCTGCCGTCCGGCCGCCTCGCCGAGGGCTCGCAGGACGTTGGGCGAGCTTCCGCTGGTCGAGAACCCGACGGCCATGTCGCCCGGTCGGGCGTGGGCGATCAGCTGGCGGGAGAAGACGAGCTCGAAGCCGACGTCGTTGGCCAACGCGGTCAGCACCGCCCGGTCGTCGACCAGTGAGATCGCCGGCAGGGGGCGGCCGCCGGGCGGGTCGCGGAAGAGCTCGACCATCCCCTCGGCGTCGGTGGCGCTGCCGCCGTTGCCGAAAGCGAAGAGACGGCCGCCCGCCCGGAACCGGTCGGCCATCGACCGGGCCGCCTCGGCCAGACAAGGGCCGAGACGGTCGAGCGTCTCGGCCCGCAGGGCCTCGCTTTCGGCGATCTTGGCCTGCGCCGACCGGGCCAGGTCGGCGAGAAGGTCCGAAGCGTCGCGCTCCTCCGCCTCGATGAACGGGTAGAGGAAGCTCGTCGGCTCGGCGCTCATGCCCGGGCGTCTTTCCCGAGCAACGAGAGCGCCACCCCGGCGTGCACGAGCAGGAGATCGCCGGGGACGACCGCGCCGACCAGGCTGACGTCGACGGCGTCCGGGCGACCGGCGACCAGCACGTCGGCCCGGCCGCCGGCGTCGATCGCCCGCACCTCGGCCACCTCGCCCTCGTCCGCACAGGTGACGCACACCTCGTCGGGGCCGTCCGACTCGGCCGCGAGCAGGCCGGGGTGCTCGAACACGACGTGGGTCAGCTCCCACAACAGGTGGTAGAGGAGGACGACGTTGCCCGACCGGGCGGCGAGGTCCGGGTCGACGTCGCCCCACCAGACGACATGCTCCGCCGAGCCGGTCGGTGGGCGGGGGCCGGCCCCGAGCCAGATCCGAGTGAGGCCCCAGGCCTCCGCCCGTCGCAGGAGATCGACGGTCGGTTCGTCGGTCGGCCCGACGACGAGCAGCACGTCGCCCGGCCGGGCGAGCAGGCGCAGGGCGGCGGTCGGGTCGGCGGCGTCGACGTCGACGGCCGGCAGGGCCCGCTTGCCGACGATGACCGGGTGGACGAACTCGACGGCGACGTGACGCCCGTGGCTCGGCCACCGCGGCGCCACGCACCACATGGTGGCCCCGGCGGCGAACCGGCGGGCCAGCGACCACGCGGCGATCGCCAGCCCGCCGGCCACGGCCTCAGCCTGGGCCTGGGCCTGGCCGGCCTCGGCCTCGGCCCGGACGGCCGGCGCCGGCACGGTCACCCTTCCTCCTCCGCCGCCCGGCCGGACAGCCGGCTGCCTCCGCCGGGCCGGCCGGACAGCCGGCAACGGCCACCTGCCCGAGGGCCAGGCCGCCGTCGTTGGGCGGGACGGTCCGGTGGGTGAGCACGCGGAACCCGAGCCGGACGAGCTCGTCCCGGGCCACCCGGACGAGGAGGCCGTTCTGGAAGACCCCGCCGGTCAACCCGACGCGGTCGATGCCGGTGCGGGACCGGACGTCGGCGGCGACCCGGGCGACCGCCCGGGCCAGCGCCACGTGGAACCCGGCGGCGATCTCGCCCGCCGGCCGGTGGTTGCGGAGGTCGGCGGCGATCGACCACAGGAGGGGGGTCGGGTCGAGCTCGCCGCCGACCACCGCGATCCGGTACCCGGCCGCCCGGTCGAGACAAGGGGCGGCCAGCGCCTCCAGCTCGATGGCCGCCTGGGCCTCGTACGACACGACGTGGCAGACGTCGAGCAGTGAGCTGACCGCGTCGAAGAGCCGCCCGACGCTCGACGTCGGGACGCCGCCGGACTCCCGGTCGAGCTGGCGGGCGATGGTCGCCCGCTCCGGCGCCGAGGCGACCCGCACCGGCGGGAGGTCGGGTGACCACTCGATGCCGGCCGCCCGGAGATGGGCCAGCGCCATCCGGTAGGGCCGGCGGACGGCGGCGTCGCCGCCGGGGAGCCGCACGTACCGCAGGTGACCGGCCCGCTCGAACCGCCGGTAGCCGGCGACGAGGATCTCGCCTCCCCAGATGGCGCCGTCCGGCCCGTAGCCGGTGCCGTCGAAGGCGATGCCGATCACCCGCTCCCCGGCGCCGACGTGGTGCTCGACCATCAGCGAGGCCACATGGGCGTGGTGATGCTGGACCACGTCGACCGGACGACCGGCCCGCTCGTCGGCCCACCGGCGAACCTGGTAGCCGGGATGGGCGTCGGTGACGGTCCGTCCGGGGACGACGTCGTAGATCCGGGTGAACTGCCGGGTCGAACGTTCGAACGCGGCCAGCGTCTCGACGCTCCCCATGTCGCCGACGTGCTGGCTCATCCATGCGTCGCGTCCGGCCGCCAGACAGAAGGTGTTCTTCAGCTCGCCGCCGGTGGCGAGCAACGGTGGCACGTCGAAGGGCAGCTCGACGGGCAGTGGCGCGTAGCCGCGGGACCGGCGGACGGGTCGCTCCTCCCCTGTCGCCACCCGACGACGGAGTCGTCGCAGGGCACGTGGATCGGGCGGTCGTGGTCGAGCCAGCCGTCGGCGATCCGCCCCAGCCGCCGGCGGGCGTCGGCCGCGTCGGTGCAGATCGGTTCGTCGCTCAGGTTCCCACTGGTCATGACCAGGGCGTCCGGGGCCGGCGCGTCGGCGCCGGGCACCGGCCGGAAGAGCAGATGGTGGAGCGGGGTGTACGGGAGGAAGACGCCGAGGCGCGGGTTGCCCGGCGCCACCGACGGCGCCAACTCGATGGCGCCAACTCCGACGGCGCCAACTCCGACGCCGACAGCACCGACGCCGACAGCACCGAGCACGCCAGCCGGTCGACCAGGACGATCGGCGCGGCGCAGCCGGCGAGGACCGCGGCCTCGGTCGCGTCGATCCGGGCCAGCCGTCGGCCGACGGCGACGTCGCGGACCATGACCGCGAAGGCCTGTGCGGCCGCTGCTTGCGTCGCCGGAGGCGGTCGACCGCCGCGTCGTCGGTGGCGTCGCAGGCCAGGTGGTAGCCGCCGAGACCCTTGACGGCGACGATCCCGCCGCCGGCCAGGACCGACTGGGCCGCGGCCAGGGCCGGGTCGGTGCCGTCGACCGGCCCTTGCGGGCCGTCGAACCAGAGGCGGGGGCCGCAGGTGGCACAGGCAACGGGCTGAGCGTGGAAGCGGCGGTCGGCCGGGTCGTCGTAGTCGCGGCGGCAATCCGGACAGAGATCGAAGCCAGCCATCGTCGTGTTCGGCCGGTCGTACGGCAGACGGACGGTGATGGTGAACCGCGGCCCGCAGTTCGTACAGTTGACGAACGGGTAGCGGTACCGCCGGTCGTGGGGGTCGAACAGCTCGGCGAGGCAGTCGGCGCAGACCGCGACGTCCGGCGAGACGAACGTCCGCACCGGGCCCCCGGGCCCGGCTGTCGACGATGCGGAACCCGCGCTCGCCGCGGGCCGGCACGACGGTCGACGTGACGCGGTGGACGCGGGCGAGCGGCGGGGCGTCGGTCGTCACGCGCTCGACGAACGTCTCGACGTCGGCCCCGCGGCCCTCGACCTCGACGAACACGCCGTCGACGTCGTTCCCGACCTGGCCGGCCAGGTCGAGCCCGTTCGCCAGGCGGTGCACGAACGGCCGGAAGCCGACGCCCTGGACGACGCCGGTCACCCGGATCCGGCGCCGGACGACGCTCTCGGCCGCGGCCACCACCGTCATCGGCTGAGCGCGCCCTTCCGGCCGAGCGTCACCGCCGCCTCCCGGTGCATGCGGCCGAAGTTGTAGTAGGCGGCGCATGCCCCCTCGGAGGAGACCATGCAGGTCCCGATGGGGGTCTCCGGCGTGCACGCGGTGCCGAAGACCTTGCACTCCCACGGCTTGATGACGCCCTTCAGTACCTCGCCGCACTGGCAGGCCTTCGGGTCGGCCACCCGCACGCCGGGAAGCTCGTAGCGGACCTCCGCGTCGAACCGGGCGAGCTCGGGCCGCAGCTTCAGCGCGCTCTGCGAGATGAACCCGAGGCCCCGCCACTCGAAGTGCGGCCGCAGCTCGAAGACCTCCGCCAGGATGGCCAGTGCCCTCGGGTTCCCCTCGTCGCGCACGACCCGGACGTACTGGTTCTCGATCTGGCAACGCCCCTCGCGGATCTGGGCCAGCAGCATGGCCACGGCGTGGAGGATGTCGAGCGGCTCGAAGCCGGCGGTGACCAACGGCTTGTGGTACTGCTCGGCGACGAACCGGTACGGCCGCTGGCCGATCACCGTCGACACGTGGCCCGGCCCGAGGAAGCCGTCGAGCCGGAGGTCGGGGGACTCGAGGATGGCCCGGATGGGCGGCACGATCGTGACGTGGTTGGAGAAGACGCTGAAGTTCGTCACGCCCCGGTCGCGGGCCTGGCACAGCGTGATGGCGGTCGACGGCGCGGTCGTCTCGAACCCGACGGCGAAGAAGACGACCTGCCGGTCCGGATGGTCGACGGCCAGGCGGAGGGCGTCGAGCGGGGAGTAGACGAACCGGACGTCGGCGCCCTCGGCCTTGGCCTGCAGCAGGTTGCCCCGGCTTCCCGGGACGCGCATCATGTCGCCGAAGGAGGTGAAGATGACGCCGGGTTGCTTGGCCAACGAGATGGCGTCGTCGACCCGGCCCATCGGGATGACGCACACCGGGCAACCCGGCCCGTGCACCAGCTCGACCGACGGCGGCAGGACGTGCTCCAGACCGTGCCGGTAGATCGTGTGGGTGTGGCCACCACACACCTCCATCAGCTTGAACTGGTCCGGGCCGGCCAGCTCGGTGATCCGCGCCACCAGCGCCCGGGCGACCGCCGGATCGCGGTACTCGTCGACGAACCGCATCGTCGGCGCTAGGCCACCGGTCGGAGGGAGGTCGTCGACCTCCCCGGCGAGCCGGCGAGCAGCTCGCCCCCTCGCCCGGCGAGCTGGCGGGCCGTGGCGAAGCCGAAGCGCAACAGGTCCCGCACCTCCTCGGACCGACTGATGACCGTCCACGCGTCGCGTAGCTCGTCCCAGCCGTCCTCCCCGGCCCGCGTGCCCAGCGCGTAGCCGATCAGCACTCCGACGATCGCACCCATGTCAACCTCCCGTGTTCTCGTTGCCGATCCTGGACGACCAGAAGGCGTCGAGCTCGTCGCCGAAGGACTGGCCCATCAGCTGTAGCGACGCCAGCGCGAGCGCGGCCTCCTCTTCGTCGATCCGCGACATGGCGAAGCCGACGTGGATGAGCACCCAGTCCCCGACCTGGAGCGGCTCGTCCTCGAGCAGCCCGATGTTGATCGTCCGGGTCACCCCGGAGACGTCGACGCGGGCCAGGTGCTCGTGCGAGCCGAACGCCACCAGCTGGCCGGGGATGCCGAGGCACATCGTCGTGCTTCCCTCAGCCCCGGTACCGGACGGACTCGAGCAGCAACTCGTCGCCGCCGAGCAGCTCGATGTCGACCGAGCCGCACGTCGGGCAGGCCGACGGCGTCTCGTCGCACTCCCAGGTGGCCGAGCAGCTGGTACAGCCGGCTCGCACCGGGAGCAGCACGAGCTCGGCGTCGGCTCCCTCCGCCACGGTGCCGAGGGCGGCGACGGCGAACGACTGGTCGAACGCCTCCGGATGGACGTGGTGCAGGCGACCGACCCGCACGCGAACGCCGGCCACCGGCCGGTCTCCGGCTCTCCGCTCGACCGCGTCGACGATCGAGCTGCACAGACCGAGCTCGTGCATCGCTCATTCCTCCTTGACCGCGACGACCTCCACCCGGACGTCGACCTCCGGCTCCACCTTCAGCAGCAGGACGCGCGGCGGTTCCATGCCGAACTGGCGGATGTCGAAGCGCGATACCCCGTCCAGCTGGATCGTCCGGTCGTCGACGGGGCGGACGGTCATCTGGTCCTCGTGGGGGCGGGACGTGCCGCGGAACGTGACGTCGCCGGTCACCCGGTAGCTGCCGTCACCCCCGTTCGGCGCCATCTCGCCGAGGACGCCTTCGATCGTCGGGTACCGCCGGGCGTCGATGCGCTTCTGCAGCTCGCGGTCCTCCATCCGGTTCCCCGACGACAACCGGCTCACCGGCAGCGAGAGCCGGCCCGACGGCGGGGTCGACAGGTCGACGGTCCCGTCCGGGCCGAGCTCGAGATCGAGATGCCCTTCCAAGCCGTCGGTGGCGGAGTGGATCGGGTGCACGTTCGACCGGGCGTCGATCCACACCCGGGATCGCTCGGGGACGATGCGATAGCGCGCCATCGGGTTCAGGTCCTCCGGGCCCGACGGCACAGGCTGGTCCGACGTCGACGACGGCACGGGCCGATGCGGTGGCGCGGGCTCGCCCGCCGACAGGGAACGCCCCCCGGTATCATCACATCTCCCGGATCTTGAGGTACCGGGCGATGTCCGGCAACGAGTTGATCACCATGCCGACGATCAAGGCGACGACCACGGCCTTGGCGAGACGGACCATCATCTTCTTGCCCCCTTTCCCAAGAGCTCGGCCTTTCCCAAGAGCTCGGCATCTCCCAAGAGCTCGGCATCTCCCAAGAGCTCGGCATCTCCCAAGAGCTCGGCATCTCCCAAGAGCTCGGTGACCTCGGTCACCAGTTGTCGGCAGAGCGCCACCGCACCGTCGACGGCCGCCGCGACGGACACCGACAGCCCGATCCCCTCGTCGAGGGTCGCCGGTTGGCAGCCGACGATCCGGATGCGGGGCACCGAGCCGCCGAGCCGGGCCAGCGTGGCCAGCACGACGTCGGGGCCCATGCGGTGGGCGTCGACGGGCGGTGGCTCCGCGCCGCCCAGCCACGGCAGGGCGGCGCCGTCGGGCTCGATGACCGCCACCGTGCCGGGGGGCTCGCCCATCGGCACCGCGTCGACGAGCACCAGGCAGTCGTAGCCGTCGAGCAGCTCGTAGGCGAGGTGGACGCCCCGGATGCCGAAGTCGGCGACGCGCACGCCGTCGGGCAGCGGTGCCGTCGCCAGCCGGGCCGCGACCTCCACGCCGAAGCCGTCGTCGCCGAGGAAGATGTTCCCGATCCCGGCGACCAGGACGGCCGGCGCGGTCATCGGCGTCCCTCGGTGAGCAGCGGTTCCACCTCGTCCGGGTGGAAGAACAGGTACCGGCCCTGCCAGGCCAGCTCCGCGGTGGCCGGGTCGTCGTCGACGGTGACCGCCACCTGCTGGACGCCGTCGACGTCGGTGAAGACGCCGGCCACGGTGGCCGCCAACCCGCCGAGGAACAGATCCTGGGCATCGGCCCGGTGCGACGGTCGGAGCCGCACCGGCACGCCCCGGCGAACCTCGACCCCGCCGACCTGCACCGAGTCGCTCCACGGATCGACCGACGCGTCGACCGCCGGGTCCCACCACGGGGGCGTCGCCATCGCCGGCCTCGCGTCGCCGATGGGCTCGGCGGCCGGTGCCGGCCGCGACTGGGCGGACTGGGCGGACTCGGACGGACTGGGCGGACGGCGCCATGGAGCCGCTCCCACGCCTCGGGCGCCAGCGTGTCGCAGCGGTCGACGATGGCGGCGGCGCGGGCGTCGGTGCCCCGGGCTTGCGCCTTCTCCTCGTCGGTCAGCGTCAGGACCCGCAACGCCAGGATCTCGTCGATCTCGGTGGCGTCGTAGAGGTCGCCCGGGCTCTCCGGCGCCACTTCGGGATGGTCGTAGAGGATGATCGGCGACGACAGGACGACGTCGTCGGCCCCGACGAGCACCGGGTACGCGCCGTCGCCCCGGCAGACGGCGACGGCGGCGCGGGCGCTCTCGGGCGGGTCGATCGACGAGACGAAGACGCCGCCGTCGACGACCAGCATCGTGTGCACGGCGATCAGTGAGCGGGCCAGGGCGTCGTCCCGGCGGCCCGCCTCCCCGAACGAGCCGCCGGCGTCCCAATCGGTCGTGTTCTCGACCGTCACGGCCAGCCGGACGTAGCGGGCTGTCGCCGGCCGGCTGGCCGCGACGTGCACCCGGCCGGTGACCGGCAGACGCCGCCGGACGAGCCGGCCGGCGACGTCGCCGGCGTCGGTGGTCACCGGTTCCCGCTCGTCGCCACCGGCGAGCGTGAAGGGTTCGACGTGCGCCGCCGCTTCGAGGGTGACCAACGCCGTCGTCGGCAGGTCGACGACCCGGTCGACGGCTTCGTCCCACTCGACGTACTGCCGGCCACCGGCGCGCAGGACGTCCGTCGGCACGAACCGGTCGACGGTGTCGACGGCGTCGACGGCCACCTGGACCGACCGGTGCTGGGCCTGCAGGCAGCGGACGCGGACGGTGAGCGCAGCGTCGGGTCCGGCGTCGACGAGGCACTCGGTGCGCATCGACGAGCGCTCCGAGCCGTCGCGCTCGCCGTACGCCGGCGGGACGAGCACGCCGAACTGCCAGCGCACCTGGTTCTTGGTCGCCGACGCCCGGTACGGGTACAGCACGTACCCCTCGTAGAGCACCGCGTCGGCCACCGCACCAGCCGCCGCGAACCGATCGCCGTCGAGCGGACGGCCGGTCATGTGGCTTCCCCGGCCTGCTTCAGGAGCTGCTCGATCGCCTGGTCCCACGTCGGCAACGCTCGCTCGGCCCGGAACCGCCGGAGCCGGTCGAGGACGTCGCGACGGACCCGCACCCAACCGCTGTCGGGGAAGTACAGGTCCATGACGCCGCGCCAGACGGCGACCGGTAGGCGATAGGCCGCCTCCCGGTCCCACGGGACGGGTTCGGCGGCGAACCCCGACGTGCCGCGGGTGAACACGGTGCCCGAGAACAGCAGCCGCAGCGGGATGTCGCCGTCCGCCAGCGAGTGGAGGTACTTGGCCGCGGCGACGTCGAAGTCGTACGTGCACTCGATCGGCAGGTCGACCTCGGTCGAGCCGGTGAACCCGGCCAGCACGGTCGACACGTGGGTCCACGGGAACGGGTGCATCGAGTCGCCCCACTGCGGCGTCTCGCCGAACAGGTCGTAGAGGCGCTCCTCCTCTTCCGGTTCGTAGGGCCGTCGCTGGGGCTCGATCCGGATCTGGCACCGCAGGGCCAGCGCGTGGACGGTCCGGCCGTCGGCCTCGGCGACCCGCAGGCGGAGCACGATGGTCGGCACCGCAGCGTGCGGTTCGGGCCGGGCGCCGACGACCGAGAAGTCGAGCGCCGTCACCGGTCGGCCCGCTGCCGTACCCGGGCGAAGAAGGCGTCGAGCTCGTCACGGGCCTCGCGGCCGCCGTCGAACCCCCGCCACGATCGGCGCAGGCGCCCGACCAGCTCGTAACAGGCGTCGATCGGCACGATGAAGCACTCGGGGGTCCCTCGTTCCCGGTCGAGCCGCACCAGGAGCGCCTCGACGTCCGGCTCGAGCGTGGCCAGCGCCGGCTCGGCCGCCGCCACCTGCTCCCACGTGTCGAGCGAGAGCTCGGACTCGGTGGCCCCGGCCGGGCCGGGATAGAACGGGACGACCCGATCGAGCGTCGAGTTGCGGAAGAAGAACGCCACACCGACCGGGATCTGGAGGGCGTCCCACTGGGTGGCCGACAGCTGGAAGCCGGCGACGGCGCGGTACCGGTCGGGCACGGCCCGGTAGCGGCGGCCGCCGGCGCCGTCGGCCGTGAAGAGCAGGTGGCAGCCCCGGCAGGCGCAGCGCAGCGAACGGTTCTCGAGATCGACCAGATGGCCGTGGTCGGTGGCCAGGGGCTCGTTGCAGAGGTCGCAGCGCTCCTCGACCGGCGTGGCCGCCGCGGCCGACGGCGTGGGCCGAGGACGGCGGATGCGCTGGAGCACGCCGAGCGGATCGGTCACCGGCTCGCCAGCTCGGTCGGGCACGACTCGTACGCCTCGGACGCCGGCTTGGCCCCCATCGAGACCGGCACCGCGACCGCTCTGGTCGGCTGGTCGACCTCGATGCGGACGATCTCGGGCGCGGCCTCCTCGATGGACCGTTCGACGGCGGACTGCAGCGTCACCGCCGACGACGGGCACCCGTCACAGCTCCCGAGGAGCCGGAGCCGGACGGTGCCCCGATCGCCCTCGACCGCCAGCAGCTCGACGTCGCCGCCGTGGGCGGCCAGCAGCGGGCGGACCGAGGCGAGGGCACCCTCGACCCGGCACTCGACGGTCTCGGGGTGCAGGCCGTGCGCCACCAGCAGGCTCGCCACCAGCTCGTCGGCCACGAACGCGGCGACGAGCTCGGGATCGCGGGCCGCCGCCAGATCGACCACGCGGGCCAGACCAGCGCCGTAGAGGTCGGTGACCGACCGCAGGAGCTCCTCGGCAAGACGGCACGACGCGCCGTCGCCCGACGCCTCCAGCTCGTCGAGGAGCTGCTCGATCCGGTCACCGGTGGCCCGGAGGTTCTGCGGGGCGGCTGCCCTCCCTGGCGTGGCCGGCCCCGCCTCGGCCGGCCCGGCGGCGGTGCTCATCCGGCCAGGTCCGGGTCGGCGACCTGGGTCGGTGAGTGGAGCTTCTTCAAGACCTTGCCGCCGCCGAGGTACATGTGGACGCCGCACGGCAGGCACGGGTCGAAGCTGCGGACGGTTCGCATGATGTCGATGCCCTTGAAGCGCTCCTGGTCGTTCTCCTCGAAGATCGGCGTGTCGATGACCGCGTCCTCGTAGGGACCGGGCGTCCCGTAGATGTCGCGGGGGTTGGCGTTCCACGGCGTCGGCGGGTACGGGTGGTAGTTGGCGATCTTGCCGCCCTTGATCACCATGTGGTGCGAGAGCACCCCCCGGACGGCCTCGGTGAAGCCGCAGCCGATCCCCTCGTCGGGCACCTCGAACGGCTCCCACGTCTTCGTCTTCCCCTGCCGGACGTCGGCCAGCGCCTTCTCGATGAAGTCGAGCGCGGCGGCGGCCGCGTACGCCTGGAAGTAGGTGCGGGCGCGGTCCCGCTCGATGGTGTTCGACCACTGCGGGATCGTCCACTCGAGGGTGACCTCGGGCTTGAGCGCGGTCTTCGGCAGGTGGATGACGACGCTGCGGCCGGTGGCCTTCAGGTGGTCGGTGTCGACGAGCCCGCTCAATGCGGTCGACCACAGCCGGGCCAACGGGCCGCCGCCGGTGTCGAGGGCCAGGTGGTCCTGACCGTCGAACCAGCGGGGCGCCATGACCCAGCTGTAGTTGCCGTCGAAGTCGCGCTTCTGCGGCTGGGGGTTGGTGTGCTGGTTCCACGGGTGCCGGCGGTCGACCGGGTTGCCGAGCGGGTCGCGGGTGACGAACATCTCCTGGTCTTCCCAGTCGTCGTAGAACGAATGGCCGAGCAGGATGCGGATGCCGAGGTTGATCTCGACGAGGTCGTTCGTCACGAGGTGGCCGTCGACGACGATGCCCGGCGTCACGCCCATCGCCCGGCCCCACTCCGTCATGTCGCGGTAGTCGAAGTTGCACACCGTCGGGTCCTGGAAGGCGCCCCAACAGCCGAGCAGGATGCGCCGGCGGCCGACCTCCTCGTACCCGGGCATCGCCTCGTAGAAGAAGTCGAAGAGGTCGTCGTGCATCGGGACGACCCGCTTCATGAACTCCACGTAGCGCATCAGGCGGGTGTAGTAGTCGGTGAAGAGCTGGATCGTCGCGGTCGTCCCGACCCCACCGGGATAGAGGGTCGACGGGTGGACGTGGCGACCCTCCATCAGGCAGAACATCTCCCGGGTGTACCGGCTGACCTGCAGCGCCTCGCGGTAGAACTCGCCGGAGAACGGGTTGAGCGACCGCATGATGTCGCCGACCGTCTTGTAGCCGTGGTCGGCCGCGTGCGGGGCCTCGGTCCGGTTGGCCTGTTCGAGGACGCCCGGGTTGGTCTCGGCGACCATCTTCTCGCAGAAGTCCACGCCGACGAGGTTCTCCTGGAAGATGTTGTGGTCGAACATGTACTCCGCGGCTTCACCGAGGTTGACGATCTGCTCGCCGAGCGCCGGCGGCTGCACGCCGTACGCCATGTTCTGGGCGTAGCAGGAGCACGTGGCGTGGTTGTCGCCGCAGATGCCACAGATGCGGCTGGTGATGAAGTGCGCGTCGCGGGGGTCCTTGCCCTTCATGAAGATGCTGTAGCCGCGGAAGATCGACGACGTGCTGTGGCACTCGGCGACCTTGCCCCGCCCGAAGTCGATCTTCGTGTAGATGCCGAGGCTGCCGACGATGCGGGTGATCGGGTCCCACGCCATCTCCACCAGGCCGTCGTCGGTCTTGGCGGTGCTCCTGGTGAGAGCTCGATGCTCTTGGTGGATGTGCTCTTGAGGGCCACCGGCCTACCTCCACGTTTCCTTGTAGCCGGACACGAGCTGCGTCCCCGGCTGGCGCCACTTCGGTTCCTCGTCGAGCGTGTGGGCGGTGATCCGCCGCAGACCCCGGATGGCCCCGCCGTACAGCCCGCTGGCCATGGTCGACACCCTCGCCCCCGGCGGCTCGTCCATGAACGGCATGAACTTGTCGGGGAAGCCGGGCATCGTGCAGCCGATGCAGATGCCGCCGACGTTCGGGCAGCCGCCGACGCCGTTGATCCATCCGCGCTTCGGCACGTTGCACTTGACCACCGGTCCCCAGCAACCGAGCTTGACGATGCACTTCGGCGAGCCGTACTCGGTGGCGAAGTCGCCCTGCTCGTAGTAGCCGGCCCGGTCGCAACCCTCGTGGACGGTGGCGCCGAACAGCCACTGCGGACGCAGCGAGTCGTCGAGCGGGATCATCGGTGCCTGCCCGGTCGCCTGGTAGAGGAGATAGAGGATCGTCTCGGAGAGGTTGTCGGGATGGGTCGGACAGCCCGGGACGCAGACGATCGGGATGCCGGCCTTCGACTTCCACCCCCAACCGAGGTAGTCGGGCACGCCCATCGCGCCGGTCGGGTTGCCGGCCATGGCGTGGATGCCGCCGTAGCAGGCACACGTGCCGGCGGCCAGCACGACGAGCGCCTTGGGCGCGAGGCGGTCGAGCCACTCGCTCGTGGTCATCGGTTGGTCCGTCTCCGGGTCGTTGCCGAAGCCGCACCAGTAGCCCTCGCGTTTGATCGCCTCGTTCGGGATCGATCCCTCGACGACGAGGACGAACGGATCGAGCTCGCCCCGGTCGGCCCTGAAGAACCACTCGATGAAGTCGTCGGCGCCGCCGACCGGCCCGCACTCGAAGTCGATCAACGGCCAGTGCACGGCGATCTTCGGCAAGCCGGGCAGCGCGCCGAGGGCGATCTCCTCGATGCTCGGCTGGGTCGCCGCGGTGAGGGCGACGGAGTCCCCGTCGCAGCTGAGGCCGGCATTGATCCACAACACGTGGACGACGGTCTCGTCCGGGGGTGCTTCGGTTACCGTCACGGCAGTCCTCCCCACGTCGACGCCGCGCCGCGTGGTGCGGCCCTTCGGTCATACGCCCGGAAACGGGGGCTGTAAATGAGTGTCTTTCGCACCGGCTCGACACCCCGGTGTCGGCTGGAACGGAAAGCTCTGATTTCCGTTGACAGTGTTCACTCTCGGCGGTAGGAAAGATCGAGACCGGAGAGACGCCATGTCGACAACGGCTAGGAAAATGTCGCGTTTCGAATTGGCGCCGCCGCGGCGTTTCGTTCTGCCCGCGCTGCTGCTCCTACTCTCCGAGCAGCCGGCCCACGGGTACGCGCTCGTGCCCCAGCTCCAGGCGCTCCGCTTCGGCCACGTCGACCGGCCGGCGGTCTACCGGGCGCTGGCGCAGCTCGAGCAGGACGGGCTCGTCGAGGCGTCGGCGCAGAGCCCCAAGGCCGGTCAGGCCCGTCGGGTCTACCGGGTGACGGCGACCGGGGCGCTGGTCCTTCGTCAGTGGATGGACGTCGTCAAAGAGGAGCACGACCATCTCGGCCAGGTGCTCCGCCGATACCAGGCGACCGAGACGACCGACGCCATCCTGGCCGAGGTCGAGGGGGGTTGGGCCACGGCGCTCGGGACCGGCTGGTCTCCGGTGTCGTCCAGCTATGCCCGGCCACGGCACCTCGTGCCGCTCGGCGAGCCCGATGCCGAGCCCGACCACGGGCCCGACGACGCGGCCACCGCGCCGACCGGCGGCGCAGGCGTCGGCGCGGGCGACACCGAACCGTCGGCACCGGCCCGTTTCCGGCTGGTGCACGACCGCTCGGCCGTCCTCGTCGAGGTCCGCTCGACGGTCGGGCCGCTGAGCTTCGGCGCCATCGGCGTCGACGGAGTGGTCCGGGCGGCGGTGACGGACGGGGCGATCCGTACCGATGCCCCGCCGTTGGCCCGCCTGGAGATCGACGTCGCCCGGCTCAGCTCCGGCAACCGGCTCTACGACGCGGAGCTGCTGCGCCGGATCGACGCCGGCCGCTTCCCGACGGCGACCGTCGAGCTCGACCGGTGCGCGACGAGTCGGCCGGGGGGCCACTACCGCCTCGATGGGCGGCTCACCTTCCACGGCGTGACCAGACCGGCCTCCGGCACGGTCCGGGTCGAGACGGCGGCCGACGGGCGGCTGGTCATCGCCGGCGAACAGGTCTTCGACATCCGGGACTTCGCGGTGACGTCACCGACCGTCCTCATGCTCCGTATCTATCCGGACGTCCGGGTGCGGCTCCACGTGGAGGCCGTCCCCGAGGAGAACGAGGGGGAGGAGGGAAGCCCATGAACGTCCTGCTGGCACTGGTCGTCGGGTACGTGGTCGGCGCCAGGACGGGTGGGAAGGACCTCGGTCGTCTCGGCCGTTCGCTCAAGACGCTCTACGGCACCGACGAGTTCACCGACGTCGTGGTCGCGGCGCGAGCACAGGTCGGGAGCACGCTGCGGGCCGTCGCCACGCTGGTCGACGGCGAACCCGACGGGCCCGACAACGTCCCGGACGTCGTGGCCCGGGTCAGACGGTTGGTGGGCCAGGACTGACGTCGGCGTCGGTCCGGTCGGTCACGTCCTGGCCGATCCCGCGCAGGCCGACCGTCGTGCCGGCCGATCCCACGGTCGGCTGGGCCCGCACCCGGAGGACGCGGCCCTCGCCGTCGGGCCGCACGATCCGGTACTCCGCGGTGAACGGGCGACCAGCGCGAACTGACTCGTCCATCGCGGTCCGCACGCGGTCCCGGTCGGCCGGATGCACGGCGCGCAGATGAGACTCGAACGTTCCGTCGAAGTCGAGGGGATCGACGCCGTTGATCCGGTGGAGCTCGGCACTCCACTGGACCGCGCCGGTGCGGACGTCCCACAGCCAGCTCCCGACGTGGCTCAACGACTCACCCTCTTCCAGGCGGGCTTCGACCTCCGCCAGCGTCGCCTGGGCCAGGTGCTGCTCGGTGACGTCCCGGGCGACAACGACGACGACGGACCCCCGCGCCGGGTCGGCGAACGGGCTCAGCGAGAGCGAGACGGGAACCGGCATCTCGTCGGGCCGGAGCCCCTCGCTCTCGAAGTGCCGGACGCGGTCACCGGCGGCCACCGCGGCCAGGACGACCCGCACCTGGGAGCGGAGGTGGTCGGGGAAGAGGAAGTGGAACGGCCGGCCCAGCGCGTTCGGTGCCGGGTGGCCGAAGAGGCGCACCGCGGCGGTGCTCCAGGTGGCGATCCTCGCGGTGGCGTCACACAGGAAGACGGCGTCGTCCGAGGTCTCGGCCAAGACGCCGAAGAGGCCGTCGTCGGGCTCCTGACCGGGGATGTCGGTGACGTTCGGTGCCGGGGCGCCGTCAGGTGCAGCCATCGTCTGTCCCCCATCGTCGTCGAGGCCGGGGAAAGGCCGCGTCCCGGACCTGGGGCACCGACGCCGGGGGCCGGCGAGTGCCCTCCGAAAGGCTATCCCCCTCCGCTGCCGGCCGACGTCCCACTGCCGACTGACGTCGTGTCCGATCGGCGCGGCCCGGGCGGGTGACGGCCGGCGGCGGCGAGGGCCAGGACGGTCGTGCCACCCAGCACCGCGAAGGCGATCGTCTCGACGACGAGCGACTGGACGGCGAACGGTGCGCTGAGACTGTCCTGGAACCCGAAGAGCCCGACGTTGACGGAAAGGAGCAGCCCGCCAACCGTCCCGGCGGCGAACAGCGCCCCGCCCACCAGCACGATCGGACGCCGGAGGGCGGCGATCGCCACCGCGACGACGATGCCGGCGATGCCCTGGACCAAGAAGAGCGGCCCGATCGTCGGGATGTGCCGGTAGCCGGTCGCCCACAGGTGCAAGTGGATCACGGCCGACCAGATCAAGAGGGCGGCGCCGACCAGTGCGGCGAGCGACACCAGCCATCCCGGTTTGGTGGACGGTCCGGCCAACCGCGACCACCAGTCGGCGCGGCGGCTCACGTCGGTCCTCCGACGGCGGCGGTTCCTGCGGCGGCGGGCGTTCCTTCGATCGCGGCCTTCCGTTGCGCCCGGGCGAGGAGCCGGCCGGCGACGATCGCCCCTTCGTAGAAGACGACGAGCGGAACCGCGAGCGCGAGCATCGAGAACGGGTCCGAGCTCGGCGTGATCACCCCAGCGATGGCGACGAGGACGACGATGGCCCAGCGCCGCCACGACGCCAGCTTGGCCGGCGTGACGACGCCGGCCATCTGGAGGGCGATCAGGAAGACCGGCAGCTCGAAAGCCAACCCGAACACCGCCATCATCAGGATCAGCAGGCCGATGTAGCTGGACGGGCTGTAGAGCTCGTGCAACGAGGGGCCGCCGACCGCGTCGAGGAACCGCAGCGCATGACCGAACGAGGCATAGGCGACGGCGGCGCCGCCGGCGAACAGGAGCACTGACGCACCGACGAACCAGACCGCGCCGCGCCGCTCGCCCGGTCGCAGCCCCGGGGCGACGAACCGCCAGAGCTCCCAGAGCACGATCGGTGACGCCAGCAGGAGGCCGCCGTAGGCGGCGACCTTGACGCGGATCGACAGGCCGTCGAGCGGCCCCGTGACGTAGAGGTTGCACGCATGGCCCGGACCGACCGCGTGGCAGTACGGCATGAGGAGGAACCCGAGCAGATGGTCGAAGATGACGAAGACGGCGATACCGCCGATGGCGACCGCGACCACGGCGACCAGCAGGCGACGGCGCAACTCGGCCAGGTGGTCGAAGAGACCCATCGGCGAGCCGGCGGCCCGGTGCTGGCGGTGCTGGCGGACGGAGGCGACGGAGGCCACGGTCGGCTCAGTTGTCCGACGGGTCGGTCGGGTCTCCAGGCGTCGGCACCGACGATGAGACCGACTGCGGAACCGACGTCGAGACCGACTGCGGGCCCGACTGGGGAACCGACGTCGAGACCGACTGGTAGAGCGCCTGCCGCGGATCGGCCACCGCCGCCCGCGCCCGCGTCAGGCCGGCCCGGGCATCGGTGAGCTCGGTCACCAACGGGTGGTCGCCGACGGTCTCACGGACCTGCTCGTGGAGCGACGCCCGCAATCGCTGGAGGTCCCGGGCGAGCGACGAGATCTTGCGGACCGCCGCCGGGAGCTTGTCCGGCCCGAGCACGACCAACGCGACGACGGCGATGATGAGCAACTTGGCCGGGTTCAATGTGAGGAGCATCGGTTTCGACGACGGTTCAGGAGACGACGAGCACGCCGGTCATGTACTGGTGGATGTTGCACCGGTACGGGTACCGGCCGGCCTTCGCCGGCGCGGTGAACGTCACCGTCTTGCCCGGACCGACGTCGCCGGTGTTGAACTTCCCGCTGGTCGACGTGACGGTGTGGGCCACCGAGTCACGGTTGACGACCCGGACCTTCTGGCCCGGACGTACCTTGATCGAGCCGGGAGCGAAGGCGAAGTTGTGGATGACGATCGTGGAGGCGGACGTCGGACGGGCGGAGGCGGCGGCCGCGCTCGCCGCCTTCATCTGGGCCACCATGCCGGCCGAGTCCATGCTTCCCGAACCCATGTTGCCAGAACCCATGCTTCCCGAACCCATGTTGCCCGAGCCCGTCATCGGCGACGCCAGCGCGACGCCGCCGGCCGCGCCGGCGCCGAGCAGGCCGGCGACCGCGGCCACCGCGGCCCCCCGGACGACCGTTCGGACCGGGGTCACGGCGTCGGCGGGGTCGGGGCGGACCCGTTCCCGACAGGGGCGGCCACGACGACGGCCGGCGGCGCGGTGACGACCGGGACCGTGGTCCCCGCGGTGGTGACGGCCGGCACCGTGGTGACGGCCGGCACCGTGGTGACCGCCGGCACGCCGGTCGGCGTCTCGACCACGGCCGTCGTGTCGGGCGGCGGTTCGTGGTCCTGGCCGTGCTTGAACTCGCGGGAGGCGGAGCCGAGCGAGCGGGCGAGCTTCGGGATCTGGGTGCTGCCGAACAGCAGGAGCACGACGGCGAGCACGATGAGGATGTCCGGTCCTTCGATGGCTGCGAGCATGAAAAGTGTTCCTTTGGGATCGGTGGACGCGGTCAGGCGGCCAATGTGGTGGGGTTGAACGCGAGCGGGTTGCCCGACGAGTCCTGGATGCCGGGGTACTCGCCGAGGACGTAGTAGAGGATCGCCGCGTGCTGCATCTCGACCGGCTGGATGGTGGCGGCGACCGAGACGGCCTTGGCGCTCTTCAGCTTGGACGCCTCGGCCTGGTAGGTCTGGGCGGCGGTGTTCTCGAGCATCAGCGCGAGCTGAGCCACCTGGGTGAGAGTGGTCACCTGCCCGAGCTGCTGGTCGACCGTCGGGGTCAGCGCCGGGTCGGTCACGGTCACTGCCTTCTTGCCGGCTCCGGTCAGCAGGCTGTTCCACGCCGCGGCGTGCTGGGTGTGCTGGCTCATGACCGTCTTCACGAACTGGCCGATGGCTGGCGGCACCGTGCCGAGCTTGCCGGCCGCCGCGGCTGTGGCCGCGACGCCGTACGTGTAGACCGCCAGGTTCTCGAGGCTGGCGGCGAGAGCGGCGACGGCCAGTGTGCCGGTCAGGCCGGCCTCGGGGTTGCTCGTGCTCGACGTTGTCGGCGTCACCGAGCTCGTCGAGGCCGCGGCGGCCAGGCCCGGCGTCGTCGCCACGGCGGCCAGAACGCCGACACCGGCCAGCGCACCACCGGCGCCGAGCAGGAAGGTGCGCCGGTTGGTCGACCGGGTCGTCCCGGTTCGTAGGGCATCGGACCAACCGGCGAGGGCCTCGTGCATTGCCGGCCGGCTGACGTCGTGGTGCAGGTCGTCGAGGTCGCGGGTCATCGAGCGGAGCTCGGACTCGGACGCCTCGATCTGGTGACGGCGCTTTCTCACTTGACGGCTCCTTGGTTGGCGGGGGCGGCTTTGCTGGTCGGGTAGAACGCGTTCGGGAAGCCGACGCTGCCGGCGGCGGCCGGCAGCTGGGCGACGGTTGTCGGCGACAGGGCGATCAACTGCGGCGCACCGCCCTTCAGGAGCGCCTGGACCGCCAGGAGCACGGAGGCGTGCTGGGCCTCGACGCCCATGATGCTGGCGAACAGCGCCTTGTTCTTGGCGTTCTTCGCCTTCACGGTGTCGTTGACGTAGGTCTCCGCGGCGATGTTCTCCAGTTCGAGGGCGAGGGCGACGACGCCGAGCGCCCCCTGTGTGGCCGACGCGCCCGACAGCGAGGCGACCGCCTTCTTCACTACCGGGACGAAGGCGGGGTCCGGCTTGGTCTGCGCCTGGCCACCCATCTGCTTCACCGCGGCGTTGAACGCCTGGGCGTGCTGGGCGTGCTGGGACTCGGTCACCTGGCAGAACTTGGTGACGACCGGGTTGGCGGCGCTCCCGCCGATGTACGGAAGGGTCAACGCCGTCTTGTAGGTGCTCACCGCGAGGTTCTCGATCGATGCCGCGGTCTGGAGCATCTGGACGTCGGGCGACGAGCTGGCGGACGCCGGTGACGCGAGCAACCCGACCAGCGCGGCACCGCCGGCGGCCCCGAGCAGGCCGGCACCGGCCAAGCTCGACTGCACCGATCGCCGGTGGTCGGCGAAGAACTGCCGGTTTCCGAGGACGTCGTGCTCGCCGTCGGTCCCTGGCGTCCGGCCCGACTCGGCCAGCTCGGCCAGTGGTTCGCGGGTCGAAGCGATCGCGTCGACCTGGAGGTCTTGCGACGCTTCGAGCAGCTCGTCGAGTCCTTGGGGAAGTGCCGTCATCGATGCCTCCTCGTGGGTGTGCTTCACGAGTTCTTCGCCACGGACCGCCGGCCGGATGACAGAACTTTCGGTCGGATGACGGAACCTGGCGCGATCACCGCGGCGGCGATCAAACGTCATCCAGCACCCCGGTCGGCGACGTAGACCGCGCGCATGACTGACACGCACGAGCTGAGCGACGCCCAGCTGGCCGTCGCCATTGGGCGGTTCCGGGCCGAGGCGCTGGCCGAGGCCTACCGGCGCCATGGCGGCGCGGTTATGGGCCTGGCCCGGCGAGTCATGGGCGATGCAACCGAGGCGGAGGACGTGACCCAGGACGTCTTCGTGCGGCTCTGGGACCGCCCCGATCAGTTCGACCCGTCTCGGGGTTCGCTGCGGACGTACCTGCTGACGCTGGCCCACAGTCGGGCGGTGGACCTCATCCGTTCCCGGTCGGCCCGGCGAGGACGAGAGGAGCGGGACGCCCGATCGACGGCCGCGGCCGGCTACGACGTCGACCTCGAAGTCCAGGACCTGGCCCTGGCCGATCAGGTCGCCCAGGCGATGGCCTCGCTGACCGAGGAAGAGCGGCAGGCCATCGAGCTGGCGTACTTCGAGGGCCACACCTACCGCGAGGTCGCCGTCTTGCTCGACCAACCCGAAGGCACCGTCAAGAGCCGTATCCGCAGCGGGCTGCGACGAATGCGTCGCTCGCTCGCCGACCACGAGAAGACGGGACCATGACCGACACCAGCGCCCCCCACCACGAGGACGTCGAAAGCCTCCTCGGCGTCTACGCCTTGGACGCCCTCGAGCCCGACGAGGCGGCCGCCGTCGAGGCCCATGTCGCCATCTGTCCCCGGTGCCGGGCGGAGCTCGACGCCCACCGGGAGATGGCGGCCGCCCTCGGGAACACCGTCGTCGCCCTCCCCCCGGACTTGTGGGACCGGATCGCCGAGCGGATGGACGAGTGGTCGCGGGACGACGCCGACGACCCCCCCGTTCTCGTCCCTTTCACCCGCGTCGTAGAGCCTCCGACGGTGACCTACCCGGCACCGGCCTCCCCGGCACCGCCCGAGGGGGCAGGCCAGCCCACGCCGCGGTTCGAACGTCCCCGTTCTGACCACCCACCGTCCCGCCACGGCCGCGAGCGATCGGCGCGGTCCGCCCGCCGCCGGTCGGCGGCCGCTCTCGCTGGCGTCGCCGCGGTGGCCGCGCTGCTGGCGTTCCTGACGGTGAGCCTCGTGCAGGCGAACCACCAATTGGGCAGCGCCCAACAGTCGCTGTCCGACCAGAGCGGGACCGCCGAGGTCCAGGCCGCGCTCACGACGCCGGGGCACCGGCTGGTGTCGTTGCGGTCGCCGTCGGGTCGGCCGGTGGCCGAAGTGGTGATCGTGCCGGACGGCCGTGGCTACTTCGTATCGTCGACGATGCCGGCGCTACCGGCCGACCAGACGTACCAGCTGTGGGCCATGTTCGGCGACCGACCGGTGTCGCTCGGTCTCATGGGGAGCCGCCCCGCGAACATCGTCTTCACGATGGCGTCGGGTTCGCCGACCCAGCTGGCGGTGACGGTCGAACCGGCCGGCGGCGTCGCCCGTCCCGACCGTGGACCGGTCGCGTCGGGTTCGCTCGACGCGTGACGGCAGGACCGGCGGGGGCGACGGGGCCGGCAGGGATCCGGCCGTCGACGGCGTGGGCTCGGGCGCAGTTGAACCGATTGATCGTCGCGCTGGCTCTGGTCGGCGTTCTCCCGTTGGTGGCTGTGCTCGAACGGCTCTCCGCCGGCCTCGGTCGGCGGGTGGCGGTCCGGTGCGCTCGCCGGGTCGGGCGACTGTGCGGCGTCACGTTCTCGGCGGTCGGCACCGATCGGCTCGACGACGGCTCGTCGTACGTGTTCGTCGCCAACCACTCGAGCCCGCTCGACATCCCGGCCGTGCTGCTCGCCGACGACCGAGTCCGGTTCCTGGCGGCGGCCGGGCTGTTCAGGGTCCCGCTCCTCGCGTCCGCCATGCGGGCCTTCGGTACCGAGCCCATCGACCGCCACGACACCACGCACGCGTACCGCCAGCTCGCCGCGTTGGCCGAGTCGAGCGGCAATGGCGGCGACAGGAGCGAGCCGCTCCGCCTGGCCGTCTTCGCCGAGGGCGGCATCGCGCCGGTCGGTGAACAGTTGCCGTTCAAGAAGGGCGCCTTCGTGCTATCGATCGACGCCGGGGCGTCGGTCGTCCCGGTCGCCATCCATGGCACCGGCGCCCTGCTCCCTCCGGGCGCGTACCTCGGCCTTCGACCAGGGGCGGTCGTCGTCGAGCTCCTCGAGCCGCTGCCGACCGCCGGTTTGACCGGGGCCGATGTCAACGGCCTGCGGGCCCAGGTGGAACAGCTCGTGACGGCGCGCCTGCAAAGCCGCTGATTCGAACAGGACGTGGCCCTCGACAGCGGCGGTCGACGGCCGTCGTCCTCCGCTCGGCCGCTTTCTGTGGCACCGCCTACGGGTCATCCGTAGGCTTCCTTTGACGAGCCCGAGCTCGCCGACCGACGTCCAGCCGCAGGCTGGCGGTCGCAGAAACGACCGAAGGACGGGCAAGGACGACATGGCGAAGAACGAGCCGCAGAAGAGCGAGTCTCCGTCTCAGTTGATCGACGCGAGGATCAAGGAGCTCGGCGACTGGCGACGCGAGACGCTCTCGAAGCTCCGCGCTCTGATCAAGCAAGCCGATCCCGAGGTCGTCGAGGAGTGGAAGTGGCGAGGAACGCCCGTCTGGTACCACGACGGGATGATCTGCACGGGCGAGTCCTACAAGAGCGTCGTGAAGGTGACCTTCGCCAAGGGTGCCTCGCTGAAAGACCCGGCCGGCCTCTTCAACTCCAGCCTCGACGGCAACGTCAGGCGGGCCATCGACTTCCACGAGGGCGAGAAGATCAACGAAGCGGCGTTCAAGGCGCTCGTCCGCGCCGCGATCACCCTGAACGCCTCGTCGTCCCGTTCTCGCTGAACGCTGACGGCCCACGGCCCAACGGCTCGGCGAAATCAGGCTCTGGCCGCTTTCCCGCTTCGACCGGCGTCCGGGACACGTAGACGCGGCGCCACGGGCAACGCCCGGTCGTTACTTTTTGCAGCCGACCCATCGAAGGTGACTAGTCTTCTAAGACTCTTGCTTGCTCAGCGCAACTTCTATGGGGGGAACCATGACATACCGGAGCGGGAAGCCAAGAAATCGGGCCGCTTTGCTGGCGGCGGCGCTCCTGGGGGTCGGTTCGGTGGCCGTGATAGCGGCGACGCTGCCACACCGGACCGACCTCGGACCGACGCAGGACGTCGTGGACGCGCTGCACATGCCGGCCATCTCCTCCACGAACTTGTCGAACAACACAACGACGACGCCGGCCGCGAGAGGTAATGCGATCGCCGATGCGACCTGCACGCCGCTGAGCAATCAGGGCACTTGCTACCAGCCTGGCGAATTCTGTCGGCAGGCCACAGCCGGTGCCACGGGCGTCGCGGGCAACGGCGAGACGATCGTCTGCGAGACAAACAACGGGCTGCGCTGGGAGCCGACGTCGAGCGGCTCGACCAGTCCACTGCCGACGACCACCGCCCCTCCTACCACCACGCCGACGACCGGTGGCGGCAGCAGCGGCGGGGCACCAGCACGGGTCACAACCTTCACCGGAATGGCGCCGACGCCGACAGGCAACGGTTACTGGTTGGTGACGACACACGGACGGGTCTCGGCTCACGGCAACGCCGCGGTACTGGGCACAATGTTCGGACGGCCCCTGAACGCGCCAATCAATCACATCGTGGCCACCGCGGACGGCCAGGGCTACTGGCTGGTCGCCGCCGACGGGGGCACGTTCGCGTTCGGTGACGCCGGGTTCTACGGCTCGATGGGCGGGCAGCCCCTGGACGCGCCGGTCGTGGACATCGCGCCGAGCCGGGACGGGGGCGGCTATTGGCTGGTCGCCTCGGACGGCGGAATCTTCGCGTTCGGCGATGCGGGATTCCACGGCTCCATGGGAGGCCACGCCCTCGACGCGCCGGTCGTCGGTATCGCGCCCGACGACGCGACCGGCGGGTACTGGGAGGTCGCCACCGACGGGGGGATCTTTGCCTTCACCGCGCCGTTCGACGGCTCGATGGGCGGCAGCCCGCTCAACCGTCCGATCAACGGAATGACGCCGACCACCGACGACTCGGGCTACTGGTTCGTCGCCTCCGACGGCGGGCTCTTCGCGTTCGGCGACGCCGGGTTCTACGGATCGGAGGGTGGATCGCCAATCGGGGCCCCGATCGTCGGCATGGCGACGGACATGGCCACCGGCGGGTACTGGATGCTGGGCTCGGACGGCACCGTCTACGCGTTCCACGCGACAAACTTCGGGTCGGGCTGAGGCGACCGACGGGACTCAGGGCGGCGGTCGCCACTGCCGCGTCTAAGCCGACGGTCGCCCGTCCGACGGTGCGACGCCGATCCTGCCTGGCCTTCTCCTGCGCCCACCGGGTCGACTAGCCTGGGCGGACCTTCGGGGGTGTAGCTCAGTTGGCAGAGCGCAGCGTTCGCAATGCTGAGGCCGTGGGTTCGAATCCCATCACCTCCACCCCGATTGCATACAAAGTGCGGGATGATTTAGTGGCCAGACGATTTGATCTACCAGGGATTTAAGAGCAGCATCGAGTCCTCCGGGAATCTCGGATTTCTCGGCGGATTGCCGGGTTCTTGCCCACCCGTCCATACCCCTGAGCGACGTTCGACCAGTTCACAGTCGGGTGTGCAGGGGTGTGCACCGCATGGGCAATGCACACCCTCATGCTTCTGACCGCCGGGCGCATGATTGCCAACTCCTACGTGACGTAGCAATCACTGACTCCGGTCAGAAGTCCTCGGGATCGAACTTTCCGTAGTCATCGAGATCGTCAAGCTCATCCAGCTCGTCGAGAATCGAGGTTTCGGTGCGTCTCTCGGGGGGTTCCCATGGTTCGGTGTGGACGTACTCGGCGGCTGCGACCGATGGGGCCGGCGGGACGAAGAGGGATTGGATACCCGTGGCATCCCGCCTCGCCTGTTCTCGACGGGCAAGGGCGACACCCCGAAGTTGGGGAATCTCGTTGACGTGGGCATGGCTGTAGACGTCCCGCATGATCGTCCCGCCGGCGTCGTGGTCCGTGGCGAAGACCATCGTGTAGACGGGCGCGCCCGTGGCGTTGGTCAGCGTGAGCGGATGCGTGATCTTGTAGCCAAGTCCGTTCTGGAGACGCCACCGCAGGAGGTTCACGTACTCGGCCCGCGTTTGTTCTGGCGTGTACTCCCCGTCTCTTCGCCGCTCGTGGATGGCCACCCAATCTTCTGAGCCGTAGAGCGAGGTCATCTGCTCTGCGGTATTGCGACCTCGGACCCCCTTCAGTCCGAGCACTCGCTCCATCGCTGGTTCTGGCAGGAGGATCCACAACTCCACCTTGGTCTTGCCCTTCCGCCAACGGGAAAGTCGTTCAAGCGTCGTCCACGCCACGTCGAGACCCTTCGGGTCGATGAACGCGAAGGTCGGCGCCCATCGCAGATCGGCAACATGGCTGAGACCAGTGTCGATGGTGGCGTTCGAGTCCCCGGAAACCACCGTCCACCGGTCATCACCTGGCCGCGCCGTCTGAAGGGCAGACTGAAGCTGAGCCGCCGTTGGTTCGAGATCCCAGAAGACGAGCCGGGTAAAACCCGGATCAGTGGCAAGGGCAATGGTCGTCGAGCCATCGTGGACAGCTTCGTTGTCGGGTCGGGTATGGGTCGGCAGGCCGGCAAAAAGGTCAAGGTAGACGGTAGCCCGCGCACTAGTTGATGCGAGACTAAAGGCCGCGAAGGTACTTCCGCAGAATCTCTAGCTTCGCCTCGGTCCACCAGCCCCCCCAGCCTTCAGTCACATCGCCTCCGGCACCACCTCGGGAAGTTCATCCCAGGTGCGCCCCTCAAGGTCGCGCCCTCCAGCCTTCGGCGTCCGACCGCCCCATTGCTTGAAGAAGAAGGCTACTCCAGCATCCTTGCAGACATCACGTATATTGGTCACCCATTCCAGTTGGATCGGCCGAGCACCCGGTCCGCTCTCTCCGCCAGTGATTACCCAGTCGATTCCGGCCAAATGGAGGTTAGGAAGCGGACCGAGCAGGGGTTCAACAGACAAGAACCGGATCGCTGCAGGCACCTGACGCAAATCGTTAGCCCGGAACAGGTAGCGGTCCGACTCGACGCTGACCCCCATCCACAGATTCGGTGGCCACGGGAGCTGGCCCGCGACCCGTCGGAGGCGCCGTGACCGCTTCGTGAGCAGCTGGTAGGTGTGCTGTGGCGTCTTCTCGATCACCGAGAAAACTCGCCGAATGAAGTCCAACGGAACGTCGTCGTGGAAGAGGTCGCTCATTGAATTCACGAACACCATGCGGGGAATCGGCCAAGAGAGCGGCAGGCTGAGTGCTGAATTGTGCACGGTCAGGCCGAATCCGGGACCGCTCGTCCGTGGGTTGCCGTCGTTCTGATACTTGGCCTGACCCATAGCCTTGAGACGTTTCGCCAAGGTCATCGCATAGCAATGATCGCATCCCGGCGACGTTCGATCGCACCCGGTCGTCGGGTTCCAGGTGACCTCAGTCCACTCGATGCCAGTCTTCGTGCTCACGAGTCACACCAGCTCCGGTATTGGTTCCACCCTTGTGGTTTGCGACCAACACCGTAACCTCTGGCTGTATCTCCGAGCTATGGGCTGGCTACTCCGCCGGCGGATCTGGGGCTCGACATGGGCCCCGACGCTGCCAGTTCGCCCTACCGCCCTGGAGACTGCCACCATGGAAGTTTGGTAGGTGTTGCAACTGTCAGGGTTTCGCCAACCTGTCTCATGCCCCACCCGTTTGGCAGTCGACCCGTCGGACGGTGCTGACCGCCCCGGGTTGGGACGGTCAGGTTCGGACTGCGCGGGGAGGAGCGCCAACATCATGGGGGGTCCGTTAGACGACGGCCCCGACCGGGGGACCGGTGGGGACCACTGGAGCGACGAAGAGCTGGCCGAAGCCGGCGACGTCGAGGCCATGTGCCGGCTGGCCTATGTCCTCGGTGATGTAGATCCCGAACGGGCCGTCTACTGGGACACTCGGGCCGCCGAGCTGGGCCACCTGGTCTCGATGACCAATCTCGGAAGCCGCCTGGCAACAACGGAGTCCGAAGAAGCCGAACGCTGGTGGCTGAGAGCGACCGAGCTGGGGTCGGCGAAGGCCATGTCGGATCTTGCCTGGCTCTACCGGGAGTCGGACCCGTCGGCGTCGGCTGTCTGGCGGGAGCGGGCCGCCACCGCCGGCCACGTGCCGTCAATGCGGTGGCTGGCCGGCCAGGCGAGGTGTCGTGGCGACCGCCGTACGGCCATCCACTGGTACGAGCGGGCGGCCGCCGTCGACGACCCACGGGCCATGTACTGGCTGGCAGTGCTGCTCGATCCGTTCGAGGTGGCCTTCGATCTACCCACGAAAGCCCACAAGAAGGCGGTCTCAATGCTCGAGAGGTCGGCAGACCTCGGCGATCCCTACGCCCAGCTCCTGCTTGCCCGGCAGCTCTCACGCTGGGATCATTGGGGGCTCTGGACCGCCCCCGAACGGGTGGAGGAAGTCAGGTCGCTGCTCCACAAGGCGGCCGAAGAGGGGCTTCCTGCGGCCATGATCCAGCTGGCCGCCATCGCCGAGACGCACGACCGCGACCCGGCCGAGTCACGGCGATGGCTCGAACGGGCCGCCAAGCAGGGGAGCGTCCGGGCGGTCTACCTCCTGGCGGCGAAGGAGTCCACTGCCGAAGATGTCCAGCACCGGCTGGACCACGCCGCCCAGCTCGACGGCCCGATCGCCAGGCTCGCTGCCGGTGCCGCCCCACACGTGGCCCATCTCTACCGGGCCGCTCGCCGGCTGCTCCGGCGGCGTGTCGGCCTGCGTGGGGACCCGGTGGACGTCGACGGCAGCGCCGAGGCCATGGGCCGTTCGGAGCGCTACGTGTTCTCGGTCCTAGTGGTCGTGGGACGGATCGTCCGGTCCGGCGCGCTGGTAACCAAGCACCTCTTGATGAGCCGTTGGCCACGGACGTCAACTGACGGACGGTAGTCGGTCAATGCAGGAGTGACGCCGCATCGGCAAGCCGGTACCGGCGCATCTCAATGCACCGTGGCAGTCGTTCAGCGGCCCAATAGGGAAAGTCGGACGCTGAATCTCGGACGGGGGTGTGCAGTAGGGTATGCACGGTGGGTGTGCAGACACCCTGACAGTCCTGCGACCAGGGGCTCTGGAGCATCTGCAACGGCATGAACGGAGGTTCGTGATGGTTCACCTCCACCCGGATTGCATTTAGACTGAAATAAAATATAGCGCTGGTTCAATATGTTTGAACTGGGAAGATGGGATTTAGAATCCCCGGAATCGGCATCCGAGATTCGTTCGACCTATGGCGATCGGCCCTGCGGTGCCCGTGCAGTGGATGGGCGTAGCGCTCACTCCCTGAACAAGGGAACTCCGGGACCGGTGGGCACATGGGGTGCAAGCCTTCGGCGCCAGGGCTTTTCGGCCGGATACATGCCTACGACCAGGGTGGTCAGCCAGCGCCCTAATCTACCGGCGTGGACACGGGGGGTCCGGCACGAGACGACGAGGCGGTCTTCAAGGTGACCCGTCGCACCCTGCGGCGGACCGGCTACGTGGCTCTGGCGGTGGTCGTCCTCGCTGGCGTCGCCGTCGGCGCGTACTTCGCTGGCAGATCGTCGGCACCGGCGAAGGTGGCCGCCACGCCGACCGCCCACCAGACGAAGCACTCCACAGCGGCAGCGGTCGCCAGCACCAGCACGCCGGCCACCACCACGACGGTGCCTCCCCCGGCAACCACCGCCGCTCCGGCACCCACCACGACCACGGCGCCGCCAGAGATTCCTCAAGTGGCCGACTGCGGCGGAGCGCCGGGGACCCGACCCACTTCCCTTTACTGGTGCACCAGCGAGTGCAGCAGCTACATGACCAACATCACCTGGACCACATGGGGTCCGGATTCGGCCGTGGGCACCGGAACATGGGTGACCAAGACAACGACGCCACGCACAGGCCAGGCGTTCGTCTCGTGCGCTCAGTCGGTGCCGGTGCCGCACCCCAACTCACCGATCGAGCTGTCGACACCGCAGTACGTGAATTTCTGTACGACCGGTAGAGCGCCGACCTCAGCCTTGCTGTTCACCCACGCCAACGTCTCTGTCGGCGTGACAGTGACAGAGAACACCTGTCGTAGCTGAGGGCGGCACGGCCGGGACTTCCTGGGGTGGGCGCTCGCCTCCCTTGGTGTGAGGATCCCCGGGGGGCTGAGCCATCAACAGACGTGGTTGCTCAGTCCGACCCCGAGCCTTCGGATTGCCACCATTCGGCCGGCTGGAACAAGGCGAACTCGGTCCGACCTCGAACCGCTACGACGAGCCCTTCGGCCAACCGGGTTCGAAGGCCCGAGTCGGCGTCCGGGCCCCGGTGTCTGGCGTCACCCCCTCCCACCGGCTGATCTCACCCTCCGCCCAGTCGGCCCAGCGAGCAAGCAGTTCGGCCTGTTCGGCGACCAACTTGCCGGCCAACCCGATCACGGGCAACCGGTCGGGGAACGGTCCACCGGTAGCTGAGAGGGCAGCCATCTCCTGGCGGATCTGATCTCGACGTTGCTCCGCCTCAGTCCGGATGACCGCGATCACCTGGCGCAGTCCCTCGAGGTCGCCGTGATCGGCGAACGCCACTTTCACCAGTGCCTCGTGTTCCATCACCGGACCGTCGCCGGGCTGTGACAGCCACGAGGCGAGGGCTCGCCGGCCCTTGACGGTGATCGAGTACACCGTCCTGGGCCGGTTCCCGGTCGGTTCGTCCGAGGAGGTCGCAAAGCCGAGACGCACCAGCTTTTTGGGCTCCTCGTAGAGGACGCTCACCGCACTCGGCCAGATCACCCCGAGACTTCGGGTCATCTGCTGAGCCAGCTCGTAGGTGCTCCACGGCTTGACGGCGAGCAGCGAGAGGAGCGCGTAGGAGGTCGTGGTGGCTGCGTCACCGGGCATGGGTTGACAATACTCCGAAACAGAGTAATTTCCTCCCGTGCTCATCAGCGTCTCCATCCTTCGAGGAGTCAACGCGTGCCGAACCTGACCGGCGTTTCCCATATCTCGCTCTCGGTACGAGATCGAGACGTCAGCGTGCGGTGGTATGTGGACGTCTTGGGCTTCGACGTCGTCGCCGCCATGGACGAGGACCGGTGGAAGCGGTCGGTATGCCTGGACTCGAGCGGCATCATGTTGAGCCTCACCGAGCACCAGAACCCCAAGCCGTGCGACTACGCCAACATCGGCGTCGACCACGTCTCCTTCGCCGTCTCGGACCGCTCGATGCTGGACGAGTGGCAGGAACGGTTCACCGAGCTCGGCGTCGTCCACTCACCAGTCGTCGACAGCCCCTACGGGTCGGTGCTCAGTTTCTCGGACCCCGACGGGATCGCCCTCGAGCTGTTCCACCTCGGGGGCTGACGTGGGGGAGCCGACCCTGAGCGCCGACGACCTGTCTTCTCCGGACACGTTCGTGGCGGGGGTCCCCTACGAGCTGTTCTCTCGACTACGGCGTGAGGAACCGGTCGCCTGGTCAGCCGATCGGACAGGTTGTGGGTTCTGGTCGATCACCCGGTACGCCGACGTCGTTGCCGTCACCCGCGATGTCGGAACGTTCTCGTCGGCCAAGGGCGGGACCTTCCTGGACGAGCTACCCGAGGAGCAGCTCGCCGAACAGCAACTACTTCTTGTCAACATGGACCCGCCGGAGCACGCCCGCTACCGAAGCCTGGTAGCCGCGGCGTTCGCCCCGAAGTCGGTGGCCAAGATGGACCAGGCCATCCGCCAGCGGGTGGATTCGCTGGTGGACCAGGCGGTTGGGTTCGGCGACGTCGACTTCGTCACCGATGTCGCCGCTCGCCTGCCGCTCGAGGTGATCTGCGACCTGATGGGCATATCGCCAACCGATCACGCCCTGATGCTCGCCTGGAGTAACCGGCTGATGGCATCGAACGATCCTGAACTGAACGTCACGTCGGCGGATCTCGTCGAGGCCGGGGCCGAGGCACTCGGGTACTTCTGTGGCTTGGCCGAAAAACGCCGGCGTCATCCGGGCGAGGATCTGATCTCGAGGTTGGTCACCGCCGAGGTCGCCGGCGAGCGGTTGTCCGAGCTCGAGCTCGGGCTGTTCTGCATCTTGTTGTTGGTCGGGGGCAACGAGACCACCAGGAACACGATCGCTCACGGCGCCCTGGCGCTGGCCGAGCATCCGGAGCAACGTCGGCGCCTTCGGGAGGATCCCTCGCTGCTGCCGGTCGCCGTCGATGAGCTGCTTCGCTACAGCTCCGCCTTGTTGCAGTTCCGCCGGACCGCTACCCGCGACACGACGATCGGTGCGCAGCTCATTGCCGAGGGCGACCGCGTCGTCCTTTGGTACCCATCGGCCAACCGGGACGAGTCCGTGTTCGAAGCGCCCGATGTCTTCGACGTCGCCCGAAATCCCAACCCTCACCTCGCCTTCGGAGGGGGTGGGCCGCACGTCTGCTTGGGCGCCCATCTCGCACGACTACAGCTCCGGATCTTGTTCGACGTGCTGTGCCGAGGGGTGCAGTCGATCGATCTCGCTGGGCCGCCGATCCGTTTGCGGTCCAACTTCCTGAACGGGATCAAGCACCTGCCCCTGCGCCTGACCCCGGCGTAGTCGGGATAACGGCAACCGCGGGTCACCTCCTCGACACCGAGCGCTGCTCGCCGAAGTCAACATTCAGTAGACATATGGCTCCTGCTAAATAGCTTGAGGCCACTACCAGGTAGAACTTCAACGTCGGCGTCAGTCCCAACCGGGCTGATCGCCGGTTGTCCAGTCCGATGCCGGTGGCGCCGAAGCAGGAGCCAAAGACTAAGGGGGACCAAGACCACTGCGATGGCCCCGTCGAAGACCCGCGGGCCGGGAAGCAGGTCGACCCGAATAACCGAGCCGGCGATCACTCCCGGCAGCGTCCCGGTAAGCAAGACGGCGGTCAGCCGGCCCGGTCTGGTGTTGCCGCCAGTAGCGGTAGAGGGCGCCCGGGGTGGCCGCCACGTTGTAGAGCAGGTACGACGATCCACCCTGAGCTGGTTGAACACGCGCTTAGTCGGGTGAAGAGAGGTCCGTTCGGGAATTCGCTCAAGAGTTCCTCACTGCTCTGATCGGCCCCCAATTCGTGCCCCTCGGGGGGGGTTGGCGACGGCGGAGCTGATGGCCTGATCAGGAGCTTGACCGCCGAGTTCGCCCTCGGCGTGTCCCATCACCGTCCTGCCGTCTCCTCCCGGACTGGAACCGACACGTCCATCCGGCAAGGGAGTTGAACGCATGACCATGCTGGCAGAAACCGTCGACGTCGTCATCGGGGTCGACACCCACAAGCACACCTATACCGCCGCCGTGGTGGCGGCCCGCACGACCGCTGTGCTCGACGAGGTGACCGTGTCGACCGACTCGTGGCGTTCAGGCGACTCCATCATCCGGTGAACGGGTTGTCTTGTTACCCGAACTTTGGCGACCCCATCGCGCTCATCTTCACCTCGAAGACCGCATTGCCTTGGGTCGCTTCGATCGTGCCGACCGTCGATTTCCCGCTGCTCGTTCGCAACTCGATGTGGTGGGTTCCGGGCGTGACCGGTACAACGACACCTGGTTGCCCTCTGACTTTGCCGAAAGGCTTCTGATCGACCAAGACTTCGATTCGAACCGCTCTGCCGTAGGTTCCGGATCTGATAAAAGTCAAAGAGGCCACTCCAGCGGGCGCCGAAACGCCGCACCGGGGGCAGGTTGCGGCGGAGTCAGAGATTTCCGAGCTGCATTCACGACATTTTACAAGTGCCATCTAGTTCAGGTCCTCTCCATATAGTGGGTGTGCGGTTATGGGACCGTTCCACTGTGGCAACGAATGTTCACGGCAATCGTAATATGATACCGCCAACCTGACTGGCACGACGGGTCACGGTCACCAACGTCGACGCTGACCAAGTCCGACGACTACTTCTTCTACACACTGGGCTACCGCTTCTACAAGACAGCGGGCAAGTACGGCGCCGACGCCATCCAGAAGACGGCCAACTCGTACGGCTTCGGCCAGCTGACGACAGTCGACCTGCCCGACGAGGCCCAGGGCCGGGTCGACAGCGCAACAGAGGTGAAGAAGCTCCACCAGGAGACACCGAAGAACTTCCCGAACACAACGTGGTACGTCGGGAACAACGTCGAGATGGCCTTCGGCCAGGGCGGCACCGTCGTCACGCCGATCGAGGAGGCCCAGGCCTACGCCACGTTCGCCAACGGCGGCACCCGGTACCAGCCGCAGGTGGCGTCGGCGATCGTCACGCCGACCGGCCAGATCGTCAAGCGGTTCGCGCCGAAGGTCACGGGGAAGGTCACACTCTCCCCGGCCGACCACGCCGCCATGGCGGCCGGGTTCGCCGGGGTGGTGAACACACCCACGGCACCGCGTACCAGACCTTCCAGCAGATCTCCAAGGTGCCCAAGACATACCCGATCTCCGGCAAGACCGGGACGGCCGACGTGTCGAAGACAACAGCCAAGGAGCCGAACGCCTGGTTCGTCGGCTTCGGCCCGACGAACACGACACACCAGTACGTGGTCGCCGTCGTCGTCAACCAGGGTGGCTACGGCGCCACAGCCGCCGCCCCGGCCGTCGCCAACATCTTCAACTACCTCTACTCGAATCCCGTCTCGTCGACACCCAAGGTCCCGACGGCCGCCGAGCAGCCGTCGACAACCCCGCCGACGACGATCCCGCCGATCGGCACGCCGCCGCCGACGACGACCACCACGACGACGGCGCCCGGTGCCCCGGCGTCGCCGACCACGACGACGACAGCCGCCACAACCACCACCACCCCGCCGAAAACAGGCACCGGCGGGTAGGAGCGCTCCTCGGACGTTTCGGGCAGCGGCGCAGGCGAAATCGCTATCCGCCAGTCGCCACATTTTGACGCTGCCGACCGACCTGTCTGTCGTCTGGTCAGGCTCCGTCTGTCAACACGTATCGAGCCGCCACACGCCACTTCTTCGTCTCCGGGTCGAAGAACGCCCGGGCGTCGAACCGCCCGGTAGCCGACGGATCGAGGGTGGACGGCTTCGCCCGGCGGAAGGCCGCGGCGATCCGCGAGGCCCGGCCCACATCGTTCAACTCCCAGCCGAGCTGGTGGATCGTGCCCGGTGATTGGATGAGGGCCAGGCAGCCGCCTCGACCGCCGTCCGGGGGCGGCTCCGGTGGCCACTCGTCCAACGTGCCGTCGAGCGTCGTGTCGGCCAGCCGGTAGTCGGCAGCCCGCCTGTGGCCACCGCCCTTTCCGCCCGAACCGGTTGCTGGCATCGCTACCTCTGAGAACGATCCGACATGGGTAGATCGATGCAACGCGGCCCGCCCGGTTGTCGATCAGGCCGGACTCCAGGCCGTGGTGCCATCGGGCTGCGCCGCCCGAACTGAGCATCGCCCTATGCAAGATCAGATCGGGGGGAGGGCGGATGTGCGAGGTGGGGTGGCTAGTTCACCACCGACTGGTGATACCTCAAAAGAGACTGCCACCGTTGTCGGGGTCGGCGGGTCCAGATGCGGGCTTGGGTGCCGGTCTCGATCGCCGTCGAGGGAACTTGGGGCCCGGTCCGTATTCGACATGCGGACCCCGGGCTGCTTCGGACGTCCTGACGATCAGGACACGCTGTTGGAGGTCGGCCAGGATGTCTCGTGCCCGCCAGACGTCGATGTCGAAGAGGTTCTGCAGCGTTCGGTTGGTCACCTTGCCGTACTCGTTGATGTGGGCGATGACCTTCCTGTCGATGTCGTCGGTCGTCCGCCGGTGGTAGCGGACGGCCGCTCCGAGTGCCTTGAGCGTGTCCCCACGGAGGCGATAGTGCTTTTTCCTGGCACGCTGAGACTCCCTGGTTGCCTCAAGGATGCCCGGGGAGTCCTGTGACAACCGCCGTAGGACCAGTTCGGTCTCTGCCTCGCCCTTCTGGAGGACACTGGACATTTCTTCAGCCGTCGTCGTTCGCCGCTGACAGAGGGTGAAGAGGGTGAGCATGGTGTCGGTGTCGTCCCGCTCCTCGGCGGGCAACTGCGCCACGTAGCGGGAAATCGAGGTTCGGGGCGCTCCCCCGGAGAGCACGACCCTGACGTAGTCGACGCCTTCGTCGATCGCCGGGGGGTCTTGTCCCGCCCGGATCATCTCGCGGAACATCCGATCGACGCCGCCGGCCGGTCTCTTCTGCGAGCCCGGAGAAGGCGGGCCGCCCGGGCGAGTACGGGGTTCCTCGGCGTGGAGGCGTGCGTGAGGATGTTGTCCCGGGTGACGCTGCCGACGAGCGGACCCGGCGAGCTCACCACGAATGCCGAGGGCGAATGTTCGATGTTCACCGGCTGGCTGAGTCGGTAATCCCGGTGGATCACCGCGTTGGAGAGCGCCTCGCGGACAGCGATCTCCGGGAAATCCGCCACGTCGATCTGTTGGCCGTTCGGGAGCGTCAAGGGGGTGACGTGCCGGCGTGCCCAGACGAGGTGCGTGACTTCCTCGAACGCCACCATCAGCGGATGGTCGACACGGGTGACGGCCGTCGCTTCGCCACCGGGCGTTTGCCGATGCTGGTACAGCAGGGCTGGGTTCCCGTCGGACTGTGGTTCACAGAACAGGACCTCGCCAGCCCGGAGAAGGTTCCCGTGCTCATCGACGAGCCCGAGTGCCCGGAGCAGGTCCTCGTCGCTGAGGGTGGCGAGGGGGCGACGGTCGTCTGGTACTCGCCCGAGTGCTTCCCGCTGCCCGCGAGGGCAGAGCGAGAGGTCGGCGAGGGTGCGGTCCGAAGGCTGGGCCGACCAGTCGACGCCGAGCCGCTCTTCCCTCAGGCGTCGGTGTTCTTGGGGGGACATGGGGAAACAGTCGGTCCCGACACGGTAGGACGCCCGTCCCTGCTTGTCGGCATGGATCTCGAAGCTCTGAAAGACGTCGACCACGAGGAGGACTTGACCGGAGAACTCTTCTGAACGGGCGCCGACCATGAGCGGGGGTTCGGTCAGCTCGTGGATTCGTCGCTGGACCACCCGGGGGTCCAGATCACAGCCGGTGAGAGCGTCAGGGCCGCTCCCGGTGTCCACCACGCCCATGACGATGGTGCCGCCGCCAGCATTGGCGAAGCAGACCGCCGCATCGACCAAACTGCGGATGGCGTCCGGCCGACTATCCGGCTGTCGCTTGAAGTCGATCTGGTCGGTTTCCAGGTCGGAAGCCCTGGTGCCACCGGCGATCTGGCTCACGATGCCCTGGATGTCGGAAGCGCTCAGGGGCACTTCGGAAGTTTGGCAGGAGTTTGGCGCTTATGGCAACTGTCAGGGTTGCGCCAAACTTCCTCAGACTCCGACAGGCGGCCGGCCGCACCTCTGGGGATGCCGGCTGTGGTTCTCGAAAATCGGATCGAATCTCGGACGGGGGTGGGCAGTAGGGTGTGCAAGTGGGGTGTGCAGCCCCACTGCCGAGGGCGTGACCAGGGACTCTGGAACGTTGGCAACGGCAAGATCGGAGGTCCGCGATGGTTCACCTCCACTATTCGTATGGTCGGATCCCTCGCGAGCCCAGATGTGCTGGGCTCGCGCCGTCGGCCACGCTGTCCACCGGGTTGACGCTCGTCCCCACTGGGCGAGGAGTCGGCGAGGAGACCGTTGCCGTTTCGTGGGATCCTTCGCCTAGACCGTTTCGAGCGTGGAGGCCACATGCGCAGCGACATACGTGAAGGCGGGACGTTCCCCGACTACGAGCTGGCCGACCAGTCCGGCACCCGGCGTTCTCTCTCGGAACTGCAAGGGGGCAACCCGATGGTGCTCCACCTCTCCCGCGGCGGCTTCGACCCAAAGGAGCACCAGTTCGTTCGGCAATTGGTCGATGCCTACCCCGAATTCAGAAACGCGTACACGCGATTGGTCCTCGTCTCCACCGACAATCAGCTGAACATCAACGAGTTCCGCGACGCACTCGGCGCGTCCTGGCCGTTCCTCTCGGACCCTGATCGAGTGATCCAGAAGGACCTGGACATCAAAGAGTTCACTGATGAACCGCACGACCCGATGATTCCCCACACGTTCGTTCTCGAACCCGGCCTCGGGATCTTCAAGGTCTACAACGGCTACTGGTACTGGGGCCGCCCCACGATGGCAGAGTTGCACATGGATCTGCGGGCACTCTTCCAGAAGATCCGCCCGGACTTCGACCTGGCATCCCCGGGATTGAAGGAGGCTTGGGAACGAGGCGACCGCGAGCAGTTCCTCGTCGACACGCTCGAGGAGCCGATTCGTTACACCGAGGGAAAGAGCATCGGCATCAAACGCTGAGTCGTCGGACCATTCGATTGTCCAGCGGCCTTGTGCGTCAATGCGCGGGACCGTGCCGGAGCCGTCCGGCCACTCAGCCACTGACCCGCCAACCGCGCTGCCGGCAGGCAGCAGCGATGGGCTTGCGGGTGAAGAACCGCAGTTCCCAGGTGTGCGACGTGGCGACCTGGGTCAGCCGGAGGGTCCGGTAGCGGTACAGTCCGCCGCCGCCCCCGATGCCGAACCGAACCTCGCCGCCGTCGGCGCGGACGAAATCCGGACGGGTGGTTCGTGCCCTGTTCCCAGTCGCCGTCGTGACGTAGCGGATGCGGCCGAGACCTCGAGCCGGTCCGGGTGGCGACGCATGAACCACCACGTTGCCAAGACGAAGGCGACGAGCGCCGAGAAGAGGACGACCAGGACGACCGGCGGTCGAGACTGGGCCAGCGCCCGGGCGACGGCAACGGCGAAAGCGACGCTCAGGAAACCGAACAAGCCGTCGCGCTGGACCCGGCTTTCGCGTACGACCAGGACCCCACGGTCCTCCGGTGAACGGTCCTCGGGTGAACGGTCCTCGGGTGAACGGTCCTCGGGTGACGAGTCGGGCATGGCGTCGGGCCTATTCGCCTCGCCGAGCAACGGACCGTGCGGCGCGCCTCACTCGGCGCGCCACGTGATCTTCGTTTCGGTGATGTTCGTGGGGGTGTCGAGGTAGTGGTCGAACACCACGGAGGTGGCCGGTTTTCCGGCCGGAGCGATGTAGACGTCGCACTCGGTGAATTGGCTCCCGACCGCCAGCGAGGCCGGCTCTGTGCCCTGGCACTTCGGGAATGTCCCGATCAGCGTGAGGTTGTCGATCGAGTCGCCCCGCTGGTCACGCACGTCGAGATCGCCGAAGATCCCGCTGATCTTCATCGGCCGGGTACCGACGTTGTGAAAGCTGGCGGTGACGTAGAACGGCACGCCTTCCTTGCTCTGCGCATCGAGGTCGAAGCCCTTCAGGTCGCTGATCGACCCCTTCTGCACCGCGCTCACGGTGATCGCCAGCGTCGTCGTCACCTTGCTCGTCGTGCTGACCTCGTAGCTCACGTTGGCGGTCTGCCCGACCGTCAGCTTGGCGCCCGACAGCGTGAGCTTGGCGTGGCCGCTCTTGGCGGCGGCCCCGGCCGGCGTGGACGGCAGCAGCCCACCGGCGGCGGCCCCGGCGAGCGCAGAACCCGCCATCCCAGCCGTCATGGCAACTACCCCGACGAGGGACCGAAGCCGGTGCGGGCCGGGCGTCTTAAGGGTGACGGGGGTGATGGTCATGGAAAGTTCTCCTCTCGCTCATTGCTTCCCGTCGGAGATCCGACAGAGAGTAGAGCGACCAACCCGTCGACTTTGGACAGTTTTTCGAGGCCTTTCGTTCGCCGGACGCAGCCGGCGAGCACCTCGACCTACGTGGTGGCCGCCGAAGGCAGCGAGCGGCCGACCAGCCAGCCGAGCGACGCCAAAGCTTGAGAGAGCGTCCACGAGTCAGTGGTTTGGTGGTAGAGGTTCTGCCGGCCGCCGGCGTTGAGGAGGCCGGTGAGTGTCTGGTCGAGACGGCCGTGCAGGTTCGGCGGCGTCGCATCGACGAACCGTTCGTGGCCTTGGCGGTCGATGAGGATGTACCCGTCGGTGTGGTCGACGTCGTAGGTGAGCGGCTGGCCGGTCCACCAGTCCAGCTTCGGCGGCTGGTCCTCGGGAACGATCTCGTGGCTGACGCCGAAGAACTTCCACAGCCGGTCGAGGTTGGCTGGCGTCCCGGTGAGCAGCGGCCAGTCGGCGTCGAACCGGGCCGAGTAGGCGGCCAACCGGGCCGGCGTGTCCCGCCCCGGGTCGACGGTGATCTCCATGAAGACGACCTGGTTGGCCAGTCCGGCCGCCCGGACATCGTGCTGGAGGGCGATGAAGGCCCCCGTCACCAGCGGGCATTCGTCCTGGCAGAGCGAGAGGAACGGGGCCAGGACGATGTACTTGCCCCGATAGGCGTCAAGGTCCGTCGTGTGGCCGGCCGGGTCGACGAGCGGGATCGTGCCGGGCACGACCCGGTCTTGGATGACACCTTGGCTGGAAGGGGGTGCCGGGGGCGAACCGCCACCGCACGCCGCGAGGATGCCACCAGCGACCACCAAGGCCAGCAGCCCACTCACGAGGCCCCGGGTGGTCCGGGCGATCGGTGGCCTCATCGGGCGGCTCCGCCGGGTCCCTCGATGGTGCTCCTCGCCGTGGCGTCGGCCGAGGAGAGTGGAGACGGTGCGACGGGCGTGGAAGGGCTGGCCGGACTATCGAGGCCTAGCAGCATGGCGTCAGCGGCTCGATCGGCTCGAACGGCTCGACGCTCCTCTTGGTGCATCCACCGCAAGGCGACGGGGATCATCGGCCAGAGCATCAAGGTGTCGCCGCCGACCCACATGATGACGCCGCCGATGTGCAGGTCTTGGATCAACGACGGTCCCCACGTCCGGTGGAGCGACAAGTAGGCCGGGAACAGCTCGTGCGAGGCGCCGTCGAGCGAGAGCCCGGTGAAGGTGTCGATCGGAATGGCCAGGAACAGGTAGCCGAACTGGAGAGCCGGGTGCATCCGGTAGCGGTTGGGGTCAGACCCGAAGATCTGGCGCCAGAACAGGTAGCCGATCACCAAGAAGATGAGGTGCTCCGCGTTGTGGACATTCTCGTGGAGGAGCGTGTAGTTGTACCAACTGGTCAGGTGGGTGAGCGGGATGACGAGGGCGTAGAGCAAGAAGGCGGTGACGGGGTGGCCGAGCACGAGGGCGACCGGCGATCGGAGCCCCGTCGTCAGCCACCGGTGCGCGGGATGCCCCCGGGTGGCCCGCCAGGCGAGGTCGACCGGAGAGGAAATGGCGAACAACGGGGCCGCCACCATGATGAGCAGCAGGTGCTGGATCATGTGGTCGTAGAACAGCTCGCCGTCGTAGACGCCGACGAAGCTGAAGATGGCGATCGACGTCACCAACAGCGCACCGATCCAAGCCACCGTCTTGCCGACCGGCCAGCGATGCCGCGGCTGCAGCCGGTTCACTCGTCGGACGGCCCACAGGTAGAGGACCAGGGCACCGAGCACGAGCACGACGGGAACGGCGTCGAACTGGGTGGAGAGGAACTGGTTGCCGCGCAGGGCGGGGAGCGCGGCGTCACCGACGATCGGGACGAACGGGCTCACGACGGGGCACACCACCACTCGAGCTGCATATCCGACGGACCGTAGTACTACGTCACGTAGGAGTTCAAGCTGGGGGCAGCTAGAGTGCGACCCCAGGACGCCGGGGACCAGGACGCCGGGAACCAGGACGCTGGGAAAGGGGCACCGCACCGTGGCTCGACTGGGTCAGCTCGAACGCAAGGTCATGGACGTCTTGTGGGAGTCCATGGGGACCGAAAAGACGGTGCGCCAGGTGGCCGAGGAGCTCCCGAACCACGCGTACACGACCATCCTCACCGTGCTGGACCGGTTGCAACGCAAGCACATGGTGCGTCGGACGAAGGACGGGCGGGCCCACCGGTACACGGCGACGGCGAGCCGGGAGGCCTACACGGCCGAGTTGATGCTCGAGGCCCTGGGGGCCGCCCCCGACCGCGATGCGGTGCTGGTTCGCTTCGCCGAGGTCGTCACCTCGTCGGAGGCGACCGTGCTGCGCCAGGCGCTCGACGGTGTCGCCGACGAACCGACCGTCGCACCGGAGAACGCTCGGAAGACGCGGCCGGACCCGAAGGGACCGAGATGAGGCTGTACCTGGTGGCGGTCGGCTTGCTCGGTCTCGCCGTGACCTGTCTCGGCCCGGGTAGCAGTTGGCTGGCGGCGGCCCGCTGGACCTCGCGGGCGCCGCGCGCCGCCGTGGTGTTGTGGCAGGCGATCGGGATCACCGGTGCCGTGGCCGCCATCGGGGCCGGGCTCGCCGTGGCGGTCGCCCGCTTCGGTGTCGGTTTCCGGGCCGGGCTCGGCGATCTGGCCGCTGGTCTCGTCGACGGTCACCCGCTGAGCGGGCTCGGCCTGCCCGACGCGCTCGGGCTCACCCTGGCCGCCGACGTCGCCATCGTTCTCGCCACGGTCGTCGCCATCACCATGGTTCGGACGGTGCGGGCCCGGGCCAGGCACCGTCGAGTGCTCGACCTCGTCGGTATCGGCAGCGACGACGCGGCCGGTGCGCTGCTGCTCGACCACCCGAGAGCCACCGCGTACTGCCTGCCCGGCATCCGACCGAGAATCGTCGTCAGCGCGGGAGCTCTACGGCTGCTGCAATCATCCGAGCTGGCCGCGGTCATCGAGCACGAGCGGGGCCACGCGTGCGAGCACCATGGCTTGGTCATGCTGCCCTTGACGTCGCTGGCCGAACCGCTGCGCTGGATCCCCTATGCCCGGCAGGCACCGGCGAACGTCGCCCTGTTGCTCGAAATGGCGGCCGACGACTATTCGGCCCGCCATCACGACCGCCGCGATCTCGCTCGGGCGCTCGTTCGCATGGGAACGGCCATGGCCGCTCCGGAGTGCGCCTTCAGTGCGGCCGGTATCTCGGTCGCCGCCCGGGTCCAACGGCTCCTCGGCGAGGACGCCACGTCGAGGGCGGCAGCCACGGCAGCGGTCTGTGCGGCCTCGGTACTCCTCCTCGCCCCCTTCGCCGCCCTCCTCGCCTGACCTTCTACGGCACCTCGAACGCGATCATCGGCACGAACATCGGCGTGATCGGCTCCAGCCCGGCCGCAGCCACGATCGGCGCGAGATGGGCGGCGAACGCAGTGAACTCCTCTTCGGTCTCCCAGACGTCGAAGATGGCGATCCCCTCTCCCTCGCCGAAGCAACTGTGCATCTTCATGCCCTTGGGCTCAACACCGGATGCCCGAAGCTGATCGTCGACGCGCTGGTACTGTTCCCCGGTCATCCCCGTGGGACGGATGTAGACACCGATCATCGCTGTCCTCCTTTCGGTCGAACGCCACAACACTACGACCGGGCCCGATGTGGGCCCGCTTGATTACGCGATCGACCCGCGGGTAAGCAGGACGTCATGGGTCTTGTGTCCGTTTCGGTGGAAGGTGCCGTCGGGGCTCCGCCCGCTGACGTCTTCGGGTACATCGCCGACATGACGAACCACCACCCGAACTTCCTGCCGCCGGCGTTCTCCGACTTCGAGGTCGTGGCGGGCGGCGTCGGGGCGGGTACCGTCACGACCTTCACGTTCACGGCGGGCGGACGGACTCGGGACTTCCGAATGACGGCGGCCGAACCCGAACCGGGACGACGCCTCGTCGAGACCGATGCCAACTCCACCTCGGTGACGACGTTCGTCGTCGACTCCGCCGCCGGCGGGACGTCCAAGGTCGCCATCGGCACCGAGTGGCAGGGCGCCAGTGGCATCGGCGGTTTCTTCGAGCGGATGTTCGCCCCGCGGATGATGCGATCGATCTACGCCGACGAGCTTCGCCGGCTGGACGCCTACGCGCGAACGCAGGCGGCCTCGCCGGGCGACTAGGCAGGTCAGCCGCCGGCCGCCCTCCGAGGCTCCTCGTACCCGCTGTCCTCGTCGTACCAGTCGTCGTCCCACGCCCCCGGATAGCCGGCCGTCGCGGCCGAGTGTGACGTCGTCCAGTGCTCGACCGGCTCGTCGTCCCAGGCGCCCGGGAACCCGTGCACGGCGGCAGACCGGCGGTCGACGTCGTCGGCGTACCGGGGCGACGCGGCCGACGACCCACGACGGGCGCCACCGAGCGCCTGGGCATAGGCGGCGAGGCCGAGGTAGGCACCGAGGCCGACGACGGCCAAGACGGTGATCACCCACAGGGGGCGGAGGCTGTGAACGAGACCGAGCAGCCCGGTCAGGGTGGCGGTGGCCCCGAGGGCGAACAGCACGTCACGACGCCGGCGGCGGGCCTGCTCGGCCCGGTACGCCGCCGTCCGCTCGGTCAGGGTCGGCGGAACGCCCGACGAACCAGCCGCCGACGAGCCGGTCGTCGACCCGGCCGGGGCGGCGAAGAGCTCGGGCGGCACCCGGAGGTAGTGCCGGCCGGCTGCGTCGTCGACGACATCCTCGTCGGCGGCGGGGCCGTCACCGACCGGCTGGAGGAGGACCAGGTTGGGCCGCCCGGGCATGCTGGAAACCGCCGGCAGACCGGACTGGCCCGGGGCGACGCCGGTCGTAGCCTGCGCCGTCTCGAGCCGGTAGGCGGGGGCGACGAGTTTGGGCCCGGTCCGCTCGAGGAGATGCAGGCTCCGGTGGAAGGAGTCGATCGAGACGGTCGATCGATGCTCGAGATGCTTCTTGAGGAAGGCGGGCGCCAGCAGGACCACCCACAGCGCTACGAGGATCAGGATCAGCATGAGCGTCACTCCCCCTCGACCTACCTTCCTTGATCGAAAGACCGTAATGAGAGGCCTTTTGCAAGTGGTGGATGGTCGGGGGTGGCAGAACGCCGACACCGCAGGCGCTACCCCCTGTCGCCGACACTTGTACCCCGCTGACGGACCCTTGGCAAACGGTTTTGTCCTGCCCTGGTCACGCGGCCGTCACCGAGCGCGGACGACGCGCCTCGGCGGCGGCTCAGCCCCCAACCCGTGCAGCGCGACCGGTTCAGGGCGACCGGTTCAGGGCGACCGGTTCAGGGCGACCGGTTCAGGGCGACCGGTTCAGGGCGACCGGTTCAGCCGACCGGTTCAGCCGACCGCTCGGCTCCACCAGCGGCCGTCGTCACGACCGACGGTCACCGACAGCCCGAAGCAGTGCGAGACCGCGTCGGACGTCAGCGTGTCGTCGAGCGGACCGGTGGCGACGAGCCGCCCGTCACGGACGAGTGCGGCGTGCGTCGTCCCCGGCGGGATCTCCTCGGCGTGGTGCGTCACGAGGACCACCGGCGGGACGTCGGGATCGGCGTTGAGTCGCCCGAGCCGACCGACCAGCCGCTCCCGGGCGCCGAGGTCGAGACCGGCGGCCGGCTCGTCGAGCAGGAGGAGCTCCGGCCGGCTCATGAGCGCCCGGGCGAGCAGGACGCGCTGGCGCTCACCCTCGGAGATCACGCCGAAGGCCCGACCAGCGATACCGCCACCACCTGCGGAGGCACCGTCACTCCCGTCGCGGCCGTCGTCGCTCCCGCCGATCTCGGCCAGGAGCTCGTCGGCCCGGGCCCAGTCGTCGTCGGTGTAGGTGTGCCACCACGGTTCGAGCGCGCCGTAGCGGCCGGTGGCGACGACCTCCCGGGCGGTCAGGTCGGCCCGGAGCTGACGGACGACCGATCCGCTGACGAGGGCCACCCGCGGCCGGAGCGTGCGGACGTCGACCCGGCCGAGCCGCTCGCCGAGCACCTCGACGACGCCCCGGGTCGGCCAGAGCCGCGCCCCGGCGACCTGCAGCAGCGTCGTCTTCCCCGAGCCGTTCGGCCCGAGGACCACCCAGCGCTCGCCCGTGCGGACCGTCCAGTCGACCGAGTCGAAGATGGCCCGGTCGTCGCGGACGACGTCGACGTCGACGAGCCGAACGGCCGGGACCGTGTTCAGCTGGGCACCCGCCGGCCGATGCGGCCGATCAGGCCGGAGCAGCACTGCTCCCACGTCCGGTCGCCGATCAGCCAGAGCCAGATCTCGCGGCGGTAGTCGCCGACGAGCCGCTCGAAGCGAGCCTCGGTGAAGCCGGCGGACTCGAGCGCCCGCCAGCGACTCCACAACCAGCCGGCGACGCCGCCGGTGACGATCTCGGCGAGGTCGGCGCCGTCGAGCACGGCGTCGCGCCAGACGGGCTTCATGACGACCGGCTCGTCGGGCACGTGGAGCTGCGGCACCGGCACGATCGTGGAGATGGGCCCGGTCCCGGCGGTGACGGTCGGCTCGGTCACCGGCGGATCACGACCGGCTGGCGGTCGGTGCCGTCGTAGTTGCGGACGTGCTCGTCGTAGTCGATGAACATCGGCGCGTCGGGGTCGAACTTCCGCTGGAGCGAGCGGACGGCGATCCGCTTGTCGAGGTTGTCGAGCCGGACCAACGCGTCGGGGTCGTCGAGGCCGCGGACGTCGAGCTTCGAACGGGCCTGCTGGAAGGCGAGCCGGCCGCGCTCGGTGCGGACGAGGACGCTCGTCCAGCCGTCCATCGAGCCGACGCTGCCGACGGAGATGTCGGCACTTCGGCCGAGGAAGTCCGCGCACTCGTCGCAACCCTTGAGCGCCGCGCCGTGGAAGTCCTTGACGGGCTCGTCGACGGCGATCTCGCCGTCGCGGTACTCGACGATCATCCGGCCGCGGATGACGTCGACCTTGCTGACCCGGTCGAGGTCGATGCCCCGCCGGCGCTCGAGCTCGTTCAGGATCAACGCCTCGTAGTCGAAGCTCTTGGTGCACAAGAGGGCGATGGAGAGGACGACCGCGTCGACGCGGTGCGCACCGGTCGGCCACCGCCGGGCCTGCATGGCCCGGAGGCCCTGGACCTCGCACGGCGTGCCGACGACGGCGATGCGGGGTTTGGCGGGCAACTGGTACCGGGAGAGGTCGAGCTCGGCGAGGGCCATCGTCTGGTTGTAGAAGCTGCCGGACGCGGCGCGCAGCTCGGCCGGCGAGGTGGCGATGGTGGCGACGCCCTTCCACGGCTCGTCGGGGTCGTCGCTCGGCTTGGAGACGAGCGCGCCGTCGATCTCGCCGGTGGCGAGCAGGGCGGTCAACAGGGCAGTGACCGCGCCGCCGTCCTGGGCGTCGTCGTTGCGGGCGGACGAGCGGACGGCGTAGCCCTCGAGCACCGCGCCGAGCCCGTCGGCTGGTGGCGCGCCGCTGATCTTCCAGTAGGTGTCGGACGAGTCGGCCCGCAGCTCGGTCGGCGCGACCTCGTCGTCACCCTCGAGCGGGGTCGACGGTGGCCAGAGCGTCTCGTAGCGGAGGCCGCCGCGGGGGCAGAAGTCCCAGCACAAGGAGCAGCCGGTGCACATCTTGACGAGCTCGGGCAGATCGGTGTCCTCGTGGATGCCGATCGAGTTGGACGGGCAGACGGCGACGCAGGTACCGCACTGGATGCAGCGCTCGGCCTCGATGACCGCGGCCTCGAGCTCCCAGAACCAGACCTTGCCGGACGGCTCGGGGATGCCGTTCATCTCCTCGCGGAGGCGGTAGCGCTTCACGACGTCACCGCCGCGATGCCGTCGAGCGCATCCCGCAGCTCGTCACCGGGCGTCCGGCGGGCCCAGTTGTGGAAGGACTCGCCCGGCCGGTGGTCCAGCTGGTACCGGCTGAAGACGCGGACGAGCGCGTCGGGCACGCGGTCGACCGGCATCGCGCCGGTCACCCAGCGGATGAAGCCGGCGTCGGGCCCGAGCGAGCCGCCGAGGCCGATGTCGACGGCTTCTTCGATGTGCTCGTCGACGTGGGCGATGTCACCGCGGAAGCCGACGTCGCCGATCTGCGGTTGCGCGCACGACGCGGAGCAGCCGGAGAAGTGCATGCGGATGACCCCGCCGTCGTCGCCAGCCCCCCAGCGGGGGCCCTCGTCGGTGCCGCCCTCCCCCGCCCCGCTCGCCGGGGCCGGCTTCGTGGACAGGGCGACCGGGACGCCGGCCAGTCGCTCGTCGAGCTCGCGGGCCCACTTGACGGCCCGCTCCTTCGTCTCGACGACCGCGAACCGACAGAACTCGTTGCCGGTGCAGGCGACGACGCCGCGGGTGAACGGGCCGGGGAACGGCGAGTACTTCTGCACGAGGTCCTCGGCGAGGAGGGCATCGACGCGGTCGCCGGGGATGCCGGTGAGGGTGAAGTTCTGGTCGGTGCCGAGTCGGACGGTCCCGTCGCCGTACGTCTCGGCCAGTCGGGCCGCCTCGACGAGCTCGATGCCGCGCATCCGCCCGACCGGGACGGAGCAACCGACGTAGAACAGCCCGTCCTGCTTCTGGCGATGGACGCCGACGTGATCGCCCCGGAACCGGCGGGTCAGCTCCTCGCCGGCCGGCACGAGATCGAACCGAGCCCGCTCGGCCAGCTCAGCCCGGAACCCCTCGGGCCCGAGCTCCTGGGTCAGGTACCGCATACGGGCGAGGCCGCGGTTCTCGCGGTTGCCGAGCTCGCCGAAGAGCTGGGCGATGGCCCGGGTCAGCTCGACGGCCTGGTCGGGCCGGACGAAGACGTCGATGTCGGACGCCATCCGCTCCCCGTCGGAGAGGCCGCCGCCGGCGAGCACGTTGAAGCCGACGGTGCCGTCGACCAGCCGGGCCGGCCACAGGCCGATGTCGTCGATCTCGACCCGGGCGCAGTCCTCGAGGCAGCCGGTGACGGCGATCTTGAACTTCCGGGGCAGGTTGGCGTACTCACGGTTGCCGGTGAAGAAGGCCGAGATCGCCTGGGCGACCGGCAGGGCCTCGACGACCTCGTCGGCGTCGACGCCGGAGACCGGGCACGAGCAGACGTTGCGGGCCGAGTCGCCGCAGGCCTGGACGGTCGTCAGGCCGACCTCCCAGAACCGCTGCCAGATCCGCGGGATGTCCTCGATGCGGAGCCAGTGGAGCTGGATCGTCTGGCGGGTGGTGATGTCGGCGTACCGGTTGCCGAAGATCGGGCTGTCGTCAGGGCCCTCGCCGAACGCGTCCGCGGCGACGCCGATCTCGCGGACCTGCGGGGCGGTGAGCACGCCACCGGGCACCTTGATCCGCATCATGAACGCGTCGCCGCCCTGGCGCTGGGGGTACAGGCCCACCCACTTCAGCCGCTCCACCTCGCCCGGCACGGCGGCGAGGGCGGCGACGCCCTCTTTCGAGTACTTGTCGACGATGGCCTGGGCCACCTCGAACGGGTGGCGCTGCAGCTTCAACTGCTCGTTGTCGTTCAGCTCGCCGACGTGGCGGTACGGGTTGATGAACCGCATCGCCCGCTCGCGGCCCCGGAACTGGATGCCGTACGGGTTGTCGAGATCGCGGGGCATCGCTACGACGCGTGCAGTCCGCACTCGGTCTTGCCGGTCCCCGACCACCGCCCGGCCCGCGGGTCCTCGCCGTCGGCCACCGGCCGGGTCGTCGGCGCGCAGCCGATCGACAGGTAGCCCTTCGACACGAGCGGATGGACCGGCAGGTCGTGGTCGACGAGGTAGCTGGCGACGTCGTCGTCGGTCCACGTGACGATCGGGTTGACCTTCACGAGCCCGAAGCCGTCGTCCCAACCGACGACCGGCGCGGCCGCCCGGGTCGGCGCGTCGACCCGCCTGAGCGACGTCAGCCAGGCCGCCCGGCCGGCCAGCGCCCGGCGCAGCGGCGCCACCTTGCGGAACTGGCAGCACTGGGCGGTGCCGCACGGCCACTCGTCGGCGTCGGCGTCCGGGTGGGTGACGGTCAGGTTCAGGTCGTAACGGGCGCGGACCTGCTCGACGAAGTCGAGCGTCTCGGGGAAGTGGGCGTCGGTGTCCAAGAAGACGACCTCGATCGTCGGGTCGACCTTGACGGCCAGGTCGATGAGGACGACGTCCTGGAACGACGCGGCGAGGACGAGGTCCTTCCCGAACCGGTCGACCGCCCACTCGATGGCTTTGGACGCCGGGGCCGTCACCAGTCGGGCATCGACCGACCGGAGCTCCTCGGTGATCTCCTCAGGCACGGTTGCCGTGGTCTCGCTCACCGGTCCTCCCTTCGGTCCCAGCCCTGTCGATCCAACCTGTCGATCCGGCGCCGACACGATGGTCGGCTCCCGCACGGTTTACTCGTCCCACACGCTTTACTTGTAGGGAGCCGTCGACGTCCGGCGCACTTTGCCCGCTCGGTTCGGCGTGCCTTGACTTGTCGGCTCCGAGGACCCAAAGTATACATGACCAAAACGGTCAAGTATTCGGGAGGTCAGAGGGGTCGACGGAGGGGTCGACGACTTCTCCGGTGGGAGCGCCTCCCACCGGCCCGGGCCCCCGGGCATGACCGGCAGATCGGGAAAATAGGAATTTTGACGATGAGCACGACCGAGATCTTCACCACCGAGGTTCCGCCGTCGTTCGCCCCTGCCCCCGGCCCGGTCGTCGACCATCTCGACCTCCTCGAGTCGCACGCCATCTTCATCATGCGGGAGGTGGCCGCCGAATGCGAGCGGCCGGTCCTGCTGTTCAGCGGCGGCAAGGACTCGGCCGTTCTGCTCCACCTGGCCGTCAAGGCGTTCCGGCCGGGCGGCTTCCCGTTCCCGGTCCTCCACGTCGACACCGGCCACAATTTCCCCGACGTCATCGAGTACCGCGACCAGCAGGTCGCCCTGCTCGGCGAGCGGCTGCTGGTGGCGAGCGTGCAGGACTCGATCGACCAGGGCCGGGTGGCCGATCCCGGACCCGGCGGCATGCGCAACCGACTGCAGACGACGACCCTGCTGGACGCGCTCACCGACAACCAGTTCGACGCGGCCATCGGCGGCGCCCGGCGGGACGAGGACAAGGCCCGGGCCAAGGAACGGGTCCTGTCGTTCCGGGACGCGTTCGGCCAGTGGGACCCGAAGCGCCAGCGGCCGGAGCTGTGGCAGCTCTACCAAGGCAAGGTGCTGCCCGGTGAGAGCCTGCGGGCGTTCCCGCTGTCCGACTGGACGGAGCTCGACATCTGGCAGTACATCGGCCGCGAGAGCATCCCGCTGCCGTCGATCTACTTCTCCCACCGCCGCCCGGTCGTCGAGCGCGACGGCATGCTGCTGGCGGTCAGCGACTGGGTGACCCCCGGCCCCGACGAGCGGGCCGTGGAGGAGACCGTGCGCTTCCGGACCGTCGGCGACGCCACCTGCACCGGCGCCGTCCGCTCCACGGCCTCGACGGTCGAGGAGATCATCACCGAGGTGGCGGCCTCCCGGGTGTCCGAGCGCGGGGCGACCCGCGCCGACGACCGGTTCTCCGAGACCGCGATGGAGGACCGAAAGCGCGAAGGGTACTTCTAGGCCGTGCCGGCCCCCGCAGGCGGTGACGCCGCATCCGCCGCCGCTGCTGCCCGCCCCGGTGCCACTGCCGGGCTGACGAACACCAACGGGACGATCCCGTCGACCGCCGACGATCACGCCATCGATGGGCGGGGGGACGTGATGGACCTCCTCCGCTTCGCGGCCGTCGGGTCGGTCGACGACGGCAAGTCGACGCTGATCGGCCGGCTCCTCTTCGACACCCGCCAGCTCTTCGACGACCAGGTCGAGGCGGTTGCCGCGGCGTCGGCCAAGCGGGGCATCGGCGAGGTCGACCTGTCGTTCGTCACCGACGGGCTGCGGGCCGAGCGCGAGCAGGGCATCACGATCGACGTCGCCTACCGTTACGCGGCGACGCCGAAGCGCAAGTTCGTCATCGCCGACTGCCCCGGCCACGTCCAGTACACCCGGAACATGGCGACCGGCGCGTCGACGGCCGATCTCGCGCTCGTCGTCGTCGACGCGTCGTCGGGTCTGCGCGAGCAGACCCGGCGCCACGCCTGCATCGCCGCCCTGCTCGGCGTCGACCAGTTCATCGTCTGCGCCAACAAGATGGACCTCGTCGGTTGGGACGAGGCGGCGTACCGTCAGGTGGCCGACGAGATGGCCGCGCTGGCCAACCAGCTCGGCGTGCGCTCGTGCACCGTGATCCCGGCGTCCGCGCTGCACGGTGACAACGTCGTCGAGCCGTCCGCGGCCGCCGCGTGGTACGACGGGCCGACGGTGCTCGCCGCGCTGGAGAACGCGCCGGCCGGCGGCTGGGCCGCCGCTGGCGGCTCGCAGCGCAGCGCCGGTGGCCGGCTGCCGGTCCAGTGGGTCCTCCGCCACAAGGGCGGCGGCCGGAGCTATGCCGGCATGGTCAACGGTGCGCCGCTGCGGCCCGGGGACGGCGTCGTCGTGCTGCCGGAGGGGCGGACGACGACGATCACGAAGATCGAGACGTTCGACGGACCGCTCGACGAGGCGCCGGTCGGCATATCCGTGGCGGTCCACCTGGCCGACGACCTCGACGTGTCGCGGGGTGACCTCATCGCCACCGCGGAGGACCCGCCGACGGTGACGACCGAGCTCGAGGCGACGGTCTGCTGGTTCGGCGACCGGCCGTTGCGGGCCGGCGACCGACTGCGGGTCAAGCACACCACCCGCACGACGCCCGCCCGGATCATCGGCGTCCAGGGCCGGCTCGACGTCAACCGACTCGTGCTGGACGACGCCGACGAGCTCACCGACAACGACATCGGTGTCGTCACGCTCACGACCGCGACCGCGCTGGCCGCCGATCCGTACCGGCGCGACCGGATCACCGGCAGCTTCGTCCTCGTCGACGAGGCGACGAACGCCACCGTCGCCGCCGGCATGGTCGGGCGGCCCGACCTCGCCACCACCACCGCAACCGCCACCGAGGCCGGTCCCCAGGCTGCCAGTGCCCGGCCCGGCGACGCCCCGCCCGCTGCCACCCGGCCCACTGCCATTCAGCCCTCCAGCGCCGGCCCGGCCTAACAGGCCCAGTCTGATCGGCCCCACCTGACTGCCGCAGTGCCCGCCGGACCGGTCCTCTACCCCGTCAGCCTCGACGTCGCCGGCCGGTCCTGCCTCGTCGTCGGTGGCGGGACGATCGCCGCCGGCAAGGTCGCCGGGCTGCTGGCCGCCGGCGCCGCGGTGACGGTCGTCGCGCCCGACGTCGACGCGGCCATCGACGCCCTCGCCACCGCCGGCGACCCAGCCAACGACGGCACGGCCAACGACGGCACGGCCAACGACGGCACGGCCGAGCCGGGTGGTCCGGGGTCGGTCACCGTCCGTCGCCGTCCGTACCGGGCCGGTGAGGCCGCCGACTATCGACTCGTCGTCACCGCCACCGGGATCGCCGCGGTCGACGGAACGGTCGCCGCCGACGCGACGGCCGCCGCGGTCTGGGTCAACAGCGCCGACGACCCGGGCCGGTGCACGTTCCACCTGCCGTCGGTCCACCGCGACGGGCCGGTCAGCGTGGCCGTCTCGACCGGTGGCGCCAGTCCGGCCCTGGCCATCTGGCTCCGCCGGCGGGCCGCCGACGCGCTGGGGACCGGCCTCGGCGACCTCGCCGGTCTGCTCGACGAGGCCCGTCGTCGCCTACAGGCGGCCGGCCGGCCGACCTCGTCGGTCGACTGGCCGGCCGTGCTCGATGGCCCACTCCCCCAGCTCGTCCGGGACGGCCGGCTGGACGAAGCCCGGCAGCTGCTGACCGACACGATCGACCGTGTACGGCTGGGCGACCATGAGCACGGTCGCCAGGACGAGGACGACGACGAGGCCGGCCGACAGCCACACCACCTGCCGGCACTCGCCGCCGACCGCCGAGGCCAGCTCGTGGTCCGGCCCGGCCGCGGCGACGGCGGTCCGGATGCGTCGCTCGGTCGGCCACAAGACGCCCTCGGCGACGGCGACGGCGAGGATCCACAGGACGAAGCCGTAGAGGACCCAGCCATCGGCCAGCTCGAAGAACCCGTCAGACATTCCGAGCAGGGCGAAGCCGAAGATCGGGACGCCGTAGAGGACCCGGCCGGCCCAGTTCGGACCGGGGGCGAAATAGCCCCGGAGGTCGGCGGGGACCGGACCGGCGCCGGCCCGTTGCAGCCGGCGGGCCTGGAGGCCACCGACGACGACGGAACCGGTACCGACGACGACGCAGGCGACGTGGAGCAGGAGGACGACGTCGAACGCCGCGCCAGTCGGCCGGTGGTGGACGGCGCCGACGGCCAACGCGATGCCGGCGACGGGGCGGGCGGCGGTCACCGGCCCATTGTCCCCCGGGCCGCGGCCGAGCAGTTAATGCGACCGCGCGGTAACGACGGGGCGCCCTCGCGTTGTACCGTGGGAACAGGCCACCGCCGGCGGCGGTGGGTGCGTAACGACGAAAGCCGGGGAAGCAGGGTAGACGGATGGTGGTCGACGACCAGAGGGCGGCGCAGATCAACCAGCTCCGACTCGACCCGCTGTCGGGCCGATGGGTCGTCGTCAGCACCCTGCGGGCCCAGCGACCGGCTGCCTTCGTCCTCTCGACGTCGAAGGGCCAGGTCGACACCAGTCGCCCGTGCCCGTTCTGCCCTGGCCACGAAGAGGCGAGCCCGCCGGCGCTCGAAACCTACGGGCCGACCGGCGCCTGGCTCGTCCGGGTCGTCCCGAACCTCTATCCGGCGTTCTCCGGCGACGAACCGTTCGTCGTCACCAACCGCGGCCCGGTCTTCACCCAGGCCACGGCGGGCGGCATCCACGAGGTGCTGATCCTCTCGCCGGAGCACGACGCGTCGTGGTCGGAGCTCTCCGACGAGCAGACCGGGCTGGTCATGGCCGCGCTGCGGGACCGGATCGAGGAGCATTCGCAGCGGTCGACGCTCCGCTACAGCCAGGCCATCGTCAACTCCGGCCGGGAGGCCGGCGCGTCGCTCGACCACCCGCACGGCCAGCTCATGGGCATGTCGTTCGTGCCGCGGGAGCTGGCCGAGGAGCAGGCCCGGTTCGCCCGGTTCGCCGGCAGCTGCCTGCTCTGCACGACCGTCGACGCAGAGGAGTCGGAGGGCTACCGCGTCATCTACGCCGACGACCGGGTCGTCGTCGTCTGCCCGTTCTGGAGCGCGACGCCGTACGAGATGCTCGTCATCCCCCGCGCCCACAGTCCCCACCTCCACCGGAGCTCGACCGAGGATCTCGTGTCGGTGGGCCTCGCCCTCAAGGCATGCCTCGGCCAGCTCCAGCGGCTCATCGGCGAGGTCGCCTACAACCTCGTCTTCCACTCCGCCCCCTACCGGGTCAACGAGCCGTTCCACTGGCACGTCCACGTCTGGCCGAAGGCGACCACCCGGGCCGGCTTCGAGATGGGGACCGGCGTCGCCATCAACGTCGTCAACCCCGAGCAGGCCGCCGAGCACCTCCGGGTGGCCGTTCCCACCAGCCTGACCGCCTGATCACCTGATCGGGCCGCCAGTCGGCCGTGCCCGTCGGCCTCACCCAACCGGCCTGACCCAAGCGGAAGATCCTCGGGGACCCGGTCTTTTCCCGATCAGCCGAGAAACGGTGCGGCGATCTCGTCGAGCAGCCACCGGTCGAGCGTCTTCGGGTTCCCGACGGCGGTCGAGAGAGGAACCCGGACGATCGCTCCGGCCTGGAGGGCCATCATCGTCCCGAACTCACGGTCGTGGACGGCACTGACCGCGGCGACGCCGAAGCGGGTGGCGAGCACCCGGTCGTACGCCGTCGGCGTCCCGCCGCGCTGGATGTGCCCGAGGGTGGTCTGGCGGGACTCGAACCCGGTCCGCCGTTCGATCTCGTCGGCCAGCCACGCGCCGATCCCGCCGAGCCGGGCGTGGCCGAACTGGTCGACCGCGTCCGACGACGTCGCGGCGGTGGCCGACTCGAGGTGCGGCCCGGCGGCCGGTAGTGCGCCCTCGGAGACGACGACGATCGAGGAGTACTGGCCGCGCTCGTGGCGGCGCACCAGCCGCCCACAGACCGCGTCGAGGTCGAACGGTACCTCCGGGACGAGGATCTCGGCCGCGCCGGCCGCGATGCCGGCGTGCGCGGCGATCCAGCCGACGTGGCGGCCCATCACCTCGCAGACGATCACCCGGTGGTGAGACTCCGCGGTCGTCCGCAGTCGGTCGATGGCGTCGGTCGCCGTCTGGACCGCGGTGTCGAAGCCGAACGTCACCTCGGTCCCGGCCAGGTCGTTGTCGATCGTCTTCGGCACGCCGACCGCGGCCACGCCGAGCGGCCCGAGCCGGTCGGCAACGCCGAGCGTGTCGTCCCCGCCGATCGCCACGAGCGCGTCGATCCTCCGCTCCGCCAACGTCCGGACGACCCGGTCCGCGCCGTCGTCACTGGCGAACGGGTTCGTGCGCGACGTGCCGAGGATCGTGCCGCCGAGGGTCAGCAGGTCGCGGCACCGGTCCGGCTCGAGGTCGACCGAACGGCCGTCCATCACCCCCCGCCAACCGTCGAGGAACCCGACCACGTCGTCGCCGTGGATCACGTGGCCGGTGAGCACGACTGCCCGGATGACCGCGTTCAGTCCCGGACAGTCACCGCCACCGGTCAGCACGCCGAGCCGCATCGTCCCACCCTTCCACACCGTGCTCGGCGCCCCGAACGAGCGCCGACCCGGACCGGCCGGCTGGCAAAGAGGGGCTAGACCGCCGGACGCTGGCGGGCGTCGCGGGCGAGCTCGAAGGCCGCGACGAGGGCGACGAGATGGTCGCGGTTGGCCGGCAGCAGGCCGCCGATGCCGGGAGTGGCAACGTAGCCAGCCATGAACGCGCGGCGGTTGCGCACTTCCCACGCGTCGGCCAGCGGCGCGACGGCCGCGCGGTCGGCCGGGTCGCGATCGGACGCCGCGACCTGGGCGACGCGGTGGAGGGACCAAAGCACGTCGGCGACGTCGGCGAGCGGCGAGCGCATGGCCGGCGCCACCGACCCGGGTGACGCCCCGCCGGGCGTGCAGTCGGCGACGACCCAGCCGTGGTCCGTCCGAGCCAGCCGGCCGAGATGGAAGTCGCCGTGCGTTCGGATGGCCGGCGCTCGCAGGTCGGCCTCCCGGAGCGACCGGAGGGCACCGGCCGCCGCGGGCCCGGGCCGCGAGCCGCCGACCATCGACGCCTCGACGCGGTCCACCCAATCGGCGACGTCGTCCGTTCGCCGGCCGAACGCCCGGTCGAGGGCCAGGTGCATCCGGGCCGTCATCGTGCCGAGGGCCCGGGACTCCGAGCCGAAGTCGCCGCCGGCGTCCTCCGGCCGGCCGCCCCGGGCGTAGAGATCGCGCAGAGAGGTCAGGGCGAGAGCCCACCCTTCGGTGCTGCCGGATAGCTGCTCCTGGACGAGGCCGAGATCGAGGCCGCCCCGTCGCCAGAGGGCGAGCGGGGCCGCGAGGTGGTTGAAGCCGGCATCGTCGAGGGCGACGAGCAGTCCGACCCCGGGATGGGGCTCGGGATGCAGCCACGGGAACACGGTCAGCGACCGCTGGCCGACGGCCAACGTCGTCGCCTCGTCGTCGTCGACCAGCGAGACCACTGGCCCCGGGTCGGCCGCGTCGCCGGCGACCGCGGCGAGGACCAGCGGGGCGACGTCGGCGTCACGGAGGCCGTCGACGACGAGCGCCAGCCCGTCGTCGTCCTCGAGCAGCCCGAGGACCGGCTGGTCGGCCGCCCGCAGCAGGTGGACCTCCTCCCCCGGTCGGCGCAGGCCGAGGACGGCGTGGGCCAGCCGTCCGTCGATCTCGGCGAGGACGTCGAGCACGCCCGGCCGGCCCGGACGGAGCACTTCGACCTGGCGGACGGCCACCGAGGCCGGGTCGACCGTCGGCGGCGACGGCTCGTCGTCGCGATCGTCGGCTCCGTCACCCCGGTCGCGGTCGTCGTCCCCCTGACCCTCGATCCCCAGGCGCTGGTAGACCCAGGCGGCGACCAGCCGGGACAGCGCCGCCCGGCGGTCGTCGGTGAGCTCGAGCATCGAGCCGGTCACGACGCCGGGCCCCACGTCACGAACCGGCGTCCTCCGGCGGTGGGGCCGGGTCGAGCAGGTCGAACCAGAGGTAGCCGTACGGGCCGAGGCTGATCGTGTATGGCTCCTCGGTGATGGCCGGGAACGGGACCCGGCCGAGCACCTCGACCGGGACCGAGCCGGCCCACCGACCGATCTGCAGCTCGGCCGGCTGGGCGAACCGGCTGAGGTTGTGCACGCAGAGGACCGCCTGGTCCCGGCGGGCGGCCTGGCCGGACTCCTCGTTGTCGGCCGGCACCGTCCGGGCCGTCTCCTCCCACGGGCCCCACTCGGAGAGGTCGGGGTGGGTCGTCTCCAGCAGCACCGGCTCGGTGACCCGGACGTCGGCGACCTCGCCGGAGCGGACGTACGCCAGGATCGACGGGTTCGGGCAGCTCAGTACCTCCATCGCGCCGACGCCGAGGACCGGCAGCGAGCGGCGCTCGACCAGCATGCCTCGCAGCCAGTGGAGGAACGAGCCGGGGTTGCGGCGCTGGGACTCGACGTTGACCGCGTCGAAGCCGTAGACCGGGTCCATGAGCGGCGGCAGGTAGAGCTGGGCGAAGTCGGCCCGCGAGAACCCGCCGTTGCGGTCCGGCGACCACTGCATCGGCGTGCGGACCGAGTCGCGGTCGCCGAGGTAGATGTTGTCGCCCATCAGCAGCTCGTCGCCGTAGTAGATGACCGGGCTGCCGGGCAGCGAGAGCAGCAGGGCGTAGAGCAGCTCGGCCAACCGCCGGTCGCCGTCGAGCAGCGGGGCCAGCCGGCGGCCGATGCCCATGTGCCGCTTCATCCGCGGGTCTTTGGCGTACTCCGCGAACAGGTAGTCCCGGTCCTCGTCGCTGACCTGCTCGAGCGTCAGCTCGTCGTGGTTGCGCAGGAAGATCGCCCACTGGCAACCGTCCGGCAGGTCCGGCGTCTGGCTCAGGATCTCGGTGATCGGGTAGCGCTGCTCGCGCCGCACGGCCATGAACAGCCGCGGCATCAGCGGGAAGTGGAAGCAGAGGTGGCACTCGTCGCCGTCGCCGAAGTAGTCGGCGACGTCGGCCGGCCAGCCGTTGGCCTCGGCCAGCAGGATCCGCCCGGGGTAGTCGACCTCGAGCTGCTTGCGGATCCGCTTGACGTACGCGTGGGTCTCCGGCAGGTGCTCGCCGGCCGTCCCGTCCCGCTGGTACAGGTACGGCACCGCGTCGAGCCGGAAGCCGTCGAAGCCGAGGTCGAGCCAGAACCGGACGAGCTCGAGCATGGCGTCGGCCACCTCGGGGTTGTCGTAGTTGAGGTCCGGTTGATGCGAGTAGAAGCGGTGCCAGTAGTACTGCTGGCGGGTGTCGTCCCACGTCCAGTTCGACCGCTCGACGTCGGTGAAGACGACCCGGGCCTCCGGCCACCGCTGATCGTCGTCGTTCCAGACGTACCAGTCGGCCTTCGGGTTTGTGCGGCTCGACCGGGACTCGATGAACCACGGGTGCTGGTCGCTCGTGTGGTTCATCACGAGGTCGGCGATGACCCGGATGCCGCGGCGGTGGGCGTCCTCGAGCAGGCCGACGACGTCGCCGAGCGTCCCATAGTCGGGGTGGACGTTGAAGAAGTCGCTGATGTCGTAGCCGCCGTCCTTGAACGGCGACGGGTAGAACGGCAGCAGCCACAGGCAGTCGATCCCCAGCCACTGCAGGTAGTCGAGCTTCGCTCGCAGCCCCCGTAGGTCGCCGGTGCCGTCGTCGTTGGCGTCGTAGAAGCCGCGGATGAAGACCTCGTAGAAGACCGCGTGCTGGAACCAGCGGGCGGACGGGTCGAACGATCCGTCCGTCGGCCCGACCGGGACCGGGGCCATGCTCATCGGTACGGGCTCATCGGTACGGGCTCAATCGGTATGGGCTCATCGGTATCGGCTCATCAGGTATGGGCTCATCGAGATGGCGTCACCGGCCGACGAACGTCGCCTTGCCGGGCCCGTGCTCGACGAACGAGCGGATGCCCCGCTCGGCGTCCTCGGTCCGGCTGACCGCGACGAACTGCGCCGCCTCGATGGCCAGGCCGTCCTCCAGCGTCGTCTCCAGCCCCTCGTCGATGGCTGCCTTGGCCGCGGCCTGGGCCAGCCGCGGCCCGGCCGCCAGGGTGGCCGCGAACCGGAGCACCTCGTCGATGAGGTCCGCCTTCGGCACGACCCGGTTGACGAGCCCGATGGCCAGGGCCTCCTCGGCGCGCACCTGACGTCCGGTGAGCACGAGCTCCTTGGCCCGGCCAACGCCGACCAGGCGGGCCAGCCGCTGCGTGCCGCCGCCGCCCGGGATCACGCCGAGCAGGATCTCCGGCAGGCCGAGCTTGGCGTCGTCGGCGCAGATCCGCAGGTCGCAGGCGAGGGCCAGCTCGAGGCCGCCACCGAGCGCGTAGCCGTTGATGGCCGCGATCGTCACCCGCGGCAGTCGAGCCAGCGCCCCGGTGGCCGCGGCGAAGTTGGCGCTGACCGCTTCGGGCCCGCCGTTCTCCATCTGCACGATGTCCGCGCCGGCGGCGAAGATGCGCTCGCCGCCCCACACGACGACCGCGCCCGGCGGGTCCGCGGTGAGCTCCTCGGCGATCGCCCGCAGCTGCTGCAGCAGCTCGCCGGAGAGCGCGTTGGCCTTCGGCCGGTCCAGCCGGACGAGCGCGACGCCGTCGGGTCGCCGTTCGACGGTGACGAAGACGTCGTCGGTCACCCCGGCACCGTACCCGACGGTCCCTGGCCGAGCAGCTCGTCGGCCGCGTCGTACGGGTCGACCCGGCCGTCGACCAGCGCGGCCACCGCGGCCGCGAACCCCGGGCCGGCGGTCAGCTCGTCGACCTGGCGGCGCAGTCGCGCGGCCAGCACGCGCCGGAGCTCCGTGCCCAGTCGGTCCCGGCGGCGCTCGACGAGCCGGCCGGACCCGACGAGGTACGCCCGGTGCCGGGCGATCTCGGTCCACAGGTCGTCGATGCCCGCACCGGTGGCGGCGACGGTCTCGACGATCGGCGGGCGCCAGTCACCGGTCATCGACAGGTCGAGCATCTGGTCGAGATCCCGCCGGGCTTCGCGAGCGCCGGGCCGGTCGGCCTTGTTGACGACGAAGACGTCCGCCACCTCCAGCAGGCCGGCCTTGTTCGCCTGCATCGAGTCGCCCCAGCCGGGCGTGACGACGACGACGGTCGTGTCCGCGGCCGACGCCACGTCCACCTCCATCTGCCCGACGCCGACCGTCTCGATGATGACGGCCGGCAGGCCGGCGGCGCCGAGGACGCGGACGGCCTCGGGGACGGCCAGGGCGAGCCCGCCGAGGTGCCCGCGGGTGGCCATCGACCGGACGAACACCGACGGGTCGGTGGCGTGGTCCTGCATGCGGACCCGGTCGCCGAGGATGGCGCCGCCGGTGAACGGCGACGACGGGTCAACGGCGACGACCGCGACCTGGTCGATCGGCTCGGGGTCCGCATCGCCGGTCTCCCCATCGCCTGTGTCGCCCTTGCCGGTGTCGCCCTCGGCCGTGTCGCCCTCGGCCGTGTCGCCCGTGGCCGTGTCGCCTTTGGATGGCACCGGCGGCCAGCCGCCGCGGGCGGACGCGATCAGCCGGTTGGTCAGCGTCGACTTGCCGGCCCCCGGCGCCCCCGTCAGACCGACCGTGTACGGCGGCGGCTCCCGGTAGACCAGGCGGGCGAGCACTCGGCTGGGCTCACCGCCGCGCTCGACGATCGAGAGCAGGCGAGCCAGCGCCACCCGGTCGCCCTTGCGGGCCTCGGCGAGGAGCGTGTCGGGGTCCCGGGACGCGGTCGGTCGGACGGCGGTCACTGCCGGGACACTTTGGCCCCGAGGGACTGCAGCGCACCAGCCAGGTCCTCGTAGCCGCGGTCGACGTGGTGGGCCCCCGCGACCTCCGTCTCGCCCTCCGCGACCAGGCCGGCCAGGACGAGCGCCGCGCCGGCCCGGATGTCGGAGGCCCGCACCGGCGCGCCGGAGAGCCGCGGCACGCCGCGGACGACCGCGTGGTGGCCCTCGGTGCGCAGGTCGGCGCCCATCCGCCGCAGCTCGTCGACGTAGCGGAAGCGGCCGGAGAAGAGGTTCTCGGTGACGATCCCGACGCCGTCGGCCACCGTCAGCATCGTGACGAGCAGCGGCTTGTAGTCGGTCGCCACGCCCGGGTACGGCAGCGTCGAGACGTCCACCGACCGGAGCCGCCCGGGCGCGGCGGCGAGCAGGCCGTCGGGGCGTTGCTCGACCCGCAGCCCCATCTCGGTCATCTTGCGCAGCAGCATCTCGACGTGCTCGACCCGGGCGTCCTCGACGACGATCTCGCCGCCGGCCAGACCGACCGCGGCCAGGTAGGTGGCGACAACGACGCGGTCGGCGATGACCGCGTGGCTGGTCGGCTGGAGCGTCTCGACCCCCTCGACCTCGATCCGCGACGTCCCGGCCCCCCGGACGCAGCCGCCCATCGAGTTGAGGAAGTTGGCCAGGTCGCAGACTTCCGGCTCGCGGGCCGCGTTCTCGATCACCGTCGTCCCCTTGGCCAGGACCGCGGCCATGAGGAGGTTGTCGGTCGCCGTGTGGCTCGGGTACTCGAGCACGACGCGGGTCCCGACCAGCCGGGTGGCGCCGGACGGGCCGCCGTCGACCACGCCCTCGACGTAGCCGTGGGCCGTCTCGAAGCGGGCACCCATCGCGCCGAGGCCGTGCAGGTGGAAGTCGATCGGCCGATCACCGAAGTCGTCGCCACCGGGCATCGACACCCGGGCGTGGCCGCACCGGGCGAGCAGCGGCCCGAGGACGACGATCGACGCCCGCATCCGCTCGACCAAGTCGTACGGCGCCTCCGGCACCAGCGCGGCCGGCGCCGGCGAGTCGACGACGAGCATGCCGTCGGGCCGTCGCTCGACCGTCGCGCCGAGCGCGGCGAGCACCTCGGCCATCGTGTCGACGTCGGCGATCCGCGGCACGTTCGCCAGCTCGTGGCGGCCTTCGGCCAGCAGGCAGGCGGCCATCAGCTTGAGCGCCGAGTTCTTCGCCCCGCCCGCCCGGACCGTTCCCCCGAGCGGCCCGTTGGGTCGGATGACGAAACGGTCCTTCGGCGGAATTGCGTCCATCCGCCCAATTATGGCGGGCCGCCGGCCGTTCCTCCTGCGACCCTGGTCAGGACGGCGCGCCGGTGCTGGTCAGCGGTCCGACGGAGGCGCAGCCGCTAGGGTCTGGCCCCGTGAGCAGCCAACCACAGGCCCCCGACCGCAACCTGGCCATGGAGCTGGTCCGGGTCACCGAAGCCGCCGCCATGGCGGCCAGCCGCTGGATGGGCCGGGGGGACAAGGAAGGGGCGGACGGCGCCGCCGTCAACGCCATGCGCATCGTTCTCCAGACCGTCTCGATGGACGGCGTCGTCGTCATCGGCGAGGGCGAGAAGGACAGCGCGCCGATGCTCTTCAACGGGGAGCGCATCGGCGACGGGTTGCCGCCGCCGACCGACATCGCGGTCGACCCGATCGACGGGACGACGCCGACGGCCCTCGGCCGGGGCGGCGCGCTGGCCGTCATCGCCGCGTCCGAGCGCGGCACGATGTTCGACCCGGGACCGTGCGTGTACATGGAGAAGATCGCGGTCGGTCCTCGGGGGCGGGGGGCCGTCGACGTCAACCGGACGCCGACCGAGAACCTCCGCGCCCTCTCCCGGGCCGTCGGTCTGCCGGTGAACGACCTGACCGCGGTGATCCTCGACCGGCCTCGCCACACCGACCTGATCGCCGAGGTCCGCGCCTCGGGGGCCCGCATCCGACTGATCACCGACGGCGACGTCGCCGGCGCCATCGCCACCGGCTGGCCGGGGGCTGGGGTGGACATCCTGTTCGGCATCGGCGGGACGCCCGAAGGCGTGCTCGCCGCGGCCGCCCTCAAGTGCATGGGCGGGGAGATACAGGGTCGGCTCTGGCCCCGCGACGACGACGAGCGCAAGGCCGCCCTCGACGCCGGCTACGACGTCGACGCCGTCCTCACGACCGAGGATCTCGTCCAGGGCAACAACTGCTTCTTCGCCGCCACCGGCATTACCGACGGCGAGCTGCTGCAGGGCGTCCGCTACCACGACTTCGGCGCGACGACCCAGTCGCTCGTCATGCGCTCGAAGTCTGGGACGCTGCGCAAGATCGACGCCAGCCACCCGCTGGCCAAGCTGGCCGAGTACAGCGCCATCCCGTTCACCTGACGCCGGTTCGGAGCGCCGCCCCGGGGGGCCGGGGCAGCAGAAGACATGGGGAAGGCGCTAGTTCACCCTTTGCAGAAAAGCTCTGACCAGCGAGAACACGCGGAATCTCGGGAAGATCCCGCCCGGCTGACCTGGATCTTCACGAATTCGTCAAAGGGTGAAACCGAGCGATGTGCCACCCAGGGCCCCGTCGGCGGCCATCTAGTGGCGCCGATCGACGCCGCGCTCAGCCGTCGATGCCGAACCGCCCGGTGATCGTGCCGGTCCCGAGCAGGTGCTCGCGGGACATGAACTTGAACTTGGCGTACGTCGTCGTCCCGTCGAGGCCGAGCGACTCGGTGCCGAGGGCGTAGACGGTGACGATGTACCGGTGCGGCTCGTCGCCGGGCGGCGGCGCCATGCCGCCGTAGCCGGTCTCGCCCCAGTCGGTGAACCCGTCGACCCACGGACCGTCCTCGGTCCCCGCGCCCTCGTCGAACGACGTGACGTCCGGCGGGATGTCGAACCGGACCCAGTGGACGAAGCCGATCCCGGTCGGCGCGTCGGGGTCCCAGATGGTGACGGCGACGCTCTTCGTGCCCTCCGGCAGGCCGGCCCATGCCAGATGGGGGCTGCGGTTCTCGCCGCCGCCGTACGTGTGGGCCGCCGACGTCGGGATCGTCCCGTCGTCGTGGAAGTGGTCACTCGTCACCGTGATCTCGCCGGCCATCGCCGCCTCCTCGTCCCGATCTCGTGTCGGGCCCATCCTCGCCCAGTCGGTACGCCGATGTGCAACCGCGCCCGCCGGGCGGCGGTGGCGGCTCGGGCTAGGCGGTGACGCCGGCGACCTCGAGGCGCACCTCGGCCCGCCGGAGCGCGGCCTCGGCCGACGCCAGCTCGACGTCCTCGGCGGTCAGCGGCTCACCATCGGCCGACGCCGTCGAATTGGCGGAACCGGACGTCCGTCCGGCGGCCCGCAGCTCCTCCACCCGGGCCTCGGCCGTGGCCTTGGCCTCCTGGGCCCGGGGCACGTCGATCCGGTCGGACAGCTCGGCGATCCCGGCGAGCAGGGTGGCCCGGGTGGAACGCTCGCCCGCGCCTCGTCACCGTCGTCGCCTTCGCCATCCAATCCGGTGCTGGCCAGCCCGGTCCCGGTCTCGACCTGGAGGAAGCCACCGTGGACGGCCAGGTGAACCGGCTCGCCCTCGTCGACGTCCACCCGGACGTCCCCGGGCACCACGTCGGTGACGAGCGGGGTGTGACCGTCGAGGATGGTGAGCTCGCCGTCGGAGGTCCGCAGGACCAGCCCCCGGGCGGCCACGTCGAGCAACCGCTCCTCGGGGGTGACCACGATCACCGTGAACACGCCGTCGGCCATCAGCTGTCGCCGCCCTCCAGGGAGCGGGCCTTCTCCAGCACGGACTCGGCCCCGCCGACGTTCAAGAAGGCCTGCTCGGGGACCTCGTCGAGGTCGCCCTTGACCAGCGCCTCGAAGGACTCCACGGTCTCGGCGACCGGCACGGTCACGCCCTTCAGGCCGGTGAAGACCTCGCCGACGTTGAAGGGCTGGGACAGGAACCGCTGGATCTTGCGGGCCCGGGAGACGGTGACCCGGTCCTCCTCGGAGAGCTCGTCGAGGCCCAGGATGGCGATGATGTCCTGGAGCTCCTTGTAGCGCTGGAGGACGCCCTGGACCTGGCGGGCCACGGCGTAGTGACGCTCGCCGACGACCTCGGGGGCGAGGATGTTCGACGTCGACGCCAGCGGGTCCACGGCCGGGTAGATGCCGAGGGCGGCGATCTGCCGGGAGAGCTCGGTCGTGGCGTCGAGGTGGGTGAAGGTGGTGAACGGGGCCGGGTCGGTGTAGTCGTCGGCCGGGACGTAGACCGCCTGGACCGAGGTGATGGACCGGCCCCGGGTGGAGGTGATCCGCTCCTGCAGCTCGCCCATCTCGTCGGCCAGCGTCGGCTGGTAGCCGACGGCCGAGGGCATCCGGCCGAGCAGGGTCGAGACCTCGGAGCCGGCCTGGACGAACCGGAAGATGTTGTCGACGAACAGCAGCACGTCCTGGTTCTGGACGTCCCGGAAGTACTCGGCCATCGTCAGGGCGGCCAGGGCGACCCGCAGCCGGACGCCGGGCGGCTCGTCCATCTGGCCGTAGACCAGGGCGGCCTTCTCCATGACCCCGGACTCCTTCATCTCGAGCCAGAGGTCGGTGCCCTCGCGGGTCCGCTCGCCGACGCCGGCGAAGACCGAGACACCGCCGTGGTTGGTGGCCACCCGGTTGATCATCTCGAGGATGAGCACCGTCTTGCCCACGCCGGCCCCGCCGAAGAGGCCGATCTTGCCACCCTGGACGTAGGGCTCCAGGAGGTCGATGACCTTGATCCCGGTCTCGAAGATCTGGGCCCGGGGCTCCAGCTGGTCGAAGTCCGGGGCCGGGCGGTGGATCTCCCAGCGCTCGGCCACCGGGCCGATGTCGTCGGTGTCGAGCGGCTGGCCGAGGACGTTGAAGACGTGACCGAGGACGACGTCCCCCACCGGGACGGCGATGCCCCGCCCGGTGTTGCGGACCGGGGCGCCCCGGACCAGGCCGTCGGTCGGCTGCATGCAGACGCAGCGGACGCGGCCTTCGCCGATCTGCTGGGCCACCTCGGCGGAGACGGTGACCTTGGTGCCGTCGAGGTCGAGATCGACCTCGACGGCGTAGTTGATCTCCGGCAGGGCGTGGGGCGGGAACTCGACGTCGATGACCGGTCCGGCGATGGCGACGACCCGGCCCTCCTCGAGCGAACGATCCTCGGTGGTCGGCGCCGCGGGTGCGGTGGTGGTCATTGGGGTCAAGCTCCCTTCGACTGGCGGAGCGCCTCCGCTCCGCCGACGATCTCCATGATCTCGGTGGTGATGGCGTCCTGGCGGGCGCGGTTCATGATGCGGCTCAACGTGCGGATCAGCTCGTCGGCGTTGTCGCTGGCGGCGGCCATCGCCCGCTGCTGGGCGGTGAAGAAGGAGGCCGCACCCTCCAGCATGGCGGTGAAGATCTCGGACTCGACGGCCTTGGGGGCCAGCTCGGCCAGCAGTGTCTCGACGTCGGGCTCGAACTCGGTGTACCCCCCGCCACCTTCCGCCTGGGACGTCTGGCTGGTCTCGGCTCCCTCGCCGGCGGCCGCTTCGGAGGGGTCGGGCAGCGGGAGGAGCTGGTGGACCTCGGCCACCTGGCTGCCGGCCGACCGGTACCGGGTCGAGACCAGGAGGACCTGGTCGACGTCACCGGCGGTGAAGGGACTGGCCACCGCGGCGGCCACCTCGCGGGCGTCGCTGAAGGCCGGTCGCTCGCTGATCCCGAGGAAGGACCCCTCGACGTCCTGGCCGCGGAAGCGGAAGTACGACTGGGCCTTCTTGCCGACGGTGAAGAGCCGAACGTCGACGCCCTCACCCTGCAGCTTGGCGACCAGCCGCTCGGTGGCCCGGAGGACCGAGGAGTTGTACGGGCCGGAGAGCCCCCGGTCGGCCACGACGGCCAGCACGACCACCCGGTGGATCTCCTCGGGGGTCCCGAGCAGCTTGGCCGCGGCGGCCGGGTCGCCCTTGGCCGCTTCCACGACGATCCGGGCCATCCCGGCCCGATAGGCGCGGTTGGCCGTCATCCGGTTGAGCGACCGGACGATCTGGGAGGCGGCGATCAGCTCCATCGCCTTGGTGATCTTCTTCGTCGATTGGACGCTGCGGATCCGTCGCCGCAGCACCCGCTCCTGGCCACCGGCCATCGGTCAGTCGACCTTCCCGGTGTCGAAACCGTCGAGGAACGCCTGGAGGGCCTTGTCCAGCTCGGTCTCGTCCGGCAGCTTGCCGGTGCTCCGGATCGACTCGAGCAGCTCGGGGTGGTTGCCGCGGAAGTACTCCCGCAGCTCGGTCTCGAACCGCCGGACGTCCTCGACGGCCACCGTGTCGGTCCAGCCCTTGGTCCCGGCGTAGATCACGAGCACCTGCTCGTCCACCGGGACCGGCTCGTTCTGGGGCTGCTTCAGCAGCTCGGTCAGGCGGTAGCCCCGGTCCAGCTGGGCCTGGGAGACCTTGTCCAGCTCGGACCCGAAGGTGGCGAAGGCCTCCAGCTCGCGGAACTGGGCCAGGTCCAGCTTCAAGGTGCCCGAGACCGACTTCATGGCCTTGACCTGGGCGGCGCCGCCGACCCGGCTGACCGAGTTGCCGACGTTGATGGCCGGCCGGACGCCGGCGTAGAAGAGGTCGGACTCCAAGAAGACCTGGCCGTCGGTGATCGAGATCACGTTGGTCGGGATGTAGGCCGAGATGTCCCCGGCCTTGGTCTCGATGATCGGCAGCGCCGTGAGGGAGCCGCCGCCGAGCTCGTCGGAGAGCTTGGCCGCCCGCTCGAGCAGCCGGCTGTGGAGGTAGAAGACGTCGCCGGGGTAAGCCTCGCGCCCCGGTGGACGCCGCAGCAGCAGGGAGACCTGCCGGTAGGCCTCGGCCTGCTTGGAGAGGTCGTCGTAGACGATGAGCGCGGCCTGGCCGTTCTCCATCCAGTGCTGGCCCATCGCGCAGCCGGAGTAGGGGGCCAGGTACTTGAACGGCGCCGGGTCGCCGGCCGAGGCCACCACGACCACGGTGTACTCGAGGGCGTTGTGGGCGGCCAGGGTGCTCACGGTCTGGGCCACCGACGAGTTCTTCTGGCCGATGGCGACGTAGATGCACTTCACGCCCTGGCCGCGCTGGTTGATGATCGTGTCGATCGCCACCGTGGTCTTGCCGGTCTTGCGGTCGCCGATGATCAGCTCCCGCTGGCCCCGCCCGATCGGGGTCATGGCGTCGATGGCCTTGATCCCGGTCTGCAGCGGCTCCTCCACCGGCTGGCGGCCGACGATGCCCGGGGCCTGGACCTCCATGCGCCGGGTCTCGCTGGTGGCCACGGGGCCCTTGCCGTCGATGGGCTCGCCCAGGGCGTTGACCACCCGGCCGAGGAGGGCGTCGCCGACCGGCACCGAGAGGATGTCACCGGTGGCCTTGACCACCTGCTCCTCCTCGATGGCGTCGACTGTGCCGAGGACGACGGCACCGATGGTGTCCTCGTCCAGGTTCAGGGCCAGCCCCAGCGTCCCGTCCTCGAACTCGAGGAGCTCGTTCACGGCCGCTCCCGGCAGCCCCGAGACCCGGGCGATGCCGTCGCCGACCTCGACGACGCGCCCGATCTGCTCGGTGCCCACCGAGGGGGTGTACTCGTCGACGTGGCGGCGAAGCGCCTCCGTGATGTCGTTGGCGTCGATCGTCAGCTCTGCCATCACTGTGCTCCCTCTGCGTTCGAATTTCGTTGGACGGCGCCGAGCCCGGAGTCCTCCCAGCCACCCGACGCCATGTGCTCGCGGAGCGCCTCCAGCCGACCTCGGGCCGTGGCCTCCACCTGCAGATCGCCGATACGGACCCTGACCCCGGCCAGTAGCGAGGGGTCGACGGTCACCTGCAGCTCGACCGGCGAGCCGGTCAGGCGGCCCAGCGAGCTCGAGAGCAGGGCGCGCGCTTCGTCGTCCACCTCTCGGGCCGAGTCGACCTGCGCCACCCGCCAGCCGCGGGCTTCCGCCGTCTGGTCGACCAACCAGAACAGGGTGCCCACGATGTCCCGGGGGCGGCCGCCCTCGATGGCGTACTGCACCAGCCGGAGGGTGGCCGGCTGCACCTTGCCCGCCAGGAGCTGGTCGGCCACGCCCCGGCGGACGGTGGCCGGCAGGTCCCGATCGGCCAGGGCACCGCGCAGCGCCGGGGTGGTCTCGACGGTCCGGGCGAACCGGAACAGCTCGTCCTCGACCTCTTCCAGGCGGTCGACCGGGAGGTCCTCGAAGACGGCGGCGGCGAAGCCGCCCACCCGTTCCCGGGCGGCCAGATGGCTGGGAACCGGATCGATCACCGCCTGCCCCTCGGCCGACTGGCGAGCCCGATGAGCCAGCCAGTCGAGCGCCACCGGCACCTCGGGGGCCGGAACGGCGCCGGCGGCGAAACTGGCCACCCGGCGGGTCTCGGGCGAGACCTTGCCGTCCAGTAGGTCGCCCAGCACGGCCCGGCGGGCCGCCGGAGGGACCGAGGTGTCGGTCAGGGCCGACCGGAGGGCCGGGTTGGCCAGGAAGGTCTGGTCGACGGCGGCCAGGTCGGCGGCCAGGCGCGCCGCGTCGTCGCCGTGGACGGCCTCCAAGACCGCCGCGGTGTACCCCTCCAGGCGCGGCTTCACGGCCTCGAACCGGCTCCAGCCGCGGTGGCGTCGGTCGCCCCGCTGTCGTCGGAAAGGGCGGTGACGGCCTCGTCGATCAGGTCCCGGTGGGCTTCGGCGTCCACCTCGCGCCCGATGATCCGCTCCACGACGTCGACTACCAGGTCGCCGAGCCGGGCAGCCGCCTCCTCCAGGGCCCGCTGGCGGGCCAGCTGCACCTCGTTTTCGGCGCTGGTGACCAGCCGGTCGTACTCGGACTGGCCGCGCTCCTGCGACTCGGCATTGAGCCGTTCGGCCGTCCGGTTGGCCTGCTCGACGATCTCCCGGGCCTGCTGGCGGGCGTGCTCGAGCGCCTCCCGCCGCTCGACGTCGGCCGCCGCGGCGTCCGACTTGGCTTCGTCGGCCGCCTGGAGCTCGGACCGGATCTGATCCTGGCGTTCCTTCAGCGCCTTGTTGACCGGCGGCAGGATGCGCCTCGCCACGATGGCGAGCACGACCACGAAGGCCACGAGCTCGACGACGAAGGTCCCGTTGGGGATCAGGAAGTTGCTGGTTGCAATGGGCATGTGCTGTCAGCCTTATGGGTCGTTCCGGACGGTTCGCCTGGTGTCGCCACCGGCCTCGGGCCCGCCGCCGGCCGACGGTCGGCCTCGGCGGTCCGTCGGCTGGCTACTTCTTGTACAGCGAGAAGACGAACAGGGCGGTGAAGGCCAGGTTGATGAAGTACATGGCCTCCACCAGACCGACGGTCAGGAACATGATGGTGAACAGGCGACCCTGGGCCTCGGGCTGGCGGGCCACGCCGGCGATGGTCTGGCTTCCGGCGAGGCCGTCGCCGATGGCCGCACCGACGGCGCCGCCGCCGAGCGCCAGGCCACCACCGATCATGGCGCCGGCCAGCTGGATGGCCTGGGACTGGGTGTCTGCCATTTGTCTGGTGTCTCCTTTTGGTATCGCTAGCGGGTCAGTGGACGTCGGCCACGTTCACGTCAATGGACATCTGACACTTCACGTCAGTGAACATCGGACATGGCCGTGTCGAAGTAGAGGATCGTCAAGAGGGCGAAGATGAAGGCCTGGATCGGGCCGATCAGGAAGACGTCGAAGAGCTTCCAGATGATGCTCATGAAGAAGGTGAGGAAGTCCCCGATGGGGATGCCGCCCGAGCTTCCAGACCCCGAGGGCGGCGATCAGCGACAGCATGAGCGCCCCGGAGAAGAGGTTGCCGAAGAGCCGCAGCGCCAGGGTGATCGGCTTGGCGATCTCCTCGACCAGGTTGATGAAGAGGTTGAACGGCAGCAGGAAGATCGGGAACGGCTGGGTCAGGTAGTGCTTGAGGTAGCCGCCGACTGCCCCGGACCCGCACCGAGGCGATGTGGACGAGCACGATGACGAACAGCGCCATGGCCAGCGGCAGGTTGATGTCCGCCGTCGGGGTCAGGAGGAACTCGTACCGGCTGCCCAGCCCGAAGATCTCGAAGAAGTTGCAGACGAAGATGAAGAGGAACAGGGCGATGGCCAACGGGATGACCGACATGCCCCTCGGGCCGATCGAGCCCTCGACCTGCTTGGTGACCGCCTCGACGCCGGTCTCGAAGGCGATCTGCAGCTTGCCGGGCACCCCGCTGGTCGCCTGCCGGCGGAGGACGATACCCAAGACGATGATCGACCAGCATGGCCGCGCCGGTGGCCCAGATGGTGTCCCAGTTGACCGTCAGCCCGAAGAGCTTCCCTTGGGGGTGGTCACCGACGGTGATGTCGCTCAGCAAGAAGTTGGCCGGCAGGACGTGCAGGAACCCACCCATCACTCGAGCACCCCCCGGTCGTCGATGGGCCCGTCGTCGAACGGCGCCCCGCTACTGAAGACCGCGCCGGCGATCGCACTGCCCGAGCCCATCTTCAGCATCGACCGGGTCACGTTGAGGAGCAGGATCATCTGGAACAACGCCAGCCCGCCGAGCAGGCCGAACCCGAGCGGCGGCTCGACGAAGAGCAGGCCGAGGGCGACGACGGTGATGATGGCCATCCGGCCCAGCGTGTTGATGGCCAGGGGGCGCCGCTTGTTGGCCTCGACGCGTTCGCCGACCTTGACCACCGATCGCTGGATGGCCCGGAAGTTGAGCATCCCGAGCCCGAGGCCGACGCACAGCCCCAGGGCGGCCCACGGCTGGCTGACCAGGAGCAGGACGACCAGGCCGACGACACCGATGACCAGGGTCATCAGCATCGTGCGACGGGACACGGTCATGACGTCGGGGAGGGAGAACCGGTCGAACATGGCCGCCTAGACCTCCCGGCTCCGGCTCAGAGGAACTTGCGGACCTGGGCGACGGCCAGCAGGACGGCCGAGACGACACCGAAGGCCAGGCCGGCGAACGTGAGCCACGGCGTCGTGTGCCAGATCGAGTCCAGGCCGTAGCCGATGGCCCCGCCGGCGACGACCGAGATCGCACAGCCCGTGCCGACCCAGAACAGGTCCCCGAAGGTCGGCGAGCGCTTCGCTGGTGACGACGCCGACGACGGATCCGGCTCCTGCCCGGCCGGTGTCTGGCCGGACGGCGAGCTGGGAGGTTGATCCGCCATTCCGGGGCCGGACCGCGTCAGGGAGTGGTGAGGTGTGCAGCTTCAACCCAAGGTCCAGAGGTCACGCGCTCAGGCGGGCGCCCGCACCGGCCACCGGGCAGGTGGCAGCCCGGGGGGAGGCGAGGTGGAGAGTTAACACGCCCGTCATCATCGCATCCCCCCTCGCCCGACGGCAAAACCGTCCGGGGCACCCTCCCGTGATGCCCCCTGGTCGGTGCCGGGCGGCTCGGGCGGGTCGGCCGGGGGCGGCTCCTCCTCGGCCTCGGCCTGGCGACGCAGGCCGGGGTGGAAGAACGTGTAGAGGCCGATACCGAGGGCGGCGACGCCGAACGGGATGATGGCGTTGACCTGGTGGAAGAAGAGGGGGAAGAGGATGAACCCCGACAACAGTGCCGTCCAGGCCCACAGGATGAGCACGCTGCGCCGGTGCCCGTGGCCGAGCCGTAGCAGCCGGTGGTGGATGTGGTCCTTGTCGGGGGCGGAGAAGTTGCCGCCGCGAGCGGTGCGGCGGATGAAGGCGAACGCCATGTCGACGAGCGGCACGCCGAGGATGAAGAGCGGGATGAAGAGCGGCGCGAAGAAGAAGTACGTCGTCCCGGACTTGGCCGAGTACGGCGGCAGCCGGCCGCCGATGACCATCGTCGACGCGGACATCAGCAGGCCGAGGAAGAGGGCGCCGGCGTCGCCCATGAACATCTTGGCCGGATGGAAGTTGAACGGCAGGAAGCCGAGGCAGACGCCACAGGCGATGACGGCGACCAGCGGCCCGACGTTGCCGGACGGCAGCGCGCCTGTCTGCATCAGCCACAGGCCGTAGACCGCGAGGGCACCGCTGCCGATGGCGACGACGCCGGCGGCGAGGCCGTCGAGGCCGTCGATGAGGTTCACCGCGTTCGTGATGGCGATGACCCAGACGGCCATGATCAGCGGCGTCACGCCCGGCGTCAGCGAGATGAACCCGGCCAGCGGCACCTTGAACTGGTAGAGCGTGACGCCGAGGAAGTAGAGGATGCTCGCCGCGAGCACCTGGCCGGCGATCTTGGCCGGGGCGGACATCTCGCGGACGTCGTCGATCAGCCCGACCGCGAAGATCGCCGCCGCCGCGAGCACGACGCCGAGCGGCTCCGACGACCCCTTGAAGACGTCGTGGAGCTGCGGCACGGCTTTCGCCACCATCATCGCGACGAGGAAGCCGAGGAACATGGCCGCACCGCCGCCGTACGGGGTGGCCCGGCTGTGGACCTTACGGTCGTCGGGCAGCGCGACGTAGCCGACGCGCATCGAGAACCAGCGGGCCGGCAGACAGAGGGCGGCGGTGGCCGCCGCCGCGACCACGAGGATCAGCGCGTACCAACCGACCGGCGGCTCGATCGACGGCATACCTCCCGGTCCTCGCCCGCGGCCTCGGCTCAGCCGGAGCCGGTGAGCGTCGGGTACGGCGGGAAGTCGGCGCAGAGCTCGGCGACCTCGCGGCGGATCCCGGTCACCGTCGCGTCGTCGCCGCGGCCCCGCAGCGTCCGGCCGATGAGGTCGGCGATCCGGGCCATCTCGGCCGGGCCCATGCCGGCGGTCGTCTCCGCGGCGGTGCCGAGCCGGAGCCCGGACGTCACGAACGGCGAGCGCGGGTCGTCGGGGATGGTGTTCCGGTTGCAGGTGATCCCGGCCCGGTCGAGCACCTCCTGGGCCTCCTTGCCCGTCAGCTCGGCGTCGAACGGGCGCAGGTCGACGAGGAGCATGTGGTTGTCGGTACCGCCCGAGACCAGCCGGAAGCCCTCGCCGGCCAAGGCGGTGGCCAGGGCTTTCGCGTTGGCGACGACCGAAGCGGCGTAGGTGGCGAACTCCGGTCGGGCGGCCTCGGCGAACGCCACCGCCTTGGCCGCGATGACGTGCTCGAGCGGGCCGCCCTGGAGGCCGGGGAAGATCGCACTGTCGATCTTCTTCGCCAGGTCGGCCCCGCAGAGGATGGCGCCGCCGCGCGGGCCGCGCAGCGTCTTGTGGGTCGTCATCGTCACGACGTCGGCCACCCCGACCGGGCTCGGGTGGACCCCCCCGGCGATCAGCCCGGCCGGGTGGGCCGCGTCGAACATGAACCGCGCGCCGACCTCGTCGGCGATCTCGCGGAACGGCCGCGGGTCGATGATCCGGGCGTAGGCGGTCGAGCCGGCGACGATCAGCCGGGGCTGCTCGCGCTTGGCCAGGTCCGCGACCTGGTCGAAGTCGATGACCTCGCCAGGGGCGTCCGCCCCGGCGGCCCCGGACCCGTCGGCGGCGGGGGTCACCCCGTAGGCGACGAACCGCCAGATCTTCGACGTGATCGACGCCGGCGAGCCGTGGGTGAGGTGGCCACCGTGGTCGAGCCGCATGGCCAGGATCGTGTCGCCGGGCTCGAGCAGCGCCTGGTAGACGGCGAGGTTGGCGTTGGCGCCGGCGTGCGGCTGCACGTTGGCGTGCTCGGCGCCGAACAGGGCCTTCGCCCGCTCCCGAGCCAGCTCCTCGACCTCGTCGATCACCTGGTTGCCGCCGTAGTAGCGCCGACCGGGGTAGCCCTCGGCGTACTTGTTCGTGAGGACCGACCCCGACGCGGCGAGGACGGCCGGCGACGTGAAGTTCTCCGACGCGATCAGCTGGAGGGTGGTCGACTGCCGGACCATCTCCTGCTCGACGAGACCGGCGATCTCCGGGTCACCGGAGAGCCACCCGGCGAACGGTGACTCGGACGGGTACTGGCTCACCGGCTACCTCCTGCGGTGACGGGGTCGGGTCGGTCGTTGCCGCGGTCAGCCACGCCGGCGGCGGATCGCTCGAGCTCGGTGATCTCCTCGATGCGCCGGTCGTGGCGGCCGTGCTGGGGAACCGCGGCGAGGAAGGCGTCCAGAGCGTCGACGGCCGTCGTCTCGCCGACGGTCCGCCCGCCGAGGCAGACGACGTTGGCGTGGTTGTGCTGCCGAGCCAGCGACGCGGTCGTCACGTCGTGGACGACCGCGGCCCGCACGCCGGGCACCTTGTTGGCGGCGATCGAGATGCCGATGCCGGTGCCGCAGACGCAGACGCCCAGGTCGGCCTGGCCGGCGACGACGGCCCGGCCGACGGCGGCGCCGAAGTCGGGGTAGTCGACCGAGTCGCGGTCGTTGCCCGTCCCGAGGTCGGTCACCTCGTGGCCGGCACCGACGAGGTGCTCGGCCAGGACGACTTTCAGGTCGTAGCCGGCGTGGTCGGAGCCCACGGCGATGCGCACCTCCACACTGTACCTACGCGCCCCCCGGTTCCCCGGCCCGGGTCGCCGGAACCGCTCAGATCCTTCCCACCACGGCCCGGTCCCGGCCGGCGAGGTCGCGGGCGACGTCGACGTCGACGAACCCGGCCCGCCGGGCGACGTCGACCGCCGCCGCGGCCTGATGGGGAGCCAGCTCGACGACGACCGCGCCGGGCCGGGCCAGCCACGCCGCCGCGCCGACGAGCACGGCCTCGACCGCGGCGAGCCCGGGCGTGCCGTCGCTCCCGTCCGCGGCCACCAGCGCCCGGTGGGGCTCCCGCCGGACCTCCGGCGACAGGTCCGGCCACTCCGCCGCGGCCACGTACGGCGGGTTCGACACGACCAGGTCGATCTGACCCCGCAGCTCGGTCGGGACGGCCGCGAACCAGTCGCCGGCGGCCAGCACGACCCGGGCCGCGACCGGTGGCTCGGCTGCGGTCACCCGGTCCCGGTTCGCCGCGGCCAGGGCGAGGGCGTCGGCGTCGGCGTCGGTGGCCCAGACCAGTGCGCCCGCCTCGACGGCGATCGACAGGCCGATCGCCCCGGTGCCGGTCCCGAGGTCGACGACGACCGGCTCCCGCTCCCCCGGTTGGCCCGGCGCGCCAAAGATGCCCAGGCGACGCAGCTCGCCCAGACGGCGCAGCTCGTGCAGCGCCGCCTCGACCACCTGCTCGGTCTCGGGCCGCGGGATGAGCGCCCGGCGGTCGACCGTCAGCTCCAGCGTGCGGAAGGCCCAGGTGCCGAGCACGTACTGCAGGGGTTCACCGGCCAGCCGGCGGTCGACCAGGGCGGTCAGGTCGGCCCACGCCGCCGCGTCGACCGGCGAGGTGGACGGACCGTCGCCGAGGACGTGGGCGACGACCCAACGGGCCTCGATCGGCGAACGGAGCCGGGCGGCCAGGGCCCGTTCGGCTTGGGCCCGGGTGGACGGGGCCGGTCCGAGCGGCGCCACCGTCATCCGCGGGCCTCGTCCTCCCCGGCGAGCTGGCGGGAACGCTTGTCCGCCATCAGGGTCTCGGTCAGCTCGTCGACGTCGCCGGCCAGCACCTGGTCGAGCTTGTACAGCGTCAGGTTGACCCGGTGATCGGTGACGCGGTTCTCCCGGAAGTTGTACGTCCGCACCTTCTCCGACCGCCCGCCCCCGCCGACCTGGCTCTTTCGCTGGGCGGCGACATCGGAGGCCCGGCGGTCCTGTTCGGCCTTGAGCAGGCGGGCGCGCAGCACCGTCATCGCCTTCGCCCGGTTCTGGATCTGGCTCTTCTCGTCCTGCATGGCGACGACGATGCCCGTCGGCAGGTGCGTGATGCGGACGGCCGAGTCGGTCGTGTTGACCGACTGCCCCCCGGGCCCGGTCGACCGGTAGACGTCGATCTTCAGATCGTTCGGGTCGATCGCCACGTCGACTTCGTCGGCCTCCGGCAGCACGGTGACGGTGGCCGACGACGTGTGCACCCGCCCCTTGGACTCGGTGACCGGCACCCGTTGGACGCGATGCGGGCCGGCCTCGTGCTCCAGCCGCGTCCAGGCGTCCGCCCCCTTGACGACGAAAACGACCTCGTTCAGGCCGTCGCGCTCGGACTGGCTCTCCGACAGGACGTCGATCTTCCAGCCCCGCTGCGCCGCGTACCGGGTGTACATGTCGTAGAGGTCCCGGGCGAAGAGGTTCGCCTCCTCGCCGCCCTCGGCCCCGCGGATCTCGACGATGACGTTGCGGCCGTCGTTCGGGTCCTTCGGCAGGAGCAGCTGGTTGAGCCGGGCGGAGAGGTCCTCGATGGCGGTCTCGGCCGACTCGACTTCGGCCTGGACCATCTGGCGGTCGTCACCGGCCGCGTCGTCGAGCATCTCCCGAGCCGTCGCCAGGTCGGCCCGGGCTTGGCGGAGCTCCCGCCAGGTGGCGACGACCTCGCTCAGCTCCTTGTGGCGCTTGGACAGCTCCCGCAGGCGGCCCGGATCGGCGCTCGTCGCCGGCGTGGCCAGCTCGTGCTCGACCGCGTCGAACTCGTTCTCCAGCCCGGCCAGACGATCGTCCAGGCTGGTGGCGTCGGCAGGCACGGCCGGTCAGGCAGGGGCCCGGCCGCGTCGGCCGGACCAGCTCAACTCTTGGCGGTCTTCTTGCCGCTGCGCTGGCCGTAGCGGCGCTGGAACCGCTCGACCCGGCCACCGGAGTCGACCAGCTTCTGCTTGCCGGTGAAGAACGGGTGGCACTCGTTGCACAGCTCGACGTGGAGATCGGCTTTGGTGGAGTGGGTCGTGTACGTGTTGCCACACGAGCACCGCACCGTCGCCACCACGTAGTCAGGATGGATGTCAGCCTTCATCTCGTCGCTCCAGATCTTTCTCGATTCCGGCCAGTGTAAGGCGTCGGCCGGACTATCTATTCCCGGGCCCCGTTGTTCGGCACCCGCCGTTCACCGCCCGGTGGTTCGGGGCCTAGTTGTTCGGCGCCTAGTTGTTCGGGGTGGGCCCCTTGGCGATCTCGGCCAGGAACTCGTCGTTGCTCTTCGTCGTCCGGATCTTGTCCATCAGCAGCTCGAGCCCGGACGCCGCGTTGCCGTCGCTGGCCAGCGCGTTCAGCACCCGACGGAGCTTCCAGACCTGCTGGAGCTCTCCCCGGTCGAAGAGGAGCTCCTCGTGCCGGGTGGAGCTGGCGTTGACGTCGATGGCCGGGTAGAGCCGCCGCTCGGCCAACCGGCGGTCGAGCCGGAGCTCCATGTTCCCGGTTCCCTTGAACTCCTCGAAGATCACCTCGTCCATCTTCGAGCCGGTCTCCACCAGCGCGGTGGCCAGGATGGTCAGGGAACCGCCCTCCTCGATGTTCCGGGCGGCTCCGAAGAACTTCTTGGGCGGATAGAGGGCGCCGGAGTCGACACCACCGGACATGATCCGCCCGGTGGCCGGTGCGGCCAGGTTGTAGGCCCGGGCCAGCCGGGTGATGCCGTCCAGGATGATGACGACGTCTCGACCCTGTTCGACCAGCCGCTTCGCCCGCTCGATGGCCAGCTCGGCCACCGTCGTGTGCTCGTCGGAAGGGCGGTCGAAGGTAGAGGCGACCACCTCGCCGTTGACCGACCGGCGCATGTCGGTCACTTCTTCCGGCCGCTCGTCCACCAAGAGGACCATGAGATGGACGTCGGGGTTGTTGGCTTCGATGGAGTGGGCGATCTGCTTCATCACCGTCGTCTTGCCGGCCTTGGGCGGCGACACGATGAGCCCACGCTGGCCCCGGCCAATCGGGGCCAGGAGGTCGACGATGCGGGCCGTCACGTTCTCCTTGGACCCCGGGTTCTCCAGGACGAGCTGGGAGTCGGGGAACAGGGGGGTCAGGTCCTCGAAGCGGGGCCGCTGACGAGCCTCGTCGGGGTCCAGCCCGGAGACCGAGTCGATCCGCAGGAGCGCCGGGTACTTCTCGTTGTTCGACGCCGGGCGGCAGGCGCCCTCGACGTAGTCGCCCTTGCGCAGCGCGAACCGCCGAGCCTGGCTGATCGAGACGTAGACGTCCTTGCTCGACGGCAGGTACCCGTCGCAGCGGAGGAAGCCGTAGCCCTCGTCGCGCAGGTCCAGCAGGCCGCGTACCTCGACCAGTTCTCCCTGGTACGAGGCTTCCTGACCGGTCCCGCCTTGCAGGTCCCCCCGCTCCCCGGTCGGGCCGCGCTCCCGGCCCCGCCGGCGTCGACCCCGTCGGTTGCCGGCTTCGATGTTCCCCTGCTGATTGCCGGCGTTGTTGTTGTGGCGGTTCTGCTGGCCCGGTCCCGGCTGGCGCCCCGACCCCCGGTCCTGGCGGCCGTTGGACGGCTGGTCCCGGCGGTTGTCGGCCGAACCGCTGGCCGAGAACGTCGTCGCCCCCGGCGTCGCGTCCGCCGAGCCATGGCCGTTCGACGACGCGCTGTTGGCGCCGGACGTCTCGGTCGGCGCCTCGGTCGGCCGATCGCCCGCGGTCGGCCCGCGGTCGGCCCACGGTCCGGACGTCACCGGTGCCGCGTCCGTGGCGGTGTCGGTAGTGGCCGGCGTGGCGGCGTCACCGTCGCCGGACGGTCCGGCCGGTCGGCTGGTCTCGCCGTCGGTCGCCGGCTCGGTCGCGTCGGCGATCGGTGCCGACGCGGCCGTCCGACCACGGCGGGCCGCCGGACGGGCGCCGTTGCCGTCGGCCACACCGGACGACGTCGCCGCCTGGTCGCCGGGAGCCGTCACGCCGGTCGCTTCGAGGATCCGGTCGATGATGTCGGCCTTCTTCGTCCGGGTCGTCGTCTTCAGGGCCATCGCCTGGGCGATGGCGTGGAGCTCATCTCGCTCCTTGCTTTCGAGCACCGATCGTTCGAGCTGCTGTTCCGCAGTCATCGGTCTCCTATCTCGTGAGAGGGTCGTCACGTTGGTGGTGAACCACCACGTACGGGGAAACGGAAGTGAGGGAAGGACGAGCGGTCCCGCAGGCCAACCCCCGCCACCACCGGTTCCGGCACCGTGTCGGGACCGGAACCGGTCCGCGACGAACGCTCCGAGGCGCTGGTGGGATAACGACATAGTAGCGGGCCAGGAGCGACGAAGGCAACAATCCCTCGATACCGCTCGTTCCCGGCCGCCGGCCAGGCACCGGGCAGCCGCCGGCCAGGCACCGGGCAGCCGCCGGCCAGGCGCCAGATCGGGCGGTCAGACGGCCAGCTCGGCCAGGATGGCGTCGATCTCGGGGGCGACGACCTTCGGGACGGAGATCTGGCTGATGGCCAGGTCCGGGTCCTTCAAGCCGTGACCGGTCAGCACGCAGACGACCGTCGACCCTTCCGGGACGTCCGACTTCAAGAGGCCGGCCACCGACGCGGCCGATGCGGCCTCGCAGAAGACCGACTCCTGCTCGGCCAGGAATCGGTAGGCAGTGAGGATCTCGTCGTCGGTCACCGCGGTGATCGACCCGCCGGACTCGCTGGCCGCGGCCGTCGCCGAGTACCAGCTGGCCGGGTTGCCGATGCGGATGGCCGTGGCGATCGTCTCGGGCTGCTCGACGGGATGGCCGAGCACGATCGGTGCCGCGCCGGCCGCCTGGAAGCCGAGCATCCGGGGCAGCCGGGTCGACCGGCCGGCCCCCTTGTACTCGAGGTAGCCCTTCCAGTAGGCGGTGATGTTGCCGGCGTTCCCGACCGGGATGCAGTGGACGTCGGGGGCATCGCCGAGGACGTCGACGATCTCGAACGCGCCGGTCTTCTGGCCCTCGATCCGGTACGGGTTGACCGAGTTGACGACCGTCACCGGCGCCCGGTCCGGCAGCTCCCGCACGATCGTCAGCGCCTCGTCGAAGTTGCCACGGACCTGCAGCACCCGGGCCCCGTGGACGAGGGCTTGGGCCAGCTTGCCCAGCGCGATGTGGCCCTCGGGGATGAGCACCGCGCAGGCCAGTCCGGCCCGGGCCGCGTAGGCCGCGGCGGACGCGGAGGTGTTCCCGGTCGACGCGCAGACGACCGCCTTGGCGCCCTCCTCGACGGCCTTCGAGATCGCCATCGTCATGCCGCGGTCCTTGAACGAGCCGGTCGGGTTGGCCCCTTCGACCTTGAGCCACACCGTCGCGCCGACCCGCTCGGACAGCCGCGGCGCCGGCACGAGCGGGGTCCCGCCCTCCAGCAGCGTGACGACCGGCGCATCGGCCGACAGCGGCAACAAGTCGCGGTACTCCTCCATCACCCCCCGCCAGCCGCCCTTCCGGTCGGTGATGGTCACGACCGCGCCGCCGGCCCGACCGGGCGCTCGTCGCCGTCGACGACCCGCAACACCGCGCCGACCCGGTCGACCGCGGCCAGCTGGCGCAGGTCGTCCAGCGTCGCCTGCACGTCGCCTTCGCGCGCCGCGTGGGTGAGGAAGATGAGCCGGGCTTCGGCGCCCAGCCCCTCCTGCTCCATCGTCCGGATCGAGACGCCGTGGTTGCCGAAGACCGTCGCCACTGCGGCGAGCACGCCCGGTCGGTCGACGACCTCGAGGTTGAGGTAGAACGCCGAGCGGAGCTCGTCGATCGGCCGGACCCGCGTCGCCCCCCGGCGCGGCGCCGGCGCCGGCGCCCCCTGCGTGAGGTTGCGGGCCGCGTCGATCAGGTCGCCGAGCACCGCGCTGGCCGTCGGCGCGCCGCCGGCGCCGCGGCCGTACAGCATGAGCTCGCCCGCGGCCTCCCCCTCGACGAACACCGCGTTGAACGCCCCCCGCACCGACGCCAGCGGGTGCGACCGGGGCACCATCGCCGGGTGGACGCGCACCGAGACGTCCGGTCCGCCATCGACCAGCTCCGCCACCGCCAGCAGTTTGACGACGTAGCCGAGCCGAGCCGCGTACGCGACGTCCATCGCCCGGACGCCGGTGATCCCCTCCCGGTGCACGTCGTCGCCGACGACGTCGCTGCCGAACGCCAGCCCGGCCAGGATCGCCGCCTTCGCCGCCGCGTCGTCGCCCTCGACGTCGGCCGTCGGGTCCCGCTCGGCCAGCCCGAGCGACTGGGCCTCGGCGAGCGCGTCGGCGTAGTCGAGGCCGTCCTCGGCCATCCGGGTGAGGATGTAGTTCGTCGTCCCGTTGACGATGCCCATGACCCGCACGACCCGCTCGCCGGCCAGCGACTCCCGCAGCGGCCGGATCACCGGGATCGCGCCGGCCACCGACGCCTCGTAGAGCAGGTCGACGCCGTTCGCCGAGGCCAGGTCGGCCAGTTCGGCCCCGGCCTGGGCCAGCAACGCCTTGTTCGCCGTCACGACCGGCCGGCCGGCCCGCAACGCCGTCTCGACCAGCGTCCGCGCCGGGTCGAGGCCGCCGATCAGCTCGACGACGACGTCGACGCCCGGCCGCTCGACCAGCTCTTTGGGATCGTCGGTCAGGAGGCCCGGCGGCACCGTCACCGACCGCGTCCGCTGCAGGTCGAGGACGGAGACGCCGACGAGCTCGAGCCGC
>CAVUYB010000004.1:0-190744 GCA_963745595.1 uncultured Actinomycetota bacterium | reverse complement strand
CACAAGCGCACACCGCCCGTCCGGTCGTGCCTCGACCACGTTGCGCCGCTTGGTGGCGTCGTAGGTGATCGTGAGGCCGAGCGCGCTGTCGAGGCGGCCCTTGTCGGTCGGGTCGGCCCCGGACAACGCCTTCGGGACGGGGTCGGCGTCCGGCGGTCCATCGGCGCCCGGTAGTGGGCGAGCCGGTCGTCGCCGGCGGCGAGCTTCCGGCGTGCCGCTTCCGCCCGGGCCGCCGACGCCTCGTCGGCATAGGGGTCGGCGTGGGCGCGGGCGGCCAGTGCCGCGATCGTGTCGTCGAGGTCCTCGGGGTCGAAGAGGCGGGCGAGCCAGTGGTCCAGCGCCGGCACGATCATGGACTCTCGACGAGGACGTACCACTGACTCGACTGAGACCGAAGTTCTGCCAAACTTCTGCCCGGTCCGTTTCAGATGGCTACAGCCTCGGCGGTGCCGGGGGCGACCGTGCGCAGCCAATCACCGTGAACCCAGACTCGGCCGTTCACTCCATCTGGGATAGTCCAGACCCACACGCCTGAATCCTGGCCACCAGGTCGGTCGAGATCCGCAGCTGCGGCGCTGTAGCCATAGCTCTGCTCGATCTCGTCCCTCAGCCCTTCTGAGGTCAGCTCGGCGTCGCCGATATGCAAGGTAAGCGGACCGTATTGGGCGGCTTCGAGTCGAATGCCTGCGTTGTCCTTGATGGTCAGGATGACCGTCTGACCACTTTCGAGGACCATGTCGGTTTCGATCCGCTGACCCCTACGATCCCACGGCCCTCACGTGTGCATTCCGGAAGTGTACGGCTGCGCCGCCGACGAGCGTTCTCAGGGCCCGGCGTGGCCATCATTCCCGTCGGACTCGGAATCTGGCGATGTCTCTAGATGTAGTGCTGAGGCATAATCCGTACGGATTCTGGTACGGTCTTCGTCATGAACGAAGTAGCTACCACCGGGGAGGCCCGGGATGCCCTGCACCGTATCGCCCGGCAGTTCGACGCCGGCGAGGGGGAGCCTGTCTACTTCGGCTCGCACCGGCGGGCGCAGGGAGTGATCGTTCCGGTCGATGTCTGGGAGCGCCTGCTCGAACAAGCGGAGGACGAGCTCGACGTGGAAGTCGCTCGGGAGCGGCTGGCGAGTAGCAGCCGCCGGCTCAGCCATGACGAAGTCATCGCTGTCGTGGACCGACTTCGGTCCCGACGCACCGGGTGACCGGACGCCAACGGCGGCAGCGTTTCGAACTCACCTTCCACCCAGACATCGAGCACGACTTGGTGGCCCTCGACCCGGCCGTGCTCGACGTGGTGCCGCCCTTGCTCGAGGACCTGGCCTACGGACGGATCACCGGCAAGGTCCTTGGCGACCGCAGGGTGAGCGGCGACCTGAGCGGTCTGGCAAGGGTGAAATTCGACGCCTTCGGTCAACGGCCGGAAGGGTTTCGCCTCGTGTACCGCCAAATCGGGGATGACGTGCGTGACGTCCTCGCGATCGGGTCCCGCGACCAACACGCCATCTACCGCGCCGCGGCACGCCGGCTGACACGTCCGTCGTCACATGGCGAGGGCTGACCGGAACTACTCACCGGCAGCTGATCAACCGGCCGAAGGTCGGGATGACGCCGACCACCCCGTTCGCCAGACCAGCGGAGGACGACGTGGGGGAGTGGTCGCCGACAGTCCTCCGACACGCGCAAGCGCACACGGCCGGCTCTTAGTCGCCGAGGCGGTGGAGCAGCCCCGCGACGTTGAAGACCCGACGCACAGCGCCCCTGGCGCCCACGATGCGACAGGGAACGCCTACCTTTCGAAGCTCAGCTTCGGCCTTCAGCAACTCGGTGAGGCCCCGGGCGTCGATGAAGGTCAGTGTGGTGAGGTCGATCTCTTCGGCTCCGAGGCTCATCAACACATCGACGAGACCAGGGATCGCCGCGATGTCCAGTTCGCCGCGCAGCAGTGCCCGCGTCTGGCCGTGCGACTCAAGGGCCATCACCCAGAACGACTGGCCCTGCCAGTCTGGGCCAACACTGGCTTCCAACAGGGATCTGTCGGTTGGAGGCGTGTAATCGACGTTGTCGGGGTGCAACACGGCCATAGCGGATATTTACCGCATCTTCCGTTGGCACACAACGGAGTCGAGTGCGACACGCCCGTGTGGGGAGAGACACGCCAGTTGCGATTCGCCAGGAGGTCTGTGGAAATTGTGGATTGAATTCCGATCGCGTATTTCGGGCACCGAGCCGTCGTCTACTGGTTCACTGGGCCGGTATCCAAGTGGTCAAAGGGAGCAGGCCGTAAACCTGCCGGCGTAAGCCTTCGGGGGTTCGAATCCCTACCCGGCCCACAAGACAAGCCTTTGGCGTCGGTTCGCCACGGTGAGTGAGCATCCGGTCAGGTTCCACCGGGCCCGCCATAAATTGAGCATCAATTCGACCCGGATCGGCTGTTGCCGACCGGTCGGCGGGCTCGGGCCGTCCTAGGGTGTAAACGAGCGTTTGGGTCGATGCGGGATCGCTCACGAGACAATGGGCGGTCGGTGAGGATTCTCGAAGTTCCGGGTGACGAGCTCATAGGTAGTGCGGTTGCCCTGGATGCCGGGGTGGCCAAGACACCGTCGCCGACGGCGGCTGGAGGGTCGGCCCTCCGCTTCGTGGGGGTGTCCCATCGGTATGGCCAGCACCTGGCGCTCGACCGGCTCGACCTCGACGTCCAGCGAGGCGAGACCCTCGCCCTCCTTGGCCCCAATGGGGCGGGCAAGTCGACCGCCATCGCCGTTCTGCTCGGACTCCTTCGTCCCGAGTCGGGTGACGTCCAAGTAGCTGGGACGAGCCCCCGTCGAGCCGTCGCCCAGGGCCTGGTCGGCGCGATGCTGCAATCGGGATCGGGATCTGGGTCCGGACTGCCGCCCGGGGTTCGGGTCGACGAGAGCGCTTCGTCTGGTGGGACGGCTCTATCGCCGCCCGGCGCCCTTCGACCTCACCGTGGAGCGCGCCGACATCCGGTCGCTCCTGCGTCGCCGGACCGACCGGCTCTCGGGAGGGGAGGCACAGCGGGTGCGCTTCGCCCTCGCGATCGCCGGCGACCCCGAAGTGGTCTTCCTCGACGAGCCGACGTCGGCCATGGACGTCGAGAGCCGACGCTCGTTCTGGCAGATGATGCGGGAGCTCGGCCAGCTCGGGCGCACCACGGTCTTCGCCACCCACCACCTCGCCGAGGCCGACGAGATCGCCGACCGGGTCGTCGTACTGAACCACGGACGCGTCGTGGCCGACGGCCCCGGCGCCACGCTGAAGGCCGCGGTGGCCAGCCGGCGATTGCGCTTCGTCGTCGACCGTCCGGACCGCCCGACCCTCGACCAGTTGGAGGGAGTGACCGACGTAGACGTCCGCGGCACGACGGTGGCGCTCGATTCCCTCGACGCCGACGCCACCCTCCGAGCACTCGTCAACCAGGGTGTGGCGTTCCGCGACCTGGAGGTCACCGGGGCGGGCCTCGAGCAGGCGTTCATGGCCCTCACCGACTGTCGTGCCAAGCCGTGTATCGGTGATCTCCCATGACGTCGGCGACGGCCACGCGCCAGCCGGTGACGGCGAGCCCGTCCCCGATGCCGCTGGTGCCACCGGCCCCGGCTCTGCCGGTGCGGGCGCTGGCATCCTACGGGGCCTTCGAGCTGTCGCGCTTGCTGCGCAGCTGGAAGTTCCTGGCCATCACCGTTGGCTTTCCGGTGATCTTCTACATGCTCTTCCTCGGCGATCACAACGCCGGAACGGTCGTCGACGGCCAGGTCACCTGGCGCGTCTACCTCATGGTCTCGATGTGCTCTTTCGGCGCGCTCATCGCCGCGCTCAACGCCGGCGGATCTCGGCTCTCTATGGAGCGGGCCTCCGGATGGGCTCGGCAGCTGCGGGTGACGCCCATCCCGGCCTGGTCGTACATCGGCGTCAAGGTGGCCGCCAGCATGGTCGTGCTGCTGCCGGTGCTGGCCCTCGTCGAGATCGTCGGCTCCTCTTTCGGCGGCGTCCAGCTCGGCCTCGGCACCTGGTTCGAGCTCACCCTCCTGCTCTTCGTGACCGCCCTGCCGTTCGCCGTCCTCGGCGTCGTCGTCGGGTTCCTGGTGAGTCCCGAGGCCGCCTTCCCGGTGGCCACCGGCCTCATGTTCGTCCTCGGCTATTTCGGCGGCCTGTTCAGCCCGGTCGACCAGATGCCGGCCGCCCTGCGGGTGGTGGCTCAGGCCCTTCCCTCCTACCACCAAGCCTCCCTGGGACTGGGCCTGGTGGACGGTCGGGGACTGCGGGCCGTCGACTGGCTCGTCCTGGCCGGCTATGTCGTCGTACTCGGGCTCGTCGTCCTCTGGCGGCATAGGGTCGAGGAGTCCCGAGGGATTGCCTGACCGGGCCACCAACCGCTCGGCGTGGACTTCGGAGATCCAGCGACTACGCAGACAGAGCGGGCCCGGTCGCCGGGTCGACGTCCTCGGTCCGCTCCTTCAGTAGGAGGATCGCACCCACCAAGAACCCCACTGCCCCGACGAACGTCCCGAGGTTGGCCAGCTCCGCGTCGCGCAAATCACCGGTCGCCGGCACAACGTAGGCGGCCACCGCCGAAACGCCGAAAGCCACCGAGCCGGCGAGGTTGACGAAGGTGATCCACCAATCCACCTGACGTGGACGCCAAGCGGCCCAACCGTGGCAAACCTCCCACCAGGCCAGCAGGCTGGCCACCAGGAAACAGATCGAGCCCAGCGCGTCGGGACGCCAGACCGTGTGGCGCGCTGCTTGAGCCGTGATGTCGGCTTGGCAGGCGCTGAAGGTGCTGCGATTGAAGAAGAGGGTGCCGGCAAGTTGGATGGCCGTGGCCAACCATTCGATCCGGTCGGGTCGGAAGACGAATACTCGGCGCCGACGCCCGCCGGCAGCGAGGGGGGCGGAATCCACCGCCTCTCGGTACTGGAGGAACCCCGCGATCGTGAAGAAGACGGAGCCGACCGCATAGGTGACGGAATCGGCAGCTACTCCGACTGCGGCCGCGTAAGGAGGAAATGCTCCCAGGGCGAAGAGCACCGAGCCCAGGGCGAAGAGCACGCCGATCCACCACCCGCGCGCCCGGGGCGCCCACCACGTCGACCCGACCCTGGCCGCCGGCGCCGGGTGCTTACGCAGGCGCCGGCTCTCCCATCGGCGGACCGCTCCCGGTCCGTCGGACACGAGACCCCACGTGGTGAACGCGCCGAAACCCCCTGACATCGGGCGCCCTTGGTCTCGCCTTGTCCGGTGCGTCACCGGTTACCCCCGAACCGCCGTAACCCCATCCGCCAGCCGATCGAAGTCACCGCCTCTGGACCGAGCGCCTTGTCTCACGTCCGCGGTCGGCACCCTCTGTTCGGAATCTCGCCGAGGGTATGAGCCGGCCCGTCCGCCTGGCGGCTACGCCACCCGCTCCGGCGGCCTCCAGGCCGGGGGAGCGGGTGTGGTCCGGTCCCCTCCGACACGCCAACTGCACCCCGCTCGTCGGGGTCGTGCGTCGACGACGATCCGCCTCGACCGTCCACACCGCTTGGTGGTTCCCGGACCGCCAGTCAGGTCGAGGCCGGGCGACAGGAGCCAGCCGGCCATCCCCAGAGCTGGACGACGTCAGCGGGAACGGTGATCGGGCACGGAGTGTCCGGTCCCGTTTGACCATCGGCGTAGGCCGTCCAACCTTTGCCCGGGGGCTGGGTGAAGAGGTAGTACGACCCGTCATCCTGAGAGGCGATTTGCGCCTGAGTGGGGGCATTCGAATTGCTTGACGGAGCCGGAACGAGCTGAGCCGCCGCCCAGTAGGTGCCCGTCGCGTGATCCAGGGCGTAATAGGTGAGGCCCGGGGTGAGGCCCGAGTATTCGCCCACCGGGATGTTGTTGATCGCGGCGCCGGCGGCCACCAACTGGGAGCGGATAGCTGTAGTGACCGTTTGGTTGGCTGCCTGGCTCGACGTTCCGGTGGTGGAGGTACTGCTGGAAGTGGTGGAGCTACTCGACGAAGTAGTCGACGACGTGGCGGCGGCAGTGGTCGTGGTCGACGAGCTATTGGCCGCGTCAGGCGAGCTCGAGCAGGCGGCCAACGTCATGCCGGCGCCCAAGGCCACGGCCCCGAGCACTACGAGTTTTGATCTCATCACCCCTCCCGATCTCGGGACCTTTGTCCGACGGGGCAGTCTGCCTCAAACGAGTCGCCAACCGGGGGGACCCATTCGCGGCATCGGGCCCTTGGGTCCTGTGCCGCCCGGTGATCAACGCAAGCTTGGCCGTTGCTCGATTAGCGAGGCTCGGTATTGCGGCTCCCCGGCCGGATGACCATCTCTTCAGCGGCCAAAGCGAAGGGTTCGCGAAGCGGCTGCACCCACTCTGGCCCGAGGTCGGCCGCGCGCGGGCAGCCCAGGAGTGCGAGCGTGCGAATGAAGTCAGCGCGGAAGACGTCGAGAATCCGCTCGACGCCCCCCTGGCCGGCGGCGGCCAACCCGTAGAGGTACGGCCGGCCGATCAACACCGCCTTGGCGCCTAGAGCGAGGGCCTTCGCGATGTCCTGGCCGCGCCGGATGCCTCCGTCGAGCAACACCTCGGCGTAACCGCTTACCGCGTCCACGACCTCGGGCAGTGCTCGCAAGGTCGCCGGAGTCCCGTCGAGTTGGCGGCCGCCGTGATTGGACACGATGATCCCGTCGCAGCCGACATCGACGGCTCGCTTGGCGTCTTCACCGACGAGAACGCCCTTGACGACCAGCGGTCCGGACCACTTGGTCCGCAACCACGCCACGTCGTCCCACGTGAACGGTGATGCCATGACCGGCCGTCCGTTCGACGCGGTGGCCTGCCCGGAGTCGCCAGGAGCGAGCCCGTGTCCGAACTGCGTGCGCGTGGTGCGGATGCCTTCTGCGCCGAGCCGGACGCTCCATCTCGGCCGGGCGAGCAGCTGCAGTCCGAGCTGGAACTGGTGGCGCAGGTCCAGGCGGCCGGGCGTACCGACTCCGTGCCGGGCATCTCGGTCTCGGTTGCCGACGACCGGCGTGTCAAGAGTGACGACGAGCGCACCGAATCCGTTGGCCTGGGCTTCATCGACGAGCCGATCACCAGCGGCGCGGCCACCGAATGAGTACAGCTGGAACCACGTCGGTCCCGGGGATGCCATCGCCACCTCGGTGGGCGTACTGCCAGCCGCCGTACTGAGCACGTAGATCGTCCCTCGCGCCGAGGCGGCGCGGGCGGCGCCGATGGCACCGTCCGGATGTATGAGGTTGCCCAGCCCGCAGGGAGCGAGGAGCAGCGGCATCGCGACTGGCGTCCCGAGCACCTCGGTCGAGACGACAATCGTCGACACGTCGACTCCGACCCGCGGACGAAAGGCGACGCCACTGAATGCCGCTCGATTTTCCGACTGGGTTAGCTCATCGTCGGCAGCACCGTCGATGAAGTCGAAGACGACCCGAGGCAGGGCACGGGCGGCTCGCCGACGAGCGTCAGCGACGTTGAGTATGTGCCGTGGGTCCATGGCTTTTATGGCTCAGAACGATTCGTGCGACGGCTGCCGGGTGCAGGCGTCGACGCCGACGTGGCTTCGATCCTGCCACATCCGAGGGAACAGGCGACGGGTCGGGCGTCGTGCCGCGGGCAAGCCTGAAATTGGTCAAGCCACCCACTCGGTCCGCCAGACCGGGGGAGTGCTTACAGTTCCGTTTCCCCTCCGACACCAGGCCAGAGACGATGTAAGTGGGGAATCCTCCCCGCCGTCGACTAAGATTGGGCATGGCAAGCCGGCCGTCGGAGCATGCAGTATCCGCACGGCCGGCTGAGACACCTCATCACGAGCGGCGGTGGCTGATCCTGGCCGTGCTCGGCCTGGCCCAGCTCATGGTGGTGCTCGACGCCACGATTGTGAACATCGCCCTGCCGACGGCGCAGCAGTCCCTCGGCTTCTCCAACGCCGATCGGCAATGGATCGTGACCGGCTACGCCTTGTCCTTCGGCAGCTTGCTGCTGCTCGGGGGCCGGATCTCCGACATGATCGGCCGCAAGCGGGCCCTCATGATCGGATTGGCCGGTTTCGGTGGCGCGTCGGCCCTCGGCGGGTTCTCGACGGGCTTCGCGATGTTGCTGTCGGCCCGTGTGCTCCAAGGAGCTTTTGGTGCCCTGCTGGCGCCGGCTGCCCTGGCCATGTTGACCACCACGTTCACGAAACCCTCCGAGCGCGGGCGGGCGTTCGGCATCTATGGCGCCATTGCCGCCGGCGGTGGTGCTGTCGGGCTGCTGCTGGGGGGCATCCTCACCTCTTACGTCTCGTGGCGGTGGACCCTGTTCGTGAACCTGGTCATCGGCGCCGTGGCCATGACGGGGGCGGCCGTGCTGCTGACCAACCGTCGGGCCGCCGAGCGGCCTCGTTTGGACATTCCCGGCGTGGCAACGGCCACCGCCGGCTTGTTCGCGCTGGTGTACGGGTTCTCTCATGCCGAGACCACCTCGTGGGACGACATCTACACCATCGGTAGCCTGGTGGCCGCGGCGGTGCTGCTGGTCGCCTTCGTGGCCATCGAGCGACGGGCGTCCCAGCCGCTCCTCCCACTGCGCATCGTGGTCGACCGCAACCGAGGGGGCGCCTTCATCGCGATGTTCGCTAGCGGAGCGGCGATGTTCGGCACGTTTTTGTTCCTCACTTATTACATGCAGGGCACGCTCCACTACTCGCCGGTAATGACCGGGGTGGCCTACCTGCCGATGATGGCTGCGCTCATCGGGTCCGCCCAGCTCGCCACCAACATCCTGTTGCCCCGGTTCGGGCCCAAGTACATGGTGGTAACCGGCATGGGGCTGGCCGCCTTGGGGATCTTTTTCTTTACGTTCACCGGGCTGCACTCGGACTACGTGACCGGGCTGCTCCCGGGCCTGATCGGCTTTGGCCTCGGGTTCGGGCTCGTCACGGCCCCATCGATGAGCGTGGCCACCCTCGGCGTGCACCGAGATGCCGGCGTCGCCTCGGCCCTGGTGAACACGTCCCAGCAGGTTGGCGGTTCGGTCGGTACGTCGTTGTTCAGCACCCTCGGGGCCGGCGCCGCCACGGCCTACGCGTTGGCCCACCGCACCGCGACGACCTCGGTCGCTTCGACCCAAGCGCAAGCGACCTTGCACGGCTACCACGTCGTGTTCGCCTATGCCGCCCTCTTCTTGGTGGTCGGGGCCGTTGTCGCCGGACTGCTGCTACGGCGCGGGGCCATGGCGTCACTGGCGAAGGCGACCACCGCCGGAGCGGACGCGGAAGACGTCGAGCCCGTGCTCGCGACGGCACGAGATTCCGGGCCGTGGTCGATCGCCCACCAAGGGACGAGTCCCACCTTGCCAAGCGTGCGGCCCGGCTCGACGTGAGCACCGCCGAGATCACCGGCGCTGACGGCAAGCTCGTTGCCACCGCCACCAGTAGTTGCCTGGTCATGGACAACCGGCCCGGAGCGGTCGGCAAGTAGCCGGGAAGGAGGCGGAGGTGTCGGCAACCGTCAAGCTGGTACGAGAGAACGTCATGATGGAGTTGCGACCAGGAACCTTCGAGATCTTGGTCGACGGGCAAACGGCAGGCTCCGTCGACACCCACCAGACGACCGAGGTGCCGATCGAACCGGGACCCCATACCGTCCAAGTACGTACCGGCCGGTACTCGAGCGGGGTGCACCGCTTCGAGGTGAACGATGGCGACGTCGTCACCTACCGCTGCAACAGCGCCCGGGTATGGCCCGTCTACCTTGCTTCTCTCGTCAAGCCGGACCTGGCCCTGTTGCTCAGGCGCGAGTAGCGGCCGTCGGATGTGAAGGTGGATATGTACGGCACTCGGTCATGACCGGGCTCGTCATCGGTCGGGATTTCGGGCCGACCCGGCAGCTTCGAGCGGCGCTGGGCGCGGACCGTCTCCTCGCCGTACCCGAGCTGGGGGAGGCCGGCGGTACCTGGCGCGACGGCTGGCTCCCAACGCTCGAGCGTTGGGAGCAACGGTCCGAGGACCTGGGCGACTTCTCGTCAGTGGTCATCGCCTGTTGGGACGAGATCGACGCACCGTCTCCGTTCGTCGACGTCGACGGGACCGCGTGGTCGAGCCAACTCGAGCAGCGGCTCACCACCTGGGCGGTGGCCACCAAGGTGGGCATTGCCCGGTGTGCCGACGGGGGAGCGGTAGTCGTCGTGGTCGAACGCCCGGCCGCCTTCGACGCCGTCGGTCGTTCGATGCTCGTCGGCGTCGCCGAGGGTGTGCTCGGGCTCATGCGCGCCGTGGCGGCTTCCGAGGGCCCTCGCGCCGTCCGGGTCAACGCGGTCACGACCGAGCTGTGGACGGCACCAGAGGAGCTGCTCGGTCCCACGCCGGCGCTGGCGTCGTTCCCGGGGCGGGTCGATGTCGAGGTGGCGGGCGCCGTCCGGCTGCTCCTGTCGGAGGACGCGGCCGGCGTCACCGGCTCGGTGGTCTCGTCGGACGGCGGGCGAGCGGTGTGACGACCGGCCGGACCGTGCTCATCAGTGGTGCCTCCGGCGGCGTCGGCCGCGGCATCGCCGTGGCCTGCGGTGAAGCTGGCTGGACCGTCTGGGTGGCGGCGCGGCGGCGAGCCGAGGGTGAGGCCGTGGCGACCGAGGTCGACCGGGCCGGCGGTCGCGGTCGGTTCGTGGCCTGCGACGTCACCGAACCGGCGGCCGTCGACGCGGCCGTCGCCACCGTCGTCGAAGAGTCCGGCCGGATCGACGGACTCGTCCACAACGCGACCAGCGACTACTCGTCGGTTCCGGGTGCCCTGCGCGACGTTCCACTGGCGATGATCGAGGACCAGATCGCGGTGAACCTCCGTGGGCTCTACCTGCTGGGTCGCGCCAGCTTCGAGCAGCTGCGGATCGCCGGTGGTGCGGTCGTCGTCCTCACGTCCGATGCCGCGTTCGACGGTAAGCCGTTGCGCCCCGCGTACGCCATGGCGAAGGCCGCCCAACGGGGGATCGTCCGGGTGTTGGCCCGTGAGTGGGGACCGCTGGGCGTGCGGGTCAACTGCGTCGCCCCGCTCTCGACCAGCCCAGCCATGGACCGCTACCTGGAAGAGCCCGGCAACCAGGCGTTCCTGCTCGGCCGCATCCCGGTCGGCCGGCTCGGCGACCCGGCTGGCGACATCGGGCCGGTCGTTCGGTTTCTCCTCTCGGACGACGCGAGGTTCGTCACCGGACAGACGATCATGGTCGACGGGGGGAGTTGCCCCATCGTGTGACCTCGCCACCGCCGACCTCGCCGGTGACCTACCGGACCGCGTCGCCCATCCGGTACTCGGCGGTCAGCTCGTCGAGCCGGTCCTTGACGTCCGGCTCCAGCGTGAAGTCCGCCGCGGCCAGACTGGCGGCGAGCTGGTCCGGCCGGCTCGCCCCGACGATCGGTGCGGTGACCGTCGGATTGGCGAGGACCCAGGCGACGGCCAACGTGGTCAGCGTCGTCCCGGCCTCCTCGGCCACCGACTGGAGGGCGCCGACGGTCTCGAAGGCCCGGTCGTGCCAGTACCGCTCCTGGTAGATGTTGGCCGCGTTGCCGAGGGTGAACCGCCCGCCTTCGGTCGGCGCGGTCGCGCCGGCGTGCTTGCCGGTCAGCATCCCCCCGGCGATCGGGTTGTACGGGATGACGCCGATGTTCTCCTCCGCGCAGAGCGGCAGCAGCTCCCGCTCGATCTGGCGGAAGAGCAGGTTGTAGCGCGGCTGGAGCGTCTCGAAGCGGACCAGCCCGAGGACCTCGCTCCGCCCGACCGCCCGAGCCAGCCGGTAGGCGAGGAAGTTCGAGCACCCGACGTAGCGCACCTTGCCCTGGTGGACGAGATCGTCGAACGCGCCGAGCGTCTCGTCGAGCGGCGTCGTCGGGTCGTCGAAGTGGACCTGGTAGAGGTCGACGTAGTCCGTCCCCAGCCGACGGAGCGACGCGTCGATCGCCGACATGATGTGCTTGCGAGAGTTGCCCGAGTCGAACGGTGCCGGCCCGGTCGGGCCGTAGCACTTGGTGGCCACGACGAACCGGTCCCGCTTCCCCTTGAGCCAGCGCCCGAGGATCTCCTCGGTGCGGCCGACCGTCGTGAGGTCACCACCGAGCGGATAGATGTCGGCGGTGTCGATGAAGTCGATCCCGCCCTCGACGGCGCGGTCGAGGATCGCCGTCGACGTCGCCTCGTCGCACTGCACGCCGAACGTCATCGTGCCCAGGCACAGGCGGGAAACCGAGAGGCCGGTACGGCCGAGCGTGGTGTGGTCCACGAATCAGGCCGGGTCCGCCGTCAGGTGCGTCGCCTCCCAGGCCTCCAGCGCCGCTCGGTCGACCCCGTAGAGATCGATGGCGTTGTCCTGGAGGACACGGCGTCGGTACTCCTCGGGGACGGCATCGAGCGCGTCGACGGCGGACCGCACGGTCGCCGTCGGCCAGAGGCAACTGGGATGGGGGAAGTCGGTCTCGAAGATCACGTTGTGGGTGCCGATGATGTCGAGCAGTCGTTCCGGCGCGATCCGCTCGAACCAGAACGAGGCGTAGACCTGGTTCCGGAACCGTTCGCTCGGCAGCCCCTCGTCGCCGACCTTCCCGCCGGACGCCTCCTTGTAGTGGTAGTCGGCCGACTCCAAGACGAACGGGATCCACCCGATGCCGCTCTCGGCCGCCACGAACTTGAGGTTCGGGTACCGGTGGAGGACGCCGGAGTGGAGCAGGTCGGTGACGTGCTGGGCGCTGTCGAGGAACCCCATCGTGATCAGCCGGGCCAGGATGTCGGTCATCGGCTCGTTCTTGACGCGTTCGGCGCTGAAGTGGCGGCCCTGGAAGTTCCCGCTGCCGAGGTGGAAGCTGATCGACATGCCGGCCGCGTCGGTGGCGGACCACAGGCGGTCCCAGTGCGGATCGGCCAGGAACGGCAGGCCATGGTCCTGGGGCGCACCGCTGAAGATCACCGACTTGAAGCCCATCGGCGCCACCCGCTCGATCTCGCGCACCGCGGCGTCGAGGTTCCAGTAGGGGATGGCGGCGTTGAGGATGAACCGCTCACGGGCCGGTGACGTCCAGTCGACCAAGAAGTCGTTGTAGGCGCTGACGCAGGCCAGGGCCAGCTCCTGCTCGGGCATCGTGCGGAAGCGGGCCGAGCCGAACCCACCGACATTGGGGAAGAGCCCCTGGGCGAAGATCCCCTGCTCGTCCATGAGGGCGAGCCGTGCCGTGGCGTCGTAGCTGGCCGGATGGGCTTCTTCGATGGTGGGGGGGAAGAGCGGGAACGGTTCCTTCCAGTCCGCATAGGCCGAGGCACCGGCGGCCGCCAACATGGTGTCGCCGGTGAACCACGCCTGCATCGGCGGGAGGTCCGGGCCGTAGGCGAGGGACTGCGCCTCCTCGAAGGTCTTGCCTTGCGGAACCACTTCGATGTGCGGCCGCAGGTCGCCCCACTTCGAAGAGATCCTCGAGGTCCACAGGTCCGCCGCCTCCGTGACGTGCGCGTCAGCGTCGATAACGGCCAATCCGGGCATGCCCTACCTCCATCGTCGTTCGGGTGCTCTCTCGAGCACCGGCGTCAGGCCGAATGCTCCAACGCCGCCGCGTGTTGGTCGGTACCGGCGCGGGCCAGCTTCTCGATCTCGGGGATCGCCCGGGCCACCTCGGCCGCGTCGACCTGCTCGGCCAGCTCGGGCGCGCCGGCCTGGCGCAGCATGGCCGGCAGCCGTTCGCGCAGGCAGGTGAGCGCCCACTCCCACATCGGTCCGATCCCGTCGACGTCGTAGATGACGACGCGATTGCCGCCTCGGCCGTCCAGGTAGTGGTAGTGGGGATCGTCGTCGAAGACGTCGAAGCGGAGATGCTCGGCCCCGGAGGCGGTGTCGATGACGTGGAGCGACGTGCCCTCGTCGTTGAAGCCGCGAAACGCGGGGTCGTCGGTGACCTCGATCCCCTCGAGGTTGGCGAGGATCTCGTCGGTCAAAACCCGGTACTCGACGCCGATGCTCACTGCGCCGGCCGGCACGTACGTCGTGTCCTCGGCGACGGGCGGGATCGCCGGCCCCGGCTCGAACCCCAGCTTCATTGCTTCGGCCATGGCCCACCCCTTCTACCCACGAAAATCAAGCGAGCGCTCGATTTTTCGACTGTAGGCCTGGCCATTGTCCCTGTCAAGGGATGTTCCACCGGCGCGCGGTCACCACACCACGCACCGAACCGGCACCGTCCCGCCGAACCGGCACCGCTCAGTCGATCCCGGTCTTCTGCCTCCAGGTGTCCAGGGTGTACGAGGGCCGGTGGACCAGGTAGCCACCGTCGGCCACGACCGTCTGGCCGGTGATGTAGCCACTCTCGTCGGAGGCCAAGAAGGCCACGAGTGCGGCGATGTCGCTCGGCCGACCCACGCGCTCGATCAACCGTTCGCACTCGTACTCCAGCAGCTTGTCCGGGCTGAACCGTTCGAGCGCCACATCGTCGAGCACCAGCCCGGGAACGACGACATTGCAGCGGATCCCCTGGGGGCTGTATTGCGTGGCCACGTAGCGGGTGAGGGCGATCATCCCGGCCTTGGCCGCACCGTAGGCCGTGTGGCCCTGGCTGGCCGACAGCGCGCCGATCGACGAGGTGTTGATGATCGAGCCGCCGTGGCCGGCCAGCATCGCCGGGATCCCGTGCTTGCATCCCAACATCACGCTGCGGAGGTCGGTGGCGAAGGTCCGGTCCCAGACGTCCACGTCGAGCTCGGTCACGATGCCGTCTTCGGCGAGCTGCTCCGCCGCGTTGTTGTGCAGGACGTCCAGCCGGCCGAACGTCTTCGTGGCCACCTCGACCATCCGCACGATGTCGGCCTCGAGGCGGACGTCGACCTCCACGGCGACAGCACGACCGCCCGCGTGCTCGATCTCGTCGGCCACCTGGTGGGCGCCGACCGCGTCGATGTCGACGACGACGACGCCGGCGCCTTCTCGGGCCAAGCGAACCGCCGTCGCCGAGCCGATCCCGGCGGCGGCCCCGGTAACGATCGCCGCCTTGCCTTCCAGGCGCTCCATCGAACCCGTCACCACCCCGCGCCGATGGATGGGAGGGCCGTCCGGTCGAGCATCCTCATCTCAGGCTCCCCGGCGCTCTCGGGCCGACCAGGCGGCCGTCAACTCGGTGGCATCGGTCAACCAGGCCAGCGCGGCCAACGAGTGCTCGAGCACCATCTCCCCGTACTCCTTCGGGTAGCCGGCGACGCAGTCTCGCGGCAGCACCACCTGGTAGCCGTAGTTCACCGCCTCGATGGTCGTGCCGAACACCCCGCGATTGAGCGAGACGCCGGTCACCACCACCGTCTTTGCCCCCACGCTCTTCAAGATCCAGTCCAGCTCGGTCCCGGCGTACGCGGACATCCCGTGGTATCGGTGGAGCACGATGTCGCCCTCGTCGAACAAGTCAGGAACCGGGTCGACCTCCGGCGAACCCTCGAGTAGGAAGGTGTCGCCGACGGCGCGGGCCTGCAGGATCGGCGAATTGTGAAAGCCCCCCAGTTCGGGGCGCCGGAACACGGCGGCGACATGTACGACCGGCACGCCGGCCCGACGGCCGGTGGCCAACAGATCGGCCAGGACGGGGATCACCTTCGCCTCGGCCACCGCCACCGCCGGCGCCATGCCCGGTCTGGCCAGATCGCCGACCACCCCCCGCTGCATCTCGTGGGTGATCAGCACCGTCGAGGACGGTTCGACCAACTCGGGAATCCCGGGCATCCTCCACCTCCTGCGCTCTCGCCATCGATCCGTCGACCAGCCAGACAGCCAGATGGCCCGACGGCCGGTGTCTATGACTCGTTTCAAACGGTCGCTCGCATCATGGGCCAGGCGTCGGCCCGCTGCAAGGAGTCGAAGCCTGGTCGGCCTCGGGCCCGGTCTATTCACCTCGAACACGGCGTATGGCACCAATGGAGATCGACCGATTGAGTTATAACGAGCGTTCCATTGAGTGGCGTATACGAAGCCCCCCAACCGACCCCGGTATTCAGGCGGTGAGCGGCCGCGGGGCATATACTTTTCGGATATGAGAACGCACCGTTGTACCGACTGCGGGACGCCGACGACGTATGACCTCATCGAGCCGACCGTCAACGGGCTATCGCGACACTTCTACCTCTGCACCCCATGCACGATCCAGCGCTACCAGCCGGTTTCGGCCGAACCGGCCGTGCATCTGGCGTCCTAGCGCGCCGCTGGCCCGACGCTCGCCGTCGACGGGTCAGTCCCTGGCGAACGCCATCTTCGCCTCCTGGGCGAGGTCCACGAACGGGTCACCGCTGACATCGACGGCCGCCATCGTGATCGTCCCGCCAACGAACGCCCACGGATACTGGCCGGGATAGTCGTCGGTCACCGGTTCGGCGCCCTCCTTACCGACGATCAGGCCCTCCCCGGCGATGGCGAACTTCCCCGGTTGGGTCTTGATCGTGGCGTGCCCGACGGCACGGTCGCGGATATGGAGGGTCAAGGTGCCCTCTGCCGGCATGGCGTCGCCCTCCCGCTCGAACGACGCGGACAGGACGACGTGACCGGTCGGGACCGGTCCGGTCGACTCGACGATCTGCTCGAACTGCCCGACCCAGTTGTAGACGTACTTGAGCTTGCGGTCCTTCAGGTAGAGCGCGTGACCACCGAACCGTGAGCCCTGGGCGAACAGCACCCCTTCGGCGTCCTCGCCGTCGATGTCGACCTCGACGGCGATCGTGTACGAACGGTTCCGGATGTTCGGCGCCACCGACTCGGGCACCTCCGCGCCGCCTGGGTAGTAGACGTAGCGGTTCCGCGGCTTCGTCAGCTGCGGCCGGTCGGTCGTGAGGATCTCGAGCGCATTGCGGTTCTCCAGCGGCAGCGCCTGGTACCGACCAGCCTCGGACCACCACAGCCCGATCAGCTCCTGCAGCTTCTCCGGCTGCTCGGCGGCGAGGTCGTGGCACTCACTGGGGTCGTTCTCCGTGTCGAACAGCTCCCACCGCTGGGCGGCGTAGTGGGCCCACATGTCGGGCGCGGACGGCGTCACCGACGCCGCCTTCCATCCCTGGTGCCAGATCGCCCGGGTGCCGCCCATCGAATAGAACTGCGTCTGCTTGTCCGTCCGCGCCGCCGGGTCGTCGAACGTGGGGGCGAAGCTGACGCCCTCCATCGGGAACTGCGTGTATCCCTTCACCGCCTCCGGAGGGTCGATACCGAACGCCTCGTAGATGGTGGGCACGATGTCGACCGCGTGGGTGTACTGCCGGCACACGCCGGTCGCGGTGATCCGGGCCGGCCAGCTGACGATCATCGGGTCGGCCGTGCCGCCCTCGAAGTTCGAGTACCGCTTCCACAGCTTGAACGGCGTGTTGAAGGCCCAGGCCCACCCGGTGGGGTAGTGGTTGTAGGTCAGCGGGCTGCCGAGGTCGTCGAGGTAGCGGAGGTTGACCTCGATGTCGTCGGGGATGCCGTTGAAGTACGCGTTCTCGTTGACCGACCCGTTCGGCCCGCCTTCGCCGGAGGCCCCGTTGTCGGACACCAGGACGATCATCGTGTTGTCGATCTGCCCGCTGTGCTCGAGGTAGTCGAGGAGCCGGCCGATCTCGTTGTCGGTGTGGCTCAGGAAGCCGGCATACACCTCGGCCATGCGGGAGAACAGCCGCTTCTCCTGATCGGACAGGGTGTCCCAGGGGCGGACGGAGTCGGCCTCGGGCCACGGCTTGCCGTCCACGCTCGTCTCGTCCCCGTAGGGGTTGATCGGCGAGAGCTCGGCGCCCTCGGGGATGATGCCCAGCATCTTCTGCCGGTCGAACACCAGCTCCCGGTACGCCTCGTAGCCCATGTCGAACTTGCCCCGGTACCGATCGGCCCACTCCTTCGGCACGTGGTGCGGCGCGTGGCAGGCCCCGGGGCAGTAGTAGAGGAAGAACGGCTTGTCCGGCGCGACCGCCTTGGCATCTCGGATGAAGGCCAACGCCCGGTCGGTCAGGTCGGTGGTCAGGTGGTAGCCGTCCTCGGGAAGCTTCGGCTGCTCCTCGGGGTGGTTGTCGTGGATCAGGTCCGGGTACCACTGGTTCGTCTCCGCCCCGAGGAAGCCGTAGAACCGTTCGAAGCCGCGCCCGAGCGGCCACTGGGCCTTGCGCGACGCCATGTTCATCTCGTCTTCGGCCGTCAGGTGCCACTTGCCGGTCATGTAGGTGTTCCAGCCCCGTTCGCCCAGGACCTCGGCGATCGTCCCGCACTCGAACGGGATGTGGCCGTTCGAGCTCGGGAACCCCGACGCGGCCTCGGTGATCGTGGCCATACCGTTGGTGGTGTGGTTCCGTCCGGTCATCAGGCACGACCGGGTCGGCGAGCAGAGGGCGGTGGTGTGGAAGTTCGTGTACAGCAGTCCACGGTCGGCGATCCGCTGGATGTTCGGCGTGTCGATCAGGCCGCCGAACGGCGCCATCGCCGAGTAGCCGACGTCGTCGAGGACGATGTAGACGACACTCGGCGTGCCCTCCGGGGCGATCGGTTGCACGTAGGGCGTCCAGTCCGGAACGGACTCGGTGACGTCGATGTTCACGACACCCTTGAATGGCTTGGCCATCGTTCCTCCTCCGGGAGCCTGCCGGCGAACTTACATCCGAAAACACGGGCCCGCACCCGGCCGTCGATGGCGCCATCGGTCACTGGTTGCAGGGTCCCTTTCAGGAGTTATGGCGACCTCCACGGCCGGCTCGGGGAGAAGCCGAAGGGAAAAGACGGCGTACCAAGATTTATGTGTCGGTCATGTGACAGAACGGATTTCCTCCCTAATATCTGCTCTAGGTCTGTCGGTCGCGGAAGGGGCGGTGGTCATGGTCGCTGAAGCCCTGCTCGCCTCGTGGCGCGACACTCCGACCCGCGACTGGACGGTGGTCAGCGTCAAGGACGACTGGTCCCGGGTGTTCCCCGACCCATGACGACCGCCATCTCGCTGGGGGGCCCGCGGACGCCCGCGGTACCGCCGATGCCGACCCCACGTCCGACGACGGCGCCGCCCGGCTTCCACGTCCTGGCGAAGCCGTCGGGGCCGATCTGCAATCTCGACTGCCAGTACTGCTACTTCTTGGAGAAGGAGGCGCTGTACCCGGGCGACCGGTTCCGGATGAGCGACCTGACGCTCGAACGGTACGTCCGCCAGGTCATCGAGGCCCAGACCGGCCCCGAGGTGACGATCGCCTGGCAGGGCGGCGAGCCGACGTTGATGGGCGTCGACTTCTTCCGCCGGGCCATGGCCCTCGTGGAGCAGTACCGACGACCGGGCCAGACGATCGCCCACACCATCCAGACGAACGGCACGCTACTGACCGACGAGTGGTGCGCGTTCCTCGCCGAGCACCATTTCCTGGTCGGCCTCAGCGTCGACGGGCCCCGGGCGCTCCACGACGCCTACCGGGTCGACAAGCGTGGCCGGCCGACCTTCGCCCGGGTCATGGAGGGCTTCACCCGACTGCGGGCGCACGGCGTGGACCTGAACATCCTCTGTACCGTCAACGCGGCCAACCAGGACCATCCGCTCGAGGTCTACCGGTTCTTCCGCGACGACCTCGAGGTCCGTCACATCCAGCTGATCCCCATCGTCGAGCGGGTCGGCGACGACCAGGTGACCGACCGATCGGTCGACCCGGCGGCGTGGGGCCGGTTCCTGTCGACCGTCTTCGACGAGTGGGTCGTCCGGGACGTGGGGGAGGTGTTCGTGTCCCATTTCGACGCCGCCCTGGCGTCGTGGGTCGGCGTTCGCCCGGCGCTCTGCATCTTCGGGGAGACCTGCGGCGACGCGGTGGCCCTCGAGCACAACGGCGACCTGTACTCCTGCGACCACTTCGTCGAGCCCGAGCATCTGCTGGGGAACATCGCCGAGACCCATCTGGTCGAGCTGCTGGCCTCCAAGCCGCAGCGGGCCTTCGGCCGGGCCAAGCGGGACACCCTGCCCGCCTACTGCCGCCAGTGCTCGGTCCGGTTCGCCTGCCACGGCGAGTGCCCGAAGAACCGGTTCGTGCTGACCCCCGACGGCGAGCCCGGTCTCAACTACCTCTGTCCCGGCTACCTGACCTTCTTCACCCACATCGACGGGCCGATGCGGCTCATGGCCGAACTGGTGAAGGCCGGACGGTTCGCCGACGAGGTCCGGGCCATCCTCACGTCGGGGCCCCGGAACGACCCGTGCCCGTGCGGGAGCGGACAGAAGGCGAAGCTGTGCCACCAGCGGCCGGTGCCGAGTGGCCGTAGGCCGCGGCCGCCCGACCTGACCGTTGACCGTCAGCCCGACGGCGCCACGACCCACGGCGGTGGCTGCTCGGCGGAATGACCACCTCGGGACGGTGCTCGGCCAGGATCCCCGGGGCCCGCTGCGGCGGTCGCCGCGGGGCGACGGATCCCGAACGGAGGTGGCGACGGCTGCCGGACCACGGTGCCGGGGGAGCGGTCAGCCGGTCGCACAGCCGGTAGGCGACCGTCTCGTAGTTGACCCGCCAACCCCGGAAGTCGGGCCACGCCTCCTCGGCGGTCCGCTCCATCGGGAAGCCGACGTACTGCGAGCATCGTGACCGCCTCCGCGAACTGCTCGAAGGTCAGCTGGATAGGCCCTTCCGGGTTCGGGTCCGGATCGACCTCCCAGCGGAGGACCTTGGCGATCCGGTTGAGCGAGGTGAAGCCCATGCGCAGGCACAGCCGCGACTGGGACGACGCGGTGCTGGGAGCGAGCGCCAGGTGCATGGCCGCCCCGTCGAGGACGGCCAGGAGGCCGACCAGCCACGAGAACCACGGGTCGGGCGACCGGAAGAGGAGCATCACCGGGTAGGTCGTGTGGCTCTCGGCCAGGTCGGCTGCCCACTCCTCCCAGGCCGCGTAGAAGTCGGGAAGCGTGTCGATGATGCCGACGAGCTGGTGGCGGGCCAGCACCTCGGGCCCCCAGGCCGGGACCCCGGCCCGGCTCTCCAACATGGCGACGAGGCTCTCCCGCTTGTTGAACGCCGCGTAGAGCGCCGGCAGGTAGGCGATCTGCAGGGCCACGATGACCACCCAGGTGGCGCCGGCCGAGATGTCGATGGCCCGGTTGGGGGTGCCGCCGAGATCGCTGACGCCGACCGTGAAGACGGCCCCGGCGCTCTGGGTCAGCGACAGGACGAAGTCGTGGGTCGTCCCCTCCAGCATCAGGGCGAAGCCGACGATGAAGCAGGCGGCCCAGAACGCCAGCTGGGCGACGAGGGCGACCGGCGCGGTCGGCGCCAGTAGCGCGTCCTTCCCTTCGTACGTTCGGGCCAGCCGGGAAACGACGATGAAGACCATCTGGACGATCCGGTTGACGAACGACGACAGCCGTTCGAAGCCCCGCGGCTCGCGGGGCAGGACGATCGTGAACAGCACGCTCGCCCCGGTGAACAGGACCACCAACAGCCCGACCGCGAACAGGACGTCGTTCACCGACTGCTCTCCGGCCGGTCGTGCCGGTCGGGGCGGCCGGGGCGGCCGGCCGTGGTCGGGAGCATCCGACCAGTATCCCCTCCGGTCCCACCGTCGAGGCGAACCGGTCCGTCGAACGATTGCCTCACCCGGGCAGCCGCACGCGATGCTTGGCGCTCATGCGAGTCGTGCACATGGGCTTGTGGCGGGTCCGGGAGGACTTCGATCCGGCCGTCCTCGCGACGGCCCAGGAGAAGGTGGCGGCCTTTCGAACGACGGTATCCGGATGTCTCGAATCCACCCTGGCGCCGCTCTATGTCGCCGAGATGGGCGACGCCGATCGGGAGACGTTCGGCGCATTGGGCGACTTCGAGGAGATGGCCAGGGGCTACAACTGGATCCTCTACATGGTCTTCGAGAGTGAGGCCGCCCGCGCCGGTTACGAGGAGGATCCGGCGCACATGGCCCTCCAGGACGAATGCCTCGCCCTCTGGGTCGGCGACGCTGCTGAGTCCACGCTCGTCTTCGACCTCCGGCTCCCCTGAGGCGATGCAAGGGAGGTGGGCGGGTCGTTCAGCCCAGCCCTTCCAGATCCCCCGGGATCGGCGACGCCTCGATGCCGGCGATCGACCCGCTGATCCAAATGTGATGCCCGCACGACAGGCAGACGACCGGGAAGAGCGCACGTCCGATGCCGGGGACGACGGCCAGCCCGCCCCCCTCCGGCTCGTCCGTCGGCATGAGGCGCGGTGCGAGGAACAATCGGGCTTCTGAACGCCAGTCCTGGGCCCCGCAGACCTGGCACGGCTGATCACGCCAGAACCGTTCCATCCATGCCTGGAGCTGCTGCGCGTACGGCAACGTGTCGGGCGCATCTGTGACCTGGTACGGCATCTCGAGCTCGCTCTCGCTGGACCTCAGCGTCACCCTAACGCGGCGCCGGCCGGCACTTACTGCCGGCTCTATGCGGGCGATCGCTCCTCGACCCGGCCGCCGACCGGGCCCGACCGGAGAAAAGTGCAATTGCGCGAACAATTCGTGGCAGGCGGCCGGGGCGGGCGACGGCTCCGCGACCGATCACCCCCCTGTCCTTGTTTTGTCACGCAGGATCGGCTTCAATGGATGGCGGTTCGGGATTTCTTCTTCTCCTTAGCCCGGACGCGACAGGACCCCGCCATTTTGCGAGGGTCCTCTCGCGCCCTCGCGGCGGTCCTCGTGGCAGCGCGGCGGGTGCCCCGCGGCCGCTCTCGTGACAGCCTGGAGCGCCGGCGGCATCGCTCCGGCTCGCCGCCCGTATCAATTTGCACGGCCGTGACTCTTCTCCGGTGGACACGGCATGACAGAGCCCTCGGCCGACGGGTCGGGGGCTCTGTCGCGTCCCGGCCGCCTTCGACCCGGACGTATCACGAACTGGAGGAGGGCTCTGTAGAGGCAGTGCCTCCGACAACCGGGCACTGCGACGCAAACCGGCACCTTCGCGGCGTGCCGGTTTCGTCGCGTCCCGAGCCAACCGGCAGCCCCGCGAGCAACTCGCCAGCCGGCACCCGTAGCCTGCAAGGGATGGACGCGCCGGGGATGGCAGAACGAGCACGACGCCGCGGTCCGGGGATCGGCGACCCGGCTCGGCACGGGCATCGAGCTGGTGTTCGGCGTCGGGCTCCTCGGCCTGGCGACGTTGGCCGGCGTGTTCTTCGTCCGCCGGCCGTGGCCGAACCGGCTCGACACGTTCGGCTTCGACCGCCTCGCGGCCGACTATTCCGCCGGCTGGGCCCACGAGCTGACCCACTTCGGCTCGGTCACCGCGCTCGTCATCGGCGCGATCGTCCTGTTCGCGGTCGGCGCCACCCGGGATTGGGTACGCGGCATCGCCGGCGCGGTCGGGCCGATGCTGGCGGTGCTCGTCGTCCAGGAGATCGCCAAGCCACTGGTCGACCGGCACGTGAACGCGTTCGGCGGCGCGTCCTACCCGTCGGGCACCGTCACCGCCGTGACCGCGCTGGCGATGGGCGCGGTACTCGTCACGCCGCGGTTCCTCCGGTGGCTGACGGGCGTCGTCGGCGTGCTCTTCGTCGGCGCCACCTGCGCCGCGGTCATCGTCCTCCGCTGGCACTTCCCGACCGACGCGCTCGGCGGTATCTGCGTCGGTGCCGGTGCCGTCCTGCTCGTCGACGCCCTGTTCCACCTGCCCTGGGCGCTCCGCGCCCCGGCCCGCCTGCGGCCCGCTTGGGGGGCGCGCTAACTGGGCAGGGCGGATCGCCTGGTTCGTCTCCGCCGGACCCGGAAGTTGCGACGCCGCGTTCGGCCATGCGGCCGCCCGCGGCCACGACATCGGGCTCCGGCACCGCGCCGGTCATCGCCGGCCCCGCCGACCGGCTCGGCCCGGGGCCGGGTCAGGAAGATCTGCACCGATGCGACGAGGAGGACGAGGAGGGTGACGGCCTCCTGGCTCTCGTTCTCCGGCCGGAAGAACGCGGAGATCGTCACCCCCGCCGCCAGCGCCTGGGCCAGCAGCGGCAGCGCGACCGCCCGCAGGCCGGTCACCCGCTCGACTTGCCGCCGGTTGGCCGGGACGCGGACCCACGCGGCATAGGCGAGGAAGACCGCGCCGAGGGTCCAGACGAAGTCGTAGTGGTTGTCGTCCGCGACGCCCCGCGCCTCTTGGACCGCGAACGTCGCGTCGGCGATCGTCGTCATCAGCGTGCCGAGGCCGATGAGCAGCCACATCCGGTCCGGTCGCCAGCCCACAAGGCCGTAGACGCCGAGGACGGCGCCGATCAGGACGACGTCGAGCACCGGGTAGCTGAAGTCGACGACGGTCGCCAGTGCGCCCTGGTGCGACTGCTCGGCCACCGGCTGGACGATGAACGCGAAGCCGGCGACGAGGACGACGAGAACCACCGCGATCCCGTCCATCCAGCGATGGAGCTCGAAGTTGCGGACCCGGATCTGGATCAGGTTGGCGATGCCGACGAACATCAGCGGGTACCACAGCAGCCAGAGGATGTCGGCGAACGTCGGGTACGGCGGCGACGCCTGGCTGCCGTAGACGATGCTCCACGCGATCGAGCCGACGCACCACGACGTCATGGCCAGTCCGAACGCCAGCCACGCCCGCCGGGCCTTCGGCTCGTACGCGGCGCGGGCGAGGATCAGGGCGGACGCGGCCGCCAGGACCACGTCGTGGAACCAGGTCTCGTAGAGCGACGGCGGGCCGCCGATGCCGAAGATCTCGTTGAGCGCCTCGAGGCACGTCAGGACGACGAGAACGAGCCAGACGAGCGACAGCCACGACGGGCTGGCGTACAGCTCGCCCTCCTCGTCCGCCCGTTCTCGACCCGGTGGTGCTCGGAGCCCAGGCATGGCCGCGGCAGCTTACGCGTAGGCTCGCTGGATGGCCACGTTCGTCCTCGTGCACGGGGCCATGCATGGCGGCTGGTGCTGGCGGGACGTCCGCCGCCGGCTGGCCGCGGCCGGCCACGCGGTCTTCACGCCGACGCTGACCGGGCAGGGCGACCGGCGGGCCGGCGCGGCGCCGGACGTCGGCGTGACGACGCACGTCGACGACGTCGCGGAGCTGTTCTGGTTCGAGGACCTCACGGACGTCCAGCTCGTGCTGCACAGCTACGCCGGCATCCTCGCCGGGCCGCTGGCCGAGCGGGTCGGGGACCGGCTGGCCGGCCTCGTCTACCTCGGTGCGTTCGTGACCGCCGACGGCGAGTGCCTGCTCGACGTCGAGCCGACGGAGGTCGCCGACCGGTACCGCTCGCTGATTGGCGACGGCTGGCGGGTCCCGGCCGACCGGTCGTTCCTGGCGCAGTGGGGCCTGACCGACCCGGCGCTGATCGACTGGGTCGCCGCCCGGTTGACCGACTTCCCGGCGCGCTGCCAGACGGAGCCGACGGTGTTCGACGAGCGCCGGCGGGCCGCGCTCCGTCAGACGTACGTCCGCCACACCGCCCCGTCGATGGCCAGCCTCGACCGGTCGTACGAGCGGGCCGTCGCCGCCGGCTGGGACTGCCACGACGTGGCGACCGGCCACGACATGATGCTCGAGGCCCCCGACGCGCTGGCCGACCTGCTCGTCCGGATCGCCGGGTAGACCGGGCCGTGTGCCTGCTCGTCGTCGCGTCGCGCGTGCTGCCGACATGGCCGCTCGTCGTCGCGGCCAACCGTGACGAGCGCCTCGACCGGCCAGCCGCGCCGGCCGGCCTTCTCCGGGAGCACCCGTACCGGACGGTCGGCGGCCGTGACCTGCTGGCCGGCGGGACGTGGCTGGCCGTCAACGACCGCGGCGTCGTCGCCGGGCTGACGAACCGGCCGCTCCCGGACGGCCGCGACCCGACGAAGCGGTCGCGGGGTGAGATCCCCCTGGCGCTGACCGCGGCCGCGGACGCGACCGCCGCGGTCGCCGCGTTCGAGAAGACGTACGTCCCCGGCACCTACAACCCCTGCTGGGTGCTCGTCGGCGACCGGACGTCGCTGTACGTGCTCGACGTGACCGGCGATCTCTTCGTCCGGGCCCTGCCGGCCGGCGTCCACGTGCTCGAGAACGTCGCGTACGGCGAGCCGAGCCCGAAGGTCGACCGCGTCCACCGGCTGCTCGACGACCGGCTCGGCCCAGCTGGCGGCGGCGACCCGTTCGTCGCCTTCACCGAGGTGCTGGGCGACCACGTCGTCACCGACCCCTCGAGAGCCCGGTCGGAAGTCTCGGCCTGCTGCGTCCACGCTGACGACTACGGCACCCGCTCGTCGCTCGTCGTCCGCGTCCCGGTCGATCCGGCCCGCGTCCCCGTCGTCTCGAGCTCCGACGGGCCGGCGTGCCGCCACGACCTGGTCGAGGTGCCGTTCCGCGACTGAAAGGATGCGTCCATGCCCGACGACATTCAGTTCACTCAGCGGTCACCCGAGACCGTCCTGCCCGACCCTGCCCCCGACGCCCTGGCCGCGCTGACCGCGGCGATGGCCGAGCCGCCGGACCAGCGGCGGGTGGCCGTCTCGACGGTCGCCGCCCGCTGGCCCCGGTACCTCGACGCCTGGGCGACGCTGGCCGAGCTCGCGGGGCCCGACGTCGACCGCTACGCGTTCGCCCGCGTCGGCTACCACCGCGGCCTCGACGCGCTGCGCGGCGCCGGGTGGCGGGGGAGCGGCTACGTCCGCTGGGCCGCGCCGTCGAACCGCGGCTTCCTGCGCTCGCTCGACGCGCTGCGGTTGGCCGCCGAGGCGATCGGCGAGGACGAGGAGGCGACGCGTTGCGATCTCTTCCTCCGCCAGCTCGACCCGAGCTGGCGGCCGAGCTAATTCGGTGTGACGGTGACGAGGCTGCCGAGGTAGGTGTACTGCCAGATCACCGACGCCGGTCCGAGCGGGATCTCGATGCAGCCGAGGCTCTGCGGGGAGCCGTACGTGCTCCGCGGCATGTAGTGGATGGCGTCGCCTGTCGTGAAGTACGAGACGAACTGCACCGGGTCGGCGTAGTGCGTCCCTGTCCGCTCCGTCCCGGTCATGACCTGGTTGCGGTAGCGGATGTACACCGGGAACGTGCCGATGGCCGTCGGTGTCGACGCGATGCCGGTGTTGGCGTTCGTCGTCTGGACGACCGCGCCTGTGTGCCAGACGGTCAACGTCTCCGGTGTGTTGTTCCCCTGGTGCTCCTGGCCCAGCGAGTACGTGTAGCCGTTCGGGTTCTGGTTGGCCGCCGGGTTGTTCGCCGCGTTGAGCAGCGCGCTGACTTCCCGAGCGGAGATCTGGCCGTCGGTCCCGATGCCGGCCACCGCCTCGAACGCCCAGATCGCGCCCTTCAACACTGTGTTGTACTGGCCTGTCTTCCACAGGCCGACGAGCTGCGGCGGGATGTTGGCCCAGCGCCACTGGAAACCGAGCGGTGACCAGCTGAGCGGCAGGTAGCCGAGCCCGGCCAGCAGCTGCTCCTGGCCGAGCGGCGTCGTCCAGCTCGCCGTCTGCCCGAACGCGATCCAGTAGCCGCCCGGCCGGGCCGCGACACCGACCGCCGGCGCGGTCAGTGAGCCCCCGGTCCCCGAGCCGTAGAACGTCGCGTCGCCGAACGCGAAGACGCCACCGTCGGCCGCGACGAGCCAGTAGCCGCCGCCGTCGCTGGTCGGCGCCATCGCCACGATCGGCTTGACCAGCGCGATGCCACCGGTCGAGCCGTAGAACGGGGCGTCGCCGAACGCGAAGATGCCGCCGTCGGCCGCGACGAGCCAGTAGCCCTTGCCGTCCGGCGTCGCCGCCATACCGTCGACCGGTTGGTTGAGCACCATCGAGCCGGTCGAGCCGTAGAACTGGGCGGAGCCGAACGCGAAGATGCCGCCGTCCGACGCGACGAGCCAGTAGCCGGCGCCACCGGGTACCGCGGCCATGCCGACGATCGGCTTGTTGAGCGTCATCCCGCCGGTCGAGCCGTAGAACGTCGCGTCGCCGAAGCTGAAGATCCCGCCGTCGCCACCGACGAGCCAGTAGCCACCGCCGTCCGCCGTCGCGGCCATGCCGAGGATCGGCGAGTTGAGCGGCGTCGTCAGCGAGCCGTAGTTGTGGGCATCACCCTCGGCCGTCACCTGGCCGCTGGCCGTCGTCACCCAATAGCCGTTCCCGTCCGGCGTCCCGGCGATGCCGGTCGTCGGGCCGGGCAACGCCGTCGTGCTGCCGGCCCCGGGCACGCCAGCGGCTGAGCCGAACGCCTGGACCGAGTTCGGTCCCGGCGGCGGGGACGACGATGTGGCCCCGGCGGTAGTCGTGACCGCTACTGCGGTGACGGACAGCGCCGACAGCGCGAGTGCGGCGGAGAGGAGCGGACGGCGCCAGCCTCGACGGCTGCCGGAACCTGCGGACATGCGGATGTACTCCCGAACTCGCTGATCCGACCCGCCATGGTCGGCGATCCGGAACGATAGCGCAGGTCGCGGCTTATGTGACCCCCAGCCGCTCGTTGTAGTTGCTGAGGATCGAGTTGACCTGCTGCTGGGCTGTCCGCAGCGCTTTGGTCGGCGACGCGCCGTGTGTGTACATGCTCTCCTCGGCGTTCAGGATCGCGGTGCGAACTGTCGGGTACGGCCCGATCACCGCGCCGGCCGTCGCCGACGTCGTCGCCCCGTTGACGAGCTGCTGGTAGGCGACCTTGAAGCCGGGATTGGAAGCCCACAGCTGCTGGATCGTCGAGGTCGTCGTCGCCGACTTGCGGATCGGGATGTACCCGGTGCCGGCGGCCCACGTCGCCTGCGACGCCGGGCTGTCGAGGAACGTGATGTACTTCCACGCCGCGGCCTGTTGAGCCGCTGGCACCTTGTTGGAGATGTAGAGGGCCGAGCCGCCGGGCTCGACGCCGCCCTTGGTCTTCGTGCTCAGCACCGGGAACGCCCCGACGCCGAGGGTGACGTTCGGGTACTGACCGCCGCTCAACAGGCCCGAGATCGTCCCGAGGGCGGCCGACGTGTCGATCGTCATGCCGTACTTGCCGGTGCCGATGCCGAGCAGGTTGTCGAACTCGTCGGGGCCGGTCGACGGGTTCGTGACCGCGTCGCCGGACGTGACGAGCTGGTCGAGGTCGGTCCAGATCTTCTTGGCCGTCGGTCCGACGAACGCCGCCTTCGTCGCCCGGGACGTCCGACCGTTGGCGTTGTTGACGAACAGCGTGTTCGACGTGGCCAGCCACGTCTCGAGGTGCCACGGGTCGAGGACGAGGCCGCTGCCGCTGCCGTGGGCCTTGAGCGCGGCCGCGTCGGTCAGGTACTGACCGAGTGTCGCCGGCGGCTTTGTCGCTGTGAGGCCGGCCGCGGTGAACGCCTGCTTGTTGTAGAAGACGATCGGGTTCGAAACCGCGAACGGCATCGCCTGCTGGATGCCGTCCGCCCGCCAGTAGGCGAGCGCCCGGGAGACGAAGTCGGACGTCTTGTAGCGCGTCGCGTTGATGCACGACTGCGCCGGCAGGATCGACTGCGTGTCGATCGCCCCTTGCAGGTTGATGTCCTGGAGCTGGGCGACCGCCGGCAGCTGGCCGTTCGTCAACCCCGCCTCGTACTTCTGCCACGTTGTTGTGTAGCTGTTCTGGTCGACCAGCGTCACGTGGATCTTCGACTGCGACGCGTTGAACTTGTTCGTCAGTGTCGTCAGCGTCGTCCCGTTCGCCCGCACCATCGACTCCCAGAACGAGATGTTGACCGTGCCCTTCGCCTTGGCCAGCGCGGCCGTCGGGCACTGCGGCAGGGACGCCGCCCCGGCGGGCGCCGCGGTCGTCGCCGCCACGCCGGTCAACGTGCCGGCGGCGACCAAGGTGGCGACAAGGGTGGCGACGCGGATCCGAGCGCGGGTCATGGCAGAAAGACTGCCACCTCTTCGATAGCTCGACCGGTCATGGCTGCCGCCGGTCACGCGTCCGTCACCGGCCGATCGTCGGCCGCCACCGGCCGGGCCCGAGACGACTACTTGACCGCCCCGGCCGTCAGGCTGCGGACGAGCTGCTTCTGGAAGACGACGAGCAGGAGGAAGAGCGGGACGACCGCGATGATCGTCCCGGCGAGCGTGACGTCGAAGTCCTGGACCTGGTTGCCCTGGAGCTGCTTCAGTCCGATCTGCACCGTGCGGATCGCGTTGTTGTCGCCGGTGACGACGAGCGGCCAGAGGTACTGGTTCCAGGCGGCGAGGAACGAGAACACGGCGAGGGCGGCCAGCGCCGGCCGGGCCAGTGGCACGGCGACCCGGGTCATGAACCGCCAGTGGCCGTAGCCGTCGAGTGACGCCGCCTCCTGGAGGTCACGAGGGATCTGCAGGAACGCCTGCCGGAGCAGGAACGTCCCGAACCCGGTGGCCAGGAACGGGACGGTCAAGCCCTGGAAGGTGTTGTACCAACCGAAGCTGCTGATCGTGTCGATGTTCGTGATCAGCGTCACCTCGAACGGGATCATGAGCGTCGACAGGAACACGACGAACAGCGTCCGCCGGAACGGGAAGCGCAGGAACGCGAACGCGTACGCCGCGAGCACCGAGGTGATGAGCTGTCCGGCGACGATGATCACGGTCTGGATGGCCGAGTTGCGGAGGTAGATGCCGAGGTTGCCGGCGGTCCACGCGGTCGGGTACGTGCTCCAGTCCGGGTGGATCGGGAAGAAGAGCGGCGGCTGGCGATCGAGGTCGTGGGGGAACAGCAGCGAGTTGACGATCGTCATGTAGAGCGGGAACAGGATGACGACCGCGCCGGCGGTAAGCAGCAGGTAGCGGCCGACGAGGCGGCCCCGCCTACCGAACGTCCGCCGTCTACCGGCGGCCGGCTCGCTAACGGCTGTACCACTAACGGCTGTACCACTAACGGCTGTACCACTAACGGCCATACTGCACCCGCCGTTCGAGGAAGCGGAGCTGGAGCAGCGTCAGGACGAGCGTGATGAGGAAGAGGACGATCGACATGACCGCCGCCCGGCCCGGGTTCCCGCCGTAGACGAGCGTCGTGTAGACGTTGTAGATGAGCACGTTGACGTGCTCGTACGCCGCGTTCTGGTAGCCGATCAGGATGTCGATCTGGCCGAACGTCTGGAACGCGTAGATCGTCGCGACGACGACCCCGAAGAACAGGGTGGGGGAGAGCAGCGGGACCGTGATCCGCCAGAAGACCGTCCAGTTCGACGCGCCGTCGACCCGGGCGGCTTCGAGCACCTCCTCCGGCACCGACTGCAGGCCGGCCGACATGATGATGAACGACAGGCCGACGAACTGCCAGACGGCCATCACCGCCACCGACGGGAGCGCCCACGTCGAGTTCTGCAGCACGGACGGGTGGGGGTTGATGCCGAGCCACGGCAGCAGCCCGACGACGGGGTTCATCAACGAGTAGAAGACGAGCGCGGAGACCGCCACCGACGTGACGACGGTCGACGAGAAGATGACCCGGTAGATCGCCAGCCCCCGGAGCTGGCGCTGCGCGGCGACGGCCAGGAACAGCCCGATCAAGAGGCCGGCCGGGACGACGAGGACGACGAACAGCAGCGTCGTGACGAGCGACTGCACGAAGTTGCTCGACGTCAGCACCTGGCCGACCTGGTGGAGGCCGACGTAGCGGCTCGGCAGGTTCGGGAACGGCGGCGCCTGGTACAGCGCGAGCTTGAAGTTCCGGGCGAACGGATAGAAGACGAAGAGGCCGAAGATCGCCAGCGCGGGCAGGATGAGCGCGTAGCCGAGCAGCGCTTCGCGGACCCGTCGGCTCCTCACCGCCGCCACCGCTTTGAACACGCCGACCCACCCCCGCCCGCCCGGTCATCCGAGCCGTCCTCCGGCCCCGTCGCCGTCGAACAGGTGCACCGCGGCCGGGTCGGCGGCGATCCGCACCGTCTCGGCCAGCCCCGGGCTCGGCCGGCTGGCCTCCTGGCGGACGACGACGCGCGTCCCGTCGCCGAGCGTGGCGATGATGTGCGCCTCCGCGCCGAGCTGCTCGACGATGACGACCGAGGCCTCGAGGCTGCCGGCTGCGTCCAGGCGGAGGCCCTCGGGGCGGACCCCGGCGATCAGTGACCGGCCGACCGGGGCGAGCGGAAGGAGCGCGTCGCGCAGCGGGACCGTCCCGCCGGCGACGGTGACCGCGTCCTCGGCGGCGACCCCGGGGATCAGGTTCATGCCCGGGCTGCCGAGGAAGCGGGCGACGAACGTGTTCGCCGGCTCGGCATAGAGGGCTTGGGGCGGCGCGACCTGCTGGAGGAGGCCACCGTCCATCACCGCGATGCGGTCGCCCATCGTCATCGCCTCGACCTGGTCGTGCGTGACGTACAGCGTGGTCGTCCCGAGCCGATCCTGCAGGGCGACGATGTCGGCTCGCGTCTGGACCCGCAACGCGGCATCGAGGTTCGACAGCGGTTCGTCCATCAAGAACGCGGCCGGGCTCCGTACGATCGCCCGGGCCAGGGCCACCCGCTGGCGCTGGCCGCCGGAGAGCTGGCCGGGCTTGCGCCCGAGGTACGGCGTCAGCCCGAGCGTCTCGGCGACGTCGTGCACCTGGCGGGTCCGCTCGGCCCGGTCGGCGCCGCGTTGGCGCAGCGGGAACTCGATGTTCTTGGCCACCGTGAGATGCGGGTAGAGGGCGTAGCTCTGGAAGACCATCGCCACGTCGCGGTCCTTCGCCTCGATGTCGTTGACGACGCGGTCGCCGATCGTCAACGACCCCTCGTCGATCTCTTCGAGGCCCGCGACCGTCCGCAACGCCGTCGTCTTGCCGCAGCCGGACGGGCCGAGCAGGACGAGCAGCTCGCCGTCGGCGACGGTCAGGTCGAGGTGGTCGACCGCGACGACGTCGCCGAAGCGCTTCGTCACGCCGTCGAAGACGACCTGTCCCACCGACGCCGTCCCACTTCGAGCGCGGACACCGCGCCACGGTAGCCTGCCGGCGAGGAGGTGCCATGGGACGCATCGTCGTGGGAGTGGACGGCTCGGAGGGATCGAAGACGGCGCTCGCGTGGGCGCTCGACGAGGCACGGCTACGAAACGCCGCGCTCGACGTCGTCTGCTCCTACACCCTGCCGTCCGGTTGGTTCGGTGTCGGCGACAGCATGGGTGTCGTCGTCGCCACAACGATCACCGAGGACGACGTCGCCGGCTACGCCAAGGAGACGCTGACCAACGCGCTGGCCGCCGTCGGCGACCACGGCGTCGAGGTCACGAAGACGGCCGTCGCCGGCCATCCCGCGGCCTCTCTCGTCGGCGCCGCCGAAGGTGCCGATCTGCTCGTCGTCGGCAGCCGCGGCCACGGCGAGTTCGGCAGTGTCCTGCTCGGCTCCGTCAGCCTGCACTGCGTCCACCACGCACCGTGCCCGGTCGTCGTCATCCGCCGGCCGTCGGCTGAGAAGTAGTTGACCGCGGCCGGCCGGCCGACCTGGCCGCCCGAGCCGGGCGGCACGTGGGTCGTCGACCTCGACGGCGTCATCTGGCTCACCGGCCAACCGATCCCTGGCGCGGCCGACGCGATCGCCCGGCTCCGCCGCGCCGGTGACCGCGTCCTGTTCGCCACCAACAACTCCGGACTGACCCGGGCCGAGCTGGTCCGGCGACTGGCGCGCATCGGCATCGAGGTCGAACCGGACGAGCTCGTCTCGTCGGCCGCCGCGGCGGCCGGGCTCGTCGAGCCGGGGGCCACCGTCCTCGCCCTGGGCGACGCCGGCGTCGTCGAGGCGCTCGACGCCCGCGGCGCCACGGTCGTCGACGACGGTCCGGCCGACGCGGTCGTCGTCGGCTGGACGCGCCGGTTCGACTTCGACGCCCTCACCGCGGCCGCTCGCGCCGTCTACGGCGGTGCCCGACTGATCGGCACCAACGACGATCCCACCCACCCGACCCCGGACGGGCTCATTCCCGGCACCGGCGCCCTCCTGGCCGCGGTGGCCACCGCGTCGGGCCGGCCGCCCGAGGTGGCCGGCAAGCCGCACCAGCCGATGGCCGACCTCATTGCCGGCCGCGTCGACCGGGTCGCCGCGGTCGTCGGCGACCGCTCGGCCACCGACGGGCAGCTGGCCGAGCGGCTCGGTGCCCCGTTCGCTCTCGTCCTCTCCGGCGTCACCTCCCGCGATGCCGTCGCCAGCCTCCCTGGGCCGGCCGCGGCGGCCGTCGCCGACGACCTGCTCTCCCTGGTCACCGAGGCCGGCCGATAACCATGGCTACCAAACGCTTGCAATAGTAAGCACTGTGGGAGTACGATAGCGACATGGCATCGAACGACGGGTTCCGAAAGTACGTCGAGGCCGGTGCGGCGCTCGGCCAGATCACCCGGGCCCGGGCCGAAGAGATCGTCCGTGAGCTCGTCGGCGCCGGCCAGCTGCAGGGCACCCAGGCCCAGGAATGGGTCGACGACCTCGTCGAACGAAGCCGCAAGGCCAGCGAGGACCTGCTCGACCTCGTCCGCACGGAGGTCGCCAGCCAGCTGACCGCCCTCGGTATCGACCCCGAAGACCTCGCCAAGCAGGCCGCCGACCTCCTCCGGCACTCCGCCGACGTCGGCCGCCGGGCCACCCAGACCGCCGCCGCTCAGGCCAGCGCGGCCGCCCGGGCGGCCAAGAAGTCTCGGCCGGCCAAGCGGTCCAGCGCGGCGAAGGCGGCGACGGGTTCGAAGAAGCCGGCGACCAAGAAGAAAGCCGCGGCCGGGAAGAAGGCCGCGGCCGAGAAGTCGCCGGCCAAGGCCGCGACCGGCAAGAAGGCCACCACGGCGAAAAAGAAGGCCACGACCGCCAAGAAGGCTGGCCCGGGGACGAAGAAGGCCGCGGCGAAGAAGTCAACGGCCGGGCCGGCCGCGGACCGCTGACCAGCCGGGTACGGCTCGACCTCGCGCTGGTCCGGCGCGGCCTGGCGGCGAACCGCCAGCAGGCGCAGGCTGCGATCGAGGCCGGTCGGGTTCTCGTCAGCGGCGCGATCGCCGACAAGCCGGCGCGGCTCGTCGCGCCGTCCGACGCCGTCGTCGTCGAGGGCGACGGCCCGCGGTTCGTCAGCCGGGGCGGCGAGAAGTTGGCGGCCGCGCTCGAACGGTTCGCGGTGCCAGTGACCGGCGCACTGGCCGTCGACGCTGGCGCGTCGACCGGCGGGTTCACGGACTGCCTGCTCCAACACGGCGCGGCCCGGGTCGTCGCCGTCGACGTCGGCTACGGCCAGCTCGACCAGCGGCTGCGGAACGACGACCGCGTCGCGGTGCTCGAACGGACGAACATCCGGTCGCTGACCCCGGCGACGGTGGCCGCCGCACTGGGCGACGACCGCCCGGTCGACGTCGTCACGGCCGACCTGTCGTTCATCTCCGCCACCGTCGTCGCGCCGGTGCTCGCCGGCCCGATCGTCCGGCCCGGTGGCCACCTCGTCGTCCTCGTCAAGCCCCAGTTCGAAGCCGGCCGGACGGAGGTCTCGCGGGGCAAGGGCGTGATCCGCGACCCGGCGACGTGGGCCGCGGCCGTCCGGTCGGTGGCATCGTCGCTCGCCGACGCCGGAGCCGGCATCATGGGGGTTATGCGTTCCCCGGTGCTCGGTCCGGCCGGCAACACCGAGTTCCTGCTCCATGCGGTCGTCGGCGTCGGCGGCCGCCCGGAGGCCGAGGTGGCGTCGCTGGTCGCCGCCGCGGTGGCCGAGCCGATCGGGGCTGGACCGATCGAGGACGTCGAGGCCGACGACGGTCCGGCCGGCGGCGAGGGCTGAGATGGCGACGGTCGCGGTGCTCGTCAATGGGGCCCGGGCGGAAGCCCGACAGCTGGCCGACGACATCGTCCCGTGGCTGGAGGGCCGCGGCCACCGGGCCCGGGTGCTCGAGCTCGGCGACGCCGACCGGGCGGCCGGCCACGTGCCGGCCGGTGACCTCTCCGGTGCCGACCTGAGCTGGGCCGACCTGGCGGTGAGCCTCGGCGGCGACGGGACGTTCCTCCGCATGGTGCCGCTGGCCTACGCGGCGAAGATCCCGGTGATGGGCGTCAACTTCGGCCGGCTCGGCTACCTGCTCGAAGTCGAGCCAGCGCAGCTGAAGGACGCGCTCGGTCGGGCTCTCGACGGATCAGTGGCCCTCGAGGAGCGGATCGCGCTGGCCGTCTCGGTCAACGGCGAGCTCACGCCGGCCGGCGGCGACGACCGTTCGTTGCCGGGGAACGGTGGCGGGCGGTGGTGGGTGGCGCTGAACGAGATGGTGACGGAGAAGACCGTGCCCGGCCACATGGTGCACCTGTCGACGGCGATCGACGGCGAACCGTTCCTCTCGCACAAGGCCGATGGCGTCCTCGTGGCCACGCCGACCGGGTCGACCGCGTACAACCTCTCGGCCGGCGGGCCGGTCGTCTCGCCGGCGATGCGGGCGATGGTCGTCACGCCGGTCGCGCCGCACCTCTCGATCGACCGCAGCCTCGTCCTCCCGCCCGAGCAGGTCGTCACGGTCGGTGTCCTGCCGGGCCGACCGGCGGTGCTCGTCATCGACGGGCGGGAGGTCGGCCGGCTCTCGCCCGGCGCGGAGGTCGTCTGCCGCGTGGCGCCGGACCCGATCCGGTTCGTCTCGCTCGGCGACCGCGGCTTCGCCGACCGGCTCCGGACGACGCTCGGCCGGTGCTGACCGAGCTCCGGGTCCGGGACCTCGGCGTCGTCGACGACCTGACGATCGAGCTCGGACCAGGGATGACGGCGCTCACCGGGGAGACCGGCGCGGGCAAGACGCTGCTCGTCGAGGCGCTCCAGCTCGTCCTCGGCGAGCGGGCGTCCGCCGGCCTCGTCCGGGCCGGCTCGGCCGAGGCGCTCGTCGAGGCCCGGTTCACGACCGACGACGGCGAGATCCTGCTCGCCCGGGCCGTTCCTGCATCGGGCCGGTCGCGGGCGTGGGTCGACGGCCGGATGGCGCCGGTCGCCGTCCTCGCCGAGGTCGGCGACGGCCTGGTCGAGATCCACGGGCAGCACGACCAGCAGTCGCTGCTGTCGACGGCCGCCCAGCGACGGGCGCTGGACGAGTTCGCCGGTGCGGACCGGCGACCGTTGGAGCGGGCCCGACGCGAGCTGGCCGCGGTCGAGGCCCGGCTGGCCGACCTCGGCGGCGACGAGCAGCAGCGGGCCCGGGAGGCCGACGTCCTCCGCCACCAGCTCGACGAGATCGACCGCGCCCGCGCTGGCCGGCCCGGACGAGGACGACGCGCTGCGGGCCGAGGAGGAACGGCTGGCCGACCTCGGCGCCCACCGGGAAGCGGCGGCCGAGGCGCTCGTCCAACTCGACGGTTCCGACGGGGCCGGGGGAGCCGGGCTGCTGCTCGGCGCGGCGATCGCCGCCCTGGCGGGCCGTCAACCGTTCGCCGCCGACGAGGGCCGGCTCCGGGCGACCGCGGCGGAGATCGCGGACCTCGCGACCGACCTGCGGACGGCGGTCGAGACGTGGAACGACGACCCGGCCCGGCTGGCCGACGTCCAGGCCCGCCGGCAATTGCTGGCCGACCTGCGCCGCAAGTACGGGCCGACGCTGGCCGACGTGCTCGACTACCGAGACCGGGCCGGTCGCCAGCTCGCGGACCTCGAGGGCGCGGCCGCGGCGGCCGAGATCCTCGAAGGGGAGCGGCAGCAGGCCCGGGAGGCGGTGGTCGCGGCCGAGAACGAGCTCCGCGGTGCCCGGCAGGCCGCAGCGCCGGCGCTGGCCGACGCGGCGGGGGAGCGGCTGCGGACGCTGGCGATGCCGGACGCCCGCTTCGACGTCACGGTCGGCGACGACGGCCCGGGCGACGACGTCCGCTTCCTACTCAGTGCCAACCGCGGCGAACCGACCCAGCCGCTGGCCCGGGTGGCGTCCGGCGGCGAGCTGGCCCGGACGATGCTGTCGCTGCGGCTCGTCGCGGCCGGCGGCCCGGCGACGATGCTGTTCGACGAGGTCGATGCCGGCGTCGGCGGCGCGGCCGCGGTCGCCCTCGGCGCCGCGCTACGCGAGGTCGCCGGCGGCCGGCAGGTGCTCGTCGTCACCCACCTCGCCCAGGTCGCGGCGTTCGCGGACCGGCAGGTCGCGGTGCGCAAGGGGGCGCAGGGCGGCCGCACGGTGACGACCGCGACCGTCCTCGACCGTGACGAGCGGGTCGTCGAGCTGTCCCGCATGCTCTCCGGTCACCCCGACAGCGAGGTCGCCCGGGCCCATGCCGAGGAGCTGCTGTCCACCACCGCCGCGGTGCGGACCGAGTAGCGTTACGCGGTGCCGATGAGCAAATTCGTCTTCGTCACCGGCGGGGTGTCCAGCTCGCTGGGCAAGGGGCTCACCGCATCGTCCCTCGGCCGGCTCCTCAAGTGCCGGGGCCTGCGGGTCACGATGTGCAAGCTCGACCCGTACATCAACGTCGACCCGGGGACGATGAACCCGGGCGAGCACGGCGAGGTCTTCGTCACCGAAGACGGCGGCGAGACCGACCTCGACCTCGGCCACTACGAGCGGTTCATCGACGAGAGCCTGAACCGCAACTCGAACACGACGACCGGCTCGATCTACTCGTCGGTCATCGCGAAGGAGCGCCGCGGCGACTACCTCGGCAAGACCGTCCAGGTCATCCCGCACGTCACCGACGAGATCAAGGAACGGATCCGGCGGCTCGCCGGCGACGACGTCGATATCGTCATCGTCGAGATCGGCGGGACGGTCGGCGACATCGAGATCGTCCCGTTCATCGAGGCGATCCGCCAGTTCCGCCGGGACGTCGGCCGGGACAACGTCTGCTACGTCCACCTGACGCTCGTGCCGTACCTCGCGCCGTCGAGCGAGCAGAAGACGAAGCCGACGCAGCACTCCGTGACCGAGCTGCGCAGCCGCGGCATCCAGCCGGACGTCATCGTCTGCCGCAGTGACAAGGACATCTCCGACGGGCTCAAGCGGAAGATCTCGCTCAACTGCGACGTCCCGATCGAGGCCGTCACGTCGGCCATCGACGCCAGCAGCATCTACGAGATCCCACTCACGCTGCACGAGGAGGGGCTCGACCAGGTCGTCTGCCGGACGCTCGGCCTCGACCCCGACGACCACCCGATCGACCTGGCCGACTGGGAACGGCTCGTCCACCGCGTCGAGACGTCCGACCGGCCGGTGCGGATCGGCATCGTCGGTAAGTACGTCAACCTGCCCGACGCTTACCTCTCGGTCGTCGAAGCGCTCCGGCACGCCGGGTTCCATCACGGCGTCCAGATCGTCCTCGACTGGATCGACGCGGAGCTCGTGCCCGGCCTACTGGAGACCGACCGGCTCCACGACCTCGACGGCGTCGTCATCCCCGGCGGCTTCGGCGAGCGCGGCGTCGAGGGCATGGTCGCGGCAGCCCGGTACACGAGGGAGCACGAGATCCCGTTGCTCGGGCTCTGCCTCGGCCTGCAGGTGATGGTCATCGACGCCGCCCGCGACCTCGCCGGCCTCGACGGCGCCAACTCGGGCGAGTTCGACTCGCTGACCGCGCACCCGGTGATCGACCTCATGCCGGACCAGGCCGACGTCGTCGACAAGGGCGGGACGATGCGGCTCGGCGCGTACCCCGCGATGCTTGCGCCCGGGTCGCTCGTCGCCAAGATCTACGGCGCGGAGGCCGTGACCGAGCGCCACCGGCACCGCTACGAGGTCAACGCCCGCTACCGCGGTCGGCTGGAGGCCGCCGGCCTGGCCTGCTCCGGGACGTCGCCGGACGGCCGCCTCGTCGAGTTCGTCGAACTGCCCGGCCATCCGTTCTGGGTCGGCACGCAGGCGCACCCGGAGTTCAAGAGCCGGCCGGACCGGCCGCACCCGCTCTTCCGGGAACTCGTCGCGGCCGCGCTCGAGCGGGCGGAAGGTCGCGAGCCACGGCTGATCGACCTTGACGCCGTCCACTGAGTTCGAGAAGGTCCGCGAGAAGCGGGTCTTCGAGAGCCGGGTCTTCGCGGTCGAGACCGTCGACCTCGTCAGCCCGGACGGCGAGACGTTCAGCCGTGACGTCGTCCGTCACCCCGGCGCGGTCGCTATCGTCCCGCTCCACGACGACCGCACCGTCTCGCTCGTCCGCCAGTTCCGCGCCCCGGTCATGACCGCGCTCCTGGAGGCGCCGGCCGGGACGTGCGACGTCGACGGCGAGCCGCTCGAGACGACCGCCCGGCGCGAGCTCGTCGAAGAGGCCGGCCTCGAAGCCGGGACGATGCGCCGGCTGGCCGCGGTCCACAACTCGCCGGGCTACTCCGACCAGCGGACGACGATCTTCGTCGCCACCGACCTCCGCCCGTGCCCGACCGCCCGGAGCGGCGTCGAGGAGCAGTGGATGTCGGTCGAGCGGATCGGCCTCGACGACGTCGACGCGCTCGTCGCCGACGGCCGCCTCGTCGACGAGACGACGATCCTCGGCCTCCTGCTCATCCGGTGACGCTTTCGACGCCGGCCGAGGAGTACCTGTCCTGGCTGGCCGTCGAGCGGGGACGGGCTCGCAACACGCTCGCGTCGTACCGCCGGGACCTCGTCGCCTACGAAGCCTCCCTGGCCGCCGACGGCCGCGGGCTGAGCGATGCCCGGCCGGAGGATGTCGCCGACCACCTCGCGGCCCTGCGGGCCGGCGGCCACAGCCCGGCGTCGGTCGCCCGGGCCCTCTCCGCGGTCCGCGGCGTGCACCGCTTCATGGTCGACGAGGGCTTCGCACCAACCGACCCGACCGCGGCGACCGAGACCGGCCGGCCACCGAGCCGGCTCCCGAAGGCCCTGACCGAGGCCGACGTCGCCCAGTTGCTCGACACGACGTCCGGCGACGACCCGATCGCCCGACGCGACCGGGCGCTGCTCGAGCTGCTCTACGGCACCGGCGGCCGCGTCTCGGAGATCGTCGGCCTCGACCTCGCGGACCTCAACGGGCCGCTCGTGCGGCTGTACGGGAAGGGCGCGAAGGAGCGCCTCGTGCCCCTCGGCCGGTATGCGGCCGGCGCCCTCGCGGCGTGGCTCGGCCCCGGGGGGCGGGATCGGCTGGTCCCGGCCAAGTGGCACCGCCGGGGCGACGACGTGGCCGTCTTCCTCAACCACCGCGGCGGCCGCCTGAGCCGGCAGGGCGCCTACGACGTCCTCCGCCGTCGAGCGACCGGCACCGGCATCCGCGTCAGCCCGCACGTCCTCCGCCACTCGTGCGCCACCCACATGCTCGCCCGCGGCGCGGACATCCGCGTCGTCCAGGAGCTGCTCGGCCACGCGTCGATCTCGACGACCCAGCTCTACACGAAGGTCACCGCCGAGCACCTCCGGGCCGCCTACGAGTCGGCCCACCCCCGGGCGGGTAGCCGGCCCACGACGGATAGCTCTAGGCTGGGGAGATGGCCAGCGACGCCCCCGCAACGGACTATCTCGGCCTTCTCGAGGCCGAGGGGGCAGACCTGCGCCACCAGCTCGCGGAGCTCGGCGGACTGAACTACGACTCGAACTTCGCCGACTCCAGCCAGGTCACGGCCGAACGCGGCGAGGCGGAGGCCTTGACGCTCTCGCTGAACGAGGCGTTGCACGACGTCGACGCGGCGATCGCCCGGCTCGCGGACGGCAGCTACGGCCTCTGCCGCCAGTGCGGGCAGCCGATCGCCCCGGCCCGCCTCGAGGCGGTGCCGACGGCTCAGCTCTGCATGGCCTGCGCGTCCCGGCACTGACGATGGCCGACGACCCGCGCCGGCGGGACCGCCGGCGAACGGCGCCAACTGGCCGCCTCGGCAGCACGCCTACCGGGTCGCCGGCCAGGGTGAACCGGCTGGTCGACGGCCATCCGCCAGCCGGCTCCGAGCAGCCAGGCCGGCCAGCCGCGGCCAGGCCGCCCGCCCCACGGAGCCCGCGCCAGGTCATCTGGCTCGTCGCCATCGTCGCGGTCGTCGTCATCCTGCTGCGGTCGCACCGGATCAACGAGACAGAGATCATCTGGTTCTGCATCCTGATCCCGTCGTTGATCCTCCACGAGATCTCGCACGGCTGGGTCGCGTTGGCGTTCGGCGACGACACCGCGAAGCGGGCCGGTCGGCTCAGCCTGAACCCGGTCCGCCACGTCGACCCGATCGGTACGCTGCTCGTGCCGGCGATCATGGTCCTGTCGGGCTGGGGCTTCTTCGGCTGGGCGAAGCCGGTCCCGGTGACAGTGGGGCGCCTGCGCAGTCCGCGCAACCAGGGCGTGCTCGTCTCGCTGGCCGGCCCGTTCACGAACATCGTCCTCGCCGCGCTGTCGGGGCTGCTGTTCTACGTCCTCTACGTCGCCGGCGGCCCGCACGGCGGCACGCTGAGCCTGACGGGCACGGTCATCTTCGACATCGGCCTCGTCAACCTGTGGGTGGCGTTCTTCAACCTCATCCCGATCCCGCCGCTCGACGGGTCCGCGCTGCTCGAACGGCTGCTCCCGGGCGCGTGGTGGCCGCAGTACCTGCGCATCCGTCCGTACGGGCTGCCGATCATCTTCGGCGGTCTGCTGCTGCTCGGGATGGCGCGGGTCTACCCGCTCCAGCCGATCTTCGGCCACCTGGAGCAGTGGTGGGGGACACTGCTCCACGTCCAGGTGGCGTAACCCACCGTCGCGTCCCATCGGGACCGCGGACCAGCCGGAACCCGAACGCCGTTTTCAACCGGTGATGGTGGGTGCAGAGCAATTGCAGGTTATCGAGCTGCGTCGGACCGCCCCGGGAGAGCTCCCAGTCGTGGTCGATCTCGAGGTACCTCGTGTTCGGGCAGCCCGGGACGGCACAGCCGCCGTCGCGCTCGCGTAGGGCCGCCCGCAGCGGCTCTCGAATCGTTCGCTTGCGGGACGTGACCGTCCTGACGTCGGTGCCGTCGGTGACGACGAGGCGGAACGCCGAGTCGCCGAGGACGTCGCGGGCGACGCCGACCGGCACGGAGCCGACGCCGGGGATCTCGCAGACCTCGTCGCCGTCGACCTCGCCCCGGCGCAGCGCAGCGGCGTCGACGCGCAGCTCGACGTGGGCCTTCGGCCGCGCCGCCGCGTCACCGCAGACGACGTGGACGAGGGCGTCGGCCAGGTAGGCCGGCGCCGGCTCCCGCCGCCCGGCGGCGTGGGCCTCTTTGCCCACCCGGTCGGCTTCGGCCTCGAGAACGGCCTTGACCCGGGCGCCGTCGATCCTCGGCAGCCAGGCTTCGAGCCGTAGCCCGCCCTCGTCGGGCGCCCACACCCGCACGTAGCGCCGCCGGTGGGCCCGAGCCTCCTTGGCCGCCTCGGTCGCTTCCCCCAGCGCCCGCCGACGGATCCGTCGGGCGTCGTCGACGAGCTCGCGGAACGACTGTCTCGTCGCCGATCCGATCAGCTGCGCCTGGGACGCCGGGTCGAGCGCCCCGGCCCCGGCGACGACCTTGGCCTGGGCCAGCGACAGCCGGCCGTCCGAGAACGCCTGGTCGACGAGCGGTGCCCCGGCCAGCTGCTCGGCCACGTCGAGCACACCCTGGGCCGCGCCGGTCGACTCCCCGGTCTTGGCGGCCAGCCAGTTCGCCGCGCTCGTGTAGCCGTCGTAGGCCTTCGTCTCGGCCACTCGCCGGGCGTAGCGGGTGCACGTGGCCGCGCCGAGGCGCTCGATCTCGACGCCCCGCTCGACCAGCCGAGCCGCGTCCGGCCCGGTCAGCTGGTCCGGGGCGAGCGACGCCACCGCGGCCCGCAGGCCGGCGAGGTGCCGGTCGATGGCTTTCAGGACGCCGAGGTCGTCATCCACGTCGCCATCATCGCCGCGGGGTGTGACATCGAAGCGCACGGGCGCAGGCCACCGGCGCCAGAGCCGGATGGATCGGAAGGGCCTTGAACGGACCTGGAAAGCGACTACTGAAAGTGGGCGGAAGCCGGTGAAAGGGCCGCTGAATTCCCTACTCCATCTCCCCGATCAGGGCGGCTGACCTATGGCGCGAGCAGCCCGATCGCGTCGGCGGCCCGGGCGTACGTGGCGGACGCGACGGCGTGGGCCCGCTCGGCGCCGGCGGCGAGGATGCCGCGGACGGCGCCGAGATCGCTCGAGAGGGCGACGTGGCGTTCGCGGACGGGCCGGAGCAGCTCGACGAGCGCGGCGGCGACGTCGTTCTTGAGGTCGCCGTAACGGGAGTAGCCGGCGGCGACGTCGACGGGGCGGCGGTCGGTGGCGGCCGCGAGCAGGTCGAGCAGGTTGGACAGGCCGGGCTTGGCGGCAGGGTCGTAACGGACATCGCCGTCGGTGTCGGTGACGGCCTTGCGCACCTTCCGCTCGATGTCGGCCGGGTCGTCGAGCATGCCGATCGTGCCGAGGGGGGAGTTGACGGACTTGGACATCTTCCGGTCGGGGTGCTGGAGGTCCATGACGCGGGCGCCGACGGTCGGGAAGGCGCCCTCGGGGACGACGAACGTGTCGCCATAGCGGTGGTTGAACCGGATGGCCAGGTCGCGGGTCAGCTCGACGTGCTGCCGCTGGTCGTCGCCGACCGGCACCCGCTCGGCGTCGTAGAGGAGGATGTCGGCGGCCTGGAGCACCGGGTACGTGAGGAGGCCGACGCGGGCGCTGTCGTTGCCCCGTCCCTTCTCCTTGAACTGCGTCATCCGGTTCAGCTCGCCCATCGTCGCGGTGCACTCGAGCAGCCAGGTCAGCCGCTGGTGCTCGGGGACGTGGCTCTGGACGAAGAGCGTGCAGACCTGCGGGTCGAGACCGGCCGCAAGCAGGTTGACCGCGGCTTCGATCGTGCGGGTGCGGAGCACCGCGGGGTCGATCTCCAGCGTCAGGGCGTGGAGGTCGACGATGAAGTAGAACGCGTCGCCGTGCTGGTCGGTCACCCACTGGCGGACGGCACCGAGGTAGTTCCCGAGATGGAGATCACCGGAAGGTTGCACGCCCGACAAGACCCTGGCCATGGGGCGACATGGTAGGGGAACACCGTCGGTGGCCCTTCCAGGGGTGCGTGGAGGGGTCGCTGGGATGCGCCGACCGGCGAGGTAGGGTCGGTCCGTGGCGTACGCGGTCGCGACCCCCGTCTTCGAAGGGCCGATCGACCTGCTGTTGCACCTCGTCAGCAGCCACGAGGTCGACATCTTGGAGATCCCGCTGGCGCCGGTCATCGACGCGTTCGTCGCGGTCCTCGTCGAGCGGCGGGACGAGCTGACGATGGACGTGCTCTCGGAGTTCGTCCTGGTCGCGGCCATCCTGGTCGAGCTGAAGTCGCAGAAGCTGCTGCCCGGGCCCGGACGTGGTCGACGAGGACGAGGAGCTCGTCGGCTGGGAGGAGCGCGACCTGCTGCTCTCGCGCCTGCTCGAGTGCCGGGCGTACGCGGCCGCGGCCGACGCGTTCGTCGTCCTCGCCGAGCGCGCCGCCCGGTCGATCCCCCGCGAGGTCGGGCTCGACGACGGCTTCGTCGTCCACGCGCCGGACCTGCTCGCCGGCGTCACCGCGGACGAGCTCGCGCAGGCGTACCTGCGGGCGACCGCGGAGCGGCCGGTGCCGCAGGTCGACCTCTCGCACGTCACCGTCGACACGGTCACCGTCTCGGAGACGGTGCAGCGGCTGGCGACGACACTGCCCGGTCGCGGCCCGATGTCGTTCCGGGCGCTGACCGGCCACCTGACGACGCGCATCGAGGTCATCGTCCACTTCCTCGCGGTCCTCGAGCTGTGCAAGCTCGGCAAGGTCTCGCTCGGTCAGGGCCAGGTCTTCGGCGACCTCGAGGTCCAGTGGATCGCCGAGGACCGGCCGCTGGCCGGCGCGCTGATCGGCGACCTCGAGACCGACGAGTACCAGGGTTGAGCGGGGATGACCGACGACGAGCTGACGCGGGCGATCGAGGCGGTGCTGCTCGTCGCGGTCGAGCCGGTCCCGCCGCGCCTGCTGGCGGAGCTGCTCGAGGAGCCGGTCGACCGGGTCGAGGCGGCCGGCGACCGGCTGGCGGCCGAATACGACGCGCAGGGGCGCGGGTTCGTGCTGACGCGGATCGCCGGCGGCTTCCGCTACCAGACGCATCCGGACCAGGCCGCGTACGTCGAGCGGTTCGCCAACCGCGAGGTCTCGCACCGGCTGTCGACGGCCGCGCTCGAGACGCTGGCGATCGTCGCGTACCGCCAGCCGGTCTCGCGGTCGCAGATGGCGGCGCTGCGCGGCGTCAACGTCGACGGCGTCGTCCGCCTGCTCGAGCAGCGCGGGTACATCGAGGCGGTCGGCCGGGCGGAGGGCCCGGGCCAGCCGGTCCTCTACGGCACGACGGACCTGTTCTTGGAACGGCTCGGCCTCGACGCGCTGGGCCAGCTGCCGCCGGTCGAGGACTTCCTGCCGGGTGCGGAGGTCGTCGAGGAGCTGGAGGCCGGGCTCCGGCCGGCCAGCGGGTCCGACGGCGACTGAGCTGGGCCCGCCGGCGGCCGAAGGCGACCGGCTCCAGAAGGTGCTGTCCCGCGCCGGGATGGGCAGCCGGCGGGTCTGCGACGACCTCGTCGCGGACGGTCGGGTCACCGTCGACGGGGTGGTCGCGGTGCTCGGCGCCCGGCGTCGACCCGGCGGTGCAGCGGATCGCGGTCGACGGCGTGCCGGTCGCGGCCGCGCCGGGCCTCGTCCACTACCTGCTCAACAAACCGGACGGCGTCGTCACGACCGCGTCGGACCCGCAGGGCCGGCCGACGGTCGTCTCGCTCGTCCCGGACGACCCGCGGGTGTTCCCGGTCGGCCGGCTCGACCGGGCGACCGAGGGGTTGCTCGTCCTCACGAACGACGGCGAGCTCGCCCAGCTGCTCACGCACCCGTCGCACGGGATCGAGAAGGAGTACCTGGCCGAGGTCGACGGCGTGCCGTCCGCCGGCGCGCTTCGCCGGCTCCGGGAAGGCGTCGAGCTCGACGACGGGATGACCGGACCGGCGATCGTCGGCACGGTGTCGCCGGGCGTCGTCCGGATCGTCATCCACGAGGGGCGGAACCGCCAGGTCCGACGGATGTGCGACGCGGTCGGCCACCCGGTCCGGCGGCTGGTGCGGACTCGTATCGGGCCGGTTGCGGACCGGTCGCTGCCACCCGGGCAGTGGCGGGCTCTGACGTCGGCCGAGGTCCGGTCGCTCTCGCAGGCCGCGGTCGGCCGGCCAGCGGCGGCAAAGTCCAAGCGGGCCGCCAAGTAGCATGCACGGCCGATGGCCGTACGAGCACTCCGCGGCGCGACCACCGTCGACGACGACACCGCCGAGCAGATCACCGAACGCGTCCAGGAGCTGCTCCGGGAGCTGATGGACCGCAACGACCTCGTCGAGGACGACGTCATCAGCATCGTCTTCACCGCGACGGCCGACGTCGTCAGTATGTTCCCGGCGACCGCGGCCCGGGGCATCGGGTTCGGCGCGGTCCCGTTGCTCTGTGCGGCGGAGATCGCGGTGCCCGGCGCGATGCCGCGCTGCATCCGGACGCTCCTCCACGTGAGCACGGAGCACCCACGCGAGAAACTGCGGCACGTCTACCTCCACGGCGCGCAGGTGCTCCGCGATGACCTCCCCGAATAGGGCGCTCGTCGTCGGGACCGGGCTGATCGGCGGCTCACTCGGCCTGGCGCTGCGGGCCCGAGGCTGGCACGTGACCGGCGACGACGCGGACGCCGATCGGGCCCGGGCCGCACTGGCCGGCGGCGCGCTGGACGAGATCGGCGACGACGCGGCCGCGACAGTGGCGTTCGTCGCCACGCCGGCCGGCTCGGTCGCCGCGGTCGCCCGCCGCCTGCTCGACGACCCGGCGCGGCGACCGGACCTCGTCGTCACGGACGTCGCCGGCGTCAAGGCGCCGGTCGTCGCCGCGGTCGACCACGCCCGTTTCGTCGGCGGCCACCCGATGGCCGGCTCCGAACAGGTCGGGCTCGACGGCGCGGACGCGGATCTGTTCACCGGGGCGACGTGGGTGCTGACGCCGACCGCGACGACCGACCTCGACGCGTTCGCCCGGCTCCAGACGACGGTCAGCGCGCTCGGCGCCGACGTCGTCGCGCTCGCCCCGGCCGACCACGACCGGCTGGTCGCGGTCGTCTCGCACGTGCCGCATCTCGTCGCGGCGACGCTGATGAACGCCGCGTCGAAGGGCGCGGAGGCGAACGCCGCGCTCCTGCGGCTGGCCGCCGGCGGCTTCCGGGACATGACGCGGGTGGCGGCCGGGCACCCGGGCATCTGGCCGGACATCTGCACGGAGAACGCCGGCGCGATCGTCGCCGCGCTCGACCAGGTCGTCGACGACCTGACCGCCATGCGCCGCCGGGTGGCCGAGTCCGACCGCGACGGGTTGCTCGACGTGCTCGAGCGGGCGAGCACGGCCCGCCGCAGCCTGCCGGCGCGGGCGCCGCGGCCCGACCACCTGGCGGAGCTGCGGGTGCCGGTGCCCGACCGCGAGGGCGTGCTGGCGGAGATCACGACGCTCGCCGGCGACCTCGGCATCAACATCTACGACATCGAGATCGCCCACTCCGCGGAGGGCTCGACCGGCGTGCTCCTGCTCGTCGTCGACCGCGACGAGTCGACGAAACTCCGCGACGCGATCGTCGCCCGGAACTACCGATGCACCGTGCAGGTGTTGTCGTGAGGAGGTCGGTGTGAAGTTCGTGGCGCAGGGCCCGCTGCGGGGGACGGTCCGGACGCCCGGCGACAAGTCGGTGTCCCATCGTGCCCTGCTGCTCGGCGCGCTGGCCGACGGCGTCTCCGTGATCCGGGGCCTGTCGGATGGCGACGACGTCGCCCACACGCTCGCCGCGGTCGTCCAGCTCGGCGCGACGGTCACCCGGGACGGGGCGACGGTGACGGTCACCGGCGGCCGGCTCCACGCCGCGGCCGACCCGGTCGACTGCGGGAACTCCGGCACCGGGATGCGGCTGCTCGCCGGCGTCGTGGCCGGGCTCGACGGCTCGACGACGCTGTTCGGCGACGACTCGCTGTCGACGCGGCCGATGGACCGCGTCGCCGACCCGTTGACCGCGATGGGCGCGACGGTCTGGGGCGACGGGAAGCAGTGCCGGCCGCCGATCGACGTCGTCGGCGGCCCGCTGACCGGGATCGAGTGGACGCTGCCGGTGGCGAGCGCGCAGGTCAAGTCGGCGATCCTGCTCGCCGGCCTCTCGGCCGAAGGCGAGACGGTCGTCCACGAGCCGGTGCCGACGCGCGCCCACACCGAGGAGATGCTGGCCGACGCCGGCGCGGACATCACCGTCGAGCCGGAGGGCAGTGGGCGCGTCGTCCGGCTCCGGGCGTCGAAGCTCGAGCCGGTCGACGTCGTCGTGCCCGGCGACCCGTCGCAGGCCGCGTTCTGGGTCGTCGCCGGCTGCATCGTGCCGGGCAGCTCGGTGGCGGTCGAGGGCATCTACACCGGCGCGGCCCGGATCGGCTTCGTCGGCGTCCTGCAGCGGATGGGCGCGAAGGTGGCCCTGGTCGACCGGGAGAAGACGACCGCGACGGTGACCGCGACGGCCGGGCCGCTGCGCGGCACGGTCGTCGAAGCCGCGGAGATCCCCTCGCTCGACGAGGTGCCGATCCTCGCCGTCGCCGCGGCGGTGGCGACCGGCGAGACGACGTTCCGGGACGTCGGCGAGCTGCGGGTCAAGGAGTCGGACCGGCTGGCCGGCGTCGCCGACCTGGTCCGGGCGTTCGGGGCCGACGCGGAGGTCGTCGGTGACGACCTCGTCGTGCGCGGCGCCGGCCGGCTCGCCGCCGGATCGGTCCGCTCGCTCGGCGACCACCGGATGGCGATGGCCGCCGCGGTGGCGTCGCTCGCCGCCGGCGAGGGCGACGTCGACGACGTCGACTGCATCGCGACGAGCTACCCGGGGTTCGTCGACGACCTCGTCACCCTCGGCGGCGCGGTCGTCGTGCCCCGGATATGGGTCGGCACGCCGGCCCCACCGGTGCCCCGGGCGGTGCCCGCGGGCGGGATCATCGCCATCGACGGGCCGGCCGGTTCCGGCAAGTCGACGGTCTCGCGGACGCTGGCGAAGCGGCTCGGGATACAGCGGCTCGACACCGGGGCGATGTACCGGGCGATCGCCTGGGCCGCGCTCGACCGGGGGATCGACCCGGCCGATGCCGAACTGGTCGGCGACGTCGCCCGCGACGCGACGATCGACGTCGGCCCGTCGACGGTCCGGATCGACGGCACCGACGTGACCGGCGCGATCCGGTCGCCGGTGGTCAGTCGGGCCGTCTCGGTCGTCGCCGCCAACCCGGACGTCCGGGCCGCGCTCGTCGAGCGGCAGCGCCGGTGGGCGCTCGCGCACGGCGGCGGCGTCGTCGAGGGCCGCGACATCGGGACGACCGTCTTCCCCGGCGCGGTGCTGAAGGTCTACCTCGACGCGTCGCCCGAGGAGCGGGCCCGCCGCCGGCACGACGAGCCGGCCGACGGCGTCGCCCGGCGGGACCGGATCGACAGCACGCGGGCCGCGTCGCCGCTCTACGCGGCCGCGGACGCCCACGTCGTCGACACGACCGGGCGGACCGTCGACGAGGTCATCGAGCAGATCCTCTCGTGGCTGTGACCGCTGGTCATGCGGCCGCGCCGGGCCGCGGCGCGGTCTTCCAGCCTGACCCGCGCCGGACGGTCGGCTACCGGATCTGCCGGGCGATCTTCGTCACGATCGTCGGGCTGTGGTTCCGGCCGAAGGTGACCGGGCGGGCGAACATCCCGGCCGACGGGCCGGTCATCCTGGCGCCGGTCCACCGGTCGTTCGCCGACTTCGGGTTCAGCGCGTTCGTGACGCGCCGCAAGCTCTTCTTCATGGCGAAGGACAGCCTCTGGAAGAACCGGTTCCTCGGCCGGGTCCTGCTGACGCTCGGCGCGTTCCCGGTCCACCGCGAGTCGGCCGACCGCGAGGCGCTCGCCCACGCGGAAGAGGTTCTCCGCCGCGGTCAGCTCCTCGTCCTCTTCCCCGAGGGGATGCGTCAGGAGGGCCCACTCGTCGGTGAGCTGGCCGAGGGCGCGGCGTTCCTGGCGGCCCGCACGGGGGCGCCGATCGTCCCGATCGGCATCGGGAACTCCGACGTCGCGATGCCGAAGGGCCGGCGCATCCCCGAGCCGCTCCGCATCCGTATCGTCGTCGGCGAGCCGCTGCCGCCACCGGCCCGGACCGAAGGTGGTCGGGTCTCCCGCAGCAAGGTGCACGCGACGACCGAGGAGCTCCGGGAGCGGGTCCAGGCCGTGTACGACTTGGCGAGAACGACGACGACCCGGTGGTCCGGGGCGGGGGTCAGCCCCGGCGCTCCCGCCGCCACGTCCGCAGGATGACCGCGGCGTAGCGGAAGCCGTAGAGCAGGTTGCCGCCCTTCTTCGACTGGCCGGAGAGCCGTTCGTGCCAGACGGTCGGCCGTTCGGCGACCCGCCAGCCGCGGCTCAGGCAGGTGATCAGCAGCTCGGCCGTCTGGTACTGGTCCTGCTCGAGCCGGCCGACGACGTCGGACAGCATCGTCGCCCGCAGGGCGCGGTAGCCGTTCGACGTGTCGGTCAGCTGCGCACCGGTCAGCCGGTTCATCAGCCAGGAGAAGAAGACGACGCCGGTCCGCCGGTACCGGTCGGTCGTCTCGTCGACGCCGAGCCGGCGGGACGCGACGACGAAGTCGGCCGCGTCGTCGACGAGCGGGCGGAGCATCGTCTCGATCTCGGCCGGGTCGTTCTGCCCGTCCGCGTCGAGCGTGACGACGTAGCGGGCGCCCGCGCCGACGCAGAGGTCGTAGCCGACGCGCAGCGCGACGCCGTGGCCGAGGTTGACGGGGAAGACGAACGTCACCGCACCGCCGTCGATCGCCACCCGGTCGGTCGCGTCGTCCCCGCCGTCGACGACGACGACCGGCGTCACCGGGAGCCCGCACGCCTCGGACGGGATCCGTTTGAGCACGTCGCCGAGGTTGTCCTGCTCCTCGTAGGCGCAGACGAGGGCGACGACCGGCGCCAGCGAGAGGTCGGGGTAGCGAGCGTCGAAATCCTTTCGAGCGAGGTCGACGACGAGGCGCTGGAGGGCGCGCAGGCGGTTCTGTTGACCGTCGGAGACGCTGGCCATCAGAGGCTGTGGGGGTGGTCGAAGACCTGGCGCACGGCCGGCTCGAAGTAGGCGAGCGGCTTCGTCGGGTAGTCCGGGTCGAAGCTCGCCTGGTCCCAGTCGTCCGCGAACGTCACCGCCAGGTCGTACCACGGTTCGCCCTGGTGGTTCCGCCGCCGGTCCGGGTCCATCCCGAGGTGCTCGTAGTAGTGGCGACCCTGGAAGTCCTGGTGCGTCTCGATCACGCGGGTGACGTCGGCGCGGACGTACGAACGGAGGATCTCGGCCGCGATGCGCGGATGGTTCGGGACGGAGATGGCCTTGCCGACGTCGTGACAGAGCGCGGCGACGACCATCTCGGTGTCCGCGCCGGCCTCCTCGGCCCGGGTGGCCGTCTGGAGAGAGTGCACGAGCTGGTCGACCGCGAAGGCGAACGTCATATCGCCCAGCGAGCGGAGCATCGCGAGCACGTGGTCGGCCACCTGCGGCTGGGCGTCGATCGTCTCGACGAAGATCTCGTGCCACTGCTCGGCCGTCGACTCGTCCATCCGGGTGAAGGTCATCGGACGCTCCTTCCTCTCGGTGCTCAGCCGGCCAGGGCGGCGAGGACGTCGGCCGCCGCGACGTCACGGTCGCCGGCGACCGGGTCGGCCCCGCCCGCATCGGCGACGCTCGCCGGCGGCGCGGCGCCGGTCAGCAGCCCGACCGCGGTCGACAGCGCCCGCAGCAGCTCGCGCAGCTCCGGCGGCGGCGGGAAGTACTCGTCCTCGGTCGTCACCGGCAGCACGTCGACGCCGTCGGCCGGGGCGAGCGCGTCGACGACGGCCTGGACGAGGCTCTCGGGCGCGGACGCGCCAGCGGTCACGCCGACCGTGCCGGCGAGGTCGTCCGGGAGGTCGGCGACACCGTTGACCCGGACGACCCGAGGGCAGCCCCACGCCAGCGCGACCTTCTCGAGGGCGACCGTGTTCGACGAGTTGGCGGAGCCGATGACGACGACCGCGTCGACCTTGCCGGCGAGCGCCTTGAGCGCCTCCTGCCGGTTCGTCGTCGCGAAGCAGAGGTCGCTGCGGCCGGGCATCCACAGGTCCGGGAACCGCCGGCGGGCGGACTCCATGAGGCCGGCCCATTCGTCGTGGCTGAGCGTCGTCTGGGCGAGCAGGGCGACCGGTGGGGCGTCGCCGCCGTCCGGGCCCACCACCGCGTCGAGGTCGGCCTCGGACTCGATCAGGCGGACCGCGTCGGGAGCGACGGCCATCGTCCCGACGGCCTCCTCGTGGCCGGCGTGGCCGACGTAGAGGATCGTGAACCCCTTGCGGGTCCGCACCTTGACCTCGTGGTGGACCTTCGTCACGAGCGGGCAGACCGCGTCGACGACGACGCCACCGCGCCGGCGGGCCCGTTCGACGACGTCCGGGGCGGTCCCGTGGGCGCTGAGCATCAGCGGCGCACCGGCCGGGACCTCGTCGACGTCGTCGACGAAGACGACGCCCTCGGCCCGGAACTGGTCGACGACGTGCCGATTGTGGACGATCTCGTGGTAGCAGTACACCGGCGGCTCGAAGACCCTGACCATCCAGGCCAGCGCCTTGATCGCCTTTTCGACGCCGGCGCAGAACCCCCGGGGCTCGGCGAGCAGCACGCGTTCGACGGGCACGATCCCAGGTTACCGGGCAGTCGGGCCGGGCCAGTAGCCTGGGGCCATGTCGGCACCGAAGGTGACGGTCGTCACCGAGGGGTCGCCGGCCGCCGTGGCCGGGTTCGTTGTCGGCGACGAGCTCGTCTCCCTCAACGGGCGGCAGCCCCGCGACGTCATCGAGTACCAGCAGCTCGTCGACACCGACGAGCTGGAGATCATCGTCCGCCGGCCGGTCGCCGGCGGGCCGCAGCGCGCCGCAGGCTCGGCGGTGGCGACATGCTCAGCGGGAGTAGCGGAGACCGCGCCGAGAGCGACGGGGACCTCAACGGGGGTGGCGAGGACCCCGCCGAGAGTAGCGCGGCCGGCAACGGGGGTTCGGAGGCCCGGGTGCTGACGGTCCGCAAGGAGGCCGGTGAGCCGCTCGGCATCGAGGTCTCGTCGGCCGTCTTCGACCGGATCCGCACGTGCGACAACCACTGCGCGTTCTGCTTCATCTACCAGCTGCCGAAGGGCATGCGGCGGAGCCTGTACGTCAAGGACGACGACTACCGCCTGTCGTTCCTCTACGGCAACTTCACGACGCTGACCCGGTTCACCGAGCTCGACGCGGAGCGGATCGTCGACGAGCGGCTCGGGCCGCTGTTCGTGTCGATCCACGCCACCGACCCGGACGTCCGGTCCGAGATGCTCCGGAACCCGAAGGGCGCGACGAGCCTGCGTTGGCTCCGGTTCCTGCTCGACGTCGGAATCGAGGTGCACGGCCAGGTCGTCGTCTGCCCGGGCGTCAACGACGGCCCGGTGCTCACGGACACGTTCACCGGCATCCTCGACGAGTACGCCGGCCTGGCCAGTGTCGGCGTCGTCCCGCTCGGGTTGAGCCGGTACTCGTCGGAGCCGACGATGCGGCCGCACACGGTCGACGAGGCCGCCGCGGTCTGCGACGAGGTCGGGCGCTGGCAGGCGATCTACGAGTCCGTTCTCGGCCGCCGGCTCGTCTACGCGTCGGACGAGTACTACCTCCTGGCCGGGCGGCCGCTGCCGCCGGCCGGCGACTACGACGGGTTCCCCCAGCACGAGAACGGGATCGGGATGATCAGGGCGTTCGAGCGGGCGTTCGGCGGCGACCGGGCGGCGGTCGACGGCGTCCGGCACGGCTTCTTCGCCGCGGTCGACGGCGCGCCGGCTACCGGCTACCGGGCGCCGCGGGTGACCGGCGAGGGGACCGCGGCCGGCGGCGGGGCGGCCGCTACCAGCCGGCCGGGTGGGGCAGTTGGCGGGGACCGTCGATCGGGCTCCCGGTGACGGTCGTCACCGGCACGTACGGTGCCCGGGTGCTCGCGCCACTGCTGTCGGCGCGGCCGGACGTCGAGATCCTGACGGTGGCGAACGACTTCTTCGGTGGCAACATCGGCGTCGCCGGTCTGCTGACCGGAGAGGATCTGGCCCGGGCGCTGGCCGGGCAGCCGGACGGGCGGCGGTACCTGATCCCGGACGCGTGCCTGTCGGAGGACCGCTTCCTCGACGGGCTGACGCTGGCGGACCTGCCGCGCCCGGTCGAGGTCGTCCCGACCGACGGGCGATCGCTGCGGGCCGCCCTCGACGGCAAGCTCGTGCCGGCCGGCGGCGCGGGGTGCGGGGCCGGCAACGGTGCCGGGGCGGACGCCGCGGCCAGACCGACGCCGGTGGTGCTTCGATGAGCCGCCGGACCGACGCCGGTGCTGCATCGGCGAGCCAGCCGGTCGTCGTCATCGCCGGCCGGCCCAACGTCGGGAAGTCGTCGCTGGTCAACCGCATCGTCGGCCGTCGAGCCGCGGTCGTCGAGGAGCAGCCGGGGGTGACGAGGGACCGCAAGGCGCTCGACGCGGAGTGGACGGGCGTCCCGTTCACGATCGTCGACACCGGCGGCTGGCTGGCCGGTGGGCGGCGCTCGACGACAAGGTGAGCGCCCAGGCCGAGAAGGCGGTGGCCGAGGCCGACCTCGTGCTGCTCGTCGTCGACGTGACGGTCGGCGTGACCGAAGAGGACCTGGCCGCCGCCCGCGTCGTGCGTCGCACGAAGGCGCCGGTCCGCCTCGTCGTCAACAAGGTCGACGACGTCGGTCGGGAGGGGCAGGCGTGGGAGTTCGTCTCGCTCGGCATCGGCGACCCGTGGCCGGTCAGCGCCATCCACGGCCGCGGCACCGGCGACCTGCTCGACGAGGTCGTCAACATCATCGGCACCGCCGCCGGGGCGACCGACGGGAAGAGCGCCAGCCGGACGGGCACGGATGGGGCCGCCGATGCCGACGTCCCGGGCCTGATGGCCGTCGACGGGGCACCGGAGCTCGGCGAGCTCGTCTCGGAGGACGGCCGGCCGCCACGAGTCGCGCTCGTCGGCCGGCCGAACGTCGGGAAGTCGACGCTCTTCAACCGGCTGATCGGCGAGGAGCGGGCGGTCGTCCACGACATGCCGGGAACGACGCGCGACACGATCGACACGGTCGTCGTCACGCCGGAGGGACCGCTGTGCTTCGTCGACACGGCCGGCATGCGGCGGCCGTCGAAGACGGAGCGGGGGCCGGAGTCGTACTCGGTCCTCCGGGCGCTCGACGCGCTCGAGGAGGCTGACATCGCGCTGCTCATCATCGACGCGACCGTCGGCGCGACCCACCAGGACCAGCGGCTGGCCGAGCGGATCGGCGCGTCGGGCTGCCCGGCGGTCGTCGTCCTCAACAAATGGGACCTGATCGCGACGGGGGACCGGGAGGACGTGATGGCCGGCGTCGGGGAGCGGCTGGCGTTCCTCGGCATCGCACCGGTCCTCCGGGTCTCCGCGACGTCTGGCCGGGGCGCCCACAAGATCCTGCCGGCGCTGATCGCCGCAGTCGACGCGTACCACCATCGGGTATCGACCGGCGCCCTGAACCGGGCCCTCCGGGAGATCCAGGCCAGCCACGCCGCGCCCGGCGCCCGGATCCGCTACGGCGTCCAGGGGGCGATCGACCCGCCGACGTTCACGCTGTTCGCGACCGGCCGGCTGCCGCAGACGTACCTCCGGTACGTCGAGCGTGGGCTGCGAGAGCATTTCGACCTCGGACCGACGCCGATCAAGCTGCGGGTACGGGCCGGCGGCGGGCGGTGAGGGGAGCGGGTCGACCGGTGACGGAGCAGGTCAAGGAGCACTGGTGTGAGGGCTGCGAGAAGCTGATCGAGGACGACGACCTCTACGAGGACGGCACGTGCCCGACGTGCGGGACCCAGGTCACCGAGCCGATGCGGCGGCCGGTGCCGTGGTACTTCAAGTTCATGATCCTCGCGTCGGTCGTCTACCTCGGCTACCGGGCCTACCAGGGCATCACCTGGATCGCCCATCACGTCTGACATGGCGATCTACCGGCTCGGCGACCTCGTACCCGACATCGACCCGGACGCGTACGTCCACCCACAGGCGACCGTCATCGGCGACGTCACGATCGGTCCGGACCGCGTCGATCTGGCCCGGTGCGGTGCTGCGGGGGCGACTACGGCGCCATCGTCGTCGGCGCCCGGTCTCCGTGCAGGACGGCACCGTCATCCACGCCGGCCCGGGCTTCCCGACCGTCGTCGGTGACGGCTGTGCCATCGGCCATCTCGCCCACCTCGAGGGCTGCACGATGGAGGACGGCTCGCTCGTCGGCTCCGGATCGATCGTCCTGCACTTCGCGGTCGTCGGCACCGGCGGCAGCGTCGGCGCCAATGCGGTCGTGCCCAACAAGATGGTCATCCCGGCCGGCGCGCTCGCCCTCGGCATCCCGGCGAGGATCCAGCCGGGCGCATCGAACCTCGAGATGATCCGGATCACTGTCGACGAGTACGTCGCCAACGGCCGGCGGTTCCGGGAAGAGCTCGAGCGGCTCGACTGACCGTGGTCGAACCCGGCCACGACTGCAGGGCTCGCTTTGTCGAAGCGTCTCGTGCGACCGTAGTTTGAGCACTCACCGCTCAAGACAACCGAGCACCAGTCCGACAGAATTGATCACGGAAGCAACTCGTCCTTTGGCGATCGCCGGGGAGAAGGAGGGTTTGGTGGGTACTGGCAGATCGAAGACCCTGTATCTGGTGGCGGGCGCCGCTCTGGCCTTCGCCGCTGGCGGGGTGACCCTCGCGGCGACGGCCGGGCCGGCCGGCGCGACCACATCCACCGGCATCACCGTGAAGGTCACCGGCGACTTCAACGGCACGCTGCACGCCCCGCCGAACGACTGCCAGACAACCACCGCCAAGGGAGGTCAGATCAGCTTCACAGGCAAGCTGCAGGGCTCCAAGGCCGACGAGTGGACGCTCACCTTCCTCGCTCCGCACGCCGGCAAGTGGCCCGGGCACACCTCGGGCGACAAGATCGGGTCGTCGTCTTTCGTCTTGCAGTCCAACGACGGTCGGTCGTGGGTAGCCACCAAGGGCTACTTCGTCACCAACGGGGTGTCCGGGAGTGCCAACATCACAATGGGGCCCGAGGACATCTCCGCAGTGCGGGCGAAGGGGAACTTCCACATCGCCGCCAACTGGAACTGCGCACCCCTCCCACCACCACCACGACGGCCACCGCCACATCCACATCCACATCCACGACATAGGGCGGCATCGGCCGAGGAAACCCCCTCACCGAGCCGACTAGGGTGGTGCCCCTGCTCAGCGCCCCAGTGGGCCACCAGCGGCCGATTCGAGCTGCCTGACGTGCCGGATCGCCTTTTTGAGGTCCATTGCGGCACCCCCCACGTCATCTCGTCACATACGCACTCGCAGGACGAGATCATCCGGGTGATGACCGGCGAGCTCCGGGTCGGCCGGGTAAGGGTCTCCGCCGGCATGAGCATCGCCGTCCCGGGCGAACTTCGCTACGGCTTCCGCACGCCGGGACCGTACTCGCTCCTGATTCTCGTCGGGACGCCTCGTTGTACGTCGGGGCTCCTGGCAGTACGCCATCGTCGAGGGAGCCGAGGCGTCACGCCAGATGGCCTCCGGGCAAGAGCTGGGCTGACGAAGTCGATGGGACGGGTTGAAGGGAAGGTGGCGTTCATCACCGGCGCCGCCCGGGTCAGGGACGGGCCCATGCGGTGCGGCTGGCCGAGGAAGGTGCCCACATCGTCGCCATCGACGCCCTCGGGTCGTATTCGACCGTCGCCTATCCAATGGCGACGCAGGAGGATCTCGACGAGACGGTCCGGCTGGTCGAGGGACTGGACCGGCGGATCCTGGCCCGCCAGGCCGACGTGCGCAGTCGCGCCAGCTCCAGGCAGTGGTAGACGAGGCGTTGCCACCTTCGGCGCCATCGACGTGGTGTCCGCGACGCCCGGATCGCGCCGCTCGGGCTGCCCTTCTGGGAGATGTCCGAGGCGCAGTCGGACGACTGCCTGGACGTCAACCTCAAAGGGGTCTGGCTCACCTGTTCGGTGGTCGTTCCGTCGATGATCGAACGAGACCGGGGCGGTTCGATCATCGTGACGAGCTCCGGCGCCGGCCTGTTGGGCGCCCCCCACCTCGCCGACTACAACTCGTCCAAGCACGGCGTCATCGGCCTTATGCGGACCATGGCCAACGAGCTCGCCCGGCACTACATCCGGGTCAACGCCATCTGCCCGACGGTCGTCGATACCCCCATGGTCCAGAACGACCAGCTGTACCGGCTCTTCCGGCCCGACCTCGACAACCCGCAACAGGCCGATGTCATCGAATCGTTTCGACGGATGAACGCCATGCCGGAGCCGTGGATCGAACCGGTCGACGTCAGCAACGCCGTCCTGTGGCTGGCGTCGGAGGAAGCCCGCTACGTGACCGGAGTCGCCCTGCCGGTCGATCTCGGCAGCAGCATCAAGATGTAGGTGCCACGAGCTCCGACAGGCGACGAACGAGAAACCGACGCTCCGGGTCGGTGACGGTCAGTCGTAGGGCGGCCTCGAACGCCTGGCGGGCTTCGTCGTCGCGGCCGAGACGGCGGAGCAGCTTCCGGCCCGGGTCGAACTGGGATCGCGGTACCCGCCGAGATCGACCACTCGTCGACGAGCTCGAGCGCTCGTCCGGGCTCACCCGCCTCGGTGACAGCCACGGCGTGATTGAGGGCGACGACCGGTGAGCCGGTGAGAAGTTGGAGGCGTTCGATAGAGCGCCGGTGATCCGTGCCAGTCGGATCCTCCTCCTCGGCCGAGCGAGGCGATCGCCGCCTGGAGCACATACGGCCCGGTGGCCGATCGCAGGGCCAGCGCTTGTTCGAGCGCTGCAGCGGCCGGCGTCGACCTTCGCCGGGTCGTGCCGGGAGCGGTCCTGCTCGGCCAGCGGGATCAGCTCGCCCTCCACCACTCGGGCTTGGCGACGGGAGTCGTGGAGCAGCATCAGCGCGACCAGCCCGTACACCTCTGGTTCGTCGGTCATCAGCTCGGCCAGCAGTCGGCCCAGACTGATCGCCTCAGCGGCCAGATCGCCCCGGTCGGTGAAGCCCTCGTTGAAGATCAGGTAGATCACGGCCAGGACGGCGGACAAGCGGTCCGGGAGCACCCGGTCGGCGGGCACCGCGAACGGGATCACGGTCGCCTTGATCTTGGCCTTGGCTCGCGAGAGCCGGCGCTTCATCGTCTCCTCGGACACGAGGAAGGCGCGGGCGATCTCCTCGGTGGTGAGGCCTCCCAGGGCCCGCAGCGTCAGCGCCACCTGCGCCTCGACGGGCAGTGCCGGATGGCAGCAGGTGAAGATCAGCTTCAGGCGCTCGTCGCCGATCGTGCTGTCGTCGAGGTCGATGTCGTCCATGGTCACGGTCAGCCGATCGTTCTGGAGCAGCCGATGCTTTCCTTCGAGGGTCTGCTCGCGTCGGATGCGGTCGATGGCCCGGTTGCGCCCGGTGGCCACCAGCCAGGCCACCGGGTATTGCGGCACCCCGTCCCGGGGCCACCGCTCAGCCGCGATGGCGAAGGCCTCCTGAGCGGCTTCCTCGGCGAGGTCTATGTCACCGAGGAAGCCGCACAGGGAAGCCGACAGCGACCCCACTCCCGCCGGAACACTTCTTCGATCAGAAGGCATCCTCCATGGGGATCTCCACCAGAGGCCGCACCTCGACCGCGCCGCCGAGCCGAACCGCCGGGATCCGGTGGACGAACGCCAACGCCTCGTCCAGGTGGGCGGCGTCGAGGACGTAGTAACCGCCGAGCACTTCCTTGGTGTCGGCGAAGGGACCGTCGGTGATCAAGACCCCGCTCGGGCCCTGACGGACCGTGGTCGCCGTCTCGGCTGGCTGCAGGTGGGCACCGCCGATGCAGTGCGGGTCGTCGCGCAGTCCCAGGTACTCGGCGTTCAGGGCCTGGTACTCGTCAGGGGGGAGCCCGTCGTGGGTGCCGGGCTTCGGGAAGATGAGCACTGCGTATTTCATGGTTGCCTCCTCAGGGGGATCATCTCTCGTCATCGAGACGAACCGGGGGCACCGCAGGGGACAGCGACCGCCGAAATTCTTCCCAGATATCGAGGGGCCCCAGATATCGAGGGGCCCTCGACCGGGAGGGCGGCCGTCGACGCGGCCGGGTTCCCCTAGAGCTTCCGGACCGAATGTTGAGGTTGCACATCCACCCCGAGCGGGGCACGGCGATGGACTCTGTGGTTCCTACCAGAGAGCCAAGGAGCCCATCACCGTGACCCCAGCAGAGATCATCTACCAACGTCGCCTCGCCGTGTTGGAGCATGCCCAAGACCGACAACGTGGCCGAGACCTGCCGGGTCTTCGGCATCTCGCGGACCCGCTACTACCAGTGGAAGAGCGGGCCGACCGCTACGGGCTCGACGCCTTCCTGCCCAAGGAGCGCCGGGCCCCCAGATGCCCGAGGCCACCCCCACCCACGTCGTCGAGCGCTGTTGACCCTGGCCGTGGTCAGAACCCACCATCGGCTGTCGCCGCTACGCCGATCGCCTCGGTGACCAGGGATTCTCCATCGCCAAGTCGACCGTGCAGAAGCACCTGGTCGCCCACGGGCTGGGGCGCGAGGCCAGCGTCTGGCCGGGCGGCCGCCATCACGGCGGCCACCACCGGACTGTCGACCGAGGCGGCCCGAGAGCGGGCCCTTCGGGTTCTGCCTGGCCACCGGGGGCCCGGGCGAGCTCGTCTGCCTGGACAGCTTCTACATCGGCAAGCTCAAGGGGGTCGGCAAGGTGTACCAGCTGACCGCCATCGACGTCTTCACCCGCTGGGCCGTCGTCATGATCGTGCTGGGCCCGGTCACCGCCCCCCACACCCTGCGCTTCGTCGACCACCTGCTCCACCACTACCGGCGCCACGGGGTCACGGTGAGGGCGGTGTTGACCGACAACGGGCCCGAGTACGTGGCCCGGGACTTCCAGGCCCACCTGGTGGCCAGGGGCCTTCGTCACCAACGCATCCCGGCCCGCTCGCCCAACCACAACGCGGTCTGCGAACGGTTTCACGGCACCATCCTCCAGGAGTGCTGGCGGCCGGCCTTTCACCGCCGGCACTTCACCTCGATCCGCCAGCTCCAGGCCGAGGCCGATGCGTGGCTCCTCACCTACCACCACCGCCGGCGCAACCACGGCGACTACATGCGCGGTCGGACCCCACATCAGATCCTCGACAACTACCGGAGAACCAAGGCAGCATGACCATCAACCACAGGGTCCATCTGTCACCTCAACCCTCGGTCCGGAAGCCCTAGATCGCCCGGTCGGTCCCGCTCTCGTTCGCGGCCGGCTCGTATCGACACGCCGCCGGCACGTTCTCAGTACCCTGCAGGGGCTGACGCTCGGAACGGATGGGGGGCCATGACGACGACCGACTTCACCGATCCCTACGGATCGACCTGGAGGCAGGAGCCGGCGTCGGCGCAATGGAGCCGTTGGGACGGTTCGCAGTGGACGACAACCGGCAAGCTCCCGCCGGGCTTGGGGCAGCCGCCACCGCCGATGGCCGGCTATCGAGCCGCCGGGCCACCGCGCCGACGTCGCCGGGTCTGGCCCTGGGTCCTCGGTTCGATCGGCGTGGTGATCGTACTGATCATCGTGCTGTTCGTCGTGGCCGTCGGGAAGGCGGTCCACGACCTCGATGCCGAACAACGGTCGCATGCGATCAGCCAGCATCAGTTCGATGCCGTGAAGCTCGGTACGAGCCAAGCCGACGTCGAGGCGCAGCTCGGCAAGTCGCCGCAGAACGCCCAGACATTCGTCACGAAGAAGATCCTCGACTCGGGCCAGATCAGCAGCTCGTGCCTCTACTACAACGAGACAGGCCACTTCTTCGGGACGTACTACCAGTTCTGCTTCTCGACAGGTTCGCTGACGACGAAGAACTCGTTCTGACGGTGGGGCGAGAGGGCAGGGCATGCTGCGGTCGCCGGAAGTAGCGAGCGCCTACTGCGGCGCCCTCGTCGGATGCGCCGGCGAAGGCGGGGGGCCGTCGGAGGAGCAGGACCGCATCATCGGCGCGTTGGCCATGGGCCTCTTCGGGAGCACGGAAGATGCCTTCGAGCCGATGACGCCCGAGGCGGTGGCCGGAACGGTCGCCGACCGCAAGTGGCGGCACCGTCTCGTCCAGATGATGATCCTGCTCGAGTTCGCCTGCCATCCCCCTCGTCCGGCCATGGCCGGCGCGGTCGAGCGCTATGCCGCGGTACTGGACGTGCACGAGACCATGCTGGCGGTCGGCCGGGACGCCCTCGAGGAGAAGCGACAACTCCTCGTGGCCGACTACGGGCGCTTCGCGGCCGCACCTCCCGTCGAACCGAAACTGGCCGACGTCGACGACGATGCCCTGGCCGCGACGCTTCGCTCGCTGAGCAGCTGCGCCGCCGGCACCCTCGGCCGGGCGTTCTTCGATTTCTACGATCGGTTCACGCTGCCCTTCCCGGGAGAACCGAACGGCGGTGGCGCTCACCTCGTGGCCCACGATTTCACGCACGTCATCGCCGGCTACGAACCGGTCCCGATCGACGAGCTGGCCCTCCAGGCCATGCTCGTCGCCGCCACCGACGGCGACGAGCACTTCACGGCCCTGGTCGCGGTGCTCGGCCTCTCCGAGGTCGGGATGCTCGCCTTCCCGGACGTCGAGCCGAAGGTCAACCTCCTTCAGCGACCTGGCGCGACCGAAGCGCTGGCCGACGCGGTTCGCCGAGGCCAGGAATGCCATCTCGATTTCGAGGCGGTCGACCATCTCGCCCTGGTCGACGAGCCGCTCGCCGACGTACGCCGCCAACTCCGGATCCCCGCTCGAGCCGCAGCCACCGCTGCCGAGCCGGGGGAGGAGCTGATCGGGGCCGAGGCAGTGCCTCCTACCGAGCGGTGACCGCCGGGACGCGCCGGAGCCCCCTGGCCGTAGCCAGGGGCTCTGTATCCCGGGCGCTTCCCCCTCACCACTGACGTTACAACCGTGTTACGACCATGTCTCGTCGCGACGACAGAAAAATTTCGGCGAGCGAACGGCGGCATCCGACGCGGCGACGAACCCCCAGGTGAGGGTCACCATCGGGGAGGGGTGCCGACGCCGGCGGGCTGAAAGCCTGATCGGCGTGGGGCTGGAAAGGCGCCGGCTCGGGCTGGCAGCAGCCCATCGGAAGACGGCCTCCGGACGCGGCAGGGCCCCGCGCACGACGGGGGATGTTCGTGCTCGGGGGGCCCTGGCGCATTGTGACGGTCGTTGACGACCAATGCCTATTGTACGGGTAGGCGACATGAATAAACAGGGTTTGGAGCGATTTGCGTCGGGTGTTCTCTTCCCGGCGCCGGCGGGTCCTCCCAGTTCGGCGAGGTCCCGCCCTTGCGGCCTAGGTTTTTTGAACTTCCGTTTTTTGATTTTTCAGTGGGCCAGGAAGGGATTTGAACCCCCACGTCCTTTCGGACACAAGACCGAAGCCTTGCGCGTCTACCAGTTCCGCCACCGGCCCGCCGGAAGCTGTCGGTGCTTCCACCCGAACAGAGCGGCGGGTTGCACCGCTAATACAAAAATCTCGGGGACTGATGACCGTCGGCCCAGGTCCAGTCGGTGGACCGGTCATTTCAGCCACGAAATTTTCTTCGGGTTGCCCTACCGGCGGCGCCACGACCGGATCGAACCCGGACGGATTACCGTCGGATCGTGCTCGTCCGTCTCGCCATCCGCCTGGTGCTCGGCGAGGTGCTCCTGCCGTGCCGCGGCCGGCGGAAGCGCCACCATCACGACCCGGCGTGACGACCGACGACCCGCGCCCGGTCGTCGGGCCCGGCGACGCCGATCCCGGAGCGGGCCCACCGCCGTACCGCCTGGCCGCTGGCCCCGCTCTACGTCGTCGTCTTCGTCGGCTTCCTCGGCTACAGCCTGATGATCACCGTCTTCACGCCGATGATCCTCGCCAACGACAACGGGATGCTGCCGCCGACGTCGAGCGCGGCGACGCGCAGCATCGTCCTCGGCCTCCTCCTCTGCCTCTACCCGCTCGGCCAGTTCGTCGGTGCGCCCGTCCTCGGCGCGCTGTCCGACCGCGTCGGCCGGCGACCGGTCCTCGTCGCCTCCCTCGCCGCGTCGACCGTCTGGTACGGCGTCATCGGCGCCGCGCTCGTCGTCCGGAACCTCCCGCTGCTGATGGTCGCGTCGTTCCTCGGCGGCCTCGGCGAGGCGAACATCTCGATCGCCCAGAGCGCCATCGCCGACTCCGTCCCGGCTGCCGACCGCAACCGCCTCTTCGGCTACGTCTACCTCAGCTCGAGCCTGGCGTACGTCGTCGGCCCGCTCGCCGGTGGGCAGCTCGCCGACCGCCACCTCGCCTCGTGGTTCGGCTACCCGACGCCGTTCTTCGCCGTCGACGTCCTGCTCGCCCTGACGCTCGTCGCCGTCGTCGTCGCCCTGCCCGAGTCGCACCGCCCGAGCCCGGAACGGCCGGTGGCTACCTGAAGAGCTTCACCAACCTGGCGACCGTCGTCACCGACCGGCAGCGGCGGTCGCTCTACCTCGTCAACTTCCTTCTCTACCTCGCCATCTTCGGCTTCTTCCGCGTCTACCTGATGTACCTCGTCCGCGTCTTCCACCTCGGCGTCGCCCGCGAATCGATCTTCGTCGCCTGGGTCGCCGTGCCCATCGTCGTCGCCAATCTGTGGCTCGTCGGCCGGCTGTCGGCGCGGTGGTCGGCCACCGTCCTCACCGTCGCGTCCGGGCTGGCGACCGGCGGCCTGCTCGTCGTCCTCCCGTTCCCCGGCGTCCTCGACCTGCTCTGGCCGACCCTCGGTCTGACCGCCCTCGCCGTCGCCGTCTGCCTCCCGTCCTGCGCCACGATGCTCTCGCTGACGGCGGACGACACCGAGCAGGGGCACGTCATGGGGAACAACCAGTCGCTCCAGGTCGGCGCCGAGGCCATCTCCGGGATCGTCGGCGGCCTCGCCGCGGCCGCCGTCATCGAGCTGCCGTTCGTGCTCTTCGGCGTCGCCGCGCTGTTCGGTGCCGGACGGCTCTGGCGACGGCTGCGGGTCGAGGCCGACGACAACCGGCCCGCCGTCTCCTAAAGTGCGGGCGTCGCCGCGAACGGGAGAGCCCCAGATGGAACGAAGAGCACTCGGACACGGCATCGCCGGCGTCGTCGGCATCGCCGTCACGCTCACCACCGTCGTCGGCCCGACCGCCTCGGCGTGGGCGTCCGGGGCGAACGGTCCCATTCGAACAGCGCCCTGTGCACAGCCGCCAAGCACCAGACAGCGTCGGTGTCCAAGCAGGGGTAGGCCATCGCCAAGGCCATCGAGGCCGGCAACTGGTCGGCCGCCCAGAAGCAGCTGCTCGCCACCTTCAACTCGGACGCGGCCCTGGAACGGCGGGCCCTTGGCTACCTGTCGTCGGCCCCGTCGAACGTCCGGGCCGCCGAGCAGACCGTGCTGAAGTTGGCGACAACCGAGGAGTCGATCATCAAGAGCTCGACCAGCCTCACCCAGTTCGAGTCGTCGCTCACCACCGCGGCCGAGAGCCCGAAGCTGGTCAGTGCCGAGAAGACGCTCGCCAGCTACTTCGGCAACCAGTGCGGGATCACGACGCCGACGACCTGAACCCCACGAAGTGGGCCGAGAACGGGTCGATCGGCCTTCTTCCCGAGTTGTCAGCCGAGTCGGCTTTCGCTACCGTTCAGCCCTTCGACAGGGCTTCGACAGCTTGTCGACAGGGGCCGGTATCCAAGTGGTCAAAGGAAGCAGGCCGTAAACCTGCTGGCATCTGCCTTCGGGGGTTCGAATCCCTTCCCGGCCCACCACCGCCGCCGCCGACCGGGCGACCGACCGCCGGACACGGCGCGGGCCGGACGGAGCACGACGCCCAGCTGGTCATACCCACCTCGCGACCTCGCCGCGCCGTAACATGAACGCTGTTCGCCGACGAGAAGGAACTGCGTGGTCCAGGACGTACCGACGAGCAGCCGGGAGCGGCGGCACGACCGCACCCGTGCCGCCATCCTCGACGAGGCCCTCGCGGTCACCCACGAGGGTGGGGCCGAGCGAATCGGCATCCGTGAGCTCGCCCGGCGGCTCGACTACAGCCCGTCGGCCCTCTACCGCTACTTCGCCAGCCGGGAGGACATCATCGTCGCCCTGGCGGAGGAGACCGTCGAGATGCTCGCCGCGTCGTTGACCGACGCCGCCCGGCAGGCCGACGCCGATCCGCTCGTGGCCGTCGGCGAGGCCTACTTCTCCTTCGCCGCCAGCCAGCCCGAGCGGTTCCGCCTGCTCTTCGCCCACCTGCCGTCCGGGCGGCTCTCGATCGACGCCGGCGCGCCCGGCCGCTCGCCGTACCTGATCATGCTCGGTGTCATCGCAGCCGAGCGCGACGCCGGCCGGGTGCGGCCGGAGCTCGACGTCGAGGATCTCGCCTACGCGCTCTGGGCGATGGTGCACGGCATGGCCGTGCTCGAGTCGACCAACCGCCGCGCCCCGAGCGGGCTCGACGGTGCCGCCGGGCTCGACCGTACTGGCGCGCTCGGCGGGACGGTCACCCTCGACGGTGGACCTCGATCTCGATGGCCGACCTGATCTCGAGGGCGGGGCCGGACCCGACCGCGCCGCCGGCTCCGACGTCGTCCGCCGGGCCGCCCTGGAGCTGCTCGTCCGGAGCTGGGCACCCAGTCAGCGCCTGACACCCGTCGCCGGCGCGGCGACCTCAGCCGTGGACGACCCGGATGACCTCGACGAACTTCTGCGGGCCGACCGCGACCGAGCCGAGGAACGGGTAGCCGAGCTCGATGAGCATGAAGATGTTGACGGCGAGCACGACGGCGACGCCGCCGACCATCGTGCACGCGAACCGGAGGCTCTCCAGTGAGAAGACGAGGGCGAACCCGAGCGTCACCGCGCTGGTCAGCAGGATGCCGACCCACAGGACCACCGGGAGCGAGCCGGCGTCGCTCGCCTCGAGCTGGCGGGCCGCCCGGGCCTGGCTCACCTGGTTGACGTCGTTGATCGCCGTGTTGAGGAAGTCTCGCTGGGCCGCCGTGCGGGGGACGTAACGGTCGAGCGTCGCGTAGAGCGCGTTGAGGTGCCGGGTGACCGCCGGGCTGGGCTCACCCTGGGCGATAGCCGGCCAGTCGCGGACGACCGCGTTGGCATAGCCGACGATGTCGGCGTCGAGCCGGGCACTCGTCACCGGGCCGAACACTTGGTTCCCGTCGTGGATCTGGAGGAGCATCGTCGCCTCCGTGCTGACGTCGTTGTTGGCCGTGACCGTCTGCTCGTAGAGCGAGACGATCGTGAAGCCGACGATGACCGCGTAGATGACCGCGACGACGGCGACCAGGAAGCCGGCGACGTCGTTGTGCGTATCCCTCCCGAGCGCCGGGACCTTCCGGCTCAGCAGGATCTTCGTCCCGACCGCCAGGGCCGGGATGCCGACGATCAGGACGACGGCGACGAGCCACGTCGGGACGCTCGTGACGACCCACTTCACCGCTGGCTCCTCCAAGGGTTCTCGCGCCGGCCCGGCGGCCCGCCGGTGATCGAGGGATGCTACCCGGCCGCCACCGCCCGACGACTACCGCCCGACCATCAACGATCGGGCAGCCGGACCCGCTCGGGCAGGTGGAGGGCGAGCAGCTGGCGCGTCACGTCCGGCGGGACTGTCCGGCGGGTGAGGAGCGAGACGCCGATCATGGCAACGAAGGCCAATGGCACCGTCCAGATCGCCGGCTCCCCGAGCAGCACGGCCGGCCAGCCGGTCTTCCCGACCCCGACCATCGCCAGGATCACCGCCATCGACGACGCGCCGCCGCCGAGGGCGAGGCCGCACGAGCGCGCCCTTCCACGTCAGCCCGGCCCACCAGATGCCGAGCAGCAGCAGCGGGCAGAACGACGACGCGGCGATGGCGAACGCCCAACCGACGAGCACGTTGATGGCGATCCCGCCGACGAGCAGGCCGAGCCCGGTGGCGACGATGCCGGCGACGACGGCCGACAGCCGGAAGGCCCGCACGCCGCGGCCGAGGAGGTCGTGGGAGACCGCGCCGGCCATGCTGATGAGGAGGCCGGACGACGTCGACAGGAACGCCGCGAACGCGCCGGCCGCGGTCAGCGCGGCCAGGACGATCCCGACCGTGCCGGCCGCCGCCAGGCGCGGCAGGACGAGGACGACCGAATCGGTCTGCCCGCTCGTGTAGAGGCCCGGCGCCTCCGCCCGGCCGAGCACCGCGAAGATGGCGGGGAAGACGTAGAAGCAGGCCAGCAGGAGCAGGACCAGTGACGTCGTCTTGCGGGCGGCCGGCCCGTCCGGGTTCGTATAGAAACGGACGAGGATGTGGGGGAGCCCGATCGCCCCGAGGAACGTCGCGAGGATCACGCCATACGTGGCGGCCAGCGGGTGGTCGAGCTGGCCGCCGAGCCGAACGAGCGGTGACTCCCACTGCGCCGCGGTGAGCACCGCCTGCGACGTCACCGTCGGCGCCGGCGTGCCCGCCGGGAAGACGAGCGTGCTCCCGGCGGCCACGTCGTACTGGCCGGCTCGCAGCCGCAGCGGGCCGTCGCGCCGCACACCGGCGACGGTGCCGCGGGCGACGACGGTGACCGGCGTCCGCACCGCCATCACCTCGGTGTCGGGGAACTCGACCTTCGTCACCTTGTGGAACGTCGGCGACGCCGCGCCGTCGATCCCGGTCAGCGGCGGGTGCTGGACCAGCATGAGGAGGACGAGCGCGGGCACCGCGATGGCCGTCAGCTTGAGCCAGTACTGGAACGCCTGGACGAACGTGATGCCCTTCATGCCGCCGCTGGCAATCCCGATGACGACGACGATGCCGAGGACGACGACGCCGACCCAGTACGGCCCGCCGACCGCCGCCTGCAGCGTCAACCCGGCCCCCTTGAGTTGCGGCAGGAGGTAGAAGCCGCAGATGACGAGGACCATCACCGTCGCCGCCCGGCGCAGGACCGGCGACGCCAGCCGGCCCTCCGCGAAGTCCGGGATCGTGTACGCCCCGAAGCGGCGGAGCGGCGCGGCGACCGCGGCCAGCAGGACGAGATAGCCCGCGGCGTAGCCGACCGCGTACCAGAGCGCGCCCAACCCGTCCAGCATCGCCAGGCCGGCGATGCCGAGGAACGACGCGGCCGAGAGGTACTCGCCGCAGATCGCCGACGCGTTCAGCGTCGGCGGGACCCGGCGGGCCGCGACGAGAAAGTCCTCCGGCGTCCGGGCCACCCGGACCCCCCGGGCGCCGATGACCGCGGTGACGACGGCGACGGCGATGATCGCCCCGAGGACAGCCGGTTCGGTCATGGCGGTCCGGTCATGGCAGTCCGGTCATGGCGGTCCTCGTCGCGGTCCTCGAGCAGCTCGACGAACCGTTGCTCGACGTGGGCCGCCCGTCGCCGGTACCAGAAGCCGAGGAGGACGAGCGGCGGGTAGATCCCGCCGCCGAGGACGATGAACGTGAGCGGTACCCCGGCCACATGGACCTGGGCGAGGCTCGGCACGAGGACGGCCAGGAGCGGGTACAAGAGGAGAAGCGCCGCCGCCGGCACGAGCACGGTGACCGTCGCTCCGAGCTGGGCCCGCATCAACGAGCTGAGCAGCGTACGGGCGTAGTTGTCCTGCTCGTAGAGGTCGCCGGCGGCCGGCGAGTGGCCGGCGACCGTCGACCGCCGGGCCGGGGCCCGGACGACCTCGCGCCCGCTCACCGCGTGCCCGGGCGGGCGTGGCGGACGAGCCGGTCCCGGAGCTCGCGCAGGTGCCGGCGGCTCACCGGCAGCTCCGTCTCGCCGACCTTGACCGTCGTCCGCGAGCCGTCCGTCCGCAGCTCGCGGATGTCGTGCACCGCGACGAGGTAGCTGCGGTGGATCCGGACGAAGCCGGCCCACTGCTCCTCGAGCACCGAGATGGCCGCTCGCAGCAGGTAGCTCGGCCCGTCCCGCAGATGCAGCCGGACGTAGTCGCCGGCCGACTCGACCCAGCTGATGTCCTGCCGGTCGACCAGGATCGTCCGACCGCCGGACTCGACCGGCACCGCGTCGAGCTCCTCGGCGGCCTGGTGGCCGCCGGTAGCTCGCCGGAGGACTCGTTCGAGGCGCTCCCGGTTGAGCGGCTTCAGCAGGTAGCCGGCCGCACCGACGTCGAACGCCTCCAGGGCGTGCTCCTCGTGGGCCGTCACGAAGACGACGACCGGCGGTTCCGAGAAACGGGCGAGCACCCGGGCGAGGTCGAGGCCGTCGAGGCCGGGCATGCGGATGTCGAGCAGGACGACGTCGAAGTGGTCGTCGCGCAGCTGGCGCAGCGCGTCGGTCGCGCTCTGCGTCACCGCCACCGAACCGACCAGCTCGGACGTGCGCAGGAGGTACGACAGCTCGTCGAGCGACGGGACCTCGTCGTCGACCGCGAGGACCGAGAGCACCATTACACCGTCACCCCGGCATGGAACTTCGGGATCCGCAGCACGACCTTCGTGCCGGCGCCGATCCCGGTCTCGATCGCCAGGCCGTGCTCCTCGCCGAAGACGGCCCGGAGGCGTTCGTCGACGTTGTGGAGGCCGACCCCGTCGCCCTGGGCGCGGCCGGCCAGCACCCGGCTGAGGTACGCCGGGTCCGCGCCGACGCCGTCGTCCTCGACGCTGACGACCGCCTCGTTGTCACCGTCGGCGATGACGATCGACAGCGTCCCGGTGCGCTCGCTGGGCTCGAGGCCGTGGCGCACCGCGTTCTCGACCAACGGTTGCAGGATGAGCGACGGCAGCACGACGCCCAGAACCTCCGGCGCGACCCGCAGGGTCACCGACAGCCGTTCGCCGAACCGGGCCCGCTCGAGGTCGAGGTACGTGTCGACGAGCCGCAGCTCCTCGGCCATCGTGACGAACTGCCCGTGGCTCCGGAAGCTGTAGCGGGTGAAGTCGGCGAAGCCGATCAACAGCTCGCGGGCCCGCTCGGGGTCCGTCCGCACGAACGACTCGATCGCGGTCAGCGCGTTGTAGATGAAGTGCGGGGAGATCTGGGCCCGGAGGAAGCGGAGCTCCGCCTGGTCGGCCCGACGCCGCGACCGGTCGAGCTCGGCCAGCTCCAGCTGGGCGGAGACGAACTGGCCGACCTCGCTCGTCAGCCGCAGCAGTCCCGCCGACGCCGCCGGCCCGAGCATGCCGAGGGCGCCGACGACGTTCCCGTCGACGTGCACCGGGACGATCACACCGGCCTGCAACGGGCAACCGACCGGGTCGCCGCAGTCGAGCTGGTCGACCGAGAGCGTCTGCGACCGGCCGCTGGCGATCGCCGCCTGCAGCGGCGGTTGGAGGAAGGCGCGGTGCGCCCTATCGATGTTGTCCGCCGCCAGCACGCCGCCGTCGTCGGCCAGCACGACCCCACTGGCGCCGAGGAGCACCCGCAGGTGCGGCACCGCCCGGGCCGCGCTCTCGTGCGTCAGCCCCGATCGCAGGGCCGGCGCGGCCAGGCTGGCCGTGTGCAGCGCCTCGTACGTCGCCCGCTGGGTCGGCGTCCCCAGGTGCCGGCCGCCTCGCCAGGCGAACCAGCCGACGCCCCCGATGAGGAGGACCACGGCGATCAGGGTCAGCCACAGCGCGTCTCTCACGAAAACCCCCGGCGTACACCCGTTGCCGACGGGTGGCGCTATCCGGGATCCTACCCGTGGGGCCCCGTCCGAACCGGGCCGACGCCGGCCGCTCGTCGTGGGAAATCGACCGCTCGGCGACCGCTCGGCGCCGCATCCGGCCGGTTGGCCGACGGATGGTTGAACCGACCGGTCGCCATCGGCAAGATCGATCGTGGGTTGCCGGAACACCGGCAACGGCACGGACACCGGCTCGCACCGGCGGTGCGGCCGGGGGGAGGCACGAGATCATGGCCACGACGTTCGGGGAGGCCCGCCCGGTCGCCCAACCAGTAGAGATCACCGCGGCACCGGGGGTGGCCGATCCCGCCCCGCTCGGTCTCGCCGGCTTCGCCCTGACGACCTTCCTGCTCTCGGTGGCCAATGCCGGGTGGACGCGGGGGACCGGTAGCGAGTGGCTCGGTTATGCCCTCGCCTACGGCGGGCTCGTCCAACTGCTCGCCGGGATGTGGGAGTTCAGGAACCGCAACGTCTTCGGCGCCACCGCCTTCTCGACGTACGGCGGCTTCTGGATCGGCCTCGCCCTCTACGTCTTGCTCATCGTCCCGCACGCCAAGGACGCCACCCAGATCGCCAACGACCAGGCGTGGATCGTCCTCGCCTTCTTGATCTTCAACAGCTACATGCTGCTGTGGAGCCTGTTCGTCAACAAAGCCGTCCTCGGCGTCTTCCTCACCCTGGAGGTCACCGAGATCCTCCTCGTCATCGGCAATTTCTCGCATTCCGGCGCCACAGTGATCAAGGCGGCCGGCATCGCCGGGGTCGTCACCGCTGGCGTGGCGTGGTACGCCTCGGCCGCCGGCGTCATCAACGGGATCGCCGGTCGTCACGTACTGTTCGTCGGAAAGCCCCTGAACCTCGCGCCCCGGCGGTGAACCGACATGACTGACGCCACGCTCTCGGCCCTGCTCCACGAGAACCGGCGGTTCGGTCCGCCGCCCGGGCTGGCCGCGGCGGCGAACGCCCAGCCGGGCATCCACGCCGACGCGGCGGCCGACCCGATCGGCTTCTGGGAGTCCCAGGCGAAGCGGCTGACATGGGAGACGCCGTGGACCGAGGCGCTCGACTGGTCGGACGCGCCGTTCGCCAAGTGGTTCGTCGGCGGCCGGCTCAACGTGACGGTCAACTGCGTCGACCGTCACGTCGACGCCGGCCTGGGGGACCGGGTCGCCTTCTACTGGGAGGGCGAGCCCGGCGACACCCGGACGATCACCTACCGCGAGCTGCTCGGCCTCGTCGCCCAGGCGGCCAACGCGTTGACGTCCCTCGGCGTGAAGGCCGGTGACAAGGTCGCGATCTACATGCCGATGATCCCCGAGACGGTCGTCGCCATGCTCGCCTGCGCCCGGCTCGGCGCGCCGCACACCGTCGTCTTCGGCGGCTTCTCCGCCGAGGCCCTGCGCGACCGGATCCTCGACTGCGACGCCCGGCTCGTCATCACCGCCGACGGCGGCTACCGACGCGGCGCGGCCTCCGCGCTCGAAGCCGGCCGTCGACGACGCGCTCGCCGGCTGCCCCGACGTCGACCGGGTGCTCGTCGTCCGGCGGACCGGCCAGGACGTCGGCTGGACCGACGGTCGGGACCACTGGTGGCACGACGTCGTCGACTCGCAGCCGGACACCCACGACGCCGAAGCGTTCGACGCCGAGCAGCCGCTCTACATCATGTACACGAGCGGTACGACGGCCAAGCCGAAGGGCATCTTCCACACGTCCGGCGGCTACCTGACCCACGTCTCGGCCACCCACCGGCTCATCTTCGACATCAAGCCGGAGAAGGACGTCTACTGGACCGCGGCGGACATCGGCTGGGTGACCGGCCACAGCTACATCGTCTACGGCCCGCTCGCCAACGCCACGACGTCCGTCCTCTACGAGGGGACGCCGACAACGCCGGCTCGCGACCGGTGGTGGCAGATCGTCGAGAAGTACCGGGTCAACATCCTCTACACCGCGCCGACGACCATCCGGACGTTCATGAAGTGGGGCGAGGCGCTCCCACAGGCCCACGACCTCTCCACCCTCCGCCTGCTCGGTTCGGTCGGCGAGCCGATCAACCCCGAGGCGTGGATCTGGTACCGGACGTACATCGGCGGCGAGCGCTGCCCGATCGTCGACACCTGGTGGCAGACCGAGACCGGCGGCATCATGATCACGCCGCTGCCCGGGATCACGTCGACGAAGCCCGGGGCGGCGATGACGCCGTTCCCCGGCATCTCCGCCGACGTCGTCGACAACGACGGCCACGCCGTCGGCAACGGCGAGGGTGGGTACCTCGTCATCACCGAGCCCTGGCCGGGCATGCTCCGCGGCATCTGGGGCGATCCCGAGCGCTACCGGGAGACCTACTGGAGCCGGTTCCCCGGCCGGTACTTCGCCGGCGACGGCGCCAAGAAGGACACAGACGGCGACCTGTGGCTGCTCGGCCGGGTCGACGACGTCATGAACGTCTCGGGCCACCGGATCTCGACCACGGAGGTCGAGCACGCCCTCGTCGGGTCGCCGGTCGTCGCCGAGGCGGCGGTCGTCGGCGCGTCGGACCCGACGACCGGCCAGGCGATCGTCGCCTTCGTCACCCTCAAGGGCGACGTCACCCAGACCGACGAGAGCACGGCCGCGGTGGTCGCCGAGCTGCGGGAGACGGTGGCCACGGCCATCGGCCCGATCGCCCGGCCCCGCCAGATCCTGCTCACCCCCGAGCTACCGAAGACCCGCAGCGGCAAGATCATGCGGCGCCTGCTGCGTGACGTCGCCGAGAACCGGGACCTCGGCGACGTCACCACCCTCATGGACCCGACGGTCGTCAACGCCATCAAGGACCGGATGGCCACCGCACCGGACGAAGACTGACGTCACCACTGGCCGGCCACCGGCATTTGCTGGTCGGGCCTAACATTCTCAGGTGGCTCACATCCGTCCGAAGGTGCTGGCCGTCGTCGGCGTGCTCGCCCTCGTGGCCGGCGCCGTCGGCTGCATGGCGTTCGCCGTGGCCCAGACCAGCTGCCAGAACGGCCCCAACGGGCTGACAATCGACCCGCAGCTCGCCAACCTGTGCTCCGGCGACGCCTGGGGCGCCCGGGTCGGATTCGTCGTTCTCGTCGTCGGGGCCTTGATGGTGCTGCTGGCCGCGGTGGCCGCCACGCCCCGCTACAGCCAGCAACGGGACGCCCGAGCTCGAGCCCACCGATCGTCCGACGCCTAGCGGATGGGCACTCTGGAGCGGATCCAGCGGCTCGAGAAGGTCGAACAGGACCGGCTGGAAGAAGAAGAGCGCCGGGAACGGGCCCGGGTCGACCAGCAGGTCGCGGCGGACGAGGCGCGGGTCGCGCCGAGCGGCCGGCTGGAACGCTACGAACGGTTCGCCCGCCTCCCGATGGCCGTCGTCGGAGTGGGCTGGGCCGTCGTCGCCGTCGTCGTCGTCACCGCCACCGGGTCCACCCCGGAGTGGCTGGTCGGACTGCTGTTCGGGCTGTGGGCGATCATCTTCGTCGAGTACGTCGCCCGCCTCCTGGCCGCGCCGGACCGTCGTGGCTACGTCGCCACGCGGCGGATCGAACCGGCCCTGGTCGTCCTGCCGGTCCTCCAGCCCCTCCGGCTCGCCGACCTGCCCCGGGTGGACGTGGTGGCCACGGAGCTGGCCCTGCGGACCCGGGCCATCCTCCGGCACCGCGGCCTGTTCCGGGTGCTGTTGGCCGCCGCCGGCCTCCTGTTCGTCGGCTCCTGGTTGGTCATGCTGTCCGAACGGGACGCGCCGGGAGCCAACATCCACGACTACGGCTCGGCCCTGTGGTGGGGCATCGTCACGATGACGACCGTCGGCTATGGCGACAAATTCCCGGTGACCGGCCTCGGCCGAGCCGTCGCCGTCGTGCTGATGCTGGTCGGCATCGGGCTGCTCGGCGTCATTACCGCCACCGTCGCGTCGTTCTTCGTCCAGGAGCACACCGACGCCAACAAGGCCAAGATCGAGCAGTCCCACCAGGATCTGACCGCCCAGCTCGACGCCGTGGGCGCCCGGTTGGACCGCATCGAGATCCTCCTCCAGCCGCCCGTGGCCCGAGCGGCCCCCGATCAAGGGACGAACCACCCATGACCACGACCATCACCCGCGACGGCCAGACCGTGCCGGCCTCGGTCGACGACGTCAAGCAGGCGCTCGACGCGGGGCAGTTCGTCTGGGTGGACATCGACCCGGCCGACAACGACGAGCTGGGGCAGGTGCTCGAGCCGTTCCACTTCCATCCGCTGGCCGTCGAGGACGCCACCGAGTTCGGGCAACGCCCCAAGGTCGACGAGTACGACGACTTCGTCTACCTGGTCGCCTTCGGCGCCCTGCCCGATGGTACGGGCACTACCGAGGTCCACCTGATGTTCTCCGACAAGTTCCTCGTGACCGTCCACCACGGACCGTGCACGGCCCTGGACGAGGTCCACAAGCGCCAGCGGCTGGTCACCGAGGCTCAAGCCGAGGGAGCCGCGCCCCAGGTCATCCTGACCTACCTGATCGTCGACTCGCTCACCAACAGTTTCTTCCCCGTCCTCTCCGACTTCGACGACCGGGTCGACACCCTGGAAGACGCCATCTTGAAGCAACCGACCGAGGAGCAGCTCGGGGAGCTGTTCACCATGAAGCGGTCGCTGCTCACCATCCGCAAGATCGTGACCCCCCAGCGGGACATGTTCGCCGGCTTGGCGTCTGGCCTCGTCGAGATCCCGGGCATGACCGCCGAGAGCTCCCGGTACTTCCGCGACCTCTACGACCACCTGATCCGGATCAGCGACCTCGTCGACAGCTATCGCGACCTGTTGAGCGGGGTGATGGACACCCACATCTCGACCGTGTCGAACCGCCTGAACGTCGTCATGAAGCAGCTGGCGATCATCGCCACCGTCTTCTTGCCCCTCAGCTTCCTGACCGGCTTCTTCGGCCAGAACTTCAGCTGGCTCATCTTCCACATCGGCGGCGGCTGGACGTTCGTCTGGCTCGGCCTCGGCAGCGAGATCCTCGCCGTCGTCGCCCTCGCCGTCCTCTTCAAGAAGCGCGGCTGGCTCGGCGGGCCCTCCGCGTAGGCCCGCCGCGAGCTCTCAGGCGGCCAGCGGGTCGGCGGGCAGTCCGGGCGGCGCCGATCCGGCGTGGACCTCGTACCCCGACGACCACCGCTCCGTGTCCGGCGGCGTCGGCAGCCCGAGACCCTTGCGCTCGGTCACCGCGTCCCGGATCGTCGTCTTGAGCGCGGCCAGCGCCCGCCGGTCGCCCGGGGCCGGGCCGCCAGCCCGCCAGATCGCCTCCTCACGGTGCCAGGCCTGGGTGCGGGCCACGACGATCGCGTCGGTCGTCGCGGCCGCCCGCTGCCGGGTACCGGCGGGGACGTCGGCCAGCACGTCGGCCGCCCGCATCCAGCCGTAGTCCATGTTGAGCAGCATCAACCCCTGCGAGACCTCGAACGGCCCGACGACGTCGACCAGCGGATCGATCACCGTCACCGTCGTCCCCGGCGGCAGCGGCGGGTTGAGGTTGGCCAGCTGGCGCTCGGCGAAGGCGACCGCCCCCACCGCCCGCAGGAACACAGCCGGCGCGGTGGCCGACAGGTAGTCCGTCGTGTCCCGCGGCTGGACGACCGGGACGGCCAGGACGGCGAAGACCCGGGTGGCGCCGAGACGGACGGCCGCGTCGACCGGGATGTTGTTGGCGATGCCGCCGTCCACGTAGACGTCGCCGGCCAGCTGTCGGGGAGGGAACAGCATCGGGACGCTCGCCGATGCCAGCATCCCTTCCAGCACGTCGACCGGGCCGGCCACCGGCGTGACCGCGTCCGACGCGACGATCTCGCCGCGCTCGGTCACGTACCGCAGGACGCCGTCGCCGAGGGCCGCCACCGCCATCCGGAGCTCCAGGCCCGGCCGGCCGACGAGCGCCGGGTCGACCCGCCGGATCCCGCTCGACCCCCCGTGCCGGAGGGCCGCGGCCAGCGGCTCGAGCGTGAGGATCGAGCTGGCGTTGCCCCGCAGCGCCTTGCGGGCCCGGTTCAGGTGGGGGAGGGCCTGGCCGACCCGCACCGCCGTGTCCAGGTACCGGCGCAACTGGGGATGGGCCGCCCGCAGCCGGGCCCAGGTCCGGTGATCCACTGGCGACCCCGGCGCCCGCGAAGTCGGCGAGCCCTCGGCCGGTCCGGCTGGGTTCTGGCCGGCTGGGTTCTGGCCGGCTGGGTTCGTGCCGGGGATCGGCGGTCGGGTCCGTTCGGTGACGTAGCCGTCGACCGCTCGTCCGAAGGGGGTCCCATCCAGGGCGGCCACCCACGGCTGCTTGCCGAACAGCAGCTGGCTGTCGGTCATGGCCAGGAGATCGTCGTGCAGGTCTCGGGCCCGATCCACCAGCTCCCGGTGGGTCCGGGCCTGGGCCAGGACGACCGCACAGATGGACCCGGCCGACGTCGCCGTGATCACCTCGGGGGTGATGGCCTCCTCCTCCACCAGGTACCTGATGGCCCCGGCCTCGAAGGCCCCCTTCGTCCCGCCGCCCGCCAGGACGAACGCCGTCTTGCTCACCGCCGGTTCCCCATCCGCGGCTCAGTCTCGCGCCCCCGGCCGTCCGGCGAGCAACTCATCCGCCGGCCGCGGCGGTGACGACCTCGACGTGGCCGCCGTCGGGCACCGTCACCGACGCCCACCGGGACCGGGGGACGACCTCCCGGTCGACGGCGACGGCGACGCCGCGGTCGGACGGGCAGAGGCGGGCGACGACGTCGGCCACCGTGCTGCCGTCGACCAGCTCGACCGGACGGCCGTTGACGACCGCGTTCATCGGGCCGACCGGGCGCCACCGGCGAGGCGGTCGGGACCGAAGGCGGCCAGTGGCGGCGGGACGGCCTCGCCGGCGAGCAGGCCGGCGACCGCCTCACCGGTCAACGGGGCCAGGAGGATGCCGTTGCGGTAGTGACCGACCGCGGCGAGCAACCGGGGGACCGCGGTCCAGCCGACGAACGGGGCGTTGTCCGGCGACCCGGGCCGCAGGCCGGCGACGCACTCGTCGAGCACGAGCTCGTCGACCCCGGGCACGATCGTCCGGGCGTCGTCGAGCAGCGCATGCACCGCGCCGGCTTGGACGGTGCGGTCGAACCCGCGCTCCTCGGACGTCGCGCCGACCACGACGCTCCCGTCGGACCGCGGCACGAGGTAGCACGGGCGGCCGTGGACGAGGCCGCGGACGGTCCGTTCGAGCAACGGCCGGTCAGTCGGTCCGTGCAGTCGGACGACGTGCCCCTTGACCGGATGGACCGGCGGTAGGACCCCGGCCGGGACCCCGGCGATCCGGCCCGCGTCGGCACCGGCCGCGACGACGACGGCGCCGGCCGTCAGCACGTCGCCGCCGGCCAGGCGAACCCCGTCGGCCGCGCCGTCGGCCCCGACGACGATCGCGTCGACCCGGTCTCGGACGACCGTCACGCCGGCGTTCCGGCCGGCCGTCAGCAGGGCATCGAGCAGGCGCCGATTGTCGACGTGGTGGTCGCCGGGCACCTCGACGCCACCTCGGATGCCCGGTGCGAGCCCGGGGACGAGCTGCCGGCAGTCGGTCGCCGACAGCCGGGCGACCGGCAGGCCGAGCGACTGCTGGTAGGCGAGGAGCTGGTCGAGGACGGCCCGGTCACCGGCGTCGACCGCGACGGCGACCGTCCCCGACGCCCGGTAGCCGACGTCCACCCCGGCCGCCGCGCCGAGCCGATCGGCGAACGCCGGCCACCGGTCCGCCCCGGCGACCAGCAGGGCGACGAGCGCCCCCTCGCCGAACGTCGCCTCCGTGACCGGGGCGAGCATCCCGGCGGCCACCCACGACGCCCCCCGACCGGGGGCGGGGTCGACGACGACCGTGTCGAGGCCCCGGCCGGCGGCAACCCAGGCTGCGGTGAGCCCGATGACGCCGCCGCCTACCACGATCGCGTCGGTCGCCACCCCGGCGATCCTATGAGCCGCCAGCCGGCGGCGAGCCCGACGGGTCGGTCACGGATCCGACCCCGGCCCGACGCGCCCGACCCGCTCGGACGCCGGTGTAGAGTCTCTGGACTGCTCCAGGGCCAGCGTCGTCCCGGGCGGCAGGTCTCCGGTCGATACGTTCGACCGGCACCCCCAGCGAGTCGGCGACGTCGTCGACGACGAGCACCAGCCCGGAACGAGAAGGGACGACTGTGAACGCTCTGACGGCGCCCGCCGCCGGCGGGCTCTACGACCCGGCCTACGAACACGACGCCTGCGGCGTCGGCATGGTCGCCGACTTGCACGGCCGCCAGAGCCACCGGATCGTCGAGCAGGGCCTGACCGTGCTGGAGCGGCTCGACCACCGGGGAGCGTCCGGCGCGGAGGTCGCCACCGGCGACGGTTCGGGCATCCTGATCCAGGTCCCGCACCGCCTGCTCGTCGACGTCGCCGGCTTCGGGCTGCCCGACCCCGGCGACTACGCGACCGGCCTGGCCTTCCTGCCCCAGGACACCGACGACGCGGCCAAAGCCCGGACCCAGGTCGAGGCGATCGCCCACGAGGAGGGGCTGGCCGTCCTCGGCTGGCGGGAGCTCCCGGTGGAGGCCACGACGATCGGGGCGACCGCCAAGCGGGCCCAGCCGCGCATCGAGCAGCTCTTCGTCGCCCGAGCGGCCGGTGGTCGGGCGGTCGGTGGCGAGCGAGCGCGGCCGGCGGCACGGCCGACGACGGCCTGGCCCTCGAGCGGCTGGCGTTCGTCGTCCGCAAGCGGGTCGAGCACGCGGTCGACGGCGTCTACTTCCCGTCCCTGTCGACGCGCACGATCGTCTACAAGGGGATGCTGACGTCGTTCCAGCTCCGCGAGTTCTTCCCGGAGCTGTCCGACGAGCGGGTCGAGAGCGGCATGGCGCTCGTCCACTCCCGGTTCTCGACGAACACGTTCCCGAGCTGGCCGCTGGCCCACCCGTACCGGTACCTCGCCCACAACGGCGAGATCAACACGCTGGCCGGCAACCGCAACTGGATGCGGGCCCGCGAGGCGCTGCTGGCCACCGACCTGATCCCGGGCGACCTCTCGCGGATCTACCCGATCTGCACCCCCGGGGCGAGCGACTCGGCGTCGTTCGACGAGGTGCTCGAGCTCCTGCACCTCGGCGGTCGGCCGCTGGCCCACGCGGTGCTGATGATGATCCCGGAGGCCTGGGAGAACCACGAGTCGATGGACCCGGCCCGCCGGGCGTTCTACCGCTACCACGCGTCACTGATGGAGCCGTGGGACGGACCGGCCGCGGTCGCCTTCACCGACGGCACCGTCGTCGGCGCCGTCCTCGACCGCAACGGGCTGCGACCGGCCCGCTACTGGGTGACCGACGACGGCCTCGTCGTGCTGGCCAGCGAGGTCGGCGTGCTCGACCTCGACCCGGCCACCGTCGTCCGCAAGGGCCGGCTCCAGCCCGGCCGGATGTTCCTGGTCGACACGGCCGAGGGGCGGATCGTCGACGACGACGAGATCAAGGCGACGCTGGCCGCGGAGCACCCGTACGCCGACTGGTTGGCCGAGGACCAGGTCCGACTGGAGGCCCTGCCGGCCCGGTCGATGCTCACCCCCCAGCACGCCAGCGTCGTCACCCACCAACGGCTGTTCGGGTACACGACCGAGGAGCTCCGGATCATCGTCGGGCCGATGGCCAAGAGCGGACTCGAGCCCATCGGGTCCATGGGCTCCGACGCCTCCATCGCCGTCCTCTCCGACCGCTCGCGGCTCCTCTACGACTACTTCACCCAGCTCTTCGCCCAGGTGACGAACCCACCGCTCGATGCCATCCGGGAGGAGCTGGTGACGTCGCTGGCGGCGACGGTCGGGCCGGAAGGCAACCTGCTCGAGGCGACGCAGGGGTCGTGCCGCCAGATCGTCCTGCCCCGGCCGGTCATCGACCGCGACGACCTGGCGAAGCTGATGTACGTCAACGAGTTCGGCGAGACGCCGGGGTTCAAGGCGTTCGTCATCGACGGTCTCTTCCCGGTCGCCACCGCCGGCGAGGCCGGCCACCCGACGCCCGAGGGCGGCCGGGCGCTGGCCGCGGCGATCGACAACGTCCGCTCGCACGTCTCCGCGGCCATCGCCGACGGCGCCAACCTGATCGTCCTCTCCGACCGCAACTCGACGACCGAGCTGGCGCCGATCCCGTCGCTGCTGCTCACCGCGGCCGTCCACCACCACCTCGTGCGGGAGCGGACCCGGACGAAGGTCGGCCTGGTCGTCGAGACCGGCGACGCCCGCGAGGTCCACCACATGGCGCTGCTGATCGGCTTCGGCGCGGCCGCGGTCAACCCGTACCTGGCGCTCGAGTCGATCGAGGACATGATCGCCCACGGCCAGCTGGAGGGCGTCTCGCCCCGACAGGCCCACAAGAACTACGTCAAGGCGGCCTGCAAGGGCGTCCTCAAGGTCATGTCGAAGATGGGCATCTCGACCGTCGCGTCGTACACCGGCGCCCAGGTCTTCGAGGCCGTCGGCCTCGACCCGCAGGTCATCGACGAGTACTTCACCGGGACGGCCAGCCGTATCGGTGGCGTCGGCCTCGACGTCCTCGCGGCCGAGGTCGCCACCCGCCACCGGCTGGCCCACCTCGACCGGCCGACCGAGCGGGCGCATCGCGAGCTCGAGGTCGGTGGCGAGTACCAGTGGCGGCGCGAAGGCGAGCACCACCTCTTCAACCCGAAGACCGTCTTCAAGCTCCAGCACGCCACCCGGGCCAAGCGCTACGAGATCTTCAAGGAGTACACGAAGGCCGTCGACGACCAGAGCGACCAGCTCGGGACGTTGCGGGGCCTGCTCCGGTTGGCGCCGGCCGCCGGTGGCCCGATCCCGATCGACGAGGTCGAGCCGGCGTCGGCGATCATGAAGCGGTTCTCGACCGGCGCCATGTCGTACGGGTCGATCTCCGCGGAGGCCCACGAGACGCTGGCCATCGCCATGAACCGGATCGGCGGCCGGTCCAACACCGGTGAGGGCGGGGAGGACCCGGTCCGGTTCCAGCCGGACGCCAACGGCGACCTCCGGCGGAGCGCCGTCAAGCAGGTGGCGTCCGGCCGGTTCGGCGTCACCGGTGAGTACCTCGTCAACGCCGACGACATCCAGATCAAGATCTCCCAGGGCGCGAAGCCGGGGGAGGGGGGCCAGCTCCCCGGGCACAAGGTGTACCCGTGGATCGCCCGCACCCGGTTCTCGACGCCCGGCGTCGGGTTGATCTCGCCGCCACCGCACCACGACATCTACTCGATCGAGGACATCGCCCAGCTCATCCACGACCTGAAGTCGGCCAACCCGCGGGCCCGGGTCCACGTGAAGCTGGTCGCCGAGGTCGGCGTCGGCACCGTCGCCGCCGGCGTCGCCAAGGCCCACTCGGACGTCGTCCTCATCTCCGGCCACGACGGCGGGACCGGCGCGGCGCCGCTCACGTCGCTGAAGCACGCCGGCATCCCGTGGGAGCTCGGCCTGGCCGAGACCCAGCAGACGCTGATGGCCAACGGCCTGCGCGACCGGATCGTCGTCCAGGTCGACGGCCAGATGAAGACCGGCCGCGACGTCGTCGTCGGCGCCCTGCTCGGGGCCGAGGAGTACGGCTTCGCCAGCGCCCCGCTCGTCGTCTCCGGCTGCATCATGATGCGCGTCTGCCACCTCGACACCTGCCCGGTCGGCATCGCCACCCAGAACCCGGAGCTGCGGAAGCGGTTCAACGGCCAGCCGGAGTTCGTGACGACGTTCTTCGAGTACATCGCCGAGGAGGTCCGCGAGCACCTCGCCGCCCTCGGCCTGCGCTCGCTGGAGGAGGCGATCGGCCGGGTCGACCTGCTCGACCCGGCGGAGGCCATCGACCACTGGAAGGCGGCCGGCCTCGACCTGACCGCGGTGCTGACCGTGCCGGACTCGCCGTACGAGACGGCGACGTACTGCACCCGCGAGCAGGACCACGGGCTCGACCGGGCGCTCGACCACGAGTTCCTCGACGCCTGCCGGCCGGCCATCGACGACGGCACCCCGGTGGCCATGGACGTGACGATCACCAACGTCGACCGGACCGTCGGCACGCTGCTCGGCTCCGAGATCAGCCGCCGGCACGGCGGCGCCGGCCTGCCGGAGAACACGATCGACCTGACGTTCCGTGGGTCGGCCGGGCAGAGCTTCGGGGCGTTCGTGCCGCCCGGCATGACGATGCGGCTGGTCGGCGACGCCAACGACTACTTCGGCAAGGGCCTCTCCGGCGGCCGCCTGATCCTGCGGCCACCGGCGACGTCGCCGTTCGTCGCCGAGGAGCAGATCATCGCCGGCAACGTCATCCTCTACGGCGCGACCCGCGGCGAGGTCTTCATCCGCGGCCAGGTCGGCGAGCGGTTCTGTGTCCGCAACTCCGGCGCCACCGCGGTCGTCGAGGGCGTCGGCGACCACGCCTGCGAGTACATGACCGGTGGCACCGTCGTCGTCCTCGGTCCGACGGGCCGGAACTTCGGGGCCGGGATGTCCGGCGGCGTCGCCTACGTCTACGACCCCGACCGGACGTTCGACAAGCGGTTCAACCCCGAGATGGTCGACGTCGAGCCGGTCGGCCCCGACGACCGGAGCCGGCTGGGCGAGCTGGTCGAGCGGCACGAGGCGGAGACCGGTTCGGCCGTCGCCGGCCGGCTGCTCGCCACGTGGCCGCGGTCGGTGCACGAGTTCGTCAAAGTCATGCCCCGGGACTACCGGCGGGTGCTCGAAGCCACCCGGCGGGCCGAAGAGGAGGGACGGTCGGTGGAGCAGGCGGTCATGGCGGCAGCCCATGGGTAAGCCGACCGGTTTCCTCGAAAGCGGCCGCGAGCTGCCGCGGCGGCGGCCGATCCCGGTCCGCCTGCGCGACTGGCGCGAGGTCTACGAGCCGTTCCCGGCCGACCACACGCGGACCCAGGGCGCCCGTTGCATGGACTGCGGCATCCCGTTCTGCCACGACGGGTGCCCGCTCGGCAACCTCATCCCGGAGTGGAACGACCTCGTCTACCGCGACGACTGGTCGGCCGCCATCGAGCGGCTGCACGCCACCAACAACTTCCCCGAGTTCACCGGCCGCCTCTGCCCGGCGCCGTGCGAGGCGTCCTGCGTCCTCGGCATCAACGCCGACCCGGTGACGATCGAGCGGATCGAGTACGAGATCGTCGAGCGGGCCTGGGACGAGGGCTGGGTCCGACCGCAGACCCCCCGGGAGCGCACCGGCAAGGCCGTCGCCGTCGTCGGCTCCGGGCCGGCCGGCCTGGCGGCCGCCCAGCAGCTCGTCCGGGCCGGGCACGCGGTGACCGTCTACGAGCGGGCCGAAAAGCCCGGCGGCCTGCTCCGCTACGGCATCCCGGAGTTCAAGATGGAGAAGCGGTTCCTCGACCGCCGGCTCGCCCAGCTCCGGGCCGAGGGCGTCCAGTTCCGCTGCGCCACCTCCGTCGGCCAGCCCGAGGTCGACGGGGCCGCTGCCCCCGACGTCGCGGTCGTCCCGGCGCAGTCGCTGGTCGACGAGCACGACGCGGTCGTGCTGGCCGGCGGGGCGACCCTGCCGCGGGACCTGGCGGTGCCCGGCCGGGAGCTCGACGGCGTGCACTTCGCCCTCGAGTACCTGAAGCCGTCGAACCTGGTCCAGGAGGGCGCGCTGGGCGCCTCGCCGATCTCGGCCGAGGGCCGGCACGTCGTCATCATCGGCGGCGGTGACACCGGCGCCGACTGCCTCGGCACCGCCCACCGGCAGGGGGCGGCGTCGGTGCACCAGCTGGAGATCATGCCGGAGCCGCCCAGCGACCGGGCGGCCGAGCATCCGTGGCCGATCTGGCCGATCATCCTGCGGACGTCGTCGGCTCACGAGGAGGGTGGCCAGCGGCTGTTCTCGGTCACCACCACCGAACTGGTCGGCGACGACGGCGGCCGGGTGCGCGCCCTGCGCGGCCACCAGGTGGAGATGACCGTCGACGGCGGCCGCCCGTCGTTCAACCAGGTCGAGGGCAGCGAGTTCGAACTGCCCTGCGACCTCGTCCTGCTGGCCATGGGGTTCGTCGGCAGCGAACGGCAGCGGCGTCGTCGCCGAGCTCGGCCTCGACCTGGACCAGCGAGGGTCCGTCGCCGCCGACGATCGCTGGTCCACCAATGTCGACGGCGTCTTCGTCTGCGGCGACATGACCCGGGGGCAGTCGCTCATCGTCTGGGCGATCGCCGAAGGCCGGTCGGCCGCCGCCGCGGTCGACCGCTGGCTGATGGGCGACACCGCCTTGCCGGCGCCGATCGCCCCCGGTCAACTGGCGATGCGCTGACCCCGGTCGGGCGGCCCGTCACCAACCGGTCGCCGAGCCGGTGTGCCATGCTCGGAGCATGAGCGGCACGACGACAGACGCCCCGGTCGACATCGTCCAGACGGACGAGTGGCGAGCGCTAGTCACCCACTTCGACGGAGTTCGCGACACCACCCTCCGGGAGCTGTTCGCCACCGACCCGGGCCGGGTGGAGCGGATGACGCTGGGCGCCGGCGACCTGACGGTCGACTTCTCGAAGCACCGGGCGACCGACGAGACCGTGCGGCTGCTGCTCGCCGTCGCCCGGCGGGCCGGCGTCGAGGCGCGCCGGGACGCCATGTTCGCCGGCCGGCACATCAACACGACCGAGGACCGGGCGGTCCTCCACGTCGCCCTGCGGATGCCGGCCGGCGCCCGGCTCGAGGTCGACGGGCAGGACGTCGTCGGTGACGTCCACCGCGTGCTCGACCAGATGGGCGACCTCGCCGACCGGATCCGCAGCGGGGAGTGGACCGGCCACACCGGCCGGCGGATCCGGGCCGTCGTCAACATCGGCATCGGCGGCTCCGATCTCGGTCCGGCGATGGCGTACGAGGCGCTGCGGGACTACGCCGACCCGGCGATCACGTGCCGGTTCGTCTCGAACATCGACCCGGTCGACCTGTGGAACAAGACGGCCGACCTCGACCCGGCGGAGACGTTGTTCGTCGTCAGCTCGAAGACGTTCACGACGCTCGAGACGCTGACGAACGCCGCGGCCGCCCGGGACTGGGTGCTCGACGGCCTCGGTGCCGGCCCGGAGGCCGTCGCCCGGCACTTCGTCGCGGTGTCGACCAACGAGGAGGCCGTCAAGGCGTTCGGGATCGACCCGGCCAACATGCTCGGCTTCTGGGACTGGGTCGGTGGCCGCTACTCGTACGACTCGGCGATCGGCTTCTCGCTGATGGTCGCCATCGGCCGGGCCGCGTTCGCCGACATGCTCGCCGGTTTCCACACGGTCGACGAGCACTTCCGGACCGCCCCGCTGGAGGCCAACGTGCCGGTCATCCAGGGGATGCTGAACGTCTGGTACGACGACCTCTTCGGCGCCCAGACCCACGCGGTGCTGCCGTACAGCCAGCGGCTCGCCCGCTTCCCGGCGTACCTCCAGCAGCTGACGATGGAGTCGAACGGCAAGTCCGTCCGCCGGGACGGCAGCCCGGTGTGGGGCGAGACCGGGGAGATCTACTGGGGCGAGCCGGGGACGAACGGCCAGCACGCGTTCTACCAGCTGATCCATCAGGGGACGAAGCTCATCCCGGCCGACTTCGTCGCCTTCGCCGAGTCGACCCACGAGCACGGCGACCAGCACGACCTCTTCATGGCCAACTGCTTCGCCCAGAGCGCGGTCCTCGCCTTCGGGCGAACCGCCGAAGAGGTCGCGGCGGACGGCACGCCGGCCGACCTCGTCCCGCACAAGGTGATGCCGGGCAACCGGCCGTCGACGACGATCCTCGCCCCGAAGCTGACGCCGGCGGTGCTCGGCCAGCTCGTCGCCTTCTACGAGCACACCGTCTTCACCGAGGGCACCGTCTGGGGCATCGACTCGTTCGACCAGTGGGGGGTCGAGCTCGGCAAGGCGATGGCCAAGCAGCTGGCGCCGGCCCTCGTCGACGAGGCGGCGCCCGACCTGTCCGCCCAGGACGCGTCCACCGCGTCGCTCGTCCGGGCCTACCGGAAGCTCCGCGGCAAGGCCGGTTGACCCGGTCACCCCAACCGGCGTAGCCGGCGCGCCCGCCCGCTAGCATCACGACACGGCTTGGACAGACAGGCCAACCCCCCTTTCGTTCCCCCAGGATGGAACGTTGGCCGAGCGGTCGCTGTTCGAAATCGAGATCGTCGGGCCGGGCCGCGTCGCGGTGTCAGGCCAGGTCGACCGGGATGCCGCGCCCGTGCTGCGGTGGACGCTCGATGCCGCGCTGCGGATCGCCGTCGACCGTCCCACCCGGGAGCTCGTCGTCGACCTCGCGGCCGTCGACTTCCTCGACGCGGCCGGGATCGGCGTGCTCGTCGGGACGGCCAACCGGGCCCGCCAGGCCGGCGGCCGCGTCGTCCTGCGGGCGCCCAGCCGCGCCGCCTGTCGCGTGCTCCGGGTCGTCGGCCTCGACCGGACGTTCCCGCTCGTCGACTGATTCGCCGGGGTGGCTCTAGCCGGTACGGTTCTCGTCGGCCCGGCCCGCATCGGCACGGCGACCGGCCCGGCCGACGATGTCCTCGGCGACGTCACGGAGCTTGCGGTTCTCGCGCTGCGAGGCTCGAACCATGACCTGGAAGGCCTCGTCCGGCGCATGGCCGCCGCCGGCCATCAGGACCCCGACGGCCTGGTCGATCGTCGCCCGCGACCGCATCGCCTGGTGCAGGTTCTCGTTCAGCTCCCGGGCATCCCAGTAGATCCGGCTGTTCGCCAGCACGATCGCCGCGTGGCGCCCGAACAGCTCGACCCGCCGGGTGTTGGCGTCGTCGAAGGCCGAGAACGACTTCGAGTAGAGGTTGAACGCACCCATCGCCTCCCCTCGGACGGCCAGCGGCACCGACAAAGTCGACCGGACGCCGTGCGCCAGGGCGTCGCGGGCGAATTCCGGCCATCGGTCGTCGACCGCGGTCGAATCGATCCGGTAGATCCGCTGGTGCCGGAACGCCTCGATGCACGGCCCGGTACCGGCGTCGTACTGGGCTTCGTCGATCTCCGGCGCCAGCGGGTCGGTGTACACCCCGGTCCGCGGCCGCCCCTCGACGATCATCGTGATGCCGGCCATGTCGGCCGCGACCATCTGTTTGGCGATCTCGGCCACCCGGAGCAGCGTGTCGCCGACCGTCCCGTCGTCGACGAAGTACGCCGACAGCACCTCCAGCCCGGCGGCCAACGGGTCCACGTTCTCCGTCATCTCGTTCACCTTTCCGCCGTCAACTCCCGTTCACCGAAGCCGAGGGCGCGGCCGGCACGGGAAGGGTGGCCCAGACGACCTTGCCGGACCCGTCGGCCCGGACGCCCCAGCACGCCGAGACCCGTCCGACGATGGCCAGGCCGCGGCCGCTCAGCGCCTCGGCCGACGCGTCCCCGCCGTTCACCCTCGGTTGCCGGGGGTTCCCGTCGGCCACCTCGACGACCAGGCCGGCGCCGTCGCGGCACAGCCGGACCGTGTACCGGCTACCGGCGTGCAGGACCGCGTTCGACGCCAGCTCGCCGACGACGAGCTCGAGGTCGGGGACGTCCAGCCCCCACTGATCGGCCACCGTCCGGGCGAACCGGCGGGCCCGGGCGACGTCAGCGGGAGCCGATCCGAACTCCTCGCGACCGTCTCGCGCACCATGCCCGTCCTCATACCCACCGACGCACGGCAATATCCCCCTCCAGCAGGCATTTCGCCCGCGACCCAGGCTAACCCGGCGCGGTCGCCCCGATATAGCGTTCTCCACCCCACGGGGCGCCCGGTGCGGTTGGTACACCGGGATCGACCCGGACGACCGTGCCGGTGTACGGCGCGTCGATCATCCGGCCGTCCCCCAGGGAGATGCCGACGTGGCTGACGTCGGTCGCGGACTGGCCGAAGAAGACGAGGTCGCCGGGGACCGGTGGTGTGGCCGTCGGCCCGGCGTCGAACTGTGTCTGCGCCACCCGAGGCAGCGCGATCCCGGCCGACCGGTACGCCGCCTGGACGAGACCGGAGCAGTCGTAGCCGCCGACACCCGTCCCGCCCCATAGGTACGGCACGCCGAGCTGCGCCGCCGCGAACGCCAGTGCGGTCGCCGGCGCCGCGCCGAGCGCCGGGTCGTTCCCGAGCGCGTCGGCCAGGACGAGCACCGTGTCGACGTACGTCGCGTCGTGGTTGTAGTCCCAGACCGCCCCGTAGAGGCCGCTCGCGCTCCCGCCGCCGTTGGCGCACAACATCGCCGCGGCCGTGTAGACCGCGTCGACCGGGTCGTACGGCGACGGCGGTGCCACGCCGCCGGGGCCGGTCGTCGCGTACGCTGCGAACGTCGCCGGCTCGAACTGCATCGGACCCTCCGCGCCGGCCGGGTTGACCCCGCTCGCCACGCCCGGCGCGGCCGACTGCCCGCTATCGCTCTCGACCCGCCCGATCGCCGCCAGGACGGCCCACGGGAGACCGGAGCACGTCGCCGCGGCCGCCTGGTCGAGCTGCTCCCACGACGCCGGCACCGCCGGCGTGGAGGTCGCGGCGGCGCCGGTCGTCACTGTTTCGCCGGCTTCCCGGGCGGTCGGCCCCAGCCTGCCCCGATGTCGTCGACGCGGTCCCGCCGGCCGGGGCCGCCCCTGAACCGGTCGACGGTGTACCGCCAGCCGCGCCGCCGACGAGGGCGACGCAGCCACCGAGCCCGACGGCCAGCCCGACGAACCCGGTGACGGCGACGGCGACGATCCGACCCATGTGCAGAACGGTCGCCGGAAGTACGCTGACGGTCATGCGCAGCACGATGCAGGATGCACCGCTCCTGATCAGCGGCATCCTCCGCCACGGCGCCGCGGTCTACGGCGACAGCCAGGTGGTCACCGTCGAGGCCGACGGCTACCGGACGGCGACGTTCGCCGAGGTCGCGGTCCGGGCGGAGCAGCTGGCGTCGGCGCTCCAGCGGCTCGGCGTCGGTCCGGGCGACCGCGTCGGCACGTTCTGCTGGAACAACCAGGGCCACCTCGAGGCGTACCTGGCGGTGCCGTCGATGGGGGCGGTCCTCCATACGCTCAACATCCGGCTCTACCCCGAGCAGCTCGCCTACGTGATCGACCACGCCGAGGACAAGGTCATCATCGTCGACGGCTCGCTGATCCCGCTGCTCGCCCGGGTGTTCGACGGCCTGAAGACCGTCGAGACGGTCATCGTCGTCGGACCCGGCGACCCGACGCCGCTCGGTGAGACGCTCGACTACGAGGAGCTGCTCGCCGCCGAGCTGCCGGGGTACGACTGGCCGGAGCTCGACGAACGCGACGCCGCGGGGATGTGTTACACGAGCGGCACGACCGGCGATCCAAAGGGCGTCGTCTACAGCCACCGGTCGACGGTGCTCCACTCGATGGCGGTGACGTCGGCCGCGGCGATCGGCGCGAACGAGAGCGACCGGCTGCTGATGATCGTCCCGATGTTCCATGCCAACGCCTGGGGGACGCCGTACGCGGGGTACATGGTCGGCACCGACCTCCTCCTGCCCCAGATGTTCCTGCAGGGCGAGGCCCTCGCCCGGATCATCGCCGACCAGCGGGCCACGCTGGCCTGTGGCGTCCCGACGATCTGGAACGACCTCCTCCGGGTGGCCGGCGACGCTGACCTGTCGTCGCTCCGGCACGTCACCGCCGGCGGCTCCGCGGTGCCACGGGCGTTGATCGAGGCATTCCGGGACCGCGTGGGTGTCCCGTTGACCCAGGGATGGGGGATGACGGAGACGAGCCCGATGGCCGCCCTGGCCATCCCACCGGCCGACTGCCCACCGGAGGACGAGATCGACTACCGGTCGAAGGCCGGCCGGATCGTGCCCGGCATCGAGGTCCGGGTGGTCGCCGACGACGGCGAGATCCTGCCGAACGACGGCGAGTCGGTGGGGGAGTTCGAGGTCCGCGGCCCGTGGGTGACCGCGTCGTACTACAAGGAGCCCGATCCGTCCCGCTTCCACGACGGCTGGCTGCGGACCGGCGACGTCGGCACGCTCGACCGCCGCGGCTTCATGCAGATCTCCGACCGGACGAAGGACGTGATCAAGAGCGGCGGCGAGTGGATCTCGTCCGTCGAGCTCGAGAACGAGGTGATGGCTCACCCCGACGTCTTCGAGGCCGCGGTCATCGCCGTCGCCGACCCGAGGTGGCAGGAACGACCGCTCGTCGTCGTCGTCCCGGCCGAGGGCAAGTCGCCGACGGCCGAGGAGCTCGTCGACTTCCTCCAGGGCCGGGTCGCCCGGTGGTGGCTACCGGAACGGTGGACGTTCGTCGACGAGATACCGAAGACGTCGGTCGGGAAGTTCGACAAAAAGGTGCTCCGCGGCCGCTACGCCGACGGCGAGCTCGACGTCGTCACCGTCGACCTGCCCGCCGGCCGGTGAGTGCCTGATCGTGAGTGCCTGACCGTGAGTGACAGGGCCGACGAGCTGGCCGACCGGTTGGCCGCACTGGCCGAGGATCTGGCCGACCTGGCGCTCGACCGACTGCGGCTGGCCGCCGACGACCCCGATCAGCCGGAGGGGACGGCCGCCGCGGCCGAGGAGCGGCGGGTCACCCGGGCCCGGCGGTCCGTCGAGAAGGCGGTGGCGCTGCTGCGCGGCTGACTCAGCCGGTGCACTCGTTGAGGGCGTCGATGAGCATCCGCAGCCGGGCGAAGTGGAATTTGTCGAACCGGAACGCCACCCGCGGCAGCTCGAGGTGGTCGTTGCCGGACCGCTCCGGCGGGAACGGCGAGACCGACCGGATCGACCCGGACGCGACGATGTCGGCGAACCGGCGGTTGAGGTCGGCCAGCTCGGCCCGGCTCGGCGAGATCTGCAGCCGCAGGACGAGCATGTCGCCGACCCAGCGGCACGAGTGGTAGTTCCGGTAGAAGCCGAGCACTTCGGCCACGGCCTCCTCGACGGAGTTGGCCACCCGGAACAGGGCGACGTCCTCCGGCGACACCCACCCCGGCTGGATCGCCTGCTCGTCGAGGAACCGGCGCCACCCGTGCCAGTACGTCCCGCCCGGCGTCTCGACGAGGACGACCGGTGCCGGCTCGGCCTTGCCGGTCTGCAGCAGCGTCAGCAGCTCGTAGCACTCGTCCTGGGTCCCGAAGCCGCCCGGTAGGACCGCGTAGGCGTGCGACTCCTTGATCAGCATCAGCTTCCGGGTGAAGAAGTACCGCATCTCGACGAGCTTCGGGTCCTGGGCGATGAACGGGTTCGCGCCCTCCTCGTGGGGCAGGCGGATGTTGACCCCGAACGCGTGGTCCCGACCGGCCCCCTCGGTGCCGGCGGCCATGATCCCCGGCCCGGCGCCGGTGACGACCATCCAGCCGGCGTCGGCCAGCCGGGCGGCGAGGTCGCGGGCGAGCACGTACACCGGGTCCTCCGGCAGCGTGCGCGCCGAGCCGAACATCGTCATCTTCCGGACCGACCGGTACGGGCGGAACACCCGGAACGCCTCGGTCATCTCCGCCAGCGCGGCATCGGCGATCTTGAGGTCGCCGACGTCCGTGCCCTCCCGGGCGAGCTCCCAGACGACGGCCAGCATCGACCGGACGAGCTGGGCCTGCGCCTTCGACAGCGGATGGTCGCCGACGAGCACGTCGAACGCCCGGCCGACGACCTCCGGGTCCGGCGCGGCGACGCCCGGCAGCAGGTCGGCCGCGCCGTCGTCGCCCGGCGCCTCGGCCATGTCGGCTACCCGCCCTCGCCGGCCGCGGCCGGGTCGACCAGCCACTGGATCTCCGGCCCGGCCACCCGGGCGGCCGGGATGTCGGCCCCGGCCCGCAGCTGGTCGACGGCCCACCGCTTCCCGTCCCCGGTGACCGTGAAGACGGCCCGCCGGGCCCGGTCGATCGCCGGCAGCGTCAGCGTCAGGCGGGGATGCGGGTTGCGGCCGTTCGGGTCCTCGGTCGCCAGCACGAGCACGTCCGGGCCGGCCGACAGCGTCGGCGCGCCGGGGAAGAGCGACGCGGTGTGGCCGTCTGTCCCGAGGCCGAGATGGATCAGGTCGATCCCCGGACCGGCCAGCAGGCCGGCGATCACCGCCTGATAGGCCGCCGCGCAGTCGTCCGGGCCACCGGGCGCGGTCGGCATCGGCGTGAACGAGCCGGCGCCGCCGACCCGGTCGAGCAGTGCCTCGCGGATGAGCCGTTGGTTGGCGTCCGCGTCGTCGGCCGGGACGAACCGCTCGTCACCGACGTAGACGTCGACCGCCGGCCAGTCGATGCCGTCGGCCTCGGCCAACCGCTCGTAGCACGTCCGAGCCGTCGGGCCACCGGAGAGGACGAGCGTGAACCGGTCGCCGGCCCGGACGGCGAACGCGTCCCGGACGGCGTCGACGAACGCCCCCGGGACGTCGGTAGTGGGGGAGAGGTTCACAGCTCCGGCACCCGCCACGAGTCGCCGGACCGCTCGAGCAGCAGGTCGGCGATGTGCGGCCCCCACGTCCCCGCGTTGTAGAAGTGCAGGCCGCCACCGGGCTCCGACCACGCGGTCAGGTACGGGTCGACGATCCGCCACGCCTGCTCGACCTCGTCGGTCCGGATGAAGAGCGTCGCGTCGCCGCACATCGCGTCGTGCAGGAGCCGCGGGTAGCCGTCGGCCTCGCCGGTGTTCGTGAAGGCGCTCCCGTACTGGAAGTCCATGGCGACCGACTGGACCCGGAACGCCTCACCGGGCACCTTGGCCCCGAAGTGGAGGCTGATCCCCTCGTCGGGCTGGATCCGCAGCACCAGCGTGTTCGGCTTCAGCTGGCGGGACAGCAGGCCGTCGAAGGCCAGGAACGGCACGCTGTGGAACTGGAGGGCCACCTCGGTGACGCGGGCCGGCAATCGCTTGCCGGTCCGCACGTAGATCGGCACGCCGGCCCATCGCCAGTTCTCGACCCGCAGGCGGAGGGCGACGTACGTCTCCGTCGTGCTGTCCGGCGCCACTGTCGGCTCTTCCCGGTAGCCCGCGACCGACTCCTGGTCGACGACGCCGGCCACGTACTGGGCGCGCACCGACTTGTCGACGGCCTCGTCCGGCGTCGGTATGTCGATGGCCTTGAGGAGCTTGACCTTCTCGTCCCGGATGTGCTGGGCGTCCATGCCGGTCGGCGGCTCCATGAGCGTGAGCGCGAGCACCTGCATGACGTGGTTCTGGACGATGTCGCGCAGGGCGCCGGCCGTCTCGTAGAAGCCGCCGCGGTGCTCGACGCCGAGGCTCTCGGCCACCGTGATCTGGACCTGCTCGACGTACCGGCGGTTCCAGATCGGCTCGAAGACGGCATTGGCGAACCGCAGGGCGAGGAGGTTCTGGACGGTCTCCTTGCCCATGTAGTGGTCGATCCGGAAGATCTGGTCCTCGTCGAACGCGGTGTGGACCGACTGGTCGAGGCTGAGCGCGCTGTCGAGGTCACGGCCGTACGGCTTCTCGACGACGAGCCGGGCGAACTCGCCGCCCTCGCCCGGCGCGTTGCAGCCCTCCTTGGCCAGCGCCTCGGCCACCATGGCGAAGACCGACGGGATCGTCGCCAGGTAGTACATCCGGTTCCCGGCCGTCCCGTACTCCCGGTCGGCCTCGGCCAGCAGCTCCCTCAGCCGGTCGAACGTCTCGGTCGCCGCGTACTCGCCGGACACGTAACGGAACCGCTCGACCAGCTTCCGCCACCGGTCACCGGCGTTCGGGACGTCCTTCAGCGCGGCCTGGCGGAACTCCTCGTCCGTCCACTGCGTCCGGGCGACGCCGATGACCGTGAAGTTCTCGCTGAGCCGGCCCCGGTCGGCCAGGTTGGCCAGCGCGGGCAGGATCTTGCGCGACGTCAGGTCGCCGGACGCGCCGAAGATGACGAGCGCGAGCGGCGGCGTCTGCTCCGGCGGCGCCAGCGGCGACGGGGCCACCGCGGCGCCAGCGGCGGCAGGGTCGGCGGCGGGACCGGCCACCTACTTCCCGTCCCCGTAGCTCTCGGGGGTCAGGGTCTCCATGCCCTGCCCGCCTGTCTCGAGCGTGACCGCGTGGCCGCCGAACTGGTTCCGCATCGCCGCGACGAGCTTGTTGCCGTACGAGTCCTTGTCCCGCGACGTGAACCGATTGAAGAGCGCGGCCGTGATCACCGGCGCCGGGACGGCCCGATCGATCGCCTCGAGCGACGTCCACCGGCCCTCGCCGGAGTCGACGATGACCGGCGCGATCTTCTCCAGCCCGGCGTCCGGCCGGGTGGCCCGCTCGATCAGCTCGAGCAGCCAGCTGCGGACGACCGAGCCGTAGCGCCAGATCGACGCGATCTCGTGCAGGTCGAGCGAGAACTCGTCGGCCGCCTTCATCAGCTCGAACCCCTCGGCGTAGGCCTGCATCAGGCCGTACTCGATGCCGTTGTGGACCATCTTGACGAAGTGGCCGGCGCCGACCGGCCCGACGTGGGAGTAGCCCCCTTCCGGCGCCAGCGTCTTGAGAGCCGGCTCGACGACCGCCACCGCTTCGTCGGTCCCCCCGACCATCAGGCAGTACCCCTCCGTCAGCCCCCAGACCCCGCCGGACGTCCCCGCGTCGACGAAGCCGATGCCCTTCTCGGCCAGCTTCGCCGCGGTCGGCGCGGCCTCCTTGTAGTTCGAGTTGCCGCCGTCGACGATGACGTCGCCGGACTCGAAGTGGCCAGCCAGCTCGGCGATCGTCGAGTCGGTCGGCGCTCCCGACGGGACCATCACCCAGACGGCCCGTGGCGCCGAGAGCTTTGCCGCCAGCTCCTCGAGCGACGTCGCCGGCTCCGCCCCTTTGGCCGCCACCGCGTCCCGGGCCGCCGCGGACAGGTCGAACGCGACGACCTCGTGCCCGGCCTCGAGCAGTCGCTCGGTCATGTTGGCGCCCATCTTGCCGAGGCCGACCATCCCGATCTTCATCGCGGTGCTCCTTGCTGGTTGGTACCGATTCGCTCGTGGAGATCCTGCCACGGCCCGGGCCGGGCGTCGTTGCCGGCGTCGCTCCGGCCGACCTCGATCAGCCCAAGGTCAGTCAGGCCAGAGTCGATCAGGACAGCGAGCTCGCTTTGTCCGTGAGGATCTGGAGGAGGTCGTCGAAGGACTTGGCGAACGAGTGGACGCCTTCGTCCTCGAGCGTCGCCGAGACGTCGGCGAAGTCGATGCCGGCGTCGGCCAGCCGGGCCAGCCGCGACGCCGCACCGGCCGGATCGGCGTCGATCGTCCGGGCGATCGTCGCGTGGTCGAGAACCGCGTCGATCGTCTGGGCCGGCATCGTGTTGACCGTGTCCGGGCCGATCAGCGTGTCGACGTACAGCAGGTCCGGGTACGCCGGGTTCTTCGTCGACGTCGACGCCCACAGCGGGCGCTGGACGTGGGCACCCTTGGCCGCCAACGCCTCCCAACGCGGACCGGAGAACGCCTGGCCGAAGTGCTGGTATGCCTCCTGGGCCTGGGCGACCGCGGCCTGGCCCCGCAGGGCGAGGATCGCCTGGTCGCCACCGCCACCGTCACCGCCACCGGCCAGCTGTTCGAGCCGCCGGTCGATCTCGGTGTCGACCCGGCTGACGAAGAACGACGCGACGCTGTGCACGTTCGACAGGTCGGTGGCACCGGACGCGAGATAGTCCTCGAGGCCGCCGATGTACGCCTCGACGACCGCGTCGTAGCGCTCGAGGCCGAAGATCAGCGTGACGTTGATGCTCCGGCCCTCGCCGATGAGCTGGCGGATGGCCGGAACGCCCTCCGCGGTCGCCGGCACCTTGACGAGCAGGTTCGGCTCGGCGATCCGCTCGTGGAGCGACCGGGCCGACGCCAGCGTCGCCGCGGTGTCACGGGCCAGGGCGGGGGAGACCTCCAGGGAGACGAAGCCGTCGCCGCCGTTCGACTCGTCGTACAGCGGCCGGAACACGTCGAGCGCGCCGCCGATGTCCTGGATTACGAGCTCCCAGTAGGCATCGCCGACCGTCCCGGTCTTGATCAGCGACGCGAACTGCTCGTCGTAGTCGTCCTGGCCCTCGATCGCCTTGGCGAAGATCGTCGGGTTCGACGTCGCGCCACGGACGCCCTTCGTGACGAGCTCGGCCAGGTGGCCACCGGTCAGCCAGTCGCGCTGGAGATTGTCGACCCACGGGCTCTGCCCGCCGATCTCGTACAGGTCGTGCAGCTTCGTCATCGTCGTCCTCTCGTCCCGTTGTCCAGTCCGACGGCGGGCGCCTGCGGGCGGTCAGTCCCGCCAGGCCGACACGAGGGCGGCGGCCTGGTCGGCGACGTTGTCGGCGGTGAACCCGAACTCGGCCAGGACGACCGCGCCGGGCGCGGACGCGCCGAACGTGTCGATCGAGACCGAGTCGTCGGCGTACCGGTCCCAGCCGAACGACGCCGCAGCCTCGACCGCCAGCGTCGGGACGTCCGGCGGCAGGACGGCCACCCGGTACCCGTCGTCCTGGTCCTCGAACCACTCCCAGCACGGCAGCGAGACGACCCTCGCCCGGACGCCTCGCTCGGCGAGCACCGCGGCGGCGTCGACACAGACGTGGACCTCGCTGCCGGTGCCGATCAGGACGACGTCCGGGGGGTCGGCGTCGCCCTCGTCGACGAGCACGTACCCGCCCCGGGAGAAGCCGTCCGGTGCCCGCTCGGCCGTCTCGGCCAGGACGGGGATCTTCTGCCGGGACAGGATCAGCGCGGCCGGCTCGTCACTGTTCACGGCCATCCGCCAGGCCTGCGCGGTCTCGTTGGCGTCGGCCGGCCGGATCACCTGGAGGCCGGGCATCGCCCGAAGCGCCGCCAGCTGCTCGATCGGCTGGTGGGTCGGGCCGTCCTCGCCGAGGCCGACGGAGTCGTGCGTCCACGAGTAGATGACATGGGCCCGCGACAGCGCGGCCAGGCGCACCGCGCCGCGCATGTAGTCGCTGAAGACGAAGAACGTGCCGCCGATCGGCAGGACGCCGCCGTGGTGGGCCATCCCGGTCATCGCCGCGCCCATGCCGTGCTCGCGGATCCCGTAGTAGACCTGCCGACCGCCGGGGTGCTCGACGGACTGCTGCACCCCGCCGTCGAGCTTGACGCCGGTGTTCCCGGTCAGGTCGGCCGCGCCGGCGACGAGACCGGGCAGCAGGTCGGCGGTGGCGTTGATGCATGCGTTGACCGCCTGGCGCGTCGCCAGCTCGTCGCCCGCCTCGAACGTCGGCAGCTTTGCCTCCCAGCCGGGCAGACCACGGCCGGCCCACGCCGCGTCCCAGGCCGCCCGGTCGCCGGCCCACGCGTCGAAGCGGGCCTGCCAGTCCGCCCGCTCCGCCCGGCCACGCGGCCCGCACGTCCGGTAGTGGTCGAGCACCGCGTCCGGCACCCAGAACGTCTCGTCCGGCGGCAGCCCGAGCAGCTCCTTCGTCGCCCGGATCTCGTCCGGCGGGAACGGGTCGCCGTGGGCCTTCGCCGTGTCCGTCAGGTTCGGCGACGGCCAGCCGATGTGGCTGCGCAGGACGATCAGCGACGGCTTGTCCTCGACGGCCATCGCCCGGCGGACCGCGGCTTCGAGAGCCGTCGTGTCGTTGGCGATCTCGCCGACGACGTCGACGTCCCAGCCGTAGCCGTCGAACCGTTCCGGGACCCGGTCGGTGTACGACAGCTCCGTCGGCCCGTCGATCGTGATGTGGTTGTCGTCGTAGACGTAGACGAGCCGGCCGAGCTGGAGGTGGCCGGCCAGCGACGCGGCCTCGTGCGAGATCCCCTCCTCCAAGCAGCCGTCGCCGGCGATGACGAACGTGTGGTGGTCGACGACGTCCGGGCCGAACTTGGCCCGCAGGAAGCGCTCCGCGACGCCCATGCCGACGCCGTTGGCGAACCCCTGGCCGAGCGGGCCGGTCGTCACCTCGACGCCGGCGGTGTGCCGGTGCTCCGGGTGGCCGGGCGTCTTGCTGCCCCACTGCCGGAACGCCTTCAGGTCGTCGAGCGTCAGGCCGTAGCCGGTGAGGTAGAGCATCGAGTAGAGGAGGATCGACGCATGGCCGTTCGACAGCACGAACCGGTCACGGTCCGGCCACGCCGGGTCCGCCGGGTCGTGGCGCATGACCCGCGTCCACAGGACGTACGCCAGCGGCGCCAGCGCCATCGCCGTGCCGCTGTGGCCCGAGTTCGCCGCCCGCGGTGCGTCCATCGCGAGGCCGCGGACGACGTTGATCGCGAGCTGTTCGAGGCCGGCATCGCCGGCACCGGCCGCGTCGTCGTCGGCGGGCAGGGGGGCCGTGCCGGACATGCGCTTCACCCTACCCATTTCGCCGGGTCCCTTATGCGACATCGCGGCCCCGGCCGGCCATTGCTTGCGGCCGGGCGCCCCGGGAGGAAGGATGACCCGATGCAACTGTTCAACCGGGCCGGGACCGACGACGGCCCCGAAGGCCCGGCCGACCGCGTCCGGCAGGCCGGCGGCGACGCCATCCAGCTCGTCATCGACTACGTCAAGCAGGAGACGATCGGGCCGCTCAAGGGCGTCGGCCGCTTCCTGGCCTTCGGCATCGCCGGCTCACTGGCGCTCTGCGTCGGGCTCGTCCTGCTGCTCGTCGGGCTCCTCCGGCTCCTGCAGTCCGAGACGGGGACGACGTTCGCGGGCAACCTGACGTGGCTGCCGTACGTCATCGTCGCGGTCGCCGCGCTGCTCGTCATCGGCCTGGCGGCGTGGCGGGTGGCCAAGGGCCCGGCCGCCCGGCGCCTCCCGGAGACGAGGCCCGACAACGAGGGGAGCGCGAGCTGATGGCAGTAGCGACGAACGGGCACCGGATCACCCGCGACGACCTGCAGGCCGCGTTCACGCGGCTGTCCGGCGAGGGCGAGGCGACGGCCAAGGCCGCCGTCCCGCAGGCCGCGGTCGTCGCTGGCGCGGTCGCGCTCGCGGTCCTCACGTTGGCGTACCTTGCCGGACGCCGCCGTGGTCGCGGCCGGTCGGCCGTCATCGAGCTCCGCCGGATCTAGCCGGTGGGGATCTAGCCGGTGGACAGACTCCTCCGCCGCCTCGCCCGGTCCGGGTTCCGGCACGGCATGGACGGCGAGCATTGGGCGTGGTTCGTCATCGCGCTCTCCGCGTTCGCCCTCCGGCGGGCCCGACGGGCCCGCGACGCGCCGATCCTCTCGGTGCCGATCAAGCCGGGGGAGCGGTTCGTGGTCAGCCTGTCGGCGCCGGCGAGCCGCCGGGGCGACCCTTCCGGCACCTGACCCACATGGCACCGACCGTCGCCTCTGGCGAGCGGGTCCTCCTGATCGACGCCAAGGACCGCCGCTACCTCATCACTCTCGTCGCGGGGGCGATGTTCCACACGCACGCCGGGATCGTCGCCCACGACGACATCATCGGCCTCGACGAGGGGTCGACCGTCTTCGGGACGACCGGCCGCTCGTTCCTCGTCCTGCGCCCGACGCTGTCCGACGTCATCCTCAAGATGCCGCGCGGGGCGCAGGTCATCTATCCGAAGGACCTCGGCGCCATCCTGATCGCCGCCGACATCGCCCCCGGCCAGCGCATCCTCGAAGCCGGCGTCGGGTCCGGCGCCCTGTCGATGGCCGTGCTGCGGGCCGGCGCGTCCGTCGTCGGCTACGAGTTGCGTGACGACTTCGCTGCCCGGGCCCGCGCCAACGTCGCCGCGCTCGTCGGCCCCGACGCGGACTACCGCGTCGAGATCCGCGACGTCACCGAAGGCATCGACGAGCGCGATGTCGACCGGATACTGCTCGATATGCCCGAGCCGTGGCGCGTCCTGCCGCACGCCGCGACCGCGCTGCGCCCCGGCGGCATCCTCTTCGCGTACCTGCCGACCATCAACCAGACCGCGCAGCTCCGCGGCGCGCTCGACGCGGCCGGCTTCGGTCTCGCCGAGACCGTCGAGGTGCTCCACCGGACCTGGCACGTCGAAGCCCGGTCCGTCCGCCCCGACCACCGGATGGTCGCCCACACCGGCTTCCTGACGACGGCCCGACGGCTCGCCGGGAACGCCCCGGTCGACGTCGGACGGACCGACGACCAGGCAGTGGTGGCGGAGCCGGCGGCCGACGAGCCGGCGACAGGAACGGACGATCCGGCGACGGGAACCGACTGAGGCCGGGCGGTCCGCCCGACGGCGCGGCTCACTTTCAGTCGTCGCCCGCCGACACCTTTCGACCCCGCCCGACGTCACACCCGTCCGCGACGATGGCGTCGTGGGATCGCTCGTCGTCATCCGGGAGCACGTGGACCGGCTCCGGGCGGAGCTGGCCGGGTTCGCCCCGACCGCGCTGTCGGGCGCCGACGCGGCAGCCGTCGTCGCCGTCGGCGTCGAGATCGAGCGCCTCGGCGCGGCCACGTGCACCCGCTACGCCCGGCGGGTGGCCGAGACGAAGGCCTACGACGGCTACACGAGCGCGGCGAACTGGTTGGCCGCCAAGACCGGGGAGTCGACCGGCGCGGCGCAGGGTGTGCTCGACGTGGCCGAGCAGCTGGCCGGGGCACCGCTCGTCGACCAGGCGTTCTCGGACGGCCGGCTGTCGCTGGCCCAGGCCAAGGTCGTCGCCGGGGCCGGGGCGCTCGACCCGGCGTCCCAGGCGCAGCTGATCGGATCGGCGACGAGACAGTCGTTCCGCGAGCTCGTCGACGACGCCCGACGGATCCGTCGGCGGGCGCTGGGGGAAGCGACGGAGGCGGCCAAGGAGGCTCGGGCCCACCGGCGGCGCTACGTGCGGGTGTGGGCGCCCGACGAGGGCGGGCTACGGCTCGAAGCCTGGCTGCCGAGGATCGACGGCGCCCGGGTCAAGGCCGTTCTCGAGGCCGAGGCCAACCGGGTGGGCAAAGAGGCCCACGCCGCCGGACGGCGGGAGCCGGCGCCGGCCTACCTGGCCGACGCCCTCGTCCACGTCGTCTGCGGTGACGCGGCGGCGCGGCCGAAGGCCCACGTCGAGCTGCGCGTCGACGCCGCTGCGCTGCGCCGGGGCGAGGTCGACGGCGACGAGGTCTGCGAGATCCCCGGCGTCGGCTCCGTGCCGGTCGGTGTCGCCCGCGACGTCCTCGGCGACTCGGCGTTCCGCCTCGTCGTCACCGACGGCACCGACGTCAGGACGGTCACGTCCCGCAAGCGAACGATTCGAGAGCCGCTGCGGGCGGCCCTACGGGAGCGCGACGGCGGCTGTGCCGTCCCGGGCTGCCCGAACACGAGGTACCTCGAGATCGACCACGACTGGGAGCTCTCCCGGGGCGGTCCGACGCAGCTCGATAATCTGCAATTGCTCTGCACCCACCATCACCGGTTGAAAACGGCGTTCGGGTTCCGGCTGGTCCGCGGTCCCGATGGGACGCGACGGTGGGTTACGCCGTCTAGCCGCGCTCGATGAAGATGCACTCGCCGGGGCACTCCTCGGAGGCCTCGACGACCGCGTCCTCGAGATCCTCCGGCACCAGCGCCATGCCCGCCGACCCCCCCGGCTCGTCCTTGACGGCGTCGCCTTCCTTCACATAGGCGAGCCCGTCGTCGAGCAGGGTGAAGACTGCAGGGGCGATCTCCTCGCAGAGACCGTCGCCGGTGCAGAGATCCTGGTCGATCCAGACCTTCATTCGTTGCCTTTCTCCTTCGGCTCCGCCCCCATCCCCGTGACGGAGCCGTGGCCACAGAGCCCCTTACCTTAGTACGGACAGGCCGGTCGACGTGCGTACATGAGCGTGCCCCACCTTCCCCGTCCGACCGGTATGGTGAGCACAAGTCGGGGTGCGGGAGGTGAGTCCGACGCCTGATCGAGGACAGCACGAACGTGGCGAGGACGAGCTCGAAGTCCTTCGCAGTCGACTCCTCGAGGCCGAGGACGAGGTCAACGCCCTCCGTCGTCGCCTCCAGGAGAGCCCGGGCCGCGTCCAGGCACTGGAGGAGCGGCTGCTCGAGACCAAGGGTCAGCTCGCCCACGCGATCTCCCAGAACGAGAAGCTGACGTTCACGCTGCAGCAGGCCAAGGAGCAGCTCGCCGCCCTCCGTGAGGAGGTCGAGAAGCTTACGCAGCCGCCGGCCGCGTACGGCACGTTCCTCGGGATCAACGAGGACGGCACGGTCGACGTCTTCTCCGGCGGCCGGAAGATGCGGGTCGCCCTGCACCCGGACATCGACCCGGGCGTGATCCGCAAGGGCAACGAGGTCGTCTTGAACGAATCGCTCAACGTCGTCCTCGTCCGCGACGGCGAGCTCGCGGGCGAGGTCGTCACGCTCAAGGAGCGGCTCGACGACCGTCGTCGGTGCATCGTCTTCGCCCGGGCGGACGAGGAGCGGGTGGCCGAGCTGAGCGAGGATCTCTTCGACGTCCGGCTGCGGGCGGGCGACTCGCTGCTGATGGACGTCCGCACGCAGCTGCTCATCGAGAAGCTGCCGAAGCTCGAGACCGAGGAGCTCGTCCTCGAGGAGGTCCCGGACATCACGTACGCCGACGTCGGCGGCCTCGACACGCAGATCGAGGCGATCACCGACGCGGTCGAGCTGCCGTACCTGCACCGGACGCTGTTCGCGGAGTACGACCTGCCGGCGCCCAAGGGCATCCTCCTCTACGGGCCGCCGGGCTGCGGCAAGACGCTCATCGCCAAGGCGGTGGCGAACTCGCTGGCCAAGAAGGTCGCGGAGACGACCGGCGACGACAACGTCCGCAGCTACTTCCTCAACATCAAGGGCCCGGAGCTGCTCAACAAGTACGTCGGCGAGACCGAGCGGCAGATCCGACAGGTCTTCCAGCGGGCCCGCGAGAAGGCCGACGAGGGCATGCCGGTCATCGTCTTCTTCGACGAGATGGAGTCGCTGTTCCGGACGAGGGGGACCGGGATCAGCTCGGACATGGAGTCGACGATCGTCCCGCAGCTGCTCGCCGAGATCGACGGCGTCGAGTCCCTCCGGGACGTCATCGTCATCGGGGCGTCGAACCGGGAGGACCTGATCGACCCGGCGATCCTCCGCCCCGGCCGGCTCGACGTGAAGATCAAGATCGAGCGCCCGGACGAAGAGGCCGCGGCCCAGATCTTCTCGCGGTACCTGACCGCCGACCTGCCGCTCGACCGACCGGAGGTCGAGCGGCTCGGTGGCGGCGACCCGCACAAGGCCGTTCTGGCGATCATCGAGGACACCGTCGCCGAGATGTACCGCGAGGACGACGACAACCGTTTCCTCGAGGTCACGTACCAGAACGGTGACAAGGAGATCCTGTACTACCGCGACTTCGCGTCCGGGGCGATGATCGAGAACATCGTCCGGCGGGCGAAGAAGCTGGCTATCAAGCGGGTCATCGCCGGCGAGCCCGGCGGGATCCGGACGGCCGACCTGCGCGAGTCGATCCGCCAGGAGTACAAGGAGAACGAAGACCTCCCGAACACGACGAACCCGGACGACTGGGCTCGGATCTCCGGGAAGAAGGGGGAGCGGATCGTCTACGTCCGGACGCTCCTCAGCGAGGACCGCGACGTCCGTGGCGGGCGGGCGATCGAACGGGTCGGCACCGGCCAGTACCTGTAGCCATGGCCATCGCGAAGGTCTGCGGGATCGAGACGGAGTACGGGATCCACGGCGGGGACGGGAACCCGATCACCGCGTCGTCGGTGCTCGTCAACGCCTACGCCGCCGACGTCGAGCGCCGGACCGGCTGGGACTTCGAGGACGAGACACCGGGCAACGACGCCCGCGGCTTCGCCCGCGAGGGGTCGATGCCACCGTCGGTCGAGACGCACCTGGCGAACACCGTGCTCACGAACGGCGCCCGGTACTACGTCGACCACGCGCATCCGGAGTACTCGACGCCGGAGTGCGCCAACCCGCTCGAGCTCGTCGTCCACGACAAGGCCGGCGAGGAGATCCTCCGCCGGTCGATGGCCGCGGCCCGAAGGATCTTCCCCGACGCGGTGCCGGTCGTCGTCTACAAGAACAACTCCGACGGCAAGGGCAACTCGTACGGCTGCCACGAGAACTACCTGATGGACCGGGCGCTGCCGTTCGCCAAGATCGTCACCGGCGTCGTGCCCCACTTCGTCACCCGCCAGATCTTCGCCGGCGCCGGCAAGGTCGGCACCGAGACGGCGTCCTTCGACCGGGTCGACTTCCAGATCACGCAGCGGGCGGAGTTCTTCGAGGAGGTCGTCGGCCTCGAGACGACGCTGAAGCGGCCGATCGTCAACACCCGCGACGAGCCGCACGCCGACCCGCGCCGGTTCCGCCGCCTGCACGTCATCGTCGGCGACGCCAACCTGTCGGAGGTGTCGACGTTCCTCAAGGTCGGGACGACCGCGCTCGTCCTGGCGATGCTCGAGGACGACGCGATGCCTCCCCGCGACTTCTCGCCGGCCGATCCGGTCCGGGCGATGCACCACGTCTCGACCGACCTCACGCTGGCCGCGCCGCTGACCCTGGCCGACGGCTCGACCGCGACCGCGCTCGAGATCCAGTGGGACCTGCTGACCGCGGCCCGCAAGTTCGCCGAGGAACGGGGGCTGGAGGTGCTCGGCGACGAGCTGGTCGGGCAGATGGTCCTCGACCGCTGGGAGGCCGTCCTCGGCGCGCTCGAGACCGACCCGATGAGCCTGGCCCGCCAGCTCGACTGGGTGGCCAAGTACCAGCTGATGACCGCGTACATGGACCGGCACGGCTGCGACTGGCGCGACGACCGGCTCGCCGCCCTCGACCTGCAGTATCACGACCTTCGGCCGGAGCGGTCGCTCTACGCCCGGCTGGGCCTGGAGCGACTCGTGACCGACGCCGACGTCGAGCGCGCGGTGACGATGCCGCCGACCGACACGCGGGCCTGGTTCCGGGGCCAGTGCCTCGCCCGGTGGCCCGAAGCGGTCGTCACCGCCAACTGGGACTCCGTCGTCTTCGACCTCGGAACCGACCCCCTCCGCCGCGTCCCTATGATGGATCCTCTCAAGGGGACGGCCGAATTCACGGCCGCCCTCTTGGAGGCGAGCGCCAACCCGGCGGAGCTGCTGGAGCGACTGAGTTCGTGACCGGTGCTCATGAGGAGAACGACGATGGCTGAACGCGAGTTGAAGAAGAAGACCGCACCCGAGCGGACGGAAGAGACGGTCGACGACACGACGGTCGCGCCGTCCGAGCGCGGCGAGAAGCTGAAGGCGGAGCTCGACGACCTGCTGGACGAGATCGACGAGGTCCTCGAGGACAACGCGGAGGAGTTCGTCCGCAACTACGTCCAGAAGGGCGGCGAGTGAGCCTGCCGCTCTTCTCGCCCTTCGACGATCCAGGCCCGGACTTCGCCGGACTGCTCCGGCGGGCCGGTGTGCCAGCCATCCCGACGGTTCCCGACTCGACGACGCCGTTCCGGCATTCGACGACGGTCGTCGCCCTGCGGTTCGCCGACGGCGTCGTCATGGCCGGCGATCGCCGCGCCACCGAAGGTCACGCGATCGCTCACCGGGCGATGGAGAAGGTCTTCCCGGCCGACCGGTACTCCGCCGTCGCCATCGCCGGCGCGGCCGGCTTCGCCGTCGAGATGGTCCGGCTCTTCCAGGTCCAGCTCGAGCACTACGAGAAGGTCGAAGGCGTCACGCTCAGCCTCGAAGGCAAGGCCAACCAGCTCGCCCAGATGGTCCGCCAGCACCTGCCGCTGGCCATGCAGGGCCTGGCCGTCGTGCCGCTCTTCGCCGGCTACGACCTCCGTCGCGAGATCGGTCGGATCTTCACCTACGACGTCACCGGCGGCCACTACGAGGAGGCCGACTTCCAGGCGACCGGCTCCGGCGGCCGGGACGCCCGGACGACGATCAAGCTCGGCTACCGAGAAGCGCTCTCCCGCCCCGACGCGGTCGAGCTGGCGGTCAACGCACTCTACGAGGCCGCGGACGAGGACTCGGCCACCGGCGGCCCCGACCTCGTCCGCGGCATCTACCCGTTGGTCGCGGTCGTGACCGCCGACGGCTACGAGCAGGTCGACGAGGCCGAGGTGGCCGAGCGGTTCGCGGCGATCATCGACCGCAAGCGGAGGTCACCGGCATGAGCATGCCGTACTACGTCGCGCCCGAGCAGGTCATGAAGGACCGGGCCGAGTACGCGCAGAAGGGCATCGCCCGCGGCCGCTCGCTCGTCGCCACCGTCTACGCCGACGGCGTCCTCATCGTCGCCGAGAACCCGTCCCGTTCGCTCCACAAGATCAGCGAGATCTACGACCGGATCGCGTTCGCCGGCGTCGGCAAGTACAACGAGTACGACCAGCTCCGGGTGGCCGGCGTCCGCCACGCCGACACCAAGGGCTTCGCGTTCAGCCGGGAGGACGTCGATGCCCGGTCGCTCGCCAACGTGTACGCCCAGTACCTCGGCAACGTCTTCACGCACGAGATGAAGCCGCTCGAGGTCGAGATCCTCGTCGCCGAACTCGGCGCGGACGGCCGGTCGAACCAGCTCTACCACGTCGCCTACGAGGGGACGATCACCGACGAGGACCGGTTCGCGGTCCTCGGTGGCGACGCGCAGACGATCTCCGAGCGGGTCGGCACCGACTGGCGGGCCGACCGATCGCTGGCCGACGCGCTCGGCCGCGCCGTCGGCGCCCTCGCCGGGCCGGAGCGGACGCTCGGGTCAGGGGACCTCGAGGTGGCCGTGCTCAGCCGGAGCAACGGCCGCCGCACGTTTCGGCGGGTCACCGACGACGAGCTCGCCTCCCTGCTGGGGGGCGAGGACAGCGGCGGGGACGGCCCGGCGGCTGAGGTTCCGAGCGAGGGGACAGCGGCCAGCCAGACGACCGACTCCGGGGCGACCGACGCGGGGGCTGCCGAAGGGCCGTAGCCGGCCGGCGCTACGGTGGCTTCGTGAACCGGCGCATCTTCGGGCTCGAGAACGAGTACGGCGTGACGTTCACGCTGCGCGGCCAGCGCCGGCTCAGCCCCGACGAGGTCGCCCGGTACCTGTTCCGGCGGGTCGTCAGCTGGGGGCGGTCGTCGAACGTCTTCTTGGAGAACGGCGCCCGGCTCTACCTCGACGTCGGCAGCCACCCGGAGTACGCCACCCCCGAGTGCGACCAGATCCGCGACCTCGTGACGCACGACAAGGCCGGCGAGTGGATCCTCTCCCAGCTCGTCACCGGCGCGCAGTCGCGGCTGCGCGAGGAGGGCATCCGCGGCGACGTCTACCTGTTCAAGAACAACACCGACTCCGCCGGCAACTCGTACGGCTGCCACGAGAACTACCTGACCGAGCGCAACGACGACTTCAACCGGTACACCGAGGTGCTGATCCCGTTCCTCGTCAGCCGGCAGATCTTCGCCGGCGCCGGCAAGGTGCTCCAGACCGCCCGGGGCGCGGTCTACTGCATCAGCCAGCGCGCCGAGCACATCTGGGAGGGCGTCTCCTCGGCGACGACGCGGAGCCGACCGATCATCAACACCCGCGACGAGCCGCACGCCGACGCGGAGCGGTTCCGTCGGCTGCACGTCATCGTCGGTGACTCGAACATGAGCGAGTACGCCAGCTTCTTGAAGGTCGGGACGACGAGCATCCTGCTGGCGATGCTCGAGGACTCGAGCACCGTGCTGCGCGACCTGACGCTCGAGAACCCGATCCGTGCCATCCGCGAGATCAGTCACGACGTCACCTGCCAGCGCCGGGTCCGGCTGGCCAACGGCCGGGAGATGCGCGCCCTCGACATCCAGGCCGAGTACCTCGAGCGGGCGTTGCGGTTCCGCGACCGTCGCGGCCTCTCGCCGGAGGAGGACCGGGCGCTCGACATGTGGGAGCACTGCCTGAAGGGCCTCGAGTCCGACCCGCTGTCGCTGTGGCGAGAGTGCGACTGGGTGGCGAAGTACCGGCTCGTCGACGAGGTCCGCAAGCGCCACGACGTCCCGCTCTCGCACCCGAAGGTGGCGATGGTCGACCTCATGTACCACGATGTCGACCGCTCCCGCGGCCTCTTCTACAAGCTCCAGGACCGCGACCAGGTCGACCGCGTCTGCACCGACGCGGAGATCGCCACCGCGATGACCGACCCGCCGGAGACGACGCGGGCGCGCCTGCGTGGCGCGTTCGTCCGGCGGGCGAAGGAACGCCGACGGGACTTCACCGTCGACTGGGTCCACCTCAAGCTCAACGACCAGGCTCAGCGGACCGTCCTGCTGAAGGACCCGTTCCGCTCCCACGACGAGCGCGTCGAGCGGCTCATCGCCTCACTCTGACCGCCGTAGACTCCCGGTCGGATGCTGGACCTGAGCCCGGCCAAGCTGCTGGTCATCGTGATCGTGGCCGTCATCCTGCTGGGGCCGGACAAGCTCCCCCAGGTGGCCCGCCAGGTCGGCGCGGCCTGGCGCAAGCTGCGTGACTTCCAGCAGCGCGTCGACCAAGAGGTTCGCCAGAACGTCCCCGACCTCCCGTCGACCCAGGAGATCGCCCGGTTCGCCCGGTCGCCGATGACCGTGCTCAACCGGTGGGCCGCGCTGGCGCCCGAGGACGAGCTCGTCGAGGACCCGGCCGCGACCGACGACGTCGCCGCCGACGGCGACGCCTGGCCGGAGGACCGAGCCGGTGGCCCGGAGCCGATCGACGCAGTGCCGATCGACCCGGAGCCGACCGGCATGGCTCTCCAGATCGACGCAGTGCCGGTCGACCCGGTGCCGGTCGACGATCCGGGCATGAACTGAGCCCGGCGATGGCCATCCCGCTGCTGTCGCGGCGCAAGACACATCCGACGCCGGACGCGATGACGCTCTCGGAGCACCTGTCGGAGCTGCGCCGGCGCCTCGTGATCGCGACGATCGCGTTCGTCGTCGCCGCGTCGGTCGTCGCGGTCTTCTACAGCCACATGCTCAGCTTCCTGCAGCACCCGTACTGCCAGGTCAACCCGGGCAACTGCCAGCTCTACGTCACGAGCCCGCTCGACGGCCTCTCGTTGCGGGTGAAGATGGCGGCGTTCGGTGGCCTCGTCGTCGCGTCGCCGGTCATTCTCTGGGAGCTCTGGCGGTTCATCACCCCCGGCCTACGCGCCACGGAGAAGCGGTACGCGGTCCCGTTCGTCCTCTCGTCGATCGTCCTCTTCGTCGGCGGCTGTGCGATCGCGTACGTCATCTTCCCGCACGCCCTCGCGTTCTTGAAGGCCGCCGGGGGACCGACCCTGCAGCAGATCTACAACCCGAACAGCTACCTGACGCTGATCCTGCTCATGATGGTCCTGTTCGGGATCACGTTCGAGTTCCCGGTCGTCCTCGTCGCGCTCCAGCTCGCCCGGGTCGTGACGCCGCGGGCGCTGCTCCGGCACTGGCGGTGGGCGATCATCGGCATCGTCGTCGTCGCGGGGGTCTTCACGCCGAGCTCGGACCCGTTCTCGATGCTCGCGCTGGCCGGACCGTTGATCGTCTTCTACTTCGCGTCCATCGGCATCGGGAAGCTGTTCGGCCGTTGAGGGACCGGTTCCTCGCCGGCCTGTCGTTCGCGGTCGACCCGTTCCAAGCCGACGCGCTCGACGCGCTCGACGCCGGCCGGTCCGTCCTCGTCGCCGCGCCGACCGGATCCGGCAAGACGCTCGTCGCCGCCTACGGCGTCGCCCGGGCGCTGGCGGCGGGGGGCAAGGCGTTCTACACGACGCCGCTCAAGGCGCTCTCGAACCAGAAGTTCGGCGAGCTGGCGGCGGAGCACGGCGCGGCGCGCGTCGGCCTGCTGACCGGCGACATCGCCATACGCCCGGACGCCCCGGTCGTCGTCATGACGACGGAGGTGCTCCGCAACATGCTCCTCGCCGGCTCCGACCTGCTGGCCGGCCTGCGCACGGTCGTCCTCGACGAGGTCCACTACCTCCAGGACCCGTACCGCGGCGGCGTCTGGGAGGAGGTCCTCGTCCTCAGCCCGCCGGGCATCGCGTTCGTCTGCCTCTCGGCCACCGTCGCCAACGCCACCGAGCTCGGCGCGTGGCTCCGGACGGTCCGCGGCCCGACCGACGTCGTCGTCGAGCGGCGCCGGCCGGTCGTCCTCCGCCACCATCTGGCCGTGCACCACCGGCACGGCGGCGGGGAGACGGAGCTCCTGCCACTGCTCGTCGACGGCCGGGTGGGCGGTGAGGCCCTCCGGCTCGACCAGACGGCCCAGCGGCTCGGCCGGGCCCGGGCGTCGGGGCACTGGCGGGGCCGGCCACAGCTGCCGTTCCGCGCCCCGCGACGGACCGAGCTGCTCGAGGCGCTCGGCGACGACGACCTGCTGCCGGCGATCGTGTTCATCTTCAGTCGCGCCGCCTGCGACGAGGCCGTCCGCCAGTGCCTGCGCGACGGTGTCCGGCTCACCGACCAGCGGCAACGGGCGACGATCCGCCGGATCGCCGAGGCCCACGTCGCCAGCTTGGCCGACGACGACCTCCGCGTCCTCGGGTTCACGGAGTGGCTCGAAGGGCTCGAAGCCGGCGTCGCGGCCCACCACGCCGGGCTCGTCCCGGCGTACCGCGAGGCCGTCGAAGCCTGCTTCTCGGCCGGGCTGCTCCAGGTCGTCTTCGCCACCGAGACGCTGTCGCTCGGCATCAACATGCCGGCCCGGTCGGTCGTGATCGAACGGTTCAGCAAGTTCGGCGGCGCCGGCCGGGCCAACCTGACGTCGGGGGAGTACGCCCAGCTCACCGGCCGGGCCGGCCGGCGGGGACTCGACGACGTCGGCCACGCGGTCGTCGTCTGGTCCGCCGAGGTGACCGCGGCCGAGGCGGCGCGGGTGGCCGTCGCCCCACCGCCGGACCTCCGCTCCGCGTTCCGGCCGACGTACAACCTGACCGTCAACCTCGTCCGCCGGTTCGACCGCCCGACCGCGGAGAACGTCCTGCGGCAGTCGTTCGCCCAGTGGCAGGCGACGTCCGACGGCAACCTCGTCGAGCTGCTCGGCCGGCGGCTGGCGGTCCTCGGCGACATGGCGTACCTCGACGGCTGGCGGCTGACCGGCGCGGGGTCCCGGCTGGCCCGCGTGTACCACGAGTCGGATCTGCTCGTCGCCGAGGCCGTCGCCGGCGACGTGCTCGCCGGCGCCGACCCGTCGATCCTGGCCGGCGTCCTGTCCGCGGTCATCTTCGAGCGCCGACGGGCCCGGCGGTCGGTCGGCGTTCCGGCGCGCCGCAAGAAGCTCGCCGACCGACTGGGGGAGAAGCGCCGGGCCGAGCTCGGCCAGCGGCTCGCCGACCTCGCCGACCTCGCCGACCGGGTGCGGGCGTTCGAGGAGGCACACCTCGTGCCGAGGACGCGCCAGCCCGAGCCGGGCCTGGCCGGCGCGGTGACGTCGTGGGCCCGGGGCGCGTCGTTCGGAACCGTCCTCGAGGTCGCCGCCCAAGACGTCGGCGAGATCGCTCCCGGCGACTTCGTCCGGACGGTCAAGCAGCTGATCGACCTCGTCGGCCAGGTGTCCGTCGTCGCCCCCGACCCGGCCGTCGCCGCGGCCGCGTCGGCCGCCGTCGACCTCCTCCGCCGGGACGTCGTCGCCGGCGAGGCGTCCACCACCGCCGAGGTACCCCCGTCGTAAGGTTGGACGGGCATGTTCCCGTACGTGGAGGAGACGTTCACCGCCGAAGAGGAAGCGATCCTCCGGCGCTATGTCACCAACCTCGACCAGCCGGTGTTCGCCCTCGTCAACCTGCCGGAGGTCGTGAAGGGCGCGCTGTTCGCCCGGTACTCCCGGTCGCCGAAGAGCCTCCGCCGGCTGTTTCTCGACGAATTCGTCGGTGACCTCGACATCTCCGGCGACGCGTCGATCGACGCGACCGTCGGGCTGGCCCGGGCCGAGGCGCTCTACGAGCGGGTGTTCTTCGAGTACGGCGACGACTCGGTCGCCCAGCTCGGTGGCGTCCACCTGGCCTGCGAGCAGTCGTCGAACGTGCTCACGAAGATCCTCGAGTGGGGGCGGCTGATGGCCTACCTCGAGCAGTCGACCCGCTACATCGCCTACGACGCCCGGCTGCCGAGCGGCCACTACCGGTACTACCGGCCGCCGGAGATCCTCGAGTCGCCGCTCGGCGCCCGCTACGTCGGCGACCTCGACCGGATGTTCGACACGTACGGGACCATCCTGCCCCGGTTGGTGGCGTGGCTGACCGCCCGGTACCCCCGCCAGAGCGGGGACTCCGACTTCGTCCATCGCCAGGCCATCCGGGCGAAGGCGCTCGACGCCCTGCGCGGCCTGCTGCCGGCCGCGTCGCTCTCGAACATCGGGATCTACGGGACCGGCCAGTCGTACGAGCTGCTCCTGCTGCGGATGCGGTCGCACCCGCTCCCCGAAGCCCGCCAGTACGCGTCGATGATCCTGACCGAGCTGCGCAAGGTCATCCCGTCGTTCCTGCAGCGGGTCGACCTGGCCGACCGGGGCGAAGCGTGGTCCGCGTACCTGGCGGCCACCCGGGACGAGACCGCCCGTGTCGTCGACCGGCTCTGGCCGGACGGAAACCCCGGGGCCCCGGACGCGGCCGACGGCGGCCCGACGACGACTCTGCTCGACTTCGACCCGGAAGGCGAGGACAAGGTGCTGGCGGCGATCTGCTTCCCGCACGTGGACTGCTCCGAGGACGAGGCGCTCCGCCGGGTCCGCCGGCTCCCGGCCGACGACCGCGTCGCCTTGCTCACCGCGTACGTCGGCGACCGCGGCAACCGCCGGCATCGGCCCGGCCGGGCGTTCGAGCGGACGGACTACCGGTTCGAGATCGTCTCCGACTACGGCGCGTTCCGCGACCTGCAACGGCACCGCATGCTGACGGTCGACTGGCAGCCGCTGTCGACCGCGCTCGGTTTCGACGTGCCCGACGATGTCGCCGAAGCGGGGGAGGATGCGCTGTTCGCCGATTCGATGGCGCGGTCGAGCGACCTCCACGACGCCCTCGCCGCGGCGTCCCCGGCGCAGGCCGCGTACGCGGTCGCCCTAGCCTTCCGGATCCGCTACGTCATGCAGATGAACGCCCGCGAGGCCGTCCACCTGATCGAGCTGCGGTCCGGACCGCAGGGCCATGCGACCTACCGCCGGGTGGCGCAGGAGATGCACCAGGCCATCGACCAGGTCGCCGGCCACCGCGCCATCGCCGCGGCAATGCGGTACGTCGACTACGGAACGACCGACCTCGAGCGGCTGGAGTCGGAGCGGCGGGCCGAGACCCGTCGCAGTGCCCGACAGACAGGAAAATCTGCAAGTTCGTGACCAGGGGAAACCGGAATCTTCCCTGGTCAGAGGGTGGAAATCGCTCTTGACGAGATGCCCCTCGCGCCGCCTATCGTACCCCGCAGTCCCAGACGCCCCGCCGGGACGGAACGGTTCAGCCGGTCCGCCCGAAGGGGGGGATGCTGTGAGAGGCGGAGTCAGGCCCTGGGGGTCGAGTAGAGAACTTCCCGCCCGTGAGGCAGAAGCCTTACGAGTGGCGAGATGGCCCCAAAGACCCCCGGGCCCGGCCGCCTGGAAACGCTTGGCCCGGGTTGGCGAACGTCTATGCTCCCGCGGCACGTTCCCCCTCCTGGAAGGCGAAGATGGCAGACGACCTCGATGACGTGGCGATCCCGGACGATCTCGACGATCTCGATGACAACGACGACGAGGCGCTCGACGAGGCTGAGCCGGACGACCTCGACGACGAGGACGACCTCGGTGGCGACGACCTCGCCGACGCCGACGTAGCTGTCGACGTAGCGGTCGACGAGGCCGAACCTCACGCCGCCGCACCGGCGGTGGCAGCGGCGGAGGACGACGAGGGTGACGACGAGGAGGAGCCGGACGACGAGGACGTCGAGGCCAGCCTGGACGTCATCTTGAAGGAGCGGCTCGTCGTCGTCGAGGAGGAGCCGGACGACGAGGAGCTCGCCGACGTCGACGACCGTTCGGAGACCACCGAGCGAGTCCTGCCGAAACAACCCGACGAGTTCGTCTGCCGGTCCTGCTTCCTCGTGAAGCACCCGAGCCAGCTGGCGGACAAAAAGAAAATGCTCTGCCGAGACTGTGTCTGAGCCCATCAACCCCGACGCCGAGCCGGCCGACGCCGAGCCGGCCGAGCCGGCCGAGCCCGAACCAGCCGAGTCCGAGTCCGGCTCTGAGCGCGCCGAGCCCGAGCCCGAGCCCGCCGACGCCGAGAACGCGGCGGCTCGGCGTGCGCTCGACATGCTGTTCTACGCGCCGGTCGGCTTCGTCCTGACCGCGGTCGAGGACTTCCCGGAGTTGGCGGAGAAGGGGCGGGACCGACTGGAGGGCCAGCTCCGCAACGCCCAGGTCGTCGGTCGGTTCGCGGTCGCCGCCGGCCAGCAGCGGCTCCGGGACTGGTTCGGCTCGGACCGGCCGTCGCCGGCGCCCCGGCCGACCGACCCGGCACCGAGCGCGGCCGCGCCGGTCCCGCTCGACGTCGAGCCGCCGGCCGCCGGGTCGGTCGACGCGGCCATCCCTGGGTACGACGCCCTCTCGGCCTCACAGGTCGTCCGACGGCTCGACGGCCTCAGCCCGAGTGACCTGGAGACCGTCTACCGACACGAGGCGACCACCCGAGGCCGCCAGACCATCCTGCACCGGGCCCAGCAGCTCCTGGGCGGCCCAGGACCGGACTGACGCCACGGTGGAGCGCGTCCGTCGGGCCGGTCCACAGGACAGCGATCGCTGCCGGGACCTACTGGCCACCGCCCGGGCCGAGTCGGCGACCGTCCGCGGCGGTGACCTTCTCGTCTCGCCGGACGCGGACCCGTCGTCCTGGCTCGAACAGCCCGACCGAGTCCTCCTCGTCGGGCTGTTCGACGAGGTCGTCGTCGGTCTGGCGGCGGGTCGCGTTGCCGTCGATCGGATCGGCCACGTCGACTGCTGCTACGTCGAGACCGGCGCTCGGGGGGTAGGCGTGGGCGAGAGCCTCATCGGGGGTTTGCTCGGCTGGTTCGGCGAGCGGGGATGCGCCGGGGTCGACGCCCTCGCGCTGCCCGGCGACCGGTCGACGAAGCAGCTGCTGGAGAGCGCCGGGTTCAAAGCGAGGCTGCTGGTCCTCCACCGCCGGCTGCCATGAGCGGTGGCCGGCGGGCCGGCGGGCGGCGCGGTGGGGGAGGAGGGGGGATACGGAGGCCGAGCAGCTTGGCCAGCTCCGGCACCGAGCCGGCGGCTCGGCGGGCGGCGTCCTGGGCCTCGGGAATGTCCGGGATGCCGGTCGGCTTGACCGTCCGCCGCACCGGCGAGTCGATGACCGCCTCCAGCAGGAACATCCAGTCGACCGCATCGGCCGTCATCGCCGCGCCGGCCGCCTCGCTGACCCGGACGGCCAGCTCGGCCGGGAGGCGCGTCGCCGGCTCCGGCGGGCGGGCCGTCGTCCGGACCGCGTCGAGGACCCGGCCCTCGTCGAGGGCCGTCGTCATCCGGGCCAGCCAGTCGTCACGGAGCGCGGTGGCCCGCTGGTTCAGCGCGTCCTGGAGCGCCTTGGCCATCGTCCGGGCTTCGTCGTCGAGCGTGAGCGACCGCGACGCGGCCACGACCGCGCGCAGGTCGCGGAGGCGGAGCTCCTTGCCCGCCGCCTGGGCCGACGTCGCCCGGTCCTTCCATGAGGCCAGGTTCACCGCCGGCAGGAGCTGTTCCGCGATGGCGACGATGGCGTCGGCGTTCGTCTTCTCCTCCGCGATCGCCTGACGGACGGCCGGCATCCCGCCACGCAGCAGCTGCTCGGCCACCGGGAGCTGCTCGGGTCCCAGCCCCGCCAGCAAGGCGTTGCGGTGCGTCGTCGACTGCGCCGGCTTGCGCTGCTCCCGCGGCGACGGACCGGACGGCCCACCTGGGCGCCGCGGACCGCTGCCCCGGTCCCGATCACGGGGGGCACCCCGATCACGAGAGGCATCACGGTCACGGGGGGCAACCCGATCACGAGAGGCATCACGATCACGGGGGGTGTCACGGTCACGGTCGCGATCGCGGGGCCCACGGTCACGGCTGCCGCGACGACCGTCGTCGTCTCGCCGCCGGCCGCCCCGGGCGAGCGCCACCGACACGTCCGGGCCTCGCTGCGGTACGCCGATGACCTCGATCCGGTTGGTCGTGTCCGCGGCCTTGGCTTCCTTGACCGACAACCCGACGACCTCGACGCCCTCGAGGCCGATCTCGATCTCCGCCCGCAGGACGTCGCCGACCGACGCGCCGTCGGGGACGGCGGCGGCGGCGAGGCTGCCCTTCGGCTGCTTCGCGCCGGCGGCGCGCCAGGTGAACGTGCCGTCCGAGCCGTGGCTCGTGAGCTCGATATCGATACGACGAGGCATGCGGCGGTCACGCTATCGCTTCGGCGACGCCCTCTGTACCAGACGAGACCCGCAGCCGTACCAGATGGCACCCGAGCTGGTACCGAATGCCGTTCCGGCGAGCGGGTTGCTGCGGGCTACGATGACCTCGCGTGCAACGCGGCAGCTACTGCCGCAGGAGTGGTGCGGCGGACACCCGTCCGTTCCAGGAGGATCCCGATGGCCGATGAGTTGAGCGAGACGGGACCCGGCGCGCCCTCCGATCCCCCCGACGGCGAGCCGCCGACGACACCGGTGGCACCGGTGGCAGCCGCGGCCGGAACACCATCACCGCCGACGACACCGGTCGCGCCGCCGGCCGAGGCCACGCCGACGACACCGGTCGCGCCGGTGGCACCGGCCGCCTCCTGGGCGGTCAGCCCGGAGGGAACGGTGACGCCGCCGGCACCGCCCGAGCCGTGGCCGCCGGCCACCGCGCCGCAGCCGGTCGTCGGCGCGCCGTGGCCGCCACCGCAGGCCGCGGCGTTGCCGTACCCGCCGGGGGGTGGTCCGCCGGCCAGCGGCAGCTCGTCGGGGCCGCGGCGGGCCCGAGGTTGGATCCTCGTCGCGGTCGTGGCCGCGCTCATCGGCGCCGGGGTCGGCGCCGGCGTGACGGCCGCGACGGACAACGGCAGCAACTCCGGCGTGACGGTCGAGGAGGGGACGGCGACCCCGGGGGCGGCGACGCTGAGCGGCAACGTGTCGATCCCGCAGCTCGTGAAGAAGGTCCTGCCGGCGGTCGTCTCGATCGACGTGAAGTCCTCGACCGAGGAGGACGAGGGAACCGGGATGATCATCTCGTCGACCGGCGAGGTCGTGACGAACAACCACGTGATCGCCCTGGCCGAGACCGGCGCTTCGATCACGGTCACGGAGTCGGGGACGACGAAGAAGGAGGGGGCCAAGCTCGTCGGCGCGGACCCGAGCAACGACGTCGCGCTGCTCCAGATCCAGGGGGCGTCGGGCCTGCCGACGATCACGTTCGGCGACTCGAACAAGCTGCTCGTCGGCGATGCGGTCGTCGCCATCGGCAACGCCCTCGGGCTGGCCGCGGGAACGCCGACGGTGACGCAGGGGATCGTCTCGGCGCTCGGCCGGACCGTGACAGCCGGCGACAGCGGCTCGGTGGCGACGGAACGGCTGACGAACATGATCCAGACCGACGCGGCGATCAACCCCGGGAACTCCGGCGGACCGCTGATCGACACGGACGGACAGGTCGTCGGCATGAACACGGCCGTCGCGGGCAGCACCGGCGACGGTACGGACGCCCAGAACATCGGCTTCGCCATCCCGGCCGCCAACGTCGAGTCACTGCTGCCGCAGCTCCAGAAGGGCGGGACGGTCGCCAACGGCGGGGGCGTCCTCGGCGTCGACGTGACGACCCTGACGACACAGCTCCGCCAGCAGTACGGGTTCACGCCGACGTCCGGCGCGGTGATCCTCAGTGTCGTCTCCGGCTCGCCGGCCGACACCGCGAAGCTGCGGCAGGGCGACGTCATCACGGCCATCGGTTCGACATCGGTCACCTCGGCCCAGTCGCTGCAGACGGCCGTCTCGAAACACAAGGCCGGCGACACCATCCAGGTCACGTATTACGTCGGCGACCTCAAGCAGACGGCGACAGTGACCCTCGAGTCCCAGCAGTCCGAGCAGCAACAGCAGTCGAAGTCGGGCACGGGCGAGACAGGGATCACCGGGGGGACAGGAACAACAAGCGGCGGGACAACCACATCCGGAGGATCGCCGTTCGGGGGCCTCTAGTCCGGCTGGAGGCCGTCGTCCTTGATGATGACCACCGGGCAGGAGGCGTGGGTCACGCACTCCTGGCTGACCGATCCGAGCTTGAGGCCGGCAAACCCGCCGCGGCCCCGGGAGCCCAGGACCAACAGGTCGGCCGCCCGGGAGGCCTCGATGAGGGACTCGCTGACGTCCCCGTGGGCCACCAGCAGGGTCACCGGCACCTTCGGCGACGGGTCCACGGCGGCCACCGTCTCCGTCAGGAAGGCCTTGGCCTGGTCCTCGATCAGGTCGACGTCGAACGCCCCGGGGATCTCCAGGAACGGCATCTGCCAGGCGAACACCGCCGTCAGCTCGCCCTGGTGGACGGTGGCCTCGTTCAGAGCCCACCGGAGGGCGGCGTTGCCGTACGTCGATCCGTCGACGCCGACGACCACGTGATAGGTCACGCCGCCTCGTGCAGAACCGGGGCCTTGGGCACGGAGCCGGCATAGCACTCCTCGGTCAGCTCCTCCAGGCTCTTCCCCTTCGGCTCGGGGAGGAGGAGGATCGTGAGCCCGAGCCCGACGACCGAGACCACGCCGGCCACGATCTCGGCTCCACGGATGCCCCAGGACGAGGCGAGCATGTCGGGGAACAGGTAGGCGCCGGCGAAGGCCCCCATCTTCCCCGCAGCGGCCGAGATCCCATGGCCGGTCGTGCGGACCTCGACGGGGAAGATCTCCGCCGGGTAGACGAACGTCGTCGTGTTCGGCCCGAACTCGGTGAAGAAGTAGCTCACCCCGTACAGGACCACGAACGGGGCCACCGACGTGGTCACCCCCGGCACCAGCCCGATGGCCAAGAAGGCCAGGGCCATCATGCCGAACCCCAGGGCCTGGATCTTCTTCCGGCCGGTCCGGTCCAGCAGGAGGATGGCCAGGGCGTACCCGGGGAGGGCGAAGACGGCGAAGATGGCCAGCTGGAGCAGGGTGTTCTCGAGGAGGGACCCGCCGGGGTTGATGAGCTTGAGGACCTCCGGACTGGAGATCGTGTTGCCGTAGTAGGCGAAGTCCAGGAGGGCCCAGCAGCTGGCCGTCCCGATCAGCCACAGCATCATCCGCCGGTGCCGGGCCATCTCGACGAACCCGCTCACCCAGGACTGCCGCTTCCGGACCACCGGCTCCGTGGCCGGCCCGGTGGGCGCTGCGGTGCCGGTGGCGGCGGCCGTACCGGTCGCGGCGGCGATGGCCCGTTCGGCCTCCTCGGCCACGCCTCCGGCGATGGCGAACCGGGGGGTCTCGTGGATCTGGCGGCGGAGATAGAAGACGGCCAGTCCGGGGATGGCCCCCAGGCCGAGGAGGATCCGCCAGATGATGTCGTCGCCGATGCCGGAGGCCAGCAGGATCGAGGCGACGAGGGGCCCGACGATGAGGCCGGCCCCCTGCATGGCGAACACGAGGCCGACCATCCGGCCCCGTGACTGCTTGCCGGCGTACTCGCTCATGATGGTCGCGCTCACCGGGTAGTCCCCACCGATCCCGATGCCGAGCACGATGCGGGCCACCAGGAGGAACGTGTAGTTGGGGGCGAAGGCCGAGGCGATGGCCCCGATGGCCAGGATGAGGACCTCGTAGCCGTAGATCTTCTTCCGGCCCAGGATGTCGGCCACCCGACCGAAGACGATGGCCCCCACCGCCGAAGCGGCCAGGGTGGCCGAGTTGAGGAGCGACACCTGGCCGGTGGAGAGGTTCCACTCCGGCTTCAAGAGGGCGACCACGATCCCGATGACGAACAGGTCGTAGGCGTCGGTGAAGAACCCCATGCCCGAGACGAACATGATCTTCACCTGGAACCGGGTGATCTTGCTGTCGTCGAGCCGGTCTAGCTGGGCTCCCGCCGTGGCCACCTGGCCAAGTGTGACGGCGCTCGGTAACCCCCCGGATGCCGCCGTTCGAACTGTTGGTAACACGAAGATGAACTTCTGGTGAACCAGCGGCGGTTGCGGGCGGCGCGATATCTTCCCGACGGCGGCCCAGGGTGGTCGACCGGCGAAGGGAGCGCACCATGCGGTGGAACCTCGGACCTGACCGGGTCCCGACGGCGTGGTTCAACGTGGCCCCGCACCTGCCCGAACCGCTGCAGCCGCCCCTCCACCCGGGGACCAGGGAGCCGGTCGGCCCGGACGACCTGGCGCCGCTGTTCCCGATGGCGCTCATCGGCCAGGAGGTCTCGACGGCGCCGTGGATCGACGTGCCCGGCGAGGTGCTCGACATCCTGCGCCTGTGGCGGCCGACGCCGCTCGTCCGGGCCGAGCGGCTCGAGCGGGCGCTCGGTACGCCGGCCCGCATCTACTACAAGGACGAGTCGGTCTCGCCGGCCGGATCGCACAAGCCGAACACCGCGGTACCCCAAGCGTTCTACAACCAGCAGGAAGGCATCGCCCGACTGGCGACGGAGACCGGCGCCGGCCAGTGGGGGAGCGCGCTGTCGTTCGCCACGTCGCTGTTCGGCCTCGAATGCAAGGTCTACATGGTCCGGGCGTCGTACGAGCAGAAGCCGTACCGGCGGACGATGATGGAGGTCTGGGGCGGCGAGGTCGTCCCGTCGCCGGTCGACGACCCGGACCACCCCGGATCGCTCGGCGCGGCGATCAGCGACGCGGTGCGCGACGCGGCCGGCCGGCCGGACTCGCACTACGCGCTCGGCTCCGTCCTCAACCACGTCCTGCTCCACCAGACCGTCATCGGCCTCGAGGCCAAGGAGCAGCTCGAGCTGGCCGGCGAACGGCTGCCGGACGTCGTCGTCGGCGCCTGCGGCGGCGGGTCGAACCTCGGCGGGATCGCCCTCCCGTTCGTCCCGGACATCGGCGTCGACCTGCTCGCCGTCGAGCCGTCGTCGTGCCCGACGCTCACGGAGGGGACGTTCGAGTACGACTTCGGCGACGTCGCCGGGATGACGCCGTTGCTGCCGATGTACTCGCTCGGCCACGACTTCGTGCCGCCGCCGATCCACGCCGGCGGCCTCCGCTACCACGGCGACTCACCGATCATCTCCAACCTGGTCAAGGCCGGACGGATGCGGGCGTCGGCCTACCCGCAGGGCAAGGTCTTCGAGGCCGCGGTCCAGTTCGCCCGCACCGAGGGCACGATCCCGGCCCCCGAGACCGCCCACGCCATCCGGGCCGTCATCGACGAGGCCCTGGCCGCGAAGGAGTCAGGCGAGGAGAAGGTCGTGCTCTTCAGTTACTCCGGCCACGGCCTGCTCGACCTGTCGGCCTACGACGACCACCTCGCCGGCCGGCTCGACCAGATCTAACTGGGCGCCCAGCGCCGGTCCGGGTGGGCCGGCGGCAGGTTCATCGGCTCCGTCGGCTGCCAACCGCTCGCCTCGATGTCCTCGAGGACGTGGACCATGTTGTAGACGTCCTCCTCGTAGGAGAACCGGCCGTCGCCGGCGTAGACGAGCCGCGAGTAGCCGGACTGCGTGTACGGCCGGCCGTCCTCCCGGGTGCCCGGCACGACCTGGGTCCACTTGACGACGACGTTGTCGCCGTCGATGGCGGTGAACTCGACCGGGAACTGCCAGTCACCGAGCCCGACCATCGAGTCGACCAGCCAGGCGGCGATCGCGGCTTTCCCCTCGATCCGTCCCCACGCCGCGTCGACGTAGACCGCGTCGTCGGTGTAGAGGTCGGCCAGGACGCCGAAATCGTGCTCACCGGCCTCGATGCGGGCCCGCAACTCGTGGTAGCGGTCGACGGCCGCCTGGACCTCGTCGCGTGGATGGCTCACGTTGCCTCCCCCTCCCGGTAGCGGGCCCGGCAGCTCGCCAGCTCGGCCAGCGCGGCGTCGCGCCCCTCGAACCCACCCGTCTCGCTCATCTTCCCCGGCTCCAGATCCTTGTAGATGCTGAAGAAGTGCTCGATCTCGTGCAGGAGGTGCCGGGGCAGGTCGTCGATGTCCGCGGTGTTCTCCCGGGTCGGGTCGTGGGCGAGCACGGTCAGCAGCTTGGCGTCCGGGCCCGCTTCGTCCCGCATCCAGAACACCCCGACCACCCGGGAGCGGACCAGGCAACCGGGGAACGTCGGGTCGTCGAGGAGTACGAGCGCGTCGAGCGGGTCGCCGTCCTTGGCCAGCGTCTCGGGCACGAAGCCGTAGTCGGTCGGGTACGTCGTCGCGGTGAAGAGGCGTCGGTCGAGGCGGATGATGTGCCGGTCGTGGTCGTACTCGTACTTGTTCCGGGTGCCGGCCGGGATCTCGACTATGACGTCGATCTCGGCCTCGGTGGGGGACTGCTCCATGCCTCCATCATCGCCCACCGGGCGACCGCTCCGGGCCGGACCGCAGCGACGGTGCGTCGAGCGGGCACGACAGCGGCTCGGGGTCGGTGGTGGTGGTCCCGGTCGTGGACACTCGACGGGGGTTCGTGATGCCGACCGCGGCCGACAGCCCGCCGACCACGCAGAGGCCGGCCCCGATGAGCACCGCAGTGTGGAAGCCACTCGAGAACCGGACCGGCTCCCGGTAGGCCGCCCCGGTCAAACCGGCCAGGGCCGGCAGGAGGGCGACCGCCAGGAGCCCGGCCACGCGAGCGACCGCGTTGTTGACGCCGGACGCCAGACCGGCATGGCGGGCGTCGACCGCGGCGAGGACGGTCGTCGTCAGCGGGGCCACCGTCAGGGCGAGGCCGAGGCCGAACACAACGACGGCCGGCAGGACGTCGGTGGCGTAGTCGCTGCCCGCACCGATCCGCCCCATCATCAGCAGGCCGCCGGCGATGATGAGCGGCCCGGCGGTCATCGGCAACCGCGGGCCGATCCGCTGGGACAGCGCGCCGGCCCGTGACGACAGGAGCAGCATGATGATCGTGATCGGCAGCATCGCTGCGCCGGCGGCCAGCGCGGAGTAGCCGAGCACCTGCTGGAGATCGACGGCGAGGAGGAAGAGGACGCCGCCGAGGGCCGCGTAGACCGCGAACGTCACGACGTTGGCCACCGTGAACTGGCGAGACGAGAAGATCGAGAGCGGCAGCATCGGCGCCCGGCTCCGGTGCTCGACGACCACGAACCCGACCAGGCCGCCGACACCGACGACTCCGGCCAGCACCACCCCGACGAGATCGGTCGAGGCGGTCGGCCCTTCGATGAGCGCGAACGTCAGCGCGGCCAGGCCGACGACGACGAGCGCCGCGCCAACCCCGTCGATGTGCGGTGCCGCGTCCGGGTCCCGGCTTTCGGGGACGTGCCGGGAGGCCGCGACGACGGCCACCGCGAGCGGCACGTTGAGGACGAAGATCAGCCGCCACGAGACCGCCGTGACCAGCCAGCCGCCGGCCAGCGGGCCGACCGCAGTGGCGACGCCGCCGAGCGCCGACCACATGCCGATCGCCCGGCCGCGGTCGTCGGGGGAGAAGCTCGACTCGATGATCGCCAGACTCCCCGGGACGAGGAGCGCACCGCCGACGCCCTGGAGGGCCCGGGCGGCGATCAGGACGACCAGGTTCGGGGCCGCCGCGCAGGCCACCGACGCCACGGTGAACCAGGCCACGCCGACGAGGAACACCCGCCGGCGCCCGAACCGGTCACCCAGCGAACCGCCGATCAGGATCAGGGCCGAGAGCGTGATCAGGTAGGCCGTGAGGACCCACTGCAGGCCGGCGACCTGCGCACCGAGGTCCTTGCCGATCGACGGCAGCGCGACGTTGACGACCGTCCCGTCGAGCATCGCCATGCCGGACCCGAGCACCGTCGCCACCAGGATCCACCGGCCCGGCGTGGATCCGTAGGTGACCGTGGACACGGTCGGAGCCTATGGCGACGCCGCCGTCACGGTGGCCAGGAAGAGCCCGCGCCGGCCGTCCGGACCGGCGACGATCCCGTCGACCCATGCCGCGTAGGCCATGACGAGCTGGTGGTTCGCGACGAAGAACGACGGGCCGCCCGGGCCGGTCGCGCCGTCGCCCGACGCCAGCGCCGGTGTGTCGCCCGCCGCCTGGCACGGCCCCAACGGCGACGCGCAGGCCACCGCGCCGATGGCGTAGCCGGCCGTTGTCCACCGGTTGCCGCCGAAGAAGAGGTACGTCGTGCCCCCGACGTCGGCCAAGGCCGGGCCCTCGACGATGCCGTCCTCCCACCCGGCCGTCGCGGTCAGCAACTGCACCGGCGAGCCGACCAGCGACGTGTCGTCACGACCGAGCGGCGCCGCCCAGATGGCGTCGTCGGTCCGGTCGCTCTTCCAGACCAGGACGTCGCCGGACCGGCTGCGGTAGACCGACGCGTCGATCGAACCGCCCAGGCTGACCTGGCAGACGAACGGTGACGGCGACGGGTCGACGAACGGGCCGATCGGCGACGGCGCGGTCGCCCGCCCGATGCATTGGACGCCGTCGATCGCGTCGTAGGCGTCGTAGAACATCTCGTAGCCGCCGGCCGGGTCCGGCGCCACCGACGGCGACCACGTGTCCCCGTACTCGACCCAGGCCGGGAGCACCGGCATCGCGTCGCCGACGAACCGCCAATCGACGAGGTTCGTCGATTCGAGCACCGGGACGTCGCTGACGCCGTCGTTCGTCGTGTACGCGTAGTACGTCCCCCGGACGACCAGCACGCTCGGGTCCGGCGCGTTGGCCGCATAGACCGGCCCGGTCGTCAACGGCCGGATCGTCGGCTGGCCGGGTGTCCCCGAGGTCGAAGCCGCCGAGACGGTCAGGCTCGGGTGGTGAGCCCCGCCGCCCGCGGTGGGCGGGGTGAAGTGGACCCCCGAGGTGGCCGGGGTCGCCGCCGTGACGAGGGCGACGACGGCCAGAGCTCCCCACACCCGCTCCAGGATCGACCGCCAACATAAGGGCTGGTTAAGGGTTTGCCCGGACCGGGCCGATTCACAGCTGGCCCACAGGTGGCCCGAACCTAACCGCCAGCTCGGCGCTCTTGACTACCCGCGATGGTGACCGATGCGATGGCGGGGGCACCGACGGAGCCGGTGCCCGCCGTCCCCGGCCTCCCGGCCGACGAGCCCCCGACCGAGCCGACCGGCCGGCGCCACCGACGGCGCCGATGGCTCGTCATCGGTGCCGTCGTCGTCGTGCTCGCCGCCGGCGCGGGTATCGGGATCTGGCTCGGGACGAGCGGCTCGTCCGGCTCCGGCCTGAAAGTCACCACCCAGGTCGTCAGCGTCAGCACCGGCACAATGAAGCAGACCGTGTCGACGACCGGCACCGTCAACCCCGCCCAACAGGCCGACCTCGACTTTGCGGCGTCCGGCAAGATCACCGCGGTCGACGTGACCGCCGGCCAGACCGTGACGGCCGGACAGACGCTCGCCACGATCAACCCGGCCGCACTCCAGGCGCAAGCCGACTCGGCTCAGGCCAGCCTCACGGCCGCCCAGGCCAAGCTGTCGAGCGACGAGGCCGACGCGGCGTCGACAAGCCAGATCCAGTCGGACCAGGCGTCCGTGACGTCCGCCCAGTCCCAGCTCACATCGGCGAACACCGACCTCGCCAACGCCACGCTGACGTCGACGATCGCCGGCACCGTTGCGTCGGTCAGCCTGACCGTCGGTCAGCAGGTCTCCTCGGGTGGGAGCGGCTCCGGCGGGACCGGGTCGACCGGGAGCGGATCGACCGGGACAGGCTCGAGCGGGACCGGGACGGGGTCGACCGGCACCGGATCGACCGGGAGCAGCTCGTCGGCCCAGGTCGTCGTGATCGGGACGAACAGCTTCGTCGTCAACGGCACCGTCGACGACACGGAGGTCGGCGACGTCAAGGCCGGCGACCAAGCGGTGATCACGCCGACCGGGGCGACGACACCGGTCTACGGAACGGTGTCATCGGTCGGGATCATCGCCAGCCAGAGCTCAGGCGTCGCGACGTTCCCGGTCGTTATCAAGGTCACCGGTACGCCGGCGAACCTGTACGCCGGCTCGACGGCGGACGTCTCGATCATCGTCAAGGAGCTCTACGACGTCGTCGAGGTGCCGACCGCGGCGATCAGCTACTCCGGCGGGAACGCCCAGGTCACCACGGTCGTGAACGGCGCGCACGTCACGAAGGACATCACCGTCGGCGAGAGCTCGGGCGGCGAGACGCAGGTGACGAGTGGGCTGAAGGCGGGCGACAAGGTCGTCGAGCGGATCGTCACGTTCACCGGCGGTGCGGCTGGGGCCGGACGGGGCTGTTCGGTCGGACCGGCGCCGGCGGGTTCGGTGGCGGCACCGGAGGGTTCGGCGGGGGCGGCGAGGTCCCGGGCGGCGGCCACACGTTCACCGGCGGGGGCGGCGGCGGGTTCACCGGTGGCTGACGCCGCGCCGCCGGTCATCGGGCTCGAGCACGTCACGAAGGTCTACCGGACCGGCTCGCTGGCCGTCGCCGCCCTCCGCGGCGTGTCGATGACGATCGACGAAGGGGAGTACGTCGCCATCATGGGCCCATCGGGCTCGGGCAAGTCGACGCTCATGCACATCCTCGGCTGCCTCGACGTGCCGAGCGGCGGCACGTACCGGCTGGCCGGCGAGGACGTCAGCGGCATGACCGAGGCCGCGTTGGCGTCGGTCCGGAACCGACGCATCGGGTTCGTCTTCCAGCAGTTCAACCTGCTCGCGTCGATGCCGGCGTGGCGCAACGTCGAGCTGCCGCTGGCGTACGCCGGCGTCGGGCGGACCGAGCGCCGGCAACGGGCGCTCGCCGCGCTGGCCCGCGTCGGGCTCGGCGACCGCGTCGACCATCGGCCGGGGGAGCTCTCCGGTGGCCAGCAGCAACGGGTGGCGATCGCCCGCGCCCTCGTCACCGATCCGGACCTCATCCTGGCCGACGAGCCGACCGGGAACCTGGACTCGACGTCCGCCGGCGACTTGATGGCCCTCATGGACGAGCTCCACGCGGCCGGGCGGACGCTGGTGCTGATCACCCACGACGCCGACGTGGCCACCGCGGCCGAGCGGATCGTCCGCATCCGCGACGGCCTGCTCGTCCCCGCCCCGGAGATCGCGGCGTGAGCTGGCTCGAGACGATGCGGACCGGCCTCGAGGCCGTCCGGACCCACCGGCTCCGGTCGGGTCTGACCGTCCTCGGCATCATGATCGGGATCGCCGCGGTCATCCTGACCGTCGGCCTCGGTCAGGGCGCGCAGAACCAGGTCAGCTCGGAGATCAGTGCTCTCGGCACCAACCTGCTCACGGTGACCCCGGGCAGCACGACGTCGACCGCCGGGATCCGAGAAGCACTGGGGACGGCGTCGACGTTGACGGAAGCCGACGCCACCGCCCTGTCGTCGAAGGTCGTCGCACCGGACATCGCCGCGGTCGCCCCGATCGTGCAGTCGTCGGCGACGCTCGTCGCCGGCTCGGCCAACTGGACGTCGACGGTCGTCGGGACGACGCCGTCGTGGGCGACCGTCCGAGACCGGTCGGTGACCCAAGGCCGCTTCCTCGACCGCCAGGACGTCGCCGACCACACTGCGGTCGCCGTGCTCGGGTCGACGACGGCCGGTGAGCTGTTCAGCGGCGAGGACCCGGTCGGGGAGACCGTCGACGTCGACGGGAACGCCGATGACGGTCATCGGCGTCCTCGACGCCGTCGGGTCGTCGACATCGACCGGCTCCAACCAGGACGACCAGGTCGTCGTCCCGATCAGCACCGCCACCCAGCGGCTCCTCGGGACGTCGTCGCTCAGCTCGATCATCATTCAGGCGACGTCCACCGGCACCCTCCCTGGCGCCTACCAGGAAGCGGACGCCGAGCTGCTGGCGCTCCACGGCATCACCGACGCGTCGGACGCCGACTTCACGATCACGTCGGAGACGTCGGAGATCTCGACCGCGACGTCCGTCGACAAGACGCTCACCGTCCTGCTCGGCGGGATCGCCGGGATCTCCCTACTCGTCGGCGGGATCGGCGTGATGAACATCATGCTCGTCTCCGTCACCGAGCGCATCCGGGAGATCGGCCTCCGTAAGGCCCTCGGGGCGACGCCCCGGCTGATCCGCCGCCAGTTCCTCCTCGAGGCGTCCGTGCTCGGCCTCTCCGGCGGCGCCCTCGGCGCGCTGATCGGCGCCGTCGGGTCGGTCCTCCTGCCGCACGCCATCGGTGACCCGATCACGCTCTCGGCCCCGGCGACCGCCGGCGCGCTCGTCGTCGCCATCGCCATCGGCCTCGTCTTCGGCGTCTACCCCGCCAGCCGAGCCGCCCAGCTGGCCCCGATCGACGCTCTCCGGAGCGAGTGACGAACCGGTCCGACGAGAAGGAGACCACGATGCACCGAGCAACCCGACGAGTGACGACCACCGTCGCCGTGGCCGCGGCGATCGCGGTGGTCGGCCGCGCCGGCCGCGGCCGGCGCGGCGACAACGACGCCCCGGGGCCGGTTCGGGCCGGGCGCGTCCGGTTCCGTCGCCGCCATCACAGGATCGTCGATGGAGGTCCAGAGCCAAGAGACCGGTCAGGCCACCGTGACGTGGACGTCGTCGACGACCTTCACGCAGAACGCGACGACCGCCGCGTCGTCGGTGGCCGTCGGTGACTGCGTCACCGTCACCGGGACGACAGCCAAGTCGACGACGATCACCGCCAAGTCCGTCGCCATCGTCCCGGCCCCGTCGTCCGGCACCTGCACCAACGGTGCCGGCTTCGGCGGCCGGGGGGCCGGGAGCAAGAGCGGCACCGGCCAGACCGGCCGCGGGGGCGCCAGTGGGAGTGGGGGTGGTAGTAGCGCCAGTGGCAACGGGGGACGGCGCTTCCCCGGCGGCGAGGGCGGGCCGCCGAACGGCGCATCCGGCAACCGGCCGCCCGGCGGCGGGTTCGCCGGCGCCGGCAGCTTCGCCACCGGCAAGGTGACCGCGGTGACCGGCACCAGCCTCACGATCTCCGGGTTCTCGTCCGCCAGCTTCACCCGGCCGTCGGGAAAGAAGCCGACGAAGAAGGCGACAGCCCAGAAACGACCCAAGGCGACGACCGTCAAAGTGACGGTGAACGGATCGACGACGTACACCGAGACGCAGTCCGCCGCCGCGTCCGACCTGGCGGTCGGCGACTGCGTCCGGGCGACCGGCGCGAACAGCTCGAACGGGTCCGTGACGGCCGCCAGCGTCGACATCACGTCGACCGGCGGTCAGACGTGCACCGGCGGCTTCGGCTTCTCCGGTGGGAGGCCGGGAGCGACCACGAGTGGCTGAGTCGAAGAGCCGGCGCTGGTGGCTCACCGGCAGCGTCGTCGTGGTGCTGGCGGTCGTCGGTACCGGGGTGGGCCTCTGGGTGTCCGACGCGTCCGGCGACGCCGGGTACCGGACCACCGCGGCGACGACCGCCGACGTCCGCCAGACGCTCGACGTCACCGGCACCGCGGGTCCGGTGCACCAGTCCACAGCCGCGTTCCAGGTCGCCGGCACCGTCGCGGCCGTCGACGTCACCGTCGGCCAGACCGTGACGGCCGGCCAGGTCCTCGCGTCGCTCGGCACGACGTCGCTCCAGCGCGCCGTGACCGCCGCCCAGGCGACGCTGAACGCCGCCAACGCCAAGCTGACCGAGGACGAGAACGCCCAGACCACGACCACGACCGCCACGACGCCGAGCACCACCACGCCGACGAGCGCACCGACGACGACCACGACGCCGGCGACGACCACGACGACGACGACGAGTCCGACCGGCTCCGGCTCGGGCGCCCTCCAGCCGGCCCAGCAGGCGGTCGTCAGCGCCCAGCAGGCGGCGGATGCCGACACGCAGGCCGCATCGGCGGCGCTCGCCGCGGCCAAGTCGGCCTGCTCGACGAACCCCGGCACAGGCCGCGCCGGCGGCACCGGGACAGGCGGCCCCCGCACAGGCGCACCCGGCGGCACCACGACGACGACCTCGCCGACGACGACTACGACCGCTCCGACCAGTGCTGCGTGTACCGCCGCGCTCGGCCAAGCCCTGGCCGCTCAGCAGCAGGTCGCCGCCGACCAGGCGGCGGTCTCGGCCGCCGAGAACGCCCTCGCCCAACTGCTCGGCCAGTCCTCCTCATCCTCCTCCTCAGGTCCGACGACCGGCCGAGGAGGTTCCGGCGGGACAGGCACCGCGCCGACCACCCCGAGCACCACGACCACCCCGAGCACTGCGCCGAACACCGGCGCGACAGCACCGACCGGCAGCCGGAGCACGACGGGTGGGAGCACGACCCCGACGAGCAGTGCCGGCGGTACAGCGTCCACCGGCAGCGGTCGGAACGACACCAGCAGCGCAACCAGCGGGGCAAAGGGCGGCACGACAACGCCGAGCGGCGGCAGCGGCACGGCGGCCTCGGACAGCCCCGAGCAGTTGGCGACGGACCAGGCGTCGATCGACTCGGCGAAGGCGTCGCTGATCGAGGCCGAGCAGTCGTTGACAGCCGCCCAGCTCGTCAGCCCGATCGCCGGCACGGTGGCGGCGGTCGGCCTCTCGACCGGCCAGACGGTATCGGCCGGATCGACGACGGACGTCGTCACGGTCATCAACGCCGGCAGCTACCAGGTGACGGGTTCGCTCACGAGCATGGACGCGGCCGAAGTGAAGGTCGGCGACGAGGCGATCGTCTCGGTCAACGGGACGACGGGCACGTTGGACGGCACGGTCGCTCGGGTCGGGCCGCCGACGACGAGCGACACAGGCACGACGTACCCGCTGATCGTCGCCCTGCCGGCCGGGTCGCACGGCATTGCGGCCGGCTCGGCGGCGCAGGTGGCGGTCGTGCTCGACGACGTCCACGAGACGCTGGCCGTCCCCACGTCCGCGGTCCACACCGTTGGCACGAACGAGGCGTACGTCCTGCTCCTCCGCAACGGGCAGGCCGTCCGACAGACGGTGAAGATCGGTGTCGTCGGCGACGTGTACACGCAGGTCACGTCCGGCGTGACGAAGGGCGACGAGATCGTCCTGGCCGATCTGACAACCGCGGTCCCGTCGTCGAGCTCGACAACGACGAGCCGCTTCGGCGGCGGGCTGGGCGGCCTGACCGGTAGCGGGGGATTGGGAGGCGGGGGATTCGCCGGCGGTGGCGGGTTCACCGGCGGGGGAGGCTTCGCCGGACGCTGATCCGACCACCATCGTCGGACGATCGTGCTGATCGTCAATCCACTCTTCGGTCGCCAGCGCTCCGTGCGTGCCGGCCCAGTTCAGGTGTGGCTGCCCGCGCTCGCTCAACAAGGGTTGGCTGACAGCGGCTCGGTGACGAAGTCAATGAGCCGCTCAACCGCGCCGACCAGCGCCGGCTCGAGGTCGGCGTAGCTGTGCACCGATCCGAGAATCCGCCGCCAGCAGGTGGCCGGATCGGGCTCGCCCATTGCTCGGCAGATGCCGGTCTTCCAGTCCTGGCCTTTGGGCACAGTCGGCCAGGCGGTCAGCCCCACCACCGCCGGCCTGACCGCCTGCCACACGTCGACAAAGGGAGTGCCGGTCACCAGTACCTGGGGATGCGCCACTTCCTCGGCCAGCCGGGTCTCCTTGGTGCCGGGAACCAAATGGTCGACCAGAACACCCAGGCGGCGGCCTGGTGCTGGCCCGAAGGCCACCATCTCGGCGGCCAGATGGTCGATCCCGTCGAGACGCTCCACCACGACCCCCTCCACCCTGAGGTCGTCGCCCCAGACCCGCTCGACCAGTAAGGCGTCGTGGACTCCCTCGACCAGGATTCGGCTGGCCCGCGCAACCCTGGCCCGATGTCCGGCGACAGTGACCGAGCCGGATGCGGTGTGAGAAGCGATGCCGCGCGCGACTCGGGGCCGGACCAGGGTTGCCACCCGCCCGCCCGCGGCGAAGGCCCCCGGCAGCAAGGAGAACGTCCGCACCTGGCCCGACTTGGATTGCAGCGTCACGATGTCGGCGCGAAGTTCCACCACCCGGCCGGCGAATCCTGAGGCCCGGTGGACCACCGTCAGGCCCATCACCGCCTCCACCTCGGGGTGCCGGCTCGCCTCAGTACGGGCCCTCTCCCGCGGGTCAGCCAGGACGTCGACCCAAGGATCGGGCGTGCGGCTCACGGCGGCGAACGTATCCGACGACCGGTCGGGTCCAGCGGATGGGCCAGCCCTGGCGAACGACGAGGTTCGGGCCAGTCTGCGATCGTCCTGGGTTCCCTAACGCAACCGGCGCTACCAGGTCCTAGGTCGACGTCCGGAATACGATGGGCCGTGTCAGCGGGGGAACTATCGAGGAGGCGAAAGCCACGCAGCCAACCAGCCTGTTCCTCAATGCCCACGTCCGCCGGGTCGTAGCCGATGGAGAAGTGATCTACAACATCGGCGACCAAGACCTTCACATGTTCGGCATCGTGTCCGGAGGTGTCGAACTGCGCAAGGGAAACAATGTGGTCGCCTCGCTGGGGCCGAACGACGTCTTCGGAGAGCGTGCTCTCATCGATCATGTTCCCCGAAACCTGACGGCCATAGCCGTCGCTGAGACCGTCTTGGCTGTCATCGACGAGAGAGACTTCCTCTTCCTGGTGCACGAATCACCGACGTTTGCCCTGGGCATCATGGGTGCTCTGGCCAAACGGCTGCGCGACTACGACGAGCGAGGGTGAGGTAGGAACCGACAACCGCGCGCCTGGCCTTGGCAAAGAGGCGTCGACACCGATAAAGGGATCGGACTTGCGACGAGTTCGGCTACGTGAACGCCGACCGCAGCGCGTCGAGGGTGGGGCGTCGGGCTTCGACCGCGAGCAGGAATCAACGAAAGGGCGCTGAGGGCCGCCAGGACACCGAGGCACGCGGCGGCCAGCCAGAACGCCGACGGAGCGGTGAAGCTCGACCCGTGGTCGGTCGCCTTGACCAGGAGCAGCCCCAATGGGATACCGGCGATCACGCCCGGCAGAGCGGGAATCAACAGGGCCGTCGACAAGCCGGCGCTCAACTGGCGGGTCGTCGCGCCCAGGGCTCGGGCCACACCGAGAGGTTGGCGCGAGTCCACCGAGGTGGCCCAGGTGATGACGACGGCGTTCACGATCGAGAGCAAGACCAGCACGATGGTGAGGACGAGCAACACCGCGTCCGTGTTGCGGGTGTTCGGGTTCATCGGAATGGCGAACACCGACCGCGGGATCGGCGGGGCCTGGCCTTCGTGGGCGTGGATGGCCAGCACGGCGACGATGGTGGTCATGGTGATGGTCACGCTCACCAGGGTCAGGATCATCCGGCGGGGCCGCCGCGCCGCCAGGCGCAGTCCGAGCAGCAGCGGCACCGGCAGATGCGACGCCGCCCGAACCCAGGAGCGGCCGGCGCTTCGGGATGCGGGCCGCGTCGGCCAGCGCGGCCGTGGTGCTCGTCCGGGCGGCCCGCACCGACGGGATCCACGCCGCCAGGCCGGCGACCGCCATGGCCAGGGCCACGATCCACCCCACGTCGGCGACCGTCACCGGCGGCGCCCCGACGCTCCCGACCAGTCCGGCGCCCGGGGTGGCGATCAACGGCGCCAGCAACCATCCGAGGCCCAGCCCCACCGCGGCGCCGACCAACGCCAACGTGAGGTACTCGAGCAGGAGCACCCCCGCCACCAGCCGCGGGGTGGCACCGACCGCCTTCAAGAGGCCGACCCGGCGGGTCCGTTCCGCCAGGCGACCGCCCACGATCACCGCCAAGCTGGCAACGGCCAGCAGATCGAGCAACGCGCTCCCGATCAAGAGGCCCCGCTGGAACGGCACCGTGGCCTGGCTCTCCACCTCGCTCACGCGCTGCCACGGCTCGAAATACAGCCGGTGGTCGCCGGCATGGACGTCGACGAAGGCCGCGGCCTGGGAGGGGTCGACGAGCTTGAGGTTCAGCATGTAGCTGAGCGGCGCACTCGGCGTTGCCAGGCTCCGGGCCGTGGGCTCCGTCGTCCAGATCAGGCCGAGCGCCTGGCTCCAGACGGCCGGCAGTGTGTCGAGCGCCACCCCTGTCACCGTGTACGGGTACGGCGGTACGGCGGCCGTGACGGCGATCCCCACCACCTGGAACGACCGGCCGTTGAGTGTCACCCGGTCGCCGACCTGGACGCTGAGCTCGTCGGCGAAGCTCCGTCTCGACCACCACCCCACCGGGGCGCACCCAGTCCCCGGCGGTGACGTACGGCTGGTCGAGCGACGCTCGTCCCGTCGTGCGGCCCTCGACGACGGCGATCACCTTGGACCCGTTCACCCGCATCGTCGGGAAGCTCACCGGGTACGGGCCGCTGAGGCGCCACGCCTGGGGCATGCACCAGGCCCTCGAGGGCGGCGAGGTGGTCGCCTCGGACCCCGGTGCGCGTTTCGGCCGCTGACCGGCCGGATGTCGGATGGGTTGTCGGCATCGCCGCCACGTCGGGGCCGGCGGTGGCGCCCGGGTGGTCTTGTAAGGGTGATCGGTCTCGCCGTGCAATACCAACCCCAATGTTAGGGTGGTCGTCGTGGCGGCGATGGCGACCACCGTCACACCGCTCGGACAGATGCCGACGGAGGTCGCCGCCACCAGGGCACCGCCAACGCGGCGGCCGAGCATCTCGCCCTCCCTCCACCCCGAACAGGTCGCCGAGATCCCCCGTGATCCCCCGACCAGCCGGGTCTCGTCGACGAAGACGCCGTCGCGCATCGAGATCAGCCGGTCGGCGGTGGCGGCGATCCGCTCGTCGTGGGTGACGATCACCAGCGTCAGCCCGCCGCGTGCGAAGGTGCTCGAACAGCCGCAGCACCTCCAAGGTGGCGGCGCTGTCGAGGTTGCCGGTCGGCTCGTCGGCCAGCACGAGCTGCGGCTCGTTGGCGAACGCCCGGGCGATCGCGACCCGCTGGCGCTGACCGCCCGACAGTGCCGACGGGAGGTGTTCGGCCCGGTCCGCCAGGCCGACCTGGTCGAGCAGCTCCGCTGCCCGCCGACGTGCCAGCCGGGGCGACCGTCCGGCCAGGAGGGCCGGCAGCTCGACGTTCTCCTGGGCGGTGAGCTCGTCCATGAGGTGGAACGCCTGGAACACGAAGCCGACCTCGCGGCGCCGCAGCCTGGGCCAGCCCCCGCTCGGAGAGCCGGTCGATCCGCCGTCCGCCAGCCACAGCTCGCCGCCGCTCGGCCGGTCGAGCCCGCCGAGCAGGTGGAGCAGCGTCGACTTCCCACACCCGCTCGGGCCCATCATCGCCACGGTCTCGCCGCGAGCCACCTCGAGATCGACGTCGTCGACGGCGCGCACCAGCCCCTCGCCGCGCCCGTACTCCTTGCGTAGCCTCGGGCGCCCACCAGTGCGGTGTTCGACCGTTCACGACTCCCTCCTCCGATCGGTCCAGGCCGCGTTCGCACGCCTCCAGCCAGCGCAGGTCGGCCTGGAGGCGCAAGCACGATGCCTTCGAGCAGCAGGCCGGCGTCGGAGACGATCCGGCTCGGCCATCGCCGCCCGCTGCGACGTCGCGCAGCCGGCGCAGCAGCTCACGACGCTGCGGCGTCGACGATGCCGATCGGGTCGGCCAGCCCGGCCGGTGGCGGCGGCCACCAGCTTGAGGTGGAACTCGGCCAGGTCCGGCTTCGGCCAGCTCACCTCCGCAAGCCACTCACCGACCCGCTCCTGGCCCGCCGGGGTGAGTTCGTAGACCTTGCGGTCCGCCGACCGCCGCGCCGGCACGCTCGCGGGCGACGAGACCCGCCTTCTCCAGGCGACCGAGGACGACGTAGATCTGGCCGTCGTTCGATCGCCTCGCCGAGCGGGCCGAGCGCGTCGTTCAGCCGGGCGCGCAGCTGGTAGCCCTGCGACGGCTCCTTCGCCAGCATGGCCAACACGACTTCCTGCTGCACCGGTCTCCTCCCTAACGGTTAGTAGAACCTAACCGTTATGATCCCGGAGGTCAAGGCTGGGGCACGTACCCGCTGATCGGGCCTCGCCGAGCGATGTCAACATTCGTTCAACCTATGGCTCCTGATCGGTAGCATCAGAGTCTTTCGCCCGATGCCGGGCCAGCAACGTCTCAGATGAGCGACGGTGCCGTTTCGAGATCCAGGCCTGGGACGCCGGCGAAGATGCCGTCGTTTGACACGACCGGCAATCCCAGACGTAGGGCAGTGGCGGCGATCCAGCGGTCGGCATTGTGCTCGCGCTGGGCGAGTGCGTGGCCGATGCGCTCGCAGTCGGCGCGAAGGCGTGCACAGACAAGGATGAGCTCAGGGCCGGTGTGCACAGTCTCCGCGGCGGCGATGCGCCGACTCCAGTCGCTGCATCCGAGTCGGTCCCCCGAGCCGCGGCGAATCGCTCCGTAACGGAGCTCGGCCGCGGTCTGGAACGAGATGAGAGCGGGACGACCAAGGAGGATGGGCTGGTAGCGGCTCGCGAGCATGGAACCGGGAACCACCTCAGCTCCGTAGACGTCGGTGTCGATGACGACGGGGCCGCGAGGCGCCGGGGTCACGCCTCCAGGACAGCGAGGAAGGCGGCGCCCTCGACCTCATCGAGGTCGTCGATCACCATGTCCTCGGGGGGTGGCAGCGGCCGAGCGCGGCGGATCAGCTCCTCAACGGGGAGCTCCAGGCTGTCGCTATGGCCAATGAAGAGCGGATCAGTTGACATCGCTGCCCCAGTTTACCGGCGGGGCAGTCGGGGTGCCTCGCGGGTGGTGGCCGAGTCAACGTCCGAAAACTGGGGGTCCCGGCCGGTCCCCCTGGAGCGCGTATCCGATAGGCCTTCTGTCGTTCATTGGGCTGGCCCGGCTGAAGTCAACATTCATCAGTAACCCCTGGCGCTAGTGTCGTGAGTCGCTGATTCGATACTTAAGTGCCAGAGCTGGTGTTGCCCGCGGCGGCAGCCGAGACCCGCTCGCAGTAGCGGGCGAGTGAGGCCAGGATCTGGTCGGCGGTCTTGACCCAGACGTAGGGCCGGGGGTTCTCGTTCCAGAGGACGATCCAGTCGCGGATGTCGCGTCTCGAGGTTCTGGACGTTGGTGTGGGCCCCGCGCTTGATCTTCTTGGTGGTCAACTCACCGAACCACCGCTCCACCATGTTCAGCCACGATCCCGACGTCGGCGTGAAGTGGAGGTGGAAGCGGGGATGGCGCAACAGCCAGCGTTTGATGTCGGGGGTCTTGTGGGTGGCGTAGTTGTCGAGGATCAGGTGCACGTCGAGATCCTCGGGGACCTCGTCGTCGATGCGCACCAGGAACTTCTTGAACTCGGCGGCCCGGTGGCGGCGGTGCAGCGAGCCGATGACCTTGCCCGTCGCCATGTCGAGGGCGGCGAACAGCGAGTGGTGCCGTGGCGGACGTAGTCGTGGCTGCGCCGCTCGGGAGTGCCCGGCATCATGGGCAGGATCGGCTGGAAGCGGTTGAGCGCCTGGATCTGGGACTTCTCGTCCACGCACAGCACCACGGCCCGCTCGGGGGGATCGAGATAGAGCCCGACCACGTCGTGGACCTTGTCGACGAAGAGGGGGTCGGTGGACAGCTTGAAGCTCTCGGCCCGATGGGGCTGCAGTCCGAAGGCCCGCCAGATCAAGCTGATCGAGGTCTGGCTCATGCCCATGGCGTCGGCCATCGACCGGGTCGACCAGTGAGTGGCGTCAGCGGGCTTCTCCTCCAGGGTCTTCACGATCACCGCCTCGACCTTGTCGTCGGTGATCGGTGCGCGGCGCCCCGGGCCGCGGTTCGTCGAACAGCCCGTCGAGGCGGTTCTCGACGAAGCGCCGACGCCACTTGCCGACCGTGGCCTGGTTGACCCGCAGGTCGGCAGCGACCGCCTGGTTGGTGGCGCCCGTGGCACAGGCCAAGCACGATCCGTGCCCGCAGGCCAGCGCCTGGGCGCTCTTGCGCCGGCTGGTCAGGCGTTCGAGCACCTGGCGCTCCTCGTCGCTCAGCACCAGCTCTGTTTTCGGTCGTCCCGTTCGTGGCATCGTCGTCTCCCATCGTCGCTGATAACGATGGGAAGAACGCGCCGTCTGAACGAGAAATTCCCGGTTCAACAATATTTATGACGAATCAGCAACTCGGGACGCTCGATCAGTAGCGGTCTTGACCAGGTCGGGCAGTCGCAGAAGCACTGACCGACGCACTTCTTGAGCGTGCCTACTCCGCCGCGACCTCGACGGAGTACCAGAGGTCTCCCAACTGTACCGGTTGCTGCCGAAGCTGGTCCATGCTCTATAAATAATCACCGCTCTTGGGTGGCGATCGCTAGCGCCGGGGCGTTGGCTGGAGGCTGGGCTGGTACTTCATCGAGACGATCCGGCCAGTTACCTGGCCGGTGCCGACGTCATTGCCGTGACGAACTTCCCAGAGCCGCCCACTGCAACGCACCCGGTCGGTTGCGGACGTGCCCTGGAAGCCAAACTCGATGGGACCTGCCGTCACGATGGCGCCGGGTTGCGAACCATCGGCGTCCCGGGTGGCGGCGCGGCTACGACCATCGAACCGTCAGCTTTGGTCTCCACCAAGTCAGGTCCCTCACCAGGCTGATCCACCCTCGAAAGACAAGTCAACAGTGATCATCTCTCCGACCCTGCGGTGGTCGCCGCAGCATTCATGCTCCCAGCGGGCAAGCCAGAAATGAACAGGGGTCACATCGACCGAGCCTACGACGCCCCGTCCGGTCCGGTTTCGGGCTGCGAACAGAGCGCCTCGGCCGTCCGGGCCCTTCATCGCCACCTCGAAAGACAACGCACCATCGCCATCCGCCGGTGTCGGCCGAGCAGCGCTATTCAGGAGGAGATCCGGGGGTCACCGCCGCCCGGCGGACAGACAAGGTTCAGCTTCCCCGGTCCGGAGATTTCCCAGTTTTCGTAACGAGAGTCCGGGTCCGCCTCCAGGCGTGGCCCGTCCGCTGCACGAGAGACGGAGTCGCCCGTCCAAGGTGGCGGTGGCGGTGGCGGCGGTGATGCGAGCGTGCCGAAGGTCCAAGAGCGAGGTCGCTGAGTGCCACGGTCCCGCTGCGTCGATCTGAACATCCTGACCACCGGCGGTGCGATGGACTAGCGCCCCTCCAAAACGGACCTGCGTCCGACTGGCCATGCGCTCACCCGGCATCGGCTCGCCATACCCGATCAGGTAGAGCCCCCAGCTAAACCACACGTCACCGATCTCGAACCCAACGATCGGGAGCTGCCACGGTCCGGCATCGTTGGTCCTCGCTTTCCGGTGAGGGTACTGAGGTTCTCTACCAGAGGCTCCGGTGAGGGTACTGATGGTTCTCTACCAGAACGAGCTGCACCCAGCGGGACCAGACGACGTTCGCCGAGAGAGGCACCGGGCGGCGGTCGCTGAGTCGAGCATGGCCCATGGTTGCGCCCGCTCGTCCGGACCGACCTTCCGGCCAATACAATTGCTGTCCGAAGTCTTGAGCTTCCTCTGCCTGGACAGCGCCACCCGGCGGGGGTTAGGGGAACGTCCGGGGATCTCGGGGTGCTATGTCCGCGGATGAGTGCACTGATCGCCAATCCACTCCTCAGCCATCGGGGTGCCGTGAGTAAGGTCCGAGGTCAGACCAGGGCAGTCACCTGGGCAATCGGTGGACCGAGACTAAGTGGCTGTCGCGATTGTTTCCCCAGCGCGATCAGCGCGACTGGTGACTGGGTGATCCGGCGCAGGAGGTAGCGGCTGTGGGCCGCCCAAATAAAGCCTTCGGTGACGATCGGAGCGCCTGCCATAGTCGACGTCGAGTCGTCGGCTTTTCACGAGCCACGACCACGTGCGCTCAACTATCCATCGCTTCGGAAGGACCTCGAACCGGTGCGGCGGATCTCGTTCACGACCTCCACGGCGACGTGATGGTGGCGGCAGTGCTCGATGAAGTGGCGCTTGAAGCCGGCGTCACACCAGAGCTTGGCAAAGCGCCCCGAGCGCTCTCGGGCGCGCTCGGCGACGGCGATCCCGCCGACGTTGTCCGAGATGCTCGCAGCGACGACGGTCACGGCCACGAGGAGCCCGAGGGTGTCGACGATCCCGAAGGTCTTGCGGCCGTTGATCTTCTTGCCGTTATGTCGGCCCCGACATAACGGCAATGATGCCGGGTTGGCCGTTATGCCGGGTGTGGCCACGGAGGCCCGCGTCCTCGCAGGCGAGGGCGGGTGGCGCCCGTGAGGGGAGCGGCATAACGGCAAGACAGTGACAAGGCTCTCCTCCGGATCAATTTCGGAGAGGAGCTGAACATGGCTGGACCGTTCCCGGCCCGGGTCACCGGGCCGCTTGCCGGGCAAGTTGAGGGCTTTCGAGCCGAGCTTCGCCGCCTCGGCTACACCGAGCGAAGCGCAGCGGCGCACCTGTACGCGCTGGCGCACCTCAGCCGGTGGCTCGAGGAAGAAGGGCTTCGCCCAAGCCGCCTGGCCGACGATGTGCTGGAGCGTTTCGTGGCGGGCTCCCAAGACCGCGGGCCACTGCCGTCCGCGCTCGGCCGGCTCCCTTGGGCTGGTCGTCAACTACCTCCGTGCGAGCGGGGTGGTTCCGCCGACGGCTCCGGCGCCCACTTGCCCCTCGACCGCCTCCTCGAGAACTACCGCCGCTACCTGACTGTCGAGTGCCGCCTCGATGGGACGACCATCTCGGTCACGCGTCGACCTCGCCCGCAGGTTCCTCGACGGCCTCGACCCGGACCATCGCGCCTTCCGGAGGTGACGGCGTTGGGCTCCGCGGTCGTGCCGGTACAGCATCGGCTCGATGAAGGGCCTCACGAACAACCTCCGTTCGTTGCTCGGATTCCTCTATCTCGACGGCGCCCTCGCCCGGATCTCACCGGCGCGGTTCCCGCCGGTGCGAGCTGGCGGAAGACCGCGTTGCCGAGGGCATCGACCGCTCGGCGGTCAGGCGCTGCTCGACAGCTGCGACAGAACGACGGTGCTCGGAGCTCGTGACTTCGCGATCCTCATCCTGCTCTGGCGGCTCGGGCTCCGCGCCGGCGAAGTGGCGGCGATCGAGCTCGGAGACGTCGACTGGCGCGGCCGGCGAGATCGTTGTCCGGGGCAAAGGCAACCGCCGCGACCGCTTGCCCTTGCCGAACGACGTCGGAAAAGCGCTCGCCGCGTACCTCGTCGCGTGCCCGGCCTCGACGTGCCGGGCGGTGTTCCGTCGCGGCCACGCCCCCGAAGGGGCGATGACGCCGCACGCGGTCGTGATGGTGCCGCCCGCCGGGCCGCCGGGCGCATCGGTGTCCCGGCTGTCCGGGCCCATCGGCTGCGGCACGCCGCCGCGACCGATGCTCGCCCGAGGCGCGTCGCTGCCGGAGATCGCGCAGATCCTCCCGGCACAGCAGCGAGTCGACGACCCGGATCTACGCCGCCGTCGAGCCGCGCCGCTCTCGACCGGGTCGTGCGCCCGTGGCCGGGGGCAGGCCGATGAGCACCATCCGCCAACACCTTGACGACTACCTGGCGATCCGCCGCGGCCTCGGCTACCAGCTCCGTCAGGAAGGCCGCATGTTCGCGAGCTTCGTCGAGCTCCTCGAGGCAGAGGGTTCGGCACGGGTCACGGTCGACGTGGCGCTCTCTTGGGCGACCGCCCCCAAAGACGCCAGCCCCGCCTGGTGGGCGAAGCGCCTCACGGTCGTGCGCGGCTTCGCCGCCTACCTTCGAGCCTCGATGTGACGACCGAGGTACCGCCGCGTCGGCTGTCGGCGAACCGGCCGTCGCGGACCACGCCCTACCTGTACTCCGAGGGGGAGATCCTCGCCTTGATGGACGCCGCACGTCGGCTCACCGACCCGATGCGGGCGGCCACCTTCGAGCCCTCATCGGCCCCATGGCGGCGACGGGGATGCGCACGGGGGAGGTGATGTGTCTCGACCGCAACGACGTCGACCTCGACGACGCGGCGATCACGGTGCGGAGCTCCAAGCACGGCAAGTCCCGTCTCGTGCTGCTGCACGAGACGACGAGCGGTGCCGCTCGACCACTACGCCGCCGACGTGACCAGTTGTGCCCTGCGCCGGCTGTGCCGGCCTTCTTCCTCTCGGGCGCGGGCACCCGCCTCAACTCCACGAACGCGACCACGACCTTCGTCCGTCTCCTCGCGCCGCCGGAATCGCGGCGCCCCCCGGCCGACGACGGCCTCGGCTCTACGACCTGAGGCACTCTTTTGCTGTCGCCACCCTCGTCACTTGGTACTGAGCAGAGGTCGACGTCGCGCGCGACCCCCGGCGCTCTCCGCCGCGATGGGCCACGACAAGCCGTCGGCGACGTACTGGTATCTCGAGGCTGCCCCGGAGCTGATGGCCCGTGTGGCGAGCGCCTCGAGCGCGCCGACGGGAGGCGATCATGACGACGCTCGCGCCAGTGCTCGAAGGGTACTTCGCCGAACGGCTCGGCCGGCGCGGTGCGAGCCCGGGACCGTCGCCTCGTATCGGGACGCGTTCTGCTTGCTGCTCGGTTTCATGAAGCAACGGAGCGGCAAGGCGCCGACGGATCTCGATATCGCCGACCTCGACGCCGAAGCGATCGGTGCGTTCCTCGACCATCTCGAACGTGACCCGGGCAACGTGACGGCGACGTGCAACGCACGACTCGCCGCCGTGCACTCCTTCCTCGCCTACGCGAGCTTTCACTGCCCCGAGCACGCCGCCACGATCCAGCGAGTTCTCGCCATTCCGACCAAGCGCCGCGAGCTCGAAGATCGCTCCTTCCTCGACGCCGCCGAGATCGACGCGTGCTGCTCGGCCAGCCCAGACCGTGCCACCTGGCCCGGCAGGCGTGATCACTGCCTGCTGCTCGTGGCGGTGCAGACCGGCCTACGGGTCTCCGAGCTCACCGGGCTCACCCGTGCCGACGCCGAACTCGACGGGAGAGGCGGCACGGTGCGATGCGTCGGAAAGGGGCGAAGGGAGCGGCGCACGCCGCTGACCAAGCCGACGGCCCCGGTGCTCCGCGACTGGCTCTCCGAGGGTGACATCGGCGGGCAAGCACCGACTGCGCCGCTCTTTCCGAGCCGGACCGGCGGTCGACTCAGTAACGACGCCGTGGCCGACCTGCTCACAAAGCATGTGGGAGCAGCCGTGTCGCGGTGCCCGTCGCACGCGAACAAGCACGTCACGCCCCATGTCCTGCGCCACAGCTGTGCGATGGCGCTCCTGCGGGCAAAGGTCGACCCCTCGACGATCTCGCTCTTTCTCGGACACGCCGCAACGAAGTCGACGGACGTCTACCTCCACGCAGACCTCGTGATGAAAGAGCAGGCGCTCGCCAGGACGGCGCCTCATCGTGCCGATCGATGCCGTTACCAGGCGCCCGACACGCTGCTCGCGTTCCTCGAAGCTCTGCGACTGCTATGCCGACTCCCCTCACGGGCGCACCCGCCCTCGCCTGCGAGGACGCGGGCCTCCGTGGCCACACCCGGCATAACGGCCAACCCGGCATCATTGCCGGCGTCGAATCCCTTGGTTTGCTTGCTCACCACCGAAGAGGCCCGGACCGAGCGGGCATCGACGATGCCCGCCGAGGGCAAGCCCGGGCGACCCTCCTTCTCGCGCACCGCGGTGGCCAGCCGCTCGGCCACGCGCTCCCACGCTGCCATCGCGTGACCAGGCCAGGTGGTAGCGATGGACGGTGTTCCAGTTCGGGTAACTGTCGGGGAGCGCCCGCCACTGACAGCCCGTGGCCACGACGTAGAAGATGGCGTCGACCACCCGGCGTCGGTCCACTTTCACCGGTCGACCCATCGAGCCGGGCGTCCAGTACGGAGCGACGAGATCGACGATGAGCTCCCACTCCTGGTCGGTCATGTCGCCGTGAGTCGTGCGCCAGGTCTGGGCCAATGCGGCCGAATCGGGCTCCATGGGTTTGAGCCTATGCGGTTCGGGGACCCGGAAGAGGCCGATTTGGCTCGCTACCTGCTCAAATTATCCGAACAGTCTCTAAAGAGATGCGGGATGACCCCGCACCACCGAGCCCCAATCGGTCGGTAAAGCATCCAGAGTGCAGGTCGATATCGGTCACCACTCCCGTCCCGTCGGGCTCCAAACACGGCACGCGACCGGTGCTGTTACGGTTCACGGTGAAGCGCCCTCTGCGTGGGGTTGCTGCTCCTTTCCTTCGCAGCAACAGTTTCCCGCTACCGGAAGGGCCTTTCCGCGGACGCAGGCAGGTCAGCTCAAATGGCTCTGCGAAGAGCGGGGGCGAAGGGATCGATCAGCGTCGGTGGGAATTTCCGATGGGACGTGAGAGGGAACGATGAACCGGTGGAGAAGGGCGTTGATCGCCACCGTGGTGGCAGTCTTGACGGTCGCCGGAGCGGTCAACTGGGCCGCGATCCCCGACAGCGGTTCCAGCGACATGGCCCTCAAGTGGGTTCGCCAGTCGTATCCGGCCGGTCCGAGGCCTCGCGTGTTCGCTTCGATGGCCTACGACACGGCGACCGCCCAGATGGTCCTCTTCGGAGGATACGGCAACAATTTCTCGCGGCTGGGTGACACCTGGACCTGGAACGGCGAGACGTGGACCAAGCGGGTCCCGTCGTTCAGCCCGCCTGCACGCACAGGGGCCGCGATCGCGTACGACCCGGCCACCAAGACCGTCCTCCTTTTTGGCGGCTACGACGGTACGACAAATGCGAACCGGGCCGATACCTGGACCTGGGGCGGGAGTAACTGGAGCCCGGCATTTCCCCGAACCAGCCCGCCGACCCGGAACGGGGCTTCGATGGCGTACGACACAGCGACCGGCGACGTGGTCCTTTTCGGTGGATACGGCATGGATGACACCTGGACCTGGAACGGCGAGACGTGGATCAAGCAGTTCCCAGCGATCACCCCACCCGGGTCCGAACAGGCCGCGATCGCCTACGACCCGGCGACCCGAGACGTGGTCCTGGTCGATGGTGTCGGAGACCGGACGAGCGAGACGTGGCTCTGGAACGGCTCGACATGGAGCGAACAGTCGTCCATCACGGCACCGTCTGACTTCGGTGCTGCCTCAATGGCCTACGACCCGGCGACGAGCAACATGGTCCTTTTCGGTACTGCGACGGCGGGGAGTCAAGTCGGCACCACCTGGACGTGGAATGGCCTCACATGGCTGCAGCGATCGCCGATCGCCAGTCCTCCGAGTCGTAGCGGCTCTTCGATGGCCTACGACCCGGCAACGTGGAACCTGGTCCTTTTCGGTGGCCACGTCACAACAACAACCTTCTTGGGTGACACGTGGACGTGGGACGGAGCGACGTGGACCCTGCGGGCCCGGACAACCAGCCCTTCCACGAGGTACGGCGCGTCGATGGCCTACAACCCCGTGACTGGCCACGCGGTCCTCTTCGGCGGAAGAAGTTTCCCGATGATCCCGGGGGCAGCAACGAGACCTGGACCTGGAACGGTACGACGTGGACCGAACGGTCCGGAGCGGTCAGCCCAAGCCCTCGCGCCGAAGTGTCGATGGCCTATGACGAGGCCACCGGGAAGACCGTCCTCTTCGGCGGGGTCGACGCCAGTGGCGCGATCCTCGGCGACACCTGGATCTGGAACGGGACCACGTGGGCGCGGCAGCAGCCTGCGGTGAGCCCACCGGCCAGCGAGGACGCATCGATGGCCTACGACCCGGCAACGAGGACGGTGGTGCTCTTCGGGGGTGAAGCGGCAGGCCAGAACGGCACCAGCACCCGCCTGAGTAGCACCTGGACCTGGAACGGGCGAACGTGGCTCAAGCACGTGCCAGCCACCAGCCCGAGTGCCCGAGCCGGCTCTTCGATGGCCTACGACCCGGCGACGAGAACCGTAGTGCTCTTCGGCGGCTCCGCCGCTGGATACCTCGACGATACCTGGACGTGGAATGGCACGAACTGGACCAAGCAGTCGCCAGCGAACCATCCGTCCGCGAGGGCGAGTGCCGCGGTGGCCTATGACCCCGGGACAACAAGCATCGTGCTGTTCGGTGGCGTCCGAGGCGGAAAGAAGCCGTTCCTCGCCGATACCTGGATATGGGACGGAGGCGACTGGACCAATTTGCCGCTGGCCATGGCGCCCTCCGATCGCTACGGCGCCTCCTTGGTCTACAACGGGTCAGTTAGACGCTTGATGCTCTTCGGCAGCTTCGACACACACCTCATTCTCGAGGCGGGGTGAATCGGCCAACGTAATGGCTACGGCTCCATCCTCGAAGAGAGGGACTGCTGCACGTTTAGGTGACAGGTTCGGTCACGCAGTCTGACTGGCCGACCCCGATATCGCCGATGTCCTGGCGGATCTCGACCTCGGCCTCGGGCCGCCGAAGGGGGGAGCGCCTGGGGGATCAGCGCTGTTGTGTGCGCCGACGAGTTGGCGGAATTTCCACCGCTGACCGCGCCGGATCAATAAACGAAGCGTTATATTTGTTTATTGAAGGCAGTCGCAGGACGGCGAAGGAGGTCGGGCGATGGCAGTAGCGATCGTGACCGGAGGATCGAGAGGCCTTGGCGAGGCACTCGCGGGGCGCTGGCGGAACGGGGATGGTCGGTCGTCGTCGACGCCCGTTCCGGTGCGGAGCTCGAGGAGGCGGTCGAGCGATTGCGCCAGCGACCGACGTTCACGGGTTCGGTCGTCGGGATCGCCGGGGACGTCACGGACCCGGCGCACCGGCAGGCGCTCGTCGACGCGGCGGAAGCCGCCGGCGGGGTGGACCTGCTCGTCAACAACGCGAGCACGCTGGGGCCGACGCCGCTGCCCAGCCTGGCGGGGTACCCGCTCGAGGCCCTCCGGGAGGCGTACGAGGTCAACACGATCGCTCCGCTGGCGCTCGTCCAGGCCGCGCTGGCCCCACTGCGACGGTCCCCGGATCCGCGGGTGCTCAACGTGACGTCGGACGCGGCGGTCGAGGCGTACGAGGGCTGGGGCGGCTACGGCTCGTCGAAGGCCGCGCTCGAACACGTCGGCGCGGTCCTGGCGGCCGAGGATCCGGGACTGCGGGTCTGGACGGTCGACCCCGGCGACATGCGGACGCGGATGCACCAGGACGCGTTCCCGGGGGAGGACATCTCGGACCGACCGCCGCCAGAGGCAGTCGTCCCGGCGCTGCTCGCCCTCGTCGACGGCGACCGGCCGTCCGGCCGGTACCGGGCGGCGGAGCTGGCCCCACAGAACGAAGGGGTCGAGGTCCGATGACGGCGGTCGTCACGACCGGCCACCTGCAGGGCCCGACCGGCCACCCGCAAGACGCCAGCGGCCACCCACCGGACCCGACCGGCTACCCACCGAACCCGACCGGCTACCGGCGGCCGACGTTCCAGCTGCCGCAGTCGCTGGAGGCGGGAACGCCGCCGGAGGCCCGCGGGCTGACGAGGGACGCGGTCCGGATGATGGTCGCCCACCGGCACGACGGCTCGCTGGTGCACGCGACGTTCTCGGAGCTGCCGGCGTACCTGGACGACGGCGACCTGATCGTCGTCAACACGTCGGGCACGCTGGCGGCGAGCGTGCCGGCGACGGACGCGGTCGGTCGGTCGTTCTCGGTCCACCTGTCGACGGCGCTGCCGGCCGGTCTGTGGACGGTCGAGCTGCGGGCCGGCGACGCGCCGTGGTTCGGCGCGGCAGCGGGGGAGTCGTTCTCGCTGCCGGGCGGCGGCCACGTCGTGCTGCTGACGCCGTACGCGGCCCACGGCGACGGCGTCCGGCTGTGGGTGGCGACGGTCGACGTGCCAGAACCGCTCCACCGGTACCTGGCGGTCCACGGCAGCCCGATCCGCTACGGCTACGTCCAGGGGGAGTGGCCGATCTCGATGTACCAGAACGTCTACGCGACGGAGCCGGGGTCGGCGGAGATGCCGAGCGCGGGGCGGCCGTTCACGCCGGAGGTGGTCACGAGGCTCGTCGCCCGGGGCATCGGCGTCGCGCCGATCGTCCTGCACACGGGGGTGGCGTCGCCGGAGGCGTCGGAGCCGCCGTACCCCGAGCAGTTCCGGGTCGCACCGTCGACGGCGCGTCGGGTCAATGAGGCGCACCGGGCCGGCGGCCGGGTCGTCGCCATCGGGACGACGGTCGTCCGGGCGCTCGAGACGGTCGTCGACGGCGATGGGGTGGTCAGCCCGGGTAACGGCTGGACGGAGACGGTCGTCACGCCGGACCGGGTCGTCCGATCGGTCGACGGCCTGCTCACGGGGTGGCACGAGCCGGAGGCGTCGCACCTGGCGATGCTGGAGGCGATCGCCGGTCGGGAGCTCCTGGAACGGTCGTACGCGGCCGCGCTCGACGAGGGCTACCTGTGGCACGAGTTCGGCGACGTCCACCTGGTGCTGCCATGACCGGGACGGACGCGCCGTTGGCGGCGCTCTCGACGACGCGACGGGCCGTCCTGACGGCGATCAAGCGCCGGGGCGAGGCGACGATCCACGAGCTGGCCGCCGAGCTCGGCATCACGGCGACCGCGGTCCGCCAGCAGCTCAACCGGCTGGCGGACGACGGTCTCGTCGCGGACCGCCCGGACCCGGACGGTCGCGGGCGCCCGGTCCACCGCTACCGGCTGACGCCGGCGGGGGAGTCGCTCTTCCCGAAGCGCTACGGCGACCTGACGACGGAGCTGCTCGGCTACCTCGGCGGCCCGGGCGGCCCGGCGGTCGACGACCTGTTCGAGCAGCGCCGCCGGCGGCGGCTGGCGGGAGCGGCGCCACGGCTGGAAGGACGGACGCTCGACGAGCAAGTGGCGGAGCTGGCCCGGATCCTCGACGAGGATGGCTACCTGGCGGACGTCGAGCCGCTGGCGGACGGCGGCTGGCGGATCGTCGAGCACAACTGCGCGATCTTGACGGTCGCGACGGGCTTCCGGCAGGCGTGCTCGAGCGAGCTCGGGTTCATCCGCGACGCGCTCCCGGGGGCGACGGTCGAGCGCGTTGCCCACCTGATGGACGGGGCGCACGTCTGCGCCTACGAGATCCATCCTGTTTCGTAACGAATCGATTGCTATAGTTTCGATATGTTCGAAACTGATCTAGCTCGGACTTCCAACGAGACGACGTGCGCGCTTCCGGGTTGCGAAACGCCGATCGTGCAGTCGACGGGCGGCGGGCGGCGACGGCTGTACTGCTCCGACAACCACCGGGCGGAGGCTCGCCGCCGGCGCCTGACGGCCGGCCGGGGCGGCGACTCGGCGGCGGGGGTGGGGGCGGATGGGGCGATCGAGCTGCTCGGCGAGGCGCTCCGGCGCCTCCAAGCTGGCGAAGACCAGACGATCACCGCGGCCGAGCTGGCCGGCGTCCGGGCGCAGGCGACTGCGGCGGTCCTCGCGGCCCAGCAGGACGCTGCCGCGGCCCGGCGTGACGCGGCTGACGCCCAGCACGGGTTGGTCGAGGAGCGGGCCGCAGCCGACGCACTCCGCCGGGAGCTCGCGGCCGCCATCGCCACTGTCGAACACGGCCGAGCGGTCCTCGAAGGCGCCCAAGAGGCGCTCGCCGCGGAGGTCGTCCAGCATCACCAGGACGTCGAGGCGGCGGCGCATCGGCTCGCCGCCGTGACGGCGATCCACCACGAGCAGGAAGCGGCGTCGGCGGCCGAGACCGATCGCTACCGGACGGCGACGATCGCCGCGGAAGCCCGCCGGGCAGCGGCGGAGGAGCAGGCGGCGGCCGTGTCGGGGGAGGCGATGGAGGCTCGCCGGGCCGTCGCCCACCTCGAGCTGCGGGCGGCGCGGGCAGAGATGGCGGTCGAGCAGGTCGAATCCCGCCTGGCGCAGGCTCGTGAGGACGTGATCGCCGAACGGCGGCGGTCGGAGGCGCTCCAGCAGCGGCTGGCCATCCAGACGGTCCATACGGCGCGGCCGTCGGTGGCCCCCGCGGTCCCCCGAGCCCGGCGGCGGCGGGCGGCGATGTCTACGACGCCGAAACGGACTTGAGGTCGACGACGAAGACGAGCGTCTCCTTCGGCCCGATCGGGCCCTGCCCCTTGGCGCCGTAGCCGAGCGTCCACGGGATGACGATCTCGCGCCGGCCACCGACCTTCATGCCCTCGATGCCCTGGGCGAAGCCGGGAATCACGCCGCTCAGCGGGAACGACGTCGGCTTGCCGCTCGTCCACTCGTCTGTGAAGTCCTTGCCGTTGGCGTAGTTCACGCCGACGTACTTGACCCCGACGGTGTCACCGGCGGCGGCGACCGTGCCGGTACCGACGACCAGGTCCTTCGTCTCCAGCGTCGTCGGCGCCGGCTTCTTCCCGGCCTTGACGACCGGCGCTTTGTCAAGGTTCGACCCGTTGACGACGACGGGCACGGAGCCGCCGGACGCACCGGCCGGCCCTTCGATCAACAGGGCCGGCGCAGCGAGCAGGCCGGCAACGGTCAGGGCAACAAGAGAGCGGCGCATTGCAGTGACGTTACAACAGCCGTTCAAGCTGCCAGACCGCGGGCCCCCTCGCCGTCCCCTCCAACGCCGATAATGTACATTATGTAAAGTTAGGAATGGGGCCCGAGGAGTCGCATCAGAGGCCGCCAGAAGATGGATTGCCGTCGGCGGTCCCCCTCGTCGGCGGCCGGAAAAGTCTCGTCGGTACCCTGTTGACCTGCGGTGATCTAGACGACGACCGGTTCGACGACGAAGCCGGCGAGCTCCCGGGCCGCGTCCGCCAGATGGTCCAGGGCGTCCCGGAAGGCGCCGACGGTCGGCCGGGCCCCGGCCAGGTCGCCCGCGATGTCGTCGAGCGCGGCTTCGAGGGCGTACAGCCGATCGTGCAGTCGGTCGAGGTCCCGCTGGGCGACGACGACCTGGCCGTCCGGCAGGTCGGCCCGCTCGGCGCGTCGCCGGGCCTCGTAGGCCCGCTGGCGGTGGGACCGCCGGCAGTACCGGGCCGGGCGGCCGGTCCGGGCCGGTGGGGATAGCGGACGGCGGCAGTAGCCGCACCTGGGTATGTCGACTAGTTCCGTCACGGTGACGAATCTAGCGGTTGCGGCTCCCAGCGGCGTGCCACTGGGGGCGTCGATATTGCACTGCCGCGGCTTTCGATGGGACGTCTCAGTCCGCGTTGAAACCGAGGCCGTGGTCGTGCTTCATGGGTAGATACCGACGGTCCACGGGAGCGGATCGACACGTACCGACCTCACAGAAGAGCGAATGTCTTGCGGGTCTTGATCAGTAACGCGAAGTCATCTTGGTCACGCAACGGGCGAGGCTAGCCACTTCGTTGCAGAAGGCCAGCCCCTCTCTCAGGGTCCATGATCTTCGGTTGCTAGCAATCCCCGCCTTCAGAATGCGGCCTCTTCAGAAGGCACTCTTCCTTCGACTGGATGCTGGGCAACTGCTCGGTTCCAGCGCCACGCCAACTGCACACCGAGTGAGAGCGCAATGGCATTTCTACTTGGTTGCTACCACCAGGCTCCAAGTTACGGCCGTCTTGGTCTTGGGGCAGTCGGGAAACATATGTCCGAGTGGCATCGTGATTCGCTCCCCACAGTTGTCACAGGAATAGATTCCGGCGACGGTGTTGGTGCTTCCGGTACTCGGCATGGCTGTCTCACTCCTGTCGTCTCGCTTGGATGACCGGGGGGATAGTACCCCCATTTGGGAGCTAAAGCGCCAAAACCACCTCAGTCGTCGTCGTCTCCTTGACGACCCCGCGGAAAGTCTCGCCATCAACGGTGATCGTCACAGGCTCGCCAACAGTCGTCGGGATAGGTTCCGTGATCCGTTGCCGATAGAACCGCACCATTGGAGATCCGGTCAGCGGAGCTTTGAATCGATCAAACTTGATCATCCTACCGAGGTTAGCGGAAAGCATCGACGGGCATGGGGGCGTCCGGATATATATGCCAGCCATATAGCCCCCAGATCTAGCCGGGGACCTCGACCACCCGTCGCCACCAGTCGACGGCGCGATTCGAGCTCGGCGCGGTCGAAGTCCGGCCAGTACGTCGGCGTGACGTAGAACGGCGCACCGGCGGCCTCCCACAGGAGGAAGTTCGACAGCCGGCGCTCCCCCGACGTGCGGACGAGCAGGTCGACGGGCGGCAGCGCGGGCTCGTAGAGGCGGTCGCGGACGGCCTGCTCCGTGACGGCGACACCGGACCGGCGGTGGTCGTCGACGAGCCGCTTCGCCGCGTAGACGAGCTCCTCGCGCCCGCCGTAGTCGAACGCGAGCGTGAAGTTGAGGCCGTCGTTGCCCTTCGTCTGCTCGATCGACTTGTCCATCGACCGCAGGATGCGCCGCGGCAGCCGCGACGTCCCGGAGACCGGCCGGCCGATGCAGCGGATGCGGACGTTGTTGGCGTCCATCTCGTCGGTGCGGGCGAAGATGTTCTTGTGCAGCGCGAGGATCGTGTCGATCTCGAGCTTCGGCCGCGCCCAGTTCTCCGTCGAGAAGCCGAAGGCGGTCAGCCAGCCGATCCCGAGCGCATCGGCGGCCCGGACGGCGTCGGCGAGCCGCTCCTCCCCCCGCCGGTGCCCCTCCCCCCTGGGCAGGTTGCGGCTCTCGGCCCACCGGCCGTTGCCGTCCATGATGATCGCCACGTGGCCGGGGACGGTCGCCTGGCTCACCGGCGGCGGGCCTTCTCGGCCGCCTCGACCTCCGCGGCGACATTGCGGCCAGTGAGGTCGGCCGCGAGGAACTGCGGCGTGTCGGGCAGCTCGACGTGCAGGTCCGCGTCGCGGTCGGCGCGGACGGTCCCGCGCTCGAGGACGAGGTCGAGGACGTGGCCGCCGCGGAGGCGATCGTCGTCGATGAAGTGGAGGTGGTACCCGGCGACGGTCAGCCCCTGCGCGTACGCGGGCGCCCGGAAGCCGGCGACGGTCCCGCTGACGTCGACGACGGTCGCCTCGGTCTGTGTCCGCGTGACGTCGACGAGCGGCCGGTACGGGCGGTGCTGGCGGGCGACGGTCCGCGTCGTGACGGCGCGGAACCGGCCGTCGATGCGGACGGCATAGAAGAGGTTGGCGCTCGGCAGGACGTCGTCGAGGCGGGCTTCGACGGCGGCGAGGTCGAGCGGGCCGTCGAGGGCGACGGTGACGTCGCCCCGGAAGAACGTGACCGCGGCGAACGGCGTCCGCTCGTCGGGCGTGACCGGCGACGCGGTCCCGTCGCTGCGGAGCTGGAAGAAGCGGCCGTCGACGGCGACCATCTCGCCGTCGAGCTCGTTGAACGTCCCCAGCCCGAAGTCGCCGTGCCGGGCGAGCTCGCCGTACGTGAGGCCGCCGTCGTAGACGCCGTCGAGCAGCGCGGTCATCGTCGACGACTGGTAGATCTCGTGCGCCTGCCGACCGTCGTCGTGGACGCGGTTGTCGCCGTCGTAGTGGGCGGCCACCGTCCGGGCGAGGTCGAGGCAGTGGCCGTGCCGCGGTGCCGTCACCGGCGGGAGTCTACGGCCCTCACAGCCGGCCGGGCGGTTACGATGGTCGCCGGCGATGGGTCCCGCCGGCGGCGACGTCAGTCGTCCGAACCGCCCGAGAGGGCTGATGGCTCCTGTTCCGAGAGGAGGAGGAGCGCGTGCCCGACGACCCGAAGCACAGGCGGTTCGGCCGCCTGCTGGGAGCCGACGACCCGCTGCCGATCGACCCGGACCTGGCGCCGGACGACGTCGCGGAGCCGTCGGCGACGCACCGCGCCGGCCCGCACGTCCACCGGGCGCATCCGGCGATCCTGGCGGCCGTCGTCGTCGGCGGCTTCGTCGGGACGCTCGCCCGGTACGCGGTCGACCAGGCGTGGCCGCCCGCGGCCGGCCACTTCCCGACCGCGACGTTCGTCATCAACACGAGCGGCGCGTTCGCCCTCGGCCTCGTCCTGACCGTCATCCTCGAACGGCTCGGACCGTCCCGCTACCGCCTGCTCCGCCCGTTCGCGGCGACCGGCGTGCTCGGTGGATGGACGACGTACTCGACGCTCGTCGTCGACACGACGACGCTCGGCAAGGCCGGCGACGTCGCGCTCGCCGGCGGCTACCTCGCGGCGACGCTCGTCTGCGGCGTGACCGCGGTCACGCTCGGCATCGCCCTCGGCCGGCGCTGGGCCACCACTCCCCTGCCGCCCGCCCAGTCGGCCCGGCCGGCCACCGAGGAGGCGGGATGATCGTCGCCGTCGCGGTCGGCCTGGCCGGCGGGATCGGTGCGGTGCTGCGCTACCTCGTCGACGGCGCGGTCCAGGACCGCGTCTCCGGCCCGTTCCCGTGCGGGACGCTGACGATCAACGTCGCCGGCTCGTTCGTCCTCGGTCTCCTGACCGGTCTCCTCTGGTACCACGGGCTGTCGGACCGCTGGCACGACGTCCTCGGCGTCGGCTTCTGCGGCGGCCTGACGACGTGGTCGACCGCGTCGTGGGAGACCGTCCGCCTCGTCGACGGCCGTCTCTACCGCATGGCGTTCGTGTACACGTTCGGTGGGCTGGCGCTGGCCATCGGGGCGGCGATCGCCGGGATCGCCCTGGCCGCGGCGATCTGACGGCACGGGCGCCGTCAGGGCCGGGCGTCGAACGTCGGGACCAGCGTCCGCGCCGCCCGGGCCTCGTCGACGCGGCGGACCGGCGTCCACCGGGGCGACTCCCCGGCGACCGACTCGCCGCCCGCCGACGACGCCTCCTCGACGATCCCCTCCAACGCCTCGGCGAGCGCCTCGAGCGTCTGCAGGCTCTCCGTCTCCGTCGGCTCGACCATCAGCGCCTCGTCGACGATGAGCGGGAAGTAGACCGTCGGCGAGTGGAACCCGTCGTCGAGCAGCCGTTTGGCGACGTCGAGGGCCTTCGTCCCGTGCTGCCGGCGCAACGTCGCCGCGGAGAAGACGACCTCGTGCATGCACGGCCGGTCGAACGGCACGTCGAACGTGCCGTGCAGGCGGACGGCGCAGCCAGTTGGCGTTGAGGACGGCCCGCTCGGCCACCCGGCGGAGGCCGTCGCCGCCGTGGACCAGGATGTACGTGAGCGCCCGGGCGAGCACGACCGCGTTGCCGTGCCACGAGTGGACGCGGCCGATCGAGCGCGGCGGCATTGCCCAGCCGTAGTCGCCGGCGTCGCCGTCGAGGCGGACCGGGCGGGGGCCGGGCAGGAAGTCGACGAGCCGCGGTGACACCGCCACCGGGCCGGCGCCGGGACCGCCGCCGCCGTGGGGCGTGGCGAACGTCTTGTGCAGGTTCATGTGGACGATGTCGAACCCCATGTCGCCCGGCCGGACGACGCCGAGGATGGCGTTGAGGTTGGCGCCGTCGTAGTAGAGCAGGCCGCCGACCTCGTGGACGGCCGCGGCGATCGCTTCGATGTCCTCCTCGAAGAGGCCGAGCGTGTTCGGGTTCGTCAGCATGATGCCCGCGACGTCGGTGTCGAGGACGTCGCGCAGCGCGGCCAGGTCGACGCAGCCGCGCTCGTCCGACGGCACCGTCGTGACCTCGTAGCCGCCGAGCGTGACCGACGCCGGGTTCGTCCCGTGGGCGGAGTCCGGGATGATCACCCGGTGGCGGTTCTCGCCGCTGCGCGGCGTGGTACGCCCGCATCAGCAGCAGGCCGGTCAGCTCGCCGGCCGCGCCGGCCGCCGGCTGGAGCGTCGCCGCGGCCATCCCGGTGATCTCGCAGAGCACCGCCTCGAGCTCGACGAGCAGCCGCAGCCAGCCCTGCGTCGCCGCGGCCGGTGCGGCCGGGTGGACCGACGCCAGCCCGGGCAGCCCGGCGACCGTGTCGCAGACCTTCGGGTTGTACTTCATCGTGCACGACCCGAGCGGGTACGCGCCGAGGTCGACCGAGAACTGCCGGTGGCTCAGCCGCGTGAAGTGCCCGACGAGGTCCCGTTCGGAGACCTCCGCCAGCGGCAGCGGCTCCGTCCGCCGGTGGCCGGCCGGTACGAGCTCGTCGACCGACCACGCCGGCACGTCCGTCGTCCGCAGCTGCCAGCTCCGCCGGCCGGGCTGCGACAGCTCGAAGATGCGTCGGCTCCGGCTCGCGGCCCACCAGCGTGGGCGCTGGAGCCGCGGCTTGCCCCCCGCGGCCCCCACGCCGGCCGTGCCTTCTGCGGCGCCGGTCATCGTTTGACCGCCTTGTCGAGAGCGCTGACGTACCGGTCGATCTCCCGGCGGGTCCGGCGTTCGGTGACGGCGACGAGCAGCCCGTGGGCGGCCGTCGTCGGCGTCGACGGAGCCGTCGCCGTCGTCGCCGACGAGGTCGGCCAGCGCGACGCCGGCGAGGAACCCCTCGTCGACCATCCGCTCGACGACGACGCGGGCCGGCACCGGCGTCCGCAGCGCGACCTCGCGGACGACCGGCGCGTCACCGGTCAGCGGCGAGACGCCGTCGAGGTCGGCGCACCGCCTCCCGTAGGTAGCGCGTGCCGCGGGCGCAGCGGACCGCGACCTCCGCCAGGCCGGCCGTCCCGAGCCAGCCGAGCTGGACGGCCGCGGTCACGGCCATCAGCGTCTGGTTCGTGCAGACGTTCGACGTCGCCTTCTCGCGCCGGATGTCCTGCTCCCGAGCACGCAGCGTCGTCACGTAGGCGCGGCGGCCGTCGACGTCGACGGTCTCGCCGACGAGCCGGCCGGGCAGGCGGCGGACCTGGTCGAGCGTGCACGCGAACAGCCCGAGGTACGGGCCGCCGAAGTTGAGCGCGGTGCCGAACGGCTGGCCCTCGCCGACGACGACGTCCGCTCCCTGCTCGCCCGGCGACCGCAGGATGCCGGCGGCGACCGGGTCGGCCGCGACGACGAGCAGTGCGCCGTGCTCGTCGCAGCGCCGGCGGGCGTCGCCGAGCTCCTCGAGGCAGCCGAGGTAGTTCGGGTAGCCGACGACGACGACGCCCGGCGACTCCCCGGCGACGTCGTCCGGCCACGCCGTCCGCCCGCCGACGAGCGGGACGTCGACCAGGCGGTGGCCGGTGCCCGTGGCGAACGTGGCGAGGACGGCACGCCAGTGCGGGTGGACGCCGGCGGACACCCACACCGTCTGGCGCCGGCTCGCGGCGACGCCGAGGTTGACGCCCTCGACGACCGCGCTCGCGCCGTCGTAGAGCGACGCGTTCGCCACCGGCAGCCCGGCCAGCCGGGCGACCATCGTCTGGTACTCGAAGATCGCCTGGAGGACGCCCTGGGCGACCTCCGGCTGGTACGGCGTGTACGACGTCACGAACTCCGACCGGCCCGCGAGGGCGCGGACGACCGGTGGGACCTCGTGGTCGTACGCGCCGGCGCCGGCGAAGCAGACGAGCCGGTCGTTGGCCGCGGCGAGCTCGTCGAGGTGGGCGACGACATCCGGCTCCGGCCGGCCGTCCGCCAGCGAGAGGCCGCCGGCCACCCGCAACGCGGCGGGGACCGTCGCGAAGAGGTCGTCGAGGGAATCGAGGCCGAGGAACGCCAGCATCGACGCCAGCTCCTCGTCGGTGTGCGGCAGGTAGTCACCCATCGAGCGGTTGCGTCTTCTCCCTCTTCCCCCGGATCGGCTTCTCTTCCCGGCTTTCTCCCCCGACGGGCCAGAACGGCAGCGACGAGACGGTGGCGGCGAGCTCGCGGCCGCGGACGACGACCGACACGCGGTCGCCGTCGGCGACGCCCGCGGCCGTCTCGACGAAGGCCAGCGCGATGCCGCGCTCGCGCATCGGCGAGAAGTTGCCGCTCGTCACCGCGCCGACGCGCGTCGGCCCGACCTCGACCGTCCGACCCCTCCCGCGGCGGTTGCCGCCCGTCGGCGACGAGCCCGCGGAGCCGGCGCCGCGGCCCGTCGATCCGCTCCTTCTCCAGTGCGGTCCGGCCGCGGAACTCACCCTTGTCCCAGCCGACGACCCAGCCGAGCCCGGCCTGCAGCGGCGTGATCCCCTCCCCCAGCTCGTGGCCGTGCAGCGGCAGCCCGGCCTCCAAGCGGAGCGTGTCGCGGGCGCCGAGCCCGGCCGGTCGGACGCCGGTCGCGAGCACCGCGTCCCAGAACGCCGGGGCGACGGCGGCGGGCACCGCGCACTCGACGCCGTCCTCGCCCGTGTAGCCGGTCCCCGCGGCCGTGCACGGCACGTCGTCCCACTCGAACGCCGTGACCCGGAACCGGCCGACCGCGGCCGCGTCCGGCGCCACCTGGCCGAGCCGGGTCCGGGCGTCGGGGCCCTGGACGGCGACGACGGCCCGCTCGTCGGTGACGTCGGTCGCCGCCGATCGCCGCCCGTACCCGGGCGGTGTTCGACGCGTTCGGCATGACGTCGAACCGCTCCGCGTCGATCCACCAGACGATGAGGTCGTCGACGACCGATCCGTCGTCGTCGAGCAGGTGCGTGTACTGGGCCCGACCGGGCCCGATCCGGCGGAGGTCGTTCGTCAGCGTGCCCTGCAGCGCGTCGAACGCGGCCGGGCCCGTCGACCCGGACGGTGCCGAGGTGGCTCACGTCGAAGGCGACCGCGGCGGTGCGGCAGGCCCGGTGCTCGGCGACGGTGCCGTCGCCGTAGGCGAGCGGCATCTCCCACCCGCCGAACGGGACCAGCTTGGCGCCGAGCGCGACGTGGGCGTCGTGCAACGGGGATCGGTGGAGCACAACCCCGTCCACGACCACAGCCTAGGCGGCCGGCACTGCGGCCGGATCGAGCCCGTGGTGCTCGACGAGGGCCAGGAAATCCCGCTGGTAGACGACGACGACGTCGACCTCGGGGTACAGCTCGCGCATCCGGCGGACCTTGGCGTTCTTCTTCGTCACCAGCCGCTGGTCGGCCGTCGTCAGCTCGACGAAGCACCGGTGGTCGGGCAGCCAGAAGTCCGGGCGGAACCCGGCCCGCGGGGAGCCGTCGTCCGCCCAGCGGAGCACGAACTCGACCGGCTCGTACTCCCAGCGGATCCCGTTGACGTCGAGCAGCGCGGCGAACACCCGCTCCGACGGGTGCGCGAACCGCACTCGGCCGGCCGGTGCGGCCGACGGGTGGCCGGCAGCCTCGGCCGGGCCGGCCGTCACTCCCCGGCCGCTCGCCGGGCCGTCGCCGGTCGCCGGGCCGCGAGCTCGGCCGTCGGCCCGCGCGGCGCGAGCCGAGCCGAGCTCGACGATCGCCGCGTCGAGCTCGTCGACGACGCCGGCCATCGGCACGATGTTGAACACGCCCTGGCCACCGGCCAGCAGGTCGACGATCTCGCCGTTCGACTTCGCCAGCACCGACCGGGTCCCGGTCAGCACGAGGTTGGCCGACGCCAGGTCGGCCCCGAGGTCCTCGCGCAGGCAGTCGACCGCCCGGCGGGCGGACTGCAGCGAGACCCCGGCGTCGAGCAGCTGCTTGATGACCTTCAGCTCGAGGACGTCGCGGTAGGCGTAGACGCCGCTTCGTCCCGCTGCCGCGGGCCTCGGCCAGCGACGGGCGTAGCAGCCCGGTGCGGGCCCAGTAGTCGAGCTGCCGGTACGTGATCCCCACCAGCGCGCAGACCTGGGGGCCCCTGAACCCGCCGTCGTCCCCGGCCATCACGTGCTCGGCCATCGCCGCCCTCCTACCTCTCTCCGACGGTACCGACTGTACCCGACCGGACGACACCGGGGTAGTTACGCGGACGTGATCTTTGGGGCCGGCCAGGCCTGGACGGGACCCCGCGTCGTGAGCCCGACCCGGCGGCCGGGAGCCCACGCCCCGCCCCCGGTCACCCGGACGACGACCGGCGTCGCCGGGCCCGCCGAGCCGTCGGCGTCCGGCCGACCGCTTGCGGTCGGCGCCCCCCGGCGTCCGACGCCGCCGGTGCGTTCGACAGCCCGCCGTCACGGTCCGGGCGGACCCGGACGACCGCGTCGTGGCCGAAGTACTGGTAGTCGACGACCTCGCCGGTCAGGTAGGCGCCCGCGCGGCTCGGCGATCAGCTCGACCTGCTCGGGCCGGACGAGGACGACCATCGCCGCGCCCGGCGCCGGCGCCGGCGCGCCGTCGGCGATCGGCAGTACGCCCATGACCGTGCGGACCGACCGGCCGTCGGCCACGCCGGCGAGCAGGTTGGCGTCGCCGAGGAAGCGGGCGAGGTCCGGGTCGACCGGCCGGCCGTAGACGTCGTGCGGCGTGTCGAACTGGCCGATGCGGCCGTCGCGGATGATGGCGACGTGGTCGGCCCAGCTCAGCGCCTCGTCCTGGTCGTGGGTGACGAGCACCGCGGTCGTCCCGGCCCGGCGCAGGACGTCGCGGACGTCGGCCCGGACGCTGGCCCGCAGGCTGGCGTCGAGCGACGAGAACGGCTCGTCGAGCAGCACGAGCCGCGGCCGGACAGCGAGCGCCCGGGCGAGCGCGACCCGCTGCTGCTGGCCGCCGGACAGCTGGTGCGGGTAGCGGCGGCCGAGCCCCGCCATGCCGACCATCGCCAGCAGCTCGTCCGCCGCGCCGGACCGGCGGGCGCCGCGGTCCATGCCGAACGTGACGTTCCTGGCCACCGTGAGGTGCGGGAACAGCGCGCCCTCCTGCGGGACGTAGCCGATGCGGCGCCGGTCCGGCGGCACGAGGTGGCGGCCGTCGTCGACGACGACCCCGCCGAGCGTGACCGTGCCCCGGTCGGCCCGCTCGAACCCGGCGACCACCCGCAGCAGCGTCGTCTTGCCACTGCCCGACGGCCCGAGGATCGCCGTCAGCGAGCCCACCGGCAGCGACGAGCGAGAGACCCTGCAGCACCGCCAGCGAGCCGAACGACTTGTACAGGTCGGTGACGGCGAGCCCGCCGGCCCTGGACTGATCCACACTGGGCCGCTCGGGACCGGGCCGCTCGGGGGCGCCAGTGACCTGCATATATTAGGGAAGCCTAACTCCGGGCGGCCCGCCGGGCAACGCCTGACCCTCTGGGTAATGCCCAGACGGTTGATGCCAAGGGGTCGGATCCACTCAGGGTCGGAGGTCGATCGTCGGCCAGGTCGGGTCACCGTCGTCGAGGATCTCGGGATCCCCGGTCAGCAGATTGGCGCGGTGGGCGACGGCGGTGGCGACGGCAAACGCGTCCGCGTACGCCAACGTGTAGCGCGCCTTGATCGCCGCCGCCTCGAGCACTCGGATCTCGCTCGGGAGGTCCAGGCGGAGCTGATGTCGCAGGTCGTTCACCACCGCCCGTGCTCGATCGGCGCCGGCGGCTCGATGGACCACGTAGAAGACCTCACCGAGATTGATCCAGCTCATGACCGGTCGTGTCTCGAGTGACCGCTCGACGCGACCGGCGGCCGGTTCTTCACCCTCGAGCCAGCGCAGAACCGCCCAGGAGTCGAGACAGTCGGTCAACGGCCGCGTTCGGCCCGGCGGTCTGCTTCGAGCGTCGCCGTGAGATCGAGACCGGCGAACTGTCCCCGAAGGCTCCGCCGGGCTCGCCGCAGCTCGACTCGCACCGCACGGTCTTCGAGAGTGAAGTCGACCTCGTCACCTGGGACGATGTCCAACTGATCGCGCATGGCCTTGGGGATCACGACCTGCCCCTTCGGTCCGACGCGGGAAGTCATACCCAAAAGTATAACCTGAAGAGCCGACCGGCGTCCCGGGAACCCTTGGAACCAATCGTCTACAGGTCGGCCATCCCCTCCCAGCCGCTCGACGGCTCGGCGTGGAAGCGGACCGGGATCCGGCCGGCCAGCCGGGCGGTGCGGCCGGCCTCCACCGCCAGCGCCATGGCCGCGGCCATCGCCTCGGGGTCCTCGGCCCGGTTGACCGCGGTGGCGACGAGCACCGCGTCGCACCCGAGCTCCATCGCCCGGGCCGCGTCCGACGCGGTCCCGACGCCGGCGTCGAGCACGACCGGGACGGCGACCGACTGGCGGAGAAGGGCCAGGTTGTGGGGGTTGCGGATGCCGAGCCCGGTGCCGATCGGCGAGCCGAGCGGCATGACCGCGGCGCAGCCGACCTGCTCGAGCCGGCGGGCGACGACCGGGTCGTCGGTCGTGTACGGCAGGACGACGAAGCCGTCGTCGGCCAGCTGCTCGGCCGCGGCCAGCAGCTCGACCGGGTCCGGCAGCAGCGTCCGGTCGTCGCCGATGACCTCGAGCTTCACCCAGTCCGTCTCGAACGCCTCCCGGGCCAGCTTGGCCGTGAGCACGGCCTCGGACGCGGTGAAGCAGCCGGCCGTGTTCGGCAGCACCCGGACACCGCGGTCGGCCAGCAGGTCGAGCAGCGCGCCCCGGCCGCCGGGATCGACCCGGCGGACCGCCACCGTCGCCATGGCCGCCTTCGACGCGACGAGCGCGGCGTCGAGCGCGGCCAGGCTCGTCATCCCGCCGGTGCCGAGCAGGAGCCGCGACGGCAGAGCCTCACCGGCGATCACCAGGCTGTCCACGTCCCAAGCGTACCGACGTAGGGTGCAGCGGTGACCCCGGTCGTCGCCCTGACCATCGCCGGCTCCGACTCCGGCGGCGGTGCCGGGATCCAGGCCGACCTCAAGACGTTCGCCGCCCACCGCGTCTACGGGACGTCCGCCGTCACCGCGGTCACCGCCCAGCACACCGCGGCGGTCACCGCGGTCGTCGCCCTCGACCCCGACCTCGTCGTCGCCCAGATCGACGCGGTCACGACCGACCTGCGGCCGGCGGCCACGAAGACCGGGATGCTCGCCAACCCGGCGATCGTCGCCGCGGTGGCCGAGCTGGCGGCCGACGGCGCCGCTGGCGAACCTCGTCGTCGACCCGGTCCTCGTCTCGACGAGCGGTCACGCGCTGATGGGCGACGGCGGCGTCGAGGCCTACCGCGAGCTCCTGCTCCCCCGGGCCGCGGTGTCGACGCCCAACCTCCGCGAGGCGGCGGTCCTGACCGGGCGGCCGCTCGCCGAGCTGACGACCGTCGACGCGATGGCCGACGTCGCCGAAGAGCTGCGGGCGCTCGGGCACCGCGGTGGTCGTCGTCAAGGGCGGCCACTTCGCGGCCGGCGGATCGCCGGACGTCGTCGCCGGGCCCGACGGCACCGTCGTCCTCGACGGCGAGCGGATCCCGACGAGCAACGACCACGGCACCGGCTGCTCGCTGTCGGCGGCCATCGCCGCCAACCTCGCCCTCGGCCTCCCGCCGCTGGACGCGGTCGAGCAGGCCAAGGCCTACGTCGCCCGGGCGATCGCCGGGGCCCGGGCGTGGTCGCTCGGGGCCGGCCACGGTCCGATCGACCACTTCGGCTGGACCGCGTGACCGGTCGCCCGCCGGGCGGTCAGGGCCGGCCGTAGGCTGGCCCTGATGGACGACGTCGTCACCGAGGCGCCCGGACCGGCCCCCCTCGAGACTGGCGCCGAGCCCCTCCCACCGCCCCGCCGTGGCCCGGGCATGCGGCCGGCGCTCGTCGTCGCCGGCATCGCGGTCGTCCTCGTCCTCGCCTTCGGCCTGACCGCGGCGTTCACCGGACAGAGCCCGCCACCGGTCCCGTCGACGACGCCGGTCCGCGTCGCCGGCACGTCGCTGCGGGCGATGCCGGCCACCGCGGTGCTCAAGCCGATCGAGCAGCCGGGGACGCCACCGGCGAACATCCTCGACGCGCTCACCGTGCCGGTCGGCACGACGGCGACGGCGCACACGAACAACAGCACATCGGCGACAGGCTACGACGAGCAGGTCGACCTCTCGCTGGCCGGCGCCTCCCAGGCGTCGGTCATCGCGTTCTACCGGGCCGAGCTCGACACGCAGGGCTGGAAGCGGATCAGCGTCGGTCCGGCGACCAACGAACCGACGACGACGCAGGTCCTCGCCCAAGCCGCCGGCGACGACGGCTGGTACTGGGAGGCCGGGGCGCTCGTCTCGCCGACCGTCTTCGGGAGCGACGGGAAGCAGACGACGCCGTTCACCATCCGCCTCTTCCAGGTGCCCGACGAGGACTGAGCCCTCGTCCGGCTCCGTCGTCACGACGTCGGCGGACGACCGGGCCGGGACCGGTCAGCCGGTCGACGCGAAGACCGGCGCCGGCGGTGCCAGCTGGTCGACCGGTTCGAGAGCCTCGGCCCCCCGCAGCATGAACGCCCAGACGAAGAAGTTGATCGGGTACAGCAGGTAGCCGATCCGGGTGGCCGGGGCGAAGACGATCGCCACCAGCATCACCCAGGCGGCGAGCGACGTCACCTGCGAGGCCTTCGACGGTGGGTGCCGGACGAGGTGCCGGACCAGCAGGGTCAGCCCGACCGCGGCGACGGCGAGCGGCAGCGCCCGGTGCAGCGCCGGGAACGCGGTCACGATCAGGTGGCCCGGGAGCGGGCTGGCCGCCGGCGACGCCACGCCGGACAGGCCGAGCGGGAACAGGACGACGTTGACGACGAACGTGTGGGCGTTCTGGAGGAGGAACGGGACGACGACCGGGCCGACGACGACGAGCATGCCGAGCAGCATCCGCAGCGGCGACCGCTTGCCGCGGCGGTCGCGGGCGGCGAAGAGGGCGAGCACGGCCAGCGGCCACGCGGTGAACTTCATCGCCGAGACGATGCCGAGCACCAGCCCGCTCATGAACGGGCTGCGCCGCTGGGCGAGGACCATGCCGAGCAGCAGGATGGCGACGATCGGCATGTCGTCGCCGCCGGTCGCCAGCGGCGAGCGCGGCCGTCGGCAGGGCCACGAGGACCTGCAGGGCGCGGACCTTCCGCTCGGTCGGGGCACGGCAGAGCGCGAGGGCCGCACCGGCGACGAGCAGCGTGACGAGGCTGAAGAAGATGCGGGCGTCCGTCAGCCGGATCGGATGGTGGGTGTCGCTCGGCAGGCCGAAGATGGCCATCAGCGGCAGGTACGGGAAGAACGACTCGTACACCGGCTCGCCGGGGACGGCCGAGACGACCTTGCCGTTCTTGCCGGCCATGGCGTGGTACGGGTCCTTGCCACTGGCCAGCAGGTGCGCCGCCTGGTCGATGACGACGACCTCCGGCTGGACGTGGCTCGTGCTCGTCGCCGGCCCGCCGCGCAGCGACACCTCGACGGCCAACGGGACGAGCGTCCCGCCGAGCAGCACGAAGGCGAACACCCAGATCCGGGCGGTCCGCCATCGCCCGCCCGCCGGCGGCGCACCGTCGGCGGCCGGCACGACGGCCGGGGTCCGGACGGCCCCGGCCGAGACGGCCGGGCGCCGGGCCAGGACGACCGAGACGAGGGCGGCGACGACGTACGGCGCGATGGCGATCTCCGCCCACACCCGGTACAGCGAGATCGTCGAGAACGCGGCCGTGATCACCGCGAAGACGGCCGCGGCCGCGTAGAGGGCGGCGTCGCCCCCCTCGGGCCCCAGCTGCCGGGCTCGAGCGCCCAGCCATCCCCGGAGCTGACGAACCACGTCTCTGCCCACCATGGCTCACCCGACGCTACCAGCCGACCTCAGCCGAGGCCGAGGACCTCTTGGTAGAACGCCAGCTCGGCCCGGAGGGCCGCCTCGGTCGTCTCGGCCCGGCGAAAGCCGTGGGCCTCCCCGGGAAACGCCAAGTACTCGCACCGCCGGCCCCGCTCGACGAGGGCGTCGACCATCGCCGTCGCCTGCGACGGCGGGACGACCGGGTCGTCGAGACCCTGGAGGACGAGGACCGCCGCGTCGATCTCGTCGACCCGGTGGACCGGCGACCGGCGCCGGTACTCCGCCGCCGCGGCCGGCAACGGACCGACGAGCCGGTCGAGGTAGCGGGCCTCGAAGTCGTGCGTCGACGCAGCCAGCGGCGAGCAGGTCGGTGACGCCGTACCACGACGCGGCGGCGGCGAACGTGTCCGAGCGGACGAGGGCGGCGAGGGCGGTCAAGCCGCCGGCGCTGCCGCCGCGGATGGCCAGCCGGGCCCCGTCGACCAACCCGTCGGCGGCCAGCTGGCGGGCCACGTCGACGCAGTCGTCGACGTCGGCGACGCCCCACTCCCCCCACAGGGCCCGCCGGTAGTCCCGGCCGTAGCCGGTGCTGCCGGCGTAGTCGACCGCGGCGACCGCGAAGCCGCGGGTCGTGAAGAACTGGACGACCGGGTCGAAGCCGGCGCCGGCGTTGCCGGTCGGGCCGCCGTGGCAGAAGACGACGAGCGGCGGCCGGTCGCCGTCGGGCCCACGGACGCCCCGAGCGCGGGTCGGTAGAACAGGCCGTGGACCGTCCGCCCGGTCCGGCCGGCCAGCTCGAACGGTTCGGCCACCGCCACGTCGCCCGGGTCGAGTAGCCCCGGCCCGCTGTCCACGCACGGCGACGGGCCGGTCGGGCCGTCCCACCACACCGTCGGGGCCGCGGTCGCGGTGGCGCCGAGCCAGGCCGCCCGACCCCGGTGGTCGACGACCGCGTCGACGGCGACGCACGGCTGATCGAGCGGCTCGAACGGGCCACCGCCGGCGGCGATCGTGCCGATCTGGTCCAGGCCGGCGTGCCGGCGACGGCAGGCGATCCGGCCGTCGGCCAGCTCGGCCAGCGTCGCCTGCCCGAGCTGCCAGTCCGGACCGTGGTACTCCGCCGCGTCGTCGACGAGCCGCCGGGTCCCCTCCGTCGGCGCCCAGCGCCACGGCTGCCACCAGCCGCCGGCGTCACTCACGAACAGCAGGCTCCCGTCGGCCAGCCACGTCGGCTGGCCAACCGACTCGTCGTCGGGCCCGGCGACCGCGGCCCGACCGCCGGCCACCCGCCGACTCCCGGTCACCGCCGGCCCGCCATCCGGCCCGACCCCGAGCTGGCCGACCCACAGCTCCGACGCGTCCCACGACATGTCCGGGTGGTCCCAGCACACCCACGCCATCGTCGCCGAGGTGGCCGGGCCGCCGCCGACATCGGCGCCGTCCAGGTGGACCCGCGGCGCGGCGAAGAAGTCCCGGCCGTCGACGAGCACCGTCACGTCGCCCGGCTGCGCCCCGCGTCCGCCACTGCCCGGGTCCCCGTCGTCCGGCCGGCGCCCCATCGAGATCGACCGCGACGATCGCCCGCCGGACGGTGCCGCCGGCGAGCGCCTCCCGGACGGCGAGCACCCACCGCCCGGCCGCCGACAGGTCGCCGTGCCGCCACTCCGTCCCGGCCGGCGGAGGCGGCGTGAGGGCGACCGGCGCCCGCCCGGCATCGAGCCGGTAGACGCGCTGGTCGGCCTGGTCGACGTAGGCCACCGAGCCGGCCGCCGGCAGCAGGCAGTACGCGCCGCCGCCGTACTCGTGCACCCGCGACCGCAGGCTCGTGCCGGCTGGCGAAACGTCCTCGGGCCGGCCGCCGGGCACGGCCCGCACGAGCACCTGCCGGCCGCCGTCCTCCGGCCGGCTCTCCAGCCAGTACAGGGCATCGCCGTCGGTGGCCAGGCCGGACCGCGACCGGCGGCCGGCGGCCACCTGGGCGGCGGTGAGCGGCGACGGCCACTGGCCGTACGGGCAGGGGCCGGACGGCGTCGTCTCGTCGGTCGGCGGTCCAGGCATCGGCGTACGGTACCCCCATGACCTTCCGAGCGTTCGTGGTCGTCCGGGACGAGGAGCCGGCCGTGACGGAGCTGGACGAGTCGGCCCTGCCGGCCGGCGAGGTGCTCGTCGACGTCGACTGGTCGGCCGTCAACTACAAGGACGCCATGACGACCGTCCCGGGCAACCGGGTGGCCCGCACGTCGCCGCTCGTGCCGGGGGTCGACCTGGCCGGCACCGTGGCCGCCAGCGACGACCCGACCGTCCCGGTCGGCACGGCCGTCGTCGTCCACGGCTACGACCTCGGCATCGCCCGGCACGGCGGCTTCGCCGAGCGGGCCCGCGTCCCGGCCGACTGGGTCGTCCCGCGGCCGCCCGGCCTCGGGGCCCGCCAGGCCATGATCGCCGGCACGGCCGGCTTCACCGCCCTCCTCTCGCTGCGCCGGCTCGAGCAGGTCGGGCTGACCCCGGCCGACGGGCCGGTGCTCGTCACCGGGGCGTCGGGCGGCGTCGGCAGCCTGGCGGTCGCCGTGCTCGCCCGGCACGGCTACGAGGTCGTCGCCAGCACCGGCAAGGCCGACGAGCACGACTACCTTCGCCGGCTCGGCGCCACCAGCGTCGTCGGCCGGGACGTCCTCGCCGTCGCCGAGGGCCGCGTCCTCGGCCCCGAGACGTGGGCCGGCGCGGTCGACTGCGTCGGCGGGGCGACGCTGGCCGGCGTCCTGCGGACCGTCCGCTACGGCGGCGCGGTGGCCGCCAGCGGCCTGACGGCTGGCCCCGACCTGGCGACGACGGTCTACCCGTTCATCGTCCGCGGCGTCGCCCTGCTCGGCGTCGACACGGTGGCGACGCCGATCGAGGACCGGCGGGCCATCTGGGCGACCGTCCCCGACGAGCTCCCCGACGAGCTGCTCGAGGACATGGTCGACCGGGAGATCGGGCTCGACGGCCTGACGGCCGTCCTGCCCGAGATCCTCGGCGCCGGCATCCGCGGTCGAGTCCTCGTCCGCCCCGGCGGGGCGGCCTGATGTTCCCGGCGGCCCGGGGCGGCCGGGTGCTCAGCTGCCGGCGTAGACCGGCGAGACGTGCACCGTCCCGCCGTTGCACGGGCTGATCGCCAGTGTGACGACGCCGTGCCCGACGTCGTTCGGCGGCGTGATCTCGGCCTTGGCCGACGTCGGGCAGGTCGTCTCGTTGCCCACCGGGACGTCCTCGTAGGCGAGGCTGAACGTCGCCACCTGTTGCGGGGCCAGCGTCACGAGCGCCGGTGACTGGTTGGCCGCGGCCGCCGGGAACTGCGTCCCGCCCCGGACCACCTGCGTCGGCAGCGACGAGCCCGACGCGGCGAGGAGCTGCATGCCCGGGTAGCCCTGCAGCGTGCACGTCGTCGACGACACGTTCGTCAGGCTCACCGTCATCGTGATCGTCCCGGCCGCCCCTGTCCCCTGCTGGGGGGCGATCCGCAGCTGCGCCGGCTGGCACGTCGAGACGCCGGCCGCCGTCGACGTCGTCGTGCTGCCCCCGGTCGTCGTCGTCGACCCGGTGGCGACCGTGGTCGTCGTCGACCCGGTGGCCGCCGTCGTGGTCGTGCCGTGGCCGTTCGTGGTCGTCGTCGTGGCGGTCGAGCCACCGCCGCCCGACGAACAGGCGGCCAGTAGCACGGCCCCGACCACCACGATCCCGGCCAGCAGGCCGGACCGACGCCCGCTCACGAGCCGAAGTCCTCGGGTTTGATCGAGTCGAGGAACTCCCGGAACTGGCCGACCAGCTCCTCGGGGCTGGCGTCGTCCTCTTCGCTGCCCTCGATGGCGAGCAGGATGCCCTCGGCGTCCATGAGCTCGTCGGAGACGTACAGCGGGCTGCTCGTCCGCACCGCGATGGCCACCGCGTCGGACGGCCGGCTGGAGACGACCGATTGGTCGTCGCCCCGGCGGAGGTGGAGCTCCGCGTAGTACGTCGACGCCTGCAGGTCCGTGATGACCACCCGCTCGACCTCGACGACCAACGCCTCGAGGAGCTCCTTGATCAGGTCATGGGTCATCGGCCGGGGCATCGCCACCCCCTGCAGCGCGTACGCGATGGCAGCCGCTTCGGGGGTGCCGATGAAGATCGGCAACGTCCGTCCCTCCCCCTCGGTCTCCTGCAGCAACAGGACCGGCGTATTCGACTGGAGGTCGACACGAACAGCCCTGAGACGGACTTCGACCATGTCTGCAATGTAGCGCCGACGCCCCCTTTCATGTGCGCCCTGACGCCCGCTTCTCGGCGTTTCCCGATCGTTCTCAACTGCGACCTGGCTCAACTGCCGACCTGGCGGCGAAGCTCGCGGCGCAGCAGCGACGCCCGGAGTCCCTGGCCGAGCTTCGACAGGTCGACGGCCGCGTCGACCGCCCGCTGGCGCGCCTCGGGGTTCCGCTGCCGGAGCAGCGGCGTGACGACCTGCTCGATCAGACCGCCCTCCCGGTCGACCGCGTTGCGGTACAGCCGGAGGTGGCGCGGCTCGATGCCGTACTGGGCGAAGTCGGCGACGAGCTTGGCGACCGTCAACGCCTCCTCGTCGTAGTACTGGGCGCCGGCGACGACCATCGGCTCGATCAGACCGAACCCTTCCAGCGACGCGATGTCCGTCTCCGTCAGCCCGGTCGCCGACGCCAGCTCCTGGGCGGTCAGGCTGGCCCCGGACAGGCCGGCCGTCAGGCCGGACCGACGGTGGGGTGGTCGGCGGCGGAGGCGCGGCCGGCGGCGCGGCCACCGGAACGGCGGGGGTGGCCGGCGGTTCGGGCTGGGCGGGCGGCGATGCCGCGGCCGCCGGCTGCGGTCGGGTCGGCGGCACCGGCGGCTGGCCGGACGATGATTGGCCGGACGGTGGCCTGGCCGGCCTGGCCCGATGGCGGCTGGCCCGACGCGGATTGGGCGGCGTGGCCGGGGCCGGATGCGGACGGGGCCGACCCGGTCGGCGGCGGGGCCGCGGCGGCCGCAACTGCAGCTGGCGCGGCCGAGGCGGGACCGGCGGGTGGGCGGGCGCCGGCCGACGGGCGGTCGAAGGACGAAGCCGACGAGCCGACGGCCGCGGCCTGGTGGGTCGCCGACGGCGGCCGCTGGACGCTGCCGGAGAGGGCGAGCGCCGGCTCGCTGTGCCGGCTCCGCTGCGCCGGCGAGCCGTTCGTGTGCGGGCCCGCAGCCTCGACCTCGTGGCCGCCGACGACGGCCGGGCGGTCGTCCGGAGCACGGGGCGTCGGCCGGCACCGGACTGGCCAGGGCGGCATCGCCCTCGCTGGCCAGCCGGTCGCGGATGACCTTGAGCGGGAGGAAGTGCTCGCGCTGCTGGCGCAGGACCCAGCGCAGCCGCTCGACGTCGTGGTCGTAGAACTTGCGGTACCCCGACGGCGAGCGCTCCGGGTTGACGAGACCCTGGCTCTCGAGAAAACGGATCTTCGAGATCGTGACGTCGGGGAACTCCTCCCGCAGGAGGGTGAGCACGTCGCCGATGGACAGGTACGTCCGGCTGGTCACGCGATCACTCGTCCCCGGCTACGAGGTAGACGAGCTTGAACTTGCCGATCTGTACTTCGTCGCCAGCCGACAGCACCTGCTCCTCGATCCGTTCGCGGTTGACGTAGGTCCCGTTGAGCGAGCCGTCGTCGTGGATGACGACCTTGCCGTCGGCGCTCCGCCGGATCTCGGCGTGCCGCCGGGAAACGGTGATGTCGTCGAGGAAGATGTCGCTCTCCGGGTGCCGCCCGGCCCGGGTGACGTCCTGTTCCAGGAGGTAGCGGGCACCGACGTTCGGGCCGCGCTTCACCACCAGCACGCCGGTGCCGTGCGGCACCTCGACGAGCGTGACCGTCGACTCCTCTTCGCCGGTCTCCCCGTGGTCGTCGACCGGCTGCAGCGAGATCGTCGACTCGGACGCCTCGCTGGGGAGGGCGGACCCGCAGGACGAACAGAAGTTGACCCCCTCCGGGTTCCGGTGCCCACAGTTGTGGCAGTACACGCCCCCCACGGTAGCCGCTCCCCCGATGACCTTTCCCTAGATGTTCTGGTGACGACGGACGGGTCAGGACCCGATGAGCTGGCGGTAGGCCGCCGCGTCGAGCAGGGCCGCCACCGCGCCCGGATCGGCGACCTCGAGCTCGCAGATCCACCCGTCGCCGTACGGGTCCCCGTTCAGCCGTTCCGGCTGGTCGGTCAGGCCGGTGTTGACCGCGATCACCCGACCGGCCACCGGGGCGTAGATCTCGGACACCGACTTGGTCGACTCGACCTCGCCGAGCGGGCCGCCGGCGTCGACCTCGGCGCCGACGGTCGGCAGGTCGACGAAGACGACGTCGCCGAGCGCGTCCTGGGCGTAGTCGGTGATGCCGACCCGGACGGTCGTCCCGGTCAGCCGCGCCCACTCGTGGTCGCCGGAGTAGCGACGGTCGTCCGGAACGAGCATGCGTGGACCCTAGTGGATCAGCGGAGAAGCTGGCGGAGGCGAACCGCGTACTGCTGGGCCCGGGCCCGGGCCCGGGCCTCGCTCGGGCCCTCCGCCCAGATGTGGGTGAGCGGCTCGTCGGGGTCCGGCAGGACGAGCGCCCAGCCATCGTCCTCGACGACCTTCACGCCGTCGATCAGCACGAGCTCTCGACCGTCGAGCTGCTCGACGATCGTCCGCATGACCATGCCCTTCTGCTCCCACGGCGTCATGACCGTCTCGTGGGCGATGTGGACGGGCGGCAGCGACCGGACGAGCTTCGACAGCGACTGCCCGGTCGAGCCGAGCATCGAGACCAGCTCGACCAGCGTCGCGGTGGCGTCGTAGGCCGGCAGGAAGTCCGGCCACAAGAACCCCCCGGACTGGCTGGCCGCGAAGGCGACATCGCCGCTGGCCGCCACCTCCATCAGATGGGCGGACGAGAGCTTCGTGAACGTGATCGGCACACCGGCGTCGGCGCAGATGGTCTCGGCCCCGCTGGCGACCGCCACCGGCAGCGCCACCCGGGCTCCGGGCCGGGTCTGGACGACCAGCTTCAAGAGGACGAGCAGCGCCTGGTCGTCGGAGAGCACCGTCCCCTCGTCGTCGACGATCGTCAGCCGCTCGCCGTCGGCGTCGACGACCGCGCCGAGCTGGGCCCCCGACGCCCGCACGAGGTCGGCCACCCGGGCGGCGTGGGCGTCCCGCTCGACCGACATCATCCCGGGCGTGTTGGCGTACGGGTTGACGACGAGGACGTCGGCGTCGAGCTTCGAGAGCAGGTTCGGCATGACGAAGCTCGACGACCCGTACGAGAGGTCGAGGACGAGCTTCAGCCCGGCCTCGGTGCCGGAGAGGTCGACCGCGCCGACCAGGTCGACGGTGTACTGCTCGACCGCCCGGGCCGGGAAGTCGATGTCGCCGATCTCGCCGGCGAGCACCCGCCGGAAGTCCTCGCGGTGGTACAGCCGCTCGATCTTGCGCTGGTCGGTCTCGGCCAGGTCGAGACCCTCGCCGTCGAAGAACCGGATGATCACCGACTGCGGGTCGTCCGGGGCCAGCCGGACGGTCACGCCGCCGCGGCTGGCCGACGTCCGGATGTGGTGACGGGTCACCGGCACGGTCGCCACCTCGAGGTCCTCGACGTTGACGCCGGCGGCGTTGCAGCCGACCATGACCGCCCGCTTGAGCACCCGGGCGGCCCGGCTGGTGTCCCGGGACGACGTGATCGTCGTCCCCTTCTCGAGCGTCGCCGCCCAGGCCATCGAGAGCCGGACGACGAGCTCGGGGCTGATGTCGACGTTGGCGATGCCCCGGACGCCGTCGCGGCCGAACAGCGACCGCGAGCCGCGGGACTCCCAGACGATCGACGAGTTGACGATCGCGCCGGCCTCGACCGTCTTGAACGGGTAGACCTTGACGCCGTCGCGCACCTCGGCCTGGGCGCCGACCAGGCAGCCCTCGCCGAGCACCGAGCCGGGCTCGCAGCGGGCCCCGTGGCGCAGGTCGCACGAGCGCCCGATGACCGCGCCGGCCACGCGGACGCCGGGACCGAGGTAGCCGTTGTCGGCGACGACCGACCGGCGGACCTCCGCGTTGTCGGCGATGCGGACGTTCGAGCCGAGCGTCGTGTACTCGCCGAGGACGACGCCGGCGGCGACCGAGCAGTTGTCGCCGATGATCGCCGGCCCGTCGACGATGGCCGCCGGGTCGACCGTCGACCCCTTGCCGAGCCAGACGCCGGGCCGCAGCGGGAACCCCTCGATCTCCACCTGGACCCGGCCGTCGTGGATGTCCTGGTGGGCCTTGAGGTACGCCTCGGTCGTGCCGACGTCCTCCCAGTACCCCTCGGCGACGTACCCGAAGATCGGCCGGCCGGCGTCGAGGACGGCCGGGAAGACCTCGCCGGAGAAGTCGACGGCGCGGCCCTCGGGGATGAAGTCGAAGATCTCCGGCTCGAGCACGTAGATGCCGGTGTTGATCGTGTCGCTGAAGACCTGGCCCCACGTCGGCTTCTCCAAGAAGCGCTCGATCGCGCCGTCCTCGTCGGTGATGACGATGCCGAACTCGAGCGGGTTCTCGACCGAGCAGAGCGCCAGGGTGGCCAGGGCGCCCTTCTGCTCGTGGAAGTCGACGACCGCCGAGAGGTCGATGTCGGTCAGGACGTCGCCGGAGATGACGAGGAACCGCTCGTCGAGCTCCTCCCGGGCGTTGAGGACCGAGCCGGCCGTGCCGAGCGGCGTCTCCTCGGTGGCGTAGACCATGCGGACGCCGAGCTCGGAGCCGTCGCCGAAGTAGCTGCGGATGGCGTTGGCCATGAACGCGACGGTGACGACGATGTCGGTCATCCCGTGCTGGCGCAGCAGGCTGACGACGTGCTCCATCATCGGCCGGTTGGCCATCGGCAGCATCGGCTTCGGCTGGTTCGACGTGAGCGGCCGCAGCCGCGTCCCCTCGCCGCCCGCCATGATCACTGCCTTCACGCTCCGACCTCCCCGCCTCGTTCTGCCCCAGTTCGTTCTGCGCCGCCTCGTTCTGTGCCGCCTCGTTCTGTGCCGCGCCGCGCCGCCCGGCCCTCGACCAGGGCCTGGCGGGCCGGGACGAGGTAGGCGACCGCGGCCGCCCAGGCCAGCACCAGACCGATACCCCCGGCGACCCACGCGAAGTCGTGGAACGGTACCTGCCAGCTGGCCGTGCCGTGGCTCAACAAGAACGCGGGGTAGGCGAACATCAGGGCGAACGTCCCGGCCTTGCCGATCCACAGGACGTCGATCCGCTTCGCGCCGAGCGCGGCGAGGACGAGCACCGTCCCGGCGACGACGACTTCCCGGGCCAGCGTGGCCACGCCGAACCAGATCGGCACCGCGCCGTGGATCATGATGGCGATCACGCCCGTGGCGACCAGGACACGGTCGGCCGCCGGGTCGAGCACCTTGCCGACCGTCGAGACCTGGTGGAACCGGCGGGCCAGGAAGCCGTCGACCCAGTCCGTCGCCCCGAGCACGCCGAGCAGGATGGCCGCCGCCGTCTGGCGACCGGCCCCGAACAGCAGCCACAGGAACAGTGGGAGGCAGAGCAGACGGACGACGGTGACCGCGTTCGGGACCGTCAGGACCCGGTCGAGGCCCGGCTCGTCGGGCACCACCTGAACCGGCATCGCCGCGCCGTCGTGCGGCGGAGACGCCGGTTCGACCATGGACCGGAGTCTACGAGGGTGGCAAAGGGTGTGACAGGCTGACGCGATGGCGACCCTCGAACCGTTCCGGGGCCTGCGGTACGACCCGGCCACCGTGCCGTTGGGCCAGGTCATCGCCCCGCCCTACGACGTCATCGGATCGGCCGAGCGGCTCCGGCTGGCCAACCGCCACCCGGCCAACTCGGTGCTCGTCGAGCTGCCCGAGCCCGACCTCCGGGCGGCGCGTCGACAAGTACCAGCAGGCCGCCGCCCTGTTCGCGTCGTGGATCGACCACCACGTCCTCGTCGCCGACCCGGCGCCGTCGCTCTACCCGTACCGGATGACGACGCCGGACGGGCGGTCGACGACGGGGGTGATCGGCGCGCTGCGGTATCGACGACGACGTCCTGCCGCACGAAGAGACGATGCCCAAGCCGCGGAGCGACCGGCTCGACCTGCTCCGGGCGACGAAGGCCAACCTCTCCCCCATCTGGGGCCTCTCGCTCACCCGGGGGCTGACGGCGACGTTCGAGCCGAAGGGCCGGCCGGTGGTCGAGGCGTTCGACGACGGTGGCGTCCGCCACCAGCTCTGGGTGGTCGACGACCCCGGCGCGGTCGCCGCGGTGACCGACGCGGTCGCCGCGTCGCCGGTCGTCGTCGCCGACGGTCACCACCGCTACGAGACGGCCGGCAACTACCGGCGCCAGGTGCGCGAGGCCAACGGCGACCGACCGGGCGCCCACGACTCGATCATGGCCCTCGTCGTCGAGCTCTCCGACGAACAGCTCACCGTCGGCCCGATCCACCGGACGGTCGGCCGGCTGCCGGACGGCACCGATCTGCAGGCGATGTTCGAGCGCTGGTTCGACGTCGTCCACGCCGGGCCGGCGTCCGAGCGCGTCGTCGGCGCCCTCGGCGAGTCGCGCTCGCTCGCCCTCGTCACCACGACCGATGCGTGGCTGCTGAACCCGCACGCCGAGGCGTACGAGGCGGCCGGCAGCGACCTCGACTCCAGCCTCGTCGCCCTGGCCCTCGACGGCGTGGACGGCCAGAGCACGCACCGGCACACGTGGCCGGAGGCGTACGCCGCGGTCCGCGACGGCGAGGCCGACGCGGCGGTGCTGCTCCGCGCCGCGACGGTCGAGCAGATCGCCGAGTGGGCGGCCGCCCGGCGGCGGATGCCACCGAAGACGACGTTCTTCAGCCCGAAGCCGGCGACCGGGATGGTGTTCCGGCGGCTCGACGGCTGACGTCGGCCGGCCGGGCCGGTCAGCCGTTGGCCATCTCGGCGAGGACGCCGACGGTCTTCCAGTTCCGCGTGGTCGCGGTGACGCCGAGCTTCTTCTCGAAGTACGCGTTCTGCAGTTTCGTGTCGGAGTACCGGCCGCCGGGCACGTGGAGATGGACGTCGGAGCCGACGAGCCGGCAGGCGTCGGGGGCGAACCGCGCCGCGTCGGCGGCCAGCGCGTCCCAGCGATCGCGGTCGGGCACGCCGGCGAGGAACGTCACGTGGAAGGCGGTCGGTTCGTCGTCAGGACGCCGGCCGTCGGCGACGAACGGGTTCGCCCGCCGGACGTCGGCCAGCTCGCGGCCCGTTCGGACGACGACGGCCGCGTCGACATCGAGATCGTCGCGGAGGCCGGTGGCCAGCCGGCCGGCGACGGTCGTCGTCCTTCCGGACCCGGAGAAGATGACGTTGCCGCTCTGGACGTACGTGCGGACGTCGTCGTAGCCGAGCGACTCGACGACGGCCCGGAGCTCGGGCATGGCGACGCGGTTACGACCGCCGACGTTGATCCCGCGGAGCATGGCGACGAACGTGGCCACCGCTCCCCCGGCCGACGGTCAGTCGACGGTCCAGCTGGAGCCGGACCGCAGAAGGGCACCCAGGTCGCCGACGCCCCGCTTCTCCTGGGCGTCGGTCACCTGCCGGGCCATCTCGGCGCCGTACTCGGACCGCTCGACGGCCCGGAAGACGCCGATCGGCGTCGGCTCGTACGGGCCGTGCGAGAGGCGGGAGAGGGCGAACGCCAGCCCCGGGTCGTCCCGGGCCTCGTCGTGGACGAGCAGCGCGTCCTCGCCGACGTCGGCGACGTCGACGATCTCGAGCCGGCCGTCGGAGCGCTGGACGACGCCCTTCTCGTGGTCCATGCCGAAGCGGATCGGCTGGCCGTGGACGAGCGGGATGAGCATCGCGGCCCGGACGTCGCGAGACGTGATCTTCCCGAACGCGCCGTCGTTGAAGACGTTGCAGTTCTGGTAGACCTCGACGAACGCCGCGCCGTTGTGCTCGTGGGCCCGCCGGAACGTCTCCTGCATGTGGGCGCGGTCCATGTCGTGGGTCCGGGCGACGAACGTCGCCTCCGCGCCGAGGGCCAGGCTGACCGGGTTGAACGGCGTGTCGACGGAGCCGAACGGCGTCGACTTCGTCACCTTGGCCACCTCGGACGTCGGCGAGTACTGGCCCTTCGTCAGCCCGTAGATCTGGTTGTTGAACATCAGGATCGTCAGCCGGACGTTGCGGCGCAGGACGTGGATCAGGTGGTTGCCGCCGATCGACAGCGCGTCGCCGTCACCGGTGACGACCCAGACGTCGAGGTCCGGCCGGGTCGTCGCCAGCCCGGTGGCGATCGCCGGGGCGCGGCCGTGGATCGAGTGCATCCCGTACGTCGACATGTAGTACGGGAAGCGGGCCGCGCAGCCGATGCCGGAGAGGAAGACGGTGTTCTCCCGCCGGACGCCGAGGTCGGGCAGGAGCATCTGCACGGCCGCCAGGATCGAGTAGTCGCCGCAGCCTGGGCACCAGCGGACCTCCTGGTCGCTCGTCCAGTCCTTGCGGGTCGTCACCGGTATGGCGGTCGTCATCAGTTGCCTCCCAGCAGGGTGAGGATGGCCGTCTCGATCTCCGCCGCCCGGAACGGCACGCCCTGCATCTTGTTGAGCGACTGGACGTCGACGAGGAACTCGGCCCGGATGAGCCGGCTGAGCTGGCCGAGGTTGATCTCCGGGACGAGCACGCGGCGGTACCGGCCGAGCACGTCACCGAAGTTGGCCGGGAACGGGTTGAGGTGGACGAGGTGGGCCTGGGCGACCTTCTGGCCGCGGGCCCGGACGCGGCGGACGCCGGCGGAGATGGCGCCGAACGTCGAGCCCCAGCCGAGGACGAGCACGTCCGAGCCGTCGTCGTCGACCTCGAGCGGCGGGATGTCCTGGATGATGCCGGCGACCTTGGCGGCTCGCAGGTGGATCATCCGTTCGTGGTTGACGCCGTCGTACGAGACGTTGCCGGAGCCGTCCGCCTTCTCGAGGCCGCCGATCCGGTGCTCGAGGCCGGGGATGCCGGGCGGGGCCCACGGCCGGGCCAGCGTCGTCTCGTCGCGCACGTACGGCCAGAACGCCGCGGTCCCGTCGTCGTCGACGTGGTTCGGCTCGGTGGCGAAGCCGGGGTCGATCGGCTCGAGCGCGTCGGTGTCCGGCAGCTTCCACGGCTCCGCGCCGTTGGCGAGGTAGCCGTCGGAGAGCAGGATGACCGGCGTCCGGTACTTCACCGCGATCCGCGCCGCCTCGATCGCGGCCTCGAAGCAGTGCGACGGCGTCTTCGCGGCGATGATCGGCAGCGGCGCCTCGCCGTGCCGGCCGTACATGGCGTGGAGCAGGTCGGCCTGCTCGGTCTTCGTCGGCAGCCCGGTCGACGGGCCGCCGCGCTGGACGTCGACGATCAAGAGCGGCAGCTCGAGGTTGATGGCGAGACCGATCGCTCTCCGACTTGAGGTCGAGGCCGGGGCCGCTCGTCGTCGTCACGCCGAGCGCGCCGCCGAACGCCGCGCCGAGCGCGGCGCCGACGCCGGCGATCTCGTCCTCGGCCTGGAACGTGCGGACGCCGTACTCCTTGCGCCGCGACAGCTCGTGGAGGATGTCCGACGCCGGCGTGATCGGGTAGCTGCCCAAGAACAGCGGCAGGTCGGCCAGCCGGGCGGCCGCGATCAGCCCCCAGGCGAGGGCCTGGTTGCCGGTGACCTGGATGTACTCGCCTTTCTCGAACGTCGCGGCGCGCACCTCGTAGTTCGACGAGAACAGCTCCGCGGTCTCGCCGAAGTCGAAGCCGGCCCGGAACGCCCGGGTGTTCGCCTCGGCCACCTGCGGCCGCTCCGCGAACCGCTTGGCGATCCACTCGATCGTCGGTTCGATCGGCCGCGTGTAGAGCCAGCTGACGAGGCCGAGGGCGAAGAAGTTCTTCGACCGCTCCGCGTCGCGCGGCTTGACGCCGGCCTCCTTGCAGACCTCCTGGGTGATCGAGGTCATCGGGACCTCGTACACCGTGAACGCGCCGAGCGACCCGTCGGTCAGCGGGTTCGCGTCGTAGCCGGCCTTCGTCAGGCTGCGGTCGTCGAACGCGTCGACGTTGACGATCAGCGTCGCCCCCTTCGGCAGCGCGGCGACGTTCGCCCGCAGCGCGGCCGGGTTCATCGCCACCAGGACGTTCGGGGCGTCGCCCGGCGTCAGGATGTCGTGGTCGGAGATGTGGACCTGGAACGCGGAGACGCCGGCCAGCGTGCCGGCCGGCGCCCGGATCTCGGCCGGGAAGTCCGGGAACGTCGCCAGGTCGTTGCCGAGCAGCGCGCTCGACGTCGTGAACCGGTCCCCGGTGAGCTGCATCCCGTCACCGGAGTCCCCGGCGAACCGGATGACCACCCGGTCCAGCTGCTCCGGTACCTGTTCACTGCGGGTCGTCAACGCCCCTGCCCCTCATCCCTCGTCACCGGCCGCCGGCTGTCGGGCGCGCCGACGGGACAACCGATTGTTTCGTCCGTGTGAACAGCATACCGCCGACCGGCGGAGCCGGAATGTGGGTTCGGGGCGGTTCGCGGCGGTCTGGAGCTGCCGATCGGTGCCCCCGGCACCGACTCGGCGACCGCCGGCCGGGCCACCCTCGGGCGCCGGCGCGTTCCTCAGGCGATCGTGACCTCGGGGTCCAAGAAGACGTCCTGGACGGCCTGGATGAGCGCCGCGCCCTCGTCCATCGGCCGCTGGAACGACTTCCGGCCGACGATCAGGCCCTGGCCGCCGGCTCGCTTGTTGATCACCGCGGTGCGGACGGCCTGGGCCAGGTCGTCGTCGCCCGTCGACGCGCCGCCGGAGTTGATCATCCCGACGCGGCCGGCGTAGCAGTTGACGACCTGCCAGCGGGTCAGGTCGATCGGGTGGTCGGTCGTCAGCTGGTCGTAGACGAGCGGGTCGGTCTTGCCGAACTTGAGCGCGTTGTAGCCGCCGTTGTTCTCGGCCTGTTTCTGCTTGATGATGTCCGCCTCGATCGTCACGCCCATGTGGTTGGCCTGGCCGGTCAGGTCGGCGGAGAGGTGGTAGTCGACGCCGTCCTTCACGAACGCCGGGTTCCGCAGGTAGCACCACAGCACGGTGAACATGCCGAGCTCGTGCGCCTCCGCGAACATGTCCGAGACCTCGTGCAGCTGCCGGTCGCTCTCGTCCGAGCCGAAGTAGATCGTCGCGCCGACGCCGGCCGCACCGAGGTCGAACGCCTGCTGCGCGGTGCCGAACAGGACCTGGTCGTACGTGTTCGGGTAGTGCAGGAAGTCGTTGTGGTTGAGCTTGACGATGAACGGGATCCGGTGGACGTAGCGCCGCGACACCGCGCCGAGGACGCCGAGCGTCGTCGCGATCGCGCTGCACTCGCCGGCCAGCGCCAGCTCGCACAGGTTCGCCGGGATCGAAGTAGCGCGGGTTCTTGGCGAAGCTCGCGCCGGCCGAGTGCTCGATGCCCTGGTCGACCGGGAGGATCGAGAGGTACCCGGTCCCGCCGAGCCGGCCGTGGCCGTAGAGCGTGCCGAGGTTGCGCAGCACCGTCGGCGACCGGTCCGAGTCGCGGAAGACCCGGTCGAGGAAGTCCGGGCCCGGCAGGACGAGGCCGTCGGCCGGGAACGCCTTCGCCTCGTGCCGGAGGAGGGAGTCGGCTTCGTCGCCGAGGAGCTTCTGCAGGTCGATCGCCATCCCGCGAGCCTAACGGCTGGGTCTACCCCCGGTCGGCGCCCGGGCCTTCGTGCCGGGGGCTCCCGTCGGCGGGCGCGTCGCGGTCCCGATCCGGGTCGTCCGGCGTCGGTCCGGTTCGAGGTCGGGGGCGTCCGGGTCGGGGACGAGGTCGTCGGGTGCCCTCCCCCGGTGGCCCAGCCGGTGGTGCCGACCGGTGTCGTCGTCGCCGGTGCCGCGGTCGCGAGGCTCGCGGGTGATGTAGCGGCCCGGCCCGTTCTCCCGGCTGTACATCGAGACCATCCGGGCGACGAGCGTGACGAGGAAGATCTGGCCGATGAGCGCCTCGAGGACGACGACGGACCGCGCCAGGTCGGTCAGCGGCGTCAGGTCGCCGAAGCCGACGGTCGTCAGCGTGACGAAGCTCAGGTAGACGTAGTCGCTCGGCTGGTGCGGCGTCGACGGCGGCTGCGCCAGGAACGGTGGGTTCGGGTGGACGTAGGCGAGCCCGACGTAGAGCGCGGAGAAGATCAGGCCGATGATGATGTAGACGTCGACCGCGGCGAAGATCGTCTCGATGTCGACGGTCTGCTTGGGCAGGATCCGCCGCAGGATGGCCACCGGCGTGACGAGCAGGAGGGCGGCCATCACCAGGTACGACACCCCGCGGGCGGTGTCGCTGGCGTCGCCCACCTGGGTCGTGTACGGGACGATCGCCTGGGCGATCCCGGCGACGATGGCGAACGCCGCCGCGACCTGGGCGACGCGCAGGACGCGGCGGTGGGCGTGCGACGTGTGCATCGCGAAGAGGACGGTCAGGATGACCGGCGCGGTGCGCAGCAGGCCGCCCCACCGGGCGGAGTTGACGAGCGACATCATGAGGTAGTCGATCAACAGCAGGATGAGCAGCAGCCCGTAGCTGTCGTCGCCCCAGAGCGCCTCGATGAGCGTCCGGTCGTTGATCTTGATCGGCATCGTCGTCAGCCTGGTCGTCTCGTTGGCCGCGCCTACTGCGGCGGCCGCTTCGTCGACGTCGGGCTGGCCGGTCGGCGACGGTTCCGCCGCGGCCGCTCCGGGCCGAGCGCGGCCAGCCGGTCGGTGACGTCGTACGCGTCCGGCTCGGCCTGGAGCACTCGGACGAACAGCTCGCGGGCCTTCGGGAGGTCGCCGGCCCGCTCGTAGAGGTCAGCGAGCGCGTACCACTGCCGGACGTGCCGGTCCGACGGGTTGCGCAGCGCCCGCGCCGCGCCGGCCGCGACGAGCAGCTCGATCGCGCCGTCGAGGTCGCCCCGGTCGGCCAGCGCCCCGGCCGCGACGATGCGGGCCTCCGCCAGCACCTCCGGCTCCGGCGACCGCTGCCGGAGGTTCGCCCAGGCGTCGGCCAGCTTCTTCGGCCGGCCGAGCGCCCGGTAGCAGTCCATCAGCGCCGGCACCTCGTCGGTCTCGTCCGTCAGCTCGCCGTACGCCTCGAGCTGCCGCACCGCCTCCCGCCACCGGCCGGCGCGGTACGCCGCGAGGCCGACGAGCTGGCGGACCGCCGGCACCGCCGGCGCCTCCGCGGCCACCTGCTTGCCGAGGCGCATCGCGTCGTCGAACCGGTTGCGGTCGTACGCGGCGACCGCGTCCTCCATCTTCTCGACGAGCACCTCGCGGTGGTGCGTCGTCGCGGTGTCCGCGGCCCGGCGGATCGCCGTCGCGACCTCCGGCGGCAGCGTCTTCGGTCGTGGCCGGCCGCTCCGGCCGCTCCCGGTGCCCGGGCCGCTCCCGGTGCCCTGGGCACCCCGGCCGCGATCGTCGTCGGCGTCGTCGCGGACCCACTCGTCCATCGGCGGCGGCGGGCTGCTCGGCCGGTGGGCCGCTTCCCGTTCGCGGCTGTCGCGGCTGTCGTCGCCGGGGCGGCGGACCTCACCGGCGCCGCGGCGGGCAACGCCGCCCCACTGCTTCGCCGCGGCCGGCAGCTCCGGCCGCTCCCGCCGCTCCGGTCGCCGGTCGGAACCGGACTGCCGGTCGGCACCGGGACGGCGCCCCGGGCCGGACGGGCGGTCGGTGCGCGGGCGGCGATCGGCTCCGGAGCCGGCGCTGGAGCCGCGGCCGCCGCTGGACCCGGAGCCCGAGCTGGAGCCGCGCGTCCGCAGCCGTTCGGCTGTCCGCGGTCCGGTAGTCGGCGCGAGGCCGGCGATCTGATGCTGTCCGGCTGGCCGCCGCGCCACGGCTACCCGAAGCCGAGCGGCCGGGCGTACTGGGTCGGCGGTCGGTAGGACTGGTCCGGCCGGCTGCGCTCGGACGGCGGTCAGTGCTGGTACGACTACGACCGTCCGAACTGGCCCGGCCATCCGAGCCAGGTCCGCGATCCGACGCATCCCGCTCGGTCGTGGTCCGGCGCCCCGTCGTTCGGCGATCCCGATCAGGCCGGTCGTCCCGATCCCAACTGCGGCCACCGGTCCGGGTGGACGGCCGGCGACTGGCGGTACCTGACGCGCCGCCGGTCCGCTCCGACGACCTGGCTGGCGGCCGTCCTGGTCGACCGCTCGGCCGTCCGGCGTCGTCCCGGCTGGCACTCGGGCGGCCGGGACGGGCCGTACGGCCGGCCTCACCGGTGCGGGCGGGTTGTCCAGCACGGCCAGGCTGACCGGTGCGGCCAGCTACCGAGCGACCTCCACGGTCGCCATCGCCGGCCCGGCTACCGGACCGCGAGCCGCCGGCTGATCCGGCGGACGACGAGCGTCGACCGGACGAGCTGGTGTCGGACTGCCGGGTCGGTCGGGCGGGGCCGGGCGGTCGGCCGGCACGGCCACGGCCTCCCGACGTCGGGGCGCGCTGAGGTCGTCCATTGGAGTTGCGTTCCACCCGGCGAGTGTAGGCGTCACCAGGGCGAACCGTGTGAGAACGCGACGATGGCCCCCCCGCCGAAGCGGAAGGGCCATCGTTCGAAGAAATCCCGGCGGCGTCCTACTCTCCCAGGGGGCCTCCCCCCAAGTACCATCGGCGCTGGCGAGCTTAACTGCCGTGTTCGGAATGGGAACGGGTGTTTCCCCGCCGCCATGGCCACCGGAAACCGTGCGCTCGGTCCGCGGAGTCCGCCGTCAATGCGGCAGATCATCCAGCGGAACCTCGAGGAGCGAATTACCGCTGCCCCTGAGCGTTCCAGAGCGAGCACGAGCAAAGTCCCAAGCCCTCGGCCGATTAGTACCGGTCGGCTGAACACATTGCTGTGCGTACACCTCCGGCCTATCAACGTGGTCGTCTAGCCACGGGCCTTACCAGGTTAACCCTGTGGGAGATCTCATCTTGAAACGGGCTTCGCACTTAGATGCTTTCAGCGCTTATCCCACCCGTAGGTCGCAAACCAGCCGTGCCCTTGGCAGGACAACTGGCACACGAGAGCTACGTCCGTCCCGGTCCTCTCGTACTAGGGACAGCCTTTCTCAGATCTCCTGCGGCTGCATCGGATAGGGACCGAACTGTCTCACGACGTTCTAAACCCAGCTCGCGTACCGCTTTAATGGGCGAACAGCCCAACCCTTGGGACCGGCTTCAGCCCCAGGATGCGACGAGCCGACATCGAGGTGCCAAACCTTCCCGTCGATATGGACTCTTGGGGAAGATGAGCCTGTTATCCCCGGCGTACCTTTTATCCGTTGAGCAACGGCGCTTCCACAAGCAACCGCTGGATCACTATGCCCTGCTTTCGCACCTGCTCGACCTGTAAGTCTCGCAGTCAAGCTCCCTTTTGCCATTGCACTCGACAGCTGATTGCCAACCAGCTTGAGGGAACCTTTGGGCGCCTCCGTTACGCTTTAGGAGGCGACCGCCCCAGTCAAACTACCCACCTGACGCTGTCCCTGATCCGGATAACGGACCGAAGTTAGAGTCCCGGCACAGAAAGGGTGGTATTTCAAGGTTGCCTCCACATTGGCTGGCGCCAACGCTTCAAAGGCTCCCACCTATCCTACACAAACTGTACCAAAACCCAACATCAAGCTGTAGTAAAGGTGCACGGGGTCTTTCCGTCCTGATGCAGCTAACGAGCATCTTTACTCGTACTTCAATTTCGCCGGGTCTGTGGTTGAGACAGTAGGAAAGTCGTTACGCCATTCGTGCAGGTCGGAACTTACCCGACAAGGAATTTCGCTCGAGTCGTCCCCATATCGCTATGAGGCTCGGACCATATCTTCATCTCGGTTGTCGTACCGAGGTGGCTGGCGTATGGCCTCTGAGGATTCCAGAAATCGCCTAGTAGAAATCCACTAGAAGCAGTGGGTCATTTCAATGCCGGTTACTCACCGTCATCAAAACCGACGACCCGCTGCACGACTCCTGGCCTTTCCTGCTGATTGCCCGCACCGGACGGATTTTCACTGCCGATGTCAATCCCTGAAGGGCGTGACATCAGCGAGTACCGCCGGATGCTCGGGTGTTCCAGCAAATAGCCAGCTTCACTCTGCGAGATCGCTCTCGCGAGGGGCAGCCCTGGGCACAAATCCAGGGGTCTACCTTAGGACCGTTATAGTTCACGTGTTTCCCCATGTCGCCATGGGGCGTGGACCATATCTTCATCCCTCTGCTTCATAGAGGGAGCTCTGCGTATGGTCTCTGAGGATTCCCAATCCCTCAACACAGCGATGATCTCATCATCGCCACGCCGACGCTTCCCGCCTCGGTTCATCGGTCCCCGTAGTAGGAGAACCTCTTCGATGCCCGAAGCAGAGCGGTGTCGGCCTGACCGGACGAGTTCCGCGATCTTGCGAAAGACCAACAGGTCTTTTCGCTTTGGACTGCGTAGTGGAAACCGATCGAAGAACGGGAAGATCCGCTCTTCGAGGTCGGTCGGCTTGGTGACCTCGAAATAGAAGACACCGTCGCCACGCCCTCGCACCGTTCCGGCACCGAAGACCTGACGCAGAAGCTCTGGAGCTTCCGGTCCGATCTGCGACACGTTGAACGACAACGAGACACGCCACGGCAGACCACGATCACTCTCTCGACGGATGGGGACGTTGAAGCTTCCCTCACCATCGACGAATCCAGCTACCCAGTTGCCCAGGTCATCATGGATCCGATCCAGCCAGTTAGAGGAACTAGGCCTTTCCTGCTGATTGTCCGCACCGGACGGATTTTCACTGCCCATGTCGCCACTCTACGAAGAGGGTGTGACACGGACGAGTACCGCCGGATTCTCGGAGTTTCCAGCATTTAGCAGAGTTTGTTCCGAGAGATCACTCTCTCGGAGCCGCAACTTGTACTTACGGCCGCCGTTTACCGGGGCTTAGGTTCAAAGCTTCGCCCGAAGGCTAACCTTTCCCCGTAACCTTCCGGCACCGGGCAGGCGTCAGAGCGTATACATCGTCTTACGACTTCGCACGCTCCTGTGTTTTTAGTAAACAGTCGCTTTCCCCAATTCTCTGCGGCCTCCTCGAGCTCAGGACGCGAGGTCCATCACCCTAACGAGGCCCTCCTTCTCCCGAAGTTACGGAGGAATTTTGCCGAGTTCCTTAACCACAGTTCTCCCGATCGCCTTGGTATTCTCTACCCGCCCACCTGTGTCGGTTTGGGGTACGGGCACCGTGCCAGCTCGCTAGAAGCTTTTCTCGGCAGCATGGGATCAGTGACTTCGCCTGGTGTGGCTCGGCATCGCGTCTCAGGATATATGAGGACCGGATTTGCCTGGGCCTCTCCCTACACGCTTACCCCAGGACAACCAACGCCTGGGCTCACCTACCCTCCTGCGTCCCTCCTTCGCTTCCCTCGCTGAAGTCGGTCGGATCGACCCGAAGGTCATCCCCTTAGGATCCTCAGTCTGGGATGGGCGCGGACACGGTGGTACTGGAATATCAACCAGTTGTGCATCGACTACGCCTCTCGGCCTCGCCTTAGCTCCCGACTTACCCTGGGAGGATTAGCCTTCCCCAGGAACCCTTGGGCTTACGGCGGAGGGGTTTCTCACCCCTCTCTCGCTACTCATACCAGCATTCGCACTCGACCACGCTCCACGTGGGTTCACACCCCCGCTTCTCTGCAAGATCGACGCTCCCCTACCACTCCCGTCTAATGACGGAAATCCGTAGCTTCGGCTCTAGACTTGAGCCCCGTTAAATTATCCGCGCAGGACCACTCGACCAGTGAGCTATTACGCACTCTTTTAAGGGTGGCTGCTTCTGAGCCAACCTCCTGGCTGTCTTCGCGTTCCCACATCGTTTTCCACTTAGTCTAGAATTTGGGGCCTTAGCTGACGGTCTGGGCTGTTTCCCTTTCGACCAACGAAGCTCATCCCCCGTGGTCTCACTGCCAGACTCTGGAGCATCGGCATTCGGAGTTTGATTGGGGTCAGTAAGCTTGTAGGCCCCCTAGCCCATTCAGTGCTCTACCTCCGATGCTGAACGTCTAACGCTGCACCTAAATGCATTTCGGGGAGAACCAGCTATCACCGAGTTTGATTGGCCTTTCACCCCTAACCACAGGTCATCCCCCCTGTTTTCAACCAAGGTGGGTTCGGCCCTCCACGGGGTCTTACCCCCGCTTCAGCCTGTCCATGGCTAGCTCACTCGGCTTCGGGTCTACCGCATGCGACTGAACGCCCTATTCAGACTCGCTTTCGCTTCGGCTACCCCTCCCGGGTTAACCTCGCCACATACGGTAACTCGCTGGCTCATTCTTCAAAAGGCACGCCATCGTGGCCGGCTGTCCTATACACGTCCGCATCACACCCGAAGGTGATCAGCATTCATGCACAATCGGAGCCGACGACACTTTGACTGTTTGTAAACCAACGGTTTCAGGTACTATTTCACTCCCCTCCCGGGGTGCTTTTCACCTTTCCCTCACGGTACTAGTTCACTATCGGTCGCCTGTGAGTACTTAGCCTTACGAAGTGGTCTTCGCAGATTCACGCCGGCTTTCCCGGATCCGGCGCTACTCGGGTGTTCAAGCGGAGTCCGCATGTGTTTCGTGTACGGGACTATTACCCTCTATGGTGCAGCTTTCCTGACTGCTTCCACTACACATTGGATTTGTAACTCCGTGACGGGTCTGGTGCCCCATCTCTTGAATCCCACAACCCCAAACCGGCAACGCCACCAGGCTTTAACACCGGCTCGGTTTAGGCTGATCCCTTTTCGCTCGCCGCTACTCAGGGAGTCGCTGTTGCTTTCCTCTCCTCGGGGTACTCAGATGTTTCAATTCCCCCGGTTCCCTCTCCCGACCCTATACATTCAGGTCGGAGTAACACCCCATGACGGGTGCTGGGTTGCCCCATTCGGACATCCACGGATCGAAGCTTGGTAGACAGCTCCCCGTGGCTTATCGCAGTCGCCCACGTCCTTCTTCGGCTTCAGGCGCCAAGGCATCCACCGTTGGCTCTTTGTAGCTTGGAGAACAAAGATGCTCGTGCTCGCTCTGGAATTCTCAAGGGGCCCGACGGCACGCGCTCTCCCCACCTCGACTACCGGTGTTCGGGCACGCACGGGGCGAGCGGCCCGGCCGAGCGACCAGAGGTCGGGCCGGGCATCGCCGAGAGACGACCAGATGGTCGCTCCCTCAAAACGGAAGAGCGAGGTCCGACGCCACTAGCAGGGGCCGATCCCGTGTCGGACGGGCTCCCTGGACCCCGAAGGGCCACGCGTCCCCGAAGGAACGTAGGAGGCGGTCCGGCATCTGCCGGCATACCAGTGAGGCCGAATAACCAGTGTTCAACTGGGTAGTGGTCGGCTCGGAAATGAACCGACATCACTCCTTAGAAAGGAGGTGATCCAGCCGCACCTTCCGGTACGGCTACCTTGTTACGACTTCACCCCAATCACCGATCCCACCTTCGACGGCTCCCTCCCAAGGGTTGGGCCACCGGCTTCGGGTGTTACCGACTTTCGTGGTGTGACGGG
>CAVUYB010000003.1:0-90064 GCA_963745595.1 uncultured Actinomycetota bacterium | reverse complement strand
GCTGGTGCGGGCGACGGTCGGCCCGACAGGGGCGATGACGGCGACGACACCGTCCAAGACGCACCGGGTCATCTCGTCGTCGACGGACGCGGAACTGATCACAATGCTCCAGCAGGTCGTGAACAGCGGGACCGGGACGAGCGCGTTCATCCCGGGCTACACGGTCGCCGGGAAGACCGGGACGGCGCAGATCCCGACGACCGGGAAGGACAGCTACACGACAGGGGCGTACATGGCGACGTTCGTCGGGCTGGCGCCGGCCAAGAACCCCGTGTTCTCGGCCATCGTCGTCCTCGACCACCCGACGCCGATCTTCGGCGGGACGGTGGCCGCGCCGGTGTTCTCCCAGATCATGAGCTACGCGTTGCACCACTACGACATCCCGACGACACCCGGCGCGCCGACGACGCCGCCCCCGCCGGGGACAGTGGCCGCGGCGCAGACACAGGACATCACGTGAGCGGCGAGTACGATCGCCCCGTCGGTCGGGTACCGCACGGACGGTCCGTGTCCGGTGCCGACCTGGCCGCCCACCTTCGCCTGTGCAGATGACGCTCTTGCTGGACGAGATACACCTGTTGGAGACGGTGGGGGACCCTGCCGACGTGGACGTGCGCGGTATCGAGCACGACAGCCGCCGCGTCCGGCCGGGCGACATGTTCTGCTGCCTGCCGGGGCACGGCACCGACGGTCACCGGTACGCGGCCGACGCGGTCGGCCGGGGAGCGGTCGGCCTGCTCTGTGAGCACGTCGTCGAGGGACTGTCGGTGGTACAGGCGAGGGTGGCGCCCGGGCAGGCCCGACCGGCGATGGCTCGGCTGGCCGCCGCGTTCTGGGGGTTCCCGTCCCGCGACCTGCTGATGGCCGGGATCACGGGGACGAACGGCAAGACGAGCGTCGCCCACCTGCTCGGCGCGGCGCTCGGTGCGTCCGGTCGGCCGGCGACGGTGCTCGGGACGTTGTCCGGGGCGCGCACGACGCCGGAGGCGACCGAGCTCCAGCGGACGCTGGCCGCGGTCCGCGACGGCGCGGCGCCGGGCGAGCACGCGGCGGTGGCGATGGAGGTCTCCAGCCACGCGCTGGCGCAGTCGCGGGTGGACGGCATCCACTTCGACGTCGCCGTCTTCACCAACCTCAGTCACGACCACCTCGACTTCCACCAGACGATGGACGAGTACTTCGCGGTCAAGGCGTCGCTGTTCACGCCGGACCGGGCCGTCCGGGGCGTCGTCAACGCCGAGGACCGGTGGGGACGTCGGTTGCTGGCCCAGGCGCGGGTGCCGATGGTCGCCGTCCGGGCCGACATGGCCACCCAGGTGAAGCTGGCGATCGGCCGCTCGTCGTTCACGTGGCGCGGGCAGCGGGTGGCGCTGGCGATGACCGGCGCGGTGAACGTCCAGAACGCGGTGATCGCCGCGGAGGCCGCGGTCGCCCTCGGCATCGATCCGGTCGACGTCGCCCGGGGGCTGGCGGACGCCGGTACGGTCCCGGGCCGGCTCGAGGTCGTCGTCGGTCCGGGGCGCGACGGTCCGGGAACTGCCCGCCCGCCGTTCGCCGTCCTCGTCGACTACGCCCACACGCCGGCCGGGCTCGAGGTCGTCCTGGCCGAGGCCCGCCGGCTGGCCGCCGGTGGTCGGGTGCTCGTCGTCTTCGGGTGCGGCGGCGACCGGGACCGGGCGAAGCGGCCACTGATGGGCGAGGTGGCGACGCGACTGGCCGACCGGGCGTACCTGACGTCGGACAACCCGCGGCACGAGGACCCGGCGGCCATCATCGACGAGGTCCGGGCGGGCGTACCGTCGCCGGAAGCCGCGGTGGCGGCCGGTCGGCTCGTCGTCGACGTCGACCGCCGGGCCGCCATCGTCGCCGCGCTGGCCGACGCCCGACCGCGTGACGTCGTCGTCGTGGCCGGGAAGGGGCACGAAGCGGTACAGGAGGTCGGTGACGAGCGGCGGCCGTTCGACGACCGCCAGGTCGTCGCTGACGCGGTGGCCGACCGGTGGCCGGGGACGAGGGTGGGCTGACCGGTGCTGTCGCTCATGTCGTCGGGCGGGATCGCCCTGCTCATCGTGGTCCTGGCCACGCCGTTCCTGATTCGCTGGCTCGTCCGGAACCGGATCGGCCAGCACATCCGGGAGGACGGTCCGGCGACCCACAGCGCGAAGGCGGGGACGCCGACGATGGGCGGCATCGCCATCGTCGGCGCGGTCGTCATCGGCTACGCGATGGGTCACGTCGGGACGGAGGTCAGGTTCTCGGCCACCGGCTACGTCGTCATCATCACGGTCTTCCTCTTCGGCCTCATCGGGTTCCTCGACGACTGGATCAAGTACCGGCACCGTCGGAGCCTCGGCCTCAACAAGCGGGCGAAGCTGGTCGCCCAGATCGGCGTCGGCGTGCTCTTCGCCGAGCTGGCGCTGCACTGGGCCCACACGTCGACGGCCCTGTCGTTCACCCGTATGGCGAGCCCGGGGTACCAGCTGGGTGAGGTCGGCTGGGTCATTTTCGCCGTCCTCGTCGTCGTCGCCACGTCGAACGCGGTCAACCTGACCGACGGTCTCGACGGGTTGGCGGCCGGCTCGTCGACGTTCTGCTTCGCCGTCCTCGCCATCATGGGCTACTGGATCTTCCGGCACGTCAGCATCTACCACGTGCTGCCGGCCTCGGCGATCGACCTGGCGCTGGCCTCCGTCGCGCTGGCCGGCGCCTGCCTCGGCTTCCTGTGGTGGAACGCCGCGCCGGCCAAGATCATGATGGGCGACACCGGTTCGCTGGCCATCGGGTCCGGTCTGGCCGCGCTCTGCCTGCTGATGAACCTCGACCTACTGCTGCCGATCCTCGGCGGCCTTTTCGTCCTCGAGACCGTCTCGGTCATCGTCCAGGTGGTCAGCTTCCGGGCGTTCGGCCGGCGGGTCTTCCGGATGGCGCCGTTCCACCACCACTTCGAGCTGCTCGGATGGCCGGAGACGACGGTCATCGTCCGCTTCTGGATCCTCGGCGGGCTCTTCGCCGCCCTGGCTCTCGGCATCTTCTACGGCGAGTTCCTGATCGTCGCCCACGTCACGTGACGGCGCGCATCCCCCACCGGGCGAGCGGCGTCGGCGAGCATGGTGTCGTGGACCGGTTCGACCAGGGACCTCCGGCCCTGCCCTCCAGCGCGCCGGCGGTACCGCGATGACGATCGCCGCCCCGTCACCGGCCCGCCACCGCCGCCCGACACCCGCCGGTCGGGCCGGCTGGGTCACGACGATCCGACGGCTCCAGACGTCGTCGATCTTGCTCGGTCTCGTCGTCCTGCTGTGTCTGGGCGGCGTCGTGATGGTCGGCTCGGCGTCGGAGGTCATCTCGATCGACACGTACGGGTCGCCGTGGGCCATCCTCATCCGGGAGTGCATGTGGGTCGTCATCGGCGGGGCGGCACTCTTCGTCACCTGCCGGCTCGACTACCGGCGGTGGCGGAAGCTGAGCGGGATCCTCGTCATCGTGACGATTGTCCTGCTGCTGGCCGTGCTCGTGCCGGGCATCGGCACCAATTCGGGTGGTTCGAGCCGGTGGATCGGGTTCAGCTCGTTCGGCATCCAGCCGTCGGAGCTGATGAAGCTGGCCATGGCCGTCTTCGGCGCCGATCTCGTCGTCCGCCGGGAGCAGAAGGGTCGCGCCTACCGGACGATCGTCGGCCCGTTGCTGCTCGTCGCCGGCCTGGCCGGCGGTCTGATCCTCATGCAGCCGGACATGGGGACCGCGCTCGTCATCGGTTGCATCACGATGGCCATCCTGTTCGCGTCCGGCGTGCCGATGCGGCCGATCGTCAAGCTGCTCGGCGCGGTCGCGGTCCTCGCGCTGATCGTCGGGTTGATCGAGCCGTACCGGCGGGCCCGGCTGCTGTCGTTCCTCAACCCCGGCGCGCACGCGTCCGGCTCGGGGTACCAGGTCGTCCAGTCGTTGATCGGTCTCGGGTCCGGCCACTTCTTCGGCGTCGGCCTCGGGAACGGCCGGGAGAAGTGGGGCTACCTGCCGAATGCCCATACCGACTTCATCTTCTCGGTCGTCGGGGAGGAGCTCGGGCTGATCGGGGCGATCGCCCTCCTCGGGCTGCTCGCCGCGTTCTGCTGGTTCGGGTTGCGGGCGGCGTCGCGGGCCCCGGACCGGTTCGGGGGGCTGCTCGGGGTCGCCCTCGTCGTGTGGATCGCCGCGGAGACGGTGATCAACGTCGGCGCGGTCGTCGGCCTCCTGCCGGTCACCGGCATCCCGCTGCCGTTCATCTCGTTCGGCGGATCGTCGCTGGTCATCACCATGGTGGCGGCCGGCATCCTGATCAACATCGCCCGCCAGGAGCGGGTGCCGGGCGACGGTGCCGCCCACGGCCGGACCGCGACCGCGGGCCACGGAGGGGGTCGGCCCGGCCGGCCGGAGCGGGGGTCGAGAGCGGCGGTCCGGTGAGCGACCGGCGGTTTGCGGTCGTCGCCGGCGGCGGCACCGGCGGTCACGCGTTGCCGGCGTTGGCCGTCGCCCGGGCGCTGGCGGCCCGGGGCCACGACCGCCGGAGCATCGAGCTCGTCGGATCTCGCCGCGGCCCCGAGGGCAGCCTGCTGACCGGCGAGGGGTTCGGCGTGACGCTCCTGCCGGGGCGGGGCCTGTCCCGCCGGCTGTCGGTCGACGCGGTGGTCGCCAACGCGGAGGCCGTCGCCGGGTTGGCCTCGGCGGCCGTCCAGACGCTCGTCGCGATGGTCCGCTGGCGACCGAAGGTCGTCGTCTCGCTCGGCGGCTACGCCAGCTTTGCCCCGGCGGCCGCGGCCGTGTTGCTGCGGGTGCCGCTCGTGCTCGTCAACGTCGACGCCGTGCCGGGCCTCGTCCACCGGGTCCTCGCCCGGTTCGCCGCCGCGAGCGCGGTGGCCTTTCCCGGCACGCCGCTGCCCCGGTCGGTCGTCACCGGTACGCCGGTCCGGGAGGAGGTGCTCGGGGTCGAGCGGTCCGCCGCCGCCGCCGTCCGGGCCCGGGCCGCCCTCGGCCTGCCGGACGACCGGACGACCGTCGGCATCTTCGGCGGCTCGTTGGGCGCCCGCCGGCTCAACGACGCCGTCAACGGGCTCGTCGACGAGTGGGCCGCCCGCCCCGACGTCGCCGTCTACCACGTCACCGGGCAACGGAACTGGGAAGAGCCGGGCGACGAGCCTTCGATCCTCGCCTACCGGCGGGTGCCGTTCGAGCAGCGTATGGACCTGCTGTACGAGGCGGCCGACATCATCGTCTGCCGAGCCGGGGCGAACACGATGGCCGAGCTGGTCGTCGCCGGCGTTCCGAGCGTGCTGGTGCCGCTGCCGGGGGCCCCGGCGGACCACCAGACGTGCAACGCTCGGGCGATGGTGGCCACGGGGGCGTCGGTCATGGTCAGCGACGACGAGTGCGACGGCACCCGGCTGGCTGCGGTGCTCGACGATCTGCTCGGCCGGCCCGACGAGCTGGCGTCGATGGCCCGCGCCGCCCGGCAGGCCGGCCATCCGGACGCCGCCGCCCGCGTCGCCGAGCTGGTGGACGGCTGTGCCCGCCGCTGACCTCGATCTGACGGCACGGCAGCGGGTCCACGTCGTCGGCGTCGGCGGGGCCGGCATGAGCGCCATCGCCAGCGTGCTGGCGGCGATGGGTCACGACGTCAGCGGGAGCGATCTCAAGGCGTCGCCGGTGACCGACCGGTTGGCGGCCCAGGGCGTCGCGGTGTCCGTCGGCCACCGGGCGGAGCAGGTGGCCGGGGCGGATGTCGTCACGTTCTCGCCGGCCGTCCGGTCCGACAACGTCGAGCTGGTCGAGGCCGCCCGACGGGGGGTGACGGTCGTCCGGCGGGCGGAGATCCTGGCGGCCATCGCCGAGACCCGGCGGTGCCTGGCGGTCGCCGGGACGCACGGCAAGACGACGTCGTCGTCGATGCTGTCGCTCGTCCTCGTCGAGGCCGGGCTGCACCCGTCGTTCCTCATCGGCGCCGACGTCAACGAGATCGGCACGAACGCGGTGTGGGACGACGGCGAGTGGCTGGTGCTCGAGGCCGACGAGAGCTACGGCAGCTTCGGCGCGTTGCGCCCGGAGATCGCCGTGCTGACCAACGTCGAGCCGGATCACCTCGACCACTACGGCACGTTCGACGCCCTGAAGGCCGCGTTCGGCGGATTCCTGGCCGGCGCGTCCGGCGGCCGGGTGGTCTGCGCCGACGACGCGGTGGCGGCCGAGCTGGGCCGGGCCCACGAGGCGGTCGGCGTCGGCGTGGCCGCCGGCGCGGACTACGTCATGTCGAGGCTGACCCACGGGCGGAGCTCGGTCGGCTTCGACCTGGCCGGCCCGGACGGTCCGTTGGGCCGGCTGGAGGTTCCGGTCCCGGGCATCCACAACGCCCGCAACGCCGCGGTCGCCGCGGTTGCGGCGATGCTCGCCGGCGCGCCGTTCGCGGCCGCCGCGAGCGCACTGGCCCGCTTCGCCGGCGTTCCCCGCCGGTTCGAGTTCCGCGGCGAGATCGGCGGCGTGACGTTCGTCGACGACTACGCCCACCTGCCGACCGAGGTCCGCGCCGCCCTGGCCGCGGCCCGCGACGGCGGCTGGCGACGGGTGGTGGCGGTCTTCCAACCGCACCGGTACAGCCGGACGGCCGCGCTGGCCGAGTCGTTCGGCACCGCGTTCGTCGACGCCGACCTCGTCGTCGTGACCGACGTCTACAGCGCCGGCGAGCCGCCGGTGCCGGGCGTCTCCGGCAAGCTCGTCGCCGATGCGGTGACCGCCCAGAGCCGGCACATCCCGGTGATCTACGCGCCGAGCCGCGACGAGCTGCGCGACCTCGTGAGGGCCGTCCTCGTGCCTGGTGACCTGTGCTGCACCCTCGGGGCCGGGGACCTGACGACGCTGCCCGACGAGCTCCTGGCCGCGCCGGGCTGGTGAGCCCAGGATGGTGAGCCCGGGATGATGAGCCCGGGATGATGAGCCCGGTGCGGTCGAGCTCGATGTCGTCGAGTGGAGGCCACGGCGACCCGGCCCGCCGTGACCTCCAGCGGGTGGCCGACGCCCTCGGGCCGCGAGCCGAGCGGGACCGGCCGCTCGGTCCGCTCACGACGTACCGGGTCGGCGGCCCGGCCGCGGTGTTCTGGGAGGCCGGGTCCGAAGCCGACCTGCTCGCCGCCCGGCGGGCGCTCTTCGGCCGTCGCGTGCCGGTGCTCGTCGTCGGCAAGGGCTCGAACCTGCTCGTCGCCGACGCCGGCTTTCCCGGTCTCGCCGTTCGCCTCGGCCCCGGTTTGAGCGACATCGGCATCGACGGCCACCGGGCCCGGGCGGGCGGGGGAGCCGGGTTGCCGGTGCTGGCCCGCCGGACGGTCGAAGCGGGCCTGACCGGGCTGGAGTGGGCGGTCGGCGTGCCGGGGTCCGTCGGCGGGGCGGTGCGGATGAACGCCGGCGGCCACGGATCGGACACCGCGGCCGGCCTGGTGCGGTACCGGTGGCTCGACCTGGCCCACGACGCCGGCGGCGAGGACGGTCCGGTCCGGCTCGAGCACGGCTACCGCCGGTCGTCGATCTCGCCGACCGAGGTCGTCGTCTGGGCCGAGTTCGCGCTGGCGCCGGGACCGGTCGACGCCGGCCGGGCCCAGCTCGCCGAGATCGTCTCGTGGCGACGCCAGCACCAGCCCGGGGGGAGCAACGCCGGCTCGGTCTTCGCCAACCCGCCGGGCGACTCGGCCGGCCGGCTCGTCGACACGGCCGGCCTCAAGGGGTTCCGGATGGGCACCGCCCGGGTCTCGGAGAAGCACGCCAACTTCATCCAGGCCGACGACGGCGGGTCGGCCGACGACGTCCACCGGCTCATCGTCCACGTCCGCCGGACGGTCGCCGAGCGGTTCGGCGTCGACCTGCAACCCGAGGTCCGCCTGATCGGCTTCCCGGCGGTCGAGAATGGGGGCGATGCGACCGAAGGCGGCCCGATGACCGGGAGCCGTGGGCCCCGGGGCGGGCGAACGCGATGACGCCGACGAAGACCGACGCCCCTCGTCGCGCCGCCGCGGCCCGTCCCGGCCGGCCGGGACCGCGGATCGATCCGCGGATCAAGGAGCGGCGGACCGCGGTCGTGCGGCAGGCCGGCCGCCGCCGCCGCCGGATCCTGCTGGTCGCGGTCGTCGCCGTCGCGGTCGTCGTCGGCGCATGGTTCTTCCTCCACACGAAGGTTCTGGCGGCCCGGGTCGTGACGGTCGTCGGGTCGGTCCACACCCCCGACGCCGAGATCGTCGCCGCGGCCGGTCTCGGGGGGCAGCCCCCGTTGATCGACGTCGACACCGGCGTGGTGGCGGCCAAGGTCGAACAGCTCCCGTGGGTGGCGACGGCCGCGGTGAGCCGGGACTGGCCGGACGGCGTCCGGATCGTCGTCACCGAGCGGACGCCGGTGGCCGCCGTCTCGGCGACCGGGGCCGGGCCTGCCCGACCGGGTCGGCCACGGCCGGCGGCGTGGCGGCCGCTGGTGCGACGCCAGCGGGGGCCATCGCCGTCGACCACGACCACGACCACGACCACGACGACGACCGCGCCGCCGGCGCCGCCGTCGACCGGACCGAAGGGGACGGCGGCGTGGGCGCTGGTGGACGGGACGGGGCGGGTCTTGGCCGACACGCCGTCGCCGCCGGCCGGGCTCGTGCACGTCGTCGGCGTGGCCGCGGCCGGCGCGGTCGGGACGACGTTGGCCGCCGACCGGCCGGCGCTGGCGGTGGCCGCGTCGTTGCCGAAGGCCTTCGCCGGTCAGGTCACCGAGGTCGATGCGACCGCCGGTGGCCAGGTGACCCTCAAGCTCACGTCGCCGGTGACGGTGAACCTCGGGACGACGGCGCAACTCCCGCAGAAGTACGAGGACGTCGCCGCGGTCCTGGCCGGCGCCCCGCTGACGGCCGGCGACGTGATCGATGTCAGCGTGCCTGGATCGCCCGTCGTGACGGGCGGGTGAACAGTGCTTGACCTGGTGAGACGCCGCTCGTATCGTGTGGCCACGTCAATTTCCACTACTGTTCAACCTTCCCAACAGGTTGAGCGCGGTGGGAGCGACCGTGCGGAGTGCAGTCTCTCGACCGCCTGTTGGGGAATTTCGAGCATCGCGATCGGTCGGCGATCGCCCCAGTACCGAGGGAGCCCATGACCGTTCCGGCACAGAGCAACTACCTCGCCGTGATCAAGGTGGTGGGCGTCGGCGGGGGTGGCGTCAACGCCGTCAACCGCATGATCGACTCCGGGCTCCGCAACGTGGAGTTCATCGCCGCCAACACCGATGCCCAGGCGCTGCTGATGAGCGACGCCGACCTGAAGCTGGACATCGGGCGGCAGCTGACGCGGGGTCTCGGGGCCGGGAGCGACCCCGACGTCGGCCGGCAGGCCGCCGAGGAGCACCGGGCGGAGATCGAGGAGGCCCTGCAGGGTGCCGACATGGTCTTCATCACCGCCGGCAAGGGCGGCGGGACCGGGACCGGCGCGGCACCGGTGGTGGCCGAGGTGGCCAAGGCCGTCGGCGCACTGACCATCGGTGTCGTGACGAGGCCGTTCACCTTCGAGGGCCGCCGCCGGGCGATGCAGGCCGAGAAGGGCATCCAGATCCTGAAGGAGAAGGTCGACACCCTCATCGTCATCCCGAACGACCGGCTGCTCACGGTCTCGAACGACAAGACGTCGATGGTCAACGCGTTCAAGATGGCCGACGAGGTATTGCTGCAGGGTGTCCGGGGCATCACCGACCTGATCACGGTGCCCGGCCTGATCAACACCGACTTCGCCGACGTGAAGATGGTCATGACGAACGCCGGCACCGCCATCATGGGCATCGGGGCCTCCATCGGCGAGGGTCGAGCGGTCAACGCCGCCCGGGCGGCTATCACGAGCCCGCTGCTCGAGGCGTCGATCGAGGGCGCCCGTGGCATCCTGCTCAACATCGCCGGCGGCGCGGACCTCGGCCTGTTCGAGGTCAACGAGGCGGCCGAGATCATCCACGGCGTGGCCCACCCGGATGCCAACATCATCTTCGGCGCGGTCATCGACGACAACATGGGCGACGAGGTCCGCGTCACCGTCATCGCCGCCGGGTTCGAGCGGTGGGAGGAAGGCACCCGGCCGGCGTCGGCGGGCGCGGAAACGGGGACCGGGGGCACCCAGGGCCTCGGCCTGGAGCCGGTGAAACCGGTCGACATCTTCTCCGACGCGGCCGACGAGGGTGTCGACCTCGGCGACGACGACTTCGACGTCCCGTCGTTCCTCCGATAGGCCCGTCGTTCCTCAGCGAGGCCCCGTCGTTCCTCCGAGAGACGTGGCGATCGACCCCGACGGCGTCGCCGATCGGCTGGCCGCCGTCCGCCAGCGGATCGAATCGGCCGGCGGCGACCCCGCAGCGGTCCAGGTGGTGGCGGTGACGAAGGGTTTCGGTGCCGACGCGGTCGTCGCGGCCGCCTCGGCCGGCCTCACGACCGTCGGCGAGAACTACGCCCAGGAGCTCGTGGCCAAGGCGGCGACCGTCCGAGCCCGTCATCGGGAACGGCGATCCGTTGGCATTTCCTCGGCGCCGTCCAGCGCAACAAGATCCCGGCGCTCGCGCCGCTCGTCGACTGCTGGCAGACCGTCGCCCGACTGGCCGAGGGCGAGGCGATCGGCCGGCGTCGACCGGGCGCCGACGTCCTCGTCGAGGTCGACGTCTCGGGGGCGGCCGGCCGCAACGGCTGCCCGCCGGCGGCCGTGCCGGAGCTGGTGGCCGGCCTGGCCGACGCCGGCGTCCACGTCCGGGGCGTGATGGCCGTGGCCCCGCTCGGTGCGCCGGCCCGCCCGGCGTTCCGGGCGGTACGCGAGCTGGCCGACCGGCTGGGCCTCGTGGAGCGGTCGATGGGGATGAGCGACGACCTCGAGGACGCGGTGGCCGAAGGGGCGACGATCGTCCGGATCGGCCGGGCGCTGTTCGGTGATCGGCCGCCGCGATGACGGGGTCCGCCCGTTCGTCGGTGAACGCACTACTCTGGAGTCGAGGAGACGACCGATGGCTACCTCATTTTTGAAAAAGACCATGGTCTACCTCGGACTACTCGATGACGAGTACGACGAGTACGACGAGTACGACGACCGCAGCCCCCGCGGGTTCGCCGCGGTAGCGGCGCGGCCCGACCCCCGGAGCCACGAGGTGGACGAGCCGGAGGAGCGACCGGCGCCCACCCCGGTCGGTCGGATCCGAACGCTGCCGAGGGAGGCCCCGGCACCGCAGGTGCAGTCGACGGTGACCGCCCGGCCGACGTCGCCGTCGGTTCGGCCGATGGCCCCCGGTGACGCGGCCAAGGTACAGGTCGTCGCTCCGACCCGGTTCGGCGACGCCAAGGAGATCGCCGACTACTTGAAGTCGAACCGGCCGGTGATCGTCAACCTGCAGGTCGCGGACCGGGACCTGCAACGGCGGATGATCGACTTCTGCAGCGGGGTCACCTACGCGTTGAGCGGAGAGATGGAGAAGGTGGCCGACGAGGTCTTCCTGCTGGCACCGACCAACGTGAAGGTGTCCGAGGAGGAGCGCCAACGCTTGCAGGAACGAGGGTACGGGCGGGCTTAGGCCGCCAGTGGGCATCGTTGTCGGCCTCATCGAGGCGTACGTCCTGATCCTGATCGCCCGGGCCCTGCTCAGCTGGTTCCCGGTGCGCCAGGGCACGGCCTTCGAGAAGGTCGTCCGCTTCCTCGAGCTGATCACCGAGCCGGTCCTGCGCCCGGTGCGGCGGATCCTGCCGCCGGTCCGGGTCGGCGGGCAGGGGATCGACCTCTCGATCATCGTCGTCCTGCTCGTCGCCGAGATCATCGTCATCCCGCTGCTGCGGGCCTGAGCGCCGGCTCAGACCTCCCGGCGCCCGCCGACCCAGGTCCGGTCGAGCGAGAGGCCGGCGGGTAGACTCGCCCGTCATGGACAGCCCCCAGCCGACCCAGTCGACCCTCGAGACCCTGCGCACGGTGGAATTCCGGCTGGGCCTGAAGGGCTACAACGTCGACGAGGTCGACGAGTACCTGGAGAAGGCGGCGGTCGAGGCCGAGGCCCTCCACGAGCAGGTCCGGCAGATGGCCGACCGGCTCCGGCAGGCGTCGGAGCGGATCGCCCAGCTCGAGCGGGACGGCTCGACCGCGGCGCAGCCGGCCGCCGCCGCTGCTGCCTCGGCCGCGGCGGCCGATGCGGCGATCACCGACGACACCCTGCAGCGGACGCTCCTGATGGCCCAGCGGTTCGTCGACCAGACGAAGCGCGATGCCGAGACCCAGGCGGCCGAGGTCGTCGCCCAGGCCGAGGAGCGGGCCCGGGCGGCGATCGTCCAGGCCGACGAGCGGGCCCGGCAGATGAGCGCCGAAGCCGAGCACCGGCTCCGTGAGGAGGTCACCCGCCTGGAGGGGATGCGCGGACAGCTGGCCACCGACGTCGAGAACATGGCCCGTCACCTCGAGGCCGAGCGCAACCGCCTGCGGGGCAGCCTGGCCGAGATCCTGAAGTGGGTCGACGACAACATCCAGCCGGCGAACTCGCTCATGGCGCTACGGCCCCGCGGTGGGGACCAGGCGCGTCCGGCCGCCGGGTCCCGCCCGGCCGGCAATGGTGGGTCGGACGCGGTCGTCGACCTGCACGGCGGCGAACCCCAGGTCGGTTAGCCCGGCCGGGGATTTCCCCGGCCCCTGTATTGCCTCGACCGGGGGCGTCCGGTATGGTCGCCGCCTCCCGGTCACCCGGAGCCGCCCTCGGTGGCCTGCCCGTAGCCGCCGGAGGAGAGGAGGACGACATGACGCCGACCAAGAAGGCTGCCGTGTCGACGACGTCGAAGTCCGCCGCGGCGGCCGGAAAGGCCAAGGCCCCGGCCGCTGGCCAGGCGGCTGGCCGCAAGGCGGCAGCATCGGTCAAGCCATCGGCCAAGAAGGAGGCGGTGAAGAGCGCAGTGACGACGAAGACGACGGCGAAAAAGATCACGAAAGCTCCGACGAAGGCGCCGGCCGAGGTGGCCAAGGCGTCGGCCAAGGCAACGAAGGCGCCGGCCAAGGCCGCCCCGGTGCCGGCCACCCCCGGGCCGGCCGCGGCCGCCCGGCCGGCACCCAAGAAGCCGACGACCGGCCCGTACGCGAAGGACGTCAAGTTTCTCGACGAGCAGCGAGAGCTACTCCTCTCCGAGCGCGCCATCCACGAGGGTCAGGCGGCCGACCTCAAGGCCGAGGCCGACTCGCTGGCCCAAGAGCGCGAGCCGGGCGACGTCCAGTTCGACGAGGAGTCCGGCGAGGGTGGGACGGTCACCGTCGACCGGGAGCGCGACCTCGCCCTCTCCGCCCAGGCGCTCGCCGCGGTCGAGGAGATCGACGACGCGCTCGCCCGGATCGCCAAGAAGACGTACGGCGCCTGCGAGCGCTGCCAGCAGCCGATCCCCAAACCGCGGCTCCGGGCGCTGCCGTTCGCCCGGCTCTGCGTCGCCTGCAAGAGCGGGGGGCTGTCGCGGCGCTGAGCCGGCGGTGCCTGCTGGTCGCGGGGGCGGTCGCCGCGGTGGTCGTGGCGGCTGACCAGATCACGAAGTCGGTGGTCGTCGCCGACCTCCACCGTCCGGTGCACGTCGTCGGCCCGTTCGGGTTGGCGCTCGGCTACAACTCCGGCTCGGCGTTCAGCCTCTTCACCGGCGCCCCGGCGGTGATCGCGGTCGTGGCGATCGTGCTCGTCGTCGTGCTCGTCGGGCTGGCCTGGCGGGCGCCGAGCCTGCCGGTCGCCGTGGCCGTCGGTCTCGTCCTCGGTGGGGCGCTCGGCAACCTGGCCGACCGGGCCTTCCGGGGCCATCACGGCGACGTCGTCGACTTCGTCACGCTCTCCCACTGGCCGACGTTCAACGTCGCCGACGCGTGCATCACCGTCGGGGTCGTCCTCCTCGTCGTCTTCTACTGGCGGGCCGCCGGCCCCGGGACGCCGGCCACCGGATGATCGTCACCGTCCCCGCCGCGCTCGACGGCGTCCGGGTCGACCGGGCCGTCGCGCTGTTGGCCGACGTCTCGCGAGGCCAGGCCGCCGAGCTGGTCGCCGATGGCCGGGTGGCGGTCGACGGCGTCCCGGTCGCCACCCGGAGCGCGGCCCTCGTCGCCGGCGCGACGCTGGCCGTCGACCTCCCCGACGCCGCGCCGGCCGGCGTCGAGCCCGAACCGGACGTCGAGCTGCGCGTCGTCCACGCCGACGAGGCCGTCGTCGTCGTCGACAAGCCGGCCGGCGTCGTCGTCCACCCCGGCGCCGGCCACACCCACGGGACGCTCGTCGCCGGCCTGCTGGCCCGCTTCCCGGACCTGGCCGGCGTCGGCGACCCGGAGCGACCCGGGATCGTCCACCGGCTCGACCGCGGTACGTCCGGCCTGCTCGTCGTCGCCCGGACGGTTGCCGCCTACCAGTCGCTCACCGCCCAGCTGGCCGAACGGACGGTCGGGCGCCGCTACGTCGCCCTCGTCACCGGCCACGTCGCCGACGATCGCGGCGTCGTCGACGCGCCGATCGGCCGATCCAGCCGCACGCCGACGAAGATGGCCGTCTCGGTCAATGGCCGTCCGGCCCGGACGGGCTACCGGGTGCTCCGCCGGCTCGCCGGCCAGCCGGCCCTCGACCGGCCGTCGACGCTCCTCGCCCTCGCCCTCGAGACCGGCCGGACCCACCAGATCAGGGTCCACCTGGCCGCCATCGGCCACCCGGTCGTCGGCGACGACCGGTACGGGCCGCCCGGTCGGGTCGGCGGGCGGGCGTTGCCGGCCGGCCGGCTGTTCCTCCATGCCGCCCAGCTCGGCTTCGACCACCCGGGCAGCGGTGAGCGCGTCGTGTGGACGTCGCCGCTGCCGGACGACCTGGCCGGGCTCACCGGCCCGGTCGACGTCGACGACCTGTAGCTCTTAGGCGGCGAGGTGGGCACCGACGACCGCGTCGTCGGACTGCAGGGCGGCGAGACCCTCCTCTTCGGCCCGGCGGACCCGGCGGACGCCGACGCCGAGCCGCTCGGCCGTCGCCTGGAGCGACGCCGGCGAGTCACCGTCGAACCCGAACCGCAGCCGGAGCACGTCGCGTTGGAGGCCCGGCAGCCGGTCGACGGCCGCCCGCACCCGGTCGAAGACCATCGCCTCGTCGACCTCGCCGGCCCAGTCCCGGCCGTCCGGCGCGACGAGGTCGCCGAGCGACGTCGCCGAGTCGGCCGCGGCCGGCTGGTCGAGGCTGGCCGCCACCCGGGCGACGCCTTCGAGCGACGCCCGCTCGTCCGCGTCCATCCCCGTCGCCTCGGTCAGCTCCTCGTCGGTCGGCGGCCGGCCGAGCGCACCGGCCAGCTCGGCCGTGACCGCGTCGAGCCGCTGCAGCCGCTCGCCGACCTCGAGGGGGATGCGGATCGTCCGGCCGTGCTGTTGCACCGCCCGTTGCAGGGCCTGGCGGATCCACCACGTGGCGTACGTCGAGAAGCGGAAGCCCCGCTCCCAGTCGAACTTCTCGACCGCCCGGAGCAGGCCGAACGTGCCCTCCTGGACGAGGTCGGCCATGTCGACGCCGCGGTCCTGGTACCGCCGGGCCCAGTGGACGACGAGCCGGAGGTTCGCCGCCACCATCTGCCGCCGCGCCTCGTCGTCGCCGGCCGCCACCCGCTTGGCCAGCGCCACCTGCTGCTCGTGGTCCGGCATCGGGTACTGGTCGAGGTCCCGCAGGAGCAGTCCCAGACTGTCCGTCGTCCCGCCGCTCATCCTCGTCGTCATCGCGCTCATCGCTCCGCTTCGTTCGTCCGTCCCGGTTCCCTGTTGCCAACCGTGTTCACAGGAGCCCTACCCATTCGTACGGCTACAACGCCGTTGTGGATCGCTGCATTCCATGTCCGCCGGTCCTTTTTCGGCCGAAGTTGCAGGCACCGGCCGACCGATGTTCAGCTAGCCGCCATGACGAAGGGGCGGCTGTGGTTGGTCCGGCACGGTGAGACCGCGTGGAGCCGGTCCGGCCAGCACACCGGCCGTACCGACCTCTCGCTCGAACCGCCTGGCGAGGCCCAGGCCAAGGCGGTCGGGACGCTCCTGGCCAGCGCCGACTTCGCCCTCGTCCTGACCAGCCCGCTCGTCCGGGCGGCCGAGACCTGCCGGCTGGCCGGCCTGGGGGAGCGGGCCGAGGTGACCGACGATTTGATGGAGTGGGACTACGGCGCGGCCGAAGGACTGACGACCGACGATCTCCGGACCGACGAACCCGGCTGGACACTGTGGACCGACGGCGTCTCGGCCGGCGAGACCGCCGCCGACGTGGGCCGCCGCACCGATCGGGTTATCGAGCGGGCCCGGTCCGCCGGAGGCGACGCCGTCTGCTTCGCCCACGGGCACGTCCTGCGTGTCCTCGCCGCCCGCTGGACCGGCCTGCCGCCGGCCGCCGGCCGTCTGTGGGCCCTCGGCCCCGGTTCGCTGAGCGTGCTCGGGTGGGAACGCGAGGTCCCGGTCATCGACCGTTGGAACCTGCAGCCCCTGCAGCCGATCTGAGCCGACCGCCCCCCACGGGGGCGGCGCCGGCCGGCGCGCTGCCCTGGGCCCGCGCCACCATGTCGGCCAGCGTGAACGACTGGAGGTGCTGGCGCATCGTCTCGCCGACCTCCGCCCACACCGACAGCAGGACGCACTGTCCCTCGTGGTCACACGCACCGTCGGCGTGCGGTTCGCCGAAGTCGCCGGCCACGATCGGGCCGTCGACGGCCGAGACGACCTGGGCCAGCGAGACGTCCTCCGGCGACCGGGCCAACACGTAGCCACCGCCGACGCCGCGCTTGGAGCGGACGAGACCCGCGCCCTTCAGCGCCAGGAGGATCTGCTCGAGGTACGGCTGGGGCAACCCGGTGCGCTCCGCGATGTCCCGAACCGACGTCGGCACCGTCTGACCGCCGTGCAGGGCGAGGGACAACAGCGCCCGGCTCGCATAGTCACCGCGGGTCGAGACCTTCACGCACCGGAAGCCTACCGCCGTCGAGTGCGAACTGGGGTCTGTCCGGCGGCGGGTCTACTGTTGGCCGGTGAGCACCGTCCCACCGACCCCGGTCCGGCCGGCCTTCGACGGCCCGTGCATCGCCAACGTCGTCCCGATGCTGCTCGGCCGGGCCCACCGCGCCGATCCACCCGCCCTGCCGGACTGGGCGCCCGCCCCGGTCGCCCGGGCCGGCCAGATCGTCCTGCTCGTCCTCGACGGCCTCGGTTGGGAACAGCTCCGGGCTCGGCCGACCGGCGCCCCGACGCTGGCGTCGGCCACCGGTGGTCCGATCACGTCCGTCGCCCCGAGCACGACCGCGGCCGCGCTGACCTCGCTGACGACCGGCTTGCCGCCCGCCGTCCACGGCCTCGTCGGCTACCGGCTCGGTGTCGACGGCACCGTCCTCAACGTCCTCGGCTGGCGCCTCGGCCGGGCCGACGCCCGCACCGTGCTCCGGCCACGGACGTTCCAGCCGCACCCCGCCTTCCCCGGCCATCCCGCCACCCCGGTCGTCTCCCGCGCCGACTACGCGCCGACCGGCTTCAGCGCCGCCCACCTCGGCGACGCGGCCCTCCACGGGCTGCGGACGCCGTCCGGGCTCGTCGTCGAGGTCCGGCGGCTGCTCGCGGCCGGTGAGCCGTTCGTCTACGCCTACTACGACGGCATCGACCGGGTCGCCCACGCGTACGGCCTCGCCGAGCACTACGACGCCGAGCTCCGTTTCGTCGACCGCCTCGTCGCCGACGTCCTCGACGTCCTCCCGCCGGGCGCCGTCCTCGTCGTCACCGCCGACCACGGCCAGGTCGACGTCGGCACGTCCGTCGAGGTGCTCGGCCGCGACGTGATGGACGGTGTCCGCCTGCTGAGCGGCGAGGGCCGCTTCCGCGGGCTGCACTGCCGGCCCGGCGCGGCCGCCGACGTCGCCGCGGCCGCGACCGACGCGTTCGGCCACATCGCCTGGGTCCGGACGAGGGAGGAGCTGATCGACGACGGTTGGCTCGGCGGCGAGCCCGTCCCCGCCGTCGCCGACCGCCTCGGCGACGTCGTCCTCGCCCCGTTCGAGCCGACCGCCTTCCTCGACCCTGCCGACACCGGCGAGCAGCGGCTCGTCGCCCGCCACGGTTCGCTCACCGAGGCCGAGATGCTCGTACCGCTCGTCGCCTGGGAGCCCGCCGGCTGAGTCGAGCCGGCCGGCGCACTGGCCAGGCCGGCCGGTGCCGGGCATCATCGGGGGATGACCCCCGACCAGTCCGCAGGCCCCGCGTCGCTCACCGGTGGCACCCCGTCCGATCCGTCTGGCTCACCCGACCCGACGGTCGCCCCCGACGAGGTGCTCCCCGCGCCGACCTCCTCCCGGCTGGGCGGTGCCGACGGCGACGACGGCCCGGAGTCCGACGGCGACGCCCGCGAGGAGTCGATCGAGCAGCCCGCCAAGGTGATGCGGATCGGCTCGATGGTCAAGCAGCTGCTCGACGAGGTGCGTCAGGCCCCGCTCGACGAGGCCGGCCGTACCCGACTGCGAGAGATCTACGAGCAGTCGATCCGAGAGCTCGCCAGCGGCCTGTCGCCCGACCTCGTCGAAGAGCTCGACCGCGTCACCCTGCCCTTCGACCACGACGTCCCGACCGAGGCCGAGCTGCGCATCGCCCAGGCCCAGCTCGTCGGCTGGCTCGAAGGACTGTTCCACGGCATCCAGGCCACCCTCGTCGCCCAGCAGATGGCCGCCCGGGCCCAGCTCGACGACATGCGCCAGCGCGGCCTGCCGCGGGGGCCCGACGGGCCCGGAACGACACGGCCCGGCACGTACCTCTGACGTCGCCGACTGCCGGAGGGCGCCCGACGCGATCCTTTCCCAGCCGGGCCTTCTGGTAAAGGATTATGAGCTATCCTTTACCAGAAGAGTTCATCGGTAAAGGATCGCTCATGTTCGGTACGTACATCCGGAAGACGTGGCTGTCCGATCCGACCCTCTACGCCCCGGCGCGTTTTCGCCGCGCGTGCGCTTACGACGCCTTCATCCCGGACCGGCTCACCGGCCTCTCGCTGAGACTCTCCGGCACGACCGCCGGCGTGATCTCCGAGGCGGAGGCGGCGATCCGGACGCTCAACGAAGGGGCCCATCCGGCGCTCGACGCGTTCCAACGCCTCCTCCTCCGGACCGAGTCGATCGCGTCGTCGAAGGTCGAGGGGCTGCAAGTCGACGTGCGCTCGCTCGCCCGCGCCGAGGCGCGGAAAGATGCCGGACAGCAGGTGACCCCGACGGCGCTCGAGGTGCTCGCGAACGTCGACGCCATGCAAACCGCGATCGAGACGGCAACTGCGGAACCTCGTGTGGAGCCCGCCCAGATCGTCGCGATTCACGCCGCGCTCATGCGGCATTCCGACAAACCCCACATCGCCGGCCAGATCCGCGACAAGCAGAACTGGATCGGCGGCAACGACCACAACCCGTGCGACGCGGACTACGTCCCGCCGCCGCCCGAGGAGGTCCCTGCGCTCCTCGCTGACCTCTGCGAGTTCTGCAACGACGACTCGCTCTCCCCGCTCGTCCAGGCCGCGCTCGCGCACGCCCAGTTCGAGACGATCCACCCGCACGAGGACGGCAACGGAAGGACCGGCCGGGCGCTCGTCCAGGTCATCCTCCGGCGGCGTGGGCTCTCGCCGAACTTCGTCCCACCGATCAGCGTCGTGCTCGCCACCGACAAGCAGCGGTACATCGACGGGCTGACTGCCTTCCGCGAGGGTGATTTCGAACGGTGGTTCCATATCTTCGCCGTCGCCGCGGCTCGGGCGGCGCGGCTCGCCCGCCGTTATCTCACCGAGATCGAGCATCTTCAAGAGCGCTGGCGCGCACAGCTCGCCGCGTCGGCGCAGATCCGCCAGGACGCGGCCGCGTGGCGACTGATCAACGAGCTGCCGGGCAGTCCGGTCGTCACGCTCCCGGTGGCCGTCGCGCTCGTCCGCCGGTCGAAGCCGGCGGTCAACCGGGCGATCGCGCAGCTGGCCGACGCCGGCGTGCTCGAACCGGTCTCCGAGAGCAGACGCTACCGAGCGTGGGAAGCACACGGCCTGCTCGCTCTGCTCGCGAGGCTCGAGGCCGGCGACCTTCCCGACGACGAGCCAGAGGAGGAGCGACGGTCGTCGCCGGACCGCCGGATCCCGGATGAGGGCGAGCAGTCGGCGACGGCGTTGTCCGGAGCCGACATGCTGGCCCAACGGCTCGGCCCTGGTTCGTGGCTGGTCCCCCCCGCCGATCCTCCGGACGTGACGCTGCGCGTCGCGGTCGCCGTTCCCGACGTGCTGCCGATGATGGGCTGGGGCGATGGCGGCCCCGTCACCCTGCTGCGGGGTCAGCGACGGGAGGCGCTGATCGTCGATCGGCTGGTCAGCTCGCCGGTCACCGTGTGGCTTCATTCGCTCGCCGAGACGTGGGGGTGGGACGGCACGCCCGAATGGGTGCCCGTCGGCACGGGAAGCCCCGAGCTCACCGAACTGTGGTTCGCGCCGTTCGGCCTCGACAACCGCCGTCCGGCGTTCCTCGCCCGGTGTGGGATCGTGACCGGCACGGTCGACGGGGGTGACGCGACGTCGGTGAGCACCATCCAGGCCGCCCTCGACGTCATGTTCAACGTCGTCGAACTGGACGGGCGACACCGACCGGGACCCGTCGCCCACCGGACGGACGACCCGCCCGCCCCGGCGGCGCTCGGTCTCGAAGAGATCGCCGACGCGCTCCACCAACTGCTCGACTTCCCCGACGTCGTCGTCGGCATCGGTCGGGAGCTGCTTCCGGCGCCGAGGCTCACCACCGTGAAGGTCGGCGAGTGGATCACGTTCTCCGGCCACGCACCGGACCGTTTGATCGACCTCCGGCGCTTCTCTCAGCTGCCCCGCAGTTCGGGGCTCGGCCAGCTCCACGCCGGCGCGCTTCTCCAGCCCTACCGCGCCGGGGCGCCGTGGCCGACGTCATGGGGGTTCGTCGCCGACCTCCTCTACGAGGGTCTGGAGCGTGGCGGCTACCGAGACGTCGACGAGACCATCGAAGCCATTCGGTATCGGGCTCAATAGTCAGGTGACCAGCCTTGTTTCTTGCCTTTGCCAACCGACCTCGAAATCAGGCCGCGCGGATGGTGCGACATTCACATCGACCACCGAAGATCCCCGGCCACCGGCGACCGGGTCCCGTAGAGTCGCGCGGCGACTGCAGCGGCCACGAGGAGGCGGCATGTCCGAGGTTCCCCCCGACAGCGAACAAGGCGGCGACGACACCCAGAACCCGGCCAGCCCGCCGACCTATCCCGGCACGCCCGGACCGCCGGCTGCCGCCCCGCCACCTCCGCCGCCGCCCCCTCCGCCTCCACCCGGGCCGCCGAGCTACCCCGACACCCCACCCAGCTACCCGGGAACGCCGGCCGCGTACCCTGGCACGCCGCCGGCGGTGGGGGGTACGTGCCCCCCGGTGGCGCTCCGCCGTATAGCGGTGTGCCCGGTGGCGCCGCGCCGTACGGTGCCGGCTACCCGCCCCCGCCGCCGCCCCCGGGGAGCTATCCGCCCCCCGGCTACGCACCGCCCGGGGGGTACCCGCCGCCGGGTGGCTACCCGCAAGCGCAGGGTGGCTACCCGCCGGCCGGCTACGTTCCGGTCTCGCCGTACGCCAGCTACGGGGCCCGGCTCGGCGGCTGGCTGATCGACTGGCTGATCGCGGATCGTCGTCGGCCTGGCGCTCCACGTGCGCTCTTCCGGCCACGTCGGCGCGATCACATCCACACGCACACGACGAAGAACGGGGTGACGACCACCACATCGCCACGTCTCGGTGCACCGCTGTCGATGTGGATCCTGATCTCCGATCCTCTACGGGGCGATCATGTGCGGCTCGGCGCCGCGGCCAGACGGTGGGGATGATGGCGGTCGGCGCCCGCGCGGTCGACCGGGACACCGGCACGCCGATCGGTTTCGGCCGGGCGCTCGGCCGCGCGGCGTTCGAGTACCTGATGTTCATCGTCATTCTCCTCCCGTGGATCATCGACATGCTCTTCCCGGCCTGGGACCAGCGCCGGCAGACCCTCCACGACAAGGTGTCGCGGACGGTCGTCATCAAGGCCTCGGCCGTCCCTCGCCCCTGAGGTCCGGACGGCTCCGACGGCGCCCGTCCCGGCGCGCTATCGTCGGAATGACACACCTGTAACTCGTTTCCCGCCGTCCCGGCGGGGCGGGTGACAGAAGCCCGGAGGAGGGCTCGGGGCGTTGGCAACACGGTCGTTCACCCACCTGCACACTCATACCGAGTTCTCGATGCTCGACGGGGCTGCCCGGGTGAAGGACCTGGTCAAGGCGGCTGTCGCCGATGGTCAGCCGGCGCTCGGGATCACCGACCACGGCAACATGTACGGCGTCTTGGACTTCTACAAGGCGTGCCGGGCCGAGGGCCTCAACCCGGTCATCGGTACGGAGGCGTACATGGCCGGCGAGTCCCGGCACGAGCGGCCGGTCCGGCGGGGCAAGGTCGACGACACCGGCGGCGACGTCGAGGGCGGCCAAAAGCTCTACTACCACCTGACCCTGCTGGCGGAGTCGACGCAGGGCTACCGGAACCTGCTCAAGCTGTCGTCCGCGGCGTACCTCGAGGGCTACTACTACAAGCCCCGGGTGGACTGGGAGCTGCTCGAACGGCACCACGACGGCTTGATCGCCACGACCGGCTGCCTCGGCGGCGTCGTCCTCCAGGCGCTGCTGGCCGGAAACGAGGTAGAGGCCGAGCGGCGGGCCGCCCGACTCCAGGACATCTTCGGGCGCGACAACCTCTTCGTCGAGATCCAGGACCACGGGATCGCCGCCCAGCAGAAGACCAACCCCCAGTTGATCGAGATCGCCCGCCGGCTCGATGCCCCGTTGCTGGCCACCAACGACAGCCACTACACCCACCGGGAGGACGCGGTCGCCCACGACGCCCTGCTCTGCGTCCAGACCGGGGCCACCTTGAGCGACACCAACCGGTTCCGGTTCGAGGGGACCGAGCACTACCTGAAGTCGGCGGCCGAGATGCGGCACCTCTTCGCCGAGGTTCCCGAGTCGTGCGACAACACGCTGCTCATCGCCGAGCGGGCGAACGTCGAACTGGAGCTCGGCAAGCCGAGCCTGCCCGAGTTCCCGGTGCCGGACGAGTTCACCGGTGAAACGTACGAGGCCCGGGCGCTCGCGTACCTCTGCGACCTGACCTACCAAGGGGCCCGCGACCGGTACGGCGACCCGGTACCGGCCGACGTCCGGGAGCGGCTCGACTACGAGCTGCGGGTCATCGGCGACATGGGGTTCGCCGCCTACTTCCTCGTCGTCTGGGACCTCATCCGGTACGCCCGGGAGTCGGGGATCCGGGTCGGCCCGGGCCGGGGCTCGGCGGCCGGTTGCTGCGTGGCCTACTGCCTGAAGATCGTCGACCTCGACCCGATCCGCTACGACCTGCTCTTCGAACGGTTCCTCAACCCCGGCCGCAAGCAGATGCCGGACATCGACATGGACTTCGACGAGCGGTTCCGCGGCGAGATGATCCGCTACGCGGCCGAGCGCTACGGCAGTGACCGGGTGGCCCAGATCGTGACCTTCTCGACCATCAAGGCCCGGGCCGCCGTCCGGGACGCGTCGCGCGTCCTCGGGCTGCCGTACATCGTCGGCGACAAGATCGCCAAGGCGATGCCGCCGCTCGTCATGGGTCGTGACACCCCGCTGTGGGCCTGCCTGACGAAGAGCGAGGGGCACGAGGACGGTTTCGCGGCGGCCGCCGAGCTGCGGGCGATGTACGACGGCGACCCGGAGGCCAAGCAGGTCATCGACGTCGCCAAGGGCCTCGAGGGCCTCCGCCGCCAGGACGGCATCCACGCCGCCGCGGTCGTCATCACGAAGGACCCGCTGACCGAGTACCTGCCGATCCAGCGCAAGCCGGACGCCGGCGGCAAGCCCGAGGACGCGCCGATCGTCACGCAGTACGAGATGCACGGCGTCGAGGAGATGGGCCTCCTCAAGATGGACTTCCTCGGCCTGCGCAACCTGTCGGTGATCGAGCGTGCCCTCGACCTGATCGAGCAGTCGACGGGCGAGCGGCCGGACATCGACGGCGTCGACCTGGACGACGAAAAGACGTTCGTCATGCTCCGCCGGGCCGACTCGGTCGGCGTCTTCCAGCTCGAGGGCACGGCCATGCGCCAGACGCTGCGGTCGCTCGCCCCGACCAGCTTCGACGACGTCGCCGCCCTCGTCGCCCTCTACCGGCCAGGTCCGATGGCCGCCAACATGCACCGCGACTATCCGGAGCTGAAGAACAACCGCAAGGCGCTCACCTACCTGCATCCGGACCTCGAGGCGATCCTCAAGGACACCTACGGGCTCATGCTCTACCAGGAGTCCGTCATGCGGGTCGCCCAGAAGTTCGCGGGCTACACGCTCGAGGAGGCGGACAACCTCCGCAAGGCCTGCGGCAAGAAGATCCGGGCCATGATCGCCGCCGAGCGGGAGAAGTTCGTCGCCGGCTGCGTCACCGAGGGCTACGGCGAGGAGCTCGGGACCGCCCTGTTCGACATCATCGAGCCGTTCGCGGACTACGCGTTCAACAAGTCCCACTCCTACGGTTACGGGCTCGTCGCCTATCAGACCGCCTGGCTGAAGGCGAACTACCCGGTCGAGTACATGGCCGCTCTGCTGACGTCGGTCAAGGACAACAAGGACAAGACCGCGGTCTATCTCGCCGAGTGCCGGGCCATCGGGATCGAGGTCTTCGTCCCCGACGTCAACCGCTCGTCCTCCGACTTCACCCCCCTCATCCCGGCCGACGGGGCCGCCGACGGGGCCGCCGAGGAGGCCCCGACCGAGGAGGCCCCGACCGAGGATGTGAGCACTGTCGGCGCAAAGGCGAGCCCGGCCGGCGTCGGGCCCGGGGCGGAGAAGCCGGGCATCGTCTTCGGGCTGGCCGCGGTCCGCAACGTCGGTGAGAGCCTGGTCGAGCGGATCGTGGCGGAGCGGGAGGCGGCCGGACCGTTCGACGACGTCTACGACTTCTGCCGGCGGGTCGACCCGGTCGTGCTCAACAAGCGGACGATGGAGTCGCTGGTCAAGGCCGGCGCGTTCGACTCGCTCGGCCACCCGCGCCAGGGGCTCTGCCTGGTGCTCGACGAGATCGTCGAGCGGACGCTCGATCGGCGGCGGGAGCACGACGTCGGCATCGCCACGCTGTTCTCGTCGCTCGAGCCGGCGGACGATTCCGACGACGCCGGCCGCTGGGAGGGCACGCGCGTGCCGGCCCCCGACCAGGAGTTCGACAAGAGCCAGCGACTGGCCTTCGAGAAGGAGATGCTCGGCCTGTACGTGAGCGACCACCCCTTGATGGGGTTGGAAGCCGCACTGTCCCGTCACACCGACTGCTCGCTGGCCGACCTGCGGGACGCGACGGGTGGCGACGGCGACTACGGCGGCGGGAGCGAAGGCGTCGTCCGGGCGGTCGGCGGGGTCGTGACGGACCTCAAGCGGCAGTACACGAAGAAGGGTGACCTGATGGCCCGGTTCATCCTCGAAGATCTCCAGGCGTCGATGGAGGTCTTCGTCTTCCCGAGGGTCATGGCCGAGCACGGGGCGATGCTCGAGAACGACGCGGTCGTCGTCGTCCGCGGGCGGATCGATCTCCGCGACGAGCAGCCGAAGCTCGTCGCCATGGAGATCCGCCGGCCGATCCTCGAGTCACTCGACGCCCAGGAGCTCAAGATCGCCCTGCCGCTCGGCGTGCTGTCGGACACCACCGTCGGCCAATTGAAGGAGCTGTTGACCGGCCATCCCGGCGCGTCGCCCGTCCTCCTCCACGTCGGCGACAAGGTGCTGAAGCTGCCCCCGGAGTTCAACGTGGACTGCCGGAATGGGCTGGTAGGAGAGCTGAAGCACCTGCTCGGCGCCGGCGCCGTCATGGCCTGAGGGGCCCCCCGGCTGGGCGACCGAGTGGGAAGGCACCCGGCCGGACCGGTAGAATCGGTCCCATGTCGATCGTGGTGACCACCAAAGACTGCACGGCGCTCAGTGACGCGGAGCTGGCCGAGATGGCCGATCTCTGCGCTGATCGTGCATCCGGTTTCGACATCGGTTTCCTGTCGAAGGAACGCGAGGACTGGGTTCTCGTGACCCATGCCCGGGAGGGCAACAAGCTCCGGGGCTATTCGTTCTGCACGCTGGAGCGGATCGGCGGGACGCCGTCGCTGCTCGTCGGCCTGGCCGCGGTCGACCGCACGACCCGGGCCGAGGCCGCGCTCAAGGCGATGATGACCGATCAGTACCGGCGGGCGCTGCTGGCCTTCCCCGACGAGGACGTCCTCGTCGGCACCCGCCTGTTCTTCTCGGACGGCTTCCGGGCGTTCGCCGGCCTGGCCGACGTCGTCCCGGTCGCCGGCCAGAAGGCGACCGGCGAGGAGCGGGCCTGGGCCCGCCGCCTGGCCAAGCGGTTCGGCGTCGAAGCCCGCCTGGACGACCGGACGTTCGTCCTGAAGGGTGACGGGTCGACGATGGGCGGGTTGGACTTCGTCCACCCGAAGGTCAAGCTGCCCGAAGGCTCCGAGGAGCTGTTCGTCGGGCTCGACGCCGACCGCGGCGACCGGCTGGTCGTCCTGGGCTGGGCGATGGCCGAGGACCTGGCCGCCGGCAAGCTCTGCCGCTGAGGTAACTCGGGCTCAGCCGCGGGGAAGGATGGCCGAGCAGACCTTGTAGCAGTGGCCGTCGCGCGGGCTGCTGACCGACGCCAGCAGGTACTGCGGCGAGAACCCGAGGGCGGTCGCCAGGTCCTTGCCGGACAGCCGTTCCCGGCGGGCCGCGTCGAGCGCCCGGCAGGCTTGGGTGTCCTCGACCGGGAGCCAGACGTCGTCCCGCTTCCACCCGAACCGGACCCACGTCGAGCCGTCGCCCGGCCGCCGGATGAGCTGCGGCCCGCGGGTCGGCTCGATGAGGGCCGACGACGGGCGGTTGCCGCGAAACTCCCAGTACGGGGCGGACGGACCGGGGAAACCGAGCAGCGGCCCGTCGGGCGGTACGGCCAGGTGCTCGAGGACCCGGCGGACCTTCCGGCCCCGTAGGGTGCCGACCTGGCGCGGCAGCCCGGTCACGGTCGTCGCCTCCGGTTGGGCCAGGTCGTCGCGCTCGGGGTCGGCGGCCAGCGTCGCCTCGATCACGTCGAACGGCGCCAGGTCCGGCTCGTGCCCGTCCGGCCAGGCGACCCGGAGGCGAACAAGCGTGCCCGACGACAGGTCGACCGCGGTCGTGTCCTCGTCGGTGCAGGCCAGCACGAGCAGGTGGAGTTGTGCCCCGCCCTCGACGAGCACCCGGTCCCGGCGGGGGAGCTCTCGCAGGAGCGCTCGGCCGGTCGGGGGCCGTTTGGCCTCCGGCTCCGGCTCCGGCCGGCGGTTCTCCACCTCGGGCACTGCCTATCCCTCCGTTCCCTGGCCGGGCTCGTCAAGCTGCGCGGCCAGGGTAGCGGCATCGTGGGCCGGCGTCCGGCATGCGAAATGCCGGCAGACGTACGCCGCGCCGGACGGTCGGTCGAGCCACAGCGGGGAGGCCGACGGCTCGCCCCAGGTCACGACGGCGTCGGGCAACCAGCGATCGCGAACGACGTCGAGCAGGTCGGGGCGGTCGCCGGCGACGACGACCTGAGTGCCGCCGTCGGTCCAGGCCGTGGCGGCCACCAGGTCGGCGACGGCGAGCGGCTGCTCGTCGAGGAGCGGGCCGGCGAGCGCCACGATCCGCTCGCCGGCCGACGCGAACCGCTCCTCGCCGCTCAGGGCGGCCAGTCGGAGGAGGGCGACGGCGGCGACCGAGTTGGCCGACGGCACGGCGCCGTCGATGACGTCCTTGCCCCGGACGACGAGCGCTTCGGCGTCCCGGCCGGTCGTGAACAGGCCACCGACGCGGTCGTCCCAGAAGAGGTCGAGCATCGCCGTCGCCGCCTCGGTCGCCCGTTCCGTCCAGATCGACCGGCCGGTCAGCTCGCCCAGCCGGGTGCAGCTGTCGACGACCCAGGCGTAGTCGACCGCGAAGGCCGGCAGGTCCGTGCCGAGCGAGCGCCGCCACCGCCCGTCCGGCCGGCGCAGGCCGCCGAACAGCAGCTCGCCGCCCGCCTCCGCCCGCGACGCCCAGCCCGGATGGCCGGTCGCGCCGGCCGCCTCGGCCAGGGTGGCGACGGTCATGGCGTGCCATTCGGTCAGCACCTTGTCGTCCCGGGCCGGCTGGGGCCGCCGCCGCCGGTGGGCCAGCAGGGCCCGGCGGGCGTCGTCGACCTCCGGTGGGCGCCGGAGCGCGGCACCGATCGGGCGGGAGAGCACCGTCGTCCCCTCCCAGTTGCCGCCGTCGGTGATCCCGTACCAGTCGACGGCCACCGGGACGAGGTCCGGCCGCCCGGCCGCGGCCATCGCCTCGTCGACCTGGGCCAGCGTGAACGTGGCGTGGCTGCCCTCGACGCCACCGGCGTCCGCGTCCTCGGACGAGCAGAAGCCGCCGCCCGGGCCGGTCAGCTCGCCGAGCACGTACTCGAGCGTCTCGGTCGCCACCTGGCGGTAGTCCGCGTTCGCGGTGGCCTGCCAGGCGTGAAGATAGGCCCGGGCGAGCAGGGCCTGGTCGGTCAGCATCTTCTCGAAGTGGGGGACGAGCCACCGGTTGTCGGTCGAGTACCGGGCGAAGCCGCCGGCCAGGTGGTCGTAGAGGCCGCCCGCGGCCATGCCGTCGAGCGTCGTCGTCGCCATCACGAGAGCGTCGCGGTCGCCGCTCCGGCGATGGTGGCGTAGGCAGAGCTCGACGAACGTCGGCCGCGGGAACTTCGGTGCCGGGCCGAACCCGCCCCACGTCCGGTCGAACCGGTCGGCCAGCGCGGCGACCGTCCGGTCGAGGACGGCCGGAAAGGCCGGAAGCGGCGACGGCCCGGTCCGGTCGGCGGCCAGCCGGTCGACGAGGCCGATCTCACCGGCGACGGCCCGGACGAGCGCCTCGGCCTGCTCCTCGACCTCGTCCCGTCGGCCGGTCCAGGCATCGGCCAGCGCGGCGAGGACGTGGCGGAAGGCCGGCATGCCGTGGCGGTCGGTCGGCGGGAAGTACGTGCCGCCGTAGAACGGGCGGCCGTCCGGCGTGCAGAAGACCGACATCGGCCAGCCGCCCGACCCGGTGACGGCCTGCACCGCGGCCATGTAGACCGCGTCGACGTCCGGTCGCTCCTCCCGGTCCACCTTCACCGCGACGAACGACCGGGCCAGGTCGGCCGCGACGGCCGGGTCCTCGAAGCTCTCGTGGGCCATGACGTGGCACCAGTGGCACGACGCGTAGCCGATCGAGACGAACAGCGGCTTGTCCTCGGCCCGCGCCCGCTCGAACGCGTCGGGCCCCCATGGGTACCAGTCGACCGGGTTGTCGGCGTGCTGGCGGAGGTACGGACTGCTCGCAGTGGCGAGGCGGTTCACCTACCCGATGCTACGGCCGTCGAGCCGGTGCTGACCGCCGGGTGATGCGGCGGCCGCTGCGGAAGGCGGTCGATAAGGTGACGGCCGGTGGACCTGCGACTCGACGGCCAGACGGCGCTCGTCACCGGCGGGAGCCGGGGCATCGGGCTGGCCATCGGCCGCCGGTTCGCCGAGGCCGGCGCCCGGGTGATGCTGGCCGCCCGGAAGGCCGAGACGCTCGCCGACGCGGCCGCCGAGCTGGACGGGCTCGACGGCCCGGTGGCCTGGCAGGTCGCCAACGCCGGCGACCCCGAGCAGGCGGCGGCCTGTGTCGCGGCCACCATCGACCGGTTCGGCGGCCTCGACATCCTCGTCAACAACGCGGCTGCGAACCCGTACTTCGGTCCGATGATCGACATCGACCGCTCACGGGCCGAGAAGACCGTCTCGGTCAACCAGCTCGGCCTGCTGGCGTGGTGCCAGGCGGCGTACCGGGCGACGATGGCCGACGGCGGCGGGGCGATCGTCAACGTCTCGTCCGTCGGCGGCATCAATCCGGAGCCGGGGATCGGTTGGTACAACGTGACGAAGGCCGCGGTGATCCACGTCACCCGCCAGCTCGCCTTCGAGCTCGGGCCCGGCGTCCGCGTCAACGCCCTCGCTCCCGGGCTGATCAAGACCGATTTCGCCCGCGTCCTGTGGGAGGGCCGGGAGGAGCAGATCGGCCGCCACACTCCGCTCGGCCGGCTCGGCCAGCCTGACGACATCGCGACGGCTGCGCTCTTCCTCGCCTCCGACGCCTCGTCGTGGATCACCGGTCAGGTCCTCGTCGTCGACGGCGGCGCCACGCTGTCGCCGGGCGGCGGCATCGCCTGACGGCGGCTCAGCGGAGGTCGGCCCGGCGGACCTTGCCCGACGCGGTGCGCGGCAGCGCGTCGACGATGACGACCTCTTTCGGTGCCGCCCACGGCGCCAGGGCCGAGCCGACGAGGTCGGCCAGCGATCGGAGGGCCGGCGGCGCCGCCCGGTCGGTCGGGACGACCCAGGCGACGACCCGGTCGCCCCACTCGGGGTCCGGCCGTTTCCAGACCGCGATCTCCGCGACGCCGGGATGGCCGGCGAGGATCTGCTCGACCGCGACCGGCCAGACCTTCTCGCCGCCGGTGACGATGACCTCGGCCAGCCGGCCGTCGACGGCCAGCCGGCCGTCGGGGCCGAGCTGGCCGCCGTCGCCGGTCGGTAGCCAGCCGCCGGGCAGGCGGGGGTCGACGCCGTCGCGGTACGCCCGCAGCAGCATCGGTCCCCGCAGCAGGATCTCGCCGGCCACGCCCTCGCCGGGGCGGCCGGTGCCGAGAGCGACGTCGACGCCGTCGAGCGGCCACCCGTCGTAGACGACGCCGGAGCCGGTTTCGGTCATCCCGTACGTCGCGACGACGTTCGGCGGGATATCGCCGGGCGGGGCCGCGCCGCCGAGCAGGATCAGGGTGAAGGTGGCCGGGTCGATCCGGCGCAGCGCGGTGGCGACGAGCGAGACGTGCGTGGCCGACCGGCCCCGACCGAGCTCGATCACCCGGTCGGCGTCGAACCGTGGCAGGACGGTCAGCGGCGTGCCGGTCAGCAGGGCCCGGGTGACGACGGCCAGCCCGCCGATGTGGGCCAGCGGCAGGCAGCCGAGCCAGTGGTGCCGGGCCGGGTCGATGCCGAGCCGGGCCGACGTCGCGGCCGCCGACGCGGCGACCGCGGCGTGGGTGAGGACGACGCCGCGGGGCTCGCCGGTCGATCCGCTCGTCGCCACGACGAGGGCGTCGCCGTCGTCGACCCCGATGCCGCCGGGGAGCCGGGTGATCACCCCGTCGGAGCCGACGACCCGGGTCGGCCGCAAGGCCGCGACGAGGGCGTCCGCGGCCGGCCGCGGCAGGCGCGGATCGAGCGGGGCGGCGGCGTCGCCGGTGTCCCAGACCGCTCGGAGGGCGTCGACGAAGCCCGGTCCGCCGGGGAGGTCGAGGGCGACGAGCTCGGGCATCCGCCGGTAGCGTAGGTCGCCATGAACGACGGCAGCACAGGCCCGACGACGGTCATCACCGGTCCGCCGCACGACCCGCTCGACGATCTCCGGACGCTCCCGCCGCCGGACTTCGAGCCCGACGGCAAGTTCAACGACATCCGCTACGAGTCGGCCGAGGGCATTGCCCGGATCACGATCTGCCGGCCGGAGGTCCGCAACGCTTTCCGCCCGCAGACCCTGTTCGAGCTGGCCGAAGCGTTCACGATGGCCCGGGACGACCCGTCGGTCGGCGTCGTCGTGCTGCGCGGCGAGGGCCCGGACGCGTTCTGCTCCGGCGGCGACCAGCGGATCCGTGGCGACGACGGTTATGTCGGCGACGACGCCGTCGGCCGGCAGGGGATCGGTCGGCTCAACGTGCTCGACCTCCAGGTGCAGATCCGGCGGCTGCCGAAGCCGGTCATCGCCAGCGTCGCCGGTTACGCCATCGGCGGTGGTCACATCCTCCACCTCGTCTGTGACCTGACGATCGCCGCCGACAATGCCCGGTTCGGCCAGACCGGTCCCCGGGTCGGCAGCTTCGACGGCGGCTACGGATCGAGCCTGCTCGCCCGGACGATCGGGCTGAAGCGGGCGAAGGAGGTCTGGTTCCTCTGCCGCCAGTACGACGCCGCGCAGGCCCTCGACTGGGGCCTCGTCAACACCGTCGTGCCGCTCGCCGACCTGGAGGCCGAGACCGCGGCCTGGTGCCGGCAGATCCTCACGCTGTCGCCGATCGCCCTGCGGATGCTCAAGGCCGGGTTCAACGCCGCCGACGACGGCCTGGCCGGCGTCCAGCAGCTGGCCGGCGACGCGACGATGCTCTACTACATGACCGAGGAGGGGCAGGAAGGCCGCAACGCCTACGTCGAGCGGCGCCAGCCCGACTTCTCCCGCTTTCCCCGCCGTCCGTGACCGGCCCCCCGGTCGGGGGACCGCCGTCCCCCGCGGGCCAGACCGCGCCGCCCGGTCCGGTCCGGCGCTGGGTGCTCGGCGCCCGGCCGCGCACGTTGACCGCGGCCGCGGTGCCGGTCGCCGTCGGCACCGCCTGCGGCTGGTGGTTCAGGAGCTCCTCGGGCCATGGCGGCGGCCCGCGGTGGGTGGCGTTCGTACCGGTGGGGGACAGCCGTCCGCAGGACACGTTCGTCCGGGTGGCTGGACATTGGGACGGTTGGCACGTATTCACCGGCGTCGTGTCGGGACCGGCCGCCGTCATCTGGTGGCGGGCGGCCTGTGCGCTGATCGTCGCCCTCGCCATCCAGGTCGGGACGAACTACGCCAACGACTACGCCGACGGCGTCCGAGGGACCGACGAGCGCCGGGTGGGCCCGGTGCGGCTGGTCGCGTCCGGCTTGGCGTCGCCCGGCGCGGTGAAGCGGGCGGCGTACCTCTCGTTCCTGGTGGCCGCGGCGGCTGGGCTGGCGTTGGCCGCGGCGACGACGTGGTGGCTCGTGCCGATCGGCGCGGCCTGCTTCGCCGCCGGCTGGCTCTACACCGGCGGTCCGAAGCCGTACGGCTACATCGGACTGGGCGAGCTGTTCGTCTTCTTGTTCTTCGGCGTCGTGGCGACGGTCGGGTCGTCGTACGTGCAGTACGGCCACCTCTGGCTGCCATCGCTGCCCGCCGCGCTCCACATGTCGTACCCGTTCTACGGCTACTTCGACCAGTTGCTGCCACTGTGGGCGTCCATCTCGGTCGGCCTGCTGGCGACGGCCCTGCTGGAGGCGAACAACCTCCGCGACATCGCCGGCGACGTCGATCGCCGGTAAGAAGACGCTGGCCGTCCGGCTCGGCCGCCGTCGAGCCGGCTGGCTCTACGTCGGCTCGCTGATCGGCGTGGCCGTCGGCGTCGTCCTGGTGGCGCTCGTCCGGCCGTGGGCGCTGCTCGCCCTCCTGGCGGTGCCGTTGGCGGTGCCGCCGTGCCGGCTGGCCCTGGGCGACGCGGAGGGGCGGGAGCTGCTGCCGATGCTGGGCGCGACCGGCCGGCTGCAGCTCGTCGTCGGCGTCCTGCTCACGCTGGGCATCCTGCTGTGAGCGGCTTCCTGGCGCAGGCGGCGGCGGGCGGTCAGCCGTCGTCCGACCGGAGGAACCGGTCGACGATCCGGGCGGCCGGCGCTGGCTGCTGAAGATGGGCGGCATGGCCGGCCCCGGGGACGAGCGAGAGCACGGCGTCAGGCAGGCCGGCGACGAGCCGGGCGCCGATGGCGGCGAACCGGAGGTCGACCGCGCCGACGAGCACGAGGGTCGGCACGGGGAGGCCGGACAGCTGGTCCCATTGCGGCGGCTGCGTGCCGGTACCGGCGAGCCGCAGGCTCGACGCCAGGCCCGCGGCCGTGTTGCGCCGCCGCTCGTCCGGCGCCGGTGTCACGAGGCCGGCGAACATCGGCGCGGCCAGCCAACGCCGGACGAAACCGTCGACGTCATCGGACCGCTCGAGGTCGTCGGCCATCTCGTCGTCCCGGGCTCGCCGGGTCGCCCGGGCGGCCGGGTCGTCGATCCCGGCCGTGCCGCCGACGAGCACGAGCCGGCGGACGACGTCAGGCCGGGCGAGGGCAGCGTGCAGGGCGACGCGGGCCCCGAGCGAATAGCCGAGCAGGTCGAACGGTGCGTCACCGCCGGCGGCGGCCAGCAGCCGGCCGCTGGCGCTCACGTCCGCCCGGACGTCCGACGACCCGCCGTGGCCCGGCAGGTCCACCCGGACGAGCTGACGGCCGGCGCCGAGCGCCCGCCCGAACGGGCCCCACAAGCGGCCGGTCTGCGTGAAACCGTGGGCCAGCACCAGTCGAGGTCCGTCGCCTTCGATCTCGACGTGGAGCGCCGAGGTCGGGGCTCCGTCCGGCGAGGTAGGCACGGTCCATGAGCGTAGAGGGCGACGTCCAGGCGACGTTCTGCGCGACGTTGGTCGACGAGTGGATCCGGGCGGGACTGACCGACGCGGTCGTCTGCCCGGGATCGCGGTCGACGCCGATGGCGCTGGCGCTGGCCGACCGGGACGAGCTGCGCGTCCACGTCCGGTTGGACGAGCGCGGCGCCGGGTTCTTCGCGGTCGGCCTCGGGCTGGCGACCGGTCGGCCGGCGCTCGTGCTGACGACGAGCGGGACGGCCGCGGCCGAGCTCCACGCGTCGGTCGTCGAGGCCCATCACGCCCGCGTTCCCATGGTCGTCTGCACGGCCGATCGTCCGCCGGAGCTCCAGGCGGTCGGTGCGCCGCAGACGATCGAGCAGGCCGGGCTGTTCGGCCCGGCGGTGCGCTGGTTTGCCGGGCCAGGCGTGGCCGACGGCGCGACGCGGGCGACGTGGCGACCGCTCGGTGCCCGGTCGGTGGCCGAGTCCGTCGACGGCCCCGTCGGCCCCGGACCGGTCCACTTGAACCTGGCCTTCCGGGAGCCGCTCGTCGGCCAGCCGGGCCCGCTACCGGCGGGCGACCCGCGGGGCGGCCCGGTGCACCGCCGGCACGGCGACCGGACCGGACCGGGGCCGGACGTCGGCGATTGGCCGGGTCGGCGCGGCGTGATCGTCGCTGGCGCCGGCTGTGGGCCGCCGGGGGGCGTGCTCGGCCTGGCCGAGGCGCTCGGCTGGCCGGTCCTGGCCGACCCGAGGTCCGGCTGCCGGGTCCCGCACCCGAACGTCGTCGCCGCGGCCGATGCGATGCTCCGATCGGACGCCGTCCGGGGCTGGCTGCGGCCGGAGGTCGTCGTCGTCCTCGGCGCGCCCTGGGCGTCGAAGGTCGTCGCCGGCTTCCTCGCCGACGCGGCCGGTGCGGGAGCCGAGACGGTCGCGGTCGACCCGTGGTGGCGGTGGGCCGATCCGGACCGGACGGTCACCGACCTCGTCACCGCCGACCCGGGCCCGTGGGTCGAGCAGGCCCGCTCGGCCGTCCCGCCGGTCGCACCGTGGGGCGGCGAGTGGCTCCGGCCGTGGCAGGTCGCCGAGCGGGCGGCGCAGGACGCGATCGATCGGGAGCTGACCGGGAGCCGCCTCACCGAGCCCGGCGTCGCCCGGCGGCTCTTCCGGCTCCTGCCGGTCGGTACCCGCGTCGTCGTTTCGTCGTCGATGCCGGTCCGCGACCTCGAGTGGTACGCGCCGCCGATGGCCGGTCCGCCGCCGGTGCTGGCCAACCGGGGGGCGAACGGCATCGACGGCGTCGCGTCGACCGCCCAGGGCGTCGCTGCGGCCGGCCGCGGGCCGGTCGTCGGCGTCCTCGGCGATCTGGCCTTCCTGCACGACGTCTCGTCGCTGGTCGGCCCGGTCGGCCCGGTCGGCCCGGTCGGCCCGGCGCCCGGTCGGGTGGGGGCCGCGAGCTGCACGCTGCTCGTCGTCGACAACCGCGGCGGCGGCATCTTCAACTTCCTGCCGCAGGCCGGCCGGGTCGAGAGAGGCCGGTTCGAGCAGCTCTTCGGGACGCCGGCGGCCCCGGACGTCGCCGACGTCGCCCGCGGGTTCGGCCTGCCGGTCCACGACGTCGGCACGGCCGGTGAGCTCGACGGCGCGCTGTCGGCGACCGTCGGGACGCCCGGGCTCTCGGTCGTCCGGGCCCGCGTGCCGGACCGGGTGGAGAACGTCGCGGTCCACGACCGGCTCCACCGGGCGGTCGCCGACGCGGTCGACGGGGCGGTCGGCCCCCGGGGTTAGGCGCTCAGCGGTAGCTGGCCGCCGGGCACCCAGCTCCCGTGGAAGCCGAACGGGACGCGGGCGGGCAGGTGGACGACGGCTTCGGGGTCCTTACCGAACGACGACGCGTCGAGGATGACGAGGTCGCTGGCGTCGGTCGTCGCGTCGTAGACGACGGTGAGGACCCACCCTTCGTCGTCGGACCGGCCGTCCGGGTCGCGGACGAAGATCGGCTCACCCGGCGACCGGCCGGGCCCGGGATCCCACTGGACGGCCTCGTCGCGGACGAGGTCGTAGCGGACGAGCGCGTCGAACGACTGCGCGTCGTCGGTCTGGGACATCGCGACGCAGTACCCGTACCGGTACGGCCGGCCGGCGAGCGTTTCGTCGACGCGGGGGAACTCGATCGTCCGGTCGTCGAGCCGCGTCGTCTCGATCCGACCGGCCGTCGCGTCGATCCGCCATCGTTCGAGCGTCGGCAGCCCGGAGCCGATCAGCCCACCGGGCTCGGTGTCGAACGTCCGCTCGTAGCGACAGACGTCGACGACGACGGTCGGCCCGTCGTCGAACGCGTTCATGACGTGGAAGACGTAGCACGGGTCGACGCCGATCCAGCGGGTCGCGGTGCCGTCTTCGCCGCGGTCGAGGACCCCGATCCGGGCGCCCGCGTCCGGCTGCCACCGGAACGGGAGGGGCCGGCCGGCCATCGCCTGGTCGACGTCGAAGACGACCGGGAGGTCGAAGAAGACGACGCGCGTCGCGGTGACGCCGAAGTCGTGCTGCATCGTCGCCCGCGGGATCTCGACGTCGGTCGAATGGACGAGCGAGCCGGTCCGGTCGAGCTCGTGGTAGCGGAGGAACGGCGGACCGAAGACGTCGTAACCGAAGAACGCCATCGCGCCCGTTTCCGGGTCGACGTGCGGATGGGCGGTCATCGGCGACGTCAGCGCGCCGTCGAAGTCCTCGACGCCGACCGTCGCCAGCTCGGTCGTCAGCCGGTGCGGGAAGCCGGACTCGACGAGGGCGAGCAGCCGGCCGCCGTGCCAGACGACGTGCGTGTTCGCCGGTCCGTCGATCGGCTCCGGCGGGCCGGGCGGGCGCGGCGTGCCGGCCGCCGCGGCCAGCTTGCGCGTCCGGACCCACCGGTTCCGGTACGAGAGGGCCTGGCCGTCGCGTAGCTCGACCGCGTGGACCATGCCGTCGCCGCTGAACCAGTGGTACGCGGTCGGGTCGTCGACTGCGACCGGGTTCGGGCCGTTGCGGACGAGTAGGCCTTCGAGGACCGGCGGGATGGCGCCGTCGACCGCGAGCGGCCGTTCGACCGTCAGCTCCTCGGTCACCGGCGCGAAGTTGCCGATCAGGTACGGATTGGCCTCGGACATGCCCTCACGTTACGGCGTCCGCGCTGGCGGCGACCGGGTGCCTGCGCTGGCGGCGACCAGGTGGTCGTATGGCAGGCTGGTCCGATGGCCTCGTTCTCCGACGACCTGCGTTTCCGCGGGCTCCTCCACCAGGTCACCGACGAGCGGCTCCTGCCCCGGCTCGACACCGGCTCGGTGACCGCGTACATCGGCTTCGACCCGTCCGCGCCGAGCCTCCACGTCGGCAGCCTGATGCAGCTCTGCACGCTCCGCCGGCTCCAGCTCGCCGGTCACTCGCCGATCGCCCTGGCCGGTGGCGCGACCGGGATGATCGGCGACCCGGGCGGCAAGTCGGCCGAGCGGAACCTGCTGTCCGCCGACCGGCTGGCGGCCAACCTGGACGGGATCCGCCCCCAGCTCGAGCGGTTCCTCGACTTCTCCGCCGGCGGCGCTCGGCTGCTCGACAACGCGGCGTGGCTCGGGTCGATGCCGCTCGTCGACTTCCTCCGCGACGTCGGCAAGCACTTCACCGTCAACCAGATGGTCGCCAAGGAGTCGGTGCGAGCCCGTTTCGAACGGCCGGACCAGGGCATCTCGTACACCGAGTTCAGCTACATGCTCCTCCAGGCCTACGACTTCCTACGGCTCCACGAGGACCACGGCTGCGACCTCCAGGTCGGCGGGAGCGACCAGTGGGGGAACATCACGATCGGCGTCGACCTGATCCGCCGCGTCGCCCGGGCCGAAGCGTTCGGGCTGACGACGCCGCTCGTCCTCAAGGCCGACGGCACGAAGTTCGGCAAGACCGAGTCCGGGACGGTCTGGCTCGACCCGGAGATGACGAGCCCGTACCGGCTCTACCAGTTCTTCTTCAACACCGAGGACGCGATGGTCGGGACGTACCTGCGGTACTTCACGTTCCTCGACCACGACGAGCTCGTCGCGCTCGACCAGGCGACGGCCGAGCGGCCGCCGGCTCGTGACGCGCAACGGGCGCTGGCTCGGGAGGTCTGCCGGCTCGTCCACGGCCACGCGGAGGTCGAGCGGGCCGAGCGGGCCGCAGCCGCGCTGTTCGGCGAGGACATCGTCCAGCTCGACGAGCGGACGCTGCTCGACGTCGTCGACGACGCGCCGACGACGCTGATCGGCCGGGACCGGCTCGTCGGCGGCGTCCCACTGGTCGACGTGCTCGTGACGACCGGCCTCGTCAAGTCGAAGGGCGAGGCCCGGCGGGCGATCACGCAGGGCGGCGCCTACGTCAACAACCGCCGCGCCGACGACGTCGACCAGGCGCTCGGGGCCGCCGACCTCCTCCATGGGCGCTACGTCGTCCTGCGCCGCGGCCGTCGCGACTACCACTTGCTCCAGGCCGAATGACCGATGTCCCGGTCGAGCCGGCCGGGCCGCGGCGGCGCGGCGCTCCCCGGGGTCACGGCATCAGCGGACGCTGGTGGATCGCCGGTGCGGCCGTCGTCGTCGCGGCCATCGCAGTGATCGCGTTCGTCTCCTACGGTCACCTCGGACCTTCCGGCACGCCCGCCCAGAAGATGACGTCGTGGGTGACCGCGAGCGGCCTCAGCCAGAACGTCGGCTCGCTCCACGACGACGGCGTCCACCTCGAAGCCGTGCTGGCCCAGCACAAGGGGACCCTCGCGGTCCACACCGTCTGCGGCGTCATGTCGGTCGACGCCCAGACAGGGAACACCAAGCTCCCGTCGCCCGACACCGCGCTGAACCAGCTCCTCGCCCGCGCCTACGCGCTCGACTACGACGCGGCGACCGACTGCTACAGCGCCGGCGCCGACAACACGAAGCTGCTCGCCAAGTCGGCCCACGAGCGAGCCGAGGCTCAACGCCTGTTCGTCGAGGCGCTCGCCCGCATCGCCGTCGTCGATGGTCGCACCGTCTCGACGACGACGACGACGTCGCCGACAACAACATCTGCGAGCATCTTCGGATGACGCGGCCGTCGGACGACGCCTCGGGGGCCGGCTCCGGGAGTGGCGCCGCACCGGACGACGACCGCTACGACCGCCTTCGCCGCCGGGTGCTCTGGTCGATGCCGACCGGGCTGTACGTCATCGGCAGCCGGGCGCCGGCATCCGGGCCGGACCAGGCGGTCGAGCGCAACCTGATGACCGCCAACCTCGTCGTCCAGGTAGCGACCGATCCCAAGTTGGTGGCCGTGGCCATCGACGCCACCGCGGTCACCGGCCGGCTGGTCGAGGCCGGCGGCAGCTTCTCGGTCAGCATCCTCGACCGACAGGATCGGGCCGTCGTCCGCCGGTTCGTGAAGCCGGTGACCGACGTTACGGTCGGCCCGGACGGCCGGGCGACCGCGATGGCCGGCGAAGCCGTCATCGAGGCGGTGACGGGGGCACCGATCCTGGGCCGCGCCGCCGCGTGGTTGGACTGCGAGGTGCGGCACCGGCTCCCGCTCGGCAGCCATCAGCTGTTCGTCGGCGAGGTCGTCGCCGTCGCCGGACCGGACGGGGAGATGCCCGACGTGCTCCGCATGGAGGACACCCGGATGAACTACGGCGGCTGACGGCCGTCCCGGCCGGCTGTCGGGCGGTAGTGGCCGACCAGCTCAGCCGTCGCCGGGCGGCGGCTCCTTGGGCCGCAGATCGACGCGCAGGGTCAGGATCCCGTCCTCGAGGGTGGCCTCCGCGTCGCCGATCATCGCGAAGTCCATGAAGTCGGCCTGGGCCTGCTCCCGGAACCGCTGGCGCTCCGGCCCCTCGACAGGCGGCAACCCCCGTTGACGGACAGCTTTGGCCCGCTGCTGGAAGCGGGCCACCATGGCGTCGGGGTTGAAGGAGTTGTCCATCTGGGCTGGTCGGTTTCGGTGACCGGACGACATCGTACCGGGCGACGGTGACCGGATCGCGACCGGAAACGCAGTACACTTGGGAGAGCGATCGGGGCGGCAGTACCGGGACGATCGGGTCGAGAAATATCATCGACCATCCGGGGTGTCGCCGACTTGGGCCCCATCTCGAACCGAGCGATTTCATGGCCGGGTCGTACGGGAACGGCGCAGCAAGGGAGTTGTCGTGAAGAAGGGACGCCATCGGCGGTTCGAAGAGGCCCGGAGCCTCAAGCGGTCAGTAGCCACCGCCGACCAGCAGTGCCCGGAATGCGGCGCGGAACCCGAAGACGTTCACGCCTCGTGGTGCCTGGCCGAGGAGGACCAGTACGACCGCATCCTCGGGACGGTCCCCCCCTCGTCCCACGTCGACGAGCCCGATCCGCTCGACGACTAGGGCCCTACAGCGGGGCTGACGACGAGGGTTGGGCGGCGTCCGGTCGCCGGAGGGCCGGATGGGGGAGCGGTACGCCCCGGTTGGCCAGCCGGTCCCGCCGATCGTCCATGAACGCGACGAGCATCTCGTAGGCCTTCGGTCCGACCATCTCGGTCAGCTCGGCCGCCATCGTCTCGTAGACCGGGGACGTCGCCACGAACGCCTCGTGGGATTCGGTGCACCACCACGCGAACTCCTCGCCACCGGCCCCCCAGTGCTTGCGGTCCCACTGCCGGATGGTCGACGTGACGTACCCGTCGTCGGCGACCGCGTCCTCGCGGCGGAGGGGGAGCTGCCAGCAGACCTCGGGCTTGAGCTCGAGCGGGTTCTGGCCCCGGCGGACCGCGGCCTGGTGCAGGGCGCAGCCGGGACCGGTCGGGAACCCGGGCCGGTTCAGCATGATGCACGCGCCGTCGACCAACCGGGTGACGGTCTCACCGTGCTTGTTCTGCTTGAGCACGCCCTTCTTCGTCCCCCGGGCGTGGTACTGCCACTCTTCGGGCGAGAGGGTGGCGGCGTTCTTCTCGACCTGTCGAGCGTCCTGCTTGTCGACCATGTGGGCGCCGTACGAGCAGCAACCGTGGACGAGCTCGGGCGCCGGGCCGGTGAGGACGCCCTGGCACCCCTGGCCGAAGATGCAGGACCAACCGCTCGCCAGGAAGGTGACGTCGAACACCCACGTGCGCTCCTCGTCGGGATCCTCGAAGGAGACCCACTCGTGGGCGTCGACCGGGGGCGCCGTGGCCATGGCGGCACCCTACTGCGCCGCCGCTGGCCGGCGCGCCCGTATGATGGCGGGATGGCGCCTCCTGTGGACGTAGAGCTCAGCCCGGTAGTCACGCTGACCGACGAAGCCCGGTCGGTGGTGCGGGACGCGATCGCCCAGGAGCCCGATCCGGACCGCCTCGCGCTCTGGCTCGAGGTGCGCGGCGTGGCGGACGGCGCGTTCCAGTACGACCTCTACTTCCAGCCCCGGGCGGACGCGGCCGAGGACGACGCGGTGCAGCACGACGACGACCTGCCGATCGTCGTCGTGGCCGGCAGCGTCGACCAGCTGCGCGGCGCCCGCCTCGAGTGGTCCGAGGACGGCGGTGGCGGACTGGTGCTGGTGAACCCGAACACGCCGGCCGCCGAGGAACTGGCCACCGGGGTGCCGCCGGAGGTGCTGGCGGCCGGGATCACCGGGGCGTTGGCCAGCCGGGTGTCGGTGGTGCTGGAGCAGGTCGTCAACCCGTCGATCGCCGGTCACGGCGGGCGAGCCGACCTCGTCGCGCTGGACGAGGCCGAAGGCGTGGCGTACCTCCGGCTGTCCGGCGGCTGCCAGGGGTGCGCGATGTCGCGGATGACGCTCACCCAGGGCATCGAGGTAGCGCTGCGGGACGAGGTGCCCGAGGTCCTCCGGGTGGTCGACGTCACCGACCACGGCGACGGCGAGAACCCGTACTACTGAGCGCCGACGCGGCGCGTGGCCGCTCCGGTGGGCCAAGGGCCGGGTCCCGGGCGTCCGGCCCGTGCTGAGTAGTTTGGTGTCGTGCTTCGTTATCTGACCGCGGGTGAATCCCACGGCAAGGGCCTGGTCGTGGTGGTCGAAGGGCTGCCGGCCGGGTTGGCGGTGACCGTCGAGGACGTCCAAGCCGAGCTGGCTCGGCGCCGGCTCGGCTACGGCCGCGGACCGAGGATGCGGTTCGAGGCCGACGAGGTCACGCTGCTCGGCGGGATCCGCCACGGCCGCACGCTGGGGTCGCCGGTGGCCATCGAGATCGGCAACTCCGAGTGGGAGCGGAAGTGGACCGACGAGATGTCGCCGGCGCCGGGCGAGCCGTCGAAGATCCTCACGCAGCCCCGGCCGGGCCACGCCGACCTGGCCGGGATGCAGAAGTACGGGTTCGACGATGCCCGTGACGTGCTCGAACGGGCGTCCGCCCGGGAGACGGCCGCCCGGGTGGCGGCCGGCTGCCTGGCCAAGCTGCTCCTGGGCCACCTCGGCGTCTCCGTCCTCAGCCACGTCGTCCAGCTCGGCCCGGAGCGGGCGGCCGAGGGGATCCGCCCGGCGCCGGCCGATCTGGACCGGGTCGACGGTTCGGATGTCCGTTGCCTCGACGCGGCGGCCGAGGAGCGCATGGTGGCGACGATCAAGGCGGCCGCCAAGGATGGCGACTCGCTCGGCGGCATCGTCGAGGTGCTCGCCTACGGCGTGCCGGTCGGGCTCGGCAGCCACGTCCACTGGGACCGCAAGCTCGACGCCCTCCTGGCCCAGGCGCTGATGAGCATCCACGCGGTCAAGGCGGTCGAGATCGGCGAGGGTTGGGACGTCGCCGGCCGGCGGGGCTCGGCCGCCCACGACGCCATCCGGGTCGACGAGGCCGCGTCGGAGGCCGGCGGGTACCGGCGCGACACCGTCCGGGCCGGCGGCATCGAAGGCGGGATGTCGATCGGCGGCCTGATCACCGCCCGCGTCGCCATGAAGCCACTGGCCACGCTGAACCGTCCGGTCCTCGAGACCGTCGACGTCGTGACGAAGGCGTCGACGGTCAGCTTCAAGGAGCGGACCGACGTCACCGCGGTGCCGGCGATGGGGGTCGTCGCCGAGACGATGACCGCCCTCGTCCTGGCCAACGAGGCTCTCCGCAAGTTCGGCGGCGACTCGGTGGCCGAGATCGTCCGTAACCGGGACGGCTTCGTCGCCTCCCTCGGGGAGACCTTCTCCGGGCCGGTCCCGTCGGCGGCCCGCCCGGCCACCGGCACCGACGGCGAGGCGTGAGCCGCGTCCTCCTGGTCGGCATGATGGGTGCCGGCAAGACGACCGTCGGTCGTCTGCTCGCCGAACGGTTCGGCTGCCCGTACGTCGACTCCGACGAGCAGGTCGAGGCGGCCACCGGCCGCACCGTCCCGGAGCTGTTCGAAGCCGACGGCGAGGCCGCCTTCCGGGCCGCCGAGTCGGCCGCGCTGGCCGGTGCGCTCGCCGCCGACGGTCCGATCGTCGTCGCGGTCGCCGGCGGCGCCGTTCTCGACCCGGCCAACCGGGACCTGCTGCGGCGGTCGGGCACCGTCGTCTGGCTGCGGGCCGAGCCGGCGACGCTGGCCGGACGGGTCGGTGACGGCGCCGGGCGCCCACTGCTCGACGACGACCCGGCGGCCGCGGTGGACCGGCTCGACCGCGTCCGTCGCCCGCTCTACCGCGACGTCGCCGACGTCGCGGTCGACGTCGATCGGCTGACCGCGGCCGAGGTCGCTGACCAGGTGCTGAAGGCCCTGTCGTGCTAAGAGCGCGGTCGTGCTGAGGGGGCGGGCGTGATCACCGTGCCGGTACCGCTCGGCGGCGGCCGTGACTACGACGTCCTCGTCGGTGCGGGCGTTCGCGACGAGCTGGCGCGGGTGGTGGCCGAGCGCGTCGTCGGCGCCGCCCGGGCGGCCGTCGTCACCCAGTCGGCGCTCGCCGGGACCGCCTGGTTCGCCGACGTCGACCCCGGCATCCCGTTCGACGTCCACGTCGTTCCCGACGGCGAGGACGGGAAGTCGGTGCGGACCGTCGAGGCCCTCTGCCGGGCGTTCGCCCGGTCCGGGCTCGGCCGGGGCGACGTCGTCGTCGCGGTCGGCGGCGGCATCGTCACCGACGTCGCGGGATTCGCGGCCGCGGTGTACCACCGGGGGACCGCGTACGTGAACGTCGCCACGTCCCTCCTCGCCCAGGTCGACGCGGCCGTCGGCGGCAAGACCGGCGTCAACATCCCGGAGGGCAAGAACCTCGTCGGTGCGTTCTGGCAGCCGGCAGCCGTGCTCTGCGACACCGCCACCCTGGACACCCTCGCGCCCCGGGAGTGGGCGTGCGGGCGGGGAGAGATGGCCAAGTACGCCTTCCTCGGCCCGGGCGAGCCGGACGCGTCGCTGCTGGCGCTGCCGATCGACGAGCAGGTCGCCCGGTGTGTCACGGTCAAGGCCGACGTCGTCGGGTCCGACGAGCGCGAGGGCGGCCGCCGGATGGTCCTCAACTACGGCCATACGCTCGCCCACGCCCTCGAAGCGGCGTCGTTCGGGTCCGGCGGCGACCTCCGGCACGGCGAGGCCGTCGCGGTCGGCCTCGTCTACGCCGCGCTGCTCGCCCGCCGGCTCGGTCGGATCGACGCCGACCGGGTCGCGCTGCACCGCCGCGTCGTCGCCGGTTTCGATCTCACCGGCGACCTCCCGGCCGATGCCGATCCGGACGTGTTGCTGTCGTACATGGGTCGTGACAAGAAGGCCCACCACGACCTCACGTTCGTCCTCGACGGACCGGCCGGCGTCGAGCCGGTCCGGGGCGTCGACCCGGCGGAGGCGCTGGCTACCCTGGTGGAGATGGGAGCCGGACGGTGAGCGGCACGGCCGCGTCGAGAGGCACGGTGTTGCTGTTGTCCGGGCCGAACCTCGACCTGTTGGGCGAGCGCGAGCCCGCGGTCTACGGCACCGAACGGTTGGAGGACCACGTCAAGACGGCGACGGCCACGGCCGAGCGGCTCGGCCTCGTGATCGAGCACGTGCAGTCGAACCACGAGGGCGCCCTGATCGAGGCCGTCCACGCGGCCCGCGGCCGGGCGGCGGCCGTCGTCGTCAACGCCGGCGCGCTCACGCACACGTCGTGGTCGCTGCACGACGCGCTCGCCGCGTTCGACGGCGTCGTCGTCGAGCTGCACCTGTCGAACCCGGCCGCTCGCGAGCCGTTCCGGCATACGTCGGTCGTCGCGCCGGTGGCCGACGGGCTCGTCGCCGGCTTCGGCGGCCTGGGCTACGAGCTGGCGATCGAGTCGGTCGGGAAGCTGCTGGACCGCCGGACGGCCGGCAACCGAGAAAAGGAGTCCCGATGACGCTGCCCCCGCTGCAGGTGGCCGGCCGCCTGGACGCGCTCCGAGCCCGCCTGGACGACGCCGGCGTCGACAGCCTGATCGTCACCAACCTGGCCAATGTCCGGTACCTGACCGGGTTCACCGGTTCGGCCGGCCTGCTGGCCGTGACCGCCGACGCGGCGCGGCTGACGACCGACGGGCGGTACCGCACGCAATCGGCCGAGCAGGTAGCCGCGGCCGAGGCTCCCGTTGACGTCACGGTCGGCGGGGTCGAGACCCAGCGGGACGCCGTGCGGGCGACGCTGGCCGGCCGCGCCCGGGTCGGTCTGGAAGCCGACGACGTGACGTGGAGCGCCAGCCGCCGGTGGACGACACTGCTCGAGGGCTGCGACGTCGTGCCGACGACCGGCGTCGTCGAGGCGTTGCGAGAGGTCAAGGACGACGGCGAGGTCGCCCGGATGGCCCGGGCGGCCGCCATCGCCGACGCCGCGCTCGGCGACGTGCTGCCGCTACTGGCGTCGGCGGTCCGGGAGACCGTCACCGAGGAGCAGTTCGCGCTCGCCCTCGACACCGCGATGCGTCGGGGCGGCGCGGAGAGCACGGCCTTCGAGACGATCGTCGCCGCCGGCCCGAACTCGGCCAAGCCACATCACCGACCGACCGACCGACCCATCCGCCGCGGTGATCCGGTCGTCGTCGATTTCGGCGCGACCTTCGACGGCTACCGGTCGGACATGACGCGGACGTTCTGCGTCGGCGGCGAGCCCGAGGGCGAGCTGGCCCGCGTCTTCGACGTCGTTCGGACGTCGCAGGCCGAAGGGGTGGCCGCCGTGCGCCCGGGCATCGGGACGAAGGAGGTCGACGACGCCTGCCGGCAGGTCATCGCCGCCGCCGGCTGGGCCGACGCGTTCGAGCACGGCACCGGCCACGGCGTCGGCCTCGACATCCACGAGGCCCCCACGGTCAGCCCTTTGGGCACTGCTATCCTCTCGTCCGGCGTCATCGTCACGGTCGAGCCGGGGGTGTACCTGCCCGGGGTCGGCGGGGTCCGGATCGAGGACACGCTGGTCGTGACCGAGGAAGGCTCCCGCCCGCTCACCACCTTCAGCAAGGCCGTCGCCCTGATCTGACCAAAAGACGGTGCTGACCGACCGACGGTAAGGAAAGGTATGGCTGTTTCCACCAACGACTTGAAGAACGGCATGACCCTGGACCTCCCCGAGGGCCTGTTCAGCATCGTCGAGTTCCAACACGTCAAGCCGGGCAAGGGCGGCGCGTTCGTCCGGACGAAGCTGAAGAACGTCCGCACCGGTGCGCAGGTCGAGCGCACGTACCGGGCCGACGAGAAGCTCGAGCAGGCGATCATCGACAAGCGGGACATGCAGTTCCTCTATCGGGACGGTGACGCCTACGTGTTCATGGACACGTCGACGTACGAGCAGCTCGAAGTGGAACCGGCGGCGCTGGGTGACGCGACGAAGTACCTGAAGGAGACCGACGAGGCAATCCTCCAGATCTACGACGGCGAGATCGTCGGGGTCGACCTGCCGGCCGCGGTCGAGCTCCAGGTGACCGAGACCGAGCCCGGGATCCAGGGTGACCGGGTGTCGGGCGCCCGCAAGCCGGCCACCCTCCAGACCGGGCTGGTCGTCCAGGTCCCGCTCTTCGTCAACCCCGGTGAGGCCATCAAGGTCGACACGCGGACCGGTGAATACCTGACCCGGGCCTAGACGGCGTCGTGAACGCCGGCACCCGGCACCAGGCCCGAGAGCGGGCCCTGTCCTTGCTGTACGAGGCCGAGCTCAAGGGGGACGCGCCGCTCGACGTCGTCGCCGGGCTCCCGGTGGCGCCGGACCCGTTCGCCCGCTCGCTCGTCGAGGCGGCGCAGGGTCGGCAGGCCGAGGCGGACACCCTCATCGCCGCCGCGTCCGTCGGCTGGCCGATCGACCGGATGGCGGTCGTCGACCGGCTGGTCCTCCGACTGGCCGTCGCGGAGCTGCTCGATCCCGACGGGCCGCCGGTGGCCGTCGTCATCGACGAGGCCGTCGAGCTGGCCAAGACGTACTCGACCGAGGACTCCGGGAGCTTCGTGAACGGGATCCTCTCGACCGTGGCCCGCCAGACCCGGCCGTCCGGCTAGAGTCCACGTCTGACCGTGAAGCGGGTCCGGTGAGGCCCGTACGGTAGGAGGAGCAGTGGCCGAACGCGAGCGCAGCCATACCCGACCCCTGGGTGGTGTGTTCGTTCCCCACTCTCAGGTGCTGTCCGCCGCGGACGTCCAGCGGGCGCTCACCCGGATGGCCCACGAAGTGGCCGAGCGCAACGGCGGCCTCGACGACGTCGTCCTCATCGGCCTGCAGACCGGCGGCGTCAGCCTGGCCCGCCGGATGGCGGCCGCCCTGGAGTCGTCCGAGGGCGACCGGGTCCCGGTCGGGACGCTCGACGTGGCGTTCTACCGCGACGACATCGGCCTCCGCCCGGTCCTCCCGGAGGCGGCCACCCAGATCCCGGTCGATCTGTCCGGCCGGGTCGTCGTGCTCGTCGACGACGTCCTCTTCACCGGCCGGACGGTGCGGGCCGCCCTCAACGCCCTGACCGACTTCGGTCGGGCCCGGCTGGTCCAGCTGGCCGTCATGGTCGACCGGGGCCACCGGGAGCTGCCGATCCGGCCGGATTACGTCGGCAAGAACCTCCCGACGCGGCGCGAGGAGATGGTCGACGTCAGCGACGAAGGGGTGGCCATCGGCACCCTGATGCCCCGATGAACCACCTGCTCTCCGTCAACGACCTCGGTGCCGACGGCATCGCGGAGATCCTCCGGGTGGCGGAGGCGTTCGCCGAGGTCGAGCGCCGGGCCATCCCGAAGGTCCCGACGCTGCGCGGTCGGGTCGTCGCCACGCTGTTCTTCGAGGAGTCGACCCGCACCCGGCTCTCGTTCGAGACGGCGGCCAAGCGGCTCTCCGCTGACGTCCTCTCGCTGTCCGTCGCCACGTCGTCGGTGAAGAAGGGCGAGTCGCTCCGCGACACGATCGAGACGGTCGAAGCCCTCGGCATCGACGCCATCATCGTCCGCCACGCCTCGTCCGGCGCCCCCCACCAGGTGGCGCGCTGGGCCGAGCGGGCGCGGGTGATAAACGCCGGCGACGGCTGGCACGAGCATCCGACCCAGGCCCTCCTCGACTGCTTCACCGTCCGCCAGGTGCTGGCCGAGCGGCAGGGCCGTGACCCGGCCGAGCTGGGCGTGAGCTGCTTCGAAGGCCTGCGCGTCGTCATCGTCGGCGACGTCCGCCACAGCCGTGTCGCCCGCTCCCAGGTGCTCGCCTACGACGCCCTCGGCGCGTCGGTCACGCTCGCCGCGCCGGGCAGCCTGCTGCCGCCGTCGCTCGACGGCTGGCCGGTGACGGTCACCGCCGACCTCGACGACGCGCTGGCCGACGCCGACGTCGTCTCCCTCCTCCGACTGCAGGCCGAGCGAGGGAGCGGGATGTTCGTCCCGTCGTTGCGCGAGTACACCGCCGAGTGGGGGATGACCGCCCGGCGGGTCGCGACGCTGTCGCCGGACGCGCTCGTGACCCATCCCGGCCCGATGGTCCGCGGCGTCGAGATCGCGTCCGACGTCGCCGACCTGCCGATGACCGTCGCCACCCGGCAGGTCGCCAACGGCGTCGCCGTCCGGATGGCCGTCCTCTTCCTGCTCCTCGGCTCCGGCACGATCGGCCTGGCCGACGACCAGCCGCTGGAGGCGCAGAGTGGCTGAGCTGGTCGTTCGGGGGGGCACGGTGGTCGACGCCGGCGGGAGCCGCCGCGCCGACGTCCTCGTCGCCGACGGGGTGATCCGGGCGGTCGAGGCCGACCTGGACGTGCCGTCCGCCGCGCTGGTCCTCGACGCCGACGGGTGCCTCGTCGCCCCCGGCCTGGTCGACCTGCACACCCATCTCCGCCAGCCCGGTCGGGAGGAGGCGGAGACGGTCGAGACCGGCGCCCGGGCCGCCGCGCTCGGCGGGTACACCGCGGTCGTCGCCATGCCGAACACCGAGCCGACGATCGACTCGGCCGGCGTCGCCCGCGAAGTGCTCGAGCTCGGCCGGACCGCCGCCGCCGAGGTGGCCGTGGCCGGGGCGATCACCGTCGGCCGGGCCGGCGAGCGGCTGGCCCCGATGGCCGAGCTGGCCGCCCTCGGTGTCCGGCTGTTCACCGACGACGGTGCCGGCGTCCAGGACGGCGGCCTCATGCGCCGGGCGCTCGACTACGCAGCCGGGCTGCGGGCCCAGGGCACCCCCGTCGTCCTCGCCCAGCACTGCGAGGACGAGCGGTTGGCTGGCGGCGGCTCGATGCACGAGGGGGCGTGGTCCAGCCGGCTCGGCATCCCCGGGATCCCGGCCGCGGCCGAAGAGGCGATGGTCGCCCGCGACATCGCCCTCGTCCGGCTCACCGGCTGTCCGGTGCACTTCCTCCATCTGTCGACCGCCGGCTCGGTCGAGCTCGTCCGGGCCGCCAGGGCCGAGGGGCTGGCCGTCACCGCCGAGGCCGCACCGCACCACTTCGCCCTCACCGACGGCCTCGTCGCCGGGTACGACCCGGTCTTCAAGGTCAACCCGCCGCTGCGGACCGACGACGACGTCGCGGCGATCAAGGCCGGCCTCGTCGACGGGACGATCGACGCCATCGCGACCGACCACGCGCCGCACGCCCCCGAGATGAAGGACCGGCCGTTCGACCAGGCCCCGCCGGGGATGCTCGGGCTGGAGACCGCGCTCGCCGTTGCCCTGACCGAGTTGCCGCTGCCGCCCGAGCGCGTCCTCGCCCTCCTGAGCTGGCAACCAGCGGCGATCGCCGGCCTCGCCGCCGGGTCGCCCGGTGGGCCGGCCGGGCAGACCGCCCACGGCGGCCCCGTCGCGCCGGGCGCCGACGCCAACCTGTGCGTCGTCGATCCCGTCGGCACCTGGACGGTCGACGCCGGCCGGCTGGCCAGCCGCAGCCGGAACACGCCGTACGCCGGCCGGAAGCTCACCGGCCGGGTCCGCCACACCGTCCTGCGTGGCGAGCCGATCGTCGTCGACGCCGAGGCCCAGCGATGAGCCGGCAGCCGGCACTGTTGGTGCTCGCCGACGGCGAGGTCTTCGAGGGCGAGGCGGCCGGCCTCGTGCAGCCGGTCTCGACCGGCGAGGTCGTCTTCAACACCGCGCTCAGCGGCTACCAGGAGGTCGTGACGGATCCGTCGTACGCCGGCCAGGTGGTGGCGTTCACGTACCCGCACATCGGCAACTACGGCACGAACGCGGCCGACGACGAGGCGCCGCGGCCGTTCTGCCGCGGCGTCGTCGTCCGGGACCTGACGACGGAGCCGAGCAACTGGCGAGCCACCGAGGGGCTCGAGGCGTTCCTCGTCCGCCACGGTGTCCCCGCGGTCACCGGCATCGACACCCGGCGGCTGACCCGGCACCTGCGGGACCGTGGCGCGATGCCGGGTGCGTTCGGGACGGCCGACGAGGCCGAGCTCCGGGCCGCCGCGGCCGCGGCCGAGCCGACCGACGGGCACGACCTCGTCGCCGGCGTGACGACGACCGAGCCGTACGTCCGTGGCGACGGCCCGTACCGGGTCGTCGCCTACGACTTCGGCATCAAGGAGACGATGCTCCGCCAGCTCGGCGCGCTGGCGACGATCACCGTCGTCCCGGCCGGCACGGCCGCCGACGACGTGTTGGCGATGGCCCCCGACGGCGTCTTCCTCTCGAACGGGCCCGGCGACCCGGCCGCCCTGCCCGGCCCGGCGGCCGCGGTCGGCGCCCTCGTCGGGCGGGTGCCGGTCTTCGGCATCTGCCTCGGCCACCAGATCCTGGCCACCGCGCTCGGCGGGACGACGTACAAGCTGCCGTTCGGCCACCACGGCAGCAACCACCCCGTCCAGCGCCGGTCGACCGGGCAGGTCGAGGTGACGAGCCAGAACCACAACTACGCGGTCGTCGACGTGCCCGACGCCGACGTGAGCCACGTCAACCTGAACGACGGCGTCGTCGAGGGCATCCGCTGCCGGTCGGCCGCCGCGTTCTCCGTGCAGTACCACCCCGAGGCCGGGCCGGGACCGCACGACGCCCGGTACCTGTTCGACGAGTTCCGGGCGCTGATGGGCGCACCCTCGGGAGGCTCCAGCGGGTGCCCGGGCGGGGAGATCTAGCCGTGCCGCGACGCGACGACATCGAGTCGATCCTGGTGATCGGCTCCGGGCCGATCGTCATCGGCCAGGCCTGCGAGTTCGACTACTCCGGGACGCAGGCCTGCCGGGTGCTGGCCGAAGAGGGCTACCGGGTGGTCCTCGCCAACTCGAACCCGGCGACGATCATGACGGACCCGGGGACGGCGGACCGGACGTACGTCGAGCCGCTCGACCCGGAGATGCTGGCGGCGATCATCGAGCGCGAGCGGCCGGACGCGCTGCTGCCGACGCTCGGCGGGCAGACGGCGCTCAATCTGACGATGGCGCTGCTGGAACAGGGCGCGCTCGACGGGCTCGAGGTCATCGGCGCCCGGCCGGAAGCGATCCGGACGGCCGAGGACCGCGAGCTGTTCAAGCTGGCGATGCAGGAGATCGGCCTCGAGGTCCCACGGTCCGGCTTCGCCCACTCGCTCGAGGAGGCGGTGACGATCGCCGACGAGATCGGGTACCCGATCATGGTCCGGCCGAGCTTCATCCTCGGTGGCAAGGGGACCGGCATCGCCCGCACGCCCGAGGAGTTCGCCCGTCGGGACCGCCACGGCGACTGGGTCGGCCTGGCGCCCGAGGGGCTGGACGCCAGCCCGGTCGGCGAGATCCTGGTCGAGCGGTCGATCGCCGGCTGGAAGGAGTACGAGCTCGAGGTCATGCGGGACAACGCCGACAACTGCGTCGTCGTCTGCTCGATCGAGAACCTCGACCCGATGGGCGTGCACACCGGCGACTCGATCACGGTCGCGCCGGCCCAGACGCTGACCGACGTCGAGTACCAGGCGATGCGGGACGACGCGTTCGCCTGCCTGCGCCGGGTGGGCGTCGAGACCGGTGGGTCGAACGTCCAGTTCGCGGTGGACCCGGCCGACGGGCGGCGGCTGGTCATCGAGATGAACCCCCGCGTCTCGCGTTCGTCGGCGCTGGCGTCGAAGGCGACGGGGTTCCCGATCGCCAAGATCGCCGCCCGGCTGGCCGTCGGGTACCGCCTCGACGAGATCACGAACGACATCACGCGGGCGACGCCGGCCAGCTTCGAGCCGACGATCGACTACGTCGTCACGAAGATCCCGCGGTGGGCGTTCGAGAAGCTGCCGGGCGCCGACGGCCGGCTCGGCACGCGCATGCAGTCGGTCGGCGAGGTCATGGCGATCGGCCGGACGTTCTGCGAGTCGCTGCAGAAGGCCGTCCGCTCCCTCGAGCAAGGCCGGACCGGGTTGAACGGCGATCCGGCCGAGGTCGATGCCGATGCCCTCGACGACGCGGCCGTCCTCGACCGGGCGGCCGTCCCGACCCCGGACCGGCTCTACCAGGTCGAGTCGGCCCTGCGCCGGGCGCTCGTCGCCGGCGGCTCGGCCGTCGACGCGGTGGCCGACCGGACCGGCATCGACCGGTGGTTCCTCCGCCAGATCGAGCGGATCAGCGAGGAGCGGCTGGCCATCGAGGCGTTGCGACCGCCGCCACCCACTGGCGCGACCGCCGATGATGCAGGCGCCGCCGACGCCAGCGCAGCCGAGGACTCATCCGACGCCAGCGCAGCCGGCGGCCTCCCGGCGATGGACCGGGCGCGGTTCCGCCGGGCGAAGCGGCTCGGGTTCTCCGACGCCCAGCTCGGGTACCTCCTGGGTGTCGGCCGCGGGCCGGCGGCGGAGCAGGCGGTGCGGGCGGCCCGGCTGGCGGCTGGCGTCGTCCCGACGTTCAAGACGGTCGACACCTGCGGAGCCGAGTTCGAGGCGTTCACGCCGTACTACTACGGCACCTACGAGGACGAGGAGGAGGTCCGTCCGTCCGACAAGGAACGGGTCGTCATCCTCGGGTCCGGGCCGAACCGGATCGGGCAGGGGATCGAGTTCGACTACTGCTGCGTCCACGCGAGCATGGCGTTGCGGGCGGCCGGCTACGAGACGGTCATGATCAACTGCAACCCGGAGACGGTCTCGACGGACTACGACACGTCGGACCGGCTCTACTTCGAGCCGCTCACCGCGGAGGACGTCGGCAACGTGCTCGACGCCGAGGCGCGGGCCGGTGGCCGGATCAAAGGGGTCGTCGTCGCCCTCGGCGGTCAGACGCCGCTCAAGCTGGCCGGTTCGCTGCCGACGGAGCTCGTGCTCGGGACGAGCCCGGCGTCGATCGACCGGGCCGAGGACCGCGAGCAGTGGAACGCGCTCTGCGAGACGCTCGGCATCCCCCAGCCGCCGGGCGGGACGGCGGTCACGACGGAGGAGGCGCTGGCCATCGCCCGCCGGGTCGGCTACCCGGCGCTCGTCCGTCCGAGCTACGTCCTCGGCGGCCGGGCGATGGAGATCGTCTACGACGACGCGGATGTCCGGCGGGTCATGGCCGCGCTGGCCGGGACGGCCGGCCTGGCCCGGGAGGGCGGGGTCACCGCGGAGCGCCCGGTCCTCGTCGACCGGTTCCTGGAGGACGCCGTCGAGGTCGACGTCGACGCCATCCGGGACCGGGCGGGCGAGACGCTGATCTGCGGGATCATGGAGCACGTCGAGGAGGCCGGCGTGCACTCCGGCGACTCGGCCTGCGCCCTCCCGCCGCAGACGCTGGCGGCCGAGGTGCTCGAACAGCTCGACCGGCACACCCGGAACCTGGCCGACGCGCTGGCGGTCGAGGGACTGCTGAACGTCCAGTACGCGGTGAAGGACGGGGCGGCCTTCGTCCTCGAGGCGAACCCACGGGCGAGCCGGACGGTCCCGTTCGTCGCCAAGGCCACCGGCGTGGCGGTGGCGATGGCCGCGGCGCGGGTCATGGTCGGCGACACGCTGGCCGAGCTGCGCGGCGAGGAGCTCCTACCGGCGGACGCGGTCGGCCAGATCCGGACGCTCGACCATGTCAGCGTCAAGGAGGCCGTCCTGCCGTTCGACCGGTTCCCCGGTGTCGACACGCTGCTCGGGCCGGAGATGCGGTCGACCGGCGAGGTGATGGGCGTCGACCGGACGTTCGCGCTGGCCTTCGCCAAGAGCCAGCTCGCCGCCGGCACGCGACTGCCGCAGACCGGGACGGTCTTCCTGTCGCTGGCCGACCGGGACAAGCCGGCCGGGCTGGCCATCGCCCGGCGCTTCGGCGAGCTCGGGTTCTCGCTGGCCGCGACGTTAGGGACGGCCGGCTACTTCCGAGACCAGGGCCTCGCCGTCGACACGCTGGTGGCGAAGGTCGGTGAGGAGGGCCTGGCCGCCGACGCGGTCGAGCTGATCGCCAGCGGCAAGGTCCAACTCGTCGTCAACACGCCGCGGGACCGCGGGGCGCGGGCCGACGGCAACCACATCCGGGCGGCCGCGATCGCCCACCACGTCCCGTGCCTGACGACGCTGGCCGCGGCCCGGGCCGCGGCGGCTGGTATCGCCGACTGGGCCGACCACAAACTGTCCGTCCGCGCCCTCCAGGAGCTCCACGCCGAGTCGACCGACCGGGAGCTGCATGGGCCCTGACCTGTCCACCAGGATCGGGTCGGTGGCGCTGCCGAACCCGGTCATGACGGCGTCGGGGACCGCCGGCCACGGGGCCGAGCTGGGGGTGTTCGGTCCGTTGGACCGGTTGGGGGCAGTGGTGGTCAAGTCGCTCGGGCCCGGGCCGTGGCCGGGCAACCCGGCGCCACGGGTGCACGAGGTGGCGGCCGGGATGCTGAACAGCGTCGGCCTGCAGGGGCCGGGGGTGGCGGCGTGGCTGGACGAGGAGCTGCCCGGCCTGGCTGCGGCCGGCGCCCGGGTCGTCGCCAGCATCTGGGGTCGCCGGGTCGAGGACTTCGCGGCCGCCGCGGCCGGCCTGGCCAGCGGCCCGCGGGCGACGGCCGGGGCTGGTGGCCTGGTGGCGGTCGAGGTCAACGTGAGCTGCCCGAACGTCGAGGACCGGTCGCGGATGTTCGCCCACTCGCCGACCGCGACGGCCGAGGCGGTCGACGCGGCCGCCGCGGCCGGACTGCCGCGGTGGGCGAAGCTGAGCCCGAACGTCGCCGACCTCCGCGAGATCGCCCGGGCGGCGCTCGACGCCGGCGCGGAGGCCGTGACGCTCGTCAACACGCTCCTCGGGCTGGCCATCGACACCGAGACGAGGCGGCCGGCCCTCGGGGCCGGCGGCGGCGGGCTGTCCGGCCCGGCCGTCCACCCGGTGGCGGTCCGCGCCGTCTGGGAGTGCCGGGAGGCGTTCCCCGACGTCGGCATCGTCGGCGTCGGCGGCGTCTTCGGGGCGGACGACGCGGTCGAGCTGCTGCTCGCGGGGGCCGACGCGGTGCAGGTCGGCACGGCGACGTTCCGAGACCCCCGGGCGCCGTGGAAGGTTCTCGACGGGTTGGGGCGGTGGTGCCGCCGGCACCGGGTCGCCGCGGTACGCGAGCTGATCGGAGGGGCCCATGGGTGACGCGTTCGGGGAACGGCTGGTCGACGCGGTGGCCCGGAGCGGCCCGCTCTGCGCCGGCATCGACCCGTCGGCCGGGTTGCTCGGGGCCTGGGGGTTGCCCGACGACGCCGACGGCCTGCGGGCGTTCGGCGCGGCGTGCGTCGAGGCGTTCGCCGGCGCGGTCCCGGTCGTCAAGCCGCAGGTCGCGTTCTACGAACGGCACGGCTCCGCCGGCTTGGCCGCCCTGGAGACCCTGATCGCCGACGCGACGGCGGCCGGGCTGCTCGTCGTCGCCGACGCCAAGCGCGGCGACATCGACAGCACCTCGGAGGCGTACGCCGACGCCTGGCTCGGCCGGTCGAGCCGGCTGGCCGCCGACGCGGTGACCGCCACGCCATACCTCGGGTTCGGCTCGCTCGAGCCGCTGTTCCGGACCGCCCTGGCCAACGGTCGCGGCGTCTTCGTCGTCGTGCGCAGCAGCAATCCGGAGGGTCGGACCGTCCAAGCGGCGGTTGTGCAGGGAACGGGCGCGGAGGGGACCGGCCGGCCGGAAACGGTCGAGGACTCGATACTGGCGGCGATCGCCCGGCGCAACGCCGACGCCGACGCCGACGCCGACAGCGGCAGCGGCGTCGGCAGTATCGGCGCGGTCGTCGGCGCGACCCTGCAGCCGTCGTCGTTCGCCCTCGCCGATCTCGGCGGCCCGCTGCTCGCGCCGGGCGTCGGCGCGCAGGGCGGGACCGCGCAGGCCGTCGGCAAGCTCTTCGCCGGGTGCCGTCCGGGGACGATCCTCCCGAACGTGTCGCGGTCGGTGCTCGCCGCCGGGCCGTCGGTCGACGCCCTCCGGGCGGCCGCGGTCACCGCCCGGGACGAGGTCGTGGCGGCCCTCGGCCGGAAATGGTTGTGACCTGGCACTCCAGAGGCGCTACCATTCGCGCATGCCGCAACCTCCCGCACTTACGCCCGAGCAGCGACAGGCTGCACTGGAGAAGGCTGCCAAGGTTCGCCGTGAGCGGGCCGAGGTCAAGGAGAAGCTCAAGCTCGGCTCGCTGAGCCTGGCCGAGCTCTTGCAAAAGGCCGAGAACGACGAGACCGTGGGCAAGATGAAAGTCGTCTCCGTGCTGGAGTCGCTGCCCGGCCTCGGCAAGGTCAAGGCCCGCCGCCTGATGGAGACGGTGGGCATCAGCGAGAGCCGGCGACTGCAGGGCCTGGGGGCCAAGCAGCGGGCCGACCTCCTCAAAGAGACTGCGCCCCGCTGACCACGTCTTCGTGCTCATCGGCCCCGGCGGGGCCGGCAAGGGCACGGTGGCGGCAGCGGTCACGGCCCGGGACCCCCGGCTCTGGCTGAGCCGGTCCTGGACCACTCGGCCGCGCCGGGACGGCGAGCCGGACGGCGCCTATGTCTTCACCGACCGCGAGCGGTTCATGGCTCGCGTCGCCTCGGGCGGCTTCCTCGAGTGGGCGGAGTTCCTGGACAACCTCTACGGGACCCCGGTCCCGGAGCCGCCGGCCGGGCACGACGTGCTGCTCGAGATCGACCTCCAGGGCGCCCAACAGGTCGTCGAGCAGGTTCCCGACGCGGTCGTGATCCTGCTCCTGCCGCCGTCGCTCGACGTCCAGCGCGAGCGTCTCGTCGCCCGCGGCGACTCGCCGGCGCACGTCGAACGGCGCATCGAGAAGGGCCGTGAAGAGGTCAAGCTCGGCCACGACCTCGCCGGCTACGAGGTCGTGAACGACCAGGTCGAACGGGCTGTGGCCGAGGTGGCCGGTATAGTTGATCGAACCCGAAGAGAGGACCGCTGATGGCCAAAGGCCGGAACACCCTGATGGACCCCCCGATCGAGGACCTGCTCGACAAGGTCGACTCGAAGTTCACCCTCGTCGCCCTCGGGTCGACGCGGGCCCGGCAGGTCAACGCCTACTACAACAGCCTCGGCGAGGGGCTCGGACGGGTGGTCCCGCCGCAGGTGACGTCGGTGTCCGGCAAGCCGCTGTCGATCGCCTTCGAGGAGGTCGCGGCCGGCAAGGCGACGTACACCCGGCCCGACCCCGAGGAGGAGGCCGCCGCGCTGGCGGCCGCCGAGGCCGAAGCCGAGCCCGAGGCGCCGGACGCCGGCTGACCGGCCGGCCAGTGAAACGAGTCGTCCTCGGGGTCTCCGGCGGCATCGCCGCCTATAAGGCCGTCGAGGTCTGCCGGCGGTTGGTCGACGCCGGCGTGCACGTCGTCCCGGTCCTCACGGCCGGGGCCACCCGATTCGTCGGGGCGACGACGTTCTCCGCCCTGGCGTCCGAGCCGGTCCAGGACAGCCTCTGGGAGGGATCGATCCCGCACACCCGGCTCGGCCAGACCGCCGACCTGGTGCTCGTCGCGCCGGCGACGGCCGACGTACTGGCCCGCTACGCCGCTGGCATGGCGAACGACCTGCTCACGGCCACCCTGCTGGCCACCCGGGCGCCGGTCGTCGTCTGCCCGGCGATGCACACCGAGATGTGGGAGCACCCGGCCGTGCAGGAGAACCTGGCGACCCTCGCCCGCCGCGGCGTCGTCGTCGTCCCGCCCGAGGACGGCCGGCTGGCCGGCGGTGACGTCGGTGCTGGCCGGCTCGCCGCGCCGGCGGTCATCGCCGCCCGTGTCCTCGGCCTGCTCGGGCCGGCGGACCTGGCCGGACGGCACGTCGTCGTCAGCGCGGGCGGGACCCGGGAGGCACTCGACCCGGTGCGCGTGCTGACGAACCGGTCGTCGGGCAAGCAAGGGCACGCGGTCGCGGCGGCCGCGGCCCGCCGGGGCGCCCGGGTGACGCTCGTCACGACGTCGTCGCTGCCGGCCGACAGCCCGCTGGTCACGGTCGTGCCGGTCGAGTCGGCGGCCGACATGGAGGCTGCGCTGGCCGGGGTCGTCGCGGACGCCGACGTCGTCGTCATGGCCGCCGCGGTGGCCGACTACCGGCCGAAGGCGCCGTCGGAGCGAAAGCTGACGAAGGACGACGGCGTGCCCGACATCGTCCTGGAGCAGACGCCGGACATCCTCGCCGGCCTGGTCGCGGCGCGCCGGCCCGGCCAGCGGTTCGTCGGCTTCGCCGCGGAGACCGAGGACGCGGTCGCCCGCGGCCGGCGCAAGCTCGAGCGGAAGGGCGTCGACCTCCTCGTCGTCAACGACGTCGCCGCGCCCGGCGTCGGCTTCGACCACGACACGAACGCGGTGACGATCCTCGACGCGGCCGGCGACGCCACGGATGTGCCGCTGACCAGCAAGGACGAAGTGGCCGACGCCATCTTGGATAGGGTGGTCGGCCTGCTCGCGCCGCCTACGGATCGGAGGAAGACCACGTGAGAACCACCTTCACCTCGGAGTCGGTCACCGAGGGCCACCCCGACAAGATGGCCGATCAGGTGTCCGACGCCGTCCTCGACGCCCTCCTGACCGACGACCCGTACAGCCGGGTGGCCTGCGAGACGCTGCTCACGACCGGCCTCGTCGTCGTCGCCGGCGAGATCACGACGAAGACGTACATCGACATACCGTCGCTCGTCCGTGACGTCGTCTGCGACATCGGCTACGACAACGACGCCTACGGCTTCAACGGGCGGACGTGCGGCGTGATGGTGACGCTCGACGGCCAGTCGCCGGACATCGCCCAGGGCGTCGACTCGGCGTTCGAGCTGCGCACCGGCTCCGGCGGCGAGGACCAGCTCAATGCCCAGGGTGCCGGTGACCAGGGGATGATGTTCGGGTACGCCTGCGACGAGACGCCCGACTTGATGCCGCTGCCGATCTGGCTCGCCCACCGACTGGCCCAGCGCCTGGCGCAGGTGCGTCGCGTCGGCGTCCTGCCGTACCTGCGGCCGGACGGCAAGACGCAGGTCAGCGTGGTCTACGAGGACGGCCGGCCGGTCTCGATCGACACGATCCTCATCTCGACGCAGCACCAGCCGGGGATCGACCTCGAGACGCTGCTGCTCCCGGACCTCCGTGAGCACGTCATCCACCCGCTGCTGCCGACCGACCTCGACACGAGCGGGCTGCGGGTCCTCGCCAACCCGACCGGCCAGTTCGAGCTGGGCGGTCCGCACGCCGACACCGGGCTGACCGGTCGGAAGATCATCGTCGACACGTACGGCGGCATGGCCCGACACGGTGGCGGCGCGTTCTCCGGCAAGGACCCGTCGAAGGTCGACCGGTCGGCTGCGTACGCGGCGCGCTGGGTGGCCAAGCACGTCGTCGCGGCCGGCGCGGCCCGGCGCTGCGAGGTCCAGGTGGCGTACGCCATCGGCGTCGCCCAGCCGGTCTCGCTGCTCGTCGAGACGTTCGGGACCGAAGCCGCCGACCCCGAGGCGATCGCCGCCGCGGTCCGCGAGCTCTTCGACCTCCGCCCGGCGGCGATCATCCGCGACCTCGACCTACGCCGGCCGATCTACCGCCGGACCGCGGCCTACGGACACTTCGGACGGAACGACAAGGAGTTCACCTGGGAGGCGACCCCGAGGGTCGACGACCTCCGCCGGGCCCTCGGCCTCTGAGCGGCCGCGCCGGTCCGAGTACTGCCGGACGTCCCGGCGGTCGGGCGGGAGTTCGACTACTCGGTCCCGGACCGCTGGCGTGACCAGCTCGAGGTGGGCAGCCGGGTGCGCATCCGGCTCCACCACCGGCCGGTCGGCGGTTGGGTGACCGCGGTCGACCCCGAACCACCGGCCGCCGTCGCGCTGCAGCCGATCACCGGCTTCTCCGGATCGGGCCCGCCGCCGGCGGTCGTCGAACTGGCGACGTGGGCGGCGTGGCGGTGGGCGATGCCGGCGTCGACGCTGCTGCGGGTCGCGTCGCCGGCCCGCAACGTCTGGGAGCTGCCGGTTCGGCCTGAGCGCGGCCAGCCAACCGGCCCGGGCGCCGGCCAGCCAGCCGCCGGCGGGGTGACGCCGGGGACCGAGCTGGTCCGGCTCGGCCCGGCGACGGACCCGCTGCCGCTGGTGCTCGAGATGGTCGACGCGGTTTCGGCTGACGGCAGCGTCGTCGTCCTCGTGCCGAACGTCGGCTGGGCCGATCGGCTGCGGGCCCGGCTCCGCCACCGGGGCATCGCGGTGGCGGCGGACTGGGCGGAGGCGGCGGCGGGGTGGCCGGTGGTCGTCGGGTCGCGGGCAACAGCGTGGGCGCCGGTGCCCGAGCTGGCCGGCGCGGTCGTCCTCGACGCCCACGACGAGGCGTACCGGAGCCGGTACGACGCGGTCGAGGTCCTCGCCGAACGGGCGGCCCGGGCCGGCGTGCCGTGCCGGCTGGTGTCGGCGTGCCCGACCGCGGTGCAGGTGGCGCGCTACCGGCTCGTCGTCGCGCCGGACGAGCGGTCCGGCTGGCCGGCGGTATCGGTCGTCGACCGGCGGGCCGCTGATCCGCGGACGGGCCTGCTGTCGGAGGAGCTCGTCCGGCTGGCCGGCCGGCTACCGGCGGGGCCGCCGCTGGTCTGCGTGCTCAACCGGACCGGCCGGGCCCGGCTGTTGGCCTGCGCGGCGTGCGGCGAGATCGCCCGCTGCACGACGTGCGGCCGGCCGGTCGAACAGGACGACGACGGCCTGCGGTGCCGCGGTTGCGGGACGACGCGGCCGGTCGTCTGCGCAGCGTGCGGCGGGACGAAGCTGAAGGTGCTGCGGGCCGGCGTCTCGCGGGTCCGAGAGGAGCTGGCCGCGCTGCTCGGCGTCGACGTCGGCGAGGTCGCGGGCGACACCGGCGACGCGGTGCCGGAGACGCCGGTGCTCGTCGGGACCGAGGCGGTCCTCCACCGGGTCCGCCGGGCCGCCGCGGTCGTCTTCTTGGACTTCGACCAGCACCTGCTCGCCCCCCGGTTCACCGCGGCGGAGGAGTCGCTGGCCCTGCTCGCCCGGGCCGGCCGGCTCGTCGGCGGCCGCGGCGCGCCGGGGGCGGGACCAGTGCTCGTCCAGACCAGGCTGCCGGACCATCCGGTGCTGGCCGCCGCGGTCGCCGGGGACCCCGGCCGGGTCGACGAACGGCCATTGCGGGAGGAGCTGGACCTCCCGCCGTTCGCCGCCCTGGCGGTCGTGAGCGGCGATGCCGCCGCCCCGTATTGCGCCGCGCTCGGCCGGATGGCCGGCGTGATGACGGCCGACCTCGGGGACGGTCGATGGCTCGCCCGGGCGCCGGACCACCGGACGCTCTGCGACGCGCTCGCGACGACGCCGCGGCCGGCTGGCCGGCTCCGGGTCACCGTCGACCCGACCGACCAGTAAAATTGCGGCGTGTTCCCGATCCGACAGTACGGCGACCCGGTCCTCAAGCAGCGGACGCGGGAGATCGAGGAGATCGACGGCAGCGTCGCCGCGCTGATCGACGAGATGATCGAGACGATGTACGCCGCGCCGGGCAGCGGCCTGGCCGCCAACCAGGTCGGCGTCCAGCGTCGGCTGTTCGTCTATGACATCGGCGACGGGCCACTGGCGGTCATCAACCCGCGGATCGTCGAGACGTCGGGTGAGTGGACGTACGACGAGGGGTGCCTGTCGGTGCCCGGCCTGAGCTGGGAGATCGTCAGGCCGAACGAGGTCCACCTGGTCGGTCTGGACCGGGACGGCAACGAGCTCTCGATCGAGGCCGACGAGATCGAGGGCCGGGTCTTCCAGCACGAGCTCGACCATCTCGACGGGGTCCTGCTGGTCGAGCGGCTGGACGCCGCTCAGCGTAAGGAAGCCCTCAAGATCTTGCGGTCCCGGACTTTGTCGGTCGACTCGGACGGGTTCGACCCGGACGGCCTGGCCCGTCTCTAGGCGGGAGCCACCGCCAGCGACCGGGACCGCCGGCGAGCCGCCAGCCGGCGTTGGTCTTCATGGCGTGGTGCGGCCCGCATACCCGGGCCAAATTGTCGAGGCGGGTCGGGCCGCCCTTGGCGAAGTCGACCCGCCAGTGGTCGATCTCGAGATGGTCGCTGACCGGGCAGCCGGGGACGACGCAGCCCGGGTCCCGTTCGGCCAGCGCGACCCGCAGGGCGCGGGGGACGGTGCGGGTGGTCGAGGTCACCGTCCGGATGTCGACGCCGTCGGCCACGAGCAGGGTGAAGAACCCCTCGCCGAGCAGCGTCCGCGCCGTCGCTACCGGTACCGGCCCGACGCCGCGGATCTCGCAGACTTCGGCGCCGCACACGGCCCCGCGCCGCAGGGCGGCCGCGTCCACCCGGACGAGGACGTGCGGCACCGGCCGGCCACCGCCGACGCCGCCACCACTATTACCGGCGGCGTCGGCGAGCCGGACGAGCGCGTCGGCCCGGTACCGCTCGTGCGGCTCCCGCTGCCCGGCGGCCCAGGCCTGCTTGAAGACGAGCTCGGACTCGGCGTCGAGCCGGGCGAGCAGCCGGGCGCCGTCGGCCTTGGTGACCCAGGCGTCGATACGCAGACCGCCGGCGTCGGGCTCGGTGACGCGGCAGTACCGGCGCTCGTGGACGCGGCGCTCGCGGGCGATCTCGTCGGCCTCGGAGCGGGACCGGCGGCGGGCCCGGGAGACGCCGTCCCGCAGCTCCCGGAACGAGCCGCGCCGGGCGAGGGCGACGAGCTCGGGGCCGGCCGACGGGTCGACGGCGGTGGCCGAGCCGATCATCTGGGCCTGGGCGGCGGACAGTTCGCCGCCGACGAGCGCGGCCTGGGCGGCCGGGCTCTTGGCGAGGGCGTCGGCGGTGTCGAGAATGCACCGAGCCCGACCGACCGGATCGCCGGAGGCGCCGGCCAACCAGCTGGCGGCGTCCCGATAGCCGGCGTCGCGGTAGGCGTCGGTGGCGCGCACGCGGGCGGCGTACAGGGCCTTGCCGGCCGCGGCCATCCGCTCGGCGTCGGCGAAGGCCGCGGCGAGGGCGGCCGCGTCGCCCCCCGACAGCTCGTCCGGGGTGGCGGCGGTCAGCACCCGCTTGAGAAGGTCGGCGGCCTGCCGGGCGAGGTCCAAGGTGGCCATGACGCCATCGTGCCGGACAGCTGTATCAGCGGCATACGGTGTCGGCGTGCCCTCGATCGACCGCCGGCCGCCGATCGGCCGCCGACTCGCGTACCTCGGGACGCCCGCGCTGGCGGTCCAGCCGCTGGAGGCGCTGGTGGCGGCGGGCGAGAACGTCGCAGTGGTCGTCACCGGCCCGGACCGGCGGCGAGGGAGGGGTTCGGCGACGTCGCCGAGCCCGGTCAAGGCGGCGGCGACCGCGCTCGGGATCGACGTCGTCGACGACCACCGGGCGCTGCTCGAGGCCGGGATCGACCTCGGCGTCGTCGTCGCGTACGGCCGGATCGTCCCGGTGGACGTCCTCGCGGCGGTGCCGATGGTCAACCTGCACTTCTCGCTGCTGCCGCGCTGGCGGGGAGCGGCGCCGGTCGAGCGGGCGATCCTTGCCGGCGACGACGTGACGGGGGTCTGCGTGATGAAGGTCGAGGAGGGCCTCGACACGGGTCCGGTCTACGTCCGTGAGGAGGCATCCATCGGTGCCGCGGACGATCTCGGCTCGCTCCGGGAGCGCCTGGTCGACATCGGCAGCCGGTTGCTCGTCGACGTCGTCTCGGGACCGCTCCCGGAGCCGACGCCGCAGGTCGGGGAGCCGACGTACGCGGCGAAGATCGACCCGGCCGAGCTCGAGCTCCGGTGGGACCGGCCCGCGGTCGAGCTGGGGCGGGTCGTCCGGCTGGGCCGGGCGTGGACGACGTTCCGGGACCGCCGGCTCCGCGTCCGGCGGGCGGCGGTGACGGCCGGCGCCGGCGGGCCGCCGGGGACGCTCGACGGCGACGTCGTGGCGACCGGCGACGGCGGCGTGCAGTTGGTGGAGGTCCAGCCGGAGGGGAGGGGTCCGATGGCCGCGGCCGACTGGCTCCGGGGCGTCCGCCCGGCCGTCGGGGAGCGGCTCGGATGACGTGGGACCCGGCGCAGTACCAGCGGTTCGAGGCGGAGCGTCGCCAACCGTTCGACGACCTCGTCGCGTGCTGTGGGCCGGTGCCGGGCGGGTCGGTCGTCGACCTCGGCTGCGGGACAGGCCGGCGGACGGTCGAGCTGCACCGGGCGCTCGGCGCGGCGTCGACGGTCGGCGTCGACTCGTCGGCGGCGATGCTCGCCGACGCGCCCGGCGACGTGCCGGGGCTGTCGTTCGTCGAAGGCGACCTGGCCGCGTGGGCGGGCCCGCCGGTCGACGTCGTCTTCGCGAACGCGTCGTTCCAGTGGGTCGACGACCATCGCGGCCTGCTCGCCCGGGTGCGCGACGGTCTGCGGCCGGGCGGGCAGTTGGCGTTCCAGGTCCCGGCGAACTTCGACCACCCGTCGCACCGGCTGGCTCGGGTGGTGGCCGCGGAGGCGCCGTTCGCGGCCGCGCTCGCGGCGTCGGGCGGGGCGCCGCCGGACCGGGGCGACTCGGTGCTCGCGCCGTCCACGTACGCCGAGATCGTCTACGAGCTCGGCGCGGCCGAACAACACGTCCGGCTCCAGGTCTACGGCCACGTGCTCGACGACACCGGCGCGGTCGTCGAGTGGGTGCGCGGCACGCTGCTCACGCCGTACCGCGAGCGGCTCGATGGGCCGACGTACGACGCGTTCGTCGACCGCTACCGCCAACGCTTGCTGGCCGAGCTGGGGGAGCAGCGGCCGTACTTCTACGCGTTCAGCCGCATCCTCGGCTGGGCGCGCTTCGGTTAGACCGTAGGCTCGGGTCGTGGCTCCCGACCCCGGCGTCCCCGGCGAGGTGAAGATGGCGCCGTCGGTCCTCTCGGCGGACTTCGGCGGCCTGGCCGAGGCGGTCGGCGAGGTGGCGACGGCCGCGGACTGGCTGCACGTCGACGTCATGGACGGCCACTTCGTGCCGAACCTGACGATCGGGCCGCCGGTCGTCGCGTCGCTGCGGAAGCACTCGGGGATGTTCTTCGACTGCCACCTGATGATGACGGACCCGGGTGACTACCTCGAGGCGTTCCGGGACGCCGGGGCGGACGGTTGCACCGTCCACGTCGAGGTCGGCCGGACCGGCGAGCTGCTGGCGCAGTTGCGATCGCTCGGCTTGCGGGCCGGCCTGGCGGCGAACCCGGACACGCCGTTCGACGCGGTCGAGCCGTTCCTCGACCAGGTCGACCTGGTGCTCTGCATGACCGTCTTCCCGGGCTTCGGCGGGCAGGCGTTCATGGCGGAGGTGCTGCCGAAGGTCGGACAGGTCCGACGGGCGCTGGTCGAGCGGGGCCTGGCCGGCCAGGTCGACGTCGAGGTCGACGGGGGCATCGACGAGGCGACCGCGCCGCGGGCGGCCGCGGCCGGGGCGAACGTCTTCGTCGCCGGGTCGGCGATCTTCGGCCAGGAACGGCCGTGGGAGGCGACCGAGGCCATTCGCCGGGCCGTCAAGAACCACTAGGCTTTCCGTTCTCCACCGTGACCAGCGGCTGTAGACAAAAACTGGAACGTGTTCTAGTATTGGGGGGTCGGGAAGGAGCGCAAGTGGCTGACGCCAACACGGACGAGGCGCACATGGCCCGGGCCGTCGCGCTGGCCGGGTCGGTCCACGGGACGACCGCGCCGAACCCGTGGGTGGGCTCCGTCGTCGTGACGGCCGCCGGGACACGGTTCGAAGGGGCGACCGCGCCGCCGGGCGGTGCACACGCCGAGGTCGCCGCGCTCCGCCAGGCCGGGAACGGGGCCAGGGGGGCGACGCTGTTCACGACGCTCGAGCCGTGCGCCCACGTCGGCCGGACGCCGCCGTGCGTCGACGCGATCGTCGCCGCCGGCGTCGCCCGGGTCGTCGTCGGCGTGCTCGACCCGGACCCGAACGTCGCCGGCCGCGGCGTCGTCGGGCTGCGGGCGGCCGGGATCACGGTCGACGTCGGGATCGGCGCCGCCGAGGTCGACGAGCAGCTGGCGCCGTACCTGAAGCACCGGCGGACCGGCCGGCCGTGGGTCGTGCTCAAGCTGGCGGCGACGATGGACGGGCGGACGGCCGCGCCGGACGGGTCGAGCCAGTGGATCACCGGTGACGATGCCCGCGAGGACGCCCACCGGCTCCGCGCCCGCTCCGACGCGGTGCTCGTCGGTGCCGGGACGGTCCGAGCCGACGACCCGGCATTGACCGTCCGCGTCGACCCGCCGCCGGCGCGCCAGCCGCTGCGGGTCGTCCTCGGTGCGGTCCCGGACGGGGCGAAAGTCCGGCCGGCGGTCGAGCTGTCCGGCGACCTCGGGACGGTGCTCGACGAGCTGGGGCGGCGCGGGGTCCTCCAGGTGCTGGTCGAAGGCGGCGCCGCGGTGGCCCACGACTTCCACGCCCAGGGCCTCGTCGACCGGTACGTCCTCTACCTCGCGCCGGCCCTGTTCGGCGGCGACGACGGCCGGCCGCTATTCGCCGGGCCGGGCGCGCCGACGATGGCCGACCTGTGGCGGGGCACGCTGGTCTCGGTCGCCCAGCTGGGCGCCGATCTCCGACTGGAGCTGGCCGCCTGATGCCGTTCTCCGAGGTGGAAGACGCGGTGGCGGCGATCGGCCGCGGCGAGATGGTCGTCGTCGTCGACGACGAGGACCGGGAGAACGAGGGCGACCTCGTGATGGCCGCGGAGGCGGCGACGCCGGAGACGATCGCCTTCTTCCTCGCCCACACGTCCGGCGTGATCTGCGCGCCGCTGCTGCCGGAGCGGGCCGACCAACTCGACCTGCCGCTCATGGTCGCGGCGAACACGGAGGCCCAGCGGACCGCGTTCACGGTCAGCGTCGACGCCCGCAAGGGCACGACGACCGGCATCTCCGCGTCCGACCGGGCGGCGACGATCGCCGCGCTGATCGACCCGCGGACCCGACCGGGCGACCTCGCCCGGCCCGGCCACATCTTCCCGCTCCGCTACCGGCCGGGTGGCGTGCTCAAGCGGGCCGGCCACACCGAAGCGACGGTCGACCTGGCCCGAGCGGCCGGGCTGAGCCCGGCCGGCGTGCTCTGCGAGATCGTCACCGAGGACAAGTCACAGATGGCCCGGCTGCCGGACCTCGAGGCGTTCGCCGAGCGGCACGGGCTGCACCTGATCTCGATCGCCGACATCATCCGCTACCGGCGCCGGACGGAGAGGCTGATCCGCCGGGTGTCGGAGGCCCGGATCCCGACGCCGGTCGGCGACCACACCGCGTACGTCTACGAGTCGGTGCTCGACGGCGAACAGCACCTCGCGCTGGTCACGGGCGACATCACCGGCCAGCCGAACGTGCTCGTCCGGGTCCACTCGGAGTGTCTGACCGGCGACGTCTTCGGCTCGCTGCGCTGCGACTGCGGGCCGCAGCTGCACGCGGCGATGGCCCAGATCGAGGAGGAGGGCCGCGGCGTCCTCGTCTACCTGCGCGGCCACGAGGGCCGGGGGATCGGCCTCGGTCACAAGATCCGGGCCTACCGGCTGCAGGAGGAGGGCCGCGACACCGTCGACGCCAACCTCGACCAGGGCCTGCCGGTCGACAGCCGGGAGTACGGCATCGGCGCCCAGATGCTCGTCGACCTCGGCGTGACGACGATGCGGCTGTTGACGAACAACCCGGTCAAGTACGGCGGGCTCGAGGGCTTCGGCCTCGACATCACCGAGCGCGTCCCGCTCACGCCGTCGCCGAACCCCGAGAACATCGAGTACCTCCGGACGAAGCGGGAGCGGATGGGCCACCTCCTGGACGGGCTCGATGACGTCCTCTGACGAGACCCGTCTCCCGGACGGGGCGATCGACGGGCTCGGCGGCCGGGTCGGCACGGTGCTGCGCGGCGACCGCCAGGGCCAGGGCGTCCGGGTGGCGGTCGCCTGCGCGCTCTTCAACGGCGGCATCACGTGGCGGCTGCTCGAAGGGACGCTCGACGGGCTGGCCGAGTGCGGCGTCGACCGCAACGACGTGACCGTCGCGTGGGCGGCCGGCGCGTTCGAGCTGCCGCTCGTCGCCCGGACGTTCGCCGCCACCGACGCGGTCGACGCGGTGATCTGCCTCGGCGCGGTCATCCGCGGCGACACGGGCCACTACGACTTCGTCGCCGGTGAGTGCGCGGCCGGCCTGCAGCGCGTCCAGCTCGACACCGGCCGGCCGGTCGTCTTCGGCGTCTTGACGACCGACACCGTCGACCAGGCCCTCGAGCGGTCGAAGCCGGACGAGTCGAACAAGGGGCGCGAGGCGGCGATCACCGCGGTCGAGACGACCCGGCTCGTCCAGTCGGTCATGATCTGACGATGCCGATCCGACCATGCTGAGGCTCGTCCTGCCGAAGGGGTCCCTGGAGAAGGCGACCCTCGAACTGTTCGCCGCCGCCGACCTGGCGGTGGCGCGTTCGTCGAACGTCGACTACCGGGCGTCGATCGCCGACCCCCGGGTCGACGAGGTCCGGATCCTGCGTCCGCAGGAGATCCCGGTCTACGTGGCCAGCGGCCTCTTCGACCTCGGCATCACCGGGCGGGACTGGGTCGAAGAGCGCGGCGTCGACGTCGTCTCGCTCGGCCAGCTCCAGTACTCGAAGGCGACGGCCAACCCGATCCGGGTCGTCCTGGCGGTGGCCGACGATTCGCCGTTCAAGACGCTCGCCGACCTGGCCGGACAGCGGGTCCGGGTGAGTACGGAGTACCCCGAGCTGACCCGTCGGGCGCTCGACGAGCACGGCGTCGACGCGGAGATCTCGCTCTCGTACGGCGCGACGGAGGCGAAGGTTCCCGACATCGCGGACTGTGTCGTCGAGATCACCGAGACCGGGCGGGCGCTGCGGGCGGCCGGCCTCCGCATCATCGACACCCTCCTCGTCTCGCACACCGAGCTGATCGCCAACCCGGACGCGGCGGCCGACCCGGTGAAGCGCCACGCCATGGAGCAGCTGCTGACGCTGCTGCAGGGGACGCTCGAGGCCCGCGAGAAGGTGCTCGTCAAGCTGAACGTGCCGGCCGGCCAGCTCGACGCGGTGATTGGCGTCCTGCCGGCCCTGCGGGCGCCGACGGTCTCCGAGCTGTCCGGCGGCGGCGCGTTCGCGCTCGAGACCGTCGTCCCGAAGGCCGACATCAACACGCTGATCCCGGCGCTGAAGGACCAGGGCGCCACCGACATCCTGGAGCTCGCCCTCTCCAAGATCGTCCACTGATGGTCGGCCGGCGACCGGTGGTTGGCGTCGTCGCCGACTTCGACGTCGACCGCGGCCTCGGCACCGTCGAAGTCGCCGACGACGGCGCGGCTGCACTGCCGTTCCACTGCACTGCCATCGCCGACGGCTCCCGGCGGATCGACCCCGGCACCCGGGTCACGTTCGTCGTCGTCCCCGGCCACCTCGGCCGGCTGGAGGCCCGAGGGCTCGTCCCGGTCTGATCAGTCCGCGCCCGGTAGTTCGGACCGGACGCCCGGGAACCGCGCGAAGTCGGCGTCGAACGAGACGACGCGGCCGCCGTGTTCGACCGCCAGCGCAGCTAGGTGGGCGTCGTTGACGAGGTTGCCGGCTGACCCGACCGCCTCCAGGAGGCTTCGGAGCAGGGCGCCGTGCCGTTGCGTCGGCTGGAGCACGACGGCCGGTGGCTGGGCCAGCCATAGCTCGACGGTCGCCGTCGCCGTCGCGACGTCGAGCGGCCGGGGGAACAGTCCCGGACGGGTGGCCAGTCGCAGGAAGGCCAACAGGACCACCCAGGTGAAGCCGACCGCCTCCTCGCCGTTCAGCGCGCTGTCCAACCAGCCGCGGGCCCGGTCGTGATGGGCCGTGTCCTGGTTGATCGCGTACAGCAGGACGTTGGCGTCGACCACCTGCATCGCCGGCTACTTCCGGGCAGCCAGCCGGTCGAGGAGCTGCTCGTCCTCCATGTCGCCGGCCAGGCGCAGGGCCTTGTCCAGTGGGACGGCCGGCTCACCCATCGACACCGTCGGCGTTCGGAACGACTGGCGTCCCGCCCGCCCGCCGGCCAACCCGGCCCGGATGGCGTAGTTGACCGCTTCCTTCCGGCTCATGCCTCGTTCCTGCTCCAGGCGGCGCAGCAAAGCTTCGGTATCAGGGTCCAGCGTCAGCGTCGTCCGCACCCCTGCATCATAGCATCAAAATAGTTGATGCCTTGATGCTACCCCGCTGATCCGTTGCCGGCATCCTGGCGGGCCTGCTCGGCCGCGCCGAGCTGGACGAACGCCAGCTGGAGCTGGGCCATGCCGTCCTTGAGCGCCGGGAACGCGTCGCCCAACCGTTCGCCGAGGCCGTCGACGACGTAGCCGAGCGCGTCGATCGCCAGCCGGGCCTCGTCCAGGAGCGGCGGCGACTGGGAAAGGTAGACCGCCGCCAGCTCGAACAGCCCGTAGCAGTGGTTGGCGACGACGACCTCCGGCGGCGCCTCGGCGAGCTGGCGCCGCAGCTCCTCCACTGTCGGCTGGCCGCCGACGGGACCCTCCCCGCCGCCGGGCCCGGGGCCGCCGGCCGGGTCGCCCGGAGGGTCTGCGGGGTCGTCCCGGTCGACCGGATGCTCACCGGAAGGAGTCCACAAGCTCATGCTGGTAGCCTACGGGAACCAGGAAGCGGGGTCGGCGTGCAGCGGGCCTCCACCTGGCCACCCACGGGGTGCGCCGGGTCGATGTGGCAACGGCCCCCTCGGGTCCGGACTCGCTTCTCCGAATGGTCGCGGAAGGACCGCCGGCCCGATCGAGAGGATGATGCCGCATAGCCACCGACCCTGAACACCGGATCAACGACCGCATTCGCGCCCGAGAGGTGCGACTGGTCGATCCGGACGGCCAGCAGCTGGGGATCAAGCCGCTGCCCGAAGCCCTGACCATCGCCCGCGGACTCGACCTCGACCTCGTCGAGGTGGCCCCCATGGCCAACCCGCCGGTATGCCGGATCATGGACTACGGGAAGTTCAAGTTCGACGAGGCCCAACGGGCCAAGGAGAGCCGGCGCAAGGCTGTCCACGTCGGGATCAAGGAGATGAAGTACCGGCCGAAGATCGGTCCCGGCGACTTCGACACCAAAACCCGGCAGGTCGGCAAGTTCCTCGACGAGGGGCACAAGGTCAAGATCACGATCATGTTCCGGGGCCGCGAGGTGTTCCACCCGGAGCTCGGGAAGCGGATCCTCGACCGGATCGCCGAGAAGATGGACGGCGCGGCCAAGGTCGAAGCCGAACCGCGGCTCGACGGCCGGAACATGGTGATGGTCCTCGCCCCGGACAAGCGGGCCAAGCAGGCCGCGGCCTCCCGGGTGCGGACCGAGCCCCCGGTGGCCGATGGCGTGGCGGAGACGAACGGGACCGGTCCCAGCAATGGGGCCGCGACGAACGGCAGTGCCGTGGCCGACGGATCGGCTCCGGTCGAGGAGACGGCCCCGGCCGAGGAGGGATGAACCGATGCCGAAGATGAAGACCGACCGTGGTGCGGCCAAGCGCGTAAAGGTGACCGGGACCGGCCGCCTCCGCCGCCGCAAGCAGAACCGCTCGCACATCCTCGAGAAGAAGAGCAGCCAGCGCAAGCGCCGGCTCGCCAACGAGACCGACTTCTCGAGAGGCGACGAGCGCCGCGCCAAGAGGCTGCTCGGGCTCTGAGCCCATCGCGGCCCATTGGGCCGCCGACTGCATTGCCCCGATCCGGGGCCGCCACCGAACGACCACGAGACTCCACGAGAGAGGAGCAGCTGCAATGGCCCGAGTAAAGCGCGCCGTCCACGGCCGCAAGCACCACCGCGCCGTCATGGAACAGGCGAAGGGGTACTACGGCAACAAGAGCCGGACGTACCGCGCCGCCAACGAGCAGCTCATGCACTCGATGCAGTACGCCTTCCGCGACCGCCGGGCTCGCAAAGGCGATTTCCGCAAGCTCTGGATCCAGCGGATCAACGCCGCGGCCCGGCTCAACGGCATGAGCTACAGCCGGTTCATCGCCGGCCTCCACCAGGCCGGCGTCGAGGTCGACCGCAAGGTCCTCGCCGACCTCGCGGTCTCCGACGCCGCCGCGTTCGGCGCCCTCGTGACCGTGGCCCAATCGGCCCTGGCGGCGGCCGACCAGGCCGACGAGGCCACCGAGGCCGCCTCCTGAGCCTGGCGTACTCGCACCAGCGCGTCCGCCGGCTCCGCCGGCTGCTCGGCAAGCGGGCGACCCGTTGGGCCGAGCGGGCCTTCGTCGCCGAGGGGCCCGAGCTCGTCCGCACCGCGTTCGCGTCGTCCGCCGTCCCCGAGGCCGTCTACGTCGCGGCCGAAGGCGCCGACGACCCGGCCGTCGTCGAACTGGCCGGGATCGCCGAGGACCGCGGTATCCGCGTCTTCGAGCTCGCGCCCGGCGTCATCGAGAAGGTCACCGACACCGTCACCCCGCAGCCGATCCTCGCGGTCTGCCCGATGCTCGACCGGCCGCTCGAGACGGTCGCCGGAGCCGGCCTCGTCGTCGTGCTCGTCGACGTGCGCGACCCCGGGAACGCCGGCACCGTGCTCCGGACCGCCGACGCGGCCGGCGTCGATGCCGTCGTCTGCTGCGGCGGGACCGTCGACCCGTACAACCCGAAGACCGTCCGTTCGTCCGCCGGGTCGCTCTTCCACGTCCCGCTCGTCGTCGCCGGCGATCCGGCCGAAGCGCTGGAGGTCCTGGCCGGGCTGGCGTTTCGCCGGTTGGGTACCGTCGTCCGGGGCGGCCAGGACTACCTCGACGTCGACTGGCGCCGGCCGACCGCGCTCGTCCTCGGCAACGAGGCCGCCGGCCTGCCCGACGGCCTGCCCGTCGACGGCGCCGTCGGCATCCCGATGGCCGGCCGCGCCGAGTCGCTCAACGTCGGCATGGCCTGCGCGGTGCTCTGCTTCGAGGCCCTGCGGCAGCGTCGTACGATGCCCCGATGAACGTCGACGAGCTCGAGCGGGAGGCCGAGGCCGCGGTGGCCGATGCCGGCTCCGTCGACCAGCTCGACCAGGTCGTCTCGTCGGTGCTCGGCAAGCGGGGCCCGCTGGCGCTCGCCCACCGGGAGCTCGGCCAGCTCGAGCCGGACGAGCGGCGGGAGGCCGGCCGGGTGCTCCACGAGACCCGCCAACGCCTCGACGCGGTCGTCGCCGAGCGCCGCCGACAGCTCGAGACGGCAGAACGGTCGGCCCGGTTGGCCGCCGACCGGCTCGATCTGACCGAAGTGCTGCCGACGGCCGGCCCGGTGACCCGGGGCCACCGGCACCTCGTCAGCCAGACCCGCGACGAGCTGGAGGACGTCTTCGTCGGCATGGGCTTCGAGGTCGCAGAGGGCCCGGAGGCGGAGAGCGACTGGTACAACTTCGAGGCGCTCAACATCCCGCCGGCCCACCCGGCCCGCGGCATGTTCGACACGTTCTACCTCGACCTCGGCGAGCCGGAGACGGTCGTGCTCAGGACGCACACGTCGCCGGTACAGATCCACCTGATGGAGGAGCACGCACTGCCGATCCATGCGGTGATGCCCGGCCGTTGTTTCCGCCGGGACACGCCCGACGCCCGGCACCTGCCGGTCTTCCACCAGATCGAGGGGCTCGTCGTCGACCGCGGGATCACGTTCGGCGACCTCGCGGGGACGATCGAGACGTTCACCGCGGCGTACTTCGGTCCGGACATCCACTCGCGGCTGCGGCCGGCGTACTTCCCGTTCACCGAGCCGTCGGCGGAGTTCGAGATCACGTGCACGATCTGCCGCGGCGACGGCTGCCGGACGTGCTCGGGCACCGGCTGGATCGAGCTCGGCGGCTGCGGGATGGTCGACCCGGCCGTCTTCGGCGCGGTCGGCATCGACCCGGCCGACTGGTCCGGGTTCGCGTTCGGCTTCGGTATCGACCGGTGCGCGCAGATGCGCCACGGCATCGCGGACATGCGGGCGCTCGTCGAGAACGACGCTCGGTTCCTGAGGCAATTCTGATGGGCTCGAGTGCGCGTCCCGCTGAGCTGGCTGCGCGACTTCGCGCCGTTCCCGACCGACGCCGACACGCTCGTCGCGACGCTCGACGACCTGGGGTTGGTCGTCGAGGGCGTCGAACGGGTGGGGGAGGGGCTCGAGTCGGTCGTCGTCGCCCGGGTCGACGAGATCGCGGCGATCGCCGGGGCGGACCGCATCCGGCTCGTCACCGTCGAGGCCGGCGACGGCCCGCTGGAGATCGTCTGCGGCGCGGACAACTTCGCGGTCGGCGACCTCGTCCCGCTCGCTCCGGTCGGCGCGGTGCTGCCCGGCGGCTTCGAGATCGCCCGGCGCAAGCTCCGCGGCGTCGTCTCGAACGGGATGCTCTGCTCCGGCAAAGAGCTCGCGCTCTCCGACGACCAGGCCGGTCTCCTGCTGCTGACCGAGGTCGAGGGGGCCCGTCCGGGGTTGCCGGTGGCCGAGCTGCTCGGCATCGAGCCGGACGTCGTCTTCGACATCACCGTCGAAGGCAACCGGCCGGACGCGTGGTGCGTCGCCGGCATCGCCCGCGACCTGGCGGCGCGGCTCGGCCTGGCGTTCTCGCTGCCCGATCCCGCGCCGGTGCCGCAGACGCCCGAGCCGGTCGAGAAGCTGGCGACGCTCGCCGTCGAGGACACCGAGCTCTGCCCGCGGATGACCGTCCGCGTGTTGCCGGAGGTGACGGTCGGCCCGTCGCCACGCTGGCTCGCCCGCCGGCTCGTCCTCGCGGGCATGCGGCCGATCAACAACGTCGTCGACGTCTCGAACTACGTCATGCTCGAGCTCGGCCAGCCGACGCATCCGTACGACCTCGACCGGCTGCCCGGCGGCGGGCTGCTCGTCCGGCGGGCCCGGGCGGGGGAGACGGTCGTCACGCTCGACGGCGTCATCCGCACCGTCGGCACGCCGGGGCGCGGCCTCGGCGACACCGGCGAGGACTGCCTCATCTGCGACGCCGACGGGGAGCCGGTCGGCATCGGCGGCGTGATGGGCGGCGAGTCGTCGGAGATCTCGGAGACGACGACCCGCGTGCTGTTGGAGGCGGCGTACTTCACGCCGATGGTGATCGCCCGGACGTCGAAACGGCTCGGCCTGCGCACGGAGGCGTCCGCCCGCTTCGAGCGCGGCTGCGACCCGTGGGGCATCGACCGGGCGGCCGCTCGCTTCTGCGAGCTGTTGGGGTTCCCCGTCGCGCCCGGGTCACTGGATGTGCAGGGCGACGTGCCCCGGTCGCTCGTCCTCGCCGTTCCCGTCGACCGGGTCAACGCGGTCCTCGGGACGACGCTCGCCGGCGATGAGGTCGCCGACCTGCTGGAACCGCTCGGCTTCGGCTGCGAGCTTCGACTGCGGGCTCGGACGGGGGGGCGCTGACGGTCACGGTGCCGACGAACCGGCCGGACGTCCGGCCGGCGCCGTACGGCGTCGACGACGTCATCGAAGAGGTCGGCCGGACGTACGGCTACTCGCGGCTGCCGCGCCGCCAACCGACGTGGCCGGAGCCGGGGCGGCTGACCGGCCGACAGCGCGAGCGCCGGCTCGTCCGCGACGTCCTCGTGCGGTCTCGGCGGCCTCGAAGGGTGGACGCCGACGTTCGTCGCGGACGCCGACCACGAGCTCATCGGTCTGTCCGGCCCGGCGGTCCGGGTCACGAACCCGCTCGTCAGCGACGAGGCGTCGCTCCGGCAGTCGATGCTGCCCGGGCTGCTGCGGGCGCTCGCCTACAACGCCGATCGGCGTCAGGGCGATCTGCGGCTCTTCGAGATCGGGACCGTCTTCTCGCACCCCGACACCGATGGTGGCCGGGTCGTCGAGCGGAGCGGCGCCGGTGGTGCCAGCCGGACGGTCCTGCCGGGGGAGCGGGAGCGGCTGTCGGTCGTCCTCGCCGGCCGACGGCGACGACGCCCGGATGGCCGTCCAGGCGTGGCGGGTGCTCGCCGACGCCCTCCGCCTGATCGACGTCCGATTGGTCGCCGACGAGTCGGTGCCGGGCCTGCACCCGACGCGGACGGCCCGCCTGGTGGCCGCGGCGGCGGCCGAGCCGACCGGGACCGTCGTCCTGGGCGCGGTCGGGGAGGTCGACCCCGCGGTCGCCGCCCACTTCGGGTTGGGTCGGGTCGGGTGGCTGGAGGTCGACCTCGGCCAGCTCGCCACAGTCGATCGGCGACCGGCGGCGGCCCGACCGGTCAGCCGGTTCCCGTCGTCCGACATCGACGTCGCCCTCGTCGTCGACGACGACGTCCCGGTCGACCGGGTGGCCGACGCGCTGGCCGGTGCCGGCGGCGACGTGCTCGAGTCGGTCGTCCTCTTCGACGTCTACCGGGGCGACGGCGTGGCGGCCGGGCGGCGGAGCCTGGCGTTCCGCCTCCGGTTCGGCGCGCTCGACCGGACGCTCACGGACCAGGACGTCGGCGAGCTCCGGCAGCGGTGCATCGACGCGGCGCAGGCGGCGGTCGGGGCAGTCCTGCGCTGATCCCCTGGTGGTGGCTCCGCCGCCGCCCACCGTCAACCGTACTTCCGCTTTGTCGGGAGCAGCGCCCCGATGAGCCAGAAGAGGGGCAGGAAGAACCCGATGATGAACATCACCCAGTGGCCCTTGCGGATCGACATGATCCCGAGGGTGACGACGAGGGCGAGGTAGATAACCGCCCACAGGACGACGAACGGCGTAGTGGTCACGTCTGCGAACATCGGCACCTGAGCTCCTCCTACTCGGACCCTCGCCGGACGAGCCGACGAGTCACGGTGCACAACCTAGATCGGTAGGCGGTACCCGGCTGGGCCGGGGGAGGCCGCCGAGCCCGTTGAGCGGCCTAGCCTCCGTTCTGTGGCGTCCGATCTCCCCGAGTTGCTGGTCCCCGACGTCGCCGCCTGGCGGGGGTGGCTCGAAGAGCACGGTGCGGGATCGGCCGGCGTCTGGCTGGTCCTGGCCAAGAAGGGGACGACCCGACCGACGTCGCTGACCTACGACCAGGCCCTCGAGGAAGCCATCTGCTTCGGTTGGGTCGACGGGCAGCTCGCCCGGGGGGACGACGCCACGTTCCGGCGACGGTTCACCCCCCGTCGGGCCGGCGGGAGGTGGTCGAAGCGGAACACGGAACTGGCGGACCGCCTGGACGCCGAGGGGCGGATGGACCCGACCGGCACCGGCGCCGTCGAACGAGCCAAAGCCGACGGGACGTGGGACGCCGCCTACGCCGGGTCGGCGACCATCGAGGTGCCCGAGGACCTGGCCGCCGCCCTGGCCGCCAACCGGCCGGCGGCCGAGGCGTTCGAAGGATTGGACGCCGCCAACCGGTACGCCGTCCTCTACCGCGTCACGACGGCCCGACGGGCGGACACCCGGGCCCGGCGCGTCGAGCAGCTCGTCGCCATGCTCGCCCGGGGGGAGACGATCCATCCGGCCCGGAGCCGGCGGGAGCTTGCATGAGTATGCGGTTGTCTGTATAGACTTGCGTCATGAAGGTGGGCGTGGTCGGGGCGTCAGGGTACGCCGGTGTCGAGCTGCTGCGGCTCTGCGCGGCCCATCCGGACCTCGACGTCGCGGTCGCGGCGGCCGGGAGCCACGCCGGGGCAACGGTCGCCGACCACACGCCGTCGCTCGCCGCGGCGTACCCGTCGCTGACGTTCGACGCCACCGATCCGGCCGTCCTCGACGGCCTCGACCTCGTCTTCTGCGCCCTGCCGCACGGTGAGTCACAGAAGCTCGTCCCGGCGCTCGTCGGCCGGGTCGGCGCGATCGTCGACCTCGCCGCCGACTTCCGGCTGCGGGACCCGGCGCTCTACCCGACCTGGTACGGCGAAGAGCACCACGCGCCGGCGCTGCTCGACCAGTTCGTCTACGGGCTGCCCGAGCTGTTCCGGGCCGACCTCGCCGGCGCCACGCTCGTCGCCGCGCCCGGTTGCTATCCGACCGCGGCGGCTCTCGCCCTCGCGCCGTTCGCCCGGGCCGGGCTGATCGAGACGACCGGGATCGTCGTCGACGCGGCCAGCGGCGTCTCCGGCGCCGGCCGCGGCCTGAGCGACCGGCTGCACTTCGGCGCGGTCGACGAGGACTTCACCGCGTACGGCCTGCTCGACCACCGGCACACCCCCGAGATCGAGCAGGCCGTCGGTGCCCAGGTCCTCTTCACGCCGCACCTCGCGCCGATGGTCCGCGGCATCCTCGCCACGAGCTACGCCCGGCCGACCGGCGAGCTCACCACCGACGACGCCCTCGGCGTCCTCCGGGACGCGTACGCCGGCGAGCCGTTCGTCGTCGTCAGCGACCGGTCGCCGTCGACGAAGGCGACCGCCGGGTCGAACTGCGCCCATCTGACCGCCCGCGTCGACCAGCGGACCGGGTGGCTCGTCGTCCTCGCCGCGCTCGACAACCTGGTCAAGGGAGCGGCCGGCCAGGCCGTCCAGTGTGCCAACGCCGTCCTCGGCCTGCCGGAGACGACCGGCCTGCCGCTGGCCGGCCAGTACCCGTGAGCCGGCCAGTACCCATCAGGAGGAGAGCAAAGTGAGCGTCACGGCGCCGCAGGGGTTCGTCGCGGCCGGCGGACCGGTCGGGATCAAGGCGGCCGATGCGCCGGACCTGGCCGTCGTCGCCACCGACGACGGGCGGCCGGTGCCGGCGGCCGGGGTGTTCACGGCCAACCTGGCCACCGCGGCCCCCGTCCAGGTCAGCCGGGCCCACCTGGCCGCCACCGCCGGGCAGGCCGCGGCCGTCGTGCTGACGTCGGGCAACGCCAACGCGGCGACCGGTCAGCCGGGGATCGCCGCCGCCCGGCGGCTCTGCGAGCTCGTCGCCAACAGCGTGGGCAGTGCGGCCGAAGAGGTGCTCGTCTGCCAGACCGGCCTCATCGGTGTCCCGTTCCCGCTCGGCGTCGTCGAGCCCCTCGTCGGCGGTGTCGTGGCCGGCCGGGCCGGCGGTGACGCGGCCGGTCGGGCCGCGGCCGAGGCGATCATGACGACCGACACCGTCCGCAAGGAGGCCGTCGCCCGCGGCCCCGCGGGTGGCGGCTCGTTCACGGTCGGCGGGATGGCCAAGGGCGCGGCGATGCTCGCCCCGAACATGGCGACGATGCTCGCGGTGCTCACGACCGACGCGGCGGCCGAACCGGCGGTGCTGCAGGAGATCCTCCGGGCCGCGGTCGTCCCGACGTTCAACTCGATGTCCGTCGACGGCTGCGCGTCGACCAACGACACCGTCCTCCTCCTCTCCAGCGGCCGCGCCGGGCCGGTCGACCGGGACGTCCTCGCCGGCGCGGTCACCGAGGTCTGCGGCGCCCTCGCCGGCCAGATGGTCGCCGACGCGGAGGGCGCGACGAAGGTCGTCCACCTGCAGGTGACCGGCGCGGCGACCGACGGCGAGGCCCACCGGGCCGCCCGGAAGGTGGCCGACTCGCTGCTCGTCAAGTGCTCGCTCAACGGCGAGGACCCGTACTGGGGCCGCGTCGTCAGCGAGCTCGGCTCCGCCGGCGTCGCCTTCGACCTCGACCGCGTCACGATCGCCTACGGCGGCACCGCCGTCTGCGTCGGCGGCGTCGCGGCCGACCACGACGCGACCGCGGTGGCCGCCCACATGGCCGGCCGGCATATCCAGATCGACTGCGACCTCGGGCTCGGCGCCGGGGCCGGTGTCGTGCTCTCGACCGACCTCGGCTACGGCTACATCGACGAGAACCGGACGACGTCGTGACCGGTCGGAACGGGTCGAACAGCTCGGCGACCGCGGCGCTGCTGGTCGAGGCGCTGCCGTACATCCGCCGGTTCGCCGGCAAGATCGTCGTCGTCAAGTACGGCGGCAATGCGCTGGCCGGCGGCGACGAGGCGACCGCGCTGGCGTCGCTGGCCGAGGACGTCGTCCTGCTGCGCTCCGTCGGCCTGCTGCCGGTCGTCGTCCACGGCGGCGGTCCGCAGATCGGCGAGCTGCTGCGCCGGCTCGGCAAGGAGACCGAGTTCCGCGACGGCCTGCGCGTGACCGACGCCGACACGCTCGACGTCGCCCGGATGGTCCTCGTCGGCAAGGTCAACCGGGACATCGTCTCCGCCATCAACGTCCACGGGCCGCTCGCCGTCGGCCTGTCCGGCGAGGACGCCAACCTCATCACCGCCGGTCAGCGGGCCGTCGAGCTCGGCTACGTCGGCGACGTCGTCGGCGTCGACCCGACGATCCTCGAGCGGCTGCTCGCCGAGGGGCTGATCCCGGTCCTTGCCACGATCGGCGCGGACACCGACGGGCAGGCGTACAACATCAACGCGGACACCGTCGCCGGCGCCGTCGCCGAGGCGCTCGGCGCGGAGAAGCTCGTCTTCCTCACCGACATCGAGGGGCTCCGGGCCGACCCCGACAACCCGCAGACGTTCGTCCGCCAGGCCACCGCGGCCGTCCTCGACCAGCTCGTCGAGACCGGCGGCGTCGTCGGCGGGATGGTCCCGAAGGTCGAGGCCTGCGCCCGCGCCGTGCGCGGCGGCGTCGCCCAGGCCCACATCCTCGACGGCCGCGTCGCCCACGCCCTCCTGCTCGAGCTGTTCACCAACCGTGGTGTCGGCACGATGGTGATCCCGTGACCGGCGAGATCGACCGGTCGGCGCTGATGCGCACGTACGCGGACCCGCCGGTGACGTTCGGGCGCGGCGAGGGAAGTTACCTCTACGGCACCGACGGGACGCGGTACCTCGACTTCATCTCCGGGCTCGCGGTCACGTCCCTCGGCCATGCCCATCCCGTCGTCGCCGACGCCATCGCCACCCAGGCCCGGACGCTCTCGCACGTCTCGAACCTGTACGGCAACGTCGTCGGCCCGGAGGTGGCGATCACCCTCGACCGCCTGATCGGCGGCGGCACGCAGCGGGCCGGCGGCCAGGTTTTCTTCTGTAACTCCGGCGCCGAGGCGAACGAGTGCGCGCTCAAGCTGGCCCGGCGGTGGGCCGGTCCGGGCCGACACGTCGTCGTCTCGGCCTGGGACTCGTTCCACGGCCGGACGCTCGCCACGCTGACCGCCACCGGCCAACCGGCCAAGCACGCGCCGTTCGAGCCGCTGCCGGACGGCTTCGTCCACGTCCCGTACGACGACCTCGACGCGCTCGGCCACGCCCTCGAGCCGCACGCCGTCGCCGCCGTCCTCGTCGAGCCGCTCCAGGGCGAGGGCGGCGTGAACGTCCCGTCCTCCGACTACCTCGCCGGCGTCCGCCAGCTCTGCACCGAGCGCGGCGTCCTCTTGATGCTCGACGAGGTCCAGACCGGCCTCGGCCGGACGGGGGAGTGGTTCGCGTTCCACGCCGCCCACCTCCAGCCGGACGTCGTGACGATGGCCAAGGCGCTCGGCAACGGCATGCCGGTCGGCGCCTGCTGGGCCACCGCGGAGGTCGCGGCGGCGTTCGGTCCGGGTGACCATGCGACGACGTTCGGTGGCCAGCCACTGGCGATGGCCGCCGCCCGGGCGACGTTGGCGGTCATGGAGGGCGAGGACGTCTGCGGGCGGGCCCGGCAGGCCGGCGCGTTCTTGACCGAGGAGCTCGCCGGGCTGCCCGGCGTCGTCGGCGTCCGCGGTGCCGGCCTGCTGCTCGCCGCCCAGCTCGAGGCGGCCGTCGCGGCCGACGTCGCCGCCGGCGCCCTCGCCGCCGGGCTGCTCGTCAACGCCGTCCGGCCCGATGCCGTCCGGTTGGCGCCGTCGCTGCTCGTCTCCGAGGCCGAGCTCGACCGGGCGGTCGGCATCCTCGCCGACGTGCTCGAGAGGACCGTCCCGTGAGCGCCCGGCACTTCCTCGATATCGACGACCTGTCCGTCGGCGAGCTCGACGACCTGCTCGCCCTGGCCGAACGGCCGGACCTCGGGGCCGTGCTCGCCGGGCAGGGTGTCGCCATGATCTTCGAGAAACCGTCCGCCCGGACGAGGAACTCGACCGAGATGGCCGCGTTCACCCTCGGCGGCCATGCCGTCTACATCCAGGCCCACGAGGTCGGGATCGACACCCGGGAGCCGGCGGCCGACGTCGCCCGGACGCTCGCCTGCTACCACCGGATCCTCTGCCTCCGCGTGACCGATCACCAGACGCTCGTGCGCATGGCCGCCGCCCTCGACGCCGCCGACGTCGACGTCCCCGTCGTCAACCTGCTGTCCGACGTCGCCCACCCCTGCCAGGCCGTCGCCGACCTGCTCACGCTGCGCGACGTCTTCGGGTCGACCGATCTCACCGGCCGGTCGATCGCCTACGTCGGCGACGGCAACAACGTCTGCCGGTCGTTGGCGAAGGCCGGCGTGATGGCCGGCCTGGACGTGCGCGTCGCGTCCCCGGAGGACTACTCGCTGACCGCGGCCGAGCTCACCGAGCTGCGGGAGCTCGCCGCCGCCGCCGGTCGCGGCGGCACCGTCCGCACGACCGTCGAGCCGATCGAGGCCGTCGCCGGCGCCGACGCCCTCTACACCGACGTCTGGACGTCGATGGGGCAGGAGGAGGAGGCCGCCCGTCGCCGGGCCGCGTTCGCCGACTTCACCATCGACGACGTCCTGCTCGCCGAAGCCGCGCCGCACGCGGTCGTCCTCCACTGCCTGCCCGCCCACCGGGCCGAGGAGATCAGCGCGGCCGTCGTCGACGGCCCGAGGAGCGTCGTCTGGACCCAGGCCGCCCACCGGATGACCGCCATGCGCGGCCTCTTCGCCTGGCTCGTCGGGGGAGCGGGCGAGGGGGCGGCGACGGGTGGTGCGGGCCAGTGAAAGTGACGAAGAACCAGCGGCAGCACCGGATCACGAAGCTGCTCGAGGTCCGGGCGGTCGGCAGCCAGTCGCAGCTCGTCGAGCTGCTCGCCGCCGACGGGATCGACGCGACGCAGACGACGGTCTCCCGGGACCTGGAGGAGCTCGGTGCGGTCAAGGTCCGGCTGCCCGGCGGCGACACCGCGTACGCGCTGCCGGAGCTGCCGGCCCAGCAGATCGCCCCGGTCGACCACCTCCGCCGGGTCCTCGGGGAGTGGGCCGTCGAGGTGACGAGCTCGGGCAACCTGGTCGTCCTGCGGACGCCGCCGGGCTGCGCCCATGTCGTAGGATCGGCGCTCGATCGCAGCGGCCTCGACGGGCTGCTCGGCACGGTCGCCGGCGACGACACGGTCCTGGCCATCGTCGCCGAGGCCCACGGCGGCCGGGAGGTCGCCGACCACCTGGCCACGCTGGCCGGCCTGCGGGCTCCGATGGACCGGTCGAGCGACAAACGCGTGCCGAGCAACGGGAAGGGTTGACGAGAACGATGGCAAAGCGGGTGGTACTGGCCTACAGCGGTGGTCTCGACACGTCGGTCGCCGTCCGGTGGCTGATGGAGCACGAGAAGGTCGAGGTCGTCGCGGTCGCGGTCGACGTCGGGCAGGCCGCGGACGGCGACGGCGAGGACTGGGAGGCGATCCGGACGCGGGCCCTGGCCGCCGGCGCGGTCGAGGCCGAGGTCATCGACGCCCGCCTCGAGATGGCCGAGGACTTCTGCGTCCCCGCCATCCTGGCGAACGCCAAGTACGAGGGGAAGTACCCGCTCGTCTCCGCCCTGTCGCGGCCGGTCATCGTCCGCCACCTCGTCGACGCGGCCCGCCGGCACGGCGCCGATGCGGTCGCCCACGGCTGCACCGGTAAGGGCAACGACCAGGTGCGCTTCGAGGTCGGGACCCGGGCGCTCGCCCCCGATCTCGACGTGCTCGCGCCGGCCCGCGTCTGGGGGTTCTCACGCGAGCAGTGCGTCGAGTACGCGGCGAAGTGGGACATCCCGATCGCGGTGACGAAGGAGAAGCTCTACTCGATCGACGAGAACCTCTGGGGCAAGGCGATCGAGTGCGGCGTCATCGAAGACCCGTGGGCCGACCCGCCGTCCGACATCTACGGGCTGACCGCGATCACCGCCACCGAGCCGGTCGAGACCGTTGTCGGCTTCGAGTCCGGCGTCCCCGTCTCGCTCGACGGCCGGTTGCTCCCGGCCGACGTGCTGATCGGCGAGATCGGCCGGCTCGCCGGCTCGACCGGGTTCGGCCGCCTCGACATGGTCGAGAACCGGCGGGTCGGCATCAAGAGCCGCGAGGTCTACGAATGCCCCGCGTCGCTCGCCCTGCTGCTCGCCCACGCCGACCTCGAGGACCTCACGCTCGAGCGCGACCTCCACCACGAGAAGGCCCGGCTCGAGCCGCGGTGGGCCGAGCTCGTCTACGACGGTATGTGGTTCTCGCCGCTGAAGCAGGCCCTCGACGCGTTCATGGTCGAGTCGCAGCGGCACGTGACCGGCGAGGTCCGGCTCCGCTTCGAGCCGCCGGGCGTCGGCGCGGTCGCCGGCCGGCGGAGCCCCGTCGCCCTCTACGACCACGGCCTCGCCACCTACGACGCCACCGACACCTTCCGCCACCAGGACGCGGAAGGGTTCGTCCGCCTGTGGGGGCTCGGTGTCGCGACGTGGGCGGCCCGTCAGGGCGGCCGGCCGTGACGCTCTGGCAGGGCCGGCTCGGCGAACAGATGGCCGACGAGGTCGCCCGGTACACGATCAGCCTGCCGTTCGACCAGGCGCTCGCCGCCGACGACCTCGTCGGCTCGCGGGCCCATGTCCGCGGGCTCGGCAAGGCCGGGATCCTCACCGACGACGAGGTCGCGACGCTGCTCGCCGCGCTCGACCAGGTCGGCGAGGAGCTGGCGTCCGGATCGTTCGCGTTCGAACCCGGCGACGAGGACGTCCACACCGCGGTCGAGCGCCGCGTCACCGAGATCGCCGGCGACGTCGGCGCCAAGCTGCACACCGGCCGGAGCCGCAACGACCAGGTGGCGACCGACCTACGCCTGTGGACCCGACGGAACCTCCGGGAGATCGCGGCCGACGTCGTCGCGCTCCAGGCCGTCCTCCTCCAGCGAGCCGACGACGCCGGTGACGGCTACCTGCCCGGCTACACCCACCTGCAGCGGGCCCAGCCCGTCCTGCTCGCCCACCATCTCCTCGCCCACGGCTGGGCGCTCGCCCGCGACGTCGACCGGCTCGTCGCCACCGTCGACCGGATGGACGTCTCGCCGCTCGGCGCCGGCGCCCTCGCCGGCTCGTCGCTGCCGCTCGACCCCGACTACGTCGCCGAGGAGCTCGGGTTCGCCGGCCGGTTCGAGAACTCCCTCGACGCGGTCTCCGACCGCGACTTCGTCGCCGAAGCCCTCTTCGACCTCGCCCTGCTCGGCGTCCACCTGTCCCGGATGGGCCAGGAGATCGTCCTGTGGTCGACCGAGGAGTTCGGCTTCTGCACGCTCGACGACGCGTACGCCACCGGCAGCTCGATGCTGCCGCAGAAGAAGAACCCCGACGTCGCCGAGCTGGCCCGCGGCAAGGCCGGACGGCTGATCGGGCACCTGACCGGCCTCCTCGTCACCCTCCAGGGGCTGCCGCTGGCGTACAACCGGGACCTCCAGGAGGACAAGGAGCCGTTGCTCGACGCGGTCGACCAGGTCCGGATGGGCCTTCGGGCGCTCGCCGGGCTGTTCGCCACCGTGACGTGGGACAACCAGCGCATGCAGGCCGCCGCCGACGGGCCGGCCGCGGCGGCGATCGACCTGGCCGAGCTGCTCGTCGTCAACGGCATGCCGTTCCGCCAGGCTCACGCCCTCGTCGGCGGCCTCGTCCGTGACTCCCTCGCCCGGCACGTCCCGCTGGTCGAGCTCGTCCAGGCCCATCCGGACCTCGGCGACGCGGGCGCCCAGCTGCTCGAGCCCGGCGTCGCCGTGACCCGCCGGACGACGCCCGGCGGTGCCGGTCCCGGACCGGTCGCCGAGCAGCTCCGCCGCTTCACCCGGCGGCTCGACGTCGACCGGTCGCGGCTCGGCCTCGCCGACGGCGCGTGACCCGGGCGGTCCGGCGGGCCGACCTGTCGGCCGACGTCCTGACCGTCGCCCCGTTCCTCCTCAACAAGCTGCTCGTCCACGGCGAACGCGTCGGCCGGATCGTCGAGGTCGAGGCGTACCGCGGCGCCGACGACCCAGCGTCGCACGCCTTCCGCGGGCCGACCGCCCGCAACGCGGTCATGTTCGGCCCGGCCGGCTACCTGTACATGTACTTCACGTACGGCATGCACTGGTGCGGGAACGTCGTCTGCGGGCCGGACGGGACCGCGCAGGCCGTGCTCCTGCGGGCCATCGCCCCCGTCGCCGGCATCGACGCCATGCGCGCCGCCCGCCCGGCCGCCCGGCGGGACGTCGATCTCGGCAACGGGCCGGCCAAGCTCTGCCAAGCCCTCGGCATCACCGGTGCCGACTACGGCACCGACCTGCTCGCCACCGGGCCGGCCGCGGCCGAGGCCGTCCGGCTGCTCGCCGACGGGACCCCGCCGCCGCCCCGTCCGGCGAGCGGGCCCCGGATCGGCATCACCACCGCCACCGATCGACCGTGGCGGTGGTGGGTCCCCGGAAATCCGCACGTTTCGAAGGCCCGGGCGGTACCCTCGTCACCAGGCGGGGTCGCCGTTCGAGCACCCCGCTGACCTGGGGATCAGGCAGCCAGGGCCATCGCCTGGGACGGCGCGGCCGGAAAACCGTCATGACGTTGACGGTCGTCCGGAGGCCTGCTACCATGACGTCTCCCGCCGAACTGGCCTCCAAGTGAGGTCGAGCGGCAGGGCGAGCAAGGCAGACCGACGGCGAAAGCCATCCGATACCCTGTTTCGTGCAACCCGGCATCGACGCCGCCCTAGGTGGTGAGTGCCCGGTCGCTCCTTGAAAACGGAAGAGCGAGAGCCAAAAGCCAGTGCGGGCGGCTCATGGACACTTCGGTGCCCTTGAGTCGTACGTCACGAAATTAAGCAATGGCAGGCGTCGGCAACCCTTCGGGGAACGTCGGCATCTGTCGTCGATGGGATGAAGAGTCCATTTCATCGGCTCTCTGATTCTTGGCCGAGGTCCTTCGGGGCCAGAGCGAGAGTCTCGATGGAGAGTTTGATCCTGGCTCAGGACGAACGCTGGCGGCGTGCCTAATACATGCAAGTCGAACGAGGTCCATTCGGTGGCAACACCGAAGAAGACCTAGTGGCGAACGGGTGAGTAGCACGTGAGCAACCTATCCCGAAGACTGGGATAACACCGGGAAACCGGTGCTAATACCGGATATCCCCGTCGGATCGCATGATCTGACGAGGAAATGGATTCCGCTTCGGGAGGGGCTCGCGGCCTATCAGCTTGTTGGTGAGGTAACGGCTCACCAAGGCTTCGACGGGTAGCTGGTCTGAGAGGACGATCAGCCACACTGGGACTGAGACACGGCCCAGACTCCTACGGGAGGCAGCAGTAGGGAATCTTGCGCAATGGGCGAAAGCCTGACGCAGCAACGCCGCGTGGGGGACGAATGCTTTCTGAGTTGTAAACCCCTTTCAGCAGGGACGATTATGACGGTACCTGCAGAAGAAGCACCGGCCAACTACGTGCCAGCAGCCGCGGTGATACGTAGGGTGCAAGCGTTGTCCGGATTCATTGGGCGTAAAGGGCTCGTAGGCGGTTCGATAAGTCGGGTGTGAAACCCCCAGGCTCAACCTGGGGCCGCCACTCGATACTGTCGTGACTAGAGTCCGGTAGGGGACCACGGAATTCCTGGTGTAGCGGTGAAATGCGCAGATATCAGGAGGAACACCAGCAGCGAAGGCGGTGGTCTGGGCCGGTACTGACGCTGATGAGCGAAAGCGTGGGGAGCGAACAGGATTAGATACCCTGGTAGTCCACGCCGTAAACGTTGGGCACTAGGTGTGGGGCCTATTCAACGGGTTCCGTGCCGCAGCTAACGCATTAAGTGCCCCGCCTGGGGAGTACGGCCGCAAGGCTAAAACTCAAAGGAATTGACGGGGGCCCGCACAAGCGGCGGAGCATGTGGCTTAATTCGAGGCAACGCGAAGAACCTTACCTGGGTTTGACATGTAGGGAAAAGCCGTAGAGATACGGTGTCCTTCGGGGCCCTACACAGGTGGTGCATGGCTGTCGTCAGCTCGTGTCGTGAGATGTTGGGTTAAGTCCCGCAACGAGCGCAACCCTTGTCCTATGTTGCCAGCGGGTAATGCCGGGGACTCGTAGGAGACTGCCGGGGTCAACTCGGAGGAAGGTGGGGACGACGTCAAGTCATCATGCCCCTTACGTCCAGGGCTGCACACATGCTACAATGGCTGGTACAACGGGCTGCTATCCCGCGAGGGGGAGCCAATCCCAAAAGCCAGTCTCAGTTCGGATCGCAGTCTGCAACTCGACTGCGTGAAGTCGGAGTCGCTAGTAATCCCGGATCAGCAACGCCGGGGTGAATACGTTCCCGGGCCTTGTACACACCGCCCGTCACACCACGAAAGTCGGTAACACCCGAAGCCGGTGGCCCAACCCTTGGGAGGGAGCCGTCGAAGGTGGGATCGGTGATTGGGGTGAAGTCGTAACAAGGTAGCCGTACCGGAAGGTGCGGCTGGATCACCTCCTTTCTAAGGAGTGATGTCGGTTCATTTCCGAGCCGACCACTACCCAGTTGAACACTGGTTATTCGGCCTCACTGGTATGCCGGCAGATGCCGGACCGCCTCCTACGTTCCTTCGGGGACGCGTGGCCCTTCGGGGTCCAGGGAGCCCGTCCGACACGGGATCGGCCCCTGCTAGTGGCGTCGGACCTCGCTCTTCCGTTTTGAGGGAGCGACCATCTGGTCGTCTCTCGGCGATGCCCGGCCCGACCTCTGGTCGCTCGGCCGGGCCGCTCGCCCCGTGCGTGCCCGAACACCGGTAGTCGAGGTGGGGAGAGCGCGTGCCGTCGGGCCCCTTGAGAATTCCAGAGCGAGCACGAGCATCTTTGTTCTCCAAGCTATAAAGAGCCAACGGTGGATGCCTTGGCGCCTGAAGCCGAAGAAGGACGTGGGCGACTGCGATAAGCCACGGGGAGCTGTCTACCAAGCTTCGATCCGTGGATGTCCGAATGGGGCAACCCAGCACCCGTCATGGGGTGTTACTCCGACCTGAATGTATAGGGTCGGGAGAGGGAACCGGGGGAATTGAAACATCTGAGTACCCCGAGGAGAGGAAAGCAACAGCGACTCCCTGAGTAGCGGCGAGCGAAAAGGGATCAGCCTAAACCGAGCCGGTGTTAAAGCCTGGTGGCGTTGCCGGTTTGGGGTTGTGGGATTCAAGAGATGGGGCACCAGACCCGTCACGGAGTTACAAATC
>CAVUYB010000002.1:0-34899 GCA_963745595.1 uncultured Actinomycetota bacterium | reverse complement strand
CAGGTACTCCTCGAAACCGGGCACACCCATCTCCCTTCCGATACCGGACTGCTTGTAGCCGCCGAACGGGACGTCGGGGCTGTACCAGATGCCGCCGTTGACGCCGATCGTGCCGGTCCGGATGCGGTTGGCGACGCCGACCGCGCGGTCGCGATCGCCGGACCATACCGACCCGGACAGCCCGTAGGCGGACGCGTTGGCGAGGGCGACCGCGTCGTCGTCGCCGTCGTGGGGGATGACGACGAGGACGGGACCGAAGATCTCCTCCTGGGCCACCCGGGCGTCGTTCGAGAGCCCGGCGATCAGCGTCGGCTCGACGAAGAAGCCGCGAGCCAGGCCGTCGGGCCGGCCACCGCCGACGACGGTCCGGCCGCCCTCCGCCGCGGCCAGCCGCAGGTACCCCTCGACCCGCTCGCGCTGGCGGTCGCTGATCAGCGGCCCGCAGATCGTGCCCGGGTCGGCCGGGTCGGCGGCCGGCAGCTTGGCGAGCACCTTGGCGGTGGCCTCGGTGGCGTCGTCGAGCAGGCGCCGGGGGACGAGCAGCCGGGTCGTGATGGCGCAGCCCTGACCGGCGTGGGTGCAGACGGTGAACGCGGCGGTCGCGCACGCGCCCTTGAGGTCGGCGTCGTCGAGGACGACGAAGGCCGACTTGCCGCCGAGCTCGAGGAAGACCCGCTTGACGGTCGCCGACGCGGCGGCCATCACCTGGCGGCCGGTGGCGGTCGAGCCGGTGAAGCTGACCTGGTCGACCCGGGGGTCGGTGGCCAGCGCGGCGCCGATGCGGTGGTCGGACGACGAGACGACGTTGACGACGCCGGCCGGGATGTCCGTCTCCTCGGCGATCAACCGACCGAGGACGGTCGCACACCACGGCGTGTCGGGGGCCGGCTTCAGGACGATCGTGTTGCCGGCGGCGAGGGCCGGCCCGAGCTTGGCCAGGTTGATCTGGTGGGGGACGTTCCACGGCGTGATCGCCCCGACGACGCCGGTCGCCTCGCGGCGCACCCACCGGTGGGACGGGATGCCGAGCGGTGCGGCGTCGCCGAGGTCGGTCTCCCAGGCGTAGCCCTCCGCGAGGTCGGCCATCCAACCGAGGGAGGCGACCGGGTCGTCGAGCTGGGCGGAGTACGTGAGCGAGACGGGGGAGCCGGTCTCGGCGACCGTCAGTGCCCGGATCTCCTCCGCGTGGGCGACGAACGCGGCCTGCAGCTGGCGGAGGCACCGGACCCGCAGCTCGACGTCGGTCGACCACGCCGTCTCGTCGAACGCCCGCCGGGCCGCGGCGATCGCCGCGTCGAGATCGTCGGCCGTCCCGTCGGCCGCGACGCCGAGGACGTCCTCGGTGGCCGGGTTGATCGTCTCGAAGACCGCCCGGCCACTGGCCGCCCGCAGCTCGCCGTCGATCAGCAGTCGCTCCTCGCCGGTAAGCGTGGTCATGACGGCGACCCCGGCATCGCGCCGCTCGGCGTCTGGCCGACGCCGGCGGTGCGGTCGCTCGGCGTCTGGCCGACGCCGAAGATGGCGTCGCAGTAGTCGTCGGTGAGGCGGGCGACGGGGACGGCGACACCGAGCGAATCGGCGAGCTCGCGGGCGGCTCGCAGATCCTTGTGGGCGAGCCGGGCGGCCGCGCCCATCGGCTCGATCAGCCCGGCATCGGTCGGCACGTCCGCCCGGAGCGGCGCGACGGTCGGCCGGAACATGAGCGTTGCCGCGCCGCCGATCCGTTGGTCGCTGGCCCGAATGGCCCGGGCGAGCAGCGCGAGGTCGATGCCGGCGGCCTCGGCGAGCACCTGGCCCTCGTAGGCCGCGAGCCACGAGCCGTACTGGACGAGGTTGCGGGCCAGCTTGGCCGAAAGGCCGGCACCGAGCGGCCCCATGTGGAGGACGTCGGTGCCGACCGCGTCGAGGACCGGCTGCACCCGTTCGACCGCGGCGGCGTCGCCGCCGACCATGCAGACGAGCTGGCCCTCGGCCGCGGCCGAGGGGCCGCCGCTGACGCCGCAGTCGACGAGCGCCACGCCGGCGTCGGCGGCCCGGCCAGCGAGGTCCCGCACGGTCCCGGTAGTGACGGTCGAGACGACGACGATCGCCGCACCCTCCCCGTCAGCCCTCGCGGTCGTCGGCGGCTCGGGCGAAGCCGGCGAGCAGCCCGTCGGGGCCGTCGACGACGGTGCGGACCTGGTCGTCGTCGACGACCGCGACGACCGCGACGCGGACGTCGGCGGCGAGATCGGCCGGTGACGTCGCGACGCGGGCCCGGTCGGCGAACGGTGCGGTGGCGTCCGGCCGTACGTCGCAGACGGTCACGCTCGCGCCGGCGCGGAGCAGCGTCCCGGCCAGGCCGCGACCGATCTCGCCGAGGCCGACGACACCGACCGGCGGGACGGACGCCACTTCGATCGTCGGCGTCCCGTCGGTGTCGTTGGCTGTGCTGCCCCCCATATACCTACCGCCCTCCCTAGAAATGGACAACTGTCCAGACTATAGTTTGGACTAGTGACCGAGAGCAACGTGCCCAAGAGCAGCAATGTGCCCAAGAGCACTGGGACGAGCGCACCCGGCACCGACGGGACTGCCGCCGACGGGGATCTCCGTGGGGCGAGCGGGATCGATGGTGGACGGCCGGACTACCGCGGCCCGTTCGACGCGGCGTTCGACTACGAGGATCTCTCGAAGGACGCGCTCGTCCGGCTCGTCCGGGAGTACGCGCTGATCGTCCACATCCTCGACCGGTCGATGTGCGCGGCGATCGGCCTGCGGCACGGCCTGGCGGACATGGAGGCGTTGGCGATCGAGGAGTGGAAGGGCGCGAGCCCGGTCTACGGCGAGCGGCTCCGGCGGATCATGGCCGTCGAGGGCGACGGGGTCGAGGCGATCTTCAAGGTCCTCCAGCTCGACCCCGGCTTCCCGCACCACTACCTCGACGTCCACTACGAGGTCGTCGACGACCGGCACGGCTTCTTCGAGCTGGCGTGGTGCGGCGCGCTGATGGACGCGGAGCCGTACGGCGAGCGGATGGTGACGAGCATGTGCCACCACATCGAGGACGGCACGTTCGACGTCACCGCGCAGGCCGTCAACCCGAAGGCCCGCATCCGTCACGTCCACCGGCCGCCGCGGTCGCCGGGCGACCGGGTGCCGCACTGTCGCTGGGAGGTCGTCATCGACGACGACACCGAGACGTTGCCGGAAGCCGAGATCACGAAGATCACCCGGCTGACGACCGCGGCGACGTTCGAGTTCCCGCCGATGAAGGACGGCACGCCGCATGTGCCGGACGCCGGCGCGGGTGCACCGGTCGGCGATCCGCCCCGACGCCGACCACCCCGACGCCGGCCACCCCGCGCCGACTACGCCGGGCCGGCCACCCCGGTGCGGGTCGAGGTGCGGCGATGACGCCGTTCGGGCGGGCGACGTCGACCGGCCGTCCGTCGGCCGAGCCGGCGGAGGCGCCACGGCGCCACCTCACGTCGCGGCAGACCGCGGTCGTCGACCGGCTCGTCGCGGCCGCGGCCGACGAGGTCGAGGAGCACGCGTACGACGGGATCACCGTCCGGTCGATCGCCAAGCGGGCCGGCGTGTCGCCGGCCACCGCGTACACGTACTTCAGCTCGAAGGACCACGTCCTCGCCGAGGTGCTGTGGCGGCGGACGCGTAGCCTGCCGCCGCCGCTCGTCGACCTCAACCGACCGGCCGCCGAGCGGGTGGCCGACGTCGTCCGGCACCTCGGGCTCGGCACGGTCGACAGCCCGGCCGTCGTCGCCGCGTGCACGACCGCGCTGCTCGCCGGCTCGCCGGACGTCAAGCGGATCCGCGAGCGGATCGGCGCGGAGATCCACCGCCGGCTGCAGGCCGCGCTCGGGCCCGACGCCGACCCGGCGATGCTCCGGGTGCTCGAGACGATGTACGTCGGCGCGATGCTCGAAGCCGGGCTCGGCCACGTCGACTTCGGCGAGCTGCCCGAGCGGCTCCGCGAAGCGGCTGAGCTGATGACGGGGGGGTACGGGGGATGAGTGACCACGACCGAGGCGCCGGTGCGGCCGCCACTGACGTACAGCCCGTACGACTACGCGATCCACGAGGACCCGTACCCGACGTACGCCCGGCTGCGGGCGGAGGCGCCGGTCTACCGGAACGACGACCTCGACTTCTGGGCGCTGTCCCGCCACCGCGACGTCCTCGCCGCGTTCCGCGACGTCGACCACTTCTCGAACAAATACGGCGTGTCGCTCGACCCGGCCGCGTTCGGTCCGGACGCCCACCGGGCGATGTCGTTCCTGGCGATGGACCCGCCGGACCACACCCGGCTGCGGTCGCTCGTCGGCAAGAGCTTCACGCCGCGCCGCGTCGCCGCGCTCGAGCCGCGGATCCGCGAGCTGACGATCGCCCACCTCGAATCGGCATTCGAGCGCGGCTCGTTCGACTTCATCGCCGACTTCGCCGGCAAGGTGCCGATGGACGTCATCTCCGAGCTCGTCGGCGTGCCCGCGGCCGACCGGGCGGAGCTCCGTCGGCTGGCCGACGTCGTCGTCCACCGCGACGAGGGCGTCACCGACGTCCCACCGGAGGGCGCCGAGGCCGCGTTCCTCCTCGCCGCCTACTACGCCGACATGATCGCCGAGCGCCGGCGCCGGCCGACCGACGACCTGACGTCCGCGCTGCTCGCCGCCGACCTCGACGGCGACCGAGTCACCGACGACGAGGCGATCGCCATCCTCTTCCTGATGGTCGTCGCCGGCAACGAGACGACGACGAAGCTCCTCGGCAACGCCTGGTACTGGGGGTGGCGGCACCCCGACGAGCTGGCGAAGCCGTTCGCCGACCCTGGTCGGGTGCCGGACTGGATCGAAGAGACGCTCCGCTACGACAACTCGACGCAGATGCTCGTCCGGGTCACCCGTCAGGACGTCGACATTGCCGGCGGCGACGGTGCCGGCGGCGACACGACGATCGCCGAGGGCGAGAAGGTGCTGCTGCTGATCGGGTCGGCCAACCGCGACGAGGCGGTCTTCGCCGATCCGGACCGCTACGACCTCGACCGGGCCGGCACCGACGGGAAGGCGCACATCAGCTTCGGCGGCGGCCGCCACTTCTGCATGGGCGCGTCGCTGGCCCGGCTGGAGGCTCGGGTGGCGTTGACCGAGCTGGTGGCCCGGACGGCGAGCTACGACGTCGACCCCGACGGCATCCGCCGCGTCCACTCGATCAACGTGCGCGGTCTCGCCGCGCTGCCGACGACGGTGCAGCCGCGATGAGCGGCCGCCCGGATCGGCCGGTGGCCGAATGAGCCGCTTCGAGCCGCACCCGGACGAGCGGCCGGCCGTCGTCACCGGCGCGTCGTCGGGCATCGGCACCGAGGCCGCCCGGGCGCTGGCCGACGCCGGCCTGCCGGTCGTCCTCGGGGCGCGGCGACTCGACGTCTGCGAGGACGTCGCGGCCGAGATCCGCCAGCGCGGTGGCCGGGCGGTGGCCTTCCCCCTGGACCTGGCCGACGCGGCGTCGATCGACGCGTTCGCCAAGGCCGCGGTCGAGCCGTTCGGGCCGATCGAGGTCGTCGTCTCGAACGCCGCGGCGATCCGGCCGGGGCGGGCGCTGCCTCACGTCGGGCGACGGCGCGGCCGGCTCGGATGGGGCGGCTGGCGACGGCGGGACGAGCAGCGAAGAGGCGCTCGAGGACGTCGTCCGGGTCAACCTGTTCGGCCCGCACCGACTGGTCGCCCGGTTCGGGCCGGGCATGGTCGAGCGCGGCCGCGGCGACCTGCTGTTCGTGACGTCCGACGTCGTCGCCCACCCGCGGCCGTCGATGTTCGCGTACGTCTCGTCGAAGTGGGGGCTCGAGGGCTACATCCACGCGCTGCAGATGGAGCTGGAGGGCAGCGGCGTGCGGGCGTCGATCGTCCGGCCCGGTCCGACGCTGACCGGCATGGGCATGGACTGGGACCCCGGCGTAACCGGCGAGGTGCTCGACGAGTGGGTGCGGTGGGGGCTGGCCCGGCACTCGAACTTCCTGCGGCCGAGCGCGGTCGCCGCGGCGATCGTCTCGACGGTGACCGCGCCCCGGGGGACGCACCTGACGGTCGTCGAGGTGCACCCCGAAGCGCCGGTCGACCCGAGAGCACCGGCCGAGAGAAAGTCGTAGGGGGAGCGAACGATGACGACGACGGAGACCGGCCGATCGGCGGCTCGAGTCGAGCCGCCGATGGTGTCCGGGGGCGACGGCGACGGCGGTCACCTCGACGAGCTGCGCCAGGACCCGATCGCGCTGATGCGCCGGGTCCGCGACGAGTGCGGCGACGTCGGCCGGTTCCGCCTCGGCCAGCGCGACGTCGTCCTGCTCAGCGGCGCCGACGCCAACGAGTTCTACTTCCGGGCCCCCGAGGAGACACTCGACCAGGGCGAGGCGTACCCGTTCATGACGCCGATCTTCGGGCCCGGCGTCGTCTTCGACGCCCCGCCGGAGCGGCGCCGCGAGATGCTCCACAACCAGTCGCTGCGCGACAAGTTCATGCGCGGCCACGCGGCGACGATCGCCGGCGAGATCGACCGGATGGTCGCCGGCTGGGGCGAGCGCGGCGAGATCGACCTGCTCGACTGGTTCGCCGAGCTGACGATCTACACGTCGTCGGCCTGCCTGGTCGGTCGGAAGTTCCGCGACGAGCTCGACGGGCGGTTCGCCGCCCTCTACCACGACCTCGAACGCGGCACCGACGCCCTCGCCTACGTCGACCCGTACGCGCCGATCGAGAGCTTCCGCCGCCGCGACGAGGCCCGCGTCGAGCTCGTCGCGCTCGTCCAGGGCATCATGGATCGCCGCGCCGCGGCGGCGACGACCGGGGTCCGATGGCGACCGACCGGGACCTGCTCGACGTCCTGATGTCCGTCCGCAACGACGACGGCTCGCCGCGCTTTTCGGCCGACGAGGTCACCGGCATGTTCATCTCGATGATGTTCGCCGGCCACCACACGACGTCGGGCACCGCGGCGTGGACGCTCATCGAGCTGCTCCGCCACCCCGACGAGCTGGCCGCGGTCGTGAGCGAGCTGGACGACCTCTACGTGGACGGTTCGGAGGTCAGCTACCAGGCGCTGCGGGAGATCCCGCGGCTCGAGTCGGCGATCAAGGAGGCGCTGCGGCTCCACCCGCCGCTGATCCTCGTCCTGCGGGTGGCCAAGCAGGACCTCTCGTACGGCGGTTTCGCCATCCGGGCCGGCGACCTCGTCGGCGCCACCCCGGCGATCTCGAACCGGATCGCCGAGGACTTCTCCGACCCCGACGACTTCGTCCCGGCCCGCTACCTCGACCCGAGAGCCGAGGACCGGGCGAACCCGTGGACGTGGATCCCGTTCGGTGCCGGCCGGCACCGCTGTGTCGGGGCGCCGTTCGCCATGATGCAGCTGAAGGCCATCTTCTCCGTCCTGCTCCGGGAGTGGGAGTTCGAGCTGGCCCAGCCGCCCGACTCGTACCGCAACGACCACTCGAAGATGGTCGTCCAGCTCCAGCAGCCATGCGTGGTCCGCTACCGCCGGCGGGGCGCGGCGGCCGATGACCCGGCGGTCGATCGGCGACGGTGGCCCGGCGGTCGGGACGGCCGGTGCGGTCGGCCGGCGGGGTGGTCGCCGGCGACGACGAGGCCGGTCAGCCGGACGCGGCGCCGGTGCGGACGTACCGGGTCGTCGTCGACCGGGACCTGTGCCAGGGCCACGCGGTCTGCCAGTCGGAGGCGCCGGCGGTGTTCTCGGTGTCGAAGAAGGGCGAGCTGACCGTGCTCGACGAGCAGCCGCCCGACGACGAGCGAGAGGCCGTCGAGCGGGCGGTCCGCGAGTGCCCGACCCACGCCCTGCGCATATCGAGACGTAAGCCTGCGCTCGAGACGTAAGACAGAGGGGGAGCTGATGCCGGCATTTGCTCGCGAAGAGCTGGAGGCGATGGTCGAGCGGTGGCTGGCGATCAACCAGCGGTGCGAGGCCGAGCGCGACTGGCGACCGATGGCCGAGCTGTACACGGAGGACGCGACGTACGGCTGGAACGTCGGGCCGAACGACGAGTTCATGGCCGTCGGCCGCGACGAGATCCGCGACGTCGCCCTCGGGTCGGAGATGGCCGGCCTGGAGGGCTGGTCGTACCCGTACCAGCGGGTGCTGATCGACGACCGGCAGGGCGAGGTGCTCGGCCTCTGGAAGCAGGTCGCCGACGCCACCCGGGACGACGGGTCGCACTACGAGGTGGCCGGCCTCGGCGGCAGCTGGTTCCGCTACGCCGGGGACGGCATGTGGAGCTGGCAGCGGGACTTCTTCGACGTCGGCAACGCCGGCACCGTGTTCCTCGAGATGATCGGCCAGGGCGTACTGGCGTCGGGGATGCAGGAACGGATCGAGCGGGCGATGGCCGGCGAGCGGCTGCCCGGCCACTACCCGCGGGGGAAGGCGCCGGCCGAGCTCTGGCCCTGATGGCCACGACCGGCCCCGCCGCCCGGCGCCCGGCCGGGCGGCGACTACCCGACCGCCGTCATGCCGACGATCGGTTTGTTGAGCGGCTTGCCGCCCATCGAGCCGTAGAACGCCGCTGTCCCGAAGGCGAACAGCCCGCCGTCGGACGCGACCTCCCAGTACCCCTTGCCTGTCGGCGTAGCGGTCATCCCGACGATCGGCTGGTTCAAGGGCTTCCCGCCCATCGAACCGTAGAACTGGGCCGAGCCGAAGGCGAACAGCCCGCCGTCGGACGCGACCTCCCAGTACCCCTTGCCTGTCGGCGTAGCGGTCATCCCGACGATCGGTTGGTTCAGGGGCTTGCCGCCCATCGAGCCGTAGAACGCCGCTGTCCCGAAGGCGAACAGGCCGCCGTCGACGCGACCTCCCAGTACCCCTTGCCTGTCGACGTAGCGGTCATCCCGACGATCGGCTGGTTCAAGGGCTTGCCGCCCATCGAACCGTAGAACTGGGCCGAGCCGAAGGCGAACAGCCCGCCGTCGGACGCGACCTCCCAGTACCCCTTGCCTGTCGGCGTAGCGGTCATCCCGACGATCGGTTTGTTGAGCGGCTTGCCGCCCATCGAGCCGTAGAACGCCGCTGTCCCGAAGGCGAACAGCCCGCCGTCACGCGACCTCCCAGTACCCCTTGCCTGTCGACGTGGCCGTCATCCCGACGATCGGCTGGTTCAAGAGCTTGCCACCCATCGAACCGTAGAACTGGGCCGAGCCGAAGGCGAACAGCCCGCCGTCGGACGCGACCTCCCAGTACCCGGGTGCCGGGGCAGGGCCGGTGTGGTGGGCACTGTGCCGACCAGGATGACGGCACCGCCGGTCGTGGAGGTCCGACGGCGGTGCAGGTGGCGGTGGCGGAGCAGGGACCCGCGCATCCCGTGCCACCGCTCGGCACGCCTGGTTGGTCCAGGTGGTTCCCCCGTCCGTCGTCGTTGCCAAGAGAGCCGAGGTTGTCCCTGTGGCGTCCCCACCGCTACGCAGTCGGCGGCCGAGGACACGATACGCCCCAGAGGGTGTTCGCGCCGGACGGTGCGGTTTGGCTGGTCCACGTGGCCCCGCCGTTCGTCGTGGTCAGGACGACCCCTGGGTGTGGGCCGAGAAGCCGCCCACGGCGACGCAGTCGGACACCGAGGCGCACGAGACGCCGGCGACGACTGGACGCCGCTCGGCGGCGTCTGCGTGGTCCACGTTGCTCCGCCGTCGGTGGTGGCGACGATGGAGAACACGCCGACGGCGATGCAGTCGGTGGTCGAGGGGCACGAGACCGCGTCGAGGTTCGTGGCATCGTCGGTACTGTCCGGTCGGTCCATGTGACCCCGCCATCGGCGGTGGTGTGATGACCGCGGTGGGGTCGAGCCATGTCGCAGGATCGTCCCGTCCCCCACCGCGACGCAGTCCGCCGTCGAGGCGCACGAGACGCTGAGGAGGAGGGCCGCCGGGACCGGAGCGGTTCGGCTCGTCCATGAGGCCCCGCCGTCGCACGTCGTGAGGATGGTGCTGCCTGTACCGACGGCGACGCAGTCGACGGTCGAGGGGCACGAGACGCCGAGAGCGATGCCGTGCCGCTCGGGGGCGACTGGGCGGTCCAGGTGCTCCCGCCGTCGGTCGTGGCGACGATCGTGCCGTCATCGCCAACGGCGATGCAGTCGGAGATCGAGGTGCACGCCACGGATTCCAGATGGGCCGGGGCCGGGTAGCTCGCCTGCACCTTCCAGCTCCACGAGCTGGCCGCCCCGGCCGGCGAGGTCATGACGAAGCCGACCATCGAGCCGGCGACGCAGGCGATCCCGACCATCGAGCGAACGACGCGCCCCAGGCGGAACCCCGTTCGCCTCTGCCCCCGTGTAACGTGCCCTGGTGCCTCTTCGACCCGTCATGTGCCCCCCTTTGTGGCGTTCTCCCGGCGAGGGAGCATAGGAAAGACGCACTCCATTGCAAAGAGAAGTGCATCACGAGAATCGCGCCTGGTCATCGGTTACCGCCGTTCCAGCGGTCTGGAGCCCCGGGAACACCCGTGGCCGGTCCGGCGTTGCATCAAGTGGACGGCGGGCGACTCCACCCAGTGGGGATGCACCTGTCGAGCCGCCAGATGAAAGAGGATGTCGTATGCAAGACGTGAGCGGTAGCACGGTGACGGTGGAGACGATCGGCGGGGCGACCGTCGAGGCAGTCGGGGCCGAGGCGGCCGCGAGCGGCCGAGTCCAGTCCGGCTGGCCGTCTGCGGGCGCTGATCGGCGAGACCGAGGCTCGTGGGGCGCCGATGGTGTCGTCCCAGTCGCTGCAGAATCGGCTGTTCGAGATCTACGACGCCGCGAGCGCGGTGCCCGAAGCCTTGGCGCTCGTCCAGCACAACCTGGGTCTGACGCTGGACCGGACGTGGTACACCTCGGCGGAGATCGAGGCCCTGGCCGACCAGATCGAGTGGTTGCTCGACCGGGAGATCGACGTCGTCCCGGACACCGTCGAAGAGGGGTTGGCCGAGCCGTCGGCGGCCGACCTCGAGGCCATCGCCGGCCTGGAGGGTATCGACCAGTAGGTCGGGGCCGCTCCGCGGGCCCAGACCGCCTCCGGACATAGGTGACTAGCGGGTAACCAGCTGCCGGGCGTCTCCGGGACTCCAGCTGGACGCCGGTCGGGCAACCGGAGCGAAAGGTCACGTGCCGCCCGCCGTTGACACAATGTCAGAAAGCGGCGGGGATCCCGGCGAAAGGCCCCGGACATGGTTGTCAAGGCGGTTGCGGCAGCACGTCACTGGCGGTTCGTCCTGTCCGCAGGGCTGACCGTCACCGTCGTCGTTCTCGGCGCCGGGTTGGGCTCGCCCGGCGGGGCATCGTCGGCCGGCGCCTCGACGACGGTCCCCGGTGTCGTCTCGACGGCGGAGGTCATCGAGCCGCCGGCGCCAGCCACGGCCGGGCCGTCGACGGGGACCCCGTCAGGGGCGGCCCGACCGATGACGGGCACGCTCCCGCCGACAAACCCGCCGGCGAACATCCCGCCGGCCAGCTCGGACATCCTCGTCGCCACGAACGATGCCCGGGCCGACGAGGGGGTCGGGCCGATGAACCTCAACGTGACGGCGTTCGACGCGCTCACCGTGCCCGAGCAGGTCTTCGTCGTCGAGAACCTCGAACGGACGGGGCGGGGCGAGCCGCCGATCTCGGCGATGACCACGCAGCTCGACTCGTACGCGCAGGCCGGCGCGGCCAACAGCCGTGACCCGACACACCCGCTGACGCTCACCGGCGGCGGCGTGGTGATCCAGGGCGGCAGCATCTGGGCCGGCGGGTCGCTCTCGACGCTGTTCGTCAACTACCTCTGGATGTACGAGGACGGCTGGGGCGGCTCGGCGGCGACGACGACCAACGAGGACTGCAGCCCGTTGCTCCCGACGGGCTGCTGGGGCCACCGGGACATCATCCTGACGGAGTACAGCCCGCTCTACTGCCTCGGGTCGACACCGATCGCTGGTGATGGGGGCGGCGGACAGCACTGCGGTGCGGGGCGGGTCGGTGGCGGCCGTCTTCTTGAGCACCTGTGGGCCGGCGCCGACGGACGAGGTCTACACGTGGGCCCAGGCCGAGCAGGCGCTCGGCGTGCCGTCGGGCGGTGGGACCGCGGCCACAGTCGGCGGTAGCGGGTGGGGCGAACGGGGGCAGTGGCGGATCGCCCGGCAACGGCACGGCCGCGCGCGGCGCCGCGGCAGCCGGACCGTCGTCGGTCGTCGGCATGGCGTCGACGCCGGACGGGGGTGGCTACTGGTTGGCCGACCGCCAGGGGGACGTCTTCAGCTACGGCGACGCCGCGTTCTACGGCTCGCTCGGCGGCGTCGCCCTCAACGCGCCGATCGTCGGCCTGGCGGCGACGCCCGACGGCCACGGCTACTGGCTGGTCGGCGCGGACGGCGGGATCTTCAGCTTCGGCGATGCCGCGTTCTACGGCTCGGCCGGCTCGCTCCACCTGGTCAAACCGATCGTCGGCATGACCGCGACGCCGGACGGGCACGGCTACTGGTTCGTCGGCCGACGGCGGCATCTTCAGCTACGGCGATGCGCGTTCTACGGCTCGATGGGCGGGAAGCCGCTCAACCAACCGATCGTCGGCATGGCGTCGACGCCGGACGGTCGCGGCTACTGGTTCGTGGCGGCCGACGGTGGCATCTTCAGCTACGGCGATGCGACGTTCTACGGCTCGATGGGCGGGAAGCCGCTCAACCAACCGATCGTCGGTATGGCGTCGACGCCGGACGGGCGCGGCTACTGGTTCGTCGCGGCCGACGGTGGCATCTTCAGCTACGGCGATGCGACGTTCTACGGCTCGATGGGCGGGAAGCCGCTCAACCAACCGATCGTCGGCATGACGCGACGCCGGACGGGCGCGGCTACTGGTTCGTGGCGGCCGACGGCGGCATCTTCAGCTACGGCGACGCCGGCTACGACGGCAGCGACGCGTAGGCCGGCGACGGCTCGGCCCGGAGGGCGCCGAGGGCCGAAGTGGCGTCGGCCCGGAACCGCTCGACGCCGGCGGCCTTGACGCTCTCGTAGCCGCGGACGACGTCGGGGAGGGCGGCGATCCGGGCGACCTGGTCGGCCGTCTCGGGCCGGAGATGGGCGAGGGCGTCGGCGACGAGCTGGCGGTACTCGCCGACGAGCTGGCGCTCGGTGCGGCGCATCGCGGTGCGGCCGAACGGGTCGAACGGCGTGCCGCGGCAGCCGGCGGCCGGCCCGCAGGACCCGGAACGCCGGTCCGGTGGCCGGGCCGAGGCTGATCTTGCGCTTCACGCCGAGGGCGCGCGAGCACCGGCGGGTGGAGCATGACCTTGGCGCGGCCGGGACCGAGCTCGCCGGCCAGCCGGGACCGCTCGGCGTCGAGCCGGTGGAGGCGGGCGACCTCGTACTCGTCCTTGTAGGCCATCAGCTTGTGCAGGCCGGCGCGCGAACGCCCGGGTGACGACCGGGTCGGCGCCGGGGCACCGAGCCTGCTCGGCCGCGGCGACGTCGGCGACCTCTCGCAGGTAGCCGGCGGCGTAGGCGGCGTGCCTGGTAGTCGGCGAGGTCGGCGACCCGGGCGGCGATCATCGGCCGCAGCGCCTCGGGCAGGCCGGCGCCGGCGACGTCGCGCTCGGCCGCGGCGAGGGCGTCGGCGGTGACGCCGTCGGCCAGGCGGGCGGGGGTGCCGGCGGAGCCAGTGGCCGATAGGGCCCGGGTGACGGCGACCGGATCGACGACGGCCGCCCGACCCCAGCGGAAGGCGGCGACGTTCTCGTCGACCGCGACGCCGTTCAGCGTGATGGCGGCCTCGAGGGAGGCGTCCGTGACGGGCAGGCAGCCGTGCTGGTAGGCCGCGCCGACGAGGACCATGTTGGTCGTGAGGTGGTCGTCGGCGACCTGCTCGGCGATCCACTCGGCGTTGACGTAGACGTTGGCCGCGGCCTGCGTCTCGGCGTCGATGCGCCCGGTCACGTCCGACGGCGGCGGGAAGGCGACGGTGATGTCGTGGACCATCGCCGCGGTCGGGACGGCCGCGGTGTTGACGACGGCGACGGTCCGCTCGCGGTCGGCGACGGCCAGGTTGGGCGGGCTGGCCGCGCCGAGGAGGTCGAAGCCGAGCAGCAGGTCGACGGACCGGCGTCCGGCCCGCGCGGTGCCCTCGACCGGTCGGTCGGCGATGCGGACGTCGGCGACGACCGGCCCGCCCTTCTGGGCGAGGCCGGTCTGCTCGACGCCGGCGGCGTAGCGGCCGTCGAGGTGGGCGCGCCATCTGGAGGATCCGCGAGACGGTGACGACGCCGGTGCCGCCGATCCCGGGCATGCGGATGAGAGTCTCCCCGTCGGGCGCCCGCAGCGTCGGTGCCGGGAGGTCCACCGGCGGTGCGGGCAGGCGGGCGGCTCGTCGGGCGCCGGTCGCGCGGTCGTCGGCCGCGGCTCGCCGTGCCCTCGGCCCGGTCCCGGCGTCGGCGCGCGCCGGCGCTCGCGCCGCGGCGTGACGACGACGAAGGACGGGCAGTCGCCGTCGAGGCAGGAGAAGTCCTTGTTGCACGAGCCCTGGTGGATGGCGGTCTTGCGGCCGAGGTCGGTCTCGACCGGGACGACGGACAGGCAGGTCGACTTCGTCCCGCAGTCGCCGCAGCCCTCGCAGACGCGCTCGTTGATCCAGACCGTCTCCGGCGGCGTCGGCAGCTTGCCCCGTTTGCGCAGGCGCCGCTCCTCGGCCGCGCAGCGGTCGTCGTGGACGAGCACGGTGACGCCGGGCACCCGGCCGAGCTCGGCCTGGACGTCGGCCAGCTCGTCGCGGTGCCGGACGACGGCGATCGGGTCGAGCTCGACGCCGTCGTAGGTGGACGGGTCGGGCGTCGTCACGACGACCTGGCGGACGCCCTCGACGGCCAGCCAGCGGGTCAGCGTCGGCACGTCGAACAGGCCCTCGGGGTGCTGGCCGCCGGTCATGGCGACGGCCTGGTTGAAGAGCAGCTTGTACGTGATGTCGACGCCGGCGGCGACGGCGGCCCGGATGGCGAGCGAGCCGGAGTGGAAGAACGTGCCGTCGCCGAGGTTCTGGAAGTAGTGGGCGTCGTCGGTGAACGGGGCCAGGCCGATCCACTGGGCGCCCTCGCCGCCCATCTGGGTCATGCCGACCGGCCGGCCGCGGCCGGCGCCGTCGAGGGCGACCATGACGTGGCAGCCGATGCCGAGCCCGACGAGCTGGTCGTCGCCGGCCTGGGTCGACCGGTTGTGCGGGCAGCCGGAGCAGAAGTACGGCGTGCGGGCCGGCAGCGGCGCCGACGGTCAGCGAGAGCCGTTCCGGCCGGTTCATCCGGTCGAGCCGGGCTCGGGCCGCGGCCGGGAGGTCGTCGCCGAGCACGGTGGCGAGGACGTCGGTGACCAGCTCGCTCGTGACCGCGCCGTGCGACGGGAAGAGCGGCCGGCCGACGGCCGTCGCTCCTTGCCGAGGACGACCGGTCGGTCGGCCTGGCCGTAGAGGGCCTCTTTGACCTGGCCCTCGACGAAGGCCGCTTTGTCCTCGACGACGAGCACGCGCTCGACGCCGGCGAGCTGGGCCCGCAGCTCGGCCGGCGTCGAGCGGCCACAGCAGGCCGAGCCGGACGAGGCGCAGGCCGAGGGCGTCCCAGTCGGCCGGGCCGAGACCGAGGTCCCGCAGCGCGCCGACGACGGCCTCGTAGGCGAGGCCCGGGGCGACGATGGCGAGGCGGGCGCGGCCGGGCTCGAACGTCACCCGGTTGAGACCGGCCCGGCGGGCGTAGTCGAGGACGCGGGGGAGCCGGACGTCGAGCAGGTGCTCCTCGGCCAGCGCGGCGGCGGCGCCGAGCAGCAGCGGCCGCTGCACTGGCCGGTCGAGGTCCGGTGCGGGGACCCAGCCGGCCGGGTCGTCGAGGTCGACCGTCGCCACGCCGTCGGCGATGTCGGCGACGATCTTGAGGGCGGTCCAGACGCCGGCGTAACGGGAGAGGGCGACCGCGTGCAGGCCGAGGGTGCGGACGTCGGCCACCGAGCCGGGGGCGAGCAGCGGGACGGCCAGGCTGCGGGCCATCCACTCCGACGAGCTCGGCAGCGTCGACGACTTGCAGAACGGGTCGTCGCCGATCACCGCGACCGCGCCGCCGAGCGGCGTCGTGCCGGAGAAGTTGCCGTGCCGGATGGCGTCGGCCGCCCGGTCGAGGCCGGGGTTCTTGCCGAACCAGAAGCCGGCGACGCCGTCGTGGCGCCGGCCGTCGAGCTCGCCGAGCAGTTGGGTGCCGGCCACCGCGGTGGCGGCCAGCTCCTCGTTGACGCCGGGCGTGAAGACGACGCCGGCGTCGTCGAGGAAGGACGACGCCCGGTACAGCTCGAGGTCGAGGCCGCCGAGCGGCGACCCCTCGTAGCCGCTGACGAAGACGCCGGTGTTGAGGCCGCGGGCCCGGTCGAGGCGGCGCTGGTCGATCGTCAGGCGGACGAGCGCCTCGATCCCGGACAGCAGGACGCGGCCGGACGTGGCCGCGTACTTGTCGTCGAGGCGGACGGTGGGGCGGGTGGCGGTGGGGTCAGGGTGTCGGGACGGTCGGCGGGGTGGGCACCCCACGCTCCTCAGGCCGGGAGACCGACGGACCGTCCGAGCCGTGCCGACGCCCGCTCCTCGGCGACGTCGATCGGCAGCTTCCCGGACGACCGGGCCAGCGCCAGGACGTCGTGGACACGGCCACCGATCTTCCGCACGGCTTCCTCCAGTCGATCGTCTCCCCAGTCGGATCGTACTGCGTGGATGTGCGCGACCCGGCCAGCGTTGAGGGGAAATCGGGACGTTCGTGACGCCGTGCCCGGCCAGGACGGCTGCGCACGGCGCCCGTCCGGCCCCGCGTCCGCCCGTCGGGCCCCGGAGAACGGTGCGGTCCAGCCCGTCGGTCATGTAGCCATTCAACCCGGATCGACGATCCGGCAAGACAGAATTCTCTCTTTTGACCGATAACGACGCAACGTTTTTTCGAGAACTGCTCGATCTTGCACCGATAGAGAGCGCAGAAATCCATTTGCTACTCTTCATAGTGTGAACGCACCGGTGATGGACGAGTTGGACCACGTGATCATTGGCCTGCTGGCGGAGAACGCCCGGCGGACGATGGGCGACATCGCGTCGCGGGCGTCGCTGTCGCCGTCGGCCGTCAAGCGGCGGATCGAGCGGCTCGAGCGGACGGGCGTCATCGCCGGCTACACGGTCGTCCTCGACCACGCCAAGGCCGGCCGGCCGATCCAGGCGTTCACGGAGGTCCGGTTCGCCGGGACGGCCGACCTCGAGCAGATCCGGGCGGCCGCGACGTCGATGCCGGATGTGCAGGCCGTCTTCACGACCGCCGGTGACCCCGACGCGCTCGTCTGGCTCCGGGCCGCCGACGTCGCCGGCCTCGGCAACGCCATCGAGCGGCTCCGCCGCAGCGGCCGGGTCACCGGGACGAAGACGCTCATCGTCCTCGACACCTGGGAGCGTCCCCGCCGACCTGAGTGCGAGCCGGACCTGAGCGAGCTCGGCCACGGTCGCGTCGGTCGACGAGGGCGAGGAGGCGATCGACCAGCTCGACCTGGGCGGTCACGAGCTTGCGGCGGGCGTCGGTCGCGGTGAACCACTCGGCCCGGTCGACTTCCGGGAAGGACTCGACCCGGCCCGACCGCGGCGGCCACTCCATCTCGAACCGGTTGCTCCGGCCGAGCGGTGGGATCGAGGTCGCCCTCGACGGCCCAGGCGACGACGTGCTTGCCGCCGGCCTGGACGACCTCGCCGAGGGCGACGCGGTCACCGGCGGGCGCCGGTTGGCCGAGCTCCTCGGCGAACTCGCGGTCGGCCGTCGCCACGAGGTCCGCCGACGCGCTACGCCGGCGGGTCGACCTCGCCCTTGGGGATCGACCAGGCGCCGTCGTCCTTCTTGGCCCAGAACGGGCCGCCGGGATGGACGAGCAGGACCTCCCGCTGCCCGCCCGGCCGGGGCCGGTGGACGAGCAGGCCGGCGCTGATCTTCGGCATCAGCGGGCCTTCGGCTCGGAGAGGACGGCCTGCGTCTGGCTGGTCCGGGCGACGAGCCGGTGGTGGGCGTCGTAGAGGAGCGTGTCGACGACGATGGTCGTCCGGCCGACGTGCAGCGGTCGGGCGACGGCCTCGACGAAGCCGCTCCGGACGGCCCGCAGGAAGTTCGTCTTCGACTCGATCGTCGTCGTGCTGTCACCGGCGGGCACGTTCAGCCGGGCGCACCACGCCGCCGCGCCGTCGGCCAGCGTCATCAGGGCGCCGCCGTGGAGGATGCCGCCGGCCGTGCACCGTTCCTCGGCCCAGCGGAGCCGGAGCCGGACCTCTTGGGGGGTGGCGAGGATGGTCTCGGCCCCGAGCCGCGCCATGAACGGCATCACCGTCCGCAAGTACGCGGTCGCGTCCTGGTCGATGAGGCTGCCGGTCGGGTCTGGTCCCGGTTGCCGGTCGGTCTGGGCCGTCGGGTCTGGGGCGGCGGCGTCGGGGTGGGATCGGACATCGGAGCCTCGGCCGATCGGCCGTCAGCCGGCCGGCTCGGTCGAGACCCAGGCGACCGCCCCGCCGGCCAGGTTCTCGGCCGGCCAGCCGCCCGTAGCCAGCGCGTCGGCGGCCGACGCCGACCGGACGCCGGAGTGGCAGACGACGACGATCGGCCGGTCGGTCGGGAGCTCGCCGGTCCGGCCGCCGAGCTCGCCGAGGGGGATGTTGACCGCGCCCGGGAACGCCCAGTCGGCGACCTCCTCGGGTTCGCGGACGTCGAGGACGAAGACGTCCTCGCCGGCCCGGAGCCGGTCCCGCAGCTCGTTCGGTTGTACGTCGGCGGCCATCGGCGCTCCTCCGGTTCGGCTGGTCCGGCGACGACCGGCGTCGACCGGCCGTCCAGGTCCAGTCTGCCCGGTCGACGCCGCCGTCGCGCCGTCGGACCGCTACCCGTCTCGACCGCCCGGCCGCTGGACGGAGGTGGCGTCGGGGACCGGACGCTTCCGCCGGCGGGCGACCAGCAGGAGGACGCCGCCGGAGAGAAGGAAGGCGCCGCCGAGCGCGGCCTGCCACGCCGCCGGGCTGCCGGTATAGGGGAGGGACGGCAGGGCCGGTGCGGGGACCGGCGTTTCGGGCAGGGCCATGGTGGCGGCGGCCGGCGGGGTGGTCGTCGAGATGACGGCCGTGCAGTGCCACGACGGATCGGGTTGGTACCCGGCCGGCACCGACACCTCGTGCATGCACCACGAGTACCCGGCCGGCACCGACCAGCTGGCGTCGCCCTGGCCGTCGGTGGTGGCGAGGCCGACGTACCAGTCGCCCGTCGGCACCGGGTCGTCGTCGGGGTCGGCCGGCGCCGACCACCCCGGCGGTACGGGGCCCTGGCCGACCAGCTCGTAGGTGGCGCCGGGGACGGCCGTCCCGGGATCGAGCGAGTCGAACTTGTGGGCGAAGACCTCGACCAGGGCCAGCGACTCCGGGAGGGCCACCGTCGACGGTCGACGGTCGCGGTGGCCGTCGTGATCCGGGCGGTGCAGTGGAGGGCGGGATCGAGGGAGTAGTCGGCGGGCGCGGTCACCTCGTGGAAGCACCACGAGTAGCCCGACGGCACGGTGAACGAGAGATCGCCGGTGCTCGACGTGGTCCCTCGGGCCCACCAGGTGTCGCCGGGCTCGGTGGCCACGCCGGTTGGGGCCGCCGACGGCGGACCGGACGGCGGGCCGGGCCGACGACGTAGAGGTCGTAGACGGCGCCGGGGATGCCGGTTGTCGGCGTGGCCGAGTTGAACTTGTGGGCGGCGACGGTGGCCTGCGCTTCGGCGTCGGTCACGGTCAGCGTGGTCACCGGGGCCGGCGTCGCCGTCGTGCCCGCCAGCACTGTCGTGCAGTGCTCGGTCGAGTCGAGCCCGTAGTTGGCCGGCGCTTGGGTCTCGACGACGCAGTAGGCGTAGCCGGGGAGCTGCAGGGGGAACGTGGCGATGCCGCCGGTTGTCCCGGTCGTGGCCTGGGCGACCCAGGTCTGTCCCGGTTCGGTGGGCGCGCCGGCCGGTGGGGTCGGCGCGTTCGGGCCGGTGCCGCCGTCCTTCCGATAGAGCGAGAAGACGGCGCCGGGCAGCGTCGCGGTCGGGTCGGCGGCGTCGACCTTCTTGACGGCGATGGCCACGAACTCGCCGGCGTCGGTGACGGTGATCGGTTGCGCGCCCTGCGCGTTGTCGGCGACGAAGCAGCCGGTGGCCCCGGCCGCCAGCCCCGGCGGCGCCGTTACCTCCGACCAGCAGTAGGGCTGGCCCGAGATCAGGACGGTCGTGGTGGTGCAGTTGCCGTGGACGTCGGTCGTGCAGGTGGCCACCGGTGTCCCGCCGTAGATCGTGCCGGCGGTGACGTCGATGACCGCGCCGGACAGCACGAGCTGTGTCGGGTTGACCGAGCCGGTGGCCACCTTGGTGAACGAGGCCGGGACGAGCAGCGCGTCGGTGAACGCCGCGGTGGCGGTGCCGGCCGGGTCGACCGTGACGTGATCGGTCGGCGGTGGTGTCGGCAGGTAGTAGCCCGGTCGGCGCCGCCGTCTCGACGACCTCGTAGTTGCCGGGCAGGAACCCGGTGCCGTCGTTCGGCGCCGGGGAGCAGGTGCCCGAGGCGTCGGTCGTGCACGACCCGAGATCGACGCTGTACGTGCCTGATCCGGTCGGGTCGTAGCGGACGTCGAAGGTCGCCCCCGGCAGAGCGGCCGCCGTCGCCGCGTCGGTCTTGGAGACGACGAGGGTGCCCGGTTGGACGGCGTCGGCCGCCGCGGTCGTCGTGGTGGCGTGGCCGGCCGACACAGTCACGGTGAACGGTGTGACCGCGCTGTAGCCGGGAGGGACGGTCGTCTCGACGAGGTGGTAGGTGCCGGGCACCAGCCCGGTGAGGGTGTTGGTGGACCCTGTCGCCCCGACCGTCAGTGTCCCGACCACCGCCGACGACGGTGCCGGGCCGGTCACCGTGAAGACGGCGCCGGCGATGCCCCAGTAGGCCGTGTCGTTGCCGGTCTTGGTCAGCGACAGGCTGCCGAGGAACGAGTCGGCGAAGGTGACGCTGGCCACCGCCGTGGCGCCGGGGGCGAGGAAGACCGTCTGGACGGTCGTCGCCGGGTCGAGCCAGTAGCCCGGCGGCGCGGCCGTCTCGGTGACCTGGTACCAGCCGGGCAGCCAGCCGTCGGCCGTGTTCTGCGTCGGCGGCTGGCAAGTCCCGGCGCCCGACGTCGTGCAGCTCCCGAGGTCTTGGTCGTAGACGCCGTTGTTGGCGCGGTCGTACCTGAAGTCGAAGACCGCGCCGGCCACCGGATCGCCGGTTGTGGCGTCGATCTTGGCCGCGCCGAGCGCGGCGGGGACGGCCAGCTCGGTGTTCGGTCCGGTGAAGCTGGCCACCGTTGTCGTGTGCGGATGGATGGTGACGACCATCGGTGGCGCGAGCTGGTAGCCGGGGGGAGCGGTCACCTCGACCACCGCGTACTGGGTGCCTGTTGTCGTCGCGGTCAGTGGGATCGATGGACCGGCGTCGCCGCTGCCGTCGGTGACGAGGGTGTCGAGCACGTTGCCGAAGCCGTCCCGGATCTGGAAGACCGCGCCACCCGGGCCGTAGTAGGCCGGGTCGTTCACCGCCTTGACGATCGAGATGGTGCCGGTCAGCACGGTCGGCGACGAGGCCACGCCGCCGAAGCCGGTGCCGAGCACCTCGCTCGCGCCCGACACCATCATGAGCTGCCCGCCCGTGCCGCTCGGTGCGCCGTAGGCCGGCGGCGCCGTGCCGGGCGCGTCGCCGACGACGTTCATGCCCTGGGCCGAGAAGAAGCCGCCCGGCGGGACGCCGTCGATGTTCCAGACGAAGCTGAGCTGTCCGGCCGCGTTGGTTGTCGCGGCCAGCCACCCGAAGTTGCTGACCTGGTTGGCGCCCGGACCGCCGGTCGGTGGCGGGGTGAGCTGCAGGCCGCCGACCCCGGCCCCGGTGGCGCTCCGCACGGTGACCGTGCCCGAGTAGTTGCGGTTGGTTGTGAAGGCCGACCCCGAGGACGGCGTCATTGTCAGGCTAACGGTCCACGGCCCGGCGTAGGTGGTGATCCAGGCGGTGATCGCCGCGACGAGGGCCGCCGGGGCGCGGCTGCCCGGCGGCGTTGTCCCGCCGGCCGACGTGTAGGCGATCTGGGCGATGGCGGCGACGGTTGTGTCGACCGGGTAGCCGTTCCAGCCGGTGCCCTGATAGCGCTCGGCGAAGTAGGCCAGCGCGGCCATCTGGCCGTTGCTGAAGACGCCGCTGCCGGGATAGGCGACCGGGCTCCACGGCGTGGTCGGCAGCTCGGTGGGGGAGGCCGACCCGGGAAAGATGCAGTAGGCGTAGCCGGGCACGCCTGTCAGCACGTAGGCGCCGCCCCAGTGCTGTGTCGGGGCCTGCGGGCCGGTCCCCGGGCCGTACCCGTTGTCGGCGGCGGCCGGCAGGACCGGGGCCATGATCCCGCCGACGCCGACCGCGGTGGTGACCGTCCCGAGGACGACGAGGACCGCGCCGAACGCCGCGAATCTCCGCCGGGTTGCGGATCGTCGGGTTGCCGATCGTCGGATTGCTGGTCGTCCGCGTGCTGTCTCGTACATGGTTGGTCCGGGCCCTCCGCTCGCTCCCGGACACGACTACGGCGCCGTCCTCCCACCGGGGTTCCTCCCACACGTCCCACCGCAAAGTCCGCTGGTGAAGACCGGGTCGCCGGCAGACCGGCCGGTACGCTGTGCGCAGTGCCGATCTCGAGCCGACTCCTGGACGACGGCGAGGAGGTCGTCGTCGATCTCCGGCCCCACTGGGTCTTCCTGCTCGGCCCGGCCGTGCTCACGGCGGTGGCGCTGGCTGTCGCCATCGCGGTGGTCGTCCGCTTCCCGAAGGCGCCGGTGGCGGTGGCCGGGGTGCTGGCGGTCATGGTGGCGATCCCGGTGATCTGGCTGGCCGGCCGGATCGTCCGGTGGTTGGGGATCAGCCTGGTGGTGACGACGAACCGGCTGATCTACCGGCGCGGCGTCTTCGGCCGGGACCTCGTCCAGCTCCGCCTGCCGCGGATCGCCGAGGTGCACTGCACGCAGACGTTCGCCGAACGGCTGATCGGTTCCGGACGGCTGGTCGTCGAGCTCGTCGGCGACGACCCGATGGCCATCGAGGACGTCCGTCGCCCGCGGACGCTGCAGCGCGTCATCGCCCGGGAGCTGGACGAGTCGAGCCGGCGCCGCGCCCAGGAGGCCGGCTGGTCGGGCTTCGGCGGTCCGTCGCCGGCCACCGACGTGCCGACCCAGCCGATCAGCGTGCCGCGGCCGTTCGCGATGGACGACACGCCGCCGCACGGGATGCCGCTGCCGTCGGCCGCGCCGACCCTGCCGGGCGCGCCGGCGGTCGGGGTCGCCCAGCCGGCGGTTCCGGGCGGTGCGTACTCCGTCCCGGATCAGCTCATCGCGCTGGACGACCTGCGCCGACGCGGCATCATCTCCGACGGCGAGTTCGAGGCCAAGAAGGCGGAGCTGCTGAGCCGGTTGTGAACCGGGCCGTCGGGCCGGCGACGGCGACTACCGTGTTGCCGTGGCTTCCATGATCCGGTACCGCTGTACGGCGTGCGGCAACCTGACCCGCTTCGACGTGACGACGACCCGCACGACGAAGGCCTTCAACCACTACACCGTGGGCGGCGAGCTCGAGGTGGAGGAGGAGGCCGTGCTGGCCGAGTCGGTGGACGAGGTGTCGTGCCGGTGGTGCGGGCACGGCCGGGCCGTCGAGGCCCTGGCCGAGACAGCCGGCGAGGACGTCGGGCAACCATCGCCGGTGACGTGACGGCCGCCGGGCGCCGCCCGGAAGGAGTGGGCGGCCCGGTTCACCGGCCGCCGCCACCAGTGCTCGACGGCCTGGTCCCGATCCCGACGTACCGCGACCGACCGGCCACGCCGGCGTCCGACGTCACCGGCGTCGATCTCACCGGCCGAGCCATCGACGTCCGGGTGCTCGGCACCGGCCGCTGGACGCTGCTCGTCTTCCTCTCCAGCCACTGCGACGGCTGTCGGCCGCTGTGGGACGCGCTGGCCGACCCGACGGCGTCCGGCCTGGCCGGCGACGAGCGCGTCGTCGCGGTCACCCATGGGCCCGATCACGAGGACATTGCCGCGCTCCGTGCCCTCGCGCCGGCCGGGAGCACCGGTGCCGAGGTGTCACCAGCGGTCGTCATGGCCACGGCTGCCTGGTCGGCCTACCGCGTCCAGGGGCCGCCGTTCTTCGTCCTGGTCGACGGAGCCGCCGACCGGGTCGTCACCGAGGGCGTGGCGTGGGGGGTCTCGCAGATCGCCGGGCACGTCCGGATGGCGCGCCAGACGTATGCCGCCGGCTGACCGGGACGCAGCACCGGTCGGCCAGAAGGAAAGACGCTGCCCGAAGGAAAGAACCTGAAGGAGACAGGAGCGGACGATGGACACCGAGCTGTTCGCCGTCGAGACCGGTGCTCGCCGGGTCACCGACCTGACGCCGATCGTCGCCTCGTTCTGCGACGGTCGGGGCGACGGCCTCTGCCACGTCTTCGCGCCGCACGCCACCGCCGGCCTCGCCCTGATGGAGCTCGGCTCGGGGTCGGAGCGTGACCTCGACGAGCTGCTCGACCGACTCCTGCCGCGCGACGACCGTTACCGGCATCGGCACGGCTCGCCGGGCCACGGCGCCGACCACCTGCTGCCCGTCCTCGTCAGCCCGTCGCTGAGCCTCCCGGTGGCCGGCGGACGGCCGCTGCTCGGTACGTGGCAGTCCGTCGTGCTCGTCGATCCCAACGGCGACAACCCGCGCCGGCACGTTCGCTGTTCGTGGATCCCCGCGTCCGAGTGATACACCCTCCCGTCATGCTGTCCCCGACAGAAGGAACGAGACGACCCCACCGGGGAGGGGACCACCATGACCACCGCCACGCTCACCATCGACTGCGACGCCTGCAGCTTGCAGCGGACCGACGCCTGCAGCGACTGCGTCGTCAGCTTCCTCTTGGAGCGCGAACCCGATGACGCGGTCGTCATCGACGCCGACGAGGCCCGGGCCATGCGGATGCTGGAGCGGGCCGGGCTGCTGCCGAGCCTCCGCTTCGAGGACCGCGCCGGCTGAGCTCCCGAACGGGCCGGCTGAGCCGCGCGGGCCGGGCCGGTGAGCTCCCGGTGAGCCGCCACCTGCTCGTCACCAACGACTTCCCGCCCAAGGTGGGAGGCATCCAGTCCTACCTGTGGGAGCTGTGGAGCCGGCTCGACCCCGAGAGCTTCGTCGTCCTCACGGCCAGCTCCCACCCGGATGCCGCGGCGTTCGACGCCGAACAGGCGGCCCGGGGCATCCGCATCGAGCGGGTGCCGGGGCAGATCCTGTTCTTCCCGACGCCGGCCGCCCGGGCCCGCATCCGGTCGCTGGCCGACGAGGTCGGCGCGTCGCTCGTCCTCCTCGATCCGGCCCTGCCGCTCGGTCTCCTCGGTCCCCGGTTGGGACTGCCGTACGGGGTGGTGCTGCACGGGGCCGAGGTCACCGTGCCTGGCCGGGTCCCGGGCACCCGGCAGGCCCTGGCCCGCGTCCTGGCCGGCGCGGCGGTGGCGGTGTCGGCCGGCGGGTACCCGGCCGCCGAGGCGGCTCGGGCGGCCGGCCCGGCCGATGCCGCCGGTCGTGCCCGTGCCGCCCGGCGTCGACTGTGGCCGGTTCGTACCGCTGGACGACGACGCCCGCCGGCAGGCCCGGCAACGGCTGGGCCTGCCGGTCGACGGGCCGCTGGTGGCGAGCGTCAGCCGGCTCGTCCCGCGCAAGGGCATGGACGTCCTCGTCGAGGCGGCCCGGCGGCTGGTGCCGTCGTTCCCGGACCTCGTCGTCGCCGTCGGCGGCACCGGTCGCGAGGCCGGCCGGCTCGCCGATCAGGTGGCCGAGACCGGTGCCCCGGTCCGCCTGCTCGGACGGATCAGCGAGGACGACAAGGCGGCGCTGCTCGGTGCGGCCGACGTCTTCGTCATGGCCTGCCGATCCCGCTGGTCGGGGTTGGAGCAGGAGGGGTTCGGGATCGTCTTCCTCGAGGCCGCGGCGGCCGGCGTCCCGCAGGTGGCCGGGGCCAGCGGTGGCGCGGCCGAGGCGGTCGAAGACGGCGTCACCGGCTTCGTCGTCGCCCGGCCGGACGACCCGGCCGCGGTCGCCGCCGCGCTCCGTCGGCTCCTCGCCGACGACGATCTGCGCCGGCGGATGGGCCGCGCCGCCCGAGCCCGGGCGGAGGCATCCTTCGACTACGACCGGCTCGCTCCTAGGCTGGCCGGGGCCTTGGCGGAAGTGCAAGGCTGACCCGGGACCGGTCCTCGCAGCCCCGACGCGTAGGGTGTGGCCCGGTCTGGCCACGAGGAGGTCGAGGTGTCGGAGCAGGCGACGGAGCACATGAGCGTGGCGGCACCGCCCGAGCGGTGCTTTGCCGTCGTCGCCGACATCGAGCGGTATCCGGAGTGGGCCGCCGACATCAAGGAAGTCACCGTCCACGAGCGGGACGCCGACGGCCGCCCCCTCCTCGTCACCTTCCGGGCCGCCGCGTTCGGCCGCAGCACCAGCTACACGCTCGCCTACGACTACACCGGCGCGCCGCAGACCGTCGCCTGGCGGCTGACGCAGGGCGACATCACGACCAAGCTCGACGGCAGCTACGTCTTCGACGGCACCGACGGTGGCGGGACGGACATCCTCTACCACCTCGAGGTCGAGTTGCGCGTGCCGATCCCCGGCTTCATCAAGATGCGGGCCCAGAGCCGGATCATGGCGACCGCGCTGCGCGAGCTGAAGGCGAGGGTCGAGTCCTCGGCGTGACCCCCGGCTCTCCCTCCGGCGTCGGCGCGAGCATCGCGCTCGGGATCGACATCGGCGGGACGAAGGTGCTGGGGGTAGCGATCGACCGGGACGACCGGGTCGTCGCCGAGGCCCGGGTGGCCACCCCGCACGGCGCTATTGACCCCGATCGCCGCTTCGCCGCCGCCCGTCGGTGCCGACGTGGCCGAAGCCGTCGCCGACGTCGTCGCCGCCCTCCGGCGGTCCGTCGGCGGATCGGCGGCCGTTGGTTGGCCGGCCGACGAGTGGCCGGCCGAAAAGTGGCCGGTCGGCGCCGGCGCCCCCGGCCTCGTCGACCGGGACGGTGTCCTCCGGTTCTCCCCCAACCTGCCCGGCGCGGCCGGGGCCGACATCCGCCGCCTGCTCGCCGATCGGTTGCCCGGCACCGCCCTGGTCGTCGAGAACGACGCCAACTGCGCGGCCGTCGCCGAGCACCGGCTGGGCGCGGCCCGGGGCGCGGACCACGCCCTCGTCGTCACCCTCGGGACCGGGATCGGCGCCGGCCTCGTCGTCGGCGGCCGGCTCGTCCGCGGCCGGTCCGGGTTCGCCGGCGAGGTCGGCCACATGATCGTCGACCCGACCGGGCCGCCCTGCCCGTGCGGCCAGCGCGGCTGCTGGGAGCGGTACGCGTCCGGCGGCGGCCTCGGCCGGCTGGCCCGCGAGGCCGCCTACGCCGGCCGTCTGCCCGACGTCGTCGGCTCGGCCGGCGGCGACCCCGAACGGGTGCGCGGCGAGGACGTCACCCGGGCCGCCCTCGACGGTGACGCCGGCGCGCTCGCCGTCATGGACGACCTCGGCTGGTGGGTCGCCCTCGGCCTCGCCAACCTCACCGCGCTCTTCGACCCCGACCGGATCGTGCTCGGCGGCGGCCTCGTCGGCGCCGGCGAGCTCCTGCTCGCCCCGACGCGGCGGGCCTTCGCCGATCTCGTCGAGGGCGGCGACGCCCGCCCGGCCGTCCCGATCGTCCCGGCCGCCTTCGGCGAGCGAGCCGGCGCGATCGGCGCCGCCCTCGCCGCCCGCGCCGGAGGGCTCTGGTGACCGGCGCCGACACGTCGGCTCGACGGGCGGCGATCAAGCTCGGCGTCGTCCTGCCGAGCTTCCGGCCGACCGCCGCCGACGCGCTTGACGTCGCCCGGCAGGCCGACGACGCCGGGATCGACGGCGTCTTCTGCTACGACCACCTCTGGCCGATGGGCCGCCCGGACCGACCCGCGCTGGCGCCGTTCCCGCTCCTCGCCGCGGTCGCGGCGCGGACGACCCGGCTGACCGTCGGCCCGCTCGTCGCCCGGGTCGGGATGGTGCCCGAGCGGGTGCTCGTCGCCGAGCTCGCCGCCCTCGCCGCGCTGGCACCGGGCCGCGTCGTCGCCGCCCTCGGTACCGGCGACCGGCTGAGCGCGGCCGAGAACGAGGCGTACGGCCTCCCGTTCCCGCCGGCCGCCGACCGCCGGGAGGAGCTGCGCCGCTGTGTCCGGGCGCTGCGCCGTCTCGACCTGCCCGTGTGGATCGGCGCCGGCGGTGGCGCGAGTGCCAGTGCTCGGGCCACCGTCGCCCTGGCCGAAGACGAAGGCGTCGCCGTCAACCTCTGGGGCGCCCCGCTCCCGGCCGTTGCCGACCAGGCCACCCGCTCCGAAGTCACCTGGGCCGGCACCCCTCCGGAAAACTCGACTGGCGAGATCGACCGCGATCTCGTCGTCGCGTGGGTCCGCCAGCTCGCCGACGCCGGTGCCACCTGGGCCGTCTTCGGCTGGCCGGCCCCGCTCGACGTCCTCGCCGCCGCCCGCGACGCGTAGCCGCACTGCTCACGGCCGTTCCGGCCGATTTCCCGCCACCGCCGACCGAGAAACTCGGGACGCGGGTCTGGCGGGCGAGTGGACTGGCGGTAGCCTTACTGTATGGAGTTCCGCCGGATCAACGGGCTGCCGCCCTACGTGTTCGCCACCATCAACGAGTTGAAGCTGGAGGCACGCCGAGCCGGTGCGGACGTCATCGACCTCGGGTTCGGGAACCCCGACCTCCCGTCGCCGGACGTCGCGGTCGAGAAGCTCGCCGAGGCCGCCCACAATCCGCGCAACCACCGCTACTCCGCGTCGAAGGGCATCCCGAAGCTGCGCCAGGCCGTCACCGATCTGTACTTCCGCAAATTCGGCGTCGAGCTCGATCCCGACACCGAGGTCGTGACGACGATCGGCGCCAAGGAAGGCCTCTCCCACCTGATGTGGGTGCTCGTCGGGCCCGGCGACACCGCGTTCGTCCCGTCGCCGTCCTACCCGATCCACATCTACGCGCCGCTGTTCGCCGGGGCCGACATCCGCCAGATCCCCCTGACGAGCGGCCAGGGTGTGGCCGGCCGGTCGAGCGACGCCGGCGACGGCACCGAACCACCCGGCGCGCCGAGCCCCGGTGATGCGTTCTTCGACTCGCTGATGGAGACGTGGGAGTCAGACCTGGCCGAAGCCCCGCGTGATCGTCCTCTCGTTCCCGCACAACCCGACGACCGCCTGCGTCGACTACGCGTTCATGGAGCGCCTCGTCGCGTTCGCCCGCGAGCACGACGTCGTCCTCGTCCACGACTTCGCCTACGCCGACCTCGGCTTCGACGGCTACGACCCGCCGTCCATCCTCCAGGTGCCCGGGGCCAAGGACGTCGCCGTCGAGCTCTACACGCTGACGAAGTCGTTCTCGATGGCCGGCTGGCGCGTCGGCTTCCTGGTCGGCAACGCCGAGATCGTCCAGGCGCTGACCAAGCTGAAGAGCTACCTCGACTACGGCACGTTCCAGCCGATCCAGATCGCCGCCATCGTCGCCATGAACGAGGCGCCCGAGTACCCGAAGGAGATCACGCGAGATCTACCAGGCCCGCCGCAACGCCCTCTGCGACGGCCTCAACCGCATCGGCTGGGAGATCGTCCCGCCCCGCGGCACGATGTTCGTCTGGGCGCCCGATCCCCGAGCCGTACCGCGACATGGGCTCGCTCGAGTTCTCCAAGCTGCTCATCAACGACGCCGAGGTCGCCACCTCGCCCGGGCTCGGCTTCGGTCCCGGCGGCGACGGCTACGTCCGCTTCGCCCTGATCGAGAACGAGCAGCGGACCAACCAGGCCGTCCGCAACCTCCGCCGCGGCCTGACCAAGCTCGGCTGATCGCCGGTCGGCCGCCCCCGGACCCCGGGGGTACCGTACGTCGATGGTCTACTGGGTGACGAAGGCCATCCTCACGCCCGTCTTCTTCGTCCTCTGGCGGGTGAAGGTCGAGGGGAAGGAGAACCTTCCCCGACACGGCCCCGCGGTCCTCGCCGCCAACCACCAGTCGTTCTGCGACTCGTTCTTCATCCCGCTCGTCGTCCGCCGTCGCGTCACCTTCCTGGCCAAGGCCGAGTACTTCGACGACTGGCGGACCGCCTGGTTCTTCCGGGCGGCCGGCCAGATCCCCATCCGCCGGGGCGGTGGGCCGGTGTCCGAGCGGGCGCTCGAGACCGCCCGGGAGGAGGTGCTCGACCGCGGCCACTTCCTCGTCGTCTACCCGGAGGGCACCCGGTCCGAAGGCCCGTGCGTCCACCGCGGCCGCACCGGCGTCGCCCGCCTGTCGCGCGAGTGCGGCGTCCCCGTCATCCCGGTCGGCGTGGCCGGGACCGTCGACGTCCAGCCCGTCGGGTCCAACCGGCTGCGGCCGTTCCGGACCGTCACCATCCGGTTCGGCGAGCCCGTCCGGATGGACACCGCGGCCGACCCCGACCACCCCCTCGCCGACCACGACCACGCGGACTGCCGGGCGTTCACGGACCAGCTGATGCACGAGATCTCCCGGCTGTCCGGCCGGCCGTACCGGGACGAGTACGTGCCGAGGCGCGAACCGGCCACCTGACGCCGGCCAGGTCGGGGCCGTTGACCAAGGTCAGGGAGACGACCAGGTCAGGAACGCTGGCCAGGTCAGGGAGGCGGACGGGGGTGTTGGACCGGTTCGTCATCTGGACGAAACGGTCCGTTCACGTGACGCGTCTAACGTGGGGGCCGTGGACCGGTACGTCGTGCGTATCAGCCTGCTTGACCGGCCGGGGGCGCTCGGGCAGGTGGCCAGTCGAATCGGCGCGGTCGGGGGCGACATCGTCGCCATCGACATCCTCCAGCGGACCGACGGCGACGTCATCGACGAGTTCGTCATCGAGCTCGCCGGGGACCACCTCGTCGACCTCCTCCGCAGCGAGATCCACGAGGTCGACGGGGTGCGGGTCGAGGACGTCCGCCGCGTCGACCCCGAGCCGGCCGCCGCCGACGACTGACCGCTGAGCAGCCGGCCGGCGTGGGGCAGGGGCCCCAGCGGGCCAGCAACTCAGTCGGCCCAGCCTCTCGATCGCTCGACCGCCCGCTGCCACGCCGTGTAGGCGAGGTCGACCAGCACCTCGTCCATTTCCGGCTCTCTTTCGGTGTCCGGCTGCCACTGGGCGGCGAGGTCGTCGAGCGACCCCCAGACCCCTTCGGCCAGACCGGCCAGCGTCGCCGCGCCCAACGCGGTCGACTCGACGACCCGCGGCCGGACGACCGGGGCGCGGAGCTGGTCGGCCTGGAGCTGGAGCAGGAGGTCCATCGCCGCCGCGCCGCCGTCGGCGCGGAGCTGGCGAAGCGGCTGGCCGGTCGCCTCGGTCATCGCGGTCAGCATGTCCCGCACCTGGAAGGCCATCGCCTCGACCGTCGCCCGAGCCACCTGCGGCCGCCCGGCTCCCCGCGTCAGGCCGGTGACGATGCCCCTGGCCCGGGGGTCCCACCACGGGCTGCCGAGGCCGGTGAACGCGGGCACGACGACGACCCCGCCGCTGTCGGCCACCGACTCGGCGAGCGGCCCGAGCTCGTCGGCCCGCTCGATCAGGCCGAGCCCGTCCCGGAGCCACTGGACGGCGGCCCCGGACACGAACGTCGATCCTTCGAGGGCGTAGGCGACCGGACCGCGGTCACCACCGTGCTCGCCCAGGTCCCAGGCGACCGTCACGAGCAGGCCGTCGGGGGTCGGCGGTCGCGTCGGGCCGGCGTTGACGAGCACGAAGCTGCCGGTGCCGTACGTCACCTTCGCCATGCCCGGGTCGAAGCAGGCCTGGCCGAACAGCGCGGCCTGCTGGTCGCCGGCGATGCCGCTGACCGGCACGCCGCCGAGCTGCCGGGCCACGTCCGTCGACGGGCCGCCGACCGCGTCCGGATCGACCGGGCCCAGCCGACCGCACGACGGCCGGACGTCGGCCAGCGCCCGGCGCGGGCACGTCGAACAGCGCGCACAGCTCGTCCGACCACTCGCGCCGTCCGATGTCGTAGAGGAGCGTCCGCGACGCGTTCGTCGGGTCGGTGGCGAACACCCCGCGGCGCGGCCCACCGGTCAGGTTCCACAACACCCACGAGTCGACCGTGCCGAGCGCCAGGTCGACGCCGCCGCCGGCCGCACCGTCGATGCCGCAGCGCCGCCGTCGGTGAGCAGCCACGCGTACTTCGTCGCCGAGAAGTACGGATCGAGCACCAGCCCGGTGCGGTCCCGGACGAGCGGGAGGTGCCCGGCGTCGGCGAGGCGGTCGCAGTGGTCGGCCGTCCGCCGGTCCTGCCAGACGATGGCCGGCGCCAGCGGCCGGCCGGTCCGCCGGTCCCAGGCCACCGCCGTCTCCCGTTGGTTCGTGATCCCGATGGCCGCCACCGCGGTGCCGGCTGCGACGAGCCGCCCGGCGACGTCGGCCAGGGTGGCCCGCACGGCGTCCCAGATCTCGGTCGGGTCGTGCTCGACCCAGCCCGGCCGGGGGAAGTGCTGGGTGAGCTCCCGGTAGGAGAGGTCGGTGATCGTCCCCGACTCGTCGACCGCGAGCGCCCTGACTCCCGTCGTCCCGGCGTCGATGGCGACGGTGCAACCCACGGAGCCGCAGGCTACCGGAGCAAGAATCCGCGCGAATGTCCTCTCACCAGGGCTCCTGCCGACCGGCGACCGTTGACAACGGCGTAACTACAGTGCTGTAATGAACCCCAGCATCTCGTACCTCGGGTTCAGGCGACCACAACATGTTGTGGTTCTCGAGCGAATACGGTGAGTCCCGAGGCCGTACCGCCCATATCCCCGCCGGGGGCGCACGTCGCAGCGCATCCGGCTGGCTCACCAGACCATATAGAGGAGTCACACCATGGCAATCGCCCCCCAGCGGTCCGGCATCGGGATCCGGCGGCACTTCACGACCGAAGGCGTGCACCCCTACGACGAGGTGCGCTGGGAGCGTCGCGACTCGCGGATCACGAACTACCGCGACGGGTCGGTCGCCTTCGAGCAGCTGGGGGTCGAGGTTCCGGACAACTGGAGCCTGAACGCCACCAACATCCTCGCCCAGAAGTACTTCCGGGGGACGCTCGGCACGCCGGAGCGGGAGTGGTCGCTCAAGCAGGTCGCCGACCGGGTCGTCGACACGCTGACCGCGTGGGGGATCAAGGACGGCTACTTCGCCGACGACGCCGAGGCCGAGATCTTCCGGGACGAGCTGAAGCACCTCATCGTCCACCAGAAGGCCGCGTTCAACTCCCCGGTGTGGTTCAACATCGGCGTGGCCGGCGTCCCGCAGCAGGGCTCGGCGTGCTTCATCCTGTCCGTCGAGGACTCGATGGACTCGATCCTGAACTGGTACACGGAGGAAGGCGTCATCTTCAAGGGCGGTTCCGGTGCCGGCGTGAACCTGTCCCGCATCCGGTCGTCCCACGAGCTGCTGAAGGGCGGCGGCACCGCGTCGGGCCCGGTCAGCTTCATGCGGGGCGCCGACGCGTCGGCCGGGACGATCAAGTCCGGGGGCAAGACCCGGCGGGCGGCCAAGATGGTGATCCTCGACGCCGACCACCCGGACGTCGAGGACTTCATCTGGTGCAAGGCCATCGAGGAGCGCAAGGCCCGCGTCCTCCGCGACGCCGGGTTCGACATGGACCTCGACGGCGCCGACAGCCACTCGACGCAGTACCAGAACGCCAACAACTCGGTCCGGGTCACCGACGAGTTCATGCAGGCCGTCGTCGACGGGACCGACTGGGAGCTGGTGGGCCGGACCGGTGACGAGGTGATCCGGACCCTGCCGGCCCGGGACCTCTTCCGGCAGATCGCCCACGCCGCCTGGGAGTGCGCCGACCCGGGGATGCAGTTCGACACGACGATCAACGAGTGGCACACCGCGCCGAACACCGGACGGATCAACGGCTCGAACCCGTGCTTCCCGGGATCGGCTCGGGTGCACACCAACAAGGGCCTGATTCCCTTCTCCGAGCTGTTCGATCGGGCCAACAGAGGGGAGACCTTCGGGGTCTACACCCACGACGCCACCAATCAGGAGGTACCAGAGGAGCAGGTCCTACTCACCGGGCCCGAGGCCTTCATGATCACCGGGTTCAACGACATCGTTCGCCTCCGGTTCGACAACGGCATGGAGCTTCGCTGTACGCCGGGGCACCGGATTTTCACGGTGAACCGGGGGTACGTGGAGGCTCGGCACCTGACCTTCACCGACGAGGTCAAGCTGCTCGACCTACCAGCCCCGGCCATCGACGCCGACCCGGGAATCCCGGTCTCTTCCGATCCCGACGACTACCGGGCCAAGGGTGACCACGCCGATCCGCTTCGCTTTCCCGACGAGTGGACGTCGGAATTCGCCCATTACCTTGGCTGGCTGATCGGCGATGGCAGCACGTCGAACTCGGTGGTCGCGTCCATCTACGGGAGCGCCGAGGACCGGGACGAGATCCTGCCGGCTCACGCCGAGCTTCTGGAGTGGGTCAACGGCGACCGGCCGCTCAAGGTGTCGGAGCAGGCCAACGGGACCGCCCAGTTGCGCATGAGCCGGCGGGCCTTCAAGCGGTTCGTCGAGGCGCTCGGTGTTCGTCCGGTAAAGGGCCCGGAGAAGTCGGTGCCGTGGTCCATCGAACAGGCGCCGGAGCACATCGCCGCCTCGTTCCTCCGGGGACTGTTCGATGCCGATGGGTGCGTGGTCCTGAACCGGGTTGGTGGCTCGTACGTCGGCCTGGGGTCGACGTCGCCGGGGCTGCTCCAAGGGGTCCAGCGGCTCCTCACCACCTTTGGCATCA
>CAVUYB010000001.1:0-12157 GCA_963745595.1 uncultured Actinomycetota bacterium | reverse complement strand
CAGAACGCCCAGTAGATCCGCCCAGCCGAACGGTCCGGGCTGTACGCTCTCGCCTCGTCGCGGCGCATGTCGACGTCGAGAGGAGCCCGATCGTGGCAACCAGTCCCGCAGTGCCCGTCCCCCTGCCGATCCACCTCGCGGTGGCCGAGCCGGATCAACGGGACCGCCTGACCGCGCTGATCCGGATCATCATGGTCATCCCGCAGTGGATCGTCCTCTTCTTCGTCTACATCGCCGCGCTCGTCGTGGTGATCATCGGTTGGTTCGCCGCGCTCGTCACCGGGCGCCTGCCGGACTTCGCCGTCAACTTCCTGTCCGGCGTGCTCCGCTGGGACGCCCGCGTCCGCTGCTACTCGTACCTGCTCGTCGACAAGTACCCCCCGTTCAGTCTCGGTGAGGAGCCCGGCTACCCGGTCCAGCTCGCCATCCCCGACGCGGCCGACCTCAACCGGCTGACCGTCCTGTTCCGGTTCTTCATCGCCCTCCCGATCGCCATCTTCGTCGGCATACTCGGGTACGGGCTCAACATCTTCTCGATCGGCAGCTGGTTCATGATCGTCTTCACCGGGCGGATGCCGAAGCCCCTCTTCGAGGTGACCCGAGCCGTGCTCCGTTACCAGGCCCGGCTGGGCGGGTTCTTCTGGATGCTGACCCCCGAGTACCCGTGGGGCATCTACGGCGAGCCGCAGGAGACGACCGACGCGACGGGGCCGGGCTGGACGTTCAAGCTCTCCCAGAGCGCTCGCACCGCCATGACGTCGCTGATCATCGTCGGCGCGATCCTGGCGATCATCAACAACACCCGGTACTTCTGAGCCGGCACTTCTGAGCCGACGAGGCCCGGGCCCGAGCGGGCCGAGGCCCCGAGTGGGCTCGGCCTCCCCGGGCCCCATTTCCAACGTCGGTTGATCCACCCTGGTTGACCCGCGTGCCTGCTGGCCGTCGGTGCGCCCGCGTGCCCGCCGGCCATCGGTGTGTCTCACCGGTCTGGCGAAGACCGTTCCGCGAGGGCCGTTCGGCGAAGGCCGGCGGTAGCATGGCCCGACCCCGGAACGAGAAGCAGCAGCCGGGCAAGGGGGAATCATGACCGTCGTCGAACCGCCCGTTCCGACGCCATTGGCCGCCCGTCTCCGGATCAACCGGCGGACGATCCAGATCGTCCTGGGGCTCGTCTGGATCGTGGACGGCGCGCTCAAGTTCCAGCCGAAGATGTTCGGCACGAGCTTCGTCGACATGGTCATCCGGCCGATGGCGGCCGGCCAGCCGTCGGTCGTCGCGTCGTCGATCACCCACATGGCCAACTTCCTCGGCAACGAAGTGGCGACGTGGGTCGTCCTTTTCGGTCTCGTCGAACTGCTGATCGGCGTCGGCCTGCTCTTCCGCCGCACGACCAAGCCGGCGCTGTTCGCGTCGATCGTCTGGGGCGTCGGCATCTATTGGTTCGGCGAAGGGTTCGGCGGCGTGCTCACCGGGCACGCGTCACCGCTGACCGGCGCGCCGGGCGCCGTCTGCTTCTACGTCGTCCTCGCCGTCCTCATCTGGCCCAAGTCGGAAACGGCGCCCGACGAGCCCGGCGTGGGGTTCGCCTCGTCCGCCGCCGGCCGGAGCCGGCTGGGCTCGTCGAGCGCGCTGGCCGTCTGGGCGGCCATCTGGGTCTTCGAGGCCGTGCTCTGGATGTTCCCGGCCAACCGCGTCGCCAACAGCATCACGACACAGATGGCCGACACCGCGAGCGGCGAGCCCGACTGGTACGCCCACTTCCTCCGGTCGTTCGGCCACGCGTTCACCGGCGCCGGCATCTGGATGGCCGTCATCTTCGCCGCCCTCTCGCTGCTCATCGGCCTCGGGCCGTTGGTCAGCCGGCGCGGCTCGGTGTTCATCGGTCTCGGCATCGGCCTCGCCCTTCTCTACTGGATCACCGGTCAGGGAGTCGGCGAGCTGCTGACCGGGATGGGGACCGACCCGAGCAACGGGCCGCTCATCGCCCTCATCGGTCTCGCCCTGCTTCCGACCGTCCCAGAGCCGGTCGACGCGCCGGTGCCGGCGGCTCGCCTGTTCGCGCTCCACCCGATGGCCGCCACCGCGGCGATCGTCGCCCTCGCCGTCGTCCCGACGGCTGTCGCCGTCATTCCGGCCTCCACCCCGGCCGCGTCGGCCAGCGCCGCTTCCGCCGGCACCGGATCGACGAACACCGGGTCGAGCAACACCGGGTCGAGCTCGTCCTCCGGCATGTCCGGCATGTCGATGTCGGGCGGCAACGGCTCGTCGAGCGGGTCGGGATCGAGCTCGTCAAAGGGATCGGGGAAGACGGCCAACTCCAAGACGGCCAACTCGATGAACATGTCCGGGATGGCCGGGCTCGGCATCACCGACCCGAACTGGAAGTACACCGGACCGCCCCTCCCGGCCGCCGAGATCCGACTGCTGACCACCATCGGCACGGCGACCGACAAGGGCCACGCCATGCAGACGCCGGACTGCACGACGGCGGCCACCGCGGCGCAGACGCTCGGCGCGGTCCAGTACGTCCAGGCGACGACGACCGCGGTGGCGAAGTACAAGACACTCGGCGTCGCCACCGCGGCCGGGTACGTGCCGGTGACCGACCCGGCGTTCCCGATCGTCCACTACGTGAACCCGGCGTACATGAAAAGGGCCGACATCATGGACCCGAACCACGTCGACTCCCTCGTCTACGCGTTCACCCCGAACGGACCGGTGCTCGTCGCGGCCATGTACCTCATGCCCGACCAGGGCACAGGCCCGATGCCGTACGGCTGCCTCGTCCAGTGGCACGCCCACACCAACCTGTGCACGTCGACGACGACGCACCAGATCGTCGGCTTCATGCCCTGCGCGCCGGGGACCGTCCACTACGGACGGACCGGGTACATGACCCATGTCTGGCAGGTACCCGTGGCCGGCGGCCCGCTGGCCATCGACCCGTCGACAGTGCAGGTGATGGAGGCGGCGATCATGGCCCAGCAGGAGGGGCTGGCCCCGGTCACGTCGTCGACCGGCACCGCCAGCTACGAGAGCGGCTCGTCGGCCAAGGCCACCGGGACCCGCTCGGCGGTCAGCCGTCTGAGCGGGAACTAACGAGAGCCTCCCGAACTAACGAGAGCCGACCGAGCCGGCGGGGTACAGCGGCGACAGGACGGCGTACCCGTCGACGAACGCCTGGGCGTCGTTGGCGAAGGTCGTCGCCGTGGATGTGCAGTCGACCTGGCCGAGGTCGATGCCGGTGATGGTGGACGCCAGGGGCGCCGACACCGGACCCCGCACGGTCCCCGGGCACGTCGGCACGTTCAGCGAGGCGGCCGGCGGCTTCCGGTAGCGGTGGGACAGCAGGGTCGCCCGGTGGGACGTGACCCAGGCGACCAACTGGGCCGCCCCCTCGGCGAAGTCCGGAGCGGACCCGTTGTCGACCCCCTGGCTGGCCGCCAGGGCGGGAACACCCAGCCGGACGGCCTCCCGGGCCGCGCCGACGGTGCCCGACGCTGTGGCGAGCGGCCCGACGTTCTCCCCGAAGTTGATGCCGGACACGACGAGGTCCGGGCGCTGTCTGATGCCGTGGTCCTTGACGGCCCAGACGACGGTGTCGGCCGGGTAGCCGTGCACCGCGGTGGCCGGGTAGCCCGACGCGGTGGTGGCCTTGGTCGCCACCAGCCGGCCAGCGGTCGTCTTCCCGCCGGTGCCGCTCTGGTTCGTCAGCGGGGCGACCACCGTCACGCTGGTCCCGGACAGCTTCCGCAGGGCCTGGACCGCGGCGTCGATGCCCGGCGCCCCGACGCCGTCGTCGTTCGTCACCATCACCCGCAGGACGACCGGCTTCCGGGTGGCCGCCGTCGCCGAGGGGGCGCCGCCGGCCAGAAGCCCGACGGCCAAGAAACCGACCGTCAGCGCCAACGTGCCGGCGACCGCCGAGGCACCGGCGGACACGAACGACCGGCGATGCCGGCCGCGTCCGCTCGAACCGATCCCGTCCCCCATCGCACCCCCCGCTGCCTGCCCGACCATCCCGTCCCGTCGCGGCGGCCCGGCCACCGCCCGCACCATATCGGCGGGGCCGGGTCAATCAGTCGCGGCCGGCTGCGTCAGTCGCGGACCTGCTGGGCCAGGTAGTGAGCCTCGCCGATCTGGCCGATCAGCTCCAGCTGCGTCTCCAGCCAGTCGGCGTGGGACTCCTCACCTTCCAGGATCGTCGCCAACAGCTCCCGGCTGCCGTTGTCGCCGACGGCCACGCACCGGGCGATCCCGCCGTTCAACCGGGCGATCGCCTCGTGTTCGAGCTCGAGGGCGAGCGTCAGCTTCTCCGCCGCGGTCTCGCCGACCCGCACGACGCCCAGGCGTTGCAGGTTCGGGACGCCCTCCAGATAGAGGATGCGGTCGACGAGGCGCTCCGCGTCCTTCATCTCGTCGATCGACTCGTGGCGGAACCGCTCACCGAGCCGCTCGTAGCCCCAGTTGCCGAGCATCTTCGCGTCGACGAAGTACTGGTTGACGGCCGTCAGCTCGCCGGTCAGCACCTCGTTGAGCAGATCGACGATCGCCGGGTCACCTTGCATGGAGCCTCCTCGGTCTGACGACGGGGTGCTCAAGCAGCCGGCGACTGCGGCTCCGGGCGGCAGTCCGCCAGCAGTCGCTCGAGGAGTCGGTGGCAACCTCCACAGCCGCCACCCGCCCGGCACCGGCCGGTGACGTCCTCGACCGTAGCCGCTCCGGAGGCGATCACCGTGCGGATCGTCCGGTCGTTCACGGCTTCACAGGAGCAGACGATCATCGCGATCCCCTACCGACCGGCCTCGACCGCACGGCCGTCGTCGGCGTGGTCGCCGCTGCGCTGGTTGTTATCGGGCTGGTCACCCGCGCTCACTGCGCTGGTCGCCATCGGGCACACGGTCGCCGTCGACGGTCCGGACGCTGAGCGGGACACCCTGGCGAGCCAGGTCGGCGGCCATGGCCATCGAGATACGGCAGCTCGTCGGCAGGCGGTAGCCGACGCCGATCGCCTCGGCCCGTACCGATCGGCCCTCGACGGTGACCCGGACCCACTCGACCCGGCGCAGCGGGGCCGGGCCCGTCGCCGTTCGGCTCGTCCGCTTTGCGAGGCCCAACCCCATGGACGATATATTAGGACGCCCTAAGACAAAGGGCAAGGGCGACTTGGCTCCTGGTCTTCCCAGGCCCTGGCAAGGCTGGGCACGAGCGTTGCCGGACCGGCCGGCGCCCCGACGGCGCAACCCGACGGGCGTCTACGCTGAGGCGTGCCCACCGACCGGCGGAGGATCGTCGACGTCGACGAGCTGCTCGCCGCCGAGCGCGCCGCCGGGGCGGCCGGCGAGCCGTTCGCTCGCTGGTGGCGGGGCCTGGTGTTGGCGGCCGAGAACACGCTGACGACCCAGTCGCTCGACGCCCTCCTCCGCGAGGCGATCGTCGCCATGAAGGACGCCCTCGACGTCGACACGGTGGCCCTCCTGCTGGCCAACGAGTCGGGTGACGAGCTCGTCGCCCGGGCGGCGACCGGGCTCAGCGAGGAGCTGTCGCTCGATCTCGGCATCCGGGCCGGCGAGGGCATGGCCGGCCTCGTCCTGGCCAGCCAGCAGCCGTTGGTCGTCGCCGACCTCTCGACCATTCGCGTCGTCTCGCCCGTGCTCCGCGACAGCGGGCTGCGGTCGGTCGTCGCCGTCCCGATGCTGCTCGACGGCCAGCCGCTCGGCGTCCTCTACGCCGGCAGCTACGAGCTCGACTACTTCGACAAGACCGACGCCGAGGTGCTCCAGTCCGTCGCCGACCGGCTGGCCATCGCGGTCGACCGGGTGCGGCTGTTCGAGACCGAGCGCGCCGCCCGCCAGCGAGCCGAGAAGCTCGCCGACCGGCTCGCCCGCATGCAGCGGGCCACCGCCCGGCTGGCCACCGTGACGACCGTCGACGACGCGGCCACCGTCCTCGTCGACCTGCTCGTCGCCGACACGACCAGTGGCGACCCGCGCTGGGCGGCCGTGTGGCTCCGCCACGACGACCAGCTCGACCTGGTCAGCGCGGCGACCGACGGCGGGCCGCCACCGGCCCTCGGCTCGATCCCGATCGACGACCCGCTCCCGCTGGCCGCGGTCTGCCGGGATCGAGTGGCCGTCCACCTGACGGCGGTCGAGGCCCTCGGCGACGCCGTCCCGGTCGTCCCCGGCTCGACCGACGCGGCCGGCTCGGTCGACGATCGAGGCTCGACCACCGGCGACTCGACCGATGGCGCCGGGCCGATCGGCATCGCCCTCCTGCCGATCGTCGTCGCCGGCGCCGGCGCCGGCGTCGCCGCGGTCGGCTTCGGGAACGCCCACCCGTTCGGGCCGGGCGAACGCGAGTTCCTGACCGCGGTCACCGGCCAGGCGGCGCTGGCCGTCGATCGGGCCCGGCTGCTGGCCCAGCAGGTGCAGCTGGCCGAGATGAGCTCGTTCCTGGCCCGGGCAGCGAAGGTCCTGGCCGAGGCCGACGACCTGCGCGAGACGCTCGACCGCCTGGCCGCGCTCGCGCTGCCGGCGTTGGGCGAGATCTGCCTGATCGACGTCATCAACGAGAACGGCGATGTCTCCCGGATGGTGGCGAAGCACCGAGACCCGGCCAGCCAGCACCTCGTCGACCGCCTGCGGACGCAGTACCCGCCGGACCCCGGCGGCCGCCACCCGGTCGTCGACGTCATCCGGAGCGGCCACACGCGGTGGTCGACGCGGATGCCGGACGACTTCCTCCGCGGCGACGACGCGGGACGACGAGCACTACGAGCTGACGAAGACGCTCGGCTTCCGGTCGTACATGACCGTGCCGCTGATGGCCGACGGCCGGGTCGTCGGCTCGGTGACGTTCATCTCCGCCGGCCGTTCGTTCGTCGACGACGACGTCGCGTTCGCCGAGCAGCTCGCCGAGCAGGTGGCCGCGGTCGTCGACAACGCCCGCCGCTACGACGTCGCCTACCGGACGTCCCACATCCTCCAGTCGAGCCTTCTTCCCCGCTGGCTCCCGGCGGTGCCCGGCCTCACGGTCGAGACGCGCTACCTCGCGGCGGCCGAAGGCCTCGAGGTCGGCGGTGACTTCTACGACCTGATCGCCCTCCCGAGCGGCCGGGTCGGGTTCATGGTCGGCGACGTCGCCGGCCACGACCGCGACGCGGCCGCCCTGATGGGCCACCTGCGCAGCGCCGCCCGGGCCCTGGCCGGCCAGGTCGACGGTCCGGTCGAGCTCGTCGCCGCGCTCAAGTGGAGCTGGGAGCTCCTCGGTTTCGACCGGCTGGCGACCGGCCTCTTCGGCCAGCTCGACCCGCCGACCGGCGAGGTGGTGATGGCGTCGGCCGGCCACTACCCGCCGCTCCTCGTCGACGACGACGGGGCGCGGTTCCTCCCGCTCGCCCCCGTCGCGCCGCTCGGCGTCGACGGCGGCCCCGCCCGCTCGGAGTGGCGCGGCCGCCTCCGTCCCGGGCAGGTGCTCCTCCTCTACACCGACGGCGTGATCGACGAACGCCGCCTCGGCAGCGACGAGAGCATGGCCCGGCTGGCCGCCACGGCGACGGTCGGCGACCGCACGCCGGCCGCGCTCTGCGAACGGGTCGTCCGCGCCCTCCACGCCGACCGAGTCGACGACGTCGCCCTCATGGCCCTGCAGATCGATCCCGGTTGCGACGCCCCCTGACGTCGCAACCGGGCAGTGACGGCACGAGCGGCTCGACCGAGCGCTCGCGCCAGCAGCCGGCGTAGACGCCGGCCCCGTACGCCGCCTGGTCGACCAACAGCTCGGCGCCGTAGCGAAGCGGGTCCGGTAGCCTCGATCCGACCTGATGCCCGCCCGCCGTCGGGCCTGGCGCCAACCGGCGAGCACCGGCCCGAGGACGAGCGAGAGCACCGCCAGCCGCCGGCCGTGCCGTACCCGGGCGGTGCGGCCGCCCGGCGGCGACGAGCAGACCGGCGAGCACCGGCCACGCGAACTGGCCGGCGAACCGCCCGGCACCGAGCCACGTCTGGGTGACGCCGGTCGCCGACGCGCCGACGACGTCCGGCCAGGTCGCGCCGAACCGCCGGAAGCGACCGGCCAGGCGGGCGGTGCCGACCGCGAACGACGCCGCCGCCACTGCTGGCCGACGAGCCAGCAACGCGGCGACCGTCGCGGCCGGGGCCGGTGAGACGACGAGGTGGACGAGCCGGCCGGGATGGCGGCGGGCCAACGGCGCGGCCGACGTCCCGTAGTCGAACCGCCGACGCAGCCGATCGGTCAACGCCACCGGCTCGCGGTGCCCGACCTCGACGGACGGCTCGTAGCGCACCCGCCAGCCGGCCTCGACGAGCCGCCAGACGAGGTCGACGTCCTCGCCGTAGCGGAGCGCCTCGTCGAAGCCGTCGCCGAGCGCGGCCCGACGGACGACGAGCGCGGCCGTCGGCACGTACGGCAGCCGCGTCCCCGGTGCCACCGGGCCCGGCCGGTCACCGAGGTCGAGCGGTGAGCCGATCGTCGACACGCCGAGGACCACGATGCGCGGCGCGACCGCGGCGACGAGCGGATCGGCGAAGTGCCCGACCAGCCGGTCCACCCAGTCCGGCGGGGCCAGGCAGTCGCTGTCGACGAACGCGACGAGCTCGCTGGCGACGAGGGGCAGCGCGGCGTTGCGGGCGGCCGCCGGACCGCCGCCGATCGCCCGCCGCACCGACGACGCGCCGTGGCGGGCGGCCACCTCGGCGATCGCCGCCGGATCGACCGAGCCGTCGTCGACGACGACGACCGGATGGGACCGGCCGAGGAACGCCAGGCACTCGCCGAGCTCGACGACCCGGTCGCGGACCGGCACGACGACCGTCACGTCGGGCGCGTCCGGGCCGGCCCGAGCTGGCCGGCCCGGGGTTGGCTGGCGGGGCACCGGGTGGGCGACGCCGGCGTCCGTGAGTCGCCGGGCGAGCGCCGCCGCGGCCGGCGACGCCACTGGCCCGGCCCGCAACTCGGCCAGCGCGGTCACCCCGGCCGGACCTAGCCGCAGCAGCCGGCCCGGCGACCCGCCGAAGAGCACGTCCGGCGCGAGCTGTTTCGTCTCCACGTCGATCGAGACGACCGTGCCGAACGGCACCGGCTCGTCCGCCGACCGACCGAGCTCGGCCGGGGCGGCCACCCTCGGCGAGACGCCGGCCGGCTCGGTCATCGGTGGAGCGGCGCCGTCCCCGTCACAGCGCCAGCCCGCCGTCGACCGGGACGATCGCGCCGGTCATGCCGGAGCTGCCGTCGCCGGCCAGGAAGCAGAGGACGGCTGCCACCTCGGCCGGCTCCAGCAGCCGCTCGAGCGGCGGCTGCGCCGCGAACTCGTGCGGACCGGCGAGGTCGTACAGCCGGGCGCTCTCGACCAGGATCGGCGTGTCCGTCGATCCCGGACTGACCGCGTTGGCCGTGACGCCCGTGCCACGCAGGTCGGCCGCCAGCGCCCGGACGAAGCCGGCGACGCCGGCCTTCGCCGCGCAGTACGCCGCCAGCCGCGGCAGGCCCTGGGTGGCCGCGGCCGACGCGACCGCCAGGAAACGACCATGACGCGGCGCCGGCCGGCGGAGCAACGCCGGGACGGCCGCCCGGGCGAGGTTCAACACGCCACCGAGGTCGACGTCGAGCACCGCCTGCTCCTGGTCCGCCGGCAGCTCCCACGCCGGCACCCCGCCGGCGATGACCCCGGCCGCGGCGACGACCGCATCGAGGCCGCCCCAGCGTTCCTCGGTTGCCGCGACCACCCGCTCCAGCGCGGCGACGTCACGGACGTCGGCCACTTCGGCGACGACGTCCGGACCGGCCGACCGGACGACCTCGTCGAGCTCGGCCCGCTCCGCCATCCGATACGGGATCGCCGGGTGGTCGTCGGCCGCGTCGACCGCGACGACCCGCCAGCCGTCGGCGGCGAGCGCGGCCACCGTCGCTGCGCCGATGCCACGGGCCGCGCCGGTGACGAGCGCGACGCGGCCAGTGAGGCTCGCCGCACCCCCTGCTCCCACTGCGCTCTCGGCGTTCATCGTGGCCACCCCGTCGGCCACTCCGCCCGCCACGTCGTGACCTGCCCGACCAGCTCGGCCGCGACTCGGTCGAGCAGCGCGGTGCCCTCCGCCGCCGACGCGCCGGCCGGATCGCCGAGGACGCCGTTCGGGCTGACCGCGGCGACACCGTGCTCGCGCAGCGCCGGCAGGAGCTCGGCCACCGGGCGCACGTCACCGGCCTCGACCCGATCCGTCCGCACCGCGGCGCGGGCGAGCGCCAGCTGGAGCGACGTCTCCGTCCGGCCGGCGTGGGCGTCGCCGCCCCAGTCCGGCATCCACAGCAGCACCCGCCGAGACTCGCCGGCGAGGCGCTGCGCCGCCCGCCGGGCCGCCGCCGCGTTCCCCCCGTGCGTGTTGACGAGCACGACACCGGCGAAGCTCGCGGTCGCCGAACGGCCGAGCTCGACGAGGACGAGCTCGAGCGCGTCCTGGCCGATCGACACGGTGCCGGCGAAACCCTCGTGCTCGCCGCTCGCCCCGTACGAGAGGGGCGGCGCGACCACGACGGCCGGTGTCGCGGCCGAGAGCCGCTCGCAAAGGGCGACCGCGAGATCCGTGTCCGTCGACAGCGGCAGGTGCGGGCCGTGCTGCTCGGTCGACCCGACCGGCACCGCCAGGACCGGCGCGACCGGACCACTCGCCAGCGCGGCCACGTCCGGCGACGTCAACCGGCCCAGCCGTCGGCCCTCCTCGCCAAACCGGCGGTCATCCCCGCTCAACCGTCGGTCGTCGCCGGTCATTGGCACCGTCGCCGTCGCCGTCACGTCACGGGCCGCCGAGCACCCGGCCGAAGTCCGGCGGGACGACCAGGTCGTCCGGCGTCAGATCGTGGACCGACGAGCGACCGAGGCCGAGGAGGGCCGAGTCGATCCCGCCACGGAGCACGTCGAGGACGTTCTCCACGCCGGCCTGCCCGTTGGCCGCCAGGCCCCAGAGGTACGCCCGGCCGATCATGACCGCCCGGGCGCCGAGCGCCAGCGCCTTGACGACGTCGCTGCCGCGGCGCACGCCGCCGTCGAGCACGACCTCGATCTCGTCGCCGACCGCAGCGGCGATCGCCGGCAGGGCGCGGATCGACGCCGGCGTGCCGTCGAGGTTGTTGCCGCCGTGGTTCGAGACCGAGATCGCGCTCGCCCCGGCGTCGACCGCCCGCTTGGCGTCGTCGATCCGCATGACGCCCTTCACCATGAACGGGCCGCCCCACCGTTCGCGCAGCCACTTGACCGTGTCCCAGCTCGGTGGCGGCGTCCCCATCCACTCGCCGTACGCGCCGAAGAACGACGGCGCCGGCTCGTCGCCGACCGCCAGGTTCGGCACCGACAGGTCCGGCAGATGGCCGCTCCGCACCCAGCGGTAGAGCCAGCCCGGCCGGGCGAGCACCTCGGGGGCCAGTCGGAGCATCGTCTTCGCGTCGAGCCGTTCGGGGATGTACGGGCTGCCCCAGTCCCGGCCGTTGGCGAACGACCAGTCGAGCGTGACGATCAGCCCCACCGCGCCGGCCTTGCGGGCCCGCTCCATGCGCTGCTCGATCCGGTCCTCGCTGCCGGACCAGTAGAGCTGGAAGAACGTCTTCGGGTTGGCGGCAACGACGTCCTCGACCGGCTTCGACGCGAACGAGCTGAGGCCCATCGCGGTGCCGCGGTTCGCGGCGGCCCGGGCCACCGCCAGCTCGCCGTCCGGATCGACTGCCTGCACGCCCGTCGGCGACATGATGACCGGCAGCGAGATCTCCTGGCCCATCACCGTCGTCGAGAGGTCCCGCGTCGCCGGCAGCCCGGCCGTGTGCGGCGCGAAGCCGAGCTCGGCGAACGCGGCCACGTTGTCCTGGGCCGTCGTCCCCCGCTCGGAGCCGGCGACGAGCGCCCCGTAGACCGATCGGGGCAGCCGTCGACGGGCCCGCCGCTCCGCGACCGCCACCGTCTCGAACCATTGACTGCCCAACTCGTGTCCTTTCCTCGAGACCCTTCTCTGGCGACCCCGCTCTTCGGAGACTCTGCTCTTCGGAGACTCTGCTCTTTGAAGACTCTGCTCTTTGAAGACTCTGCTCTTTGAAGACCCCGCGCTCGTGGCTCCAGTCGGTCCGGGGGGCTCCCGCCGGCGGGTCGCCTCCAGTC